>NZ_CP011371.1:3885688-5180917 GCF_001017435.1 Caldimonas brevitalea
TCGGCCCGAGCGGCCTGAAGGAAAAGGACGTGGTGCTGCAGATCGCCCACAAGCTGCGCGACCGCATCAACGCGATCCCCAACATGCGCGCGATGCTGACGCGCGACACCGACTTCTTCGTGCCGCTGCAGCAGCGCGTCGAAAAGGCGCGCCGGGTGCAGGCCGACCTGTTCATCTCCATCCACGCCGACGCCTTCATCACGCCACAGGCGCGCGGTGCGTCGGTGTTCGCGCTGTCCGAACGCGGCGCCACCAGCACTGCCGCGCGTTGGCTGGCCAAGAAGGAAAACGCGGCCGACCTGGTCGGCGGTGTGAACGTCAAACACGGCGACGCCCACGTGATGCGCGCGCTGCTCGACATGTCGACCACCGCGCAGATCAACGACAGCCTGCGGGCCGGCAGCGAAGTGCTGGGCCAGATCGGCCGTGTCGGCCGGCTGCACAAGCGCAAGGTCGAACAGGCCAGCTTCGCGGTGTTGAAGGCGCCGGACATCCCGTCCATCCTGGTCGAGACCGCCTTCATCTCGAACCCGGAGGAAGAAGCCAAGCTGCGCAGCGCGGCATACCAGGATGACTTGGTCGCCGCGCTGATGTCGGGCATCAAGCGCTACTTCTCGAAGAACCCGCCGCTCGCCCGCAACCGGCAACTCTGAGGCCGGTCGATCTGCCCGCCGGTGCCGCGCGCGGCACCGGCGGCCGCGTCCTGGCGGGCGCGTGTCAGACGGCCGCCGCGCTGCGGCGAGCCTTCCAGGCGCCGAACAGCGCGATCAGCCCAGGCACCAGGATCAGCGCCCAGATGATCTTCGACAGATGTTGCTGCACCAGCGGGATGTTGCCGAACAGATAACCCGCCAGCGTCAAACCCCCCACCCACAGCACCGCCCCGGTCACGTTGAAGAACGTGAACTTGGCCCGGCTCATTTCGGCGACACCGGCCACGAAGGGCGCGAAGGTGCGGATGAAGGGCATGAAGCGCGCCAGGATGATGGTGACGCCGCCGTAACGCTCGTAGAAGGCATGCGCGGCGTTGAAGGCCTGCTTGTTGAAGAAGCGTGATTGCTCCCAGCGGAACACCTTGGGCCCGAAGTAGCGGCCGATGCTGTAGTTGAGCTGATCGCCTGCGATGGCGGCGACCAGCAGCAAGCCCATCGCCAGCGGCAAGCTCATCGCTCCGGCACCGCACAGCGCGCCGACCACGAACAGCAGCGAATCGCCCGGCAGAAACGGCATCACGACCAAGCCCGTCTCGACGAAGACGATCGCGAACAGCAGGGCATAGACCCAGGGGCCGTAGTTCTGCACGAACTCCGCCAGATGCTGGTCGACGTGGAGGATGAAGTCGATGAGAAAGGTCACAAGTTCCATCGCACGATTATCTCGTGGCGCAGGCGACAGAAGTAAGTCCGTGTTGCATCGCGCGCGCCGCCCGGCCGCCGAGGGGCACGGCGACCCCATCGCACGATGCACCTTCGCGGTGCCGCGACAGCGGGCCGGCCGTCGAGAGGGATCGACCTAGAATCTCGCCCATGAGTGCCGTCCCGACCGCTGTGCCCCGCCGTCCGATCCGCGAGCTGCCCGACGAACTGATCAGCCAGATCGCGGCCGGCGAGGTGGTCGAACGTCCGGCCTCGGTGGTGCGCGAGCTGGTCGACAACGCGCTCGACGCCGGCGCCACTGAAGTGACGCTGAAACTGCTGGCCGGCGGCGTGCGCTCCATCGTCGTCGAAGACAACGGCGCCGGCATCCCGGCCGACGAGTTGCCGTTGGCGTTGCGCCGGCACGCAACGAGCAAGATCGCGTCGCTGCCCGATCTCGAGGCGGTCTCGACGATGGGCTTTCGCGGCGAGGCCTTGGCCGCCATCGCATCGATTGCCGATGTCTCGCTGCTGAGCCGCACCGCCGACGGCCCGCATGCCTTCCGGCTCGATGCGCGCTCGGGCGAGCTGGCGCCGGCGGCCCGTGCAGTGGGCACCAGCGTCGAAGTGCGCGAGTTGTTCTTCAGCACGCCGGCCCGCCGCAAGTTCCTGAAGACCGACGCCACCGAGTTGGCCCATTGCATCGAAGCGGTGCGACGCCACGCGCTGGCGCGGCCTGATGTGGCCTTTGCCGTGTGGCACGAAGGCAAGCTGGTCGAACAATGGCGCAAGGGCACCGCCGAGCAGCGCATCAAGGACGTGCTGGGCGAGGACTTCCTGGCCGCCAGCCGCGCGGTCGAGGCCCACATCGGCCCCTTGTCCGTGCGCGGCCGTGCCGGCGTGCCCGATGCCGCGCGCGCCCGTGCCGACCAGCAGTACTGCTATGTCAATGGCCGCTACGTGCGCGACAAGCTGCTGGCCCACGGCGTGCGATCGGCCTATGAAGACGTGTTGCACGGTTCGCGCCAGCCCACCTATGTGCTGTTCGTCGAGATCTCGCCCGAGCGTGTCGATGTGAACGTACACCCGACCAAGATCGAAGTGCGTTTTCGCGATTCGCGCGAGGTGCACCAGGCGGTGCGGCATGCGGTCGACGACGCCCTCGCCTTGCCACGCGCCGGTCAACCCGAGGCGACCGGGCCCTCGTTGCTGCGTCCGACGACCGGTGCCG
The DNA here is from genome assembly GCF_001017435.1 of Caldimonas brevitalea. Taxonomy (NCBI): domain Bacteria; kingdom Pseudomonadati; phylum Pseudomonadota; class Betaproteobacteria; order Burkholderiales; family Sphaerotilaceae; genus Caldimonas; species Caldimonas brevitalea. The sequence continues at coordinate 3,888,275 of NZ_CP011371.1, forward strand.
ATGCCGGAGCCGGCACGCCGGCGGCCGCATGGCCTTCGAGCGGCTGGACCCGCCCGCAGGTGCAAGGCCATCTTGCGCTGCGCGATGCGGCGCTGCTGTATGCACAAGAGCCGGCGCCGAGGTGGTCCCCGGCCCTGCCCGCCGACACCCCGGCCACAGCGCTGCCGCCCTCGCAAGGGATGACGGACACAACCGCGCCCGAGCCGCTGCCCGCGCGGGCCGGCGAAGCCGAAGCCTGGCCGCTGGGACGTGCGGTGGCGCAGATCGGCGGCATCTACATCCTGGCCGAAAACGCACAAGGCCTGGTCATCGTCGACATGCACGCGGCCCACGAGCGCATCGTCTATGAACAGCTCAAGTCCAACCTCGCGGCTCAACGCCTCGAGGCCCAACCGCTGCTGATCCCGGCCACCTTCGCAGCGACCGCCCAGGAAGTGGCCACCGCAGAAGCACAGCGGGAAGCCCTGTCGACCCTGGGCCTCGAGATCACACCGCTGTCGCCTGGCACGCTGGCCATCCGGTCGCGACCGGCCGCCCTGGCGAGCGCCGATGTGGTGGAGCTGGCGCGCAGCGTGTTGGCCGAGCTGTCGCAGTACGACGCCAGCAACGTGATCCAGCGCGCCCAGCACGAGCTGCTCGCGACCATGGCCTGCCATGGGGCGGTGCGGGCCCACCGTCGCCTCACTCTGGATGAGATGAACGCGCTGCTGCGCGACATGGAGCGCACCGAACGCTCCGACCAGTGCAACCACGGCCGGCCCACCTGGCGGCAGCTGTCGCTGCGGGAACTCGACGCCTTGTTCATGCGCGGCCGCTGAGGCGTGGCCCGGCCCCGGCGCTGCGGCGCAGGGAGACCGGCAACATCCGTTACGCGGTTGTCGCCGCTCACGCGCGACTTGCGTGACAAGGTGCGCACGAGCGCGAGATGACGGTGCCCACCCCCTGAACTTTGCGCCGCCAGTGCCGATCACTGGCGCATGAATTTCACTGTCGCCCTGCGGTGGCGTCTCGCCCCGGTCCTCCTGTCGTTCATCGTGCTGATGGCCGGATGCAGCGCACTCGACACGCAGCAACGGCGCTGGATCTTCCAGCCGATGAACTCGGCCGTGCGGGCGGGGGTGGACGGCATCGAGGGCATGCAGGACGTGTGGATCGGCTTCCACTCGCAAGCCACCGGCGAGCAGGTGCGCCTGCACGCGTTGTGGCTGGAACACAGTCGTCGCGACGCCCCGGTGCTGCTGTATCTGCACGGTGCCCGCTGGGGCGTGGCCGGCAACGCCACGGCGGCGCGTATGCGCCGCATGCAGGCGATGGGCTTCAGTGTGCTGGCGGTCGACTACCGCGGCTTCGGCCGCAGCACCGCGAGCCTGCCCTCGCAGCAGAAAGCCCACGAGGACGCCCGCGCCGCGTGGGATTGGATCGCCACGCGCCAGCCCGGCAGCCGGCGCTACATCTTCGGTCATTCGCTGGGCGGCGCCATCGCGGTCGGCCTGGCCGCCGAAGTCGATCAGCAGCTCGACGGGCTGATGGTGGAAGGCACCTTCACGTCGGTGCCCGACGTGTTCGCGACCCTGCGCTGGGGCTGGCTGCCGCTCGGCTGGCTGATCACCCAACGTTTCGACTCGGCCGCGCGCATCGGCGAGGTCCAGGCCCCGGTGCTGGTGGTGCACGGCAGCGACGACAACCTGATCAAGCCCGAGCTGGGGCGCGCCCTGTACGAGCGCGTGCGTGCGCCCAAGAAGCGTTTCGTACTGGTCGAGGGCGGCACCCACCACAGCACGCATGCCGACGGACAGGCGCAGTACCGCGAAGCCGTGCGCGAGCTGTTCGGCCTGCCGGGCTGAGGGCGACAGCGGCCCCGCCGCCGCGCCGAGCGGCACTCGTGGTCCAATCCGGGTTTGCCCTTCGCGCCCGTGCTCCCGGATGACCCAGCGCCCCAAGATCTCCCTCCCCGCTGCCGCCAAAGACCAGGCGCCGCAGCGGCGTGACCGCCCGCCGGTGCGAGGCGCCGGTTCGGCCCCTCGCAAGCGCCCTTCGGCGTCCTCTGCGCCGGTGAAGGCCGAGGCGAACGCCCCCAAGCCGGCGCCGCCGGCCCGGCCGGCCTCGCCCGTTCCCCCGCCCGCCACGCGCAGCGCCCCGCCGCCCCGCCCTTCCACCGGACGCGCGGCCGGCTCGCCCGACCCACGCGAGCGAGCGCCGCAGTCGCGTGCCGCCAGGAGCGACCGCCAGGCCGCGCCGCCCGCCCGCCCTCGTCCTCCGGCCCCTTCGACCCCCCCGGCTCGGCCCGCAGCCCCGCCAGCGGCTCGCACGCCGGCCGACGAAGGCCATCCGCGGCTGTCCAAACGCATGAGCGAACTCGGTCTGGCTTCACGCCGCGAGGCCGATGAATGGATTTCGCGCGGCTGGGTGTGGGTGGACGGCCAGCGCGTCACCGAACTCGGCACACGCGTCACGCCCGACCAGCACATCACGGTCGACCCGGCCGCCACCAGCCGTCAGGCGGAGCAGGTCACGGTGGTGCTGCACAAGCCGATCGGCTACGTGAGCGGCCAGGCCGAAGACGGCTACGAGCCAGCGGTGGTGCTGGTGACCGAGCGCAACCATTGGCGTGGTGACACCTCGGGCCGGCGCTTCCGCCCCGAGCATCTACGGGGCCTGGCACCTGCCGGCCGGCTCGACATCGATTCGGTCGGACTGTTGGTGCTGACGCAGGACGGCCGCATCGCCAAACAATTGATCGGCCAGGACTCCGAGGTCGAGAAAGAATATCTGGTGCGCGTCCAGTACGAAGCGGCCGGCGCTCACCCGGGCCCGCTGCCCGAGGTGTTCCCGGCGGCCGACCTGGAACGTCTCAACCACGGGCTGTCGCTCGACGGCAAACCCTTGTTGCCGGCCAAGGTCTGGTGGCAGAACGAGGACCAGCTGCGTTTCGTGCTGCGCGAAGGCAAGAAGCGCCAGATCCGCCGCATGTGCGAAGCAGTGGGCTTGAAAGTGGTGGGCCTGAAGCGCGTGCGCATCGGCCGTGTGGTGCTGGGCGACCTGCCGCCGGGACAGTGGCGCTACCTGGGGCCCGACGAACGCTTCTGACCGGCCGGCGCGCGGTGGCCTGCTGCTTACTTGCGCAGGGCCAGCAACAGCAACACCGCGCCGCCCGCCAGGGCGATGGCGCCGGCCCAGCCGGGCACCGGCTTTTCGGTCTGCACTTCGGCCTTGAACTGGCCGAGCTGGAACACGGTTTCCTGCGACGGCACCGACAGCCCTTTGAACAGGACAAACCCGCCCAACCCGATCATCGCGGCGCCCACCACCGCCAAAGCGATCTTCTTCATCTCGACTTCCTGTTCCGACCCGTTTCCAGGGATGTGTGATTGCTGGGTGCGCCGAGGTGGACGGCGGCTATTTCGCCTCGCCCGCCACCTGGTTCACCTTGTCCAGCAAGGCCTTGGCCTGCGGCCCCCATTTGCCGCCCAAGGTGAGCGCCTGCTGCGCCGCCTCGCGCGCCTGCTCGGTGTGCCCCAGCTCGAGTTCCACCTCGCCCAGGTTGATCCAGGCGGCCGGATGGCGCAGGCGGCGGGCCGCGGCACCGAACACCTCGGCGGCTTCAGCCTTGCGGCCCGCAGCATACAGCGTGTTGCCCCGGCCCAGCGCCAGCGTCAGGCTGTTGGGCCAACGTTGTGACGCCGCGGCATACGCTTCTGTCGCCTGGGCTGGGCGCGCCACCCGCTCGAAGGCGACCAGCGCCCGGGTCACCTCCGCCTCGCTGGCGGTGGCCGGCAGCCGGCCGGGCGCCACCGCGGCAAAGGCCCAGCTGTGGGCACGCGCCCAAGTGTGTTCGAAGGTGCGCAGCCGCATGGCCTGGCGTGCCTCGCGCCCGGAGCGCAGCAGCACGGTCTCGGCATCGAGGTCGTAGCCAACCACCACCACGTAGTGCCAGGTCGGCGCGAACGCCAGCCCCAGGTTCTGCAGCACCACCACCGGGTTGCCGGCGGCGACTTCTTCGCACAGCGCTCGCAGCTGCGGTGGCAACACCACGGGCAGCGCACCTTGACGGCGGGCCGCCGCCAGCATTTCGAGCTGCAGCGAACCCTGGCGGCCCGGCAGATAGACCTGCGGCACGAGCTGCGCAGGCGTCACCGGGAAGCCGGCCACGTGCAGCACCGCGGCCAGCGATTCGGGGCCGCACAGGAACCGCTGATCTTGCGGAAAAAACGGTGTCTGGCTCAGCTCGACACGACGTGGCAGCCCCTGCGCGCCCTGCCCCCGCAGCAGCGACCGGCTCTGGCTGGCGCAGCCGCCCAACCCCAGACCCAGTCCCGCCATGCCGACGCCGCCGCCAAGCAAGCGGCGGCGCCGTGCATCGGGCAGGCGGCAGGTGGATGACCTCACGACGTCGGCCTCATCGGCACGTCGGTCCGTCGGTACTGCTCGGTCCGAGGTCAGCGGATCGAACGGGTGAACGGGAAGATCTTGGTGAAGCCGAGGATGTCGGTCACCAGCAACAGCACGAAGACGAACAGCGCGACGCCGAGCACGTCGCCGCCTGCCGGCGCCTGTTCGATCTGGGCCACCAGCGTCGCCGCCTCCTCGTCGCTCAGGGCGGCCACCCGTTGACGCGCCTGCTCGGCGGTGACGCCGAACTCCTGCAGGCGGGCCATCAGTTCGGGGCGGTCGAGTTCGCTGGCCAGACGCTGGCGTTGCGCGTCGCCGGCCGCGGTGTGGCTGTCGGCCATGCTCTCCTGCGCCACCTGCTCGGTGGTGACCAGCGTCGCGCTGCCCGGCTGCGCCATCGCGCTCAGGCCCATGCACAGCGCAACGGCACAAGCGGTGGAGCGGAAGTATCGAGTCAGGGGGCGGGACATGAGGGGGACTCCTTCTGGCGTATGTCGTTGTCGCGTGCCGTCGTCACGTCGACGGCGCCCGGCCGGGGGCATGGGCTCCGGCCTGCGCGGCGATTGTGGGAGCAAATCCGGTGCGACGGCAGGTCTCAAGGTGAGCGACTGTTTTCAGATGTCAGCAGTTCCTGTGCCGGCAGCAGCGCGGCGGCGGTTGCGGCTCTGCTACGCTGGCGCCCATGCATCCCCTGTCGTTCGCCGAGGCGCGCCGTCGTCGCGCCACCGGGCCGCGCCGCGCCGCAGCCCCCCGTATTCCCCGATGAGCCACCGTTGCGATTTTGTCTGTCTGGCCGGCCCGACCGCGTCAGGCAAGACCGCTGCGGCGCTGGCCGTGGCCGACCGGCTGCCGGTGGAGATCGTCAGCGTGGACTCGGCGCTGGTCTACCGCGGCATGGACATCGGCACCGCCAAGCCCAGCCGGGCCGAGCGCGAGCAGGTGCCGCACCATCTGATCGACATCATCGAGCCGACCGAGGCGTATTCGGCCGCGCAGTTCGTCGCCGACGCGCGCGCCCTGATCGCGCAGATCCGAAGCCGCGGCCGGCTGCCGCTGCTGGTGGGCGGCACGATGCTCTACTTCAAGGCGCTGCTCGAAGGCATCGACCCGCTGCCGGCGGCCGACGCACAGCTGCGAGCCGAGCTCGATGCCGAAGCCGCCCGGGTCGGTTGGCCTGCGCTGCACGCCGAACTGGCCCGCGTCGACCCGCCCACGGCCGCACGGCTGGCGCCCAACGACAGCCAGCGCATCCAGCGTGCGCTCGAAGTGTTCCGGCTGTCGGGGCAACCGTTGTCGTCGTTCCACACGCGGCATCTCGCGCCGTCGGCACCCTCCGAGGCCGCTACGCTGATCTCGCTCGAACCGCGCGACCGGGCCTGGCTGCACCGGCGCATCGCCGAGCGGTTCCAGCAGATGCTGGACGGCGGGCTGGTCGACGAGGTGCGGCATCTGCGTGCGCGCGGTGACCTGCACGACGGCCTGCCGTCGATGCGCTGCGTCGGCTACCGGCAAGCGTGGAAGGTGCTCGAGGGGAGCGCGGCACCCGACAGCCTGCCCGAACGCGGCATCGCGGCCACTCGCCAGTTGGCCAAGCGCCAGCTGACCTGGCTGCGCTCGATGCCGCAGCGCCAGGTGGTCGAGTGCGATGCGCCCGATGCGATCGAACAGGTGGTGCGGCGGGTGATGGAGGTGGCCCGATGAGCCGTGGTGGGGCCGAGGCGCCGACCCAGCCCGTGCTGCGCGTCTCGGGGCTGGGCAAGCGCTACGGCGACGCCTGGGTGTTTCGAGGCATCGAGCTGCAGGTCGAGCCCGGCGAGTTCGTCGCCATCGTGGGCGAATCGGGGGTCGGCAAATCGACCTTGCTGAACTGCATCGCGGGGCTGGACCGCGCCGACGCCGGCGAGGTCACACTGCTCGGCCAGTCCATTGCACAGCTGCCCGAGACCGCGCAAGCGCACTTCCGCCGGCGCCACCTCGGTTTCGTGTTCCAGGCCTTCCATGTCTTGCCGCATTTGTCGGTGGCCCAGAACGTCGGCCTGCCGCTGCTGCTGCTCGGCACGCCGGACGACGCGCGGGTGACCCAAGCGCTGGCAGCGGTGGGTTTGGAGGGCCTGGGCGAGCGGCTGCCGCAGCAACTCTCGGGCGGCCAGTTGCAGCGGGTGGCGATAGCCCGCGCGCTGATCCACCGGCCGCAGCTGATCCTGGCCGACGAGCCGTCGGGCAACCTCGATCCGGGGACTGCCGCGCGCGTGATGGAGGCCTTGGCCTTGCAGGTCGAGCAGCAGGGTGCCGCGTGCATCCTGGTGACCCATTCGCACACCGCGGCACAACGGGCGCACCGGGTGTTGCGACTGACGGCCGATGCACTGCTCGGCGAATAGCGCAGGAGCAACTGGCTCAGCCCGCCACGCCCGCCGCGGCCGTCTGCCAGCGGGCACCGCAGACGCGGTTGCGTCCGCTGCGCTTGGCGTCGTACAGCGCGACATCGGCCTCGTGCAGCAGCGCGTCGAGCGATGTCATCTCGGGCCGCAAGGCCGCCACGCCGAGGCTGATGGTGGCCTCGACCGTCTCGTCACGCCAAGCCAGCGCCAGGCGAGCCACCTCCTGGCGGATGCGTTCGGCCATCGCCAGCGCACCGGCGAGGTCGGTCTGCGGCAGCAGCACGGCCAGTTCTTCGCCGCCCAGCCGGGCCAGCAGGTCGGTGCTGCGCAGCGTCGCGCGGCAGGCCAGCGAGATCTCACGCAGCAGCACGTCGCCACACTGGTGGCCGTGGGTGTCGTTGACGCGTTTGAAGTGATCGGCGTCGATCAGGATCAGCGCCAGCGGTGTGCCATAACGCCGCGCCCGCAGCAGCTCGACCTCGCCCACCTCGCGGAAGTGGCGGCGGTTGAAGCTGCCCGTCAGCTCGTCGGTGATGGCCAGCTGGCGGATGGTCTGGCGCGAGCGTTCCAGTTCGTAGAGCAGCTTCAGCACCACATAGCCAGTGAGCGGCGCGACCGACAGCACGCACACCGCCGTCGCCGCCAGCGCCGTGGCGACGGAGCGGCCGGCCAGCCAGGTGATGGCCCCGCTGATGGACATCGACGCGGCCAGCACCCCGCAGGTGTAGAACAGGTTGGCCCGCGCCAAGCCAGCTTCGAGCACCCAGGCACGCAGCGCCTCCCAGCGCAAGGCGTTGGGATCGCGGCGGCTGGGGGAGGCGTCGGCGTCCAAGGTCGGTCTCGAAAACACGAGATGTTGACACGAGGACAGGGCGTTTGCGTGAAAATTTCACGCGTCCCGTCCCTAAGTCCCTAGAACAAGGGGGCCCGCCCGGGTGCGCCGGCCTGTGCCGCCCGCTCCATGCCGCCAGCCCGTACCCGATGCCACCCTCTACCGCCCTCGCCCCCACGCCGCCGTCCCCGCCGCAGCGCACCCCTGCAGCGCCGCTGTACCAACTGCTGAGCCTGTACTCCTGGCGCGAACTGCGCCATCACCCGTGGCGCCATGCGTCCGCGGTGCTGGCGGTGCTGCTGGGCGTCGCGCTGGCGTTTGCGGTGCACCTGATCAACCAGTCGGCCCTGAGCGAGTTCAGCGCCGCGCTGCGCTCGGTGAACGGCCAACCCGACCTCAGCCTGCGCGGGCCGCAAGCCGGCTTCGACGAAACCCTCTACGGGCGCGTGGCCGCGCATCCGGAGGTGCGCCAGGCCAGCCCCGTGGTGGAGGTCGACACCTACGCCCGTGCGGCCGACGGCACCCGCCAGCCGCTGCAAGTGGTCGGGCTCGACACCCTGGTGGCCGCCGGCCTGTCCCCGGCGCTGCTGCCCCGGATCGCCGAGGACCAGCAAGGCTTCGACTTGTTCGCCCCCGACACGATCGCCCTCAACCCGCAGGCCCGGCAGGCACTCGGCGTGGCGCCGGGCGACCGGCTGCAGGTGCAGACCGGGCTGCGATGGGCAACGCTGCGTGTCATCGGCGACGTGGCCGCGTCCGGGGCGCCCCTCGGCGTGATGGACATCGCCGGCGCCCAATTGGCCTTCGATCGGCTGGGCCGGCTGTCGCGCATCGACCTTCAGCTCGCCCCGGGTGCGTCGGTCGACCAGGTGGTGACCTCGATCGGCCTGCCGCCCGGGGTGGTGGCCCAGGCACCGCAGCAGGCGGCCGAGCGCATCTCGAACGTCTCGCGCGCCTACCGCGTCAACCTCACGGTGTTGGCGCTGGTGGCCCTGTTCACCGGCGGATTTCTGGTGTTTTCGGTGTTGTCGCTGTCGGTCGCCAAGCGCCAGCAGCAGTTCGCGCTGCTCGGCGTGCTCGGGCTGAGCGCCGCAGAACGGCTGCGACTGGTGTTGGCCGAGTCGGCCCTGCTCGGCCTGCTGGGCAGCGTGCTCGGGCTGGCGCTGGGCACCGGGTTGGCGGCGCTGGCGCTGCGGCTGCTGGCCGGCGACCTGGGCGGCGGCTACTTTCCGGGGGTTGCGCCGCGGCTGCTGTTCTCGCCTGGCGCGGCACTGCTGTACGCAGGCCTGGGTCTGGCCGCCGCCCTGCTCGGCGGCTGGCTGCCGGCGCGCAAGGCGCAACGCCTGCTGCCCGCCCAGGCCCTGAAGGGCCTGGGCGACGTACAAACAGGCCGGGCGCGGCACGGTCTGGGCCTGGCCTTGCTGGCGGCGGGCGGTGGCCTGGCCACGTTGCCGCCGGTCGCCGGGCTGCCGGTGTTCGCCTACCTGTCGGTGGCGGCACTGCTGGTCGGCGGTATCGTCTGCGTGCCGGACGTGGTCGGCCTGCTGCTGGCGGCCCTGGGGCCCGGACGCCGGCCCGAGAGCCTGTTGGCATACGAGCGCGCCCGCCGCATGCGGCTGTCGGCCACCGTCTCGGTCGCGGGGGTGGTGGCCAGCCTGAGCCTCGCGGTGGCCCTCACCGTGATGGTGGCGAGTTTTCGCGACTCGGTGACACGTTGGCTCGACGTCGTGTTGCCAGCCGACCTGTACGTGCGCACGGCCACCCGCAGCGCCGCGGCCGACGCGGTGTTCCTGCCACAACCGCTGGTCGACACGGTCGCGACCCTGCCAGGAGTCGCCCGCGTCGAAAGCCTGCGGGTCACCAGCCTGACGCTCGACCCGGCGCGGCCCGCCGTGGCGCTGATCGCCCGCGGGCTCGGCGACGTCACGCAGACCCTGCCGCTGGTCGGCGAACTGGTGCCGGCCGAGCCGGGTCGCGTCAGCGTTTATGTCAGCGAGGCGATGGTCGACCTTTACGGCGCCCGCCCCGGCACCCGGTTGCGCCTGCCGCTGCCGGGCGCCGCGACGCCGCTCGAGGCGCACGTGCGAGGCGTCTGGCGCGACTACGCGCGGCAGCACGGGTCGGTGGTGATCGAACGGGCGGACTTCACGCGCCTCACGGGCGACGCACGCGTCAACGACCTGGCCCTGTGGCTCCGCGACGAAGCGGCGCTGGGCGCCGTGCAGCAGGCGGTGCGCGGCCTCAGCCCCGATCCGCAGCTGATCGAATTCGCCTCGGCCGGTGAGATCCGCGCCACCTCGTTGCGCATCTTCGACCGCAGCTTCGCGGTCACCTACTGGTTGCAGGCCGTGGCCGTGGCGATCGGCCTGTTCGGAATCGCGGCGAGCTTTTCAGCGCAGGTGCTGGCCCGGCGCAAGGAGTTCGGCCTGCTGCAGCACCTGGGCTTCACGCGCGGCCAGGTGCTGGCAGTGGTGGCCGGCGAAGGCGCAGCGTGGACGGCGGCGGGCGCCGTGCTGGGCCTGGCGCTGGGCCTGCTGGTCAGCGTGGTGCTGGTGCATGTCGTCAACCCGCAAAGCTTCCACTGGAGCATGGACCTGCTGCTGCCCTGGGGCCGCTTGCTGGGCCTGTGCCTGGCGGTGGTCGTCGCCGGCAGCCTGACGGCCTACGGGGCCGGGCGCGCCGCGGTGACCCGCGACGCGGTGCTGGCGGTCAAGGAGGACTGGTGATACGACGACGCGACGGCCTTCGGGCCTTGGCCGGATGGGTGGGCCTGCAGTGGCTGCCGACGGCTGGAGCGACCCGCCGCCCGGTGGTGCTGCCGAACACGCCGCTGCGCTTCCCGCACGACTACGGCTCGCACCCGGAGTACCGCACCGAATGGTGGTACGTGACGGGCGCGCTGAAAACGGCGAGCGCGGCCCGCTTCGGCTTTCAGGTCACCTTTTTCCGCTCACGCGTCGATGCGGCCGCGCCGGCCCGGGCCAGCCGCTTCGCGGCCACGCAGCTGATCCTCGGCCATGCCGCTTTGACCGACCTGGGCGCCGGCCGGTTGCTGCACGAGCAGCGCAGCGCACGCGCCGGCTTCGGCCTGGCGGAGGCGGCCGTCGGCGACACCGACGTGCGGCTGCGCGACTGGGTGTTGCGGCGCCGCGGACCTCCGGGCGGCAGTGTCTACGAGGCACGGCTCGACAGCCCGCGTTTCGCGCTCGACCTGCAGATCCGCGAACGCCAGCCGCTGCTGCTGCAAGGCGAGGCCGGCTACTCGCGCAAGGGCCCGCTGCCGGAGCAATCGAGCTACTACTACTCGCAACCGCAGCTCGCCGTGCAGGGCCGGCTGCGACTGGCGCGGCAAACCCACGAGGTGCAGGGGCAGGCGTGGCTCGACCACGAATGGAGCGAAGAGGTGATGCACCCGGACGCGGACGGCTGGGACTGGATCGGCATGAACCTCGACGACGGCAGCGCCTTGAGCGCGGCGCGCATGCGTCGGCGCGACGGGTCGACCTTGTGGGCCGCCGGCGTCTGGCGCGACCCGACGGGCGAGCGCCGCAGCTTCGCCCCCGACGAGGTGCGCTTCAGCCCGGGGCGCCGCTGGGTGAGCCCCGCCACGCAGGCGAGCTACCCGGTGGAATGGCAGGTGGAGACGCCTGTGGGGCGCTACACCGTGCGCGCCTTGCTCGACGCGCAAGAGCTGGACAGCCGGGCCACCACCGGCGCGATCTACTGGGAGGGCTTGAGCGAACTGCTCGATGCTCGCGGGCAGCGGGTGGGCCAGGGCTACCTGGAGATGACCGGCTACGCCGACCGGCTGAGACTCTGAGAAGCATCGAACCGCTCTGAGTCTCAGCAGGATTCAGTGCGCCCCGCCCGCGTCTACTGCCGCCGCCCCGCCCTGGCGCCGCCGGGTCAGCCACAACATCGAGATCAGCGAGACGAACAGCACCGCCGACGCCAGGAAGATGTCGTCGGCCGCGCGCGTGTAGGCCTGCTGGTCGATCATCCGGGTGATCTGCGCCATCGCCTGCTCCGGGCTCAGCCCCGCGGCGGTCAGGCGGCCCAGCGCGTCCTGCCACGCCGGGTCGCCAGCGCCCAGGCGCTCGACCAGATGGGCGTGATGCAGCGTGGCCCGGTTCTCCCACAGCGTGGTCGACAGCGAGGTGCCCATCGCGCCCGCGGTGATGCGCACGAAGTTGCTCAAGCCCGAGGCGGCCGGGATGCGGTCCGGCGTCAGGCCCGACAGCACGATGCTGTTGAGCGGGATGAAGAAGAACGCCATCGCCGCGCCCTGCAGCAACGTGGGCACCATGATGTGCTGCAGATCGGTCTGAACCGTGAAGTGCGAGCGCATCCACAACACCAGCCCGAAGCCCAGGAAGGCGACGGTGGCGAGGCCGCGCGGGTCGATCCGGTGCACGTTACGGCCGACCAGCGGCGACAGCAGGATGGCCAGCAGCCCCACCGGCGCGAGCGCCATGCCGGCCGCGGTGGCGGTGTAGCCCATGAACTGCTGCAGCCACAGCGGCAGCAGCACCACGTTGCCGAAGAACAGCCCGTAGGCGACGGCCAGCGTCAGCGAGCCGAGCGTGAAGTTGAGGCGGCCGAACAGGCGCAGGTCGACGATCGGGTGTTCCTCGGTCAGCTCCCAGGCCAGGAAGAAGGCGAAGCCGACCACGGCGACCACCGCATAGGCGACGATCTCGTGCGAGCTGAACCAGTCGAGTTCCTTGCCCTTGTCGAGCAACATCTGCAGCGCGCCGACCCACAGCACCAGCAAGGCGATGCCGACCGCGTCGACCGGGAGCTTGCGCGTCGGCGTCTCGCGCTTGGCGTAGATGCTCCAGGTGATGCCTGCGGCCAGCAGGCCGACCGGCACGTTGATGTAGAAGATCCAGGGCCACGAGATGTTGTCGGTGATCCAGCCGCCCAGCAGCGGCCCCATCACCGGCGCCACCAGCGTCGTCATCGCCCACATCGCCATCGCCATACCGGCCTTTTGCGGCGGGTAGCTCGACAGCAGCAAGGTCTGCGACAGCGGGATCATCGGCCCGGCCACCAGCCCCTGCAGCACGCGGAACAGGATCAGCAGCTCCAGGGTCGGCGCAAAGCCGCACAGCCACGAGGTCAGCACGAACAGCAGCACGCTGGCGGTGAACAGCCGCACGGCGCCGAAGCGCTGCGTGAGCCAGCCGGTCAACGGCACCGAGATGGCGTTGGCCACCCCGAAGCTGGTGATGACCCAGGTGCCCTGCGTCGGGCTCACGCCCAGATCGCCCGCGATGGCCGGCAGCGAGACGTTGGCGATCGACGAATCGAGCACGTTCATGAAGGTCGCCAGCGACAGCGCCAGCGTGCCGAGCACGAGCGAGCCGCCCTGCAGCGGCCCGGGTCGCGCCGGCAAGGCCGGTGGCGGTGCAGCGGCGGCGGGGGAAGAAGCGGTGGCACTCATCGGGTCGCTCCGATGGTCACAGATGGGCCGACGATGTTTGCGCCGACCGTGCCGCATGCGCGGAGGAGGTGTCGGCCGCCGGCGCCGCCACCGTGGCGGCGTGGCGGGCCGACCGACCCGGCGTGCCCAGGTTGGCGGCGATGATCTTGCGCACCGCCGCTTCGGCGCCTCGGTCCAGCCCGTCCCCCCCGCTGGCCTGCGCGGTGGGCTGACGGCGCGGGGCGTCGGCCAGGGTCTTGCCACCCTGGTCGGCGACGTCGACCCGGGCCTCCATCGACAGGCCCACCCGCAGCGGGTGCGCTTCGAGTTCACGCGCGTCGAGCGCGACCCGCACGGGCACCCGTTGCACCACCTTGATCCAGTTGCCGGTGGCGTTTTGTGCCGGCAGCAGCGAGAAGGCCGCGCCGGTGCCGGCGCCCAGGCCTTCGACCTTGCCGTGGTACTCGACCTTGCTGCCGTAGACGTCGGCGATCAGCGTCACCGGCTGGCCGATGCGCAGACGCTGCAGCTGGCTTTCCTTGAAGTTGGCGTCGACCCACACCTGCTTGAGCGGCACCACCGACATCAACGGCGCGCCGGCCTGCACCCGCTGGCCGATCTGCACGCTGCGGCGTGCGACATGACCTTCCACCGGCGCGGCCAGCTCGGTGCGCCGCAGCGCCAGATAGGCCTCGCGCACCCGCGCGGCGGCGCGCTGCACGTTGGGATGGGCGTCGACGCTGGTGCCGTCGGTCAGCGACTGATTGGAGGTCAGCTGCTGCCGGGCCGCGGCCACCGCGGACTCGGCCGCGGCGACGGCACTGCGCGCCGCATTCAACTGGGCGTTGGCATGGTTGAACTCTTCCTTGCCGACCGCGCCGGTGGCCACGAGCGGGGTCCGGCGTGTCACGTCGTCCTGCGCGCGCGCCAGCTCGCTGCGGGCCCGTGCAAGGTCGGCCTCGCGCAGCGACACCTGCGACTGCAAGGCACCGTTGTTGGCGAACAGCACGCGCACTTCGCGCACCGTCTGCGCCAGCTGCGCCTCGGCCTGTTCAAGCGCCACGCGCGCGTCGCTCGCATCGAGCGTGACCAGCGTCTGGCCGGCGCGCACGTAGTCGGTGTCGTCGGCGGCGATCGACAGCACCGTGCCGCTCACCTGCGGCGTGATCTGCACCACGTTGCCCTGGACATAGGCGTTGTCGGTCGTTTCGTACTGGCCGCCGAACAGCAGCCCGTAGGCGCCATAGGCGGCGCCCACCAGCAGCACACCAAGGGTGACGGCGAGCAGCGCCTTCTTGCGTTGGGCACGGCGGGGGGAAGTGGCGGCGACGGGGGTCTCGGAGGGGTTCATGGCAGGGGCCTCGGTCGGTGTTCAGCGTTCGATTTGTGGGTGGTGGGCGGCGTGCTGTTGCGACGGCGCCGTGTCGGCCGGCGTGTAGCCGCCGCCCAGCGCGCGGATCAGCGCCACCTGGGTGTCCAGCGCACGCGCCTTCAGTTCGGTGGTCTCGCGGCGCTGCGCCAGCAAGCGCGTCTCGGCGCTCAGCACCGTCAGGTAGTTGCCGAGGCCGGCCCGGTAGCGCTGCAAGGCGAGGTCGTATGCGCTCTCGGCGGCGGCCGCGGCGGCTTGCTGCTCGCGTTGCTGACGCGCCACCGACTGCACCGACGCAAGCTGGTCGGCGACATCGCGCACGGCGTCGAGCACGGTCGCGTTGTAGCTGTGGACGGCGGCGTCGAGGTCGGCCGTGCGGCCGCTCAGGTTGGCGCGCAGGCGCCCGCTGTCGAAGATCGGCAAGCGCAACGCCGGGCCGATGCCGTATTGCTCGCTACCGCTGTCGAACAGACGGTCGAGCCCGATGGCGGACAGGCCGGCGAAGGCGACCAGGTTGACGTTGGGATAGAACTGCGCCTTGGCCGATGCGACATCCTGGCTCGCCGCCTCGACCCGCCAGCGCGCCGCCTCGACGTCGGCACGGCGGCCCAACAGGTCGACCGGCACCGCCCGCGGCAGCGGCAGCAGCGCCACCGCCGCCAGCCGGGGCTGCAAGGTGGCGAGCGCCTTCGGCCCCTGGCCGGTGAGCGCGGCCAAGGCATGCCGCGCCAGCGCGATCTGTTCGTCCAGGGCCTCGATCTGCTGGCGCGTTTCGGGCACGGCCCCTTCGCCCTGGCGCAGTTCCACCAGTGTGTCGAGCCCGGCGCTGACCCGTTGGCGCGTCAGGCCCAGCAGTTCTTCGCGCTGCGCCAGCGTGCGGGCGGCCACCTCGCGCTGCTCGACCAGCCGGGCCAGCTGCACATAGGCCCGCGTGACATTGGCCGCCAGCAGCACGCGGGCGGCGTGCAGGTCGGCTTCGGCCGCGCGCTGTGCGCCCAACGCGGCTTGCAAGGCCGCCGCGTGGCGGCCGAAGAAGTCGAACTCCCAGCCGGCGCTCAGCTGCAAGCTGCCGCTGGTGCGCATCGAGCCGGCCAGCGGGGGCGGCACCGCGCCGTTCTCGGTGTAGTGCTGGCGTGTCACGTCGGCCGCGCCGTTGACCTGCAGGCCCGCGGCCGCTTCGGCGCCCGCGGCGCCGGCGGTGGCGCGCAGCAAACGCGCGCGGGCCACCTGCAGGTTGGGGCTGCCGTCGAGCGCTTGCACGACCAGCCGGTCGAGCGTGGTATCGCCGAAACCTTGCCACCAGGTTCCACTCACAGCGGCCGGGGCGGCGGCCGCCTCTTGGGGCGACGGCGCGAGCCCCAGCGCTTCGGGGCGCAGCGGCTTCGCCGCCGGCTCGATGCCCGAGTAGTTGGCGCAGCCGGCCAGCGTCAGGGCCAGTAGCAAGGTTGTCGCGAGGCGCGGGGCGGCGACACGGCGTGCAGCAGTCTTCATGAAACTTGCTCCGACTGTATTTGCCTAGGCAATTATTTGAGTCAAAAAAATCCGCGCGCGAACGCGGCACTCTCCTGGTGCAGGCGCCGACCTCACCCGTCGCCCGCACCGTCCTTGGCCAGCGCGGCGTTGGCCAGCATGCGGCGCAAGTAGCCCTTCAGGGTCTCGAACTCGTCGGGTGTGAAGCCCGCGAGATGGGCGTTCATCACCTCCGACAACACGCCCGGCACCTGGTCGGCAATGCGCGCGCCTTCCGGCGTCAGCTCGACATGCACCATGCGACGGTCTTCGGTCGACCGCACACGCTTGCACAAGCCCTTGGCCTCGAGCCGGTCGAGCAGCCGTGTCATGGCGCCGGTGTCGGTCTGCGTCTGGCGCGCCAGCTCGGCCACCGACGTGGCCTGGCAAGAACGGATCTTGTAGAGCGGTGCCCACTGGGCGTTGGTCAGGCCGTGCGGCTCGAGCCGCTTGTCGACCGCCTGCGCCAACTGGACCAGCACCCGCCGCATCAGATAACCGACGCTCTCCTCGGCCGTGTAGGCCTCGGCGCGGTAGAACTCGGCGGGAGGGGGTGTTTTGGACATGGCGACAGATTAGTTGCCTAGGCAGTGTTTGTCAAGGCAGGATCGCCGCAACGCGTATGCTGCTGTCCCCATGGCTTCCACCCTCCCCGCTGCCGCCGCGGCCTCGCCCGCATCGTCTTCCACCACCGCCCGGCCGCGCTCGCGGTCGGTGCGTTCGCTGTCCGGCTTGGCGCCCTTCTTGCGCCCTTACCGCGGCCGGATCGCGCTCGCCGCGGTGTTTCTGCTGCTCGCGGCGCTCAGCACGCTGGTGTTTCCGATCGCCCTGAAGGCCTTGATCGACCAGGGCCTGGTGAGCGCCGACCCCGGGCAGCGCTTGTTGGCCTTGCGTGAGCACTTCCTGATGCTGTTCGGCGTCGGCATCGCGTTGGGGCTGTTCTCGGCCGCACGCTTTTATATGGTGAGCTGGCTGGGCGAGCGCATCACGTCGGATTTGCGCAACGCGGTCTACCGGCACGTCGTCGGTCAGAGCCCCGAGTTCTTCGAGACCACGCAGACCGGTGAGGTGCTGTCGCGCCTCACGACCGACACCACCTTGGTGCAAACCGTGGTCGGCTCCAGCCTGTCGATGGGCTTGCGCAACACCGTGATGGGGCTGGGCGCGCTGGCCATGCTCGTCGTCACCAACCCTTATGTGATGACGCAGGTGCTGGGCATTCTGGTGCTGGTGGTGCTGCCGTCGCTATGGTTCGGGCGGCGCGTGCGCAGCCTGTCGCGCGCCAGCCAGGACCGGGTGGCCGATTCGAGCGCGATCGCCGCCGAGGTGCTGAACGCGGTGCCGGTGGTGCAGAGCTACACCCAGGAGGCGCACGAGGCGGCTCGTTTCGACACGTCGACGGAACGCGCCTTCGCCACGGCCGTGCGGCGCACCCGCGCGCGTTCGGTGCTGGTGGCCTTCATCATCATCGCCACCTTCGGCGCGCTGCTGTGGGGCTTGTACCAGGGCACCGAGGCGGTACTGCGCGGCCACATCAGCGCCGGGCACCTGGGGCAGACGGTGGTCTATGTGATCCTGCTGGTCAGCTCGGTGGCGGTGCTGGCCGAGGTCTACGGCGACCTGCTGCGTGCGGCCGGCGCCACCGAGCGGCTGATGGAGTTGCTGGCGACACGTTCGGGCATTGCGGAGCCCGCCCAGCCCAGGGCGCTGCCGGCGGTGTCGGCCGGCTCGGCCGTGCGTTTGCACGACGTCAGCTTCTGCTATCCATCGCGTCCGGCCTCGCCCGCCCTGCAGCACTTCAGCCTCGACGTGCGGCCGGGCGAGACGGTGGCGCTGGTGGGGCCCAGCGGCGCCGGCAAGAGCACCGTGTTCCAGTTGCTGCTGCGTTTCTACGACGCGCAGCGCGGTCAGGTGGAAGTCGACGGCGTGCCGGTGCGCGAAACCTCGCTGCAGGCGTTGCGCCAGCGCATCGGCATCGTGCCGCAGGACAGCGTGATCTTTTCGGCCAACGCGCTCGAGAACATCCGCTACGGCCGCCCCGACGCCAGCGACGCCGAGGTGGAGGCCGCCGCCCGCGCCGCCTTCGCTGACGACTTCATCCGCGCCCTGCCGGAGGGCTACCGCACCTTCCTCGGTGAGCGCGGCGTGCGGCTGTCGGGCGGGCAGCGCCAACGCATCGCCATCGCCCGGGCGATGCTCAAGAACCCGCCGCTGCTGCTGCTCGACGAGGCGACCAGCGCGCTCGACGCCGAGAGCGAGCGGATGGTGCAGGCAGCGCTGGAGGCGGCGATGCGTGACCGCACCACGCTGGTGATCGCGCACCGTTTGGCGACGGTGCAGCGGGCCGACCGTATCGTGGTGATGGAGCATGGGCACATCGTCGAGGTCGGCTCGCACGCCGAGTTGATGGCGCGCGATGGGCTGTACGCCCGGCTGGCGGCGTTGCAGTTCGAGGTGCCGGAGGCCGACGGCGCGGACGCCGAATCGCCGCTGGCGTAGCGCTGGCGGACACGGTGGTTCCCGTCGGTCCCGTACCGGCTGCCGGCGCGCGCCGGAACGTCGGATAATCCCATTTCCCCAACGTTGCCCGCAGGACTCCCGTGACCCTCCGCCCGGTACGCAGCCAGTACGAAGACTTCATGCGCCTGGTCTACACCCAGGGCGTTGCGAAGACCGACCGCACCGGCACCGGCACGCGCAGCGTGTTCGGCCATCAGATGCGCTTCGACCTGAACGAAGGCTTTCCGATGGTCACGACCAAGAAGCTGCACCTCAAGTCCATCGTGTACGAGCTGCTGTGGTTTCTGCGCGGCGACAGCAACGTGCGCTGGCTCCAGGAGCACGGCGTGTCGATCTGGGACGAATGGGCGCGCGAAGACGGTGATCTGGGCCCGGTCTACGGTGTGCAGTGGCGCTCCTGGCCGACGCCCGACGGCGGCCACATCGACCAGATCGCCGAGGTGATCCAGACGCTCAAGAGCAACCCGGACTCGCGCCGCATCATCGTCAGCGCCTGGAACGTGGCCGAGCTGTCCAAGATGGCGCTGATGCCCTGCCATGCCTTGTTCCAGTTCTATGTCGCGGAAGGCCGGCTGAGCTGCCAGCTCTACCAGCGCAGTGCCGACATTTTTCTGGGCGTGCCGTTCAACATCGCCAGCTATGCGCTGCTGACCCACATGGTGGCGCAGCAGTGCGACCTGGGGGTGGGCGATTTCGTCTGGACGGGCGGCGACTGCCACATCTACAACAACCACTTCGAGCAAGTCGAGTTGCAGCTGTCGCGCGAGCCCTATCCCTACCCTCAACTGCAGATCAAGCGCCGGCCGGCGTCGATCTTCGACTATCAATACGAAGACTTCGAGATCGTCGACTACCGGCACCATCCGCACATCAAGGCGCCGGTGGCGGTCTGAGCGACGACGCGCGCCGGCCGCCGGGCCCGCCGGCCGCGGCGTAGCAGCGCGACAGGCGGCCGGCTGTGCGGCCGCCGCGCGGTTCTGGCGCCGGCGCACGCCATTGGCACGCCGGATGCCAGTTGATCGGCGCGGCGCCTCCCGGCGGCGCCGTTCTCCGCACCTCCAACCGGCGGCAACGCCACAATAGCGCCATGAGCACGCCCGACTTGCCTGAACTGAGCATCATTGCCGCTGTGGCGCGCAATGGTGTGATCGGCCGCGACAACACCCTGATCTGGCACCTGCCGGAGGATTTGCAGCATTTCAAGCGGGTGACCCTGGGCTGCCCGGTGCTGATGGGCCGCAAGACCTTCGAATCGATCGGCAGGCCGCTGCCCGGGCGCCGCAATGTGGTGCTGACGCGCGACATCCATTGGACTGCGCCGGGCATCGAGGAGGCGCCCTCGTTGCAGGCGGCGCTCGAGTTGCTGAAGCACGCCACCAAGGTGTTCGTGATCGGCGGTGCCCACGTGTATGCCGAGGCGCTGCCGCTGGTCGACGAGTTGATCCTGACGGAGATCGACGCCGACTTCGAGGGCGACACGTATTTTCCGGCGTGGGACCGCCATGCCTTCGACGAGGTGTCGCGGGAATCGCACCGGTCGTCCGAGGGCTGGAAATACGACTTCGTGACCTACCGGCGGAAAGCCGGCGGGGCGTAAAACTCACCAGCAGGTGTCGAGGTCTGGGCCCGGCCCAGCTTCACCCCCTGGCGCTACGCCGGCCGATGTCCTGCCGCCTTCGGGCATGCTCGGTTCAAAATCAACAACTTGTCCTCCGCATGAAACTCGCCACCTGGAACGTCAATTCCCTGGCCGTGCGCCTGCCCCAACTGCTGGCCTGGCTCGCCGAGCACCACCCCGACACCGTGGTGCTGCAGGAAACCAAGCTGACCGACGACAAATTCCCGGTCGCCGAGTTGGCCGAGGCCGGTTATCTCGCGCAGGTGTTCGGGCAAAAGACCTACAACGGCGTCGCGCTGCTCAGCCGCGAGCCGGCGGCGGACGTGGTCAAAAACATCCCGGGCTTCGAGGACCCGCAGGCCCGGGTGATCGCCGGCACCGTCGGCAGCTTGCGGGTGGTGGGTGCGTATTTCCCCAACGGCCAGGCGCCGGGCAGCGAGAAGTTCGCCTACAAGATGCGCTGGCTGGAAGCGCTGCACGAGTGGCTCAAGGCCGAGCTGCAGCGGTACCCGCGCTTGCTGCTGATGGGCGACTACAACGTGGCGCCGGAAGACGCCGACGTGCACGACCCGGTGGCCTGGGCCGGCCAGATCCATTGCACGCCGGAAGAGCGCGAGCACTTTCGCCAGCTGCTCGCGCTGGGGCTGCACGACGCCTTCCGGTTGTTCGAGCAGCCGCCCAAGAGCTGGTCCTGGTGGGATTACCGCAACCTGGCGTTTCGCCGTAACCAAGGCCTGCGCATCGACCACATCCTGGTCAGCGACGTGCTCAAGCCCCAGGTCGCCTCCTGTGTGATCGACAAGCTGCCGCGCAAGAACGAGCGGCCCAGCGACCATGCGCCGGTGGTGATCGAGCTGATCGGCTGACCCCTCCCCCGGCGCGCGCAAGGTCAGTCGTCCAGTCCCAGTTCCTGGATCTTGCGGGTGATGGTGTTGCGGCCGATGCCGAGCTTGTGGGCGGCTTCGATACGACGGCCACGGGTGAGTTCGAGCGCCGCGTGGATCAAACAGGCCTCGAACTGCCGCGTCAGCGCGTCCCAGACGTCGGGGCGGCCGCCTTCGAGCAGATGGCGCGCCTCGCGCTCCAGGTCCAGCAACCAGGTGCCCCCGGCGCCGTTGCCGAGCGGCGCGGGCTGGGGTGCCGGCACTGCGACGGCCAGTTCGTCGGTCGGCGGCAGCGTCCAGCTGGTGGCCACGGGCACCGCGGCGCTGATGGCCGCCGGCGCATCGACACTGACCGGCGGCTTGGGTGACATCGTGGCCTCACCCAGCAGTTCGGGCGGCAGGTCCTTGTCTTCGATCACCTGCGCCGGCGCCATCACCGTCAACCAGTGGCAGACGTTCTCCAGCTGCCGCACGTTGCCGGGGTAGTCGAAGCCGGTCAGGCGCGCCAGCGCCGATTCCGAGATGCGCTTGGCCTCGACGCCGAGTTCCTTGGCACTCTTTTGAAGGAAGAAGCGCGCCAGCGAGGGTATGTCCTCGCGGCGCTCGCGCAGCGGCGGCAACCGCAGCCGGATCACGTTCAAGCGATGGAACAAGTCCTCGCGGAACGCGCCCAGCTTGACGCGCTCTTCGAGGTTTTGGTGCGTCGCGGCAATGACCCGCACATTGCTGCGCAGCGGGTTGTGGCCCCCCACGCGGTAGAACTGGCCGTCGCTCAACACCCGCAGCAGCCGGGTCTGCAGGTCGAACGGCATGTCGCCGATTTCATCGAGGAACAGGGTGCCGCCGTCGGCCTGCTCGAAACGGCCGCGGCGCATGGTCTGCGCGCCGGTGAAGGCGCCGCGTTCGTGGCCGAACAACTCGCTTTCGAGCAGGTCTTTGGGAATGGCGGCGGTGTTGATCGCGACGAACGGCCCGGCGGCGCGCGGGCTGTGCTTGTGCAGCGCCCGGGCCACCAGCTCCTTGCCCGACCCCGACTCGCCGGTGATCAGCACCGTCACGTTGCTCTGGCTGAGGCGGCCGATGGCACGGAACACGTCCTGCATCGCCGGGGCCTGCCCCAGCATCTCGGGCACCTGCGCATAGCGCTCGTCGCCCACCTCTTCGCGCACGCTCTCGTCCACGGCGCGGCGGATCAATTCGACGGCCTTGGGCAGGTCGAACGGCTTGGGCAGGTATTCGAAGGCGCCGCCCTGGAAGGCCGAGACCGCGCTGTCGAGATCGGAGTAGGCGGTCATGATGATGACCGGCAGCCCCGGATGGCGCTCCTTCACATGCGCCAGCAGGTCGATGCCCGACCCGCCCGGCATGCGGATGTCCGACACGAGCACCTGGGGCTCGTCGTGGTCGTCGAGTGCGGCCAGCACGTCCTTGGGGTTGGTGAAGCTGCGCACCGGCAGGTCTTCGCGCGCCAGTGCCTTCTCGAGCACGAAGCGGATGGATTGGTCGTCGTCAACGATCCAGATGGGTTTCATGCGGCGCCTGTAGTCCTTGTCATCGCCCGAGCCCCTCCCCTGGGCTCGGAAGTGCCGCGCACCTCGCGAGGCAGGCCGCGGGGGTTCGACAACTTCGACTCAGGGCAAGGGAATCAGGATCTTGAAGGCCGTGTTTCCGGGTTCGCTCTCGCATTCGATCGTGCCATGGTGCTGCTGCACGAAGGTCTGCGCCAGCGTGAGCCCCAGGCCAGAGCCGCCATCGCGTCCTGATACCAGAGGGTAGAAGATGCGATCGCGGATGGCCTCGGGCACGCCCGGTCCGTTGTCCTCGATATGCAATTCCAATGCCAGACGATAGCGTTGCTTGCCCAAGGTCACTTGGCGGGCGATGCGGGTCTTCAACCGCAGGCAGGCGTCGCCGTTGGACATGCGCTCGCGCAGGGCCTCGGCGGCATTACGAGCGATGTTGAGCACCGCCTGGATCAGCTGCTCGCGGTCGCCGCGAAACTCGGGGATCGAGGTGTCGTAGTCGCGCACCACCTTCAGGCCGCGCGGGAACTCGGCCAGGATCAGCGAACGCACCCGTTCGCACACCTCGTGGATGTTGACGTCGCTCACCACATGCGGCTTGCGGTGCGGCGCCAGCAGGCGGTCGACCAGCGCCTGCAGGCGGTCGGCCTCGTGGATGATGACCTGCGTGTATTCGGTCAGCGCCTTGGACTCGACTTCCATCTGCAGCAGCTGGGCTGCGCCCCGGATGCCGCCGAGCGGGTTCTTGATCTCGTGCGCCAGGTTGCGGATCAGCTCTTTGGTCGCTTGCGCCTGGTCGAGCGCCCGCTCTTCGCGGTCCTTGCGCGTCTGCTGCTCGATTTCCACCAGCTCCACCAGCGCGAGGTCGGCCTGGTCGGTCTGGGTGACGATCACATGCACCGGCAGCGCGTCGGTGCCATTGGCGCCGCCGGGCGAGGCGGGCCGGCGCAGCTGGCCTTCGAAGCGGCTGATCGAAAAGTCGTTGCGGGCGACCGCCGCGACCGTATCGCGCACCACCTCCGGCTCGACGAACCACTCGAACAGCGAGCCGCGCAGCATGCTGCGCCGCGACAGGCCGAGCACCGTCTCGAACGCGGAGTTGACGAACAAACAGGCGCCGTCGGTGTGCACCAGGGCCACCATCGTGGCCAGGTGGTCGAAGGCCGCGTAGGGCGAGGCCCCGATGAAACGTTCGAACAGGGACTTCGGCGTCGGCACGGCAACCGCGGCGGCGTGGGTTACTGCGCCGCGGGCAGCTTGCCGAGTTCGCGCCGGATGGAGGCGATGTCGCTCTCTTTGCGGGCGATGGTGGCTTTCATCTCCGCCACCCGGTCGAGGTATTTCTGGTAGTTGCGCTCATCGCCGCGCCGCTCGGGCTCGCCGTTGTTGTAGTCCTTCTGGAGCGCCGCCAACTGCTCTTCTTCCTTGCGCAGCTCGGCTTCCAGAATGCGGCGGGCGTCGCTGTCGCGGGCGCGTTGCTCGCTCGGGTCGACCTTGGAATCGGCCGGACGCGCGGCCGAGGCGGGCACCGACGCGGTCTTGGTGTCACCACCCTTGCCGTCGGGCCGGCCTGGCGGACGGGTCTGCACGATGGTGACGTTGCCGCCATCGACGACCTTGCAGCCGCGGGCATCGGCGTCTTTCGGGGAGATCGAGTTGGTGAAGTTGTTGCCCGGGCAACGATAGACCTGCCCCTGCGCTTGCACCGCAGCGGCGGTCAGCACACAGAAGACGAGCGTCAGGGAAACGGGTAGGCAACGCATGGTGGATGGGTCTCGATGTCCTGCGGCCCTATTGGACAGCAGGACCGGGGGTCGGTTCGCCGCGAGGAGGGCCGAGTATCGGCCAAAACGCCGCCGGCCGCCAAATCTGCACGATGTGCGGCACTGAAACGACGAAGGGACGGCGCGAGGCCGTCCCTTAGGGGTAGGCCGCAGGGCGGCCTGCCAGTCCGCCCCGGAGGGCGGCCGCCTCGATCAGAGGCTGTAGTACATGTCGAACTCGACCGGGTGGGTCGTCATGCGGAAGCGCGTCACTTCCTGCATCTTGAGTTCGATGTAGGCGTCGATGTAGGCATCGGTGAACACGCCGCCCTTGGTCAGGAAGGCACGGTCCTTGTCGAGGTACTCGAGCGCCTGGTCCAGGCTGTGGCAGACGGTCGGGATCTTCGCGTCTTCTTCCGGCGGCAGGTGGTACAGGTCCTTCGAGGCGGCTTCGCCCGGGTGGATCTTGTTCTCGACGCCGTCCAGGCCGGCCATCAGCAGCGCGGCGAAGGCCAGGTAGGGGTTGGCCAGGGGGTCCGGGAAGCGCGCTTCGATGCGGCGGCCCTTCGGGTTCGCGACGTACGGAATGCGGATCGACGCCGAGCGGTTGCGGGCGCTGTAGGCCAGCTTCACCGGGGCTTCGAAGCCCGGCACCAGACGCTTGTAGCTGTTGGTGGTCGGGTTGGTGATCGCGTTCAGTGCGCGGGCGTGCTTGATGATGCCGCCGATGTAGTACAGCGCGAAGTCGCTCAGGCCACCGTAGCCGTCGCCGGCGAACAGGTTCTTGCCGTCCTTCCAGACCGACTGGTGCACGTGCATGCCGGAGCCGTTGTCGCCGACGATGGGCTTGGGCATGAAGGTCGCGGTCTTGCCGTAGGCGTGCGCGACGTTGACGATGATGTACTTCTGCAGCTGCAGCCAGTCAGCGCGCTGCACCAGCGTGCTGAACTTGGTGCCGATTTCCATCTGGCCGGCGTTCGCCACTTCGTGGTGGTGCACTTCGACCGGGATGCCCATCGACTCGAGGATCAAGCACATTTCCGAGCGCAGGTCCTGGCCGGAGTCGACCGGGGGCACCGGGAAGTAGCCGCCCTTGACGGCAGGACGGTAGCCGGAGTTGCCGTGCTCGTATTCCTTGCCCGTGTTCCAGGCGGCCGCTTCGGACTCGATCTTCACGAAGCAGCCCGACATGTCCACGTTCCAGCGGATGTTGTCGAAGATGAAGAATTCGGGCTCGGGGCCGAAGAAGGCGGCGTCGCCGATGCCGGACGACTTCAGGTAGGCCTCGGCACGCTTGGCCAGCGAACGCGGGTCGCGCTCGTAGGGCTTGCCGTCGCCCGGCTCGATGACGTCGCAGGTCAGGATCAGCGTCGGCTCTTCGAAGAAGGGGTCGATGTTGGCCGTATTGGGGTCCGGCATCAGCAGCATGTCAGATGCTTCGATACCCTTCCAGCCGGCAATCGAGGAACCGTCGAACGCGTGACCCGACGTGAATTTGTCTTCATCGAAAGCGGAAACGGGAACGGAGACGTGCTGCTCCTTGCCCCGGGTGTCGGTAAAACGGAAGTCGACGAACTTGACTTCGTTTTCCTTCACCAGCTTCATCACGTCGGCGACGGTCTTGTTGGCCATCAGGTGCTCCTAGTGGGCGGTTATGTGAGTGGTAGACGAAACTTGGCGGCCCTGAGGCCGCCAAGCTAAGTTGTTCGTGCCGGCCGGTGGCCGTCGAGCGCAGCGGAATTTAGCAGGAACTGTGCCCGTTTGTGGCGCTGCGTGACCCAAAGCGGCACCCGGAAGGGCCCCAAAAAAGGCGGCGCCGGCCGGCGGAAACGCGGACTTTGGCAGAAAAACATCACATTCGCGCTATTCCGCTGCACCCCGAGGGAGAAGGCACCTGCTTGGTGCCACTAAACGCACCTTTTTGGTTCCCACTTGGTGCCCTCAGCGCACCAATTCGGGGCCCAACTCGAGATCGTGTTCGCGCAGGCCGGCGAGCAGGGCCGCGTAGGCCTGCTCGACCTGCGCCGCGGGCCCCTTCACGCCCAATTCGATGTGACGTCCGTGCTCGGGATGGTCCACGCTCGGCAGGCTGAACACCTTGACCGGCGCGTGGGCGGCCTCCAGCCGCTCCATCAACGGCGTGAGGGTCGATTCCATCGAGCCGAACACCACCACTGATTTCTCGACGTGATCGCGTCGGTGGCACCACTCGGCATATTGGTGGTCGAGCACCCATTCGATCATCGGCCAGGCCATGACCGGGAAGCCCGGCACGAAGTGCACCCGCCGCACCGAGAAGCCGGGAATCTTGTTGTAGGGATTGGGAATCAACTCGCTGCCGAGCGGGAACACGCCCATGTTGAGCCGGTGCACGTTGTCGGCGCGGTCGGGCTCGAACGGCAGACCTTGCTCGCGCGCCACGTCGGCCATGCGCTCGAGGATCAGCGCCTTGGCCTGCGGATGCAGCGCCAGCTCGACGCCGAGCGCGCGCGCGGCGCACTGGCGCGTGTGGTCGTCAGGGGTGGCGCCGATGCCGCCGCAGGAGAACACCGGCTCGGGGCCGGCGAAGGCCTCCTGGAGGGCCGCCTCGAGACGCGCCGGATCATCGCCGACGTAGCGCGCCCAGGCGAGCGACAGGCCGCGCGCCGACAACAGCTCGATCACCTTGGGCAGGTGCTTGTCCTGGCGTTTGCCGGAGAGGATTTCGTCGCCGACGATGATGAGTCCGAACTGCATGGCGGGTGTGTTGAGGCGGGGTCAGGAGGTGGAGGATGGCAGCTGCGCGGTCTTCTCGAGCTGGGGTCGTGGCGGCGCTGCGGGCCCTTGCTGGCGCTGCGCGTGCAGCGCCGCCAGGCCGTAATGCGCGAACCACAGCGACGAGAACGCGAACACCAGGGTGTAGAGCCAGATCGACACGATGATCAGCAGGGGTGCCAGGATCAGAGCCGCGGCGCCGACTGCCCACACCAGTGACGGCGCAGCGCCGGCGTAGCCGGTGAGGATGCCGATGCCCATCATCGGCCAGCGGTGCCGGCGCATCAGCTGGCGCCGCTCTTCGGGTGTGGCGTGTTCGGCCAGCGCGTCGAATCCCATCACGCGGTAGGCCAGCCAGCCCCAGATCAACGGCGGCAACACCAGCGCGACAGGCGGGATCAGCCACAGCGGCATCGTCAACACCAGCGCCAGCAGCGCCAGCACCGTGGAGCCGACGTTCCACCCCAGCGAACGCCAGAAGGGTTCGCCATGCCGGCGTTCCAGCGCCGGAAAGCGTCGCAACGTCACGAGCCGCACGATGGCCGGCGTCATCAGCACACCGACCGCCAGCAGCGACGCGACGACGATGAAGGGCACGGCGAGCGCGACCACGATCAGCGGTGCGATCACGGCGCGCAGATTCCCGACGCCCATGGTCTCGAGCCAGCGTGAGGCGGCATCGAGCAGCTTCCACTGGTGCAGTTGCGCGACCACCCCGGACAGTGCGTCTTCCCAGAAAAACCAGCCGAGGGCGAACGCCATGCCGGCGATCAGCAGCAGCGGCAGCAGCGACAGCAGGACGACGCGAGGGTGCAGGCAATAGGCCAGGGCGCGCCAGAAGGAGTCGATCAGCAAGTTCACAGCAGCAACAAGTTCAGGTGAACAAAAGTGTCGGCGGCGGGAGAAGTGCGGGAGAGGTCCAGTAGCTTACGCGACCCGGCACACCCGCCGGGCCCACCCGACCACCCGCCCGGCCCGCTCAGTCGGGCTGCGACATCAACCGGACCCAGCCCTCATGCCCGAGGCGTCGCAAGGTGCGCATGTTGGCCTCGTAGATGGCCTCCGCCTCTGGAAAGGCCTCCACCGCGCGGTCGATGCTGCTTTCGCGCAGCAGGTGCAACGTCGGATAGGGGGAGCGGTTGGTGCAGTTCTCGACGTCGTCCGGTCCGCTGTCGGCGAAGCGGTACTGGGGATGGAAGTCGGCGATCTGCAGCACGCCTTCCAACCCCAGTTGTTGCAGCGCCACCTCGGCGATGCCGAGAAAATCGTTGAACTCCAGGAAGTCGTGCAACACGCCGGGGTGGATCAGCAAGGTGGTGTCGGTCTGCTGCGGGTCGACCTCGGCGAGATGCTGCAACTCGGCGCACAGGTCGTCCAGCAACGCGTCGGTGGCGGTCGCGGCGCTCACCACATAGCGGATCTGCTGTTTGACCTGGACCGCCTTGGCGAACGGGCACAGGTTGAGCCCGATCACCGCGCGCTCGACCCAGCGGCGCGTCGCGGCGACCACGGCATCGGCATCGACGGGTGAGGCACTCATCGTGCCAGTGTAGAGGAAGAGCCGCCCGCGGCGCTGCCGCATGCTGCGGCCCAGCACCCCGCGACACTCTTGATAGACTGCCCCCACCTTATCGAACAGAGACATTCCGACCGTGATCGCCTCCTCGTCCACACGCCCCCGTGTTGTCATCGTCGGCTGCGGCTTTGGCGGGCTCGAAGCCACGCGGCGCCTGGCGCGCGCGGATGTCGAAATCACACTGATCGACCGCACCAACCACCATCTGTTCCAACCGCTGCTGTACCAGGTAGCGACCGCAGGGCTGGCCGCGCCCGCCATCTCGGCGCCGATCCGCCACATCCTGCGCGAACAAATCCGGAAAGGCCGGCTGACCGTGCTGAAGGGCGAGGTCACAGGGCTGGACGCCACGACGCGCGAGGTGCTGTTGAGCGACGGCGCCCGCATTCCCTACGACCATCTGATCGTCGCCACCGGCGCGACCCACAGCTATTTCGGCCGCGACGACTGGGCCCCGGTCGCGCCCGGCCTCAAGACCCTGGCCGACGCCTTCGAACTGCGCAACCGGGTGTTGAACGCTTTCGAGCAAGCTGAACGATATCCTGAAGATCGTCACGACTGGCTGACCTTCGCGGTGATCGGCGGCGGCCCCACCGGCGTCGAAATGGCCGGCACGATGGCCGAGATCGCCCATCACACGCTGCACGACGAATACCGCCGCATCGACTCGCGCCAGGCGCGGGTGGTGCTCATCGAAGGCTCCGACCGTGTGCTGGGCGCCTACCCGGCCGACCTGTCGGCCAAGGCGCAACGTCAGCTCGAACGCCTGGGCGTCGAGGTGCACACCGGCTGCCGGGTGACCGAGATCGACCCGCAAGGCGTGACGGCGCAGTGCCGCAGCGGCGCGCCCGACAGCCCGCCGCAGCCCTACCGCCTGAACACGCGCACGGTGGTGTGGGCCGCCGGTGTGGCGGCCTCGCCGCTCGGGAAAGTGCTGCAGGCGGCCGTCGGCGCGACGCTCGACCGCGCTGGCCGGGTGGTCGTCGAGCCCGACCTGAGCCTCGCCGGCCATCCCGAGATCTACGTCGTCGGCGACCTGGCGGCCGCCAAGAGCTACCCCAAAGGGGAAGGCGAGCCGACACCGGTGCCCGGGGTCAGCCCGTCGGCCAAACAAATGGGCCGTCGCGCCGCCGCCAACATCCTGCGCCGGTTGCGCGGTGAGCCCACCCTGCCCTTCCATTACATCGACTACGGGTCGCTCGCGACGATCGGGCGCAAGGCCGCGGTCGCACAGGTGGAGCTGCCGCTGATCGGCGAGGTGCGCTTCAGCGGCTTTTTCGCCTGGCTGTTCTGGCTGTTCGTGCACGTCTACTTCCTGATCGGCTTCCGCAACCGGCTGATGGTGATGACCGATTGGGCCTGGGCCTATTTCACCTTCCAGCGCAACGCCCGGGTTGTCGTCGAGACCCGTCCCAAACCGCCCGCCGCCGAGCCGGGCCTGGAGCCGCGCCATGACTGATCCGCAACAGACCCTCGACGCCTTGCGCGACAGCCTGGCCGGCGCCCGGCGCGGCGAAGTGCCGGTGGCACAGCTGGTGTCCACCTGGCGCAGCCTGGGCTCCACCCTCACCGCCCTGCCCCCGCGCTATGGCGAGGTGTTGGCGTCGCTGCTGATGCAGCTGGAATCCGGCAGCCTGTTCACCGAGGAAAGCTGCTCGTTCAGCCAGCAGGACCTGCTCGACAGCCTGGGGGTGTGGCTCGACAAGGCCCGGGCGGCCTCGGGGCGGGCCTGAGCGGCGCCGGGCCATCCGAGGCGGCCCCTGCGCCTAGGTGACGGCCATGAACGCCGGCGTCACGCCGCCACCGGCTGCCGGATGAAGTCGATCACCGCCTTGAGCGTGGCCGGGTCGGTGTCGAAGGCGCCGTGGTGGATGGCTGCGCTCACCGGGCCCGGTGCCACGTGGACCGTGACGTTGGGCAGGCCCGCGAGATAAGGCTCAGCGTACTTCTGCATGCCCAGCAAAGGTGTCGTCCGACCACCCTCGAACGATTCCGACACCAGGTACAGGATGGACCGCCGGTAGGGCCCGCAGGTGTCGTCCTCCTGCTCGGCCCTATCGTGCAGGTGAAACTGCTGGTAGCGGCGCACCTGCCCATCTTCGAGCCGCGGCCGCACCAGCTGGTCGAAATCCTGCAGCCGCACGCCCGGCGCGAGGAAGCTGACCGACTCGAACTGCAGGCCCTCGCGCACCAACCGGTCGACGAGGTGGCTGTGCACCACGCTGCCGGCCGAATGGCCCACCAGGTGCATGCGCACACCGCCGTTTTGCACCGACTGCTTGAAGTGCTGGTACAGCAGCACCGCGCCGGAGCGTTCTTCGCTGCTGATGGCGACAGCGTTCTGCTTCACCTCGTCCCACATCAAGGTGCCGGGGCGCGACAGCAGCCGCTCGAGCCGCTCGTTCCACCAGCGCTTGGCGCTGTCCATCAGGCCGCCGCTGTGGCGCGGCACGCCTTTCACGGCGTCTTCAAGGCGGTTCAGCAGCGTGGTCCAGAAATCGGTCTCCCACATCAGAAAGATCGGGAAGATGCGCTGCTCATAGAGCTGTGGCACCCAGCGTGCGGCCACCGCTGCCGCCTCGCCTTCGCTGACGATGCCGCCGTGCGCGTAGATGCAGACGTCGATGGGCTGCTCCTGCAGGCCCCAGCGCTCTCGGGCCGCTGCAAGGTGCACATCCACCAGCGCGCGGATGTCGTCAGGCTGGGTCCGGAACACGCCGGCGTTGCTCAACTCGCCGTTGTTGCCGACGTTGACCACGAAGGGCGACAACTCCCGGTCGCGCAGCACCTCGCTCGACGACAACAGCACCCGCCCGTCCTCCCTGGTGCGCAAGGTGGTGGCACGCGACACCTCGCGGTGCTCGTGCGTCACCACGCCCAGCTGTGCGACCCAGCAGTCCATCGCGTTGGCGAGCCAGTCTTCATACCGCAGCAGGGCATAACCGTGCGTGCCCCAGGCGGTGCCCCACGAGTTGTGGACCAGAAAGCCGACGTCGTTGTAGCCGACGATCGCGAACGCGTGACCCGGTGCATACGACCGGGCGTCGGGCGCCGGGATGATCCACATGTCGCGGAACGAGGTGGGCCGCGCGGCGGCGCGCGGCGCCTGAAAACCGGCGCCCCAGCCGGTGTGGCAGCTGGTGCTCGCATAGACGATGCCGACCTCGTTGAGCGCCGAGTGCATGTCGCTGATGCTGTCGACCGCCACGCGGTAATAGGAGCCGAGCGGCCGTGTCACCGCGTCGAGCCACCAGTCCTGCTCGGGGTCGCTGGGGGCCGGTGGCATCTCGGGTGTGGCGGGCCACAGCGGTTCAGCACACACGCCGTGCTTGAACCAGCCTTTGAGCGCTCCGCGCAGGCTCGAGCCCTCGTCTTCGACCGAGCCGGGAAACTCGTCGTAGCGGCGCGCCATCGAATAGAGCATGAAGGGCGAGATGCGCGGCGAGCGCTCGCGCCCGTACTTCTTCAGCAAATGCTCGACCACCGTCGACAGCGCAAAGCCGGTGCAGGCGTTGGTCGTGCCCTGGTGTTTGATGGGCAGCGCGAGCTTGGGAAACCAGGACGTGGCCGGCGCCACTGCGATGCTGGGCATGAAGGCGCGGTCGCGCAGATCGAAAGTGTCGGGACGCGCCGCATGCACCAGGCCTTCGGCGCTCCTCGGCATGCGGGGGCGCCGGGGCGGTTTGACGATGGCACGCGCCTGCGGCGCCAGCGTTTCGAGCGATGCGGTGTTGCGGCGAATGTGCGCCATGCCAGCCTCCTAGTGGATGCACGGCATGGTCGGCAGCGGCGCAAGGCGGGTCAATCCCACCTACTCGGGAGGCCACCCGAGGGCTAGCGAGCTTGACGTTCGGCGCGCGCTCGACAGGTCATTCAGGACGGCGGCGGGCGGCGACCCAGAGCACCACGCCCAGGCCGGTG
Source organism: Caldimonas brevitalea (assembly GCF_001017435.1). NCBI lineage: Bacteria > Pseudomonadati > Pseudomonadota > Betaproteobacteria > Burkholderiales > Sphaerotilaceae > Caldimonas > Caldimonas brevitalea. The sequence continues at coordinate 3,920,739 of NZ_CP011371.1, forward strand.
AGCAGCAACACATGGGGCTCCGGTTCGGCCTGCTGCCATTCACCCGCGACACCTTGTGCGGTGGCGTAAGCCTCGCGAGCCCAGTCGGTGGCGAGGCTCCACACCGCCGGCGCGCTGGCGTCGCGCGGGGTGTCATCCGGCCCCGTGCCTTGCCAGTAAGCGCCGGCCGCGCCGCATCCCAGCACCGCGAAGACGAGTGCGGCGATGGTCTTGCGCTGCATAAGGGTTCTCCCTGAGAGTCGTCAGTGGTGCGAGTACACGCGACGTGCGTGACGTGGGCGTGACAACCGCGGGAGTGGCCGGTTTTGGTGCCCCGCAGGCGCGGGTTCGGGTACAACGCGATGCCCGCTCACCGACGGGTAGGGACGGCGCGCAAGACCCAGCAGCGGGCCGAAAACAAACAGGGCGGCCGAAGCCGCCCTGTTGCCGCAGGTGCCGGATCAGCGCCCGATCGGCTTGTAGCGCATGCGCTTCGGCCGTGCGCCCTCTTCGCCGAGGCGGCGCTTCTTGTCGGCCTCGTATTCCTGGTAGTTGCCGTCGAAGAACACCCACTTCGAATCGCCTTCGGCGGCCAGGATGTGGGTGGCGATGCGGTCGAGGAACCAGCGGTCGTGCGAGATCACCATCACGCTGCCGGCAAACTCCAGCAAGGCGTCTTCGAGCGCGCGCAGGGTTTCGACGTCGAGGTCGTTGGACGGCTCGTCGAGCATCAGCACGTTACCGCCGGTGGCCAGCGTCTTGGCCAGGTGCAAGCGGCCCCGCTCACCGCCCGACAGGTTCTTGACCAGCTTCTGCTGATCGTTGCCCTTGAAGTTGAAGCGGCCGATGTAAGCGCGCGACGGCACCACGAACTTGCCGACCACAAAGTTGTCGAGCCCGCCCGACACGTCTTCCCAGACGGTTTTGTCGCCCTGCAGTTCGTCGCGGCTCTGGTCGACGAAGGCCATCTTGACCGTCGGGCCGATCTTCACTTCGCCGCTGTCGGGCTGCTCCTTGCCGGCAATCATCCGGAACAGCGTCGACTTGCCGGCGCCATTGGGGCCGATGATGCCGACGATGGCGCCTGCCGGCACCTTGAAGCTGAGGTCGTCGATCAGGACCCGGTCGCCGAAGCTCTTGGTCACGTTGACGAACTCGATCACTTCATGGCCCAGGCGGTCGGCCACCGGGATGAAGATTTCCTGCGTCTCGTTGCGCTTTTGGTATTCGAAGTCGCTCAGTTCCTCGAATCGGGCCAGACGCGCCTTGCTCTTGGCCTGACGGCCCTTGGGGTTCTGGCGCACCCACTCCAGCTCCTTCTTCATCGCCTTCATGCGGGCGTCTTCCGAGCGCTGCTCCTGCTCGAGGCGGGTTTCCTTCTGCTCCAGCCAGGTGCTGTAGTTGCCCTTGTACGGAATGCCGTAGCCGCGGTCGAGTTCGAGGATCCACTCGGCCGCGTTGTCGAGGAAGTAGCGGTCGTGGGTGATGCCCACCACGGTGCCCGGGAAGCGGGCCAGGAACTGCTCGAGCCACTCGACCGACTCGGCGTCCAGGTGGTTGGTCGGCTCGTCGAGCAGCAGCATGTCGGGCTTGCTCAGCAGCAGCCGGCACAGCGCGATGCGGCGCTTCTCGCCGCCCGACAGGTGCTGGATGGTGGCTTCCCAGGGCGGCAGGCGCAGCGCATCCGCGGCCAGTTCGAGCTGCAGGTCGGTGTTTTCGCTGCCGGAGGTGGCGATGATCGCCTCCAGTTCGGCCTGTTCGGCGGCCAGCTTGTCGAAATCGGCATCGGGCTCGGCATAGGCCGCGTACACCTCGTCGAGACGCTTCTTGGCGGCCAGCACGCCGCCGATGCCCTCTTCGACCGCCTGGCGCACGGTCTGCTCGGGATTCAGCTGGGGTTCCTGCGGCAGGTAGCCGATCTTGATGCCGGGCATCGGGATGGCTTCCCCCTCGATATCAGTGTCGAGGCCGGCCATGATCTTGAGCAGCGTCGATTTGCCGGAACCGTTCAGGCCCAGCACGCCGATCTTGGCGCCGGGGAAAAAGCTGAGCGAGATGTCCTTGAGAATTTGCCGCTTGGGCGGGACGATCTTGCTCACGCGGTTCATCGTGTAGACGTATTGAGCCATGGATGTCCTGGAGAGTCTTGAAGAATAAAAGCGAAAGCGCGGGCCTGGCCCGCAAAGCAAAAGCGCGGCAGGCCCGCGCAACAGCGCTATTGTCGCCGCAACGCGGGGCGGCTGTCGAAGGGCGCCGGCAAACGTCCGGGCGAGCGGCCGAGCGCGGCGCCGAGCGTGCCGTATGCACGGCCCCGACCGGCCTTTCGACCGGGCCGTGCCGGGCGCGAGCGCAAGTAAGGCTACAATAGCGGTTGCGGCGCCACTTCCAGTCACGGCGCCGCTGTCGTTTCAGACCCCTTCCGAAACATCTGCCTACGACTGGTGCCCTTAAATGCGGCAACAGGCCGATTCTCGACGCTCCCTGGCAGGAGCGAAATCCAACCGATGACTTTTGCTGAACTCGGCCTTGCCGAGCCCATCGTCCGTGCCGTGCGCGAGCAAGGCTACGAACAACCCACCCCGATTCAACTGCAGGCCATTCCGGCCGTCATTTCCGGCGGCGACCTGCTCGCCGGTGCCCAGACCGGCACCGGCAAGACCGCCGGCTTCACACTGCCGCTGCTGCACAAGCTGGCCGCCGGGCAGCCCACCCGTGATGCCAAGGGCCGTGCGGCGATCCGCGCCCTGATCCTGACCCCCACCCGCGAACTCGCCGCACAGGTCGAGGAAAGCGTGCGTGTGTATGGCAAATACCTGCCGCTGAAGTCGATGGTGATGTTCGGCGGCGTCGGCATGGGCCCGCAGATCGACGCGCTGCGCCGTGGCGTCGACATCCTGGTGGCCACGCCGGGCCGTTTGCTCGACCATCACCAGCAAGGCACGCTCGATCTGAGCAAGATCGAGTATTTCGTGCTGGACGAGGCCGATCGCATGCTGGACATGGGCTTCATCCACGACATCAAGAAGGTGCTGGCCATCGTGCCGGCTCAGAAGCAGAGCCTGCTGTTCTCGGCCACCTTCTCGGACGAGATCAAGACGCTGGCCGAGCGGCTGCTGAACAAGCCGCAGGTGATCGAGGTGGCGCGCCGCAACACCACCGCCGAGACCATCGCGCAAAAGATCCACCCGGTGGACCGCGACCAGAAGAAGGAACTGCTGGCGCACCTGATCAAGAGCAACGACTGGCACCAGGTGCTGGTGTTCACGCGCATGAAGCACGGTGCCAACCGTCTGGTCGAGTTCCTGCAGAAGGAAGAGATCACGGCGATGGCGATCCACGGCAACAAGAGCCAGGGTGCGCGCACCCGGGCGCTGGCCGAGTTCAAGACCGGCGAACTGCAGGTGCTGGTGGCCACCGACATCGCGGCCCGCGGCATCGACATCGACCAGTTGCCGCACGTCGTGAACTACGAACTGCCCAACGTGCCGGAAGACTATGTGCACCGGATCGGCCGCACCGGCCGCGCCGGCGCGCAAGGTGAGGCGATCTCGCTGGTGTGCGTCGACGAAGAAGGGTTCCTGCGCGACATCGAGAAGCTGATCAAGCGCCAGATCCCGCGTGAGGTGGTGGCAGGCTTCGAGCCGGACCCCAACGCCAAGCCCGAGCCGATCAAGCTCGGCCGCATGACGCTGCACGGTGGCGTCGGCGGCGGCGGCCAGGGCCGCGGCGGCGACCGCTCGCATGGCGGCGGCGGGCGTGGTGGCCAGCAGGGCAACCGGCGCCCGCAGGGTGGCGGTCAAGGTCAAGGACGCCCGGCGGCCCAGGGCGCCGGCGGCGGCCAAGGCGGCCGTGCACCGGCACCTGCGCGCGCTCCGGCGCATGCGCCTCATGCCACACACGCTCCGCGTGCGACAACGAATGGCGCCAGCCATGGCCAACCGCGTGCCCAACACGCGGCGCCGCGCGCCAATGTCGGCACCGGTGCCGGCCAGCCGCAGCAGCAGCAACAGCGCAAGCCTGCACCGCAAGGTGCCGCGCTGCTCGGCGGCAAGCCCCCGCGGCGCTGACGCGACCGCGCCCGGCCTCCCCTGACGGGGAAGCCGGCCGGGCCGCCGCGTCCTGCTGCGGCCCATCTCCCATACTCCCCCACGGCGCCCCGGCCCCGCTCTGCGCGGCGGCTGGCGCGCGCTTGAGATGCGCAGCATCTGCAGATCCTCGAGCCCGGTTGCAACGGTCGGCCGGGTCGCACGCTTTTGTCGCTCGCGGACGCACAGCGCGTCCTTGCCGTCGCCAACGCCCCGTTAGCCGCGGCGTGAAATCTTGCCGCATCACGCCACTCAAGGTCGGCGCGTTTCGGCCGATATGCCCGGTTGCGGCGCAGCCGCTCGGCGTCGCCTCTGTGCGACATGTCACGCATCAGAACCGACCACTCTGCCGGCCACGGTCCACCTACAAGCCCGACACCATGAACCTGAACCACGTGCGCGTCTCGCGCAAGCTATGGGGCGCCATCCTGCTGTTGCTGATGGCGATGTTGCTGATCGCCGGCTTCATGTTCCACCGCGGCCGGGCCTTGCACACCGACGCGACGGCCGCACTCCTCGACGCGCAGGATCTGGTCGCCCGCTCGATCGAGCTCAAGGGAATGACCGAGGCGGCGGTGGCGCGCAGCATGGCCAGCGCAATCAGTGCCGACCCCGCGGTCGGCGATCTGTTCACTGACCACATCAAACAGGACACGCCGCGTATCACCATGCTGCGCGAGCAACTGAGCGCACGCGCCAACACCGAGGAAGACCGTGCACAGCTGAAGGACATCGCGGCCAAAGGCGCGACGCTGGTCGCGGCGAGCAAGAAGCTGCGCGAGATGGGCGACGCGGGCGAACAGGCCGTGGTGGCGGGGCTGGTCGAGAGCGAGTACAAGCCGGCGGCAGCGGCCTATCTGGCGTCAATCGACGCCTTCGCGGCCCTGCAGCAGCGCAAGAGCGAGGCGGTACAGGAGCAGGCCGAGCACACCGCAAACCAGCTGATGCTGCTCACGGCGGCAGGCGCGGCTGCCGTGATCGCGATCGGCATGGCGGTCGCGTCGGTGCTGGTGCGCAGCATCCGCGAGCCTCTCCAAGAAGCCATCGACGTGGCCCAGGCCATCGCCGACGGCGACCTGAGCCGCCGGGTGCGCAGCGACGACCGAGGCGACGAATTCGGCGCGCTGATGCGCGCCCTGCAGCACATGAATGCCGCGCTGGGCCAGGTGGTCGGGCGCGTGCGCTTGTCGACCGACGGCATCATGACGGCCTCCAACGAGATCGCCGCCGGCAACCACGACCTGTCGTCACGCACCGAGCAGGCCGCGTCCAGCCTGCAACAGACGGCCGCCTCGATGCAGCAATTGACCGAGACGGTGCGCCTGAACGCCGATGCCGCGCGGCAGGCCAATCAACTGGCCGGCTCGGCATCGGGCGCCGCAACGCGCGGCGGCGAGGTGGTCGGCCAGGTGGTCGAGACCATGGACGCCATCACTGCCGCCTCTCGCAAGATCGCCGACATCATCGGCGTGATCGACGGCATCGCCTTCCAGACCAACATCCTGGCGCTCAATGCGGCCGTCGAAGCGGCCCGGGCGGGTGAGCAAGGGCGCGGCTTTGCCGTCGTCGCCGGTGAAGTGCGCACGCTGGCACAGCGCAGCGCGCAGGCCGCCCGTGAAATCAAGACGCTGATCTCGACATCGAGCGAGAAGGTCGAAACCGGCGCCGCGCTGGTGCAAAACGCCGGCAGCACCATGCAAGAGATCGTCAGCGCCGTGGGCCGCGTCACCGACATCATGAACGAGATCATGACGTCCACCCAGGAGCAGTCGAGCGGCATCGTCCAGGTCAACCAGGCGGTGGCGCAGCTCGACCAGATGACGCAGCAGAACGCGGCCCTGGTCGAGCAGGCCGCCGCAGCCGCCTCGTCGATGAAGGAGCAGGCGGCGCAGATGACGCAGACGATCGAGGTGTTTCGGCTGGCGCAGGTGGTTTGATCTTCCTGCGCCCCCGAAGGCCACTGCTGGCCGTCCGGCCAGCAGGTGGGCCGCGCGACTCCGGAACCCTCAAAACGCCGATGCAGCGGACCGAGAAGTTCAGACCTCGGCGATGCCTTTGAGCAGTTGTTCGGCGGCATCCGCCAAACCTTGCTCGCCGAGCGATGTCAGGTGGAGCGCCTGCTGTTCCTCTTGCTCGCCGTAGTTGCGGCGCGTCGATCTCTGGTAGCAGGGGTCGTAGTGCCGGGCCATGACGCTTTCGAACAGCTCATCGACGCGGCGAGCGGCGGCCAACTCGTGCCACAAGCCAAGCGTCTCTTTGCCCACCAATGGCTTCAAGGGCTCCAGCCTGCGCACCATCCCGACCGGGTCGGTGGCGAAGTGGGCATAGTCCTCACGCCACAACAAGACCCGCTCTGCCATGGGGGCGTCGACATGGATGACGGGAGAACGGTGCATGGCCTCGAACAAGGCCAGCGGCAACTGCACGTTGCCGATCTTTTTGCTCTCGGCCTCGAGCCAGACGGGGCGAGCCGGGTCCAGCGTACGCATCCGCTCCAGTAGCAGCGAGTCGAACATTTTCTGCGTCGGCTGGGGTTCGCCGGGAAGCGCTCCGATCAAGGAGCCGCGGTGGCTTGCGAGGCTTTCGAGATCGAGGACCTGCGCGCCTTGGCGCTCGAGGGCATGCAGCAAGCGGGTCTTGCCGCACCCAGTCGGGCCGCACAGCACCCGGTACGAGAAGCGAGACGGCAGCGTCTCGAGACCCGCTCTCACCCAGCTGCGATAGTTCTTCCAGCCCCCCGAGATGACGTCGACCTCGAAACCGATGGTTCGAAGGTTGTCGGCCCACAACCGGCTCCGCTTGCCGCCCCGGAAGCAGTACACGAGGAAGCGGTCCTGCGGCGTATATCGCGAGATCAAGGGCTTGATGTGCCGGGCGATGTTCTGCAGGGAATATTCGACGCCGATCAGGTAAGCCCCATGCTTGTCCGTCTTGTGTCGGATGCCGACTTCGGCGTACTGCTCGTCGTCGACCACCGGGAGATTCACGGCCCCCGGCACGTGGTCCTCGTTGTATTCGTGCGGCGACCGGGCGTCGATGACGAGGGCGTAGCGGTCCCACTCGTGCACACCGAGTTGGCGGGGGTGGACGGGGCTGCCCTGAGGCTCGAGTCCGGAGGTCGCGGGAGCCTGCTGATCTGCGTGTGAAGGGGGTGCCATACACCGGCATTATCCCCGCCCCCACACGCCGCCTTCTGCGCAGACATCGCGCCCTGCCGCCGCGTGTGACTTCATGCGCGGGCCAGCGCGCCGCACCGCAAACGGCCGCGTAGATGCACCCGGCCGCGGCAAGTGCGCGCGGTCTGAGATGATGTCGGCCCAGGCCGCCCAGGTTCATCGCCTATCGAGCAGCCGCTGCCGACGGAGCACGCTGATGCTAGCCACTTCTCAGGATCGTCCCGCCCTGCCCCCCGTGAACTGGGGCACGCTGACAGTTGCAACCTGCAACGCGCTCAATCTGGCCCTGCCCGGGCGCGTCTTCTATGAGAACCAGGAGCCCTACGGCGCCGACGAATACCGACGCAAAGTCGCCTGGCTCGGTCAACAACTGCGCCGCCTCAACGCTGACGCCGTGGCGCTGCAGGAGATCTGGGATCTGGCCGCGCTCCGGGACGCGGTGGCCGAGAGCGGACTGAGCTACCACCAGGTCCTCGCGCCCGGGACGGAATCAGGTGCGACCGGCACCCCGCGCGTCGCGCTCGTCACACGCCTCTCGCTCGAGACCGTCACGTCGCACGCGGCCTTCACCCCGGCGGCGGTGATCGACGTGCCCGAGGTCGGCCGACACGACCACTTCGAGCGGCCCGTGCTGCACGCCGTGTTGCGCACGAAACAAGAGCAGAAGGTGCACGTGTTGGTCGCACACCTCAAGTCGAAGCGGCCCAAGTTTTTACTGAACGCCGCCGGCGAATCGCTCGAGGACCGTGACGATCCACGTGTCGCCGCCCGGGCCACCTTGCGCTCCCTGATCATGCGCGGCAGCGAAGCCGTGGCGCTGCGCGAACTGGTCGTGTCCCTGCTGCACAACACCCGCGACCCGGTGATCCTGATGGGGGATCTGAACGACGCTCCCCATGCCGTGACCTCGCAAATCGTGGCCGCGACGTCCGCCGTCGCCTTTGACCGGGAGGCGCGTGACACCGCCTTGTTCCATGCATACGACGTGCAGAGCGAACCCGCCTTGCGGCGCGACGTCGCGTACTCCCATGTGCACCAGGGCTCGCCCGAAACGCTTGACCAGATCTGGGTTTCGGAGGAGTTCGTCACCAGTTCGCGCTTCGCCTTGGGGGACGTGCGCCGGGTCGAGTACTTCAACGACCACCTGCACGAGGGACGCGACCGGACCCGCTCGGACCACGGCTTCGTGCGGGCCCTGCTCAGGCTTCGTCTACCGTGAGACGTGCATGACCGAGCGCGGGTGGGCGTCGAGTCCCTGGCGGACACCCGGCAAGAAGTCTTGCCTGCCAAGGCGCAGCGCTGCACGGTGACGATGCACACGGCCCGGAATTTCCCGGACTAGCACAAGGACAAACTTTCAGGCACAATACGCCCCGCGCGCCGCAGCCATGCGGCGTTTTCGTTCATCCCCTCTGACCCTTTCAAGCCGGGCACCGCACAGCAGGTGCACACCTCCGCGTCTTGAGTCCTGGTTGGCGGCGATGCCGTCGCACCACCGACTCGGCCCGTTCGGGCCTCGATCGACCCGCGACCCCACCTGTACGCCGACGGCATGTCGCCCCGGCGTGTTGCAGCGCTTTGCCGTGGCTCACGATGAGCCGCCGGCGCTGTCGCCTATCGCCTGTGAAACAGGCTTGAAAGTAACAGACAGATGACGTTCGAATCTCTTGGCCTGAACCCCGCCATCCTGAAGGCCGTGCAATCGGCCGGCTACACCACCCCCACCGATGTGCAGGCGCAGGCCATCCCGCAAGCCCTGGCTGGCCATGACCTGATGGTCTCGTCCAGCACCGGCAGCGGCAAGACTGCCTCGTTCGTGCTGCCGGCGCTGGAGGGCATCCTCGCCGCCCGCGGCGACAACACCAAGCGCCGTGAAAAGGGCGTGGTGCAGGGCCCGCGCGTGTTGGTGCTGGCGCCGACCCGCGAACTCGCGATGCAAGTGTCCAAGGCCTTCGTCACCTATGGCCGTGACGTGCAAGGCCTGCGTGTCGCGACCATCGTCGGTGGCGTGCCCTATGCCGCCCAGCTGAAGGCCCTGCGCGGCCCGCTGGACGTGCTGATCGCCACCCCCGGGCGTTTGCTCGACCACCTCGGCTCCGGCCAGGCGGTGCTGGCCAATGTGCAGATGCTGGTGCTCGACGAGGCCGATCGCATGCTGGACATGGGCTTCATCGACGACATCACGACCATCGCCGAAGCCTTGCCTGAAGCGCGCCAGACCGTGATGTTCAGCGCCACCTTCGCCGGCCACGTCGGCGGCCTGGCACAGCGCCTGACGCGTGACCCGCAGCGCATCGACGTGGCGTCGCACACCGACACGCACGCCAACATCGAGCAGCGCCTGCACTGGGCCGACAGCATCTCGCACAAGAACTCGCTGCTGGAAAGCATCCTGGCCGAGCGCGAACTCGACCAGGCCGTGGTGTTCACCAGCACCCAGCGCGACGCCGACTGGCTGGCCGACCGGCTGGCCGAGATGGGCCACGCCGTCGCGGCCCTGCACGGCGGCATGCCGCAAGGCCGTCGCAACCGCGTGCTGCAAGGCCTGCGGATGCGCCAGCTGCGCGTGCTGGTGGCCACCGACGTGGCGGCCCGCGGCATCGACGTGCCGACGATCACCCACGTGATCAACTACGGCCTGCCGATGAAGGCGGAAGACTATGTGCACCGCATCGGCCGCACCGGTCGTGCCGGGCGCGACGGCCTGGCCATCACGCTGGCCGAGCGCCGCGACACGCCGATGATCCGCCGCATCGAGCGCTTCACGACGCAGCGCATCCCGGCCGCGGTGATCGCTGGCCTGGAGCCGAAGGCGCCGGCGCCGGTCGAGCGCAAGAAGCCCGAGGGCTGGAAGCCGGGCATGGGCAAGCCGAACTTCAAGCCGCGCGGCGAGTTTGCGCCGCGTGAGCGGCCGGCCGGCTTCGGCGCCCGCGACGACCGTCGCGCGCCTGCTGCCGGTGCGCCGCGCGATCGCACCCCGTTCGACCGCAGCAGCGCCCAGCCGGCGCGCCGCCAGCACGACGAGAACTGGTTCGAGCCGGCGCGCTCCTTCGACGCAGCGCCCCACGCCCGCGACGCGGCACGGGGTCATGGGCACCAGAAGCCCAGCGGTGGCTTCGGCTACGGCGACCGCCCTGCTCGCGGCCCCGGCGGCCCGAAGTTCGGCGGCGGCAAGCCCGCAGGCCAGAAGTTCGGCGGCAGCAAGCCGTTCGGCCCCAAGCGCCGCGAAGGCTGATCGATCGCTCGTGCAGCGCTGAATGAAGCGCTGCGACGCAACGGCCAAGGCCCGGTTCATTGAACCGGGCTTTTTTCATGGCGTGTCGAGGTCGTCGGGCGCAGACCGGTCGGGCGCGAACAGCGGGTGGCGCACCGCCTCTTCCATCGTCAAGACCGGCGTGACACAGCAGTCGGCCGGGTCGAACAACGCGACCCAGTCGGACTGGGTGCGGCTGGCAAACCGTTCGGCCACGTCCGCCCGCAAGGCCATCGCGTCGGCGCCGCCGACCTCCTGGCCCAACGCCCAGTGCCGCTGCGCCCAGTCGGGGCGCTGCAGCACCTCGCAAACGCGGCGCCAGAACTTCAACTCGAGCGCGCCCACCGCCATCCAGCGCTGGTCCAGCGTGCGGTAGACGTTGTAGCAAGGCACGCCGCCGTCGAGCAGATCGCGGCCGGGCCCGGCAGGGCCGCCCGGGCGAGCGGCGCCGACACGCGCGGCGATGTTGTGCTCGAACACGGTGTGGGTCATCGAAACGTCGAGATGTCGGCCACGCCCACTGCGTGCCACGGCCAGCAAGGCCGCCAGGATGGCGCTGACCGCCGCCTGCGTGCCGCCCAGCAGGTCGCCGATCTGGAAGTTGGGCATCGCCACCGAGCCGTCAGCCGCGGTGATCTGGCCCAGCACGCCGGCACAGCCGATGTAGTTGAGGTCGTGACCGGCCCGGTTGGCCCACGGGCCTTGCTGCCCGTAACCACTGATCGAGCACATCACGAGCCGGGGGTTCACGGCCGACAAACACTCCCAGCCGAGCCCCAGCGCCGCCATCACGCCCGGCCGGTAACCTTCGACCAGCACGTCGGCCTCACCGACGAGCGCAAGCAGTTGATGCCGGCCTTCGGGGTGCCGCACATCGAGCGACCGCTCGCGCTTGCCCTCATTGAGCAGGCGATAGAACAGGCTGGGTTGGCCGGCGACACGCTCGGCGTCCGTGGCCAGCAAGGTGCGGGCGCCGTCACCGCCCGTGCCCGGGCCTTCGATCTTGAGCACGTCGGCACCGAGCCGACGCAGATGCCAACAGGCGAACGGGCCCGGCAGCAACCGGGTGAGGTCCAGCACACGTGTGCCGGCCAGGGGCAGGTCGTCGTCGTTCATCGCCACCCTCAGGTTCGGCCTGCAAACCACCCTCCGGCACTTCCGGTCGGCGCCGCGGCTGACCGGTCTAAAACGCCCCTGCCGCGCGCGCCCACCCGCCGACTGACCGTTTGCCGCCCGCCCTCATCGGCGGGGCAATGCCTCGTGCGACACCCGCAGCGTGCCTCACTCGAAGCGGCCTTCGCGCAACCATTTCGTCGCCACCCACTTCTCGCCTTCGATGACCGGCGCGCCGCCGTGCAGCGTGCGGGTGGCGGGGTGCGCGCGGTCGTAGCTGAAGAACACCGCATTGCCCTTGATCGGCGCGACGTCGAGCTTCACGTCGGGGAAGGTGGTGGCACCGCCCTTGACCGGCGTGTTGAGGTAGACCACCAGGGTGCCCACTCGCTGGCCGCCGCGGCGCAGCACGGTGGCGGTGCCCGGCTGGGCGGGATCGAAATAGTCGTAGTGCGGCTTGTACTCGGCGCCCGGGCGGTAGCGCAGCACCTGCAGGCCTTCGCCGTGGTCGAGCGGCCAGCGCAACAGCGCGGCAATGCGCTCCTCGATGCGGGCGCACAACGGGTTTTCCCCACGCTGGAAGAACATGCCCTCGCTGGTGCGTGCAGCGTTGATTTCACTCGTGCCGGTATCGGTTTTCACCGTTTCCGAACGAGCCAGTCGACCGCCGGCGAGCGACATCAACTCATCACATTCGTCGTCCGACAGCAAGCCGCCGAACACCACCACCCGCGGGTCACGCATCGTCAACAGCACCCGCACCTCGCGGTCGCCGGCCTGCACAACGCTGGGCGACGTCTCGAGGTCGGGCTCGGGCAAGGCCTTCGCCACCTGCGCCTCGGCCGCCGGTTGCTCTGCCGGCTGCTGCTGCTGGGCGCGGGCGCGTTCGCGCAGGTGGGCCTCCAGGGTTTGCTCCATCGCCTGCACGGCAACCTCTTCTTGCCAGCCGCTGTCGAGCATGGCCTGCAGCACGGCATCGGGCGTGTGACCTGCGGTCGCCTGCTCGATGATCCATTGCCGCAACTGTGGGGTGATTTGCTGAGCGCTCATGGCCGCGATTTTGCAGGAAGCCCGCCAGGACGCCAGCGCCGCGCAAGCAAATCGCTACGAGAGTTTGCGGCGGAAGACGTAGCGATCGGGGCCCGAGGCGGCCGCGTCATAGCGATAACCCTCGCTGTCGAAGCCCTGTAGCTGCGCGACCCGGCTGACCCGGAGTTGCACCGCGTAGCGGGCCATCAGCCCGCGCGCCCGCTTGGCGTGGAAGCTGATGATCTTGTACGCACCGCCCTTCCAGTCCTCGAACACGCAGTGCAACACCTGCGCCCGCAGCGCCTTGCGGTCGACCGCCTTGAAGTACTCCTCCGACGCCAGGTTGACCACCACCGGCGCGGCCTCGGCGGCCTGCCGTTGGTTCAGATATGGAGCAATCGTGTCGCGCCAATAGGCATACAAGTCGCGGCCTGCGGGTGTCTCGAGGCGGGTGCCCATCTCGAGCCGGTAAGGCTGCATGCGGTCGAGGGGACGCAGTGCGCCGTACAGCCCACTGAGGATCACGAGGTGGTCCTGGGCCCAGTCGAGCTGCGTGGCGTTCAGGCTTTTGGCGTCCAGGCCGTCGTAGACATCGCCGTTGAAGGCGAGCACAGCCTGCTTCGAGTTTTTCGCCGTGAAACGTGTGCGCCAGGCAGCGTAACGGGCGACATTGAGGCTCGCGAGGGCATCGCTGATCGACATCAGCTCCGCGAGCTCGCCGGGCGTCTTGTCGCGTAACACCTCGATCAGGGCGGCCGCCTGTTTCACGAACAATGGCACCGTGTGCCGCTCCACATGGGGCGGTGTGTCGTAGTCGAGCGACTTGGCGGGGGACAGCAGGAACAGCATGACGAGATCGGAATGCGTGGGGGGATGGACGAAAGCAAGGCCGCGAGGTTACCAGCGCTGACACGGCTACGATGGCGGTTTGCACCGATCGGCGGCCACCCTGCGCCGCCTGCCGCGATGAGTTCTTCTTTGCTGCCGCCCGACGCGCCCTGCCCTTGCGGCCAGCCGCTGGCCTACGCCCGCTGCTGTCGGCGTTGGCATGCCGGCGACACCCAGCTGCAGGCGCCCGATGCGGAGCACCTGATGCGCTCGCGCTACAGCGCCTTTGTGCTGGGGCTGCACGACTACCTGCTGGCGACCTGGCATGCCAGCACCCGGCCAGCCGCGCTCGAGCCGGACCCGCCGGGGCTGAAGTGGCTGGGCCTGGAGGTCAAGCGCCACCAGCGCCAGGACGAGCACCACGCGACGGTGGAGTTCGTGGCGCGCAGCAAGCTGCAGGGGCGAGCCCAACGGCTGCATGAGCTGAGCCGCTTCGTGCGTGAGGAGGGCCGCTGGTACTACGTCGATGGCGACCATCGTTGACGCGCCGGCCGACGCCGGCCCGCCGACGCTGCCGGTGCTACATCTCGACGACCGCCTGGTGGCGGTGCACAAGCCGGCCGGCTTGCTGGTGCACCGCACACCGCTGGCCCGCCGTGACGAGCATTTCGCGCTGCAGTGCGTGCGCGACCAGCTCGGCGGCGCACATGTCTATCCTGTGCACCGGCTCGACCGCGGCACGTCGGGTGTGCTGCTGTTTGCGCGCGATCCGGCCACGGCCCGGCAGCTGACCCAGCAATTCGAGTCACAAGCCGTGCACAAGCGCTACCTTGCGTTCGTGCGCGGCTGGCCGGCGCCGCAGGGCGAGATCGACCATGCGCTGTCACGCCTTGAAGAGGACCGGCCGGACACCTCGCGCGGCGTCAGCACTGAAGCGCAGCCGGCCTTGACCCGGTTTCGGCGCCTGGCCACGCTGGAGGTCGACGCCGCATTGGGCCCGCACCCGACCAGCCGTTATGCGGCGCTGCAGGTGGAGCCGGAAACGGGCCGGCAGCATCAGATCCGGCGCCACCTGAAGCACATCAGCCACCCGATCGTGGGCGATGCCACCTACGGCAAGGGTGTGCACAACCGGTGGTGGGCACAGCGCCTGGGCCTGCAGCGGCTGTGGCTGCACGCCTGGTCGATCGAGTTCGCACACCCCGACAGCGGCAGCACGTTACGCGTGCAGGCGCCGCCCGGGCCGGAGTGGGAACGGCTGTGGGCCGAGCCCCGCTGGCGCTGGGAGGCGCCGCTGGCGACGGCGTGAGCGCCGTGGGCAGCAGGTCCGCCACGCGGTGCACTGCCGGTGCCGGGCCGCCTTACCGTACCGTCAGCACCTGGGCTGCCGCATTGACGACCGCCGCGATTCGGCCCACATCACGCAGCTGCTGCGTGCTGTAGCCCTCCTTCTTCAGCAGCTCGTAGTGCGACTTCACGCAGAAGTGGCATTTGCCGACGATGGAGGCCGCCAGCGCGTAGGCCTCGAACTTCTTTTTCTCGACGCCGCCGCTGGTCGCATACGCATTCATCCGCAACTCGGGCCGCACGGTTCTCAGTTCAGCGTCGTCGGCCATCTCCAGATACGGGTACCACGCATTGTTCATCCCCATCAGCGCGGCCGCCGTGAGCGCGGCGTTGCGCTCGGCTTCCGGCGTGTTGGCGGTCAGCACTGCGAGCAAAGGCTGGCTCTTGGCAGCAAAGGCGGCGGCGATGGCGCAGCCTAGCGCGTCCTCGGGCGGCAGGCTGGAGCGGGCGATGACACCGTCCAGGTTGAGGCGGATGTCCTTGGCGTAGTCGGGGATCTGATCTTTGATTGAAGAAAGGAAGTCCATCGTTTTCTCCTAACTATTCGGGCCGAAAAAACCCGCCGAGGCGGGTTGTCAGGCGCGCGAGGTTCAAAGCGTGGAGCCACCGACACCGCGGTTGCAGGGGCACAGCTCGTCGGTTTGCAGGCCGTCGAGCAGCCGCAGGATTTCTTCGGGCGACCGGCCCACGTTCAGGTTGTTCACCGACACATGCTGGATGGTGTTGTCGGGGTCGACGATGAAGGTGGCGCGCAGCGCGACACCGGCTTCCTTGTCGCGGACGCCGAGCTGGTCGACCAGCGAGCCCGTGACGTCGGAGAACTGATAGTGGTTCAGACCGCTCAAGTCCTTGTGCTCGCGGCGCCAGCCGAGCTTGCAGAACTCGTTGTCGGTCGAGCCGCCGAGCAACACGGCATCGCGGTCGGCGAAATCCCTTTGCAGCTTCGCGAAGCCGACGATCTCGGTCGGGCAGACGAAAGTGAAGTCCTTGGGATAGAAGTAAATGATCTTCCATTTGCCCGGAAACGACTGGGCTGTGATGGTCTCGAACGCCGACTGGCCATTTTCCTCATGATGGTTGAAGCCCGGCTTCACGCCGACGACCGAAAAAGATTCGACCTTGTCGCCTATCGTTTTCATCAATAGCTCCTTTTTAAACAGTAGAAGGAAGTGATCGGAGATCACCGACAAAGGGCGCGTTCGTTGACATCGGCTGGCTCTGCCTGATGGCCTGATGGCTGCGGACCGCCTGTGCGCCTTGGCGCACGGCTGCGCCCTGGTGGCCAAGGCGATGATGCGCCGGTGGCCCCCGCCGGCCGCACGAAGGCGGCTAGGCCCTGCTGCTGTGATGCTCATCGTCTTGGCCCGTCACGCGGGGGTGACCTCCGGGCAAGGTGGGCGGCGAGGCCCCGCAGGTTCCAGGCCGGGCGGCCGCGCCTCTGCGCTTCCTATACTTCGGCGAAGACTGGATCACCTGCAAGGATGCGCGAGATGAACATCACTGTCCTGGGCACTGGACTGATGGGCCTGCCGATGGGCAAGCGGTTGCAAGAAGCGGGCTTCACCGTGACCGCCTGGAACCGCACGCGGGAAAAAGCACTGCGTCTGGCCTCGCACGGCGCCCGCGTCGCGCACACCGCCACCCAGGCGGCGCGTGAAGCCGACGTGGTGATCACGATGCTGGAGCATGGCGACGCGGTCGACGCGGTGCTGTTCGGCCAGGATGTGGCGTCGGTGCTCAAGCCAGGCGCGCTGGTGATCGACATGAGTTCCATCAAGCCCGCCGAGGCACGCCGGCACGCCCAGCGCCTGGCCGAGTCGGGCGTGGGCCATTTGGACGCGCCGGTCTCCGGCGGCACGGTGGGCGCCGAGGCTGGCACCTTGGCCATCATGGTGGGTGGCGAGTTGGCCGACTTCGAACGCGCCCTGCCCGTCTTCGCCCCCTTGGGCCGCGCCACCCATGTCGGCCCGCACGGCGCCGGCCAGCTGGCCAAGCTGGCCAACCAGATGATCGTCGGCATCACCATCGGCGCGGTGAGCGAAGCGCTGCTGTTGTGCGCCAAGGGCGGTGCCGACATCGCCAAGGTGCGCGATGCGATCCGCGGCGGTTTCGCCGAGAGCCGGGTGCTCGAACTGCATGGCCAGCGTATGGTCGAAAACGACTTCGCGAAACGGGCGGCGTTGACGGTGCAGCTGAAGGACTTGCGCAACGCGCTCGAGACGGCAACCGACCTGCAGTTCAACGCGCCGGTGACGCAATTGTTCGAAGCCTTGTATACGAGCGCCGCCGAGCACGGGTTGGCGGAGATGGATCACAGCGCCTTGTTTCGGGAGTTGGCGCGGCAGAATGGGATGGGGTTGTGAGGCGGCCAGCGGCGTCGCGGGCTGTTGAGCGCGGCTGAGATTGGGCTACAATGCGCAGGTTTTGGGGACGTAGCTCAGCTGGGAGAGCGTCGCGTTCGCAATGCGAAGGTCGGGAGTTCGATCCTCCTCGTCTCCACCAAAATTCAACGCCCAACCGGTCTCGGTTGGGCGTTTTGCTTTCTGGGTTTCCCGCGGCGGCGCGGGGTTCCGGGCCATTCCTGAATAGGCCACGCCTGCGCCCTGCCCCGCCGTTTTCGCCTCAGTTCGACCCTCTTTTCCTCTCCTTGCGCCCGGTCCGTGCCCCCGCTGCCGGCCGCCGCCGCGCTTTTGCGGCAAGGGCGGGCCGAGACTCTGCGGCCGCAGCGATGCCACGGTGAAGCGCACGCGGGGCGCCACCCTAGAACAACAGGCCAAACAACTGCTTCAGCAACTCCTCCAGGGGCATCATCGTCAACGCCAGCGGTGCAATTGGCGCCAGTGCCGCAGCGGCGAGTTGCAGGAGGGTGTCGCGCGTGATGGGCACGATACGCATGCTTCGGATCACGTCGTAACTATTGTTCAGATCGGCCAGCGATTGAATGTCGCTGCTGCCCAGCAATTGTTCGTCCACGGGCGCCACGCCGCGTTGCCACTTGGCTTCGAAACCGCGCACATAACGTCCGGCCAGCGCGCCGTACTCCATCAGTCCGCGGCGCTTTGCTTGCGCCAACTGAGGCGCAAATACCAGCAGCGGTCCGAACACGAGACACAGCAGGAATACGACCATCACCGCGATCTGTACCTTGAAGTCCGCCAGCGTGTCGCCGGCAAAGAGAATGCTGCTGGCAAACTGGCCAGCAGCCAGCGCCCCATGCGCGACGAGGAGTAGCGTGAACGCGTAGACCGCTTGCGAAAGAAAGCCCAACCCGCCGAAGCGGTCCGGATGGGTCGCCACCAGGACAGGCCGTAGGCGCGACACCTGCCACAGAAATCGCGCCCAGATGAACAACCGAAAATACCACCGCACCAACAGGAACTGGAAGATCGGCAGGCTCACGTAGGCATACCAGACCCCGGCGAGCGTCAACTGCGAGTCCTCGCCTGACCTCGCCGCATACCACGTGGACTCAGGCAGCGCGACATACCGGCGCCAGAAGACGAAAGCACCGACGGAGTAAACCGCGACGAGCAGCCCGACCTCGGCGAGCACCGAGTTGCGGGTGCGATAGGCCTTCTCGATGGCCTCGGCGAAGCCCGGCAGTGCGGGCTCTCGAATCAAGTCGCGTTCCAGGAATGCCCGCACGATCGGGCCTATGCGCTGGTGCACGACCCGTTCGGACAGGATCAAGAGCGGCAGCGCAACCAGGAACCGGACGTGCACTTCGACGTCGAGTAAAAAGGGCACGGGCAAGCTGCCGCCCGTCAGGTGTCCTTCGAGTGCCGATATCGACAGCAGCGGCAACCACGCCAGGAGCGCGATGACCACAACGCGCTGGCGCACCAGCAGCAGCGCGTCGTCTGACAGATGTGCCTGGCGCAGCAACTGAAACAGAGGGCCGCCCAACACCAGTGAAAAGCCCTGCGCCCCCCGCAGCGTCACTTCGGCGGACATCGACGAGGGCTCTGAATCATCAGCAGCCATGGCGCCCTTCTCTGACGGATGGCCTCTGCACACCGCGCTCCGGTCAGGGGGACCGGGCGTCGCCGATTTCACTGGGACTGATCGCCCTCCACCGCCCTTCCACCCGGCACAGGCTGATCGGCGTCCTGCCCTTGTGGCCGCCTAGTTCATAGTCCAGTTGTAGGCTGCGGCAGGGGTGGTCTTGCCAGCGAAACGACTTTGTCGCCGTGACCTGGCCCCGGTTCTGGGTCGTGGAATTGATCCAATTTTCCGAAGCACCGGCCTGCGGGTCGTCCAGCACCTTGCGAGCAGCTTCCCTCAGGAGACGTACATCGTCTTCATTCAAGTGCTCTGCCGGCGTGTTTTTCAGCATCGAAGTCCAGTTCTGAGC
Source organism: Caldimonas brevitalea (assembly GCF_001017435.1). Classification (NCBI taxonomy): domain Bacteria; kingdom Pseudomonadati; phylum Pseudomonadota; class Betaproteobacteria; order Burkholderiales; family Sphaerotilaceae; genus Caldimonas; species Caldimonas brevitalea. The sequence continues at coordinate 3,939,903 of NZ_CP011371.1, forward strand.
CGCTACCGGTTCCAAGAATCCGAGTACAAGCGCCGACAGTGCTGTCGGAACAGCCAAGGCGATCGCCCTTGCTGGCTTTTGCATGGCAACTCCTCGTCCAGCGACTGCTGCTGCCGCGTTGAACACAGAGAAATGGCGAAGACGCGGCCCTCGTCGCGACGGCGAAATGTTGCGAGTGCTGGCCACGGCGTGACCGTACGGCGCAAAGGAGTCGACGAGCATTCGGAGTGGGTGCAGCATCGCGGTCCCCTTTTACTGATTTGTTCAGGGCCCATCAGCCTTCCTGGGCACGAGGACGCGTGCCGCCCCTGCTTTCGCGGCCCGGCATGCGTGCACCGCGCGGTGCACGCATTCAGCAATGGCCCAGGCGGCTCGATTGTTCCGTGTGCGGGCAAAGGCCGACGGGAAAGGCTACTGGATTGAATCAGTGCATGTCTTGTGGGGGGCACGCTCCCGTCTTTCGCAAGCGGGCCAGCAGGGTCAGAGCTGTCGCATCCCTTTCGACTTCAAAACGGATACCGTCCCTCATTCCCTCGGGTATCAGCTCCTCGAGGTCCTTTTCCTGCCTTTCGATCAACCGCCAGTCCCCCAGGTATTCAATCCACGCGCGATAGGGGTTTCCGATGCGGATGTTCGTGAAAAGCATTACCCCATCTTCACGCAGCAAGTGCCTAAAGGTTCTGTCGATCAACCTCGTGGCGTGCCGGTCCTTCAGGTAGTCGAAGAGACCTCCTGCAACCACCAAGTCATAGGGTGAGAACGCCTGGAGCCTTGCCACCGACCGGACGACGTCCCCATGGATCGGCTTTACGTTCGTGCGCACCAACTTTGAAAGCGAAGCGTCAAGCGCGGCCGCATCTGCGTCGTTGATCACAACGTTGCACCTGACCTCGGCATCGAACTCTTCTAGCAGTTGCAGATCATGAGACCCCCCGGCCGCCATCATCAGGATGTTCGCCGCTCTGCTGCCGCAGCGCTTCTCAGTGATCAGGATCTCCTTGGCCTGCGCCCTGATCTTGTTGCGATGCTGCTGACAAATCGGCGAATCGAGGATGTAGCGTTCTAGATGGTATTCCAGCGTGTCACTGGCCACCCGCACTTGCTGGCTCATCAAGTAGTCAATGGTCTCGAAGTCCCCGGCGTAGCCTCTCGGCCAAGTCTGCATCCGCTTGAAGAATGGGGACCGTGCGTGAATGGCGCGGACTGGAGCGAGACGATCGACAATGGTTTGCCTGTCGACGCCGGCCAGTTCCAGTGACTCGATGGCTGCGCACAAGTGATGCACCGCCGCCACGACTTGATGCCGTGAAATCGGCCAAGGGCCGTGGCTTGTTTGGTCAAGCAACAGGAAGCCATCGATCGCCGACTGGGTTTCGACCCAATGAATCTCGGTGCATGGGTTCATGGTGTCACCTCAGCGTCTCGTCGGCGCCCAAGCTCGATGTCGGTTTGTAAACTGGCCGTCCTCTGGCCCTTGAGGTCGCGTGAATCACTGATCTTACGGCGCCGCGCATCTCGCGCTGCCGACTGTCGACTCGTTCCTTCTCTGCTCTCGAAGTGCCCAGGCGGCGTTAGCAGGCGTAAGCTTCCCGGTCTAGTAGACATTCCAGAGCTGGAATTTGCCGCCGTTGTGATCCTGGGCAGGAACTGCGGCGGAAGCAGCCCTCCGCCGGCGCTCGTTGTATTCGAGCAGCCATTCCTCGGTAATCTGCTGCTCCTGCTTGATGGACCTGAACGGGTATGCGTCGAGACCTCGGTGCGGTAGGTACGGTTGAAGCGCTTGAGGTGGGCATCGTGATTGGGCTCGCCGGGCTCGATGACCGGACGTCAGCAATCGATGGACGCACCGTTGACTTCTTCTACCCCCTCTTACTCCCGGCGATCGTGGCATCCCACGGCGAGGCCGACGCGAACACCTCCTCAAGGAACGAGATGAAAGCCTTGACGTTCGGGCTTCCGCGTCGGCTCTCGGGCCAAACAGCAGTGATCGTCGACGTGTCGACCGAGAACTCGGTGAGGACGGGCACCAGCAGTCCCCGCTGGAGGTAGGGCGCTGCGATCCACGACGCCGCCATACCGATGCCGCCACCGGCGACGAGCACCTCCGCGACCGCGTCGCTGACGTCCACCACGATGGCCGCGTCCGGCGTGAACTCGATGGTGCGGCTTCCGACCTTGAACATCCACCGCAGCGTCTGCCCCGACGTTTGGTACCGGAAGTTGACGCAGTCGTGTTCCCTGAGATCTTCTGGCCGGCGCGGCGTCCCCCGCGCCGCAAGGTATGCCGGTGAAGCGAATGCGCTGAGTCGGATCGGCGCCAAGCCGCGCGAGATCAGATTGGAGTCGGCGAGATCGCCTATGCGTAGCGCCACGTCGATCCCTTCCTCGACGAGGTTGACGAACCGGTCATTCAGCCGGAGGTCGATGTTGAGCTTGGGATAGCGACGACGAAACTCCGGCAGCGCCGGCGCGAGCAAACGCGTTCCGATGGGCAGCGGCGCTGCGATTTTCAGCGTCCCAGAAGGCTCCGACCGCACCGCTGCCGCTGACTGCACGAGATCCTCGGCAGATCGCAGGAGGTGCAACGCCCGCTCATGCAACGCACGTCCTTCAGGCGTGAGGACAAGCGAGCGGGTCGTTCGGGTGAAAAGGCGCAGACCCAGTTGCTGTTCGAGGCGTTGGATGGTCTTGCTGACGGCCGAGGGCGAAACAGACAGCGATTGCGCCGCCGCCGTGAAGCTGCCGTACGACGCTGCGCGCGCAAACGCGACGATGCCGGTGAGGCGCTCCAGGCTGATTTGTTCCGTCATGGCACTTAACAAGTGAGCTTTGAACGGATTATCAAACGAACGGCGAATGTCCACACTTCTATCCGAGGACAGCACGGGGTGCTGCACCACTTGTGATGAAGGAACTGCGATGACGACTGAAACGATGAAGGCAATTCGGGTCCATGAGTTTGGGGGTCCGGAGGTGCTGCGCTACGAGGACACGCCGGTACCTGGACCGAGGCCGGGCGAAGTTCTCATTCGCGTGCATGCCGTGGGCGTCAATCCGCCCGACTGGTATCTGCGCGACGGCTACCGCTCGCTTCCGCCCGACTGGAGGCCGCCTGTGCAATTGCCTGTCATTCCCGGGTCAGACGTATCGGGCGTCGTCGAGGCGGTCGCCGCAGACGTCGAAGGCTTTGCAGTCGGAGATGATGTTTTTGGCATGGTTCGGTTTCCGAGCTTTGGGGGGAGCGCCGCCTATGCCGAGTACGTTGCAGCCCCTGCCTCGGAGTTGTCACGCAAGCCCGCCGGCATCGATCACGTGCATGCCGCAGCGGCGCCGATGGCGGGACTCACCGCGTGGCAATACTTGATCGATCTTGGCCATAGCGAGCCGAACCCGTTCCAGGCCGAGAAGCATCGCCCCGTGCCGCTCGACGGCAAATCGGTGCTCGTCAATGGCGCCGCTGGCGGCGTGGGGCACCTGGCGGTGCAGTTGGCCAAATGGAAGGGAGCGCACGTCATCGCCGTCGCATCGAGCAAGCATGAGCGGTTCCTGCGCGACCTCGGCGTCGACGAATTCATCGACTACACGAAGAGTGCTCCCGAGGACGTGGTACGTGGTGTGGATCTCGTCCTCGATACCTTCGGCGGTCCCACGACGGGTCGATTCCTGCGCACACTGAAGCGCGGCGGCGCCTTGTTCCCGGTGTACCCCTTGGGCTTTTCCGGTGCCGACGAAGCCGCAAAGCTGGGCGTCACGGTCTCGGCAACCCAGGTGCGTTCCAATGGTTCGCAACTTGCCGAACTCGGGCGCTTGTTCGAACACGACAAGGTGCGTGTGGCCATCGACAGCACATTTGCGCTTGCCGATGCTCAAAAGGCTCACGAACGAGCTGCCCGCGGGCGGCTCCAAGGGAAGATCGTGCTCACGATCGCGTGATGACGAGGTGGCGGGAGACGCGTCGCTTTGTAGGACGCGATCTCGCGCCCATAGAAAAACAGGAGCACCAGGAATGATCGTACTAATGGGCCACGCTCACCTCGATCCCTCAGACGTGAATGAGTTCGTTGCCGATGTCCAAGCCATCATCCCCAGCACACGAGCTGCAGAGGGGTGCCTTTTCTACGCAGTTGCATTGGATGACGCGAGTGCCGGTCGCACACTGATCGTTGAGCGTTGGCAAGATCAAGAATCGCTGACAGCTCATCTCGACTCACCAAGGGTGTCGAACCTCCTGCAGAAATGGATGAACAGGGTAAGAGTCGATGTTTCGAAATTCGATGCTTCGAACGAGCGAACACTTCTCGATTTGTGAGCGGTCTGCACCAAGCCAAGAGCCCCGTTCGAGCGTGGCCAGTTAGGTCCCGGCACGAAGGCTGCCCGGCCTCGATGCGGTCCGCGGCAAGCGGCTTGTCGGGTTGGCCTCCCCCGACACTGCGAGGCCGGCTTCATCACGCGCCTGGCGGTGCGTGTCATCGACCAGACCAAACCCCAAGGGAGTTGACGATGAGCGACACGGTCAGCGATTTCCTTCTCCGGCGGCTGCATGCCTGGGGCATACGGCGCATCTTCGGCTACCCGGGCGACGGCATCAACGGCATCATGGGCGCGCTGGACCGAGCCGAGCGCTCGGGCCTCGGCCTCGAGTTCGTCCAAACGCGCCACGAGGAACTGGCGGCCTTCATGGCCTGCGGGCATGCCAAGTTCACCGGCGAAGTCGGGGTCTGTCTCGCCACCTCCGGCCCCGGCGCCATCCACTTGCTCAACGGCTTGTACGACGCCAAGCTGGACCACCAGCCGGTGGTGGCCATCGTCGGGCAACAGGCGCGTGCCGCTCTGGGCGGCGACTATCAGCAGGAGGTCGACCTGCTCAGCCTCTTCAAGGACGTGGCGCACGAGTTCGTGCAGATGGCGACAACGCCGGCCCAGGTCCGGCACCTGGTCGACCGTGCGGTCCGCATCGCCCGCGACCAGCGCACCGTCACCTGCATCGTGCTGCCACACGACCTGCAGGAGCAGAAAGCGGTCGAGGTCCCGCCGCGCAAGCACGGCACGGTGCACAGCGGCATCGACACCTCCGTGCTGCACGTGGTCCCGGCCGAGAGCGAATTGCGGCGCGCTGCCGACGTGCTGAATGCGGGTCGCAAGGTCGCCATCCTGGTGGGGGCCGGCGCACTGCACGCCACCGACGAGGTGATCGAGGTGGCCGAGCGGCTCGGGGCTGGCGTCGCCAAGGCGCTGCTCGGCAAGGCGGTGGTGCCCGACGACCTGCCCTTCGTGACCGGCGCGATCGGCCTGCTGGGCACCCAGCCGAGCTGGGACCTGATGGCGGAGTGCGACACCCTGCTCATGATCGGCTCCTCCTTCCCCTACTCCGAGTTCCTGCCCGAGGAAGGGCAGGCGCGCGGCGTGCAGATCGACGTCGACGGGCGCAAGCTGAACCTGCGGTATCCGATGGAGGTGGGCCTGATCGGCGACAGCCGGCAGACGCTGCGAGCCCTGCTGCCGCTGCTGCAGCCGCGAGCCGACACCGGATGGCGGCAACGCGTCGAGCGCAACGTGGCGCGCTGGTGGCAGGTGCTGGAGGCCCGCGCGATGACCGAGGGCGAACGGATCAATCCGCAGCGCGCATTCTGGGAACTGTCGGCCCGCCTCCCCGGCCAGTGCATCCTCACCTGCGACTCCGGCTCCGCCGCCAACTGGTACGCGCGCGACGTGAAGATCCGCCGGGGCATGATGGCTTCGTTGTCCGGCGGCCTCGCCACGATGGGGCCGGCCGTCCCCTACGCCATCGCCGCCAAGTTCGCGCACCCGGACCGCCACGTCATCGCGCTTGTCGGCGACGGCGCGATGCAGATGAACGGCATGAACGGGCTGATCTCGATCGCCAATGACTGGCGCCAGTGGGGCAACCCGCGGCTCACGGTGATGGTCTTGAACAACGGCGACTTGAACCAGGTGACCTGGGAGCAGCGCGCCATGTCAGGCGACCCCAAATACGAGGCCTCGCAGGTGGTGCCGGACTTCAAGTACGCCGAGTACGCCCGGCTGCTCGGGCTCGGCGGCATCCGCGTGACCGCCAGCAAGGATCTCGGGCCGGCCTGGGACGCGGCCCTGCAGGCCGACGTGCCGACGCTGATCGAGGTCGTCGCCGATCCCAACGTTCCGCCGCTGCCGCCTCACATCACCGCTACTCAGGCCAAAGCCTACCTGTCGGCGCTGTGGCACCGCGACCCGGACGCCATCGACATGATCAAGAACTCGGCCCGGCAATGGTGGGCCACGATCTTCCCGTGAACGTGGCCGCCTGCTGGCATCGGCCGGCTCAATGCTCCAGCAGGTAGGCCGCCATCTGGCGCGCATGTTCCTCCGTCACGCCGAGATCCGGCATGGCGGTGAGCGGATCGACCCCGCGGGGGTGGCGTATCCACCGGACCAGGTTGTCTTCTGAGTTCGCCAATCCGCCCGGCAACAAGGAACGCCGCGCGAGCCCGGCCAGGGGCGGACCCAACTGGGTGTCAGATCCCGTCACGCCCGGGATGACGTGGCACGTGACGCAGGCGTACTGCCTCAACAACAAGCGGGCCTGCGCTGGAGAGCCCGGGTTCCCGCCGGCGGTTTCAGTGGCGTCGTTGGCAGGAGCCGGGCATTGTGGTCGCGGTGCGGCGGCGGCCACGGTGTTGTCATAGTCTCTTGGCGACATCTCCGGCAGAGCTTGGAGAAACGCCACCACCGACCACAGGTCCGCCTCGCTCAGCCGCACTTCCCAAGCAGGCATCCCGCTCATCTTGACGCCATGCTTGGTGATCCAGTACAGCTCCTCGGCCCGCCAGCGCCGCGCCGCGTCGATCAGCGGGCCGGGCAGCGGCTGCAGGCTCATCCCGATCGCACTGGGCGCGACACCCGGCCCGCCGTGGCACTGGACGCACAACTCGCGATAGCAAAAGGCGCCGCGCGAGATCTTGGCCGCGTCCCCGAGCGGAGGCGCCTTGATGTCACGCGAGCGCAGCACGACGGAGCGGCGCATGGCCGTCTCCAGCAGGCTGTAGACCGGCTGCGTGTGGCTGCTGGTGGCCGAGATGTCATAGAAGCCGCCCCAGACGACCCCTGCGGCCGCGAGGCAGGCGAGCACGAAGGCGACGATCAGGGTGACAAAGATGTTCTGCTTCATGTGCACGGTGCTTGCTCAGCCGATCGCAACAGGCAAGCAGCGGACCGGCCCCGCCCCTTGTGCCGGTCTCGCCGCCACCGAGGTGGGAACACACGTTGCACGTCGCGGCTGGACATGGACAACAAGCAAGGTCAGCAACAGCTCGATCAGGCGTTCGACACGTTGCAGGCAGAGAGCCCGGAGCGCGTCGCCCGCCTGATCCGTTGGCTGCGCAGCCCCGGATCCCGGTGGGTGCGGCTTCCGCTCGGCCTGCTGTTCATCCTGTCCAGCTTTGCCTGGTTCCTCCCCGTCGTCGGCATCGAGTTCCTGCCCGTCGGCCTCTTGCTGCTGGCCCAGGACATTCCTTTCTTGCGCAAGCCGGCCGCCCGCTTCCTGCTGTGGCTGGAGCACAAGTGGTTGTCTTTCAGGCACAGGCGACGCGAACGCAAGCGGCACCGGAATTCGTAACGCGCGTCCTCGCTCCCGTTCAGCCGCCTCGCTTTTCCGGGCCGCTGGGCAGGCGGGTACGACTTTTGATACGCGTCGGCCATGCGCTTTCATTCCTTGCCCTCACTGCGCGCCGCCTCCGGCTACGGCTTGCGCCGCCGCCTCTGGGCTGCGAGCGTGCTCGCGGTGATGGCCGCTTGCGCCGACGGGGAAGCGGAGGCCCCGGGGCAGCGCTACACCCGGGTCGAGGGCGGTGATGCTCAGCGGGGGCAGCGCCTGCTCGCCCAATACCAGTGTGGCAGCTGCCACGCCATCCCCAGAGTGCCGGGTGCGGTCGGCACGATGGGCCCGTCGCTGGAAGCGTTCGGCCGCCGCAGCTACATCGCGGGCCACGTTCCCAATGTGCCCGGCCCCTTGCAGCAATGGTTGCAAAACCCGCAGGCGCTGGTCCCGGGGACGCCGATGCCAGCCCTCGGTGTGTCCGCGGACGACGCACGCGACATGGCAGCCTACCTGATGTCGCAGCCATGACGCCGGGCGCCGCGGCTCGCGCCTCCGTGTTCCGCCCGGCGAGCGAGCAGGCGGCTGTGCTGGCCGAGGTGAGCTGGGTGCTCATCGTCCTGGTCGGCGTGGTCTTCATCCTGACCATGGCCGTGCTGGCCTATGGCTTGCGCTCGCGCAAACCTGCTGTGGCGACGGGCTGGTGGGTGTTGGGGGGCGGCATCGCGGTGCCCGTCGCCGTCCTGTCGGTGCTGCTGGTCTACAGCACCTGGCGGACCGAGCGGCTGGACCGGCCGGCCAGCGTCAGCCCGCTGGTGGTCTCCGTGATCGGCCGCATGTGGTGGTGGGAGGTGCGCTACCGCGACCCGCAGACGGGCCAGGAGCTGACGTTGGCCAACGAACTGCACCTGCCGGTCGGCCAGCCGGTGCAACTCGGCCTGAGCGCCGTCGATGTCATCCACAGCTTCTGGGTGCCCGAACTGGGGGGCAAGATGGACATGGTGCCGGGTCGGGTGAATCGCCTGATGATCACCGCGCGCCGGGCCGGCGTCTACCGCGGCCAGTGCGCCGAGTACTGCGGCGAACAACACGCTCGCATGGCGCTGCTGGTGGTGGTCGAGCCACGTGAGGACTACGAGCGCTGGCTGGCGCGGCAAAGGGCGCCGGCCGCTCCCGCTTCCAGCGAGCGGCTGCAGCGTGGCCTGCAGGCCTTCCGGGACAGCGGCTGCGCGGCCTGCCACACGGTGCGCGGCGTTTCGGACGGCGGCGGTCGCGGGCCGGACTTGACACACGTGGGCAGCCGCCTGACCCTCGGCGCCGGCGTGATCGGCAACGCCCCGGGCGCGATGGCGGCCTGGATCACCGGCGTGCAGGCGCTCAAGCCGGGGGCGCACATGGCCTCTTTCCAGCATCTGGACGCGCCCGAGCTGGATGCACTCGCCGCCTACCTGGACCACCTGCGATGAACGCCCCGCCTTCGCAGCTTCCGGCCGGCCCCGACCTGCCCAACCGCCTGCCCCGTCCTCCCGGCGAACTCGATCGGCTGCGGCAGGTGTGGGAGCTGCCGCGCGGCTGGCGCTCCATCACCGCGGTCAACAACACCTACATCGGCAAGCTGTACATCGCCACCGCGCTGCTCTTCCTCGTGCTGGCCGGCGTGCTGGCGCTGCTGATGCGCGCCCAGCTCGCCGTTCCGGACAACACCTTGCTGTCGCCCGGCACCTACAACCAGGTCTTCACGATGCACGGCACCGTGATGATGTTTTTGTTCGCGGTGCCGGTGGTCGAGGCGGTCGCGGTCTACCTGCTGCCCAACATGCTGGGCGCGCGCGACCTGCCGTTTCCTCGCCTGTCCGCCTACGCCTACTGGGCCTATGCCTTCGGCGGCCTCGCCTTCTTCTGCACGCTGTTCGTCGGCCTGGCACCGGACGGTGGGTGGTTCATGTATCCGCCGCTCACCAGCCGGGTCTACTCGCCCGGGCTGAACGCCGACTTCTGGCTGCTCGGCATCGGCTTCATCGAGATCTCGGCCATTGCGGGCGCGATCGAGCTGATCATCGGCATCCTGATGACCCGGGCGCCCGGCATGAGCCTCGGCCGCATGCCGGTGTATGCCTGGGCGATGCTGGTCGTGGGCCTGATGATCGTGTTCGCCTTCCCCGCGGTGATCGCCGGCACCGCCCTGCTCGAAATGGAGCGCGCGTTCGATTGGCCGTTTTTCGTCGCCGAGCGCGGCGGGGACCCGCTGCTGTGGCAGCACCTGTTCTGGTTTTTCGGGCACCCCGAGGTCTACATCATCTTCCTGCCCGCCGCCGGTATGGTGTCGGCGATGCTGCCGGCGCTGGTGCGGGCGCCTTTGGTCGGCCACCGCGCCGTCGTCGCCGCCCTGCTCGCGACCGGCTTCTTCAGCTTCGCGCTGTGGTCTCACCACATGTTCACCGCCGGGCTGGGCACGCTGTCGATGAGTTTCGTCTCGGCAGCCAGCCTGGCCGTGGCGGTACCGACCAGCATGCAGGTGTTCGCCTGGATCGCCACACTGTGGCGGGGCCGCCCCGTTTTCAACACCCCGACGCTGTTCCTGCTGGGCTTTCTGTTCACCTTCGTGCTGGGCGGGCTCACCGGGGTGATGGTGGCGATCCTGCCTTTCGACTGGCAGGTGCACGACACCTATTTTGTCGTCGCCCACCTGCACTATGTGCTGATCGGCGGCGTGCTGTTCCCGGTGTTCGCCGCGCTGTACTACTGGCTGCCGCTGGGCAACGGCCACAGCTTGAGCGAACGCTGGGGACGCTGGATCTTCTGGCTGGTCTTCGGCGGCTTCCATCTGGCCTTCTTCCCGATGCACATCGCCGGCCTGCTCGGCATGCCGCGGCGTGTCTACACCTACCCGTCAGGCCTCGGCTGGGACGGGCTCAACCTGCTGTCCTCCCTCGGCGCCGCAGCACTCGGCCTCGGCGTCGCACTGTTGATGATCGATGTCGTGCGAACCTCCCGGCGCGCGCACAAGCCGCACGGCGACCCCTGGCGCGCGCCCACCCTGGAATGGCTGCCGTCCGACAACTACAACACGCGCAGCATTCCCCAGGTCCACGAGCGTGATCCCCTCTGGCACCGCCCCTCGCTGGCCGAGGAAGTCGAGCGAGGGCAGCACTGGCTGCCGGGCACCGCCACCGGGCTGCGCGAAACGCTCGTGACGAGCCCGCTGCGCGCCGAGCCGCAACACCTCATCGTGCTGCCGATCTTCAGCTGGCTGCCGGTGGTCGGCGCCTTCGGGACGGCGGCCTTTTTTCTGCTGCTGACCGTGAAGTGGGTGGCCGCGGCCTTCGCCTTCGGGCTGCTGGCTGTGGCCTGCGTGCTGCGCTGGCTGTGGCAGACCGATCGCCTGCCCGCTCCCACCGATGTCACCGTCGCCGAAGGCGTGCGGCTGCCGGTCGGCGCCAGCGGCGTCAAGTCGCATTCCTGGTGGGCCACGGTCATCCTGCTGATCGTGGACGCCACGGTGTTCGCCTCCATGGCCTTCGCACACCTCCACGTCTCGATGCTCGCGGACGTCTGCCCGCCGCCGGGAGCCCGGCTGCCCTCGCTGTCCGGCACGCTGCTGCCCGTCGGCGCCTACCTGCTCAGTGCGGCGCTGCTCGTCCTCGCGGGACGGGGCCGTGGCGAGGCGCCGCTCGGGCGAGCCCGTGCAGCGTCGGTCCTCGCCGCCGGTATCGCCGGCCTGGCCGGCTTTCTCGCGCAGCTCCAGGCATATAGCGACGCCGGCCTGGCGCCGACCGAGCACGCCTGGGGGGCCACCGTCGCGGCCTTGCTGAGCTACCAGGGCTTCCACATCGCGCTGCTGCTCGTGATCGCACCGTACCTCTGCGCCCGCATCTGGGCCCGCCTCTCCACACCACGGCAGCGCGCCAGCTACGACAACTGCTCCCTGCTGTGGCTGGGGGCGTGTGCGCAAGGCACTGTGGTGGCAGTACTTCCGCATCTTGTCGCCGGGGTGATGACATGAAGGCGGCCGGCCTGCGTTCTCCGTTCTTTGCCCTGCTGGCGTCGGCGTCGCTGCCCCTGTGGGTCTGGGCGCTGTACTTCTTCGGCAGCTATGCCTTCCTGGCGCTCGCCTGCGACCAGCAGTGGCTGGAGGGTGTCTGGCTGGGCATGCGTACGCTGCGATGGGTACTGCTGCTCGCCGGCGGCCTCACCGTCGCACTCCTGCTCGTCCTGCTGGCGCGAGCCTGCTCCCGCACGCGGCAGGACACCGGGCGCCTGGCGCCCAAGGTGCGTCTCGCCAGCGCCCTGCTGGCCCTGGTCGCGACGGTGTGGACCGCACTGCCGCTGCTGTGGCTTCCGTCATGCCACTTCACTGCCTGAGGTCATCATGCATACCGCCACTTCAACGAAAGAGATGACCGCCCGACAGATCGTGGTGGTGACCGGCGCTTCGGCCGGTATCGGGCGCGCGACGGCCAAGGCCTTCGCGCAGCGCGGCGCACGCGTCGCGCTGTTGGCGCGCGGCCTGGATGGGCTCGAAGGCGCCCGCCGTGACGTCGAGGCGGCCGGCGGACAGGCGCTGGTGATCCCGACCGACGTGGCGGATGTGCAGCAGGTGGAGGCCGCGGCGCAGCGGGTCGAGCACGAGTGGGGGCCGATCGACGTCTGGGTCAACAACGCGATGGCCACGATCTACGCGCCCTGCGACCAGATCACGCCGGAGGACTTTCGGCGGGCCACCGAGGTCACCTACCTCGGCGCGGTCTGGGGCACCCTCGCCGCCTTGCGCTACATGAAGCCGCGCAACCGAGGCGTGATCGTGCAGGTCGGCTCCGCGCTCGCCTACCGCTCGATACCGCTGCAGGCGCCGTACTGCGGCGCCAAGGCGGCCTTGCGCGGGTTCACCGACTCGCTGCGGTCGGAGCTGATGCACGACCGCAGCGCGGTGGCGCTGACGATGGTGCACCTGTCGGCCTTCAACACACCTCAGTTCGACTGGGGCCGCACGACACTCGACAAGCAGCCACAACCGGTGCCGCCGATCTTCCAGCCGGAACTCGCCGCGGAAGCCATCGTCTGGGCCAGCGCGCATCCCCGGCGGGAGTTCGCGGTCGGCTTCCCGGCCGTCAAGGCCATGCTGGGCCAGAAGCTGGTGCCCGGCTATATCGACCGCATGCTGGCCGGCCAGGGCTATTCGGGCCAACACACCGACCGTCCGCTGCCGCCGGGACGCCAGGACAACCTTTACACCCCGGTGCCCGGCGACCATGGCGCGCACGGGCGGTTCGACGATCGCGCCAGGCTGAAGAGCTGGCAGTGGTGGTTCAACACCCATCGCTGGTTGATGTTGCTCGCATTCGTCGCGTTGGGGGTCGCCCTGGCTGCCCTGTTGGCCCGGTGGCTGTAGCCGCTACGCGCTAGGCAGTTTGCAGTTCGAAATCGAGCAGGCCGCAGCAACGGAATCCTCGTTGCCGCCGTGAAGCACGTCGCTGACCTTTCACCCAGAGATTGACCGCCAACAGTCAGCGGCCATCCTGCTGGGACTCAAACTTTCCCGCATTACTCTTTTGGAGAAGAGAGCGCATCCTGCATTGTCAAAGGGCGCGAATATTTTGAAATGAATGCGTTGTGAACAAGCTGGCCGACATTTCCTTTATTGTCAGCCGAGGTATATCCGTCGTAATTCGTAGGAATCCAGCCCGGCACTTCTTGCACCAACACCCCCTCCACGTCAAACTCGCCAGCGCTCAGCGCAATGCCGTGATCTCTGAGGTAATTTAGCAAATCGACGGCAGGCCGGTAGCTGGGCAAAGTATCAAGGCCGAGCTTCGACCCCGCGCCCGCACTCCACTCATTTGCGTAGACGGGCAGCCTTGCACTGATGTTGCCAAACCTCCGGTCCCAGTCACTTTTCCCTCCCGCTCGTCCATGCAGATACGGATGCACCGCGTACACGACTTTTTCCAGCGGATCAGCCAACGGTAGAACTCCCTCCAGGGTGTTTGCCCAATCGAGGCCGTCGACAATTATCACATTCTTGCTTCCCCGCTCACGCAGGCGGTCTAGCAACGTTTGCATCCCCACCGGCGCATCAGGACCTGATTCGTCAGCGGAACCGTCCCGCCAAATTTTCCAATTTGCCGCAGTCGCTCTGGCCTGCGGCTCGTTGTAAAGCTCAAATATCGCCCCTTTGTCCTGGCCAAACACCTCGTTGAGCATGTCCCAGTTCCTGACGGTATGCGCAGTGGCGAAGGGCTTTATATTTGGCTCGCCGCTTCTCCACCCGTCTTGCATCGAGATATTCACCACAAATCCATTCCTTCTCGCAAGAAGGATTGCATCGATGACATCTCGCACGTAAGTCGCGTCATATAAAGGCGACTTGACATCGAGCGACGGTTGACCGATCTGGAACCGCAAAGTGTCGGCGCCGAACCTCTTTGCCGCATCAAGCTCGGCCTGACCGTAGTGCAATCTTCCGTTGTATGTTTTCGGAATTGTCGTACGCAGGAATTCGGGGGGTGCAACGAACCCTCGTATCATGACCCCGCGCGGCAGCCAGCTTTTTCCGTTCAACGTGAATCCGTTTCCAGCGACGCCAACCACCAGATCGGACGCGCTGGGTTCCTTATCGTCGGCACCATTATCACCGGCACTGCCATCATCGCCGCCACCCCCACCGCAAGCCGTCAAGTGCGCAACGCCCGACAAAACAGCTGTTTTTAGAACCATGCGCCTGTTGAGAAAAAACTTAGCGTTCATCGATCTCATTCCTCAGGAGTAAATAATGCGCAAATTGTCGATAAAGCAGGAAATGCTTGTGCCAGCCGACGCGTGCTGAGCACGCCTTTTCACTGCCTGCTGTTGGCGACCTGAAGCGCGAGTTGAAGGCTTCTGCGAGCGCAGATTAAAAGCGCGTTGGCGCGGCAATTGGCAGCCGCCCAACCTCGTGGGTAGCCAAAGCGTACCCTGTGATTGCCGTCATGTGAGTAGAGTCTAGTTGAGCTTGGATGATGGAGGGATAGCCGCTTCGCCCTCTTACGGGTTTAGCATTTCATTTCAATGACGCCCGAGCGCTACGACGTTGTCGCGCACCCGTTGGCCTGAAGCGCCAAGAAATCGATGGAGCTGGCCCTCATACACATGCAGGTCGATCAAAACGCCCGCGTTCGAGAGCCTCACGGCGAAGGCCATGCCTTTATCCCCAAACGGACCAGGCCTGCTGCAAGGCCGATCGCTAACATTTAGACATATATCCAGGTCAACCCATTGACGGCCTTGCCGTTATTACCTGGCCAGTGTCATTCATGGTGGCGGCCGCTCAACCTGTAGCACAAGCTGCAAGGTCTGACTTCGATGTCCATGTTGCCTGGCTTAGACAAAGGCAGTTCTGATTCGGAATATGGGCGTGCTTCGTCCGACCTACTTTTCGGGAGCAATGATGAGTCTCAAGACCAAAACCCCGTGGATGACGGGAGCTGTGGTGGCCGTCGCCGCGGTGACGGTGGCCTGTGCGCAGCCGACGCAACAGCGCGTCAGCCCTAAGCTGCACCCCAATCTGGCCGCCGCTCAAGACCATGTGCAACAAGCCTATGATCGTTTGAACGATGCGCAATTTGCCAACCACCATGATCTTGGCGGCCACGCAAAGCGTGCCAAGCAATTGCTGGCGGAAGCGAATGCAGAGATCAAGGCAGCAGCCATCGCCGCCAACAACCGATGACATATTGATGCGCAAGCACCCCGACATCGTTCGGAGCGCCTATTAGGGCCTGTTCCACACGAATAGTCTGCGTGCGGCGGCGCGTTTAGGGCACAGGACTAGGCGCGAACAAGGCGTGTGGCGGGGCCACACTACGAGCTCGCAACGACGGTTGCACCTCGCCCAGGGAGCACGCACGTGGGCTATTCGTGTGAACAGACCCTACTCGAAGTCGTCCGGTGAGGCACCTCCTCATGCCTTGCGTCAGGCCACAGTACCCCGTCGGCCCAGCCTGCCTTCAATGATCAAGATGTTGGGCAAGGCGTTCTAGTTCTAATAACCGCGGCTGATCGACACGGGCGAGTGGCTGCATCAACGACCGGGGCGATATTGCGGGCTGGAAGCATGTCGAACAGGAGCATGTAGGCCAAGCAAAAAGAAGCCGGCAGCGGCCGCCGGGGCGGCACTGCCGTCCAATCCCAAAGAACTGATCGATCAGTTCGTCAAGGGTCCGATGCTTGAGACCGAGCGCGACATCCTGGCTGTCAAGGGCATTTCAACTTTCCCCAGCCGCGGCAACCTAAATTTCCCCACCCGGTTGTGAACCCTCGTTGTCTTGGGTCCTGATCAGTCCGGCCTTCAGCTTGTCCTTGAGTCGGTAGGAGTTGCCTCGGATGTTCAGCGTGACGGCGTGGTGCAGGAGCCGGTCAAGGATGGCCGTGGCGATGATCCGGTCACCGAAGACGTCACCCCACGCCGAGAAGCTCTGGTTGCTGGTCAGGATCATGGGCCCCCGCTCGTAACGGCGGCTGATCAGCTGGAAGAACAGGTTTGCACCCAGCCGGTCAATGGGCAGGTAGCCGATCTCATCGATGATCAGCAACCGAGGCGTGGCGTAGACCTTGAGCTTCTCCTCAAGGCGGCCTTCGGCATGCGCCTTGGTCAGCACGGAGATCAAGTTGGCCGCCGTCGTGAACAGCACCCTGTAGCCGTTGGCGATGGCCTTGAGCCCAAGTGAGACCGCCAGATGCGTCTTGCCCACGCCCGGTGGGCCGAGCACGATGACGTTGTCGCCGTGCTCGATGAAGTGGCAACTTGCCAGGGTATGGACCTGCTTGCGGTCGATCGAGGGCTGGTAGTCGAACTCGAAGGTCTCGAGCGGTTTGACGAAGGGCAGTCGGGCCATCGCCGTGCGCATGGCGATGTTCTTGCTCGTCTTGGCCGCAACCTCCTCGCCGAGCACCTGCTCGAGGAACTCGGCATACGGCAGTTCCTGGGCCGCAGCGTGCTGCAGCAGTGCCTCCAGCCGCTCGCCGCTTTTGAGCAGTCGCAGCTTGCGCAGGTGCTCACCAAGCCGCTCCAGCTGCGCGGGGGTTGTCATCGCTGACGGCGGCATCATCGCCTCAGCGATCTTGGGGGTACGGGTGGTCGTGCTCATCACGCAGCCTCCCGAACGGCGTGCAGCAACTGGTCGTAGACCCCGAGGTCTCGGACCTCGACGTCGCGCTCGCTCTGGGATGGCGCAGTGGGCCGCTCGCCTATCGAGCCGAATCGCTGACGCTGGTTACGGGGTACCGCTCCAGGCCCGTGTTCGGGCAGGACGCTCAGCTGCGCACGCCCGCTCAGCACCGCGTGCTCGGCCACGACCTTGCCCTTGTGCCGGATGATCCAGCTGCCGCCCTCGCGGGCGACCTGCACCGTCTTGCCAATCAGTCGGAACGGCACCGAGTAGCGGTTCGCGTCGATCGCCACGAGCCAGTCCTCGGCGACCACCCGCTCCCGCACCATGGCTTGCAGGAAGCTGCGATGGCCGGCCGCCGGCATCAGCGCCTTGGCCTCCTCGGCGAAGCGCTCCATCGGCCGCTGATGCGTCGTGCCGTGCACGCGCACATCCGCGACCTCGGCCTGCCAGGCAGCCAGCTGGGCATTGAAGTCCTCCAGGTCCCGGAACTGGCGGCCCGGCACGAAGTTGCCCTTGATGTACTTCACGCCGGACTCGACCTTGCCCTTGGTCTTGGCCCGGTACGGCCGGCACAGCCGGATCGTGAAGCCCCAGTGCCCGGCAAATGATTGGAACGTCGCGTTCAGCTTCGCCCGTCGCACACCGGCGTCGTCCTCGGTCGTGCCGATCGTCACCGTGCGCATCCGGTCGTACAGCAGCGACTGACAGACGCCACCGAAGTGATCGAAGGCCCGCTCGTGCGCCGACAGCAGGCTGTCCATCCGCTCGCTGAGGTAGCCCTCGGCGTAGGCCCGGCGGCTGTAGCCCAGCGTCATCACGAACACGTGCACCCGGGTCGCCTCGCCGCCCAGCCACACCTTGACCTGGCCCCAGTCCACTTGCGCCTGTTCACCTGGTGCCGTCTCGAAGCGCATCTGCGTGATCGCCGCCACCGACGCACTCGAGCGCAGCGGACGCACCGCCACCTTGACCACCTCGTAGCAGCCCGTGAAGCCCCGCTGCGCACGCAGCTCCTGGAACAGCACCCGCGCCGAGAATCCCACCTGCGGCGCCCGCCGGTTCAGCCACTCAATGTGCTCGTCCAGCAGTGTCGGGCGCCTCACCTCCCGGCTGTACGGCTTCCACTCATCACGTGCCAGGCAGCCTCTGACCGTCTTGCGGTCCAGCCCCAGCTCCCGCGCGATCGCCGAGATGCTCTGACCGGCGGCGCGGCGCTCGCGAATCGCTTCCCACTGCTCTTGCCCAACCACCGCCACCTCCATGCTCCGTCTCCAGACGGGCACGGTACCGGCCTCTGCAGCCATCCTTTGAACTTCCTCTTCCATCTCTCGCTCCTTCGCGATTTCGATGGGTGGGGAAAATTTAGATGCCATGACTGGGGATTATTGGAGTGCCACTGACACTGGCAAAGGACATGGCGGCGCGGCTCCCTCGCCGGCCCCTTCCGGGAACCTGCAGGAGCCTGAGAGGAAGTTTTGCAGCAGCCCTCGTCTCCTCCACCGGAACCTCACGCCCAGCCGCTCTCGGTCGGACGTTTTGCAATGGGCGCCCCACCTCTCATCTGATCGTGACCCAAGGCGCGGTGTCTCTCGACATCCGGGAAGAAGGCTGAGATGCACCGGCTTCGCTTCAAGGTGCAGGTCAGTCCGTCGCTACCCGGCGCCGCTCGCGCTGCGCGCCACCGCAATTGCCGCAGGTCTCACGGCCTTGGCGACCTTGGCCGCCTGCGGCGCGTCGTGCATCGCGCGTGCGATGGTCACGGCACCGCTCAGCATGGAGATCAAGGCCCAGGCGCTGTTGCGCCGCTCGGCCGCATTCGGCTGCGGCAGCCCCTTTGCAATCACATCAATGACCTTCGCCAATTCAGACTGGTAGAGGTCCCGCACCGTCGCCTCGGCGCGCACGACCTCGGGCGTGAGTGACTGCAACGCGCAGGCCTCTGAGAGGTCGCATGTGCGCTTGTCGCTCAAATAGAAATCAACGAACGCCTCGATCCAGCCGGGACCGTGCTCGGCCTGAAAGCGCTCGACCCCGGCTTGCAGATCGCGCAGGCCGGCCAGCACCGCTTCCTTGAAGGCCTCCGCCTTCGAACCGAAGTGCACATAGAAGGCTCCGGAGGTCACCCCGGCCTCCTTGGCCAAGCCGTCGACGCCTATGCCCTCGTAGCCGCGCTTACGAAACCCCCGCCCGGCGGCAAGCAGGATGCGCAAGCGGGACTCCTCTCGATGGCCAGGCTTGTAACGCACCTTGGACCCCTGTTGTCGTAACGGTCGCAATTTTACGGTTGACAAAGATAACGCTCGTTATCTAAAGTGATTGCATCACGATCGTTATCTTTATCGGCGGTCGTGGTGCATCCGCCTAACCCGCCTCTGGCAGGCGCCCCTTGATCGTCATACAGCTCACTCTCACCACTCGGAGCCACCGTCATGCTTTCAACAGTTTCTCGACGTACCGTGCTGCAGCACGCCCGACCGCTCGCGCTGACCCTGCTCGTCGCCATGGGCGGCACGATCCAACTTGGCCTGCCCATCCCGGCAGCCGCAGCCGAGGCCGCGGCCGCAGTGGGTTCGCCCGTCAGCTACCGACACGCCGAGGTTGACGGTATGCGCATCTTCTATCGTGAAGCGGGCCCTACGAACGCCCCGCACGTCCTGTTGCTGCATGGCTTCGGAGCCTCGTCGGCGATGTTTCGCGACCTGATTCCACAGCTCGCGACGCGGTACCACGTGATCGCGCCCGACCTGCCCGGCTTTGGCCTCACCGAAGTGCCTGCAGCCCGGCGCTATCGCTACTCCTTCGCGTCGATCGCGCAGACGATGGCCGCGTTCACCGAAGTCGTCGGCCTGAAGCGGTACAGCGTCTATGTCTTCGACTACGGCGCGCCCACCGGATTTCGAATGGCGCTGAAGAACCCGGAACGCATCACGGCGATCATTTCGCAGAACGGCAATGCATATGAAGAGGGCCTCAGCAAGGCGTGGGCGCCGATCCAGGCCTATTGGAAAGAGCCGTCCGCGGCCAACCGCAACGCCTTGCGGCCGTTGATGACGTTCGAGATGACGAAGTGGCAGTACTTGGAAGGGGTCAAGGACAAGAGCAAGGTGTCACCGGACGGCTACACCTTGGCGCAGGTGGCGCTAGACCGGCCCGGAAACATCGAGGTCCAGTTGGACCTGTTCGGCGACTACCAGAGCAATGTCGACCTCTATCCCCGCTTCCAAGCCTATTTCCGCGATCGGAAGCCGCCCCTGCTGGCGGTGTGGGGCAGGAACGATCCGTTCTTCCTTGCGGCCGGCGCCGAAGCGTACAAGCGCGACAACGCGAACGCAGAGGTCCACTTCTATGACACCGGTCACTTTGCGTTGGAGACGCACGCCCAGGAGATCGGCGCGGAGGTGCTCCGGTTTCTCGACCGGGTCACTGACAAGCGCTGAGCGCCACGCAGGTCGTCGCAGCCACCCTTGACATCCTCCCCGCCGTTCTGACCGGCAAGGATGTCATCCCGCCAGCGCCTCGATCAACGCCCGAGACGCTGCCGACAATCTCCGATGCGGTGCATAGATCAACGAGAACGGCCGGCTCCTGCCGCGCAGCTCGGGCAACACCTCCACCAGCTGCCCCCGACGTATACGCTCCTGCGCGATGAAATCGTAGGTCTGGCACACCCCCACACCCTGCTCCGCCAGCGACACCATCCCCAACACGTCATCCGACACCTGGATGCCCGCGGGCGCTGTCCAATCGACGTCCCCTGACTGGGTGCTGAATAGCCAGGGCGCGATCCGCCCGGTGCTCGGCAGCACGAAGGGCACACACACGTGCTGAGCCAGCTCCTCGAGCGTGCGCGGGGTTCCCCTGCGCTTGAGATACGTCGGTGACGCCACCAGACACAGCGTCGCATCTTCCAGCTTGCGGGCCACCAACCCACTGTCGGGCAACTGGCCCAGGCGTATCGCCATGTCGAACCCCTCGGCCACCAGGTCGACATTGCGGTTGGTGATGTTCAGCTCCAGCTGCACCTGCGGGTGCTGCGCGAGAAAACCTTGCAAGCGGCTCGGCAGCCGGTAGTGCCCGTACGTCGTCGGCACCGTCAGGCGCACGCGGCCCGACAGCTGTTCCCCCTCTTGGCCCTGAATCTCGCGCTCCACCGAGTCGAACAAGGAGAACGCGGTGCGCGCTTGTTCCAGATACAAGCGCCCGGCGTCGGTCAGGCTCAGCCGGCGGGTCGTACGCCGCAGCAGCTGCGTGCCGAGCCGGCCCTCCAGCCGGGCAATGGCACGGCTCAAGACCGACGCCGTGGTCGACAAAGCGACCGCACCCGCTGTCAACGACCCGTGGTCCACCACCGCGACAAACGCTTCCACGTCGGCCAGGTGATCAAAACGTCGCGCCATCTTTGCCTCTCAAGAACAGATCAATTCCTGGAGAGCCAGTTTATCGCCGCGAGAAGACTGAATACAGTGACGCTCATCGGTTCAACCCACCCCCACAGGAGTTCACGATGGAAACAGCAGCAGCCCGGCAAGGGCTGACGGCAAAACCGGTTCTGGTCGTTCTCACGAGCCACGGCACCAAAGGCAGCACCGGCGAAAAGACCGGCTATTACCTGGCCGAGGTCACGCACCCTGTGGCCGTGCTCGAAGCGGCCGGCATCCCGGTGGAGTACGCGTCCATCCAAGGCGGCGAGCCGCCGGTGGACGGCTTGGACCTCACCGACGCCACCAACGCGCGCTACTGGCAGAACCCGGCGTTCCGAAACGCCGTGAGCCACACGCCGCGCCTGGCCGATGTCGATCCGTCCCGCTACGCCGCGATCTTCTTCGCCGGCGGTCACGGGGCCATCTGGGACTTCCCCGACAGTGCCGCCGTGCAAGACGCCACGCGCCAGATCTATGAGGCCGGCGGTGTGGTGGGCGCGGTGTGCCACGGCCCTGCCGCCTTCGTCAACGTGAAGCTCAGCGACGGCACCTACCTGGTCGCCGGCAAGCGCTTGAGCGCCTTCACCGATGACGAAGAGCGGGCCGTGCAGCTGGCGCATGTCGTGCCCTTCCTGCTCGCCAGCACGCTGGCGGCGCGCGGCGCCCTCCTCGAGCCCGCCCCCGACTGGACCGCCAAGGTGGTGGTCGACGGTCGCCTGGTCACGGGCCAGAACCCGCAATCGGCCACCGGCGTGGGCGAAGCGCTACGCAACCTCCTGCTGGCTCAGGCCGGCGTCGACCTCACTGCAATGGAGAAACAAGCATGAAATATTTCGCCCGCATCGCGGCCCTCGCCGCCGTGTCGCTTGCCGCCATGAGCGCTCAAGCCGGCAACGTGCTGGTGGTGCTCTCTGACGCGCACCATCTCGAGCTGAAGGACGGCAAGCGCTACGTCACCGGCTTCTTTCTGAATGAGCTGTTGCAACCGGTCAAGCTGCTGCTGGATGCCGGTCATCAGGTGACCTTCGCCACCCCGCAAGGCAAGGCGCCCAGCGTCGACCCCAGCTCGATCGACCCGATGCACTTCGGCGGCAGCGCCGCGTCCTTGAAGGAATACCAAACACTGCTGGAGAACCTCAAGCTCACGTCGCCCCTGTCTTCTCCGGTGGTGAGCCTGGAGCGTGTCGAGCAGATCGGCTACGGGCACTTCGATGCCGTCTACGTGCCGGGAGGCCACGCGCCGATGCAAGACCTGCTCGCCAGCCCCCAGTTGGGCCGACTGCTGACGAACTTTCATCGTGCAGGCAAGACGACCGCACTGGTCTGCCACGGGCCGGTCGCGCTGCTGTCGGCCTTGCCCGACGCGGTGGCCTTCAAGCGTCAGATGGAGCAGCGCAACCAGGCGGCTCGGCAGAGAAACTGGATCTATGCCGGCTACCGGTTCACCGTGATCAGCAACGACGAAGAAGCGCAAGCGAAAGCGGTGCTCAACGGCGGTGTGATGAAGTTCTATCCGCAGACGGCGCTGGAACAGGCGGGCGGGCAATACAGCAGCAACCGGGCCCCCTGGACACCGCATGTGGTCATCGATCGCGAGCTGATCACCGGCCAGAACCCGGCGTCTGCGCTGCAAGTCGGCCAAGCGCTGCTGGAGCGGTTGAAGGCTACGAGCCCGGCTGCCGACAACGTCGGGCGGAAGACGGAGAGCCGCTGACAAGGTTGGCCGACGGCATCGCCCGCCACTCGGTGAACAAGCCCCTGGGCTGCCAGCGAAGAGAGACGGTGAATGCACCCAAGGGGGCGATTCCGGTTTCAAGGTAGGCGGGCCTTGCCCGCCTACACGGGCTAGCAGCGGCCCCTATTGCGCCGCCTTCAAAGGGAGGGTGAACAGATTCACCGATCCCGGCTCCAAGCGCTGGGCGATGCCGTCCACCGTCGATTGGTTGCCATACATCGGGCCTTGCCACTTCACGGCGTCCGACTGCATGTTGCCGTCGGTGATGTTGGCGGCGCTCAAGCGCCTCAACGCATACTGCCCATTAACCAACTTGCGCCCGGCTGGCAGCACGTTGAGGCGCACCGTTGCGGCGTTGGACAGATCACGGTTGATGACCACGACCTTCATCGCCGCGCCGGCCTCGTCGATCGACGAGTACACCCCCACCTGCGGATAACGCTTGCCGTTGGGCGCGGTGATGACCGGGTTGTTGGCCACCGTGTTGCGCAGCATCGTCTTCCCGAACTCCTGGCTGTAGATGCCGAAGGCGTAGCCGGGAACGGTCACACGGGGGTTGGCGAGGGTGGTGCCATCGTGTGTGTACTGCACCATTGCGAAGCTGGGGTTGTCGTCGAGCGACAGCATGAAAAGCCGGTCGATCTTCTGCTCGAGCAGGTTGCCGGTCCAGTCGGCGATCACGAGCGCATGCCCCATGTCCTGTAGTTTGGCAATGCTGCCGTCCGCCCTCCCGGTCGGCTGCTGGATGTTGTACTCGGTCATCCAGATCTGCCAGTCGCGCGTGGACGCGTTGGCAGTGTCCTTGCCCAGCAGCCGGCGGATGGTCTTCACCGGTTC
Source organism: Caldimonas brevitalea (assembly GCF_001017435.1). NCBI lineage: Bacteria > Pseudomonadati > Pseudomonadota > Betaproteobacteria > Burkholderiales > Sphaerotilaceae > Caldimonas > Caldimonas brevitalea. The sequence goes on from NZ_CP011371.1 coordinate 3,963,633, forward strand.
GCCCTCGGCGATCTTGCCGAACAGGTCACGCGTCTGCTTGCTTCGCCTGACGGACGGATCGGTGTCGGCAAGGTAGGGGTCGGTGCTCAAGTACTGGTGTATCGAGTAGGCATGTACCGAGCCGATCTTGTTCACCGACTGGAGCCTGTCTTTCAGCGTGCCCAGCCAAGCTTCCGGTGTGTTGCCGTTGAACGTGGACACCGTCCCCTGCGCCAGCAACCTGATGTCCGGGCGAGCGCGCTTCATCTCGTCTTCGAAGGCGAGGAAGATGTCGGCGTACTGCGCCGCAGACCATCGGGCCCAGTCTTCGTTCCCCACTTCCCAATACAGCGTCTGCTGCTGATCGCGACGCACCCAGTCGGCGGCGCGGCTGGCCGCGATGCCGAGCTTCTGCGCATCAATAATGGGCTGGCCGGCACCGTCGAGGATGGGACGATTGGCCGCATCGGTCTTCTTGACGTACCGCATCGCACCGTAGTCAAGGAAGGCATCGGTGTTCACCTCGAACACGCGCTCCATGTTCCAGCGCTCCGGGCCGGTATAGCGCACGATTTCTTCCGGCGTCCGGTACGCCGTCGTGGGGTTGGTGCCCTTGGCCGCATCCTCCGGATAGCTCTTGTACGGGTACTCCGAGAAATAGTGGAGCCCGGGTGTGCCGTTGGGGAAGCGGAACGATCCGAGCCGCAGCGCACCGATCGTGTTGCCCAAGGCAGGCGAATATCCGAGCTGTGGCTCCATCGTCATGCGCATCTGCGCTTGCTGAAACTCGACCCCGCTGCCGAAGGTCGCATGGCCGATGTCGTCGCGGATGACACCCTCGGCATCGGTCGGCATGATGTCGATCACCATCGACTCCTGCTGACCCACCTGCGTGATGGACACGGCATCGACAAAGGTGACAAAGTCGCCGACAGCCGCGTTGGTGGAAGCCAGCTCGATGGTGACGTCGCCGCCTTTCTCGAGGTAGAAGGCCGGCGTGGCGTACTGCTGGAATTCGGTGCTGCTCGGCGCGATGGCCTCGCCTCGCGGCACACCCCCAACGCTCACCCGTATCGGATTGGGGACGTTGGGTTGTAACGGCCGGCGCGCAGCATAGAACGACACCTTGTAGTGGCCTCCGGCGGCAAGGCGAACCGTGCTCGAGATCTTGGCGTTGCCGCCCTGCAGGAACGCGGTCTGGCGGCCTTGCGGCGCGTTCTGCGCCCGCCAGTCACTGCCGTTGCGCTGAATGCCTCGTCCGGTGGTGCCGCCGAACACCCATTGCGCGCCTGTGGGCGAGTATGTGAGCCGCTGGTCGGCCGGCAGCGTTGGGGTCTCAAACCCCTCGAGCATCACGGCACGCGCATTGTGCGACGCGAGCATGACGAGCAGGCAGCCTGCCACTGTGGAGGCCCGGGCCGCAGGCAGGGGTCGAACGAGCTTCATGATCAGTTTCCTCGTGGGTTCCATCTCGCCGTCGGACGACGGAGCGCCGATTAGACGCGAGATCTCGAGTGCCACGTCGCATTCTTTGAAGGCACGAGGAAAGGAAAGTGCTCCCTTTACGCCGTCGTCACGTTCCGACGTATGGGCATCGGGCAGCCTCGTTTCAGATCCGGAACGCCACCGAGGCACACCGCGTCAGCCCGCCTCACGCGCCAGCTTCGCGCGCCTTTCGAGTTCCTTCGCGCTCGGCTCGAACTGCGCAAACGATCCGAGCGGGACATCGCCGGCAGGCACGTAGGTGCTCATCACGACACCGGTGGCCGAGGCTTGCGAAGCGACGAGCCGCAGCCCGCCCGCCTTCGCGCCCGCCTCGAACAGCCGCTTGCCGCGCCCGAGCACGACCGGGAAGGTCCACACGTTGTACTCGTCGATCAGCGATGCGGCCCGCAGCGTCTGGATCAGGTTGCCGCTGCCGATGATTTGAAGGTCCAGTCCCGCCTCTGCCTTGAGCGCCGCGACCGCCGCAACCACGTCGCCTTGCAGCAGCGTCGAGTGCTTCCAATGCAGCTGCTTCAGCGTGCGCGAGGCCACATGCTTCTTGGCCGCGTTGAGCGTCTGCGCAATCGGGCTGTCGGCCGGCTGGTACGGCCAATAGGCTTCGAAGATTTCGTAGGTCCTGCGGCCAAGCAAGAGCTCGCGGTCCTTGCCGTCGAAGCCGTTCATCGAGCGGCCCATGTCCTCGTCCCAGTGGTTGAACGTCCAGCCGCCGAAGGCGAACCCGCCGGTGCGATCTTCCTCAGGGCCGCCAGGCGCCTGCATGACGCCGTCGAGGGAGACGAAGGTGGATGCGATGAGCTTTCTCATGGGACGACTCCGTGGGTTGGGATGTTGGGCATGGACCATGGCAGCTCATCGTACGCGTTCCGGCATCTGCTGGGCACCAGCCTGAAGCCACACCTCGGCTCGATCGAGGAGAGACGCCCAACCCCTTACGCTGATGGCTATTGCCTGTGACCCGCCCAAGCTTGCACACGTCGAGCCCGCGCGGCGGGCGTGGCGCGGGAGCCACCGGGCATCGCCCTCTCGGACACTTTGCCTGTCATGCGGTCCCTGTGCGTTGCATCGCCGGACGCTGGACCGAGGAGAGGTTGCGCGCACTGTCGGCCAGTGCAAGGTGGCTGAACGCCTGCGGAAAGTTGCCGAGCTGCCGCCCCTGCTGGAAGTCGTACTCCTCCGCGAGCAAGCCGACGTCGTTGCGCAAACGGAGCAGGCGCTCGAACACCGCACGCGCTTCGGTGTGCCGGCCTTGCAGCACCAGGTTGTCCACCCACCAGAAACTGCAGGCCAGAAAGGCGCCCTCGCCCGGCGGCAGTCCATCCGCCGCGGTATCGGTGTCGTAGCGCAGCACCAGCCCGTCGATCACGAGCCGTTGCTCGATCGCACGCAGGGTGCCTTGCACCCTGGCATCGGACGGGGGCAGGAAGCCGACCAGCGGGATCAGCAGCAAGCTCGCATCGAGCTGTCGAGAGCCGTATGACTGCACGAAGCTGCCCAGCCCGGAGTCGAAGCCCTTGCGGCACACGTCCTCGTGGATCAAGCTCCGCAGGACGCGCCAGCGGTCGAGCGGCCCGTGCAGGCCAAACGCCTCCGCGCTCTTGAGCGCGCGATCGAGCGCCACCCAGGCCATCACCTTTGAATGGGTGAAATGACGCGGCCCCCCGCGTGTCTCCCAGATGCCCTCGTCCGGCTGATCCCAGACCTGCGCCACATGCTCGACCAGCGAGCGCTCCAGGGCCCAGCCGACCTCGGTGGCCGCCAGCCCTGCCCGGCGTGCATGGTGGAACGCGTCGGCCACCTCTCCGAACACATCGAGCTGGAGCTGTCCGTAGGCTGCGTTTCCCACCCGCACCGGGCGGGCGCCTTCATAGCCAGGCAGCCAGGGCAGTTCCGACTCGGTCAGCCGGCGCTCGCCCGCAACGCCGTACATGATCTGTATCTGATCGGGGCTGCCGGCCACCGCGCGCAGCAGCCAGTCTCGCCACGCCTCGGCCTCTTCACGGTAGCCCGCGTTCAGGAGCGACAGCAGCGCAAAAGTCGCGTCGCGCAGCCAACAGAACCGGTAGTCCCAGTTGCGACTGCCCCCCAACTGCTCGGGCAAGGACGTCGTAGGAGCGGCCACCATGGCACCGGTGGGCGCGTAGGTCAGCGCTTTCAGGGTGATGTGCGAGCGCACCACGGCCTCGTTCCAGTCCCCGACGTGCTGGCAGCGACCCGACCAGCCTTGCCAGAATGCTTCGGTGTCCGCCAGTGCTTCGTACGGATCGATGGCAGCAGGTGTGGATTGATGAGAGGCGGTGTAGGTCAACACAAAGCTTGCCTGGTCGCCGGCGCCGATGCTGAACTCCGCCACCGTTTTCAGGTTCTCGCCCCGCATCGGGACCGAGGCACGCAACACCACCATGTCAGGGCCCGCGACCGCGCGTATACCGTGGCCGTCTTCCAAGCGGGTGACCCAGGGCACAGCGCTTCCGTAGTCGAAGCGTATCGCCAGCTCGCTGCGCAGTGTGACCCTGCCACGCCGCCCAACGACGAGCCGCACCAGATCCGACGCGGTACCCCGTAGGGGCATGAAGTCGATCAGGGTCACGGCGCCTTCATCCGTCACGAAATCGGTCTCGAGGATGAGGGTTCCCTCCCGGTAGCGACGGGTGACCCGCGGCGCGGGATCGCAGGGGGCGACGCGCCAGCGTCCGTGCTCCGGCGCGCCGAGTAGGGCCGCGAAACATGCGGCCGAGTCGAAGCGCGGCCAGCACAGCCAGTCGATCGAGCCGTCGCGGCCCACCAGGGCACCCGTCTCGCAGTCGCCGATCAGCGCATAGTCTTCGATACGTGCAGGCACGGGTCACTCTCCCACAAAGGTCGTCAACGCCGCTCGCCCCACCGCCTCGCGCACCTTGGTGGCGTTTCATGCCGAGTTCCGATGCGACGTGCTCCTCAAACGAGGGAGCGACCGCTTGGCTTGCAAGGTACAGGCCAGCTGCGATCGCGGACACGCCCTGCCCCGCGGCCGGCCTTGCGCCCAGGGCAGGCAGCACGGAGTGGTAAGAACGCGCAGGCGCTGCCGCCAGATCTACAGGTCGGACGGCTGCCGGAACCTTGGCACACTTTCATTCAGCCTGTGACCACCCGGACAGTCCGGCATCACCCTACCCTGCGCTTGCCCCGAACGTCCCGCAACGTGGCCCCGGCTGGTGTCATCCAATCAGCTGCCCTTCCACGTACGAGACAAGCACCGCACGCAAGCGCTGCACCGAGCGCTCGCGGCCGAGGATGGCCATCACCGGGACCACAGGCAATGGCGATAGCCCGCGCAGCATCACGATGCGCAACAGCAACTCGACGGCCGTTTCACCCCGCGCACCCACACCTTGCGCCAACGTCTGCAGGGCCGCACGGAGATGTTCCTCGCTCCATGGGGCTGGCTCCGACAACAGTTCCAGTGTCTGTTCCAGCAAAGCCCGGGTGCGGTTGGGGGACAAGCCCACGATCTCCAGCAGATGCAACTTCATCCATGCACCTTTGTCGACCAACACAGGCAAGACCATGTCCAAGGCCTCTTGCCCCGGGCGAGCCAGCCCATGGGTCAGCCGCAGCATCGCCGCCAGGCCGAGCTGCTCGGTGGCATATCGCATGGTCAGCTCTGCGTGGCGCTGTTCGTCGTTCGCATCCATTTGAATCCTTCGTGTCGAGCTTCCTGTGTTTCAACAACTCCGAGCAGCCCGGCATGCGGACACACGGAGGTGCCCAGGGCGGTGGGTCAGGCCTCCAGCAGGGCCTCCTCCTTGGACTTCAGAAACTCGCGCTCCACCAGGCGTGCGTAGGCGGGATGGGTGGCGACGAGCTCGTCGTGGCGGCCAGCGCCCGAGATGCGCCCGCCGTCGAGGAAGTAGATGCAATCGGCCTGCATGATGGTGGCGAGGCGGTGTGCGACGATGATGTTGGTGCGGCCTTGCATCAGCGAGGTGAGCGCCGCCGTCACCTGGTGCTCGGTTTCGCTGTCGAGGTTGGAGGTCGCCTCGTCCAGGATCAGGATCTCCGGGTCGCGCAGGAACATGCGGGCGATGGCGATACGTTGCCGCTGGCCCCCCGACAGGTTGTAGCCCTGCTCGATCAGCAGCGTGTCGAAGCCCTCGGGCATCCGTTCGATGAACGACAGCGCACCGGCCTTCTGTGCCGCCGCACGCACCATCTCGTCGGAGCAATCGCTTCTCATGCCGTAGGTGATGTTGTCACGCACGCTCGCCGGCATGATCGACGCCCCCTGGGCGACATAGCCGATCTTGCTTCGCCACGCCGCCAGCGGGAAGGAGGCGATCGGCTGCCCGTCATAAAGAATCGCACCGCCGCTCGGCTCGTAGAAGCGTTCGATCAGCGACAGCACGGTGGTCTTGCCGTTACCACTGGCGCCGACCAGTGCCGTGGTCGTGCCCGGCCTGAACACGAGGTCGATCTCGTGCAGGACCTTCGTCGGTCGCCCCGGGTATGCGAAGGACACGTTGCGGAACTGCAGTATCCCGTGGATGCGCCTCGGTACCTTGCCTCGGGTCGGTGCCTCCGAACGTTCCCGCAAGATGTCGATGATGCGGCCCGAGGCGCCCTTGGCTTTCTGGAGCTCAGCGGCGAAGGTGGTCAACTGGACCAGAGGCGCCGCGACGTTGAAGATGTAGAGAATGAACGCGGTGAGCGTGCCGATGCTGATGGCGCCGCTGCTGACGCGCGACGTCCCGTAGACCAGGATGACCACGATGGCCGCGGTCATGGCCAGGCTCATCAGCGGCGCGATGGCCATGTTGAGCAGCGCCATCCGCAGCCCGAGCCCCTTGATGTGTTCGATCTCCCTGCGGCTGCGATCGCGTTCGTGCGCCTCTGCGGTGAAAGCCTTGACCAGGCGGATTTCCGAGAACACATGGGTGAGGATGCCCCCGAGCTTCGCAGTACGGTCCTGGGTCCCGCGGGACAGGCCTTCCATCATTCCCGTCAGCGGGATCACCACCGCGCCGGCGCCCGCAATACATCCGATCAGCGCCAACGCCAGCCGCACGTCCAGGTACAACAGCACCGCGACGGACCCGGCGAGCAGCAGCGCCCCGGTGAGCAGATTCACCGTCTGATGGGTGGCCAGGTCCGAGATCGATTCGCAATCGCTCAGCACGCGGCTGACCCGCTCGCCCGTGCTGTCCCGATCGAACGACGCCACCGGCAGCCTGAGCAGCTTGCCGACCAGCGCGCCGCGTAACGACGCCACCGCTGTGTGGCCGGCGCGCGCCAGCAGATAGGATGACAAGGCCGAAGCGACGGCCGAGACCACCAGCACCGCCACCAGCATCGCGATGCTGGTGGGGTCTGGCGCGCCTGCGGCGAGCTGGTTGACGACACGCTGGGTCAAGATCGGAAAGCCCAGCGTGCCGCCCACGGAGACGAGGGCCATGGCAGCCGCTGCGCCTAGCAGCAGCCCCGACGGCCGGACCATGCGCAACAGCCGCCACAGCCCGCGATAGGAGGAAACCGTTTCGCTCACAAGCACAACTCCATCTTGCCCAACAGAACCTCGGCATGTCGGCTCTGCAAACCCACCTCGGATGCGATGCCTCCGGCTTCCTTGAACTGGCTCTCGTATAAGGTTCTCATCTTCATCTCTCAGTCCAACGCAGGCTGCGCCGCAGCGTGAAGCGACCAGATCTCGGCCAGCGCAGCGGCCAGGCGGTGGGCATGTGGCGGCTTGAGCATCGTCATGTGATTGCTCCCGTGCAGCACCTGCACGGCCAGCTGCGCCGCATGCCGTCGCCAGCCGCCGACCGGGTCGCGGTCCGAGGCGACCGCCGTCCTGCGTGCAGAAGCAACCGCGTCGGTTGCTTCTGCATTGAGCAACAGCACTCGGCCGCCATAGGGTGTGGCGGGCTGGTAGCTCGTGTTCAGGTGGGTTCCGAACACCCGCAGCAGCGCCTGCAGTCGCTGCGGCGGGGTGGCCGCAGGCAGCACACCGGCACGTGTCAGGCATTGCAGCACGCGTTGCACCTGCTGCGCATCGTCCAGATGCCGCAGATCGTTGGACGTCAACGGCAGGGGCTCACCCCGATCCATCTCCAGCAACTCGATGAACTGCATCGTCGTGCTCAGCCGGTCCGACGGTGGGACCCTGCGCGGTGCTTCACTGTCGACCAGGACCACCGGGGCCACGGTTTCCCCTGCCCGTTCGAGCGCGCGCGCGACCTCGAACGCCACCCACCCGCCAAAGGAATGGCCCAACAGGTGATACGGCCCCCGTGGCGCAATCGCCCGAATCTCGTCGAGATACGCGCTTGCCGCGGCCTCGACCGACGTGTGCGGCACCGATGCACCGTCGTGTCCACGGCACTGCAGCCCCACCACCCACATGCGGGGTCCGAGCGCCTGGACCAGCGGAAGAAAGCAGGTCACGTTGGCACCCGCCCCGGGAATGCAGAAGATGGGCGCGGTGCCGTGCTGCCCGGACTGCAGCGTGATGGCCGCCTTGGCGTGGCAGGCGGTGGACGAGGCCCGGCCACGTTCTGCCTCGGCCAGCCGGCGGGTGATGACGTCCGCCAGCTTCCGAACATGTGGCTCTTCCATGACGAGTCGCGAGTCGCTGGCGACGGCCAGGGCTTCCAGACGGCTGCCCGCCATCGCCGCCCAAGCCCGCGAGCGCTCGGCATCGGCCTGCGTCTCGCCGGTGAACAGGCCCACGGCGATGGGCAGCGGCTGCACCCGGTAGGTGGTGTAGGCGGCGCCGAGTGGCGCGAACAACGCCTCTCGCCACGACGATGCCTCGCCACCACAACACTCTGGGTTCGGCGCGTCGGCGTTTCCGGCTGGCATGTGACCGGGTGCCGGGCTGTCGATCAAGCCGAGGAACTCGACCGTCTCATCCTCGCCCAACAGTTGTTGCGCCATTTCGTAGGCGACCAGCCCGCCTGCCGAACAGCCGATGAGCCGATATGGACCGCGAGGCTGCAGATGGCGGACGATGCCGAGATAGCGAGCGGCCAGCAGCTCGACCGTGACCGGCACGGGAGCGTCCCTGCCATCGACCCGCAAACCATGGAGGGGCAGGTCGCCGTCGAGATGACGCAACAGGGGCTCGTAGCACCCGAGGTCGCCGTTCGCGCCGTGGATCAGGAACAGCGGCCGGCGTGAAGCGCCAGCACGCAGCGGCACCCAATGTCTGGACAGTGCTGTCCGGTCGGGCGGCGCGGGCATGCCCTGGCGGTCCGGGCTCACCACCTGCGCCGCCAGCTCGGCCAGCGTGGCCGTGGTGAACACCGATTGCAGGTCGACGCGCCATCCTTGACGACGCATGCGCTCGACCAGGCTCACCGCCAACAGGGAGTGCCCACCGAGATCGAAGAAGTTGTCGTGGCGGCCGACCCGCTCGAGGTCGAGCAACTCCTGCCAATGGCCCGCCAGCGTCTCTTCGAGCACGCCTTGAGGCGTTTGATCCGGCTGCGCCTGCAGCGGCTCCGGCGCCAGGCACCGCAGGGCCTCGCGGTCGAGGCTGCCGTCAGGCCGGCGCGGCAGTTCGTCGAGCACCCTCACGACACCGGGCACCATGTAGTCCCGCAGCCTGGACGCGAGATAGGCGCGCAAGTCATGCTCGTCCAGCCGATGCCCCGGTCGGGCGTTTGCGCAAGCGATCAACTGCCCCTCGTTCTGCACGCCGTGGTGGGTGACCACGGCGGCCGCGGCAACCTGCGGATGGCACAGCAGCTCGGCCTCGATGTCCTCGAGCTGGACCCGCCGGCCTCGAACCACGACGCGGTGCTCGATGCGTCCCAATCGCTCGAGACTACCGTCCGGACGCCAGCGCGCCAGCTCGCCTGTCGTGTTCGTCCGCGCGGCCACCACGTCGGCGCCGCCGATGCAGACCTCACCCGGCACACCGATGGGCACCGGCCGCCGCTGCTGGTCCAGGATGTACACCCGCTGTTCCGCCACTGCCGGCATGGCTCCGCTGGACGCCAACCGATCCTGGCCTGCGCCAAGGGGGAACTCCTGCAGCACCTGCCGACGTTCCTCGGCACTGAGCAGATCCAGCGTGTCGATGTCCCGCTCCGGGTCCTGCGCCATCTCGCTCAGCACCGCCTTGAACTGGTCCAACCAGCGGGCGACCGTGGAAGGGTCGAACAAGTCGGTCGCATATTCCAGTGCGCCGCGGATCTCGTCGCCTTGCTCTTCCAGGCTCAAGACCAGCTCGGGGTCCGCGCTGTCGCGCGGCACTTCCTGCGGCAGGATCTGCAGATCGGGCAGTTCCAGTCGCGCCTCGGGCAGGTTTTGCAACAGCAGCATCACCTGGAACACCGGGTGGTGGCTCATCGAGCGCGGCGGGTTGAGCGCTTCCACCACCTGCTCGAACGGCACGTCCTGACGAGCGAAAGCCCCGAGCGTCGTGTCCTTCACGCGCCGCAGCACTTCGGCCACGCTCGGCTTGCCGCCCAGATGGGTCCGCAGCGCCAAGGTGTTGACGAAGAAGCCGATCAGCCCCTCGACCTCGACTCGCGAGCGATTGGCCATCAGCGTCGAGATGACCACGTCGGTTTGCCCGCTCAGTCTCGACAGCTGGATGGCCCAGGCGGCGTGCAGCACCATGTACAGCGTGGCGCCGCAGCGCTTGGCCAGCCCCTTGATGTGTGCCGTCAAGGTCGCGTCGAGGACGATGGGCAGATGGGCGCCGGCATAGCTTTGCGTTGGTGGCCGCGGTCGGTCGGTCGGCAGCTCGAGCAACGGCGGAGCGCCGCTCAGGTGCTCGACCCAGTAGGCCAGCTGCTGCCGCCGCATCGCGTCGGCCGAGGCGCGGCGCTGCCAGACGGCATAGTCGGCATACTGGATCGGCAGCGGCGGGAGCGGGTCCGGCCTGCCTTCTCGGAAGGCGTCGTACAGAGCTGCAAGCTCTCGCGTCAGCACACTGGCCGACCAGCCGTCGGCGACGATGTGGTGCACCGTCAGCAGCAGCACGTGCTCGTCGTCGGCCAGCCGCAGCAGCTGGCCTCGCATCATCGGGCTGCGAGCGAAGTCGAAGGGCGCGTGCGCCTCCTCTGCCGTCAGACGCCGCACCGCCTCTTCCCGCTCGTCGGGTGCGTAGGCGCTCAGATCGATCGCCGGCAAGGCAAACGCAACCTCCTCCAGGACCAGCTGCGTCGGTTGCTCGTTCACGAGCGGGAACACCGTGCGCAAGGTTTCATGGCGGGCCACGATGGCGCGCAGCGCCGCTTCGAGGGCCGCCCGGTGCAGCCGACCTTTCAAGCGCATCGCGATCGGGATGTGGTAAGCCCTGCCGGCCCCATCCAGCCGGTCGAGGAACCACAGCCGCTGCTGCGCCCACGACAGCGGCAAGGGCTGGCGGCGCTCGGCCGACTCGATCGGCTGCACATCGGCCTGCTCGGCGCGGCCGAGTGCCTGGGCCAGGCCCTGTAGCGTGGGAGCCTCGAACAAGTCCTTCAGGGCTACTTCACGCCCGAGTGCCTGCCGCACGCGGACCAGCAACTGCACCGCCAGCAGCGAGTGCCCCCCCAGGTCGAAGAAGTTGTCGTGCCGTCCGACCCGCTCGACCTGCAGGATGTCCTGCCAGATCGCTGCCAGCGTCTGCTCGACCTCGCCGTGCGGCGCTTCGTACTGCCGCGCCTGCAGGGCACCGAGGTCCGGTGCCGGCAGCGCCCGCCGGTCGACCTTGCCGTTGGGCGTCAGCGGCAAGCGCTCCAGCACCACGAAGGCGCTGGGCACCATGTAGTCCGGCAGTGTCGCCTTCACGTGCTCGCGCAGCGCCTCCGCTTGTGGTGCTGGCGCGCCGGTGTAGTACGCCACCAACCGCTTGTCGCCCGGCACGTCCTCGCGGGCCAGTACCACCACGTCCTGGACCTGCGGGTGTGCGCTCAACCGGACCTCGATCTCGCCCAGCTCGATGCGGAAGCCCCGGATCTTCACCTGATGGTCGTTGCGCCCCAGGTACTCGATCTGGCCATCGGCCCGCCAGCGTCCCAGGTCACCGGTGCGGTACATGCGTGCGTTCGGCGCCTCGCTGAACGGGTCGTCGATGAACCGCTCGGCCGTCAGCTCGGGCCGCCTCAGATAACCCCGCGCCACCCCGGCACCGCCGATGTAGATCTCCCCCACCACGCCGATCGGCACCGGCTGCCGGTGTTCGTCCAGGATGTAGACCTGCGTGTTGGCGATCGGCCGCCCGATGTGCGGTGCAAACGGCTGTGACCGCTCCATGCGCACTTGGGTGGAGTACGTGGTCGTCTCCGTCGGCCCGTACAGGTTCGTGACGCACCGCACCTTCGGGTTGGCGGCAAAGATCTTTTCCACCAGCTCCCGCTTGAGCGCCTCGCCCGCCACGTTCACCGCCTGGATCGCCTCGGGCAGGCGGCCGGCATCGATCAAGGCGTTCACCGCCGACGGCACCGTGTTCAGCAGGCTCACCGCCTCGCGGCCGGTCAAGTCGAGGGCGTTCTTCACCAGGTGCACGGTGGCCCCGATCGCCAGCGGCACAAACAGCTCGAAGATCGACAGATCGAAGTTGACCGAGGTCGAGAACACCGTGTGTGCCAGGTCCTCCTCACGGAACGCCGAGCGCGCCCAGTGGATGAAGTTGCCAGCGTTGCGGTGCTCCAGCATCACCCCCTTGGGCGTGCCGGTCGAGCCCGAGGTGTAGATCACGTAGGCCAGGTGGTCGGCCATGAGGCCAATCTCAGCCGCCGGCAAGTTCGTCTTCGGCTGCTCAGCCAGTTGGGCATCCACGGCGATCACCTCGGCCGCCTGGTCGGCCAGCCCTGGCACCAGCGCGGTTTGCGTCAGGATCACGCTCGGCGCCGCATCCTGCAGCATCGCCTGCAGCCGCTCGCCTGGGTAGGCCGGGTCCAGCGGCACATAGGCGCCGCCCGCCTTGAGGGTGCCCAGCAAGGCCACCACCAGCTCGGCCTGGCGCTCCATGTACACGGCCACCAGGCGGTCGGGGCCCACCCCGCGCTGCCGCAGGTGATGGGCCAGCTGGTTCGCCTTCTCGTTCAGCTCGGCATAGCTCAGCTGCTGGCCCTCGCACACCAACGCCAGCGCCTGCGGGCTGCGCTGTACTTGCGCTTCGAACAGCTCATGCACCAGCATCTCCTGCGGGTACGGCTGTGCCGTCGCGTTGAACGTCTGCAGCACCTGCTGCCGCTCCGCCGTCCCCAACAGGTCCAGTTCGCTGATCGGGCGCTCGAGGTCGTGCACCATCGCACTCAACGCTGTCTTGAAGTACCCTGCCCAGCGTTCGACAGTCGACCGATCGAATAGCGCCGTGGCGTATTCCACGGTACCCGAGATCTCGTCACCCGCCTCTTGCAGCGAGAGTGTCAAGTCAACTTGGGCGCTCGTGCGCGGCACCTCCTGTGGCGCCAAGGTCAGCCCGGGCAGCACCAGCTCACCCTGTGGTGTGTTCTGCAGCACCAGCATCGCCTGGAAGATCGGGCTGTGGCTGCGGCTGCGCGGCGGCTTCACCGCCTCCACCACCTGCTCGAACGGCACGTCCTGGTGGGCGTAGGCCTGCAGCGTCATGTCCTTGACCCGCTGCAGCAGCTCGCCCACGCTGGGCTGGCCGCTCAGGTCGGCCCGCAGCGCCAGGGTGTTCACGAAGAACCCGATCAGCCCTTCGACCTCGGTGCGCTGGCGGTTCGCCACTGGCGCGCCGATCACCACGTCTTGCTGCCCGCTCAGCTTGGACAGCACTGTCGCCCAGCCGGCATACAGCACCATGTACAGCGTCGCGTCGCAGCGCTTGGCCAGCGCCTTGAGTTGGGCGGTCAGCGGGGCACCCAAGGTCAGCTCCACACTCGCGCCGGCATGGCTTTGCACGGCCGGTCGCGGACGGTCGAGGGGCAGTTCCAGCAGCGCTGGGGCATCGCTCAGCTGCCGCTGCCAGTACCCGAGCTGCGCTTGCAGCGTCTCGCCCTGCAGCCAGCGCCGCTGCCACACCGCATAGTCGGCGTACTGAATCGGCAATGGCGCCAGCGGATCGGGCCGGCCTTCCCGGTAGGCCGCATACAGCGCGGCCAGCTCCCGCACCAGCACCCCCATCGACCAGCCGTCCGAGACAATGTGGTGCATCGTCACCAGCAACACATGTTCGTCCTGCTTCGTTCGGATCAGCCGACCCCGGATCAGCGGGCCACGGCTCAAGTCGAACGGCGCTTGCGCCTCTTCGGCCGCCAGGCACCTCAGGTCCTCCTCGTCCGCACCCGCCAGCTCGACCACCTGCAGCGCGAACCCGGCCGGCTCGACGATCACCTGCACCGCCTCGCCGTCCACCGTGGCGAACACGGTGCGCAAGGCCTCATGCCGTGCCACCACCGTGTCCAGCGCCGCCTGCAGTGCCGTTCGGCTCAGCTCACCGTGCAGGCGTAGTGCGGCCGGCATGTGATACGCCGCGCCCGCACCTTCCAGCCGGTCGAGGAACCACAGCCGCTGCTGCGCCCACGACAGCGGCAGCGCCGCGTTGCGGTCGGCCCGCTCGATGGCCTGCACCTCGGTGTCCTGCGCCTGGCCCAGCGTCTGCGCCAGGCCTTGCAACGTGGGCGTCTCGAACACGGCCTTCAGCGCCACCTCTCGTCCCAACGCCTGGCGCACGCGCGCCAGCAGTTGCACCGCCAGCAGCGAATGGCCGCCGAGGTCGAAGAAGTTGTCGTGCCGTCCAACCTGTTCGACCCGCAGGAGGTCCTGCCAGATCGTCGCCAACGCCTGCTCGGTGTCGCCCACCGGCGCCTCGTACTGCTGCGCCTGCAGCGCGCCGAGGTCCGGCGCCGGCAAGGCGCGCCGGTCCAGCTTGCCGTTGGGCGTCAGCGGCAAACGCGCCAGCGTCACAAAGGCGCTGGGCACCATGTACTCCGGCAAGGTCGCCTTCACGTGCTCGCGCAGCACCTCGACCGCGGGCACATCCTGTGCGGCGGGCGTCACATACGCCACCAGGCGCTTGTCGCCCGGCACGTCTTCGCGGGCCAGCACCACCGCCTCTTGCACCTGCGGGTGTGCGCTCAAGCGTGCCTCGATCTCGCCCAACTCGATGCGGAAACCACGGATCTTCACCTGATGGTCGTTGCGCCCCAGGTACTCGATATTGCCGTCCGAGCGCCACCGCCCCAGGTCGCCGGTCTTGTACATCCGCGCGTTCGGCTCCGCGCTGAACGGGTCGTCGATGAACCGCTCGGCCGTCAGCTCCGGCAGATTCAGATAGCCCCGTGCGACCTGCACACCACCGATGTACAGCTCGCCGGCCACGCCGACGGGCACGGGCTGTAGGTGTTCATCCAGGATGTAGAGGCGCGTGTTGGCGATCGGCCTGCCGATCGGGATGACCGTGCTGTCGTCGCCCGCCTGGCAGGCCCAGGCCGTGACGTCCACCGCCGCTTCGGTGGGACCGTACAGGTTGTGCAATTCGGCCCGGGGCAGCCGCTCGTGGAAGGTGTGCACCAGCGATGCCGGCAGCGCCTCGCCGCTGCACATGACCCGCACGACGCTGCGGCAATTCGCCGCCTGCTCGTGCGCCAGGAAAACCTGCAGCATCGAGGGCACGAAGTGCAATGTCGTCACCCCCGTGCGGCGGATGACCTCGCTCAGGTAAGCCGGGTCCTTGTGCCCTTCCGGCCTGGCCATCACCAGGCGGGCGCCGGCCATCAGCGGCCAGAAGAACTCCCACACCGAGACGTCGAAGCTGAAAGGTGTCTTCTGCAGCACCACGTCGCGCTCGTCCAGCGGGTAGGCGTCCTGCATCCACAGGATGCGGTTGACCACACCTCGGTGCTCGTTCATCACGCCCTTGGGCCGACCGGTGGAGCCCGAGGTGTAGATCACATAGGCGAGGTGCGTCGGCTTCAGACCCAGCGTTGCCGCATCGATGTTGTGGGCCGGTGCCTCGGCCCACTGCCCGGCATCGGCCTGCAGGTGCAGCCGCGGCACCCGCTCGAGGTTCCGGTCGTCAGCCTGCTCGAGCGCCTCGCGGCCTGCCGTGTCGACAAGCACCACGATCGGACCGCTGTCCTGCAGCATGTGGCGCAAGCGTTCCACCGGGTACTCGGGGTCGAGCGGCACATAGCCGCCCCCCGCCTTCAGCACCGCCAGCAGGCCCACCACCATCTCGACGCTGCGCTCGACGCACAGCGCCACACGGCTGTCGGGCCGAACGCCCAGCCTCCGCAGATGGTGCGCCAGCCGGTTGGCCCGCGCATTCAGTTCGGCGTAGCTGACGCCTTGCTCGCCATGGATCAGCGCCGTGGCGTGCGGCGTTCGCGCCACCTGGGCTTCGAACAGCTCATGCACCCGCAGATCCTCGGGATATGGCCGCGCCGTGTCGTTCCATGTCACCAGCACTTGCTCGCGCTCGAACCGTGGCAGCACGTCGATGCTGCGTGTCGACGCTTGCGGTGCCTCCTCCAGCGCCTGCACCAGCGCCTGGAGGGCGGTCGACATGAAATCACAGATACGTTGCGGCCCGATCGCCACGCTGACTTGCGCTGTGAGGGCGAAGTCCTCCCCCAGGTCGTCGACCGACAGCGTCAGCGGGTAGTTGGTGCGCTCATGCCCGCCCAGGTAGTCGATCTCGCCCAGTCCTGCCGCTTCAGGCGCTTGCGGCTGCTCCTGCACCGACGGCACGCTGTATCGATAGTTCAGCAGCGCCGTGAAGAGCGGCGCCTGGGCCGGCACGCGACTGCAGCGCTGCGCGAGCGCGAGCGGTGCATGTTCGTGGCGCAGCAGGTCCACGAGCAAGGCGTGGGCTTGTTTCAGGCGTTGCACCACGCCCTGCTCGTCCACGCTGATGCGCACCGGCAGGGTGTTGATGAACAGGCCCAGCACCCGGTCGGCCTGAGCGCCGCCTTGCATCCGGCCGAACAGGACGGTGCCGAACACCACGTCCTGGCGGCCGGTCGCCCTGGCCAGCACCAGCGCCCAGGCAACGTGCATCAGGCTGGCCGCGCTCACGCCCAGCCGGCGTGCGTGACGGCGTATGGCTTGCGCGAGTTCGGGGGCGAGCTGCTGCCGGGCCTCGGCGATGCCGCTGCCGTCGCCCTGCACGTTCAGCAAGCCGAACGGGGCGGTCGGTGTGTCGATGTCGCCCAGCATGTCCTTGAAGAAGGCTTCGTGCTCCTCCTGGCTCACGCCGCCTCTTGCTTGTGCCACGAAGCCGCGGAAGGGCGCCGGCCGCGGCAGCCGGTGCGCTTGTCCTTGCGCAATGGCGTGCACTTCCTCCAACACCCGTTCCAGCGTCGTGTGGTCAAACGCCATGTGGTGGAACAACAGGCGCACCCACCAGTCTCCCTTGGCGGTGTCGTGGGCGACATGGCAACTGAGCATCGGCGCTTGCCTGACGTCCAGACGGTGCCGCCGCGGGTCGTAGCGAGTTTCGAGCTGTTGTGCGATATCGCGCTGGCCAGCGTCGAGTTCCACAAGCTCCACCGGCAGCCTGGCGTGCCGGCGCACCACCTGCACCGGCTGGCTCAAGCCCTCCCAGGCCACGCCCGTGCGCAGGATGTCGTGGCGGTCGACCACCTGCTGCAGTGCCGCCAGAAAACGATCCAGTTGCGCCTTGCTCTTGACGCGCAACAGCGTCGGCAGCACGTAGGGGTCGCCTTCCTGCTGCATCAGGTGGTGGAACAGTATGCCTTCCTGCAGAGGCGCCAGGGGATAGATGTCCTGCACATTGGCCGCGCCCCCTTCCACCTGGTCGACGATCGTGTCGATCGCTTCCTGGCTCAGGCTCACCAGGGTCAGCATCTCGGGTGTGATGCGCGTGGCGTCCCGGGGGATCAGGTTGGGCGGCACCTGCACCTCCCGGCTGTCCGTGCTGGCCAGGGCCGCCAGCTCGGCCAGCGTGGGCGCCGTGAACACCGCTCTCACATCGGCATGCAGTCCGTCGCCGCGCATCCGCTCGATCAAGCTCACGGCCAGCAGCGAGTGCCCGCCGAGCTCGAAGAAGTTGTCGTCGCGGCCCACGCGTTCCAGACCGAGCAGGTCGGCCCAGATGCGGGCCAGGGATGCTTCAGTGCGGCCCCGGGGCGCGTCGTATCCCCGGCTGACCACCGCGTCGCCTTGCGGCGCTGGCAAGGCCTTGCGATCGAGCTTGCCGTTGGGGGTCAGCGGCAGGGTGTCCAGATGCACGTAAGCGGCTGGCACCATGTACGGCGGCAAGCTGAGCGCCGCATGCTGTCTCAACGCTTCGACTTGCGGCGCTTGTGCGCCGGTGTAGTACGCCACCAACCGCTTGTCGCCCGGAACGTCCTCGCGGGCCAGCACCACCACGTCCTGGACCTGCGGGTGTGCGCTCAACCGGACCTCGATCTCGCCCAGCTCGATGCGGAAACCCCGGATCTTCACCTGATGGTCGTTGCGCCCCAGGTACTCGATCTGGCCATCGGCCCGCCAGCGCCCCAGGTCGCCCGTCTTGTACATCCGCGCGTTCGGTACCTCGCTGAACGGGTCGTCGATGAACCGCTCGGCCGTCAACTCCGGCCGCCTCAGGTAACCCCGCGCCACCCCGGCCCCGCCGATGTAGATCTCCCCCACCACGCCGATCGGCACCGGCTGCCGTTGCTCGTCCAGGATGTAGACCTGCGTGTTGGCGATCGGCCGCCCGATGTGGGGTGCAAACGGCTGCGACCGCTCCATGCGCACTTGCGTGGAGTACGTGGTTGTCTCCGTCGGTCCGTACAGGTTCGTGACGCAGCGCACCTTCGGGTGGGCGGCAAAGATCTTTTCCACCAGCTCCCGCTTGAGCGCCTCGCCCGCCACGTTCACCGCCTGGATCGCCTCGGGCAGGCGGCCGGCATCGATCAAGGCGTTCACCGCCGACGGCACCGTGTTCAGCAGGCTCACCGCCTCGCGGCCGGTCAAGTCGAGGGCGTTCTTCACCAGGTGCACAGTGGCCCCGACCGCCAGCGGCACAAACAGCTCGAAGATCGACAGATCGAAGTTGACCGAGGTCGAGAACACCGTGTGTGCCAGGTCCTCCTCACTGAACGCCGAGCGCGCCCAGTGGATGAAGTTGCCGGCATTGCGGTGCTCCAGCATCACCCCCTTGGGCGTGCCGGTCGAGCCCGAGGTGTAGATCACGTAGGCCAGGTGCTCCGCCGTCAGCCCCAACTCGGCCGCCGCCAGGTTCGTCTTCGGCTGCTCGGCCAACTCAGCATCTACGGCGATCACCTCGGCTGCCTGGTCGATCAGCCCCGGCAACAGCCCGGTCTGCGTGAGGATCACGCTCGGCGCCGCATCCTGCAGCATCGCCTGCAAGCGCTCGCCCGGGTAGGCCGGGTCCAGCGGCACATAGGCGCCGCCCGCCTTCAGCGTGCCCAGCAAGGCCACCACCAGCTCGGCCTGGCGCTCCATGTACACAGCCACCAGGCGGTCGGGGCCCACCCCGCGCTGCCGCAAGTGATGGGCCAGCTGGTTCGCTCTCGCGTTCAGCTCGGCATAGCTCAGCTGCTGGCCCTCGCACACCAACGCCAGCGCCTGTGGGCTGCGCTGCACTTGCGCTTCGAACAGCTCATGCACCAGCATCTCCTGCGGGTACGGCTGTGCCGTCGCGTTGAACGTCTGCAGCACCTGCTGTCGTTCCACCGCCCCCAACAGGTCCAGCTCGCTGATCGGGCGCTCGAGGTCTTGCACCATCGCGCCGAGCACCATTTCGAAATAGCCCGCCCAGCGTTCGACGGTGGCCGGTTCAAACAAGGTGCTGGCGTAGTCGATGGCCCCGACCATCTCGTCGCCCTGCTCCTGCAAGGACAGGGTGAGGTCGAACTGTGCCGTCTGGCGTGGCACGTCCTGCGGTGCCAGTGTCAGCCCGGGCAGCGCCAGCTCGCCCTGCGGTGTGTTCTGCAACACCAGCATCGCCTGGAAGATCGGGCTGTGGCTCAGGCTGCGCGGCGGCTTCACCGCCTCCACCACCTGCTCGAACGGCACGTCCTGGTGGGCATAGGCCTCGAGCGTCATCGCCCGGACCCGCTGCAGCAACTCACCCACGCTTGGCTGGCCGCTCAGGTCAGCCCGCAGCGCCAGCGTGTTGACGAAGAAGCCGATCAGCCCTTCGACCTCGGTGCGCTGGCGGTTCGCCACCGGTGCGCCGATCACCACGTCCTGCTGCCCGCTCAGCTTGGACAGCACCGTGGCCCAGCCGGCATACAGCACCATGTACAACGTTGCATCGCAGCGCTTGGCCAAGGCCTTCAGCTGGGCCGTCAGCGGTGCTTGCAAGACGATGGGCACACTGGCGCCGGCATGGCTTTGCACCGCCGGCCTCGGGCGGTCGGTCGGCAGTTCCAGCAATGCTGGTGCCTCGTTCAGCTGCCGCTGCCAGTACCCAAGCTGCGCTTGCAGCGTCTCGCCCTGCAGCCAGCGCCGCTGCCACACGGCATAGTCGGCGTACTGAATCGGCAATGGCGCCAGCGGATCGGGCCGGCCTTCCCGGTAGGCCGCATACAGCGCAGCCAGCTCGCGTACCAGCACCCCCATCGACCAACCGTCGGAGACGATGTGGTGCATCGTCACCAGCAACACGTGTTCGTCCTGCTTCGTTCGGATCAGCCGACCCCGGATTAGCGGGCCACGGTTCAAGTCGAACGGCGCTTGCGCCTCTTCGGCCGCCAGGCGCCGCAGGTCCTCCTCGTCCGCACCTGCCAGCTCGACCACCTGCAGCGAGAAGCCTGCCGGCTCGATGATCACCTGCACCGCCTCACCGTCCACCGTCGCGAACACCGTGCGCAAGGCTTCATGCCGTGCCACCACGGTGTCGAGCGCCGCCTGTAGTGCCGCCCGGTCCAGCTCACCGTGCAGGCGCAGCGCGGCCGGCAAGTGATACGCCCTGCCCGCCTCCTCGAACCGGTCGAGGAACCACAGCCGCTGCTGGGCCCACGACAGCGGCAGCGGCTGGCTGCGGTCGGCTGTTTCGATGGCGCTCCCATCGCTGAGCTGTGCGCCGTCCAGCCGCTGGGCCAGGCCCTCCAGCGTCGGGGCTTCGAACAACACCTTCAGCGCCACCTCCCGGCCGGTGACCTGGCGCAAACGGGCGATCAGCTGCACCGCCAGCAGCGAGTGTCCCCCCAGGTCGAAGAAATTGTCGTGCCGTCCGACCCGCTCGACCTGCAGGATGTCCTGCCAGATCGCTGCCAGCGTCTGCTCGGCCTCGCCGAGCGGCGCTTCGTACTGCCGCGCCTGCAGGGCCCCCAGGTCCGGTGCCGGCAGCGCCCGCCGGTCGACCTTGCCGTTGGGCGTCAGCGGCAAGCGCTCCAGCACCACGAAGGCGCTGGGCACCATGTAGTCCGGCAGTGTCGCCTTCACGTGCTCGCGCAGCGCCTCCGCTTGCGGCGCTGGCGCGCCGGTGTAGTACGCCACCAACCGCTTGTCGCCCGGCACGTCCTCGCGGGCCAGTACCACCACGTCCTGGACCTGCGGGTGCGCGCTCAACCGGACCTCGATCTCGCCCAGCTCGATGCGGAAACCCCGGATCTTCACCTGATGGTCGTTGCGCCCCAGGTACTCGATCTGGCCATCGGCGCGCCAGCGCCCCAGGTCACCGGTGCGGTACATGCGTGCGTTCGGCGCCTCGCTGAACGGGTCGTCGATGAACCGCTCGGCCGTCAGCTCGGGCCGCCTCAGGTAACCTCGCGCCACCCCGGCACCGCCGATGTAGATCTCCCCCACCACGCCGATCGGCACCGGCTGCCGGTGTTCGTCCAGGATGTAGACCTGCGTGTTGGAGATCGGCCGCCCGATGTGCGGTGCAAACGGCTGTGACCGCGCCATGCGCACTTGGGTGGAGTACGTGGTTGTCTCCGTCGGTCCGTACAGGTTCGTGACGCACCGCACCTTCGGGTTGGCGGCAAAGATCTTTTCCACCAGCTCCCGCTTGAGCGCCTCGCCCGCCACGTTCACCGCCTGGATCGCCTCGGGCAGGCGGCCGGCATCGATCAAGGCGTTCACCGCCGACGGCACCGTGTTCAGCAGGCTCACCGCCTCGCGGCCGCTCAAGTCGAGCGCGTTCTTCACCAGGTGCACAGTGGCCCCGACCGCCAGCGGCACAAACAGCTCGAAGATCGACAGATCGAAGTTGACCGAGGTCGAGAACACCGTGTGTGCCAGGTGCTCCTCACTGAACGCCGAGCGCGCCCAGTGGATGAAATTGCCGGCATTGCGGTGCTCCAGCATCACCCCCTTGGGCGTGCCGGTCGAGCCCGAGGTGTAGATCACGTAGGCCAGGTGGTCGGCCGTGAGGCCCAGCTCAGCCGCCGGCAAGTTCGTCTTCGGCAGCTCGGCCAGCTGGGCATCTACGGCGATCACCTCGGCTGCCTGGTCGGCCAGCCCCGGCAACAGCGCGGTCTGCGTGAGGATCACGCTCGGCGCCGCATCCTGCAGCATCGCCTGCAAGCGCTCGCCCGGGTAAGCCGGGTCCAGCGGCACATAGGCACCGCCCGCCTTGAGGGTGCCCAGCAAGGCCACCACCAGCTCGGCCTGGCGCTCCATGCACACGGCCACCAGGCGGTCGGGGCCCACCCCGCGCTGCCGCAGGTGATGGGCCAGCTGGTTCGCTCTCGCGTTCAGCTCGGCATAGCTCAGCTGCTGGCCCTCGCACACCAACGCCAGCGCCTGTGGGCTGCGCTGCACTTGCGCTTCGAACAGCTCATGCACCAGCATCTCCTGCGGGTACGGCTGTGCCGTCGCGTTGAATGTCTGCAGCACCTGCTGCCGCTCTTCGGGCGGCAGGATGGGCAGGTCCCACAAGGTCTTCTGTGGTGCGGCCTCCAGGGCTTGCACCAGTCCCTCCAGCGCGGTGTGCAGATAAGACGTCACGCGATCCGCCCGCACCCCGCCGTTCACCTGCGCGGTGAGCAAGAAGCGCTCGCCAAGGTCGTCGACCATCATCGAGAACGGATAGTTCGTCCGTTCCTGGGTCGTGAGCACCTCGACCCCCAGATCGGGCCCGGCCGGGTCAGCTGCGCCGCTGTGGCGATAGTTCAACATTGCCGTGAACAGCGGCGCAGCGCCGTCGATCGCGCTGCAACGCTGTGCCAGGGCCAACGAGGCATGTTCATGTTCGAGCAGTTCCATCAGTTCACGATGGGCGTGCCGGACCGCCTCGCGCATCGGCAGCCCCTTCAGCTGCAGCCGCAACGGCAAGGTGTTGATGAACATGCCCATGGTGCGGCTGGCGCCGCCTTGCAGGCGCCCGAGCAACACGGTGCCGAAGACCACGTCGTCACGCCCGCTGCAGCGCCCCACCACCATGGCCCAGGCCACGTGAAACAGCGTTGCCGTGCTCACGCCGAGCACGGGTGCCAGCGCTCGCAGGCGCTGCCCCAGCGTCGAGTCCACCTCGCGCCGGGCTTCCTCGAAGCGCTGCCCACCTCCCCGCACGTCCAGCAAGCCGAACGGCGCCGTGGGTTCCTGGACGCCGCCCAGCTTGGCGCGGAAGAAGGCCTCTGCGTCGTGCCGCTGCGCCTGCATCAAGGCCCGCGCCACGAAGCCCCGGTAGGCCACCGGCTCGGGCAAGCTTGCGCCCTGGCCTTGCAGATGGGCCGCCACTTCCTCCATCACGATGTCCAGCGACACGTGGTCGCTGACGATATGGTGCAACTGCAGCAGCAACAGCCATCGGCCGCGGCACTCGTCTGCCGCCACTTCCAACCGCACCAGTGGCGCCTGCTGCAGGTCGAGCGACAGCTCGCGTCGCTGCAGGCGCGCCTGCAGCACTTCGAGCGCATCCTGCCCCGGCGCCAGTTCGATGCGCTGCAGCTGCAGCTCGGCTCGCCGGTAGACAACCTGCACCGGGGGGGTCTGCCCCTTCCACACCACGGCCGTGCGCATGACGTCGTGACGGTCGATCACCCATTGCAGCGCCCGCACAAACTCGTCCAGCGCGGCGCGCGTCTCGAATGCCAGCAGCATCGGCAGGACGTACAAATCGTCTTGCTCGTTGAGCATGTGGTGGAACAGGATGCCTTCTTGCAGCGGCGCGAGCGGGTAAATGTCCTGCACGTTGCGCGCGCCGCCCGGCACACTCGCCACGATGGTGTCGATCTGCGTTTGGTTCAGCTCGACCAGCGTCAGCATGTCCGGCGTGATCCGTTCGCAGTCCGGCTCGATCCGGCACGGCGGCACTTCCGGCGTGACCGCCGCTTCGCGCGTCAAGACGGCGCCCAGCTCCGCCAGCACCGGGCGGGTGAAAAGGCTGCCGACGTCGGCGTGCCATCCCGCCGCGCGCAGGCGCTCGATCAACTTCACGGCCAGCAAGGAATGCCCACCGAGCTCGAAGAAGTTGTCGTGCCGTCCGACCCGCTCGACCTGCAGCACGTCCTGCCAGATCGCCGCCAGCGTTTGCTCGGTGTCGCCCACCGGCGCCTCGTACTGCTGCGCCTGCAGTAAGCTCGCATCGGGCGCCGGCAGCGCACGCCGGTCCACCTTGCCGTTGGGCGTCAGCGGCAGGCGCTCGAGCACCACGAAGGCGCTGGGCACCATGTAGTCCGGCAGTGTTGCCTTCACGTGCTCACGCAGCGCCTCTGCTTGCGTTGCCTGCGCGCCGGTGTAGTACGCCACCAACCGCTTGTCGCCCGGCACGTCCTCGCGGGCCAGCACCACCACGTCCTGGACCTGCGGGTGTACGCTCAAGCGCGCCTCGATCTCGCCCAGCTCGATGCGGAAGCCCCGGATCTTCACCTGCTGGTCGTTGCGCCCCAGGTACTCGAGGTTGCCGTCCGAGCGCCAGCGCCCCAGATCGCCGGTCTTGTACAGCCGCGCGTGCGGCTCGCCGCTGAACGGGTCGTCGATGAACCGCTCGGCTGTCAGCTCGGGCCGGTTCAGGTAGCCGCACGCCACCCCGGCGCCGCCGATGTAGATCTCCCCCGGCGCCCCGATCGGCACCGGCTGACGCTGCTCGTCGAGCAGGTAGACCTGCGTGTCGGCGATCGGCCGTCCGATCGGGATGCCGGTCGCGTCTGCCGCCACCGCCTCGATGGGGTAGGTCGTCGCAAAGGTGGTCGTCTCGGTCGGCCCGTAGCCGTTGAGCAATCGCTGCGGTGCACTCTCGCCCAGCACCCGCGCGATCGTGCGGGCGTCCAATGCGTCCCCGCCCACCAGCAAGTACTTGAGCTGGCGGAACACGCTGCCCAGCGCCTGCGCATACTGGTTGAACAGGCCCACCGTCAGCCACAGCACGTTCACCCGCTGGCGCAGCAGCTCCTGGGCCAAGCGCTGCGGGTCGAGCACGTCCTCTTGGACCACGATCACCACCCGGGCGCCGTTGGCCAAGGCGCCCCAGATCTCGAAGGTCGAGGCGTCGAAGGCCGGGTTGCTGCAGTGGCCCACGGTGTCGTCGGGGCCGATCTCGGCATAACCGTTGGCCACCACCAGGCGGTGGATCGCACGGTGCGGCACCACCACCCCTTTGGGTTGGCCGGTCGAGCCGGACGTGTACATCACATAGGCCGGGCTGCCGGCGGCCTGCACCACGGCCGGGTTGTCCGCTCGGCCAAGGTTGAGTAGTTCCTCGTCGAGCACGGTCCAGTGCACCGTCGCTCGGCAGACCGTCTGGGTAGTGGCGATCGCGCGTTCGGCGCGGCAGTCGTCGATCATGAACTGCTGCCGCTCCAGCGGGAACTGCGGGTCCACGGGTACGTAGGCGGCGCCGCACTTGAGCACCGCCAGCTGCGCGATCACCATCTCGGCGCTGCGTGGCATCACGATGGGGATCAGCTCGCCGGGCCGGGTGCCTTGGCGGATCAGGTGATGTGCCAGCCGGTTGGCCCGTTCGTTCACGTCGGCGTAGCTGAACGTCCGCTCGCCGCAGACCAGTGCCACCGCCTCGGGGCGCTGGCGGGCCTGGGCCTCGAACAGCTGGTGGATCAGCTGGTCGCGCGCGCAGTCGCTGTGGGTGGCGTTGAAGCTGTGCAGCACCTGCTGCCGCTCCTCGGCACTCAGCAGGTCCAGCGCAGCGACCGGCCGCTCGAGGTCTTGCACCAGGGTCGCCAGCGCGGTCTTGAAGTAGCCGGCCCAGCGTTCGATGGTCGAGGTGTCGAACAAGGCGGTGGCGTATTCCAGCGAGCCGGTGATCTCGTCGCCGACTTCCTGGAGCGACAGTGTCAGGTCCACCTTGGCGGTGGTGTGTGCCAGCGTCTGCGGTGTCAAGGTCAGCCCGGGCAGCACCAGCTCACCCTGCGGTGTGTTCTGCAGCACCAGCAGGGTTTGGAAGATCGGGCTGTGGCTGCGGCTACGCGGCGGCTTCACCGCCTCCACCACCTGCTCGAACGGCACGTCCTGGTGGGCGTAGGCCTGCAGCGTCATGTCCTTGACCCGCTGCAACAGTTCGCCAACGCTGGGCCGACCGCTCAAGTCGGCCCGCAGCGCCAGCGTGTTGACGAAGAAGCCGATCAGCCCTTCGACCTCGGTGCGCTGACGATTCGCCACCGGCGCGCCGATCACCACGTCTTGCTGCCCGCTCAGCTTCGACAGCACCGTCGCCCAGCCGGCGTACAGCACCATGTACAGCGTTGCGTCGCAGCGCTTGGCCAGCGCCTTCAGCTGTGCCGTCAGCGGTGCTCCCAACGTCAGCTCCACACTCGCGCCGGCATGGCTCTGCACCGCGGGCCGCGGGCGGTCCGTCGGCAACTCGAGCAGGGCTGGCGCCTCACTCAGCTGCCGCTGCCAGTACCCGAGCTGCGCTTGCAGCGTCTCGCCCTGCAGCCAGCGCCGCTGCCACACCGCATAGTCGGCGTACTGAATCGGCAATGGCGCCAGTGGATCGGGCCGGCCTTCCCGGTAGGCCGCATACAGCGCAGCCAGCTCCCGCACCAGCACCCCCATCGACCAGCCGTCCGAGACAATGTGGTGCATCGTCACCAGCAACACATGTTCGTCCTGCTTCGTTCGGATCAGCCGACCCCGGATCAGCGGGCCACGGCTCAAGTCGAACGGCGCTTGCGCCTCTTCGGCCGCCAGGCACCTCAGGTCCTCCTCGTCCGCACCCGCCAGCTCGACCACCTGCAGCGCGAAGCCTGCCGGCTCGACGATCACCTGCACCGCCTCGCCGTCCACCGTCGCGAACACCGTGCGCAAGGCCTCATGCCGTGCCACCACCGTGTCGAGCGCCGCCTGCAGTGCCGTTCGGCTCAGCTCACCGTGCAGGCGCAGCGCGGCCGGCATGTGATACGCCGCGCCCGCACCTTCCAGCCGGTCGAGGAACCACAGCCGTTGCTGCGCCCACGACAGCGGCAGCGCCGCGTTGCGATCGGCCCGCTCGATGGCCTGCACCTCGGTGTCCTGCGCCTGGCCCAGCGTCTGCGCCAGGCCTTGCAGCGTGGGCGTCTCGAACAGGGCCTTCAGCGCCACCTCTCGTCCCAACGCCTGGCGCACGCGCGCCAGCAGTTGCACCGCCAGCAGCGAATGGCCACCGAGGTCGAAGAAGTTGTCGTGCCGTCCAACCTGTTCGACCCTCAAGAGGTCCTGCCAGATCGCCGCCAGCGCCTGCTCGGTGTCGCCCACCGGCGCCTCGTACCGTTGCGCCTGCAGCGCGCCGAGGTCCGGCGCCGGCAAGGCGCGCCGGTCCAGCTTGCCGTTGGGCGTCAGCGGCAGACGCTCCAGCGTCACAAAGGCGCTGGGCACCATGTACTCCGGCAAGGCCGCCTTCACGTGCTCGCGCAGCACTTCGACCTCGGGCACATCTTGTGCCGCCAGCGGCGTCACATACGCCACCAGGCGCTTGTCGCCCGGCACGTCTTCGCGGGCCAGCACCACCGCCTCCTGCACCTGCGGGTGTGCGCTCAAGCGTGCCTCGATCTCGCCCAACTCGATGCGGAAACCACGGATCTTCACCTGATGGTCGTTGCGCCCCAGGTACTCGATATTGCCGTCGGCCCGCCACCGCCCCAGGTCGCCGGTCTTGTACATCCGCGCGTTCGGCTCCGCGCTGAACGGGTCATTCGAGAACCGCTCGGCCGTCCGCTCCGGCCGCCCGAGGTAGCCCCGCGCCACACCAGCACCGCCGATGTAGATCTCCCCCACCACACCGACCGGCACTGGCTGCCGCTGTTCGTCCAGGAGGTAGACCTGCGTGTTGGCGATCGGACGGCCGATGCAGGCCCCCTCCTCGGCCCGCGTCACCGTATGGAAGGTGGCACTGACCGTCGTTTCGGTGGGCCCGTACTGGTTGATCAGGGTGGGCCTGTGCCCCGACCGGGCGAACCACGCGCTCAAGGCAGACGCGCTCATGCGCTCTCCGCCGACCACCACCAGCCGAAGTGCATCAGGCAGGCGCGGCGGCGCGCCCAGCACCACCTGCTGCCAGTAGGCCGCCGGCAAGTGCAGCACGGTGATCCGGTGGCTGGCGCACAGGGACCAGAAAACGTCGGCGTCGCCGATCCATTGCTCGGTCCGCAACACCAGCGTGGCGCCACGGTGCAGAGATCCGAAGATCTCTTGTGCGGCCACGTCGAACGAGGTCGCGACGAACTGCAGCACCCGGTCCTCCTCATCCAAGCCATAGCTCGGCTGAAGGGCGTGTAGCAGGTTGACCAGATTGGCGTGCGTCACCATCACCCCCTTCGGGGTGCCGGTCGAGCCAGAGGTGTAGATCACATAGGCTCGATGGTGGGCCTTGAAGCCGATCGCACCTGGGTCGAGGTTGCTGTCGTCTTGCCGGGCGATGAGCGGTGCATCGTCGTCCAACACGACCACCTGCGCCGTGGTCGCCAGCCCGGCACGCAGCCGCGCCTGCGTCAGCACCACCCGGGGCGCCGCGTCCTGCAGCATGTGCTGCAGGCGCTCGTCGGGATACGCCGGGTCCAGCGGCACATAGGCGCCGCCGGCCTTCAAGATGCCCAGCAGGCCCACGACCATGTCCAGCGATCGCTCGACGCAGATCGCCACCAGCGCGTCCGGCCCGATGCCCCGCTCGCGTAGGTGCCGCGCCAGCTGGTTCGCCCGGGCGTTCAGCTCGGCATAGGTCAGCTGCCGGCCCTCGAACACCACGGCCACCGCGTCCGGGCAGCGCCGCACCTGCGCTTCGAACAGCTCGTGCACCAGCAGCTGCTGCGGGTAGGGCTGCGCGGTCTCGTTGAACACCTGCAGCACCTGCCGGCGTTCCTCGGCGCCCAGCATCTCCAGGCCGTCGACCGGGCACTCGAGGTCTTGCACCATCGCGCCGAGCACTGCCTTGAAGTAGCCCGCCCAGCGTTCGATGGTCGAGGCATCGAACAGCGCGCTGGCGTATTCGATCGCTCCCACGATCTCCTCGCCCTGCTCCTGCAGCGACATCGTCACATCGAACTGCGCCGTGGGGCGCGACACCTCCTGCGCTGCCAAGCTCAGCCCGGGCAGCACCAGCTCGCCCTGCGGTGTGTTCTGCAGCACCAGCATCGCCTGGAAGATCGGGCTGTGGCTGCGGCTGCGCGGCGGCTTCACCACCTCCACCACCTGTTCGAACGGCACGTCCTGGTGGGCATACGCCTCCAGCGTCATCGCCCGCACCCGCTGCAGCAGCTCGCCGACGGTGGGCTGGCCGCTCAGGTCGGCCCGCAGCGCCAGCGTGTTGACGAAGAAGCCGATCAGCCCTTCCACCTCGGTGCGCGGACGGTTGGCCACGGGAGCACCGATCACCAGGTCCTGCTGACCGCTCAATCGCGACAGCAGCGTCGCCCAGCCAGCGTACAGCACCATGTACAGCGTGGCGTCGCAGCGCTTGGCCAACACCTTCAGCTGGGCTGTCAGCTCTCGCCCGAGCGTCAGCGCCACACTGGCGCCGGCAAAACTTTGCAGCGCCGGCCGCGGGCGGTCGGTCGGCAACTCGAGCAGCGCTGGCGCCTGGCTCAACTGCCGCTGCCAATAGGCCAGCTGGCTTTGCAGCCTCTCGCCCTGCAGCCAGCGCCGCTGCCACACGGCATAGTCGGCGTACTGGATCGGCAAAGGCGCCAGCGGCTGGGCGCGGCCCTCACGGAATGCCGCATACAGCGCTCCCAGCTCGCGCACCAACACCCCCATCGACCAGCCGTCCGAGACGATGTGGTGCATCGTGACGAGCAAGACGTGTTCGTCCGCGCTCACCCGGACCAGGCGGCCCCGGATCAGCGGACCCTGGCTCAGGTCGAACGGCGCTTGCGCCTCTTCGGCGGCAATGCGCCGCAGGTCCTCTTCGGAGCCACCCGCCAGATCGATCAGTTGCAGGTCGAAGCCGGCCGGCTCGACGATCACCTGCACCGCCTCGCCGTCCACCGTCGCGAACACCGTGCGCAGCGCCTCATGCCGCGCCACCAGCGTGTCCAGCGCCGCACGCAGCGCCGCCCGGTCCAGCTCACCGCGCAGGCGCAGGGCGGCCGGCAGGTTGTACACCCCGACGGCACCGTCCAGCCGGTCCAAGAACCACAAACGTTGTTGTGCCCACGACAGCGGCAAGGGCCGGCTGCGATCGGCTCGCCCGATCGCCCCATCCTCGCTGAGCGCCGTCGCCTCCAGGCGTTGCGCCAGGCCCTGGACCGTCGGCGCATCGAACAGCGCCTTCAGCGCCACCTCCCGGCCCAGCACTTGGCGGATGCGCGCCATCAGTTGCACCGCCAGCAGCGAATGCCCGCCGAGGTCGAAGAAATGGTCATGGCGTCCGACCCGCTCGACCCGCAGGATGTCCTGCCAGACCGCCGCCAGCGCCTGCTCGGTGCCGCCCACCGGGGCCTCGTACTGCTGCGCCTGCAGCGCGCCGAAGTCCGGCGCCGGCAGCGCGCGCCGGTCGAGCTTGCCGTTGGGGGTCAGCGGCAGACGCTCCAGCACCACAAAGGCGCTCGGCACCATGTAGTCCGGCAGCCCCGCCTTCAGGTGCGCACGCAGGTCCTCGAGCGCGAGCGTCTCTTGTGCCGTCGCCGCCGTCACATAGGCCACCAGCCGCGTGTCGCCCGGCACGTCCTTGCGCGCCAACACCGCCGCGTCCTTGACCTGAGGATGGCTGCCCAGGCGCGCTTCGATCTCGCCCAGCTCGACGCGGAAGCCCCGGATCTTCACCTGATGGTCGTTGCGCCCCAGGTACTCGATCTGGCCGTCGGCCCGCCAGCGCCCCAAGTCGCCGGTCTTGTACATCCGTGCATTGGGCTCGTCGCTGAACGGATCGGCGCTGAATCGCTCGGCCGTCAGTTCCGGTCGATGGAGATAACCACGGGCCACGGCGAGACCGCCGATGTAGATCTCGCCCGGCACCCCGATCGGCACCGGTTGGCGCCGACCATCCAGGAGGTAGATGCGCGCGTTGCCGATCGGCCGGCCGATGTCAGGCAGCTCCGGCCAGGTGTGGGCCGCGCCGTCCAAGGTCAAGGCCGTGACCACGTGGCTTTCCGTCGGGCCATAGTGGTTGTGCAGGCGGCACCCCGGCAAGTGCTTGAACAGGCTGGCAATGGCAGGCGTGATGCGCAACTGCTCGCCGGCGGTGACCACGTCTTCCAAACACGGCAACGCCGGCAGCTCCACCGCCACGGCTTCAGCCAGGTGATGCAGTGCGACGAAGGGCAGGAACACCCGTTGGACACCTTCTTCACGCAGCAGCCGCACCAGGGCTGGCGGATCTCGTCGCGTCGCCTCGTCGGTCAGGATCAAGGTGCCGCCGGTCGACCAGGTGGCGAAGGTCTCCTGGAATGCGACGTCGAAGCCCAGGGCCGCGAACTGCAGCGTCCGCTGCGGCCGACGGAAACGAGCATCCCCGCGGTGCCATTCGAGCAGGTTCACCAGCGCCCGATGGGGCATGGCCACGCCCTTGGGCACGCCCGTCGAGCCGGAGGTGTAGATCACGTAGGCCAGATGGTGGGGCGCGAGGCCGATGGCTTGCGGATTTGGGTTGCCCGGGTCCCGCTGTGCAATGACTTCCCAGTCGGCGTCGAGCGAGACGACCCGGGCCGTCGTGGCCAAGCGGGCCCGCAACCGTTCCTGCGTGAGCACCACCGGCGGCGCCGCGTCCTGCAACATCTGCTGCAAACGCTCGCCCGGGTACGCCGGGTCCAGCGGCACGTAGGCGCCGCCGGCTTTCAGGATGCCCAGCAGGCCCACCGCCATTTCGAGCGAACGCTCGACGCAGATCGCCACCGGCTGGTCGGGGCCGACGCCGAGCGTACGCAAATGGGCGGCCAGCTGGTTGGCGCGCGCGTTCAGCTCGGCATAGCGCAGGCGCCGCCCCTCGTACACCACCGCCACCGCGTCCGGAGTGCGGCGCACCTGTGCCTCGAACAGCTCATGCACCGTCAGGTGCTGCGGATATGGCTGTGTCGTGGCGTTGAACGCCTGCAGCACTTGCTGCCGCTCCGTGGCCGGCAGGATCGGCAGCGCCAGCACCTGCGTTTGCGGCGCTGCCTCGAGGGCTTGCGCCAGGCTTTCGAGCGCCCTATGCATGAGGCCCGTGACGCGAGCGGCCTGAACCCGGTCGTCCACCTGCGCGCCGATCAGGAAACCGTCGCCCACGTCGTCGACCATCAGCGAGAACGGGTAGTTGGTGCGCTCCTGCGTCGCCAGCAGCTCGACGCCCAGATCGAGCGCCGCCTGGCGGCCCCCGCTGCTGTGGCGGTAGTTGAGCATCGTGGTGAACAAGGGTGCGCCGCCGCCGAGCGCGCTGCAGTTCTGTGCCAGCGCCAGCGAGGCTTGCTCGTGTCCGAGCAGCTGCCTCAGTTCGCGCTGTGCCTGCTGCACGACCTCACCGACGGCCACATCGTTGAGCTGCAGCCGCAACGGCAGGGTGTTGATGAACATGCCGAGGGCGCGGTCGGAGCCGGCCACCCCCTGCAAGCGCCCGAGCAGCACGGTGCCGAAGACCACGTCGTCGCGCCCGCTGCAGTGCGCCACCACCATCGCCCAGGCCACGTGGAACAGCGTCGCCGCGCTCACGCCCAGGCGTTGTGCGAGGCCGCGCAGCCGCTGGCCCAGCTCGGCCTCCACCTCGCGGCGGGCTTCGTCGATGTGCTGCCCGCCGCCCCGCACGTCGAGCAGCCCGAACGGTGCCGTGGGTTCCCCCACGTCACCCAGCTTGGCGCGGAAGAAGGTTTCGGCATCGCTCTTTTGCGCCTGCATCAAGGCCTGCGCCACGAAGCCTCGGTAAGGCACCGGCTCGGGCAGAGATTGGGTTTCGCCGCGCAGATGGGCCGCCACTTCCTGCAGCACGATGTCCAGCGACACGTGGTCGTGAACGATGTGATGCAGCTGCAGCAGCATCAGCCACCGGCCGCGGCTTTCGTCGGCGGCCACGTCCAGGCGCACCAGCGGAGCCTGCTGCAAGTCGATCGCCAGCTCGGCGTTCTGCAATCGGGCCTGGAGCCGGGCGTAGGCATCCTCGCCTGGCGCCAGCTCCAGCGGCTGCAGCGTCAGTTCGGCGTGCCGCCATACCACCTGCACGGGCCGGGGCTGCCCCTTCCACACCACCGCGGTGCGCAGCACGTCGTGCCGGTCGATCACCTGCTGCAATGCCTGTGCAAACCGCTCCAAACGCTCG
Organism: Caldimonas brevitalea; assembly: GCF_001017435.1. Lineage (NCBI taxonomy): Bacteria > Pseudomonadati > Pseudomonadota > Betaproteobacteria > Burkholderiales > Sphaerotilaceae > Caldimonas > Caldimonas brevitalea. The sequence continues at coordinate 3,996,577 of NZ_CP011371.1, forward strand.
CGCGTTTCGAACGCCAGCAGCGCGGGCAGCACGTAGACGTCGCGCTGCTCGTTGAGCATGTGGTGGAACAGTATGCCTTCCTGCAATGGCGCCAACGGGTAGATGTCTTGCACATTGCAGGCGCCGCCGGGCACGTGGGCCACGATGGCGTCGATCTGCGCCGGGTCCAGCTCGACCAGCGTCAACATCTCCGGGGTGATGCGGTCGCACTCCGGGGGGATCAGACAAGGTGCCACGCCCGGGCTGGGCGCGGCGGTCCGGCTCAGGCCGGCGGCCAGCTCTGCCAGTGTGGGGTGGGCGAAGATGCTCGCCACATCGGCCTGCCATCCCGCCTCTCGCAGCCGTTCGATCAACTGCACCGCCAGCAGCGAGTGCCCGCCCAGCTCGAAGAAGTTGTCGTGCCGCCCGGCACGATCGATGTGCAAGATGTCCTGCCAGATCCGCGCCAGTGCCTGCTCGGCGTCACCCAGGGGGGCTTCGTACGCGCGCGCTGTCAGCGCGCTCAGCTGCGGCGCCGGCAAGGCGCTCCGGTCGACTTTGCCGTTGGGGGTCAGCGGCAAGCGCTCCAGCACCACGAACGCGCTCGGCACCATGTACTCGGGCAGCGCCGCCTTGACCTGCGCACGCAGGTCGTCGACCTCGGGTGCACCCTGCGCTGCTGCCGTCACGTAGGCGACCAAGCGCTTGTCGCCGGGCATGTCTTCACGCGCCATCACCATCGCCTCGTCGACTTGGGGATGGGCACGCAGCAGTGTTTCGATCTCGCCGGGCTCGATGCGGTAGCCGCGGATCTTCACCTGGCGGTCGTTGCGACCCAGGTAGTCGATCCGGCCGTCCGCCCGCCAACGCCCCAAATCGCCGGTCTTGTACAGCCGCGCGTTCGGGCCGTCGCCGAACGGGTCCGCGATGAACCGCTCGGCCGTCAGCTCCGGCCGGTTCAGGTAGCCGCGCGCCACGCCGGCCCCGCCGATGTAGATTTCCCCGGCGACGCCGATCGGCACCGGCCGTCTCGAGGTGTCGAGGATGTAGATCTGCGTGTTCGCGATGGGGCGCCCGATGGGCGGCAGGCCCTCGCCTCGCGGATCGCACAGATGGAGTGTCGCGCACACCGTCGTTTCGGTCGGCCCGTAGGCGTTGAAGAAACGCCGCCCCTGGCTCCAATGCCGCGCCAAGGCGCCCGGGCAGGCTTCGCCGGCGACCACCAGCGTGCTCAGGTCGTCGAGTGCCGCGTCGTGCGGCAATGCGCCCACGGCGACCGGCGGCAAGGTGGCATGGGTGATCTGCTCGCCGCGCAGCGTGCGCAGCAGGGGTTCCCCCGGCAGGAGTTGTTCGGGCGATGCCAGATGCAAACTGGCGCCGCTGGCCCACGCCATCGTGCACTCCCAGGCGCAGGCGTCGAAGCTCGCCGACGCGAACTGCAGCACCCGGCTGCCCTCGCCGACACCGAAGGCCTGGATCTGCAGGGTCGCCAGGTTGCACAGTCCGCGGTGTTCGACCATCACACCCTTGGGCGCGCCGGTCGAGCCCGAGGTGTAGATCACGTAAGCGAGATGGTGGGGTTCGAGGCCGATGGCCGTTGCCGCAAGGTTGCCGTCGTCGTGCCCGGCGATGAGGGGAGCGTCCTGATCCAGCAGGACCACCTGCGCGGTGGTTGTTGCCACTGTGGCGCGCAGCCGCGCCTGCGTGAGCACCACGCGCGGGGATGCGTCCTGCAGCATGTACTGCAGGCGCTCCCTTGGATAAGTCGGGTCCAGCGGCACATAGGCGCCGCCGGCCTTCAAAATGCCCAGCAGACCCACGGCCAGGTCCAGTGATCGTTCGACGCAAATCGCCACCAGCGTGTCGGGGCCGATGCCCCGCTCGCGCAGGTGCCGCGCCAGCTGGTTCGATCGGGCGTTCAGCTCGGCATACGTCAGGCGCTGGCCCTCGAACACCGCGGCCGTTGCCTCCGGGCAGCGCCGCACCTGCGCTTCGAACAGCTCGTGGAACAGACTGTCATGGGGGTAAGGCTGCGCGGTCGTGTTGAACATCTGCAGCACCTGCCGGCGTTCCTCGCTGCCCAGCAGGTCCAGCTCGCGGATCGGGCGCTCGAGGTCTTGCACCATCGCGCCTAGCACCGCCTTGAAATAGCCCGCCCAACGCTCGACCGTCGAGGGATCGAACAAGGCCGTGGCGTATTCGAGCGTGCCCGAGAGTTCGTCGCCCACCTCCCGCAGCGAGAGCGTCAGGTCGACCTGTGCGCTCGTGCGCGGCACTTCCTGGGGCGTGAGGGTCAGCCCGGGCAGCACCAGCTCGCCCTGCGGCGTGTTCTGCAGCACCAGCATCACCTGAAAGAGCGGGCTGTGGCTCAGGCTGCGCGGGGGCTTCACCGCCTCCACCACCTGCTCGAACGGCACGTCCTGGTGGGCGTAGGCCTGCAGCGTCGTCGTCCTGACGCGCCGCAGCAGCTCGCCGACGCTGGGCTTGCCACTCAAATCGGCTCGCAGCGCCAGCGTGTTGACGAAGAAGCCGATCAGCCCTTCGACCTCGGTGCGCTGGCGGTTCGCCACCGGGGCGCCGATCACCACGTCTTGCTGCCCGCTCAGCTTCGACAGCACCGTCGCCCAGCCGGCGTACAGCACCATGTACAGCGTTGCGTCGCAACGTTTGGCCAGCGCCTTCAGCTGTGCCGTCAGCGGTGCTCCCAAGGTCAGCTCCACGCTGGCGCCAGCATGGCTTTGCACGGCCGGTCGCGGACGGTCGGTGGGCAGCTCGAGCAGCGCCGGCGCCTCGCTCAGCTGCTGCTGCCAGTAGCCGAGCTGCGCTTGCAGCGTCTCGCCCTGCAGCCAGCGCCGCTGCCACACCGCATAGTCGGCGTACTGGATCGGCAAAGGTGCCAGCGGCTGGGCGCGGCCCTCGCGGAAGGCTGCATACAGCGCTCCCAGCTCGCGCACCAGCACCCCGATCGACCAGCCGTCCGAGACGATGTGGTGCATCGTCACCAGCAGCACATGTTCGTCAGGGTTGACGCAGAGCAGCCGCCCGCGGATCAAGGGACCCTGGCCGAGATCGAACGGTGCCTGAGCCTCCTCCGCCACAATGGCGGCGAGTTCGTGTTCGGACTTGCCCCCGAGGTCGAGCACCTGCAGCGGGAAGCCGGCTGGCTCGGTGACCACCTGCACGGCCTCGCCGTCCACGGTTGCGAACACGGTGCGCAAGGCTTCATGCCGCGCCACCACGGTGTCGAGCGCGGCCTGCAGTGCCGCCCGGTCCAGCTGGCCGTGCAGGCGCAGCGCGGCCGGCATGTGATAGGCCGCCCCGATGCCCTCCAGTCGGTTCAGGAACCACAGCCGCTGCTGAGCCCATGACAAAGGCAAAGTGCCACTGCGGTCCGCGGGCTCGATGTCCTGGCCCTGTGCCACCGGCGCGCCGCCCAGCTTCCGAGCCAGTCCGCGTACCGTGGGTGCTTCGAACAGATCGTGCAGCGCCACCTCGCGGTCGAGCGCCTGCCGCATGCGAGAGATCAGCTGCACGGCCAGCAAGGAATGCCCACCGAGCTCGAAGAAGTTGTCGTGCCGTCCGACCCGCTCGACCTGCAGGATGTCCTGCCAGATCGCCGCCAGCGTTTGCTCGGTGTCGCCCACCGGCGCCTCGTACTGCTGCGCCTGCAGTAAGCTCGCATCGGGCGCCGGCAGCGCACGCCGGTCCACCTTGCCGTTGAGTGTCAGCGGCAGGCGCTCCAGCACCACGAAGGCGCTGGGCACCATGTAGTCCGGCAGTGTTGCCTTCACGTGCTCACGCAGCGCCTCCGCTTGCGTTGCCTGCGCGCCGGTGTAGTACGCCACCAGCCGCTTGTCACCCGGCACGTCCTCGCGCGCCAGCACCACCACGTCCTGGACCTGCGGGTGTACGCTCAAGCGCGCCTCGATCTCGCCCAGCTCGATGCGGAAGCCCCGGATCTTCACCTGCTGGTCGTTGCGCCCCAGGTACTCGATGTTGCCGTCCGAGCGCCAGCGCCCCAGGTCACCGGTCTTGTACAGCCGCGCGTGCGGCTCGCCGCTGAACGGGTCGTCGATGAACCGCTCGGCTGTCAGCTCAGGCCGGTTCAGGTAGCCGCACGCCACCCCGGCGCCGCCGATGTAGATTTCCCCCGGCGCCCCGATCGGCACCGGCTGACGCTGCTCGTCGAGCAGGTAGACCTGCGTGTCGGCGATCGGCCGTCCGATCGGGATGCCGGTCGCGTCTGCCGCCACCGCCTCGATGGGGTAGGTCGTCGCAAAGGTGGTCGTCTCGGTCGGCCCGTAGCCGTTGAGCAATCGCTGCGGTGCACTCTCGCCCAGCACCCGCGCGATCGTGCGGGCGTCCAATGCGTCCCCGCCCACCAGCAAGCACTTGAGCTGCCGGAACACGCTGCCGAGTGCCTGCGCGTACTGGTTGAACAGGCCCACCGTCAGCCACAGCACGTTCACCCGCTGGCGCAGCAGCTCCTGGGCCAAGCGCTGCGGGTCGAGCACGTCCTCCTGGGCCACGATCACCACCCGGGCTCCGTTGGCCAGGGCACCCCAGATCTCGAAGGTCGAGGCGTCGAAGGCGGGGTTGCTGCAGTGGCCCAGGGTGTCGTCGGGCCCGATCTCGGCATAGCCGTTGGCCACCACCAGGCGGTGGATCGCACGGTGGGGCACCACCACCCCCTTGGGTTGGCCGGTCGAGCCGGACGTGTACATCACATAGGCCGGGCTGCCGGCGGCCTGCACCACCGTCGGGTTGTCGGCCGGGCCGTGGCTGAGCAGGTCCTCGTCCAGCACGGTCCAGCGCACCGGCGCTCGGCAGACCGCCTGGGTAGTGGCGATCGCCCGTTCGGCGCGGCAGTCGTCGATCATGAACTGCTGCCGCTCGAGCGGGAACTGCGGGTCCACGGGGACGTAGGCGGCGCCGCACTTGAGCACCGCCAGCTGCGCGATCACCATCTCGGTGCTGCGCGCCATCACGATGGGGATCAGCTCGCCGGGCCGGGTGCCTTGCCGGATCAGGTGATGTGCCAGCCGGTTGGCCCGTTCGTTCACGTCGGCATAACTGAGCGTTCGCACGCCGCAGACCAGTGCCACCGCCTCGGGGCGCTGGCGGGCCTGGGCCTCGAACAGCTGGTGGATCAGCTGGTCGCGTGCACAGCCGCTGTGGGTGGCGTTGAAGCTGTGCAGCACCTGCTGCCGTTCCTCGGCACTCAGCAGGTCCAGCGCAGCGACCGGCCGCTCGAGGTCTTGCACCAGGGTCGCCAGCGCGGTCTTGAAGTAGCCGGCCCAGCGTTCGATGGTCGAGGTGTCGAACAAGGCGGTGGCGTATTCCAGCGAGCCGGTGATCTCGTCGCCGACTTCCTGCAGCGACAGTGTCAGGTCCACCTTGGCGGTGGTGTGCGCGAGCGTCTGCGGTGTCAAGGTCAGCCCGGGCAGCACCAGCTCACCCTGTGGTGTGTTCTGCAGCACCAGCAGGGTTTGGAAGATCGGGCTGTGGCTGCGGCTGCGCGGCGGCTTCACCGCCTCCACCACCTGCTCGAACGGCACGTCCTGGTGGGCGTAGGCCTGCAGCGTCATGTCCTTGACCCGCTGCAGTAGCTCACCCACGCTAGGCTGGCCGCTCAAGTCGGCTCGCAGCGCCAGGGTGTTCACGAAGAACCCGATCAGCCCTTCGACCTCGGTGCGCTGGCGGTTCGCCACCGGGGCGCCGATCACCACGTCTTGCTGCCCGCTCAGCTTCGACAGCACCGTTGCCCAGCCGGCGTACAACACCATGTACAGCGTCGCGTCGCAGCGCTTGGCCAGCGCCTTGAGTTGGGCGGTCAGCGGGGCACCCAAGGTCAGCTCCACACTCGCGCCGGCATGGCTTTGCACGGCCGGTCGCGGACGGTCGAGGGGCAGTTCCAGCAGCGCTGGGGCATCGCTCAGCTGCTGCTGCCAGTAGCCGAGCTGACCTTGCAGTGTCTCGCCCTGCAGCCAGCGCCGCTGCCACACGGCATAGTCGGCGTACTGAATCGGCAACGGCGCCAGCGGACTGGGCCGGCCTTCCCGGTAGGCCGCATACAGCGCGGCGAGTTCCCGCACCAGCACGCCGATGGACCAGCCGTCCGAGACGATATGGTGCATCGTCACCAGCAGCAGGTGTTCGTCCTGGCTCAGCTGGATCAACCGGCCTCGAATTAAGGGGCCTCGGCTCAAATCGAATGACGTCCCCTCTTCTGCTTCGATCTGAGCTTGCACCGCATGCGCGCGCTCGGCCGGAGAACGCTGGCTCAGGTCGACAACCTGCAGCGCAAAGGAAGCGCCAGGCGCGACGACTTGGAACAGCTCGCCTTCCTCGGTGGCTGCGAACGCCGTGCGCAGGGCCTCGTGCCGCGAGACGATGGTGTCGAGCGCCGCCACGAGCGCATCCCGGTCCAGGGTGCCCTGCAAGCGCAGCAGGCCGCGCATGTGATAGGCGGCATCGGCCCCTTGCAACTGGGTGACGAACCACAAGCGCTGTTGCGCCCAGGAAGCCGGCAGTGGATGCCCACGGTCGGCCGGCTCGATCGGCATCAGCGCGGGCTGCTCGGGCCGTGCCGCGGCACTGCTCTTGAGCGTGCGCAGCAACAGCTCGCGCTTCAGCGCTTCCAGATCCCTGGGTGCATTCTTGCTCATGGTGTCCCCTGATTTTTCGTATTGCGGACTTGCGTCCTGGATTCGTCGGTCGCGGCGGCTCCTGGCACAAGCGCAGGCCGCCGCTGCGGCGGCCCGTGTCGGGGCCGCCGGCTCATACACACTTGGATGGGCGTTTGCAGACGCCGCGCTGACGGCGCGCTGTCGCCGTGCCCTATGCGGTGCTGCCGGCCATCTCTTGCAACTGCGCCTCGGACAGGTCGTCCAGTGCGGCCAGCACCCGTGCGATGTCCGAGGCGTCGAACTGGCTCAATTGCGCGTCGATCACCCGCGCTGTCAGCGCGGCGACGGTCGCATGGTTGAAGACGTCGAGAAGGGCCAGCTCCACGGCGAACACCTCCCGTATGCGTGTCACCAAACGGGTGGCGACGAGGGAATGGCCGCCGAGATCGAAGAAGTTGTCATGCCGGCCGACACGCTCGAACCCGAGCAGTTCCTGCCAGATCGAGACCATCGTCGTTTCGTGCTCGCCCTGCGGCGCCTGGTACTGCCGCGCCTGCAGCAGACCGGCGTCGGGTGGCGGCAGCGCGCGCCGGTCCACCTTGCCGTTGGGGGTCAGCGGCAGCCGCTCGAGCACCACGAAGACGGCGGGCACCATGTGCTCCGGCAGCGCCGTCGACAGGTGCTCGCGCAGGCCTTCCATCGTGACAAGGCCTGGCTCGTGCACGGTGAGGTAGGCCACCAGCCGCTTTTCGCCCGGCACCTCCTCGCGCGCCACCACCACCGCGTCCTTCACCTGCGCGTGGCGCGCCAGCTGCGCCTCGATCTCGCCCAGCTCGATGCGGAAGCCGCGCACCTTCACCTGGTCGTCATTGCGTCCCAGGTAGTCGATCTGGCCATCCGCGCGCCACCGGCCCAGGTCGCCGGTGCGGTACATCTGCGCCTGAGGTTCCGCGCTGAACGGGTCGGCGACAAACCGCTCGGCCGTCAGCTCGGGCCGGTTCAAGTAACCCCGCGCCACCGCGACACCGCCTATGTAGATCTCTCCCGTCACGCCGATCGGCACCGGCTGCCGGCGCTCGTCGAGGATGTAGAGACGCGCATTGGCGATGGGCGTGCCGATGGTGGGAAGTTCCGGCCACCGCTCGACCTCCTCGGGCAGCGACAAGGCCGTGACCACATGGCTTTCGGTGGGGCCATAGTGGTTGTGTAGGCGACAGCCCGGCTGTGACTTGAACAGCGCGGCGATGGCCGGCGTGATGCGCAGTTGCTCACCGGCGGTGATCACGTCTTCCAGGCACGGCAGCGCCTGCGACGAGGCCACCATGGCCTCGGCCAGGTGATGCAGCGCGACGAAGGGCAGGAACACCCGCTGCACGGCCTGCTCGTGCAGCAAGCGGACCAAGGCCACCGGGTCGCCCCGGACGGCCTCGGGGATCATGACCAGGGTGCCGCCTGTCGCCAAGGTGGTGAAGGTCTCCTGGAACGCCACGTCGAAGCCGAGGGCGGCGAACTGCAGGGTCCGCTGGGGCTTGCCCGAGCGTAGCGCGGCGCGCTGCCATTTCAGCAGGTTCACCAACGCGCTGTGCGGCATCGCGACGCCCTTGGGGGTGCCGGTCGAGCCCGAGGTGTAGATGACATAGGCCAGATGGTGCGGCGCCAACCCGATCGAGGCCGCCTCGACATCGCCCGCCTCCTGCGCCTCGACCGGTGGCCCGCCAGCCTCCAGCGCCAGGACGCGCGCTGCGGTCGCGACCCGGCCGCGCAGCCGCGCCTGTGTGATCACGACCGTCGGCGCAGCATCGGCCAACATGTACTCCAGGCGCTCGGTCGGATAGGCAGGGTCGAGCGGCACATAGGCGCCGCCGGCCTTCAGGATGCCCAGCAGGGCGACCACCATCTCGAGCGAGCGCTCCATGCAGACCGCCACCGGCGTGTCGGGCCCCACGCCCTGCGCCCGCAACTCGCGGGCGAGCCGATTGGCACGCGCGTTGAGGTCGGCATAGCTCAGGCGGTCGCCACCGTACACCACCGCCGCCGCGTCCGGGCAGCGTCGAGCCTGCGCCTCGAACAGCTGGTGGACCAGCCGCTCGTCCGGACCGGTGCTGTCGTTGCCATTGAAGCCCTGCAGCACTTGCTGCAACTCGTCCCCGGGCAGGATCGGCAGCGCCAGCAGGCGCGCTTGCGGCTGCGCCTCCAGGGCGCGCGCCAGGCTTTCCAGCGCCGTGTGCATGTACCCCGCCACGCGTTCGGCGTCGACGCTGCGGTCGACCTGCACGCCGAGCTCGAAGCGCTCGCCCAGATCGTCCACCATCAGCGAGAGCGGATAGTTGGTGCGCTCCTGGGTCGCCAGCAGCTCGATGCCGGTGGCCGGCATCGGACCGGCCGCATTTGCACTGTGGCGGTAGTTCAGCATCGCCGTGAACAAGGGCGCCGCGCCGCTGCAGCGCTGCGCCAGGGCCAACGAGGCTTGTTCGTGCGCGAGCAGCTCGACCAGCTCGCGCTGCGCCTGCTGCACCGCCTCGTGCACCGTCACCTCCTGGAGCCGCAGCCGCAAGGGCAAGGTGTTGATGAACATGCCCAGCGCACGGTCGGCGCCGGCCACCCCGCCTTGCAGGCGCCCCAGCAGCACGGTGCCGAACACCACGTCGTCGCGCCCGCTGCAGTGCGCCACCACCATCGCCCAGGCGACGTGGAACAGCGTCGCCGCACTCACCCCCAGGCCTTGCGCCAGGCCGCGCAGCCGCTGGCCCAGCTCGGCATGCACCTCGCGCCGCGTTTCCTCCAGGCGCTGCCCGCCACCGCGCACGTCCAGCAGCCCGAACGGTGCCGTCGGCTCCTGCACATCGCCCAGCTTGGCACGGAAGAACTCCTCGGCGTCGTGCTGCTGCGCCTGCAGCAACGCCTGCGCGACGAAGCTCCGGTACGCCACCGGCTCCGGCAAGCGCTCGGCACGCCCTTGCAGATGGGCCGCCACTTCCTCGAGCACGATGTCCAGCGACACGTGGTCGTTGACGATGTGGTGCAGTTGCAGCAGCACCAGCCAGCGCCCGCGCGCCGGGTCGGCCGCCGCTTCCAGCCGCACCAGTGGCGCCTGCTGCAGGTCGAGGTACAGCTCGCCTCGCTCCAAGCGCCCTTGCAGCACCTGCTGCGCATCCTCGCCTGCCTGCAGCTGCAGCGTCTGCACGCTCACGTCGGCCTGCCGCCACACCACTTGCACCGGCTGGCTCAGCCCGCGCCACACCACCGCGGTGCGCATCACGTCATGCCGATCGATCACCGACTGGAGCGCTCGCGCGAAGGCGTCCAGCCGCTCCCGGCTGTCGAACGACAGCAACGCGGGCAGCACATACACATCCTGCTGCTCGTTGAGCATGTGATGGAACCAGATGCCTTCCTGCAGCGGCGCCAGCGGATAGATGTCCTGCACATTGCGGGCCCCGCCCAGCACGCTCGCCACGACGGTGTCGATCTCCGACTGCTCCAGCGCCACCAGCGTCAACAGCTCCGGTGTGATGTGTTCGCACCCCGCCTCGATCAGGCACGGTGCCACACAGGGCACCGACACCAACGGCGTCAGGCCGGCCGCCAGCTCCGCGAGTGTGGGACGCATGAAGATGCTGGCGACCTCCGCCTTCCACCCCGCCTGACGCAGCCGCTCTATCAACTGCACTGCCAGCAGCGAGTGCCCCCCCAGCTCGAAGAAGTTGTCGTGCCGACCGACCTGCCCGACCTGCAGGATGTCTTGCCAGATCGCCGCCAGCACGGCTTCGACCCGACCCACCGGCGCTTCGTACTGCCGCGCCTGCAAGGCGCTCAGGTCCGGCGCCGGCAAGGCCTGCCGGTCCACTTTGCCGTTGGGCGTCAGCGGCAAGCATGGCAGCATCACGATGGCGGCGGGCACCATGTACTCGGGCAACACCGCCTTCAAGGTCGAGCGCAGTTGCGCCACGCCGGGAGCAGCTTCGCCTTGCACGGTGACGTAAGCCACCAGCCGCTTGTGCCCTGGCACGTCCTCGCGCGCGATCACGACGGCTTCTTTCACCTGCTCATGGCGCGCCAGCTGCGCTTCGATCTCGCCGAGCTCGACGCGGAAGCCTCGGATCTTGACCTGATGGTCGTTGCGGCCGAGGTATTCGAGATGGCCGTCGGCCCGCCAGCGGCCCAGGTCGCCGGTCTTGTAGAGCTTCGCGTTCGGCACCTCGCTGAACGGGTCCGGCACGAAACGCTCGGCGGTCAATTCCGGCCGGTTCAGGTATCCGCGAGCGACACCGGCGCCGCCGATGTAGATCTCCCCCGGCACCCCGATCGGCACCGGCTGCCGGCGCTCGTCGAGGAGGTAGATCTGCGTGTTGGCGATCGGGCGGCCGATCGGCACGGTGACGAGGTCGCTCGTGTCGGCAGGCAACTCGTAGACGCTGCAGCCGACCACGGTTTCGGTGGGCCCGTATTCATTGATCAAGCGGGCTTGAGGACAGATGCCGCGCCACAGCGCCACCGTGGCAGGCGCAAGCGCCTCGCCGCCGATGACAAAGGCCCGCACGGCGCACGGCGCCGGATTCGCCTGCAGACGCCGGCCCAGCGCGTCCAGATGCGCCGGTGTGATCTTGATGAGCGACCACGCCTTGCCTTGGCGCAGCAAGGCTTCCAGGCCCGCCAGTTCGTCGCCGTCGCGCACCAGCACCACGGTGCGGCCGCACAGCAGCGGCGTATAGAGGCTGGTGATGGTGGCGTCGAATGCGATCGAGGAGCTCACCACGGCCCCCTCACCTGCATGGCATTCATAGGCTCGTACCGCCCACTGGAGGTAGTTGAGCCACGCCGCGTGCTCGATCATCACGCCCTTGGGGCGGCCCGTGGAGCCGGAGGTATAGATGACGTAGGCCAGATGCCGCGGCAGCAGCCCCACCTCGTGCTGCTCCAGATCGGCCTCCCGATGCAGCAGGATCTCCGGCCACTGGGCGTCGAGCGCCACCACGTGCGCTGCCTTGCCGGCCAGCGCGGCTTGCAGGCGGGCTTCGGTCAGGATGACCGTGGGCTCGGCATCCTCGAGCATGTCGTTGATCCGCTCGGCCGGATAACCGGGGTCCAGCGGCACATACGCACCCCCGGCCTTCAAGACGCCCAGCAGCGCGACGATCAAGCCCGCGCTGCGCTCCGTGCAGATGGCGACCCGCCGATCGGGGCCGACGCCGTGTGCTCGCAGGTAACGCGCCAACTGGTTGGCTCTCGCGTTCAGCTCGCGGTAGCTGAGCTGGCACACGTCATCCCTCACCGCCACGGCATCGGGTGTCTGGGCGGCCTGCGCCTCGAACCACTGGTGCACCAGCCGCTCCTCCGGGAAGTCGCAACGGGTGGCGTTGAAATGCTGCAGCACCTGTCGGCGCTCTTCGAGAGGCAGGATGGGCAGCGTGAGCAGGCCCGCCTGCGGCTGCGCTGCCAAGGCGTGCGCCAGGCCTTCCAGCGCGGTGTGGATGTACGCGGTCACGCGGGCGGCACCGACGCTGCAATCCACCTGCGCGTTGAGCACGAAGCCATCGCCCAGGTCGTCCACCATCAGCGAAAACGGATAGTTGCTGCGCTCCTGCGCGACGAGCACCTCGACGCCCGGCCCCAGCCGGGCATGCGACTGCTCGCGGCTGTGGCGGTAGTTCAGCATGGCCGTGAACAAGGGCGACGCGCCGCTGCAGCGCTGCGCCAGGGCCAACGAGGCTTGTTCGTGCGCGAGCAGTTCGACCAGCTCGCGCTGCGCCTGCTGCACCGCCTCGTGCACCGTCACCTCCTTGAGCCGCAGCCGCAAGGGCAAGGTGTTGATGAACATGCCCAACGCACGGTCGGCGCCGGCCACCCCGCCTTGCAGGCGCCCCAGCAGCACGGTGCCGAACACCACGTCGTCGCGCCCGCTGCAGTGCGCCACCACCATCGCCCAGGCGACGTGGAACAGCGTCGCCGCACTCACCCCCAGGCCTTGCGCCAGGCCGCGCAGCCGCTGGCCCAGCTCGGCCTCCACCTCGCGCCGCGCTTCCTCCAGGCGCTGCCCGCCACCGCGCACGTCCAGCAGCCCGAACGGTGCCGTCGGCTCCTGCACATCGCCCAGCTTGGCACGGAAGAACTCCTCGGCGTCGTGCTGCTGCGCCTGCAGCAACGCCTGCGCCACGAAGCTCCGGTACGCCACCGGCTCCGGCAAGCGCTCGGCACGCCCTTGCAGATGGGCCGCCACTTCCTCGAGCACGATGTCCAGCGACACGTGGTCGTTGACGATGTGGTGCAGCTGCAGCAGCACCAGCCAGCGCCCGCGCGCCGGGTCGGCCGCCGCTTCCAGCCGCACCAGTGGCGCCTGCTGCAGGTCGAGGTACAGCTCGCCTCGCTCCAAGCGCCCTTGCAGCACCTGCTGCGCATCCTCGCCTGCCTGCAGCTGCAGCGTCTGCACGCTCACGTCGGCCTGCCGCCACACCACTTGCACCGGCTGGCTCAGCCCGCGCCACACCACCGCGGTGCGCATCACGTCATGCCGATCGATCACCGACTGGAGCGCTCGCGCGAAGGCGTCCAACCGCTCCCGGCTGTCGAACGACAGCAACGCCGGCAGCACATACACGTCCTGGTGCCCGTTGAGCATGTGGTGGAACCAGATGCCTTCCTGCAGCGGCGCCAGCGGATAGATGTCCTGTACGTTGCGGGCCCCGCCCGGCACGCTCGCCACGATGGTGTCGATCTCCGACTGCTCCAGCGCCACCAGCGTCAACAGCTCCGGTGTGATGTGTTCGCACCCCGCCTCGATCAGGCACGGTGCCACGCGGGCCACCGTGGCCCCGTCGCGCGCCAGGCGGGCTGCGAGGTCGACCAGCACCGGGTGATTGAAGACCGTTGCCACCTCGGCCTGCCACCCCGCCTGTCGCAGCCGTTCGATCAACTGCACCGCCAGCAGCGAGTGCCCGCCCAGCGCGAAGAAGCTGTCGTGCCGCCCCACGCGCTCGATCTGCAGCACCTCCTGCCAGATCGCCGCCAGTGCCTGCTCGGCAGCGCCTCGAGGGGCTTCAAATTGCTGGGTTTGCAGCGAGTTCCAGTCCGGCGCCGGCAGTGCCTGGCGGTCCACTTTTCCGCTGGGCGTCAACGGTGGGTTGTCCAACACCACGAAGGCACTGGGCACCATGTACTCGGGCAACACCGCCTTGAGGTGGGCGCGCAGCGCATCGACGAGCACCGCGCCTGGCTCCTGGGCGATCACGTAGGCCACCAGCCGCTTGTCGCCCGGTGTGTCCTCGCGGGCGATCACGACGGCGTCCTTGACCTGCGGCTGCGTGTTCAACTGGGTTTCGATCTCCCCCAACTCGATGCGAAAGCCCCGGATCTTGACCTGATGGTCGTTGCGGCCCAGGTACTCGATGTTGCCGTCGGAGCGCCAGCGCCCGAGGTCGCCGGTCCGATACATGCGTGCCTGTGCATGAGAGCTGAACGGGTCGGCAATGAAACGCTCGGCCGTCAACTCCGGCCGCCCCAGATAGCCACGCGCCACCCCGACGCCGCCGATGTAAAGCTCCCCCGTCACGCCGACGGGCACCGGCCGGCGTTGCTCGTCGAGGATGTAGATGCGGGTGTTGGCGATCGGTCGCCCGATCGGCGGCATGCGCGGGTCTTGCGGGTCGCACAAGTAGGTCGTCGCGCAGACCGTCGTCTCCGTCGGCCCATAGGCGTTGAAGAAGCGCCGCTGCTGCCCCCATTGTTGCGGCAACACCGCGGGACAAACGTCGCCGCCGACCACCAGGGCGACGAGACTGTCCAGAACACCGCCGCGCGGCAAGGCCGCGGCAGCCGCCGGCGGCAGGATCACGTGGGTGATCTGCTCCGTTCTGAGGGTGTCCAGCAGCGCTTGCCCGGGCAACAGACGTTCGCGTGAGGCGAGGTGCAAACTGGCACCGTTGGCCCAGGCCATCGTGTATTCCCAGACCGAGGTGTCGAAGCTCAGCGAGGAGAACTGCAGCACGCGCCGATGAGGACCGAAGTCGAACTCGCGGATCTGCATCGCCGCCAGATTGCACACACCGCGGTGCTCGACCATCACGCCCTTGGGCTTGCCGGTCGAGCCCGAGGTATAGATCACATAGGCGAGATGATGCGGCTGCAAACCGATGGCGGCGGGCTCCAGGTCGGCGTCGTCCTGATCGAAGATGGCCGGCCAGTCGGCGTCGAGCGCAACCACGGGCGCCTGCGTCCTGAGGCCACCGCGCAGCCGCTGCTGCGTGACCAGCACACGCGGCGCTGCGTCGTCCAGCATGAACTGCAGGCGCTCGCTCGGATACGCTGGGTCCAGCGGTACGTAGGCGCCGCCCGCCTTCAGGATGCCCAGCACACCTACCACCATTTCCAGCGAGCGTTCCACGCAGAGCGCCACCAGGGTGTCAGGGCCCACGCCGAAGGTGCGGAGATGGCGCGCGAGTTGATTGGCCCGCGCGTTCAGCTCGGCATAGCTCAGGCGCTCTCCTTCGAAGACGGCCGCTGTTGCCGTCGGCCTGTGCCGCACCTGCGCTTCGAACAACTCGTGGATGAGGCTGTCATCGGGGTAGGGATGGGCGGTCGCATTGAAGCCGTGCAACACCAGCTGACGCTCCTCCGCGGTCATGAACGGCAGGTCCTTCAGGGCCGCTGTTGCACCGTCGAGGACAGCCTGCGCCATCAAGGACATGCGCTCCCGCATCCGCTCGACCTCGGCTCGAGGCAAACCGCGCTCGTCGTGATGAAACTCGACTCGCACATCGCCCATCTGGTGGGTGTCACGCACCACGATCTCCAGCGGTGTGCGCGAAAACTGCAGGCCGCTGCAATATTGCCGAGCCGGGCCGAACTGGCCGCCGCCCTCGACCGGCTCGAACGACACGCTCACATCGAACAAGCGTGAGCGGCGGTCCTGCCCCAGCCCCAACTGCCGCTTGATCTCGGCGACCGGGCAACGTTGGTGGCGGTAGCAGCGCCGCAGCTCCTCGGCCACCGCATGCATCAACGCCACAAAGCCCGCCTGCCGGTCGACCCGAATGCCGACCGGTATGACGGAGGAAAACGTCCCGAGCGTCTGGCGCTGCGCGGCACCGCTGCGGTTGTGGACCGGCACACCGATGACCGCTTCCTCCACGTCGGTGGTGCGGGCGAAATAGGCATAGACGAGGCCGAACATGAAATGCGCGGTCGAGCAGCCGTGGCGGGCCGAGAATTCGGCGATCCGCTCGAACAGGCTGCGCTCGAGGGGCCATTCCACCGCGTCGCGACCGCGAACCTCGGGCGCCCCCTCCAGCACACCGCACGGCAGCAGAGGGGCAGGCAAGGTCGGGAAGCGTTGACGCCAGAAGCTCAGGTCCCGCTCGTGCCGCGCAGAGGCCAGATAGGCCTGATCCTCAACCACGAAATCGACGTAGGAAGGACCCGTTTGCGCAGCGCCTGCCTCCCCCGCGACGATACGGCTGTATTCGCTGCGCACGGACTGAAAAGCCAGGGCAGTGCCGTATCCGTCCATGATCAGGTGATGGAAGAAGTGCAGCCAATAGAACCGGGCCGGGCCGACCTGGACGATACGGGCGTCCCACAGCAGATGGTCGGTCAACGGGAAACGTTTGCCGAATGCCTGTCGCACGTAATCTTCGGCGAGATTTTCGGCGTCCGGCTCGTGGGAGAAATCGACGATGGTGAGTGGAAGTTCAACCTGCCGAAGCACTTCCTGTTCCGGGATAGCGCCCTTGCTACGAAGCACCGTCCTCAACACATCGTGCTGTTCGACCACTTGTCGAAGCGCTTGAGCCAGCGCTTCGATATGCACCGGGCCGTCAATCCGCGACAAACAGCCAATATTGTAGTGAGGCAATTCCGGCGCGAGGATTTGGTCGAACCAAATCGCCTGTTGCACCGAGGACAGTGGAAGAGCGGTAGGCGCCCGCGACGGGCGCTTCTCGGCATCCGCCGATTCGACTGCGTGGGTGTACATGGTCAATTCAGGTGAGCGGGAATATTTGTTTGATCCACTCGGGAGTCAACAAGCAAATACTGCCTGCTTTCTGTTCACCACCAACCGGATCGATTCAAGCCATGCGGGCGCACGGCCTCCTCTCTGTAATAGAGACGGACCCCATCACCACAAAAGCCGCATGAAAACGATTCGCCTTCTGCCACAGCTCCTGACAGGGTTGCCGCTATTACCTTCAACGGTACCGGCACACGACGGCCGAAAGAAAACCGGTGAAAGGCGTCTCCTCTCTTTTATTAATAAGTTCCGGCAAAGTCTAGGAATGGCGCCTTACGAATGGCTTACCGCGCCACGCCGTTTCCTTTTATAACGTAATGGACCGGCAGCCCTTATCACAGCTGAGAATTAGCAATCCTCAGCAATCTTCATTAATGGCAACAAAATGCGCCGGAGATATAGCGAATGGGGTGCTGCCAGGCAATACTTATTTGACGATTTCCGATACTGGCTTGCCGGTTACCTGCACGGTATTGACGATCACCGCGACAGCTGGGCCGCCGGTAGCAATCGAACGTGCATCGAGCGCATTGGCGCGCTTTCGCCCCGGGGCAGGAACGGCTGACCGGATCTGTACTCAGGGGAATGGCGGGCAGGGCCGCCGCGCCGGCCGCCTCAGTCCTGCAGCTGTTTGTAGAGGTCGTGCGTGGAACTGCCCGGCTGCCGGGCCACTGCCGCGAGGTTTCTCTCGACGGGCGGGTCGGTTTCGCGGAACTGCAAACATTTGCCGCGCTCCAGGACACGGACGCGGCACTCGGCGATGCGCGAGTGCTGTTCGTCAGCGAGACCGTGTGGGTTCGTCACGCGGACCAGGGCTGAGAGCCCCGCGCTCCCGCGCGCCGCAGTCGGCCTGTCCGTCCCGGTGGCCGGTGCCGCGCGGTCGTGACGTCACCAGCCGGCGCGCTGCAACTGCTGCAACTTCGACTCGATGCGGCTCACCGCTTCTTCCGGTTTGATGCGACGCTCCAGCGCCTCGTGCACGGTGGTGAAAAACTCGGCGCTGACGTCGTTGTACTTCGACCCCGTCGCACTGGAGGGGCGCGCCACGGTGGCGAAGAAGCTGCGCATCAGCGCGCCGAGGTAGGGGTTGGACGCCTTCACGTCGGGGTCGCGGTACAGGTCGTTGAGCGTGGGGTTATAGGACGCCTTGACGGCCCGTTGCTTCTGCACCTCGGCGCTCGTCAGGTACAGCAACAGGTCGGCGGCGAGTGCCGGGTTCTTGGAGTACTTCGACGCCGCCAGCTGCTGTCCGCCCAGGGTCGAGGCATGGCGCGCGGCGTCGCCGCTGCCTTTCGGCAGGATCGCGATGCCGACTTTGCCCTTGATCGGGCTGTCGGCGGCTTCGGCCAGTGCCCAGGCGTAGGGCCAGTTGCGCATGAACACCGCGTGGCCGTTCTGGAACACTCGCCGCGATTCCTCTTCGCTGAAGGTGAGCACCTCCGGCGGGGAGATGGTGCCGACCCAGGAGACGGCCGTGGTCAACGCATTGACTGCCGCCGTGCCGCCCAAGGTCACCTTGCCTGTCTCGTCGACCAGCGTGCCGCCTCCGAAGCTGCTCAGCCACTCCAGCGCGTCGCAGGTCAGGCCTTCGTAAGCACGGCCCTGCCACACGTATCCCCACAGTTCCTTTTGTCCGGCGGCGCGTTCGGCGCGTTGGATGTGCTCGGCGACCTTGGTCAGCTGCTCCCAGGTTTTCGGAAGGTCCTGCTGGTATTTTTCAAGCAGATCCTTGCGGTAGAACAGCAGCCCCGCGTCGATGAACCAGGGCATGGCGATCAGTTTGTCGCCCACCGTGCCGTTGGCCACCATCCCCGCGAAGTGCTGCTTCTCGACGCCTTTGCTGTAGGGCTTGAGATCCAGCAGATGGTCCCGCAGCGAGCCGACCTGCACGACATCCAGCTGCACCACGTCGATCTTGTCCGACTTCGCGTCCAGCATCTTCTGCAGCCACGCCAGGCGCGCGCTGCCCTCACTCGGCACGGGCACCAGTTCGACCGTGTTGCCGGTCTTCGCAGCCCAGACTTCGGTGGCCGTCCTGCACAGCTCGAGTTCCACGCCGATGCCGCTGCAAGCCGCACGGATGGTGGCGGCCCCCGCGGAGCCACTGGCGAACGCCAGCGGCGCCAGCAGCGCGAGCGCTGCGGTGGATCGCACCAGGCGCGACCACGTGATCCGACTCATCCTTGTTCTCCTCGATCGATCTTCGGTGGCCGGACGCCGCTGGCGCCGGCCGCAAGCCCCGGTGTCAGCGCAGCGCGCTGGTCCGTTCTTCCTGCAGGCGGAAGGTGGACACCAGGCCGCTGAGCCGCCCCGCCTGCTCCCGCAGGCTGGCGGCCGCGGCGGCCGACTGCTCGACCAGTGCCGCGTTCTGCTGGGTCATCTGCTCGAGCTGGTTCACCGACTGGTTGACCTGCCCGATCCCCCCGGACTGCTCGTTCGAGGCAGCGGTGATCTCCGCGATGATGTCCGTGACCCGCTGGACGCTGGTCACGATCTCGTGCATGGTCGTGCCGGCGTCCTGCACCAGGCGTGAGCCGGTTTCGACCTTCTCGACCGAGCTGCCGATGAGGACCTTGATCTCTCTCGCCGCCTCGGCCGAGCGCTGCGCCAGCGAGCGCACCTCACCCGCGACCACCGCAAACCCCCGCCCCTGCTCGCCCGCTCGCGCCGACTCGACGGCGGCATTCAGGGCCAGGATGTTGGTCTGGAAGGCGATGCCGTCGATCACCGCGATGATGTCGTTGATCCGCTTGGAGCTGGCATCGATGTCGTCCATCGTCGACACCACCTGCCCCACCACCTCTCCGCCGCGCACCGCCACGGCAGAGGCGGACATGGCCAGCTGGTTCGCCTGCTTCGCAGCATCGGCGTTCTGGCGCACCGTGGCCGTCAGTTGCTCGACCGAAGACGCCGTCACCTGCAGGCCGCTGGCGGCACGTTCGGTGCGCGTGCTCAAGTCCTGGTTGCCGCTCGCCACTTCGGCGCTGGCCAGCTCGATGCTGTCCGCTGACAGCCGGATCTCGCCCACCAGACCGCGCAGTTGATCCTGCATCGTCGCAATCGCGGCGAGCAGGCGGCCGATCTCGTCCGCCGACTCCACCTGCACCGAGGAACTGAGGTCGCCCTTCGCGATGCGCTCGGCCACGCGGATGGCACGGTCCACCGGCCCCTTGACACTGCGGGTGATCCCCCAGGCCAGGAAACTGCCGGCCAGCACCGCGAGCACGACCACCAGGCCGGCGACCGCTTGCGCACGTTGCTGGCTGTCCAGCGCGGACTGATAGGCTTGTTGGTTGAGCTCGGCTTCGAGCGCGATCAGCTCGGCCACCTTGCGTCGCCACACGGCTTCACTCGGCCTGACCTCGTTGAGCAGTGTGGCGGTGGCGGCGGCGCTGGCACCGTCCTCACCTTCCTTGGCGGCACGCAACACCAGCGGCAGCGTCTGCTTCGCCGACTCGCGCAGCGCCTGCATCAGCTGGCGCTCTGCGTCCGACCCGCTGGCCTCGATCCGCTCACCCAGCGCCTGCTCGGCCTTCACGTACTGAGCGTGCGCCTGCTTCAACACGGCCACCTCGGCCTCGAGCTCCTTCACGTCGATGATGAGCGTGATGGTGCGCGCCTGCACCGCCAGCACGTTGATCTGGTTGAGCATCTCGTGGGCCAGAGCCGTCTTGGGGTCGTTCACCTCGTTGGTCTCGCGCAAGCGTGACGCAATGCTGCGAAATTCAGCACTGTTCATGGCTGCGACCCCGATCAGCATCAAGATGACACTCGCGAACCCGAAGGCGAGACGTCGACCGATCGACAGTTGATTCAGCTTAAGAAATGACATCGCGATCCTGATTTGTTGCGCACCTTGGCCCGGGCGCTGGGCCTACGTGCCCTTCGCAAGGCAGGAATATCGGCAGTTTGTGCCCCTACTTGAGGGCTGCCGTCTTTCCCGGTTGCCAAGGTGAACTCGGCGGCTCCAGTTGGGCTGACGCCCGGATCGGCGGCGGGCCGGACCATCGACGCCGGTGTGCCGTGCTCAGCCCCCTGCGCCGGTCAGCGGCGGCGGCACTTCCTCTTTGGCCTGACGATGACGGAAGACCGCGGCGCGCGCCAACAGGACGGTCGTGACCGGGGCCGTGATCGCCAGCAAGATGGCGATCAACCAGGCATGCAGCGACAGCACCCCCTCGTGAGCCGAGAAGTGGACGATGGTCGCCACCGCCACGGACCAGCTGCCCAGGGTGTAGGCCAGCGCAGGCGCGTGCATGCGAACGAAGAAGTCGGGCAACCGCACCAGCCCGAGCGCCGCCACGACCACCGCGATGCCACTGACCAGCAGCAGCACGGCCACGACGACATCGGCGAACGACGTCATTCGATCACCTCGCCGCGCAGCAGGAACTTGGCCATGGCGAACGAACCGACGAAGCCGAACAACGCGATCAGCAATGCACCTTCGAAGTACATGCGGCTGTCGTAACGGATCGCGAGCACCATCATCACGAGCAGGACAACGATGAACATGAAGTCGAGCGCCAGCACGCGGTCCTGGGCGCGCGGGCCACGCAACACACGCACCAGGGCCAGCAGCATGGCCACGGCATACAGCCCGAGGGTGACGGCGACGGCGCCGGAAAGCAAAGGGCTCATTCGAAGATCTCCTTCAGCGGTTGCTCGTAACGCGCCTTGAAGTGGCGTATGAATTCCTCGTCATGCTGCAGGTCGAAGACATGCAGCAGCAGCTCGCTACGATCGCGCGCCAACTCGGTCCAGACGGTGCCGGGAACCACCGTCGTGATGACGGCCAGTGCCGCCAGCCCGAACGGATCGCGCAGGTCCAGCGGCACCACGACAAAACGAGCGCGTGGTGGGCTGCGGCCCGCCTTCAGCACACCAAGGCCGACCTCGACGGCCGAGCGGATCACATCGGCGCCAACCGCCAGCACCAGGCGGGCCAGCACTTTCGGCCGTCGCAGCGGGCCGGCGGGCGGCCGCAGCGGTGCCATCAGCAAGGGCATCCACCAGCCGACCAGCACGCCCAGCAGCAGATGGCCTGGCGAGAGCGAGCGGTTGAGCAGCAACCACATGGCAAGCAGCGCCAGCGACAGCACGGGCGACGGGAACCAGCGTTTCATCGGCTGCCTCCGAACCGCGGCAAGGTGCCTCTTTCGGTGGGGGTCGGCACCGGCCGGGCGGCCATCACGGCACCGATGTACCCTTGCGGATCGTGCAGCGACGCCGCGGTGGCGCGCATATAGCGCAGCCCGGACTCGCCGCCGATGACGAGCACGACACACAGCCCGAGCAGCGCCGCGACCGGCAGCGACTCGGCCACTCTCAGCTCGGGAGCACCCCGCTGCTCGGGACTCCAGAACACGCGCAGGCCCACGCGAGAGAGCGCGATGACGGCGAACAGCCCGGAGAGGATCTGCAGCGCGAACAGCACCACCCCGGCACTGGCGGTGCCGATCTGAGCCGGCATCGCGAGCACCGCCGAGAGCATGGCCAGCTTCGCGACGAAGCCCGAGAGCGGCGGCAGCCCCGCCAGCACGAGCGTTCCCACCAGGAAGGCCAGCCCGAGGAAGGTGACGGCCGCCGGGATGGCCCGGCCGATCAGCGGCACCGCGAGGTCGTCGAGGTTGGCGTCGGCCGGCACAGGTTCTGCGTCCGGCTCGGCAAAACCGGGCAGACGGCCGTCGACCACCGGCATGGACGGCGGGTCGGCCTCGAGCCTGCGGGCCCTGTCCAGCAGTTCCACGAGCAGGAACATCGCGGCGCCGGCCAGCGTGGCACTGGCCAGGTAGAACAGTGCGCCGGCTGTCAGCGCAGGATCATCGAAGCCGGTGGCGGCCACCAAGGTGCCGGAGGAAGCGATGATGCTGAACGAAACCACCCGCGCGAAGCTGTGCGAAGCGAGCATGCCGATGGTGCCGAAACCCAGCGTGACGAGGCCACCCCACACCAGCGCCTCACTGCCGAACAGAGCCGAATCTCCGGCCGTCGCGGGAAAGCACAGGGTCCACAAGCGCAGCACCGCATAGACACCCACCTTGGTCATGACGGCGAACAGCGCTGCCACGGGCGTGCTCGCGGCCGCATAGGCCGGCGGCAGCCAGAAGTTCATCGGCCAGATCGCCGCCTTGGCGAGGAATGCCACCGCCAGCAACGCGGCGCCGGCATGCAGCAAGCCGCGGTCGCTGTCCGGCACCGCGGCCAGCTTGGCCGCCATGTCCGCCATGTTCAACGTGCCGGTCACGCCATACAGCAAGGACACGCCCACCAGGAACAGCAGTGACGCGAACAGATTGATGGCGATGTAGTGCAGCCCGGCGCGCACCCGGTTGCCGCCGCCGCCGTGCAGCAGCAGGCCATAGGACGCCGCCAGCAGCACCTCGAAGAACACAAAGAGATTGAACAGATCCGCGGTGAGAAAGGCGCCGTTCAGGCCCATCAGCTGCAACTGCAGCAGCGGGTGGAAGTGCGTGCCCGCGCGGTGCCAGCGCGACAGCGAGAACAGCAGACTGCACAACCCGGTGACGGCACTCAGCAGCAGCATCAGCGCTGCAAGACGATCGACCGCCAGCACAATGCCGAACGGCACCGGCCAGTTGCCGGGCAGATAGACACCGAACGCACGCGGCGCGTGCTGGCCATCCACCCACAGCAGCAGCGTGACCGCCGCGACGACCATCGCGGTGCAGGAAAGCAGCCCGAGAGCAGCATGGGCGCGGCGGCGCTGCACGCCAAGGCCCACCATCAGGCCTGCGGCTGCGAGCGGCAGCAGCACCGGCAGCAGGATCACCTGCGCCATCGACCAGCCGGAACTGTCCAATCCGCTCATGGCCGCTCTTCCTGGCCATCGACGTGGTCGCTGCCGGTCAGCCCCCGCAGCGCCAGCAAGACCACCAGGAACAGTGCCGTGGTGGCGAAGCCGATCACGATGGCCGTCAGCACCAGGGACTGCGGCAATGGGTCGGTGTAATCGACCAGGTTCGGCTGCAACCCGGCCTTGACGATCGGCTCGCGGTCGATCGCGAGACTGCCCACGCTGAAGATGAACAGGTTGACGGCGTAAGACAGCATCGACAGGCCCATCAGCACCTGGAAGGTCCGCGGCCGCAGCACCAGCCACACGCCCGCGGCGGTCAGCACACCGATGGCCAGCGAGATCACGACTTCCATCAGGGCGTTCCTTTCTTCTGAGGTACGACACGTTCCGGGCGGCGCTGCGCCCGCAAAGACTGGTGGGCAATCGCCGTCAGCAGCAGCAGCGTCGCGCCGACCACGACAGCGAACACGCCCAGGTCGAAGAAAAATGCGCTCGGCAGGTGAAGCTCCCCGATGACGGGCAGGCTGAAATGCGCGGTATGGCTGGTGAGGAAGGGATACCCGACGATGAGCGAGCCCAACCCGGTGGCGAGGGCGAGCAGCAGGCCGACGGCGATCCAGCGTGAGGGTCGCAAGTTCGTGCGTGCCTCCACCCACTGCGTGCCGCCCACCATGTACTGGGCCGTCAGCGCCACCGCCATGACCAGACCTGCCACAAAACCGCCGCCCGGTTCGTTGTGCCCGCGCAGGAACAGGTGCAGCGCCAGCACGCCCGCCACCGGCAACAGCAGTCGCACCAGCACGGCGGGCACCATCAGGTAGCCCCGCTCGTCGTCACCGTCAGCTCGGGGCTGGACCAGATCTGAGCGCACGCCGGTCGGCACGGCACGTTGCTGCGGCGGCAGCTCAACCGTCTCGCGCGGCGGCCGAAAGCGCCTCAGCAGGGAAAACACGGCGAGGGCCACCACCGCGAGCACGGTGATCTCGCCCAGCGTGTCGAAGGCACGAAAGTCCACCAGCATCACATTGACCACGTTGGTGCCGCCCCCGGCCGGCAGCGCGTTCTGCAGGAAGAATGGCGAGATGCTCTGGGGCGCAGTGCGCGTCAGCATGGCGTACGACAGCGCTGCCAGGCCGGTGCCCACGCACACGGCCAGCGCGAGGTCGCGGCGGCGCCTCCATGCGGCCCGCGGTGCGGTGCGCGGGTCGTCCTGCTCGATACGACGGGGCAACCAGCGCAGCCCCAACAGGAACAGCACCGTGGTCACGGCCTCCACCGCGAGCTGCGTCAAGGCCAGGTCGGGCGCCGAGAACCACGCGAACGTGATGCACACCACCAATCCGACGCCGCTCAACAGGATCAACGCCACCAGCCGGTGAAACTTGGCTTGGTAGGCGGCGCCCACCGCACACGCCGCGCCTGCCACCCACAGAAGGACGAAATCGGCATCGGCCGGCACCCGCTCGCGGTCGCCCCATTCCAGCGGCACGATGAGCGCCGATCCCAGCCCCGCGGCCCCGGCGACGACGACCAGCGCCAGCATTTGCGCTTGCAGCTGCCGCGTGCCCAGGAGCCTCAGCAGCGAGCGCGCCAACAGGTTGACGCGGGCCAGCCCGTTCTCGAAGATCTGCTGCCCCTCGAACCGCCGCAGCAGCGGCACACCCCGGTGCCCGCGACGCTTGAACCACGCGGCGCACGGCAAGTACAACAGCACACCGCCGGCCAGCGCCACGACGCTCATCGCCAGCGGCGCACTGAAGCCGTGCCAGACGGCCAGGTTGTAGACCGGCAATGTGCCGCCCACCACCGGTCGGGCCGCGGCTTCGAGCGCGGGGCCGATCGCCCACTGCGGCGCGATGCCCACCACCAAACAGGTCAGCACCAGCCACTCGATCGGCGCGCGCATCCACCGATGGGGCTCATGGGGAGCGCGCGGCAACCCGACCGGCGCCGGGCCAAAGAACACGTCGTGCCCGAAACGCAGCGAATACACCACGGCGAACACGCCGTAGAGGGTTGCCAGCGCAGGCAGCCCGTACTCGAGCCAGGGCCGGCCGGTGATGAACACCGTCTCCGCGAAGAACATTTCCTTGGACAGAAAGCCGTTGAGCAGCGGCACACCGGCCATCGCCGCGCAGGCCACCATGGCGAGCGCGCCGGTGTAGGGCATGAAGCGAAGCAGGCCGTCCAGGCGTCGCATGTCGCGGGTGCCGGTCTCGTGGTCGATGATGCCCACCGACATGAACAGCGACGCCTTGAACGTGGCGTGGTTCATCATGTGGAACACCGCCGCGACGGCCGCGAGGTCGCTGTTGAGCCCCAGCAGCAGCGTGATCAACCCCAGGTGGCTGACGGTAGAGTACGCCAGCAAGGCCTTGAGGTCGTTCTGAAACATCGCGGCGTAGGCGCCCAGCAGCAGCGTCGCGGCACCCGCACCAGCGACACTCCAGAACCACAGGTCGGTGCCCGACAGCACCGGCCACAGCCGCGCGAGCAGGAACACGCCCGCCTTGACCAAAGTGGCCGAGTGTAGATAAGCGGACACCGGCGTGGGCGCGGCCATCGCCCGCGGCAGCCAGAAGTGGAACGGAAACTGCGCGCTCTTCGTCAGCGCTCCGAGCAGCACCAGCACCAGCACCAGCGGATACAGCGGGTGGGTGCGAACCAGGTCACCGGCGGCGAGCACGTCGCCGAGGTCGTTGCTGCCCACGATGTGACCCAGGATCAGCACCCCGGCCAACAGCGCCAAACCTCCCGCGGCCGTCACCGTGAACGCCATGCGGGCGCCCCGGCGCGCATCCTTGCGGTGGTACCAGTAGCCGATCAGCAGAAAGGAGAACAGGCTGGTGAGTTCCCAAAACAGGACCAGCTGCACCAGGTTGCCCGACACCACCACACCGAGCATGGCCCCCATGAAGCCGAGGAGCAGCGAGTAGAAGCGGGCCGCCGGATCGTCTTCGGACAGGTAGTAGCGGGCGTACAGCACGACCAGGCTGCCGATGACCGTCACCAGCATCGCAAACATCCAGGCGAAACCGTCGATGCGCACGACGAGGTCGAGGTCGAGGCTGGGCAGCCAGCGCACCCGCTCGACCATCACGCCACCCTCGCTTATGGTGGGAAACAACGACGCCACCGATGCCACGCTGGCCAGCATCACAAGGCCGGTCCAGGCGGACTCCACGTTACGAGCTCTGGTGGGGAGCAGCGCCGCGACCAGCGCGCCGGCAAACGGCAATAGAAGCAGCAACAACAACGACATGGGCCGAGTCTATGTCCGCGGAAGCAACGAGGTGAGCAAGACCACCCTCATTGCGTAGCGCCCGTCGCAGTTCCCGCACATCGCCGGGCCGCTGCGCGATGCCGCGCACGCCGCCGCAGTACCTGCCGTGTTCAACACTGAAACCCGTGGATGGCCACCGTCCGGCAGGAGCAGGAGCACGACTGCGATCTGATCGTCATCGGCAAGCACGGCCGCGGTGCTCTGGAGGAGTTTCTGCTGGGCAGCGTGACGAACACGGTGATCGCCGCGTCAGCGGGAAACGTCCTCATTGCGACGCGCAGCGAGGCGGCGAGTGCGCCGTAGCGGCTGCACGCACGACGGCACTTCGACGGCGAGGCGCGACAAGAACGTCGCAGCCAGCGTTGCAGATGACCGGCGCCGCCACACGACCGAGCAAGAAGTTGCCGAGCGTGGCGCTGCCGTCTCGCCCGACGGCCACCAGACCGAAGTTCCCCGACTTCTGCCTGGCAAGACACGCCTCCGAGGGCACGCCGTGCGCAATGCTTGTCGTGAAGCCTGCGCTCGCCGGTAGCGCCAACGCAAGACGCTGCAGACGACACAGCGCGGTGGTCTCGTCACGGTCCTGTTGCGCGACGATGTGCTCGCGCGGAGCCGCCGCTGCACGCTCCGGCGACTCGCATTGAGGACCGACCACATGGAGCAGTTCGACCTTGGCGTCCGGCGCCAATTCGCGTGCGGCCTGTGCAGCGGCCAGCGAGCCGGCCTCGAAGTCCACGGGCACGAGAACTGTTTTGTACCGGTCGCTCGTCTGGTTCCTGACGAGCAGAACAGGCTTGGGGAACAGCCGGACGATACGTTCGGTTGCGGTGCCGAGCACTCTGTCCGCAAGCGCCCTCTTGCCGCGCACGCCGACGACAAGCAAGTCGCAGGTGTCGGCAAGGCCTAGCAGCAGGTCGATGCAGTTCCCGACCGCGACGAACGTGTCCGTGTCGATTCCGAGATCGGTCCGTAGCTTCCTGGCGGTATCGCTCATCATCGCGTTGGCGGTGTCGATCGCCGCCTGGACCGACCTGCTGCTGCCCGGCAGCTCCTGAAACGGTGACCCGGGTAAAGCCGGTATCGCGTGAAACAGCGTCAGTGGCTTTCGCAGCTGGCTGGCAACCGAAGCCCCGCGACGGATGGCATGGCTGACTCCCTGCGGCGACTCGCACGCGACCAGAACGGACGAAGGGCGCTTCGTCATTTCAGTGTCCTTTCAGTGAGTTTGCAATCGGCAGGCACTGCTGCACTGCCGTACTTGAGCGCACTCGCAGTCGGCTCAACGCGTCAACTCGCCGTTCGCTTCCGGCTGGAAGAGGACTTCTTCCAGCCTCGAGGACAGGAACGACCCATGAGGCGTTGCCCACTCCACGACGTCGCCCTCGCGCAGGCCGAGCAATGCAAGTCCGAGCGGAGAGAACACGGAGATGAACCCATGTGCCGCATCGACGGCCGCGGGATGGCACAACGTCACGACATGACGCGGCAGCCCTGCCCCACTCGACAGACGCGCCTGCGCATGCAGGGTCACGACGTCGGCGGGCACGCGCGCCGACGGCACGACAGTGGCGGTGTCGAGCAGAAGCTCAACTGTCTCGCAGATGCCGGCGGGCGGTTGGAGCCTTCGCAGCAGCCGTCGTATGCGAACGGCGTCCAGCTCGGTGAGGATACGTTCGGTCTGGGAAGAGGACATGAACTTGTGCATGACAAGTTCGTTGGGCTTGGCCGACATGGCAGCGCTCCTTCAAATGTTGCCGCTAAGGCAACGAACTGCGCTCGGACCAGGGCCCGGCGGTCGAAGGTTTGCGCTTGAGGGAGGGAGAGAGAAAGGCGACCGCCGGGCTTAAGGATGTGCGGCCGGCGGTCGGCCTGCACGGCTGTCGATGCCCACAGCGAGCGCGAGCGAAAGCTCGTACCTGCGGGATGACATTGCGTTGAAGGTCGCCATGCAGGTCAGTGTAACGGGTTGGGCTGCAGCGTCAACCGAGACAGCCCCGTGGAGAGCTGCGGTGCGGCGGACCTTCGGGTATCCGAGAGGTCGCGACGAGTCGCGGGCCTCGCATGACGGGGGTGCATCTCGGTCGTGGCCGCAGCCGTCGATGGGCATCTCGACCGCGCCGCGATGCAGCTGCAACCTGTTTTGGGAATGGACGACGGGGCCCGTCAGCCGCGCAAAGCGGCTTCGATCGCAGCGATGTCGATCTTCGTCATCTCCATCATGGCCTCGAACGCACGCTTGGCCGCGGCGGGATCCGGATCGGCGATGGCGGCCATCAAGGCGCGCGGCGTGATCTGCCACGACAGTCCCCACTTGTCCTTGCACCAGCCGCAGGCGCTTTCCTGGCCGCCGTTGCCGACAATCGCGTTCCACAAGCGGTCCGTTTCGGCCTGGTCGTCGGTCGCCACCTGGAACGAGAAAGCCTCGTTGTGCTTGAACGCGGGGCCTCCGTTCAAGCCGAGACAAGGGATGCCCATGACCGTGAACTCGACCGTCAAGACATCGCCCTGCTTGCCCGCGGGGTAGTCGCCAGGCGCGCGATAGACAGTGCCCACCGTGCTGTCGGGGAACGTCTCGGCGTAGAACTTGGCGGCGTCCAATGCGGTGCCGTCGTACCAAAGACAAATCGTGTTCTTGCTGACCATCTGGTTCTCCTGAGTTGGACAGACGTGCATACAAGCCCCGCGGGTGCCGGACGACTTCACCAACTTGCGTCCCGCAGGGCGGCGCGTGCGCGATCGGCCGCCACGGCGGCGGCGATCCATGGGCATCGTATGCGCAATGGGATCGAGCTGATGAAGGGTCTGGCGCGGAGTTGAGGGAATGCCGCCGCGTGAGCTTCGACGCTCTCTCAGCAGAGCGCGAGGCCCTGTTGGAAGAGCGCAAGATGCCTCTGCTGTCTCTTCATCCTCGCCTTGCTCCCGATCCGGGAGGCCGAGCCCGACCTTGCGCGGGCGGCTGGCACGGGCGGACCCCGCCGCGGCCACTCCCTCTCTTGGGGGAGATTCAGGGGGAGATCAGATGCGCTTCGGCCCGGCACTGGGTCCGTTTTGATTCGATGTTGACAACAAGGGGTACCTTCCGCCGCCTCCCTGCGACTCGCGACGCCTCCCGACGGCAAGACCTTGCCCGCTGCTTCAGCAGGCATCCGTGTCCGTTCGAGTTCACATACGGCCAAATGGAGTTGTTGAGCGTCAACCACCCAGCGTCGACACACCGCCGGGCACCTGTATGACGCCCGCATGAATAATTGCGGAAATCGATAGAAATTTGATTCGCATCGAAATCTACATTTCGATAGTCGACCCTCTTTCTGTCAGGTCTGCCAGCTGGTAAAGCACCTTCTAAAACCGTACCGTTACGTCAACAGTCGCGTTTCAAAAAAATTTCCAAGCAAGCCGGGGACAAAAGTCGCCACGCCGCTTTCGCTTGGCCGCGACGTATTCCGGCAGTACAGGCCCGCCTGTAGCAGTACAGGACCCACCGGTCATCGTTACTTTTTCAAGTCTCCGGTCGATCATTTTCGATCACCGGGCCCGGCCAGCTTTGGCCTTGTCGGAGGACCGCATATGCTCGGCGAATGCACGCCTCGGGATGACACCACGGATTCGTGGTACGCAAAAGCGACCGTCCGCCATACGCCGAGGATTTTCGCGCCCTCCGGGACGAACACTGAACTTGTCTATCCCACGGCACGCAGCTTTATCGTCGACCATCCGATCGTGCGATCGAAAGGCCCGGACGTTCGCTCCTTCATCCTCGCGCAGGCCGCCTACCAATTTCTGTACAACATCGCGTTGATGGAGACCAAGCTGGTCATTCGGGCGAGCCTGGCCGTCCTGCACCGGAACGCCGACGGCATCGACGATCAGCACAAGCTGGACGCGCTCACGGTGGTCATCGACGAGGGGTACCACGCGCACGTCGCGCTCGACTACATCCTGCAGTTCAAACAGCAAAGCGGTATTGCGCCAGTGCACCCGCCGGAGAGCACTCAAAAAATCGATGCGGTCGAAAGGGCTGCCGCTGTACTGCCCGTCGAACTCCATCCCGATTTCGAGTTGTTGGCCGTCACCCTCGCTGAAAACGTCGTGACCGAAGAAGTGGCCAACATGGGCCGGGAAAAAGACGTGGTCAAGTCGTTCGCGACCGTGATGAAAGATCACGTACGCGACGAGGGGCGCCATTCGAGTTATTTCGCCGAGCTGATGAAAGCACGGTGGCCACATTTATCGGAAGACACCCAAATGCAATTGGGCGCGGCACTCCCACATTTTCTGGAAGACTATCTCCACGTCGATCCGGAGCGACACGCCGAGAGACAGGTTCTGCAGGCTTGCGGTTTATTGCCGGATGAAATCGGCCCTGTCCTGGCGGATTCAGAGCAGGCGTTCACCGATTACCACACACAAGCCAGGCAAAAAACAACGTCGCGACTGCTTCGCCTGATTCGGCAGATCGGCGTTCTTGACGTCGAAACCAACCGGCAGCTGTTTGCCGAACGCGGTTACGCCATTTGACGATGCCGGGAGAACAGTATGTGCAAAACGCTGATTGTCGATAACTTCGACTCCTTCACCTACAACCTGTACCAATACATGGGAGAGGTGTGCGGCAGAGAACCGACCGTGGTCTTGAACACGGTGCCGCGCGCCAGTCTTGATCTCGACGACTACGACTGCATCATCATCTCGCCCGGCCCCGGCACACCTGCGCGGGCACAGGATGTGGGCCTCAGCGTGGCCCTGATCAAGGAAGCGCAGGTGCCCGTGCTCGGTGTCTGCCTCGGGCACCAATGTATGGCACATGTGCACGACATGGACATCGTTCATGCACCCGAGCCCGTGCACGGCCGGGTCAGCGCCATCCAGCACGACAACGACGGTGTATTCAAAGGGCTGCCGCAGAACCTGCGCGTGGTTCGCTACCACTCGTTGGTGGTCAAGCAGGTGAAGCCGCCCTTCAAGCTCACCGCATGGGGCGCTGACGGCATCGTGCATGGCATTCGGCATACAGAACGGCCCCTCCACGGCGTGCAGTTCCATCCCGAGTCGGTCTACACCGCTGCGGGCCTCGATCTGCTCCGCAACTTCCGCGACATCGCCGTCACGCACAAGCAGCAAGCCGCATTGAACGCGTGATGCTGCAAGACGGCGAACGTGCCCCACCCAGCAAGGAGCGAGCAGCGTGAACACGTTTCGACTCGAGTGCCGATCACTCGACGCATTTCCCGATCGCCCCGCGGTCTTTCGTGAACTGTTTCTTTCTTCACCACACAAGTTCTTTTTGGAGACCGGCGTCGCCAAGCCAGGCTTCGCGCGGTTCTCTTTCATGGGCGACGCGAGCGGCCCTTGGGCAGAGGTGCTGACCTACAACGCGACGAGCCGCGAGGTGACCGTGCTCAAAGGGCAGCACCGTGCCACCTCGACCATCGACAACATCTTCACGTTCCTCGATGAGCGACTGAAGAAACACAAGGTGGCAAGCCCGGAGCACCTGCCGTTCTCGTTCAACCTCGGCTATGTCGGCACCTTCGGCTATGAGCTGAAGAGCGAAACCATCGGCGCTCAAGCCTATCCCTCGCGCAGTCCGGATGCCGCGTTCCTGTTCGCGACCCGGATGGTGGTGTTCGATCACGAGGAACGCCGCTGCCACCTGCTTCATCTGGTCGCCAACGAAGGTGATCTCGACCAGGCGACGGCCTGGTTCGATTCGGTCGAAGCGCGGCTGAGATGCCTGCCCGAGAAAGGCATGCCGCCGCCCGTCTCGACCGCGGCGCAGCGCCCGCGCATGACACTCGCCGACGTCGAGCAATGGATCGCTCTCAGCGCGACGATGCGCCATGCGCGGCACGCCTACATCGAAAAGATCGCAGAAGCGCAGCGCGAGATCGTCGACGGTGAAAGCTACGAGATCTGCCTGACCAACATCGTCGAGTTTCCGTTCGACGGCTCGCCGTTCGATCTCTACTGTGTGATGCGCGAGCTGACGCCCGCCCCTCACGCCGGCTATTTCCATGTCGCGGATCTCCACCTGGCCTGTGCGTCGCCTGAGCGCTTCCTGAGCGTCGACCGTGGCGGCCGGGTTCAGGCCAAGCCGATCAAGGGAACCCGTCCTCGAGGGCGCAGCGTAGAAGAAGATGCCCGACTGATCGCCGACTTGTCAGGTGACGAGAAGGACCGGGCGGAAAACCTGATGATCGTCGACCTGCTGCGCAACGACCTGGGTCAGGTGTGCGAGCTTGCATCGGTGCAGGTGTCCAAGCTGTTCGACGTCGAAAGCTACTCGCACGTCCATCAACTGGTCTCGACGATCGAAGGGCAGTTGCGCCCGAAGGTCTCCGCCGTTCAATGTGTGCGCGCCGCGTTTCCCGGCGGCTCGATGACCGGTGCACCGAAGAAGCGCACGATGGACATCATCGATCGGCTCGAGGAGGGACCACGCGGCATCTACTCGGGCGCGCTCGGCTGGTTCGGCCTGTGCGGCGCGTGCGACTTCAACATCGTCATCCGCTCCGTCGTGGTCGACGCCCACGGTGCTTACTTCGGTGTCGGCGGCGCCATCATCGCCCTGTCCGACGCCGAGAACGAGTTCAGGGAAACCCTGGTGAAAGCGCGCGGTGTGGTCGAAGCCATCGAATGGTTGCAGGCGGCGCCCGCCCGCATGACCGCACGCGGAGAGCGCAGCGCCGGCGACGTCTCGCCGGTGCCTTCCCTCATCCCCTGAAAGAGAGCATTTGATGAGCATCGTGGATCCGCGAGGACTGAACGAGCATTTCAACGATCTGTTCCGGCAAGGCCAGCTCGACAGCATGACCGCGCTGTACGAGCCGAACGCTGTCATCCGCCTTCCGGACGGCAGCGAGATCACCGGACACGAACAGATCAAGGGCTACATCGGGCAGCTGCTGACGCTGCGCGGAGAACTCGTCGCCTCCACACCCACCTGCACGCGGCAAGGAGATCTGGCCCTCTTGACGGCCGAGTGGAGCTTCCAAGGCCGGGACGCCGAGGACCGTCCGGTGAAGCTCGAGGGCCGCTCGTCGAAAGTCGCAAGGCAAGACACGGACGGCATCTGGCGCTACGTCATCGACGCCTGACCGATCCGATCTCACCCACCCCTATCGCACTCAGCCGACCCAAGGAGGCCACATGGCTCAACACAGCAGCTATTCAGATCCCATCCTCGATTGCCCAGCCACTGAGACACCGCGTCCGGAGGAACTGATCGAGGCCGCGATGAAGTGGCACTTCAGCCCGCAGACGGGCTCGCCCTATTGGCTCGAGCGGGCCAAGTCCTTGCCCTTCGATCCCATCCGGGACGTGCGCACCTTCGAAGATCTGAAGCTGTTCCCCAACGTCGCCAACGAGCTCCGCGACGTGCGCGCGGAGGACCTGATCCCGCGCGGCTACGCATCGCTCAGCGACTTGTATGGCGTCTACGAGAGCGGCGGCACCACCGGTGCCCCCAAGCGTGTCGTGTGTATGGTCGACTGGATGGACCGTTGGCTGGCGTTCAGCCAGCGGCACCTGGACGCGCGCGGCGTGCCGCGCGGCCTCAACTGGCTGGCCCTGATGCCCGATGGGCCTCACATCTTCGGCGCGGCCCTGCGCGAAGGTGCGCGCCGGTCAAGCGGCATCCTGTTCACCATCGACATGGACCCGCGCTGGGTGAAGAAGTGCATCGCCGAGGGGCGCGCAGAAGACGCCGGTCGCTATGCCGAGCACCTGATCCACCAAGCCAGGTTCTTGTTGCAAACGCAGGATGCCGGCGTGCTCATCACGACGCCCCCGCTGCTGGAGCGCATCGCCAAATACGACGATCTGGTCGAGTTGATCAACCGGAAGATCAAGATCATCCAATGGGGCGGAGCGCACATGGATGCCGACACGCGGCGCCTGTTCCAGACCGAGGTGTTCCCCGGCATCCAGATGCAAGGTGGCTATGGCAGCACGATGGTGTTGGGCGGATCGCTCGAGCGCACCGATGCCGGTGGGACCGACTGGTGCATCTTCGATCCGCTCTCTCCCTATATCTCGTTCTCGGTGGTCGACCCCGCCACCGGCCACCCCGTGCCCTACGGCCAACGCGGCCAGGTGGTGATGAACCACATCAGCAAAGGCATGTTGCTGGTCAACAACCTGGAGCGCGACACCGCGGTGCGGGTCGAGCCGCCGCCCGGACAAATGGGTGACTCGGTCGCCGACGTGAAGCCCGTCGCGAGCTTCGACAACCAGCAGGTCATCGAGGGAGTCTATTGATGCCCGGCCACCACCAGGTCGACGCCCTGGGTCATGCCGGACCGTACCGCGCGGTCCACCGGGAGGCCGTGCCCGACGTCACCGGGGCCTGCGCGGCGGAGCTGTCCATCGTTCCGCGGCTGTTCGTGCAACGCAGCCTCGCGGCGCTGCGCCGCGGCGTCAGCCTGCCCGCCGAGGCGCGTGGCAAAGCGCTGAGCCGCGCCGCGGAGCTGTTCGCCACCGGCAACTTCGGCGGCTTGTCCGCCGAGGCCTACCAACACTGCGTCAGCCGTGTGTCGGGCCTGCCCCTCCCGGTGGTCCGGGCGGCCGCGAGCATCATCGCCGACACGGCCCGGCAAGCGCAGACGAGCGCTTACGCCGCCCTGCCGCGCGGTGCCGTGACGTCCTGGTCCGATCGCGCGACGCGCGAAGGCGCGGCGGTCTGGACCCGGCGTGGCGAGGTGTTCGCCGTCAACGCGGCCGGCAACCATCCCGGCGTGCATGCGCTGTGGCTCGAAGCGCTGGCACTCGGCTACCGGCTGGCCGTCAGGCCCTCGCGGAAAGAGCCGTTCACGCCTTATCGATTGGTTGCCGCACTGCACGAGGCCGGTTTCGGCACCGACCAGATCGTGCTGTTGCCGACCGATCACAGCGTGGCCGACGACATCGTCAACCAGGCCGACCTGGCGCTGGCGTATGGCGGCGATGACGTGGTAGCCAAGTATGCCAACAACACCCGGGTGCTGACGCAGGGGCCGGGCCGCTCGAAGATCTTGTTGGCCGGCGCCGACTGGCAGGACCACCTCGACATGATCGTCGACTCGGTGAGCAACGAAGGCGGCACCGCTTGCGTCAACGCGACCGCGGTGCTGGTTCACGGCGACCCTGCGCCGGTGGCACAGGCCATCGCCGAACGACTGCGTGCCCTGCCCAGCCTGCCGCCCGAAGACGAGCGTGCCCGTCTGCCGGTGCAACCGGTCGCCGCGGCGCGTGCGCTGGAGCAGTTTCTGCTGCGCCACGCCGAGGGCACCACCGCCTGGCTGGGCAAGGATGGCGTGGTCGAAGAACTGGGCGACGGCAGCGCGGCATTGCGCCCGGCCGTCTTTCAGGTCGGCCGCGCCGATGCACCGCAGACCGGCATCGAGCTGGGGTTTCCGTGTGTCTGGGTCGCCCCCTGGTCGCCCTCGGACGGCATCGCACCCTTGCGCCATTCGCTGGTGGTGACCGTCGTCGGCGGTGACGACACCTTGATCGACTCGCTGGTGCAAGAGCCGACGATCCGCAATGTTTATGTCGGCAACCACCCCACCTACTGGATGCGCCCCGGTGTCCCGCACGACGCCTATCTGGGGGAGTTCCTGATGAAGACGAAAGCGGTGCTCAGCAGTTGACGCGCCAACACCGAGGTGCACTGAGGCGAAGGATGACCACATGGTATTGAACCGAAATTTCACCGGGCGGTCGCACGGGCCCACCCCTGTCTATGAAGTGAGCCGGGAAAAGATCCGCGACTACGCGATCGCGACCGGTGACCTGCATCCGGCTTATCTCGATCCCGCCGTGGCCCGGCAGCTCGGCTACCGGGACGTCATCGCCCCACCTTCGTTCGCGGTCATGTTGTTCTTCCGTTTCGGTGGATGGCCGCTGTACGACCCCGAATTCGGCAAGAAGAAGGACCCGGTGTGCGTGCACCGCGCACAGCGCGCCACACACCAGCGTCCGATCGTGGCGGGTGACCGACTCGTGCAGACCACGTTCGTGAACGAGGTGGTGGAACGTGGCGAGCATGAGCAGTGGACGATGACCCACACGATCACCACGCCCGAGGGAGAACCCGTTTGCGTCGTCGTCAACACCATCGTTTCGCGTGGCACCGCTCACGAACCGGGATCGACAGCATCATGACATCGCGCATCCGCTATGCCGACGTGCAGGTCGGCACCCCCATCCCGGAGCAGACCTTCGTGCTCAAGCGCGTCGACTTGTTGCGCTATTGCGGAGGTTGCTCCGATTTCACGGCCACCCACTGGAATGAGCGTGTCGCCAAGGCGGTCGGCCTGCCCGACGTGATCGCCCACGGCACCTTGATCATCGCGGAGGCGGTTCGCATCGTGTCCGACTGGGTCGGCGATCCGGGTGCGGTCGTGGAATACAGCGTCAGTCGCTTTGCGCACCCGGTGGTCGTTCCCGACGACGACGTCGGCGCCCAGTTGCGCGTCAGCGGCCGGGTCGAACAGAAGCTGGACGCCGAGTGCGTCGTGGCCCGGCTGAGCGTCCATTGCGGCGGTCGCGAGGTGGTGGCCGGTGCACGCGCCGTGGTACGACTTGCCTGACCTCCTCACCCCCGGGGCGCCCATCGCCCTCGCTCTTTCCTCGATCCATTCGTCTCACACTGGAGTTGACATGAACCTGACCGAGTCCCAACGCAGCAAGATCCACGAGATCATCGCCGACGCCCTGGAGATTTCTCCCGAAGAACTGAAGCCGACGTTGCGTTTCAAAGAGGATTACGACGCCGACTCTCTGCTCGCCATCGACATCCTCGCCACGCTGGAGAAGACCTTCAAGATCTCCATTCCGCAAAGCGAGCTGAACCGCATGGTCAGCCTCGAGGCTGTGTACGCGGTGGTGCTGGACGCCCAGCCGCAGGTGGCCTGAGATGCAGCGCGCGTCAGCCGGCGTGCGGCGCCGAGTGGTGGTCACCGGCATCGGCGCGGTGACCAGCATCGGGATCGGTGTGTCCAACTTTCTGACCGGCCTGCGCGAAGGCCGCAGCGGTGCCAGCCAGATCACGGCCTTCGACGTCAAAGGGTTCGATCACTCGCTCGGCTGTGAAGTCAAGAACTTCGATGCCGCGCAACTGATACGCGACCTGCCGTTGGAGGAGTTCGGACGGGCCAGCCAATTCACGGCGGCCGCGGCGCGGATGGCCGTCGAGGACGCCGCCTTGCCGCTCGACCGGCTGCGCGAGATGCGCTCGATGGTCGTGGTCGGCACCACCGACGGCGAGTCGCGTGACATCGATCATCTGACGCAACTCGAGGTCACCCACGGCTGGCGCGGCCTCGACCCGGTGCTCGCAGGCCGGGTGTCCGCCGGGCGATTGTCGGTCGCGGCCGCCCGCGAACTCGGCCTGCAGGATGTGGAAGCCGTCACGCTGCCCACCGCCTGTGCCGCGGGCAACTACGCGATCGGCTACGGCTGCGACGCGGTACGCAGCGGCGAGGTCGACATCGCGCTGTGCGGCGGCGCAGACGCGGTTTGTCTGAAGACCTTCGCCGGCTTCTACCGCCTCGGCACCATAGCCCCTGTTCACTGCCAGCCCTTCGACATCGACCGCAAGGGCATCCTCACCGGCGAAGGCGCGGGCATGCTCGTGCTGGAGAGTCTTGAATCGGCACAGGCGCGCGGCGCACGCATCTACGCGGAAGTGCTCGGCTACGGGCTCAACTGCGACGCCGACCACCCAGTCGCGCCCAACGAGGACAGCTTCGCCCGCTGCATGCGGCTGGCGCATGCGGATGCCGGCGTCAGCGCCGACGACGTCGACCTCATCTCCGCCCACGGCACCGGCACCAAGGCGAACGACGTGTCGGAAGCACGCGCGGTTCGGCAGGTGTTCGGCGGCGAGCCACCGAAGATGATCTCGATCAAGTCGATGATCGGCCACACGATGGGCGCGGCCAGCGCGCTGGCCGCGATCGCCTGCATCCTGGGGATACGGGAAGGCTTCATTCCCCCGACCATCAACCACGTGCAGACGGACCCGGAATGCGACATCGATTGCGTTCCGAACGTCGCCATAGCAGCGGAGCTGGACATCGTGCAGAACAACGCCCTCGCCTTCGGCGGCAACAACGCGGTGCTCATCTTGGGGCGTTACGCGGCCGACGGCATTCACAACTCCGCAACGCGAGGTCTGTCATGAGTCTGCAAGCTCCGGTCATCTCGGCGTGGTCGGCGGTCTCGCCGTTCGGCCTCGGACGCCAAGCCTTCACCGCGGGCCTGCGCGCCGAAGTCGCCCCGGTGGCGACCCTCGATCCCGACCGCTACCCTGCCCCGGTGGCCCAGGCGTACCTCGTGCCCGCCGACAGTGCACAAGAGCTGCTGGGCCGCAAAGGCACGCGCACGATGGACCGTGCCACTGCACTCGCGGTCTCGGCGGTGGGCTGGTTGCTGCACGAGGACCTGGCCCGTCCCGAGGTCGGCGTCGATGAAAACAGCGCCATCGTGCTCGGCACCTCCACCGGCAGCATCAGCAGCATCATGAGTTTCATCCGCGACTCGCTGACGCAGGACAAGCCCTACCTGGTCGATGCGGCCCGGTTCCCCAACACCGTCATCAACTGCGCCGCCAGCCGATCCGCCATCTGGCACCATCTGCGCGGGCCCAACGTGACGGTCGCCGGCGGCCGTGCCTCGATGCTGCTGGCGCTCAACCATGCGCGCCGGCTCCTGAAGTCCGGCCGTGCCCCTGCGGCGCTGTGTGGTGCCGTCGAGGAATATTCCGCCGAGCGCGCCTGGCTGGCCTGGCACACGCGGCCCGACGGCCAAGACCACCCGATGCTGCTCGGCGAAGGGGCGGGCGTGGTGCTGCTGGAACGCGCCGAGACCAATCAACGCCGTCCCCTGGCGACGCTGCTCGCGGTCGAGGTGGGCCTGGCGCACAGCGCCAACGACGTCGGCCGCGTGCTGGCGACCTGCCTTGAACGCGCCGCCTCCGAGGCGGGGGCGTCGTGGGACGACGCACTGTGGGCCGTCGCACCGTCCGAGCCACCAGGCGAGTTCGGTCAGCGCGAACGCGAGACGCTCGAGCGTGTGCTCGGCAGCGGCGACCGGCGGCGCCTGTCGTGCATGGCGGCGCTCGGCGACACCTGCAGCGTCTCGGGTGCCTTCCAGATCGGTGCCCTGCTGGGCGAAGCGCAGCACGATGCTGCTTCGGCAGGACGGCTGGCGCTGACGACCATGGTCGACCGCGACGGCACCGTCGGCTGCGTGCTGTTGCGCCTCGCCGACGGGGTGCAGCCATGATGCCGGCGCTGTTGGCGACGCCCGTCTTGCTCGTCGAGCAGGACGGATACAACGCCACCGCCGCACTGGACGTCCATGCCGACGAGCCGGTGCTGTCGGGCCACTACCCGGGCTTCGCCGTGTTGCCCGGCGTCTGCGTGATCGACACCGTGCGGCGGGCCGCGCAATTGTGCCGGCCGGCGGACGCACAGCACGGCGTGTTCGACACGGTGGAATCGGCCCGGTTTCTCGAACCCGTGTTTCCCGGCGATCGGATGCGCATCACCTTGCGCTGGGAGCCCGGCCGCGAAGGTGATGGCTGGCGTTGCACCGGGGCCGTCACCGTTGAAGACGGCAAGGTCGCGACCATCCGGCTGCGCTACCGCGTTAGTGAGGTTTGCCAATGAGCGCCGCCCGGCCGTCCGAAGGGGCTCGCACCGCAGTGCGCAGCACGGAGGTTTTTCAATGAGCCTGATCGACATCCCCGCCGTGCTGCCGCATCGACACCCGATGCTGCTGGTCGATGAAGTCCTGCATCTGGTCGAAGGACAAGAGCTGACGGCCCGCAAGGCCATCGCCCTCGACCGGCCCGGCTACTACGTCGACCTGCCCGAGAACGCCGGCCTCGCCGGGTGTGCCTATCCCCCGGCCTTGCTGCTCGAATCCTGGTGTCAGGCGGCCGGCATCCTCGCGACGGCGCACCAGCCCAGCCCCGATGTACGGGTCGGCCGCGTGATGCTGGTCACCAGCGTCAGCCACGTGCGCGCCTGCGGCGACGTGCTGCCCGGCGACGTGATCGAACACCGGGTCCGCGTGCTGCGCGCGTTCGACGAGGCCATGACGTTCGAAGGCGAGACCGTCACCGGCGACGGCCGTCGGGTGCTGGAGGTGGAACGTGTGGTGATGACGATGCGACCGGCCGCATCCCTGCGCCGGGTTGAACAACACCAGGAGACATTCGATGATGAGTAACACCGCACGACCTGTGGCCCTGGTCACCGGAGGCTCCCGCGGCATCGGCCGCGCCGTGGTGCTCGCGCTCGCCAGCGAGGGATACGACATCGCCTTCTGCTACCGGCAGGCGTCGGAGGCGGTCGCGCAAACGGAAGCCGAGGCCGAGGCGCTGGGCGCCCGGGTGCTCGCCCGGGAGGCCGACGTGGCGGACTCGGCCGCGGTCCGCACCTTCGTCTCGGACACCGAGCGTGAGCTGGGCCCGGTCCACGTGGCGGTGACGTCGGCGGGCATCACGCGAGACAA
Source organism: Caldimonas brevitalea (assembly GCF_001017435.1). Lineage (NCBI taxonomy): Bacteria > Pseudomonadati > Pseudomonadota > Betaproteobacteria > Burkholderiales > Sphaerotilaceae > Caldimonas > Caldimonas brevitalea. Next base: position 4,037,796 of record NZ_CP011371.1, read on the forward strand.
CCCGCTCGTCATGTTGCCGCAGGCGGACTGGGACGCGGTGCTGCGCGTCAACCTCGACGGGACCTATCACGTGTGCCATGCCCTCGTCATGTCGATGATGAAGCGCCGTCGCGGCGTGATCCTCAATATCTCGTCCAGCTCCGGTGTCTACGGCAACCCGACCCAGACCAACTACTCCGCCTCCAAGGCCGGCGTCATCGGCTTCACGCGGGCCCTGGCCAAGGAGGTCGGCCGCTACGGCATCCGGGCCAATGTGGTTGCGCCGGGTTTCATCGACACCGACATGACCGCCGCGATGACGCAGGACGCGAAAGGCAAGGCGGCCGAGCGGATCTCGTTGGGCCGCTTCGGTCGCGCCGAGGAAGTGGCCGAGTTGGTCGCCTTTCTGGCGTCCGACCGCGCCTCCTATATCACCGGCGCCGTTCTTCAAGTGGACGGCGGCATCGTCATCTGAGGGAACACGCCGTGAGTCGCCGTCCACGCTTCTACTTCTCCTTCCGCAGCCCCTATTCCTGGCTCGCGTACCACGACCTGCGCACCGAGCATCCGCAGGTGCTGCGCGAACTGGAGTGGCGCCCGTTCTGGGAGCCCGATGTACAGAGCGAACGTATGCTCACCGAGCTGGGCGGGCGCTTCATCTATGCGCCGATGTCGAAGGAAAAGCATCTCTACCTGCTGCGGGACGTGCGGCGCCTTGCGCAACGTCGAGGCCTGACGATCACCTGGCCCCTCGACGACGCGCCCTGGTGGGAGGTTGCGCACCTCGCCTACTTCGCCGCGGTTGATGCAGGACAGGGCCCGGCCTTCGTCGAGCGCGTCTATCGTGCGCGCTGGCAGGAAGGCCGCAACATCAGCGACCCTGACACCATCGCCGAGCTGGCCGAGTCGGTGGGTGTGCCTGGCGACGCGGCGCGTTCGGCGGTCGATCGCACCGAGATGCGTGAGCGGGGCGCCCAGGCCCTGCTGGCGATCGACCGAGACGGTGTGTTCGGGGTTCCGTTTTTCATCGACCGCTCGCAGAGGTTCTGGGGCATCGATCGGCTCAACGATTTCCTGGCGTCTTTGGGCGGCAACACCACCAGCGGCGCAGCGCTCCTCACCGACGCCTCGCCCGCGTCCGCCACCCACGATCGGCGCACCGCCGACCACGGCCACGCGGGCGGGTGCGGCTGATGGCGACCGAAGTCACCGCGGAGGGCCCGCCGCACAGCTTCCTGCTCTGGCACGGCACTCGCCAGGGGCTCGAGCCGACGCCGACACAAGCAGGCGAAGTGCGGGTGATCGATTCCTGGCTGGTGGACGAGGGCCGGGTGCGGGCCTTGTCGGCACACGCCGCACGGTTCCGCGCCTCCTGCGCGGCGCTGGCGCCTGCCCTCGGCAACGAGGTCGACGCCTTCTTCGCCGCATTGGCCGAGTGGCTGCCGGAGCGCGGGCGATGGTTTCCCCGTGCAGAACTGGTCTGGATCGATGCAGCGCCACGACTGCGGCTGTGGGTGCGGCCAGCGCCGGCGCGCGGCCTCAGTGTGCGACTGTGGGTGGCGCCGGAGCCGGACCAGCGTGTCCACCCGACCATCAAGGGCCCTGACCTGCCCTACTTGACGCAACTGCGCCAGGCCGCCGTCGAGCAAGGCGCCGATGAGGCCCTGCTGCAAACGGCCTCGGGCCATTTGCTCGAGGGCGCGTCGTCCAGCCTGATGTGGTGGCGAGAGGGGGACGTGCTGTGCACGCCGCCGCAGGCCGGCGTGCTGCCGAGCGTGACCCAGGCGATCCTGCTCGACCTTGCGGAAGCCGCCGGCGTGACCACCGATCGCTCGGTCTCACCACAAGCGGCCGAGCTGGCCGACAACGAGGTGTGGGTCGTCAACGCACTCCACGGCATCCGGCCCGTGACCGCTTGGGTCGGCACCGCCGTCTCCGCAGGTGCCGCCACACGGGCCGAGTCGTGGCATCGGCGCCTGGACGAACTGGCTGTGCCCCTCTGCCGACACTCGGCGGCCGCACGCTGAACGCTAGCCGATCGGCAGGGCCGGGCAGACCCGCACGACCGCCGTTCCGCGGTCCGGCTTGCCCAACCGAAAGCGCACCTTGTTGTAGAGCACGGTGCCCGAGACGGCGCGCCCTCGCACCAGCTCCTCGCCGGGAAACAGCGTGAAGGTCCAGCCGCCGCCGATCTCGCAATCGGGCAGTTGTTGGCCGCTTTGCAGCACTCGCGCGCCCCAGATCTGTCTCACCATCAAGTCCCGCGTGTCCACGCCATCGAGCTGATAACGCTCCGGCGCCGGATCGTTGCGTATCTCGTGATAACTGCCGAAGTGGACGCCGGCAGGCCCGGTCACGGTGGCCACGACGGTCCAATCGCGGCTGCCCGGCGGCACCACCAACTCGCCGGCCGGCAAGGCGGGGTCGACGAAGTCTTCCGAGGCCTCGCCGAATTGATCGGTGCGCATCGCCGCGTCCATCGCGCCCCGCGTGTCCAGCTTGGCAGGGTCGGGCACGAGCAAGGCACCGAACACCACCTCGTCGCCGAACCGGGCGTGATGAAAATGCTCCTGCAACGCGGCAATCGCACGATCGACCTGCTTCCAGTGCGTGGCCGAGAACTTCTGCTTCAGGTAGCGAGCCGTTGGCACCGGAAGACCTGCCCGGGCGATACCCTCGCGCACCGAGTCACAGGTGTTCCAGCCAGACTCGGCCAAGCGTTCAACGTGATCTGCTTGCGCCACGATGCGGCCTCCCATTCGATGTTCTGGTGCGAGGGTACCCGGGCCGCCGGGCTTGGGCAAGACGCACTGGGCCGTCTCAAGCTACCTCAAGCCCAGGCGCGCCAGCTTTTTGATCAGCCCGACGCGGGAGATGCCGAGCCGGCGGGCGGCTTCCGATTGGTTGCCTCCGGTTTGCTCCATCACCTCGCGGATCATCCGCGTCTCGAGGTCCGCGATGGCGGCGTCGAGCGTGCCGTCGGCCGGTGCGGGCGGGGCAGATGCCGAGGTCGAAGTGTCGGGCAGGTTCACCGACTCGCCACTGGCGAACTTCAGCAGATCCGCATCCACCGCGTCGCTGCCGGGCAGGATCAACGCTCCCGCCGACTCCACGACGGCGCGCAGCTGCCGCACATTGCCTGGCCACTCGTGCGCCTGCAGCCAGCTCAAGGCATCGGCGCTGAAGCGCGCCTGTGGCGCCACGCCGCGCAGGAACCGGGCCGCCAGCAAGGGCACATCGGCCCGCCGTTCGGCCAAGGCCGGGGTGCGCAGCACCATACCTTTCAAGCGGTAGAACAGGTCTTCTCTGAAGCTGCCTTCCCGCACCATGGCCTCCAGATCGCGGTGGGTGGCGGCCACCACCCGCACATCCGCCTGCTTCGGTTCGCGACCGCCCACTGGCGTGAAGGTGCCCTCCTGCAGAAAGCGCAGCAGCTTGACCTGCATCGGCGCCGGCATTTCGCCCACCTCGTCTAGGAACAACGTGCCGCCGTGCGCCGTCTCGACCAGGCCCGGCTGGTCGCGATGGGCGCCGGTGAAGCTGCCTTTCAGGTGACCGAAGAGTTCGCTCTCCAGCAACTCGGCAGACAGCGCGCCGCAATGGATCACCGTGAAGGGCCCGCCCCGCCGCGCGCTGCAGCGATGCAAGGCGCGCGCCACCAGCTCCTTGCCGGTGCCGGTGGGCCCGAGCACGATGACGTTGACCGAGGTGGCACCCACGCGCTGAACCATGGCGCGCAGTTGCTGCATGGCCCCGGTCTGCCCGACCAGGCCCATCTCGCCCTCGCCCTGCTCTTCTTTCGCGGCCCGAAGGTCGCGCAGCTCCTCGTCGAGCCGCGCCTTGTGCATGGCCCGCGTCACGACGAAGCGCAGCATCTCCGGATCGATCGGCTTGGTGAGGAAGTCCCACACGCCCATCTCGACTGCCCGGAGTGCGAACTCACGGTCGCCGTGGCCGCTCAGCACCACGACCACCGCCGACGCGAAGCGCGGGATGAGGGACAGGCCGGCCTCGGGGTCCATGCTGGGCGGCATCGCCAGGTCCAGCAGCACCACCTGGGGACGGTCTTCCTCGAAGGCCTGCAAGGCCTCGTCCACGTCGCCCGCCACCGACACCCGATGCCCGAGGTTGCGCAGGAAAGAGCTGCCGAGGCGCTGGTAGGCCGGCTCGTCGTCCACCAGCAGGATGTGGCCGATGGACCGGCCGTTGCTGCTGCTCGATGCGGTAGTGCTCATTCGATGATCTTCGTGCTATGCACTGCGGTGCGAGCCCCTTCGGGCTGCCGGGCGGGTGCTCATGAGAGTGATGCTTCCTGCTGCGGAAAGGTCAGAGTGAAGCAGGTGCGCCAAGGCGCACGTTCGGTGAGTTCAGCCGAGCCGCCGTGCGCGGCCATGATGCGCGCGACGATGGCCAGGCCGAGGCCGGTGCCGCCGGGGCTGCGCGAGGCAAAAGGCTGAAAGAGCTTGTCACGCAGATCGGGCGAGATGCCGGGCCCGTCGTCGCAGACGTGCAGTCGCACCGTGTGGCAGGCCCGCTCTGCGTCGAGCTGCACGCGCCGTGTGCCTGCCGCGGCGCGGGCGTTGGACAACAGGTTGCAGACCGCCTGATCAAACCGCACCGGGTCGAGCGTGGCCGTCATCGGAACGGCCAGCCCCGGGCCGATCTCGACCTCCGGCATGCGCCGGACCAAACCTTGCACACGTTGCGCGATGTCGGTCTCGATGGGCTGGATCTGCCACGGTTTGGCGTAATCCAGCAGGTCTTCGGCCAGCCGCGAGATGCGGGTGATCTGCTCGTTGACTTCGTGCCGGGTGTCATCCGGTGCCAAGGCTACCGCCATCGCGATGATGTTGAGCGGGTTGCGCAGATCATGTGCCACGGTGGCCGCCAGCGAGCCCAGCTCTGCCAGGCGGGCCTGCAACTGGCGTTCGCGTTCGCGCTGCTCGGCTGCGACGGCCACTTCGACCTGGGCCGCCGCGTCGGCCAGCATCGCACCGAACAACTCCGCCAGATGCCGCTGGCCGGGTGGTGCCTCGTCGAAGCCGATCAGGGTCGTCTGCCATTCGCCTGAAACACCTGGCTCGGCGTTCGCTGCCTTCAGGCACACCAGCGTCGGGTGGGGGCCAGCGAGCACGTGTGCGGACGCGCCGGCGGGTGCGTCTTCCACGTGTGAGCCGACCCGCACGCCGACCGCCAGCCTCATGCGCTGCGACACCAACTCGGCGGCCGTGTCCGCCAACGCCGACAGCGACGGCGCCCGGCTCAACTTGGCGCGCCAGTGCCGAAGGTCGTCGGCCGACGGCGTGCCCCCGGGATAGACCAGCCGAGAGGCCACACGCCAGACCGGCCCGCTCAGCGCGAGGCAAGTGGCCGCGACAGCCACGGCGTTCACCCACTTGGATTCGAACGGCAGCAACACCGTCAACGGCACCACCATCACGCCCAACAGAATCAGGATGGCGGACGCCAGTGCCCGTCGGGCCCACACGTTGGCCACGAAGACACGGTAGCGCAGGATGCCGTACACCAGGATGACGGGATAGGCGGGCGCCGCCAGCACCTGCCAAGGATAGAGCGGGATGTCGAGTGCCGCGAAGGTATAGCCCGACATGGCCAGCAGGCCCCATCCGCACGACACGGCCACGGCGGCGATCTGGCGGCGTCGCTGTGGTGATGCGGCACGCCACAGTCCGCTCATCAGCACCAGCATGCCGGCTGCGGCCAGGAAGGCCCAGACCAGCCCGGTGGTCCACCCCACCGCATTCGGCACAACCACCCATTCGACGCCCTCGAACGGCGGGTAGTGACGGAACTCGCCGGGCGAGCGCACCAGCGACAGCGTCATGGCCGACGCGGCCAACCCGTAGGCGCCCCAGATCCAACGTTTGCCGAGGGGCACCTCGCAGAAGGTCGCACAGAAGTGCAAGAAGGCCGCCGAGGTGAGCGGGACCGATGACAGCAGCGCCATCGCCAGCGGCGCGGCGCCGATCCCGACCCAGCTCGGCAGTTCGTTGCCGACGATCCAGGTGGCCACGCCGAGCAGGAAGACCACCAGCAGTCGGGCACCCCGCACCTCCTTCGCCCATGCCAGCAGCACGGCACTCATCGCCAGGGTTTCGAGCAGGGTGAGCAGCAGGGCGATGTGGATGGCCATGGCCGGCACTGTAAACGGCGTTGACGCCTGCCGCACCGGCGGCTGTATCCGCGGTTGACAGACGACATAAAAAGTCGAGGTAAATCAATCAGTTGCGATCTGGCATGGATGCTGCGCCAACAGCAGCATGAACACCGTGCTCCACCCCGCCGCCGCCGACCGGGCGCCCGAACTGAACTTTGCGGAGATGGTCGGCGCCGCCCAATGGCAACAGCTGTCGCTCCCGATCCGCCGACGCTTCGCAGCCGGTCATGGCGATGTTTCGTACCGCGGTTCGATGGCGCTGCGGGCCTCCCCCCTGGGCCGCTGCTTCGCCCTGCTGGCCCGGCTGCTCGGCAGCCCGTTGGCCGCCGGCCGCCAGCACGAGGTGCCGACCACGGTGAACGTGCGCCATGACGGCCGCGGCGGTGTCGTCTGGGAGCGGCTGCTCGGGCGGCCCGATGCAGCGGGCGCCCAGTGTGTGCGTTCCACCAAGCGGATGGGCCCGGACAGCACGCTCGAGGAATGCACCGACGGCGGCTTGTCGATGAGCCTGGCCGTGCGCGTGGAGGACGGTGCCCTGGTGTTCTACAGCCGTTGCTACTTCGTGCTGCTGCTGGGCCGCTGGCGGCTGCCCGTGCCGGCCCTGCTGACGCCCGGCACCTGCCGCGTCGAACACCGCGATGAAGGCCCCGGGCGTTTCCGCTTCACGCTGGACATGGTTCATCCGCTGTGGGGCCACACCTTTCACCAAACCGGCGTCTTCGCCGATCCAGAGGCATGCTGATCATGAACATGACGATAGTTTTTTCGGTGCTGACCTTCCAGGCCCTCCTCGGCGCCTTCGACAACCTTTGGCACCACGAGCTGGCCGCGCGGCTGCCACAGCGTGCCTCTGCCCGCCGCGAGTTGACGCTGCACGCGGCGCGCGAGGCCCTCTACGGGTTGCTCTTTGCGGGGCTCGCGTGGCTGCATTGGCAAGGCTGGTGGGCGCTGCTGCCCGCCAGCCTGTTGGTGGCCGAGATGTTCATCACCATCGCCGACTTCCTCGAAGAGGACCGCAGCCGCAAGCTGCCGCCGCTGGAACGCGCCCTGCACACGGTCCTGACGGTGAGCTATGGCCTGCTGCTGGGCCTGCTCGGGCCGATGTTCTGGCAGGCGTGGCGGTTGCCGTCAGGTCTGTCGGTGGTCACGCATGGGCTCTGGTCATGGTTCTTCAGCGCGGCGTCGGTGGGCGTGCTCCTCTGGAGTGTCCGCAATGTGCTGGCCGTGAGGCAGCTCAAGCGCATCAGCTCGGCGCCAGGGCAGCAGCATCCACCGGCAGCGCAGGCGCTGGGCGGCGCCACCGTGCTGGTGACCGGCGGCACGGGCTTCATCGGGTCTGCTCTCGTGTCGCGGCTGCTGAGCCAGGGACGCCGCGTCATCGTGCTGACCCGCGACCCACTGCAGGCGCGCGCCAGCCTCGGCCCTCGTGTCTGGGCGGTGGACCGGCTGGACGACATCCCGGCGGAAACCCGCATCGATGCGGTCGTGAACCTGGCCGGGGCGACCATACTCGGCGCACCGTGGACAGCATCGCGCCGGCAGGTCCTGCTCGAAAGCCGTCGCCGCACGACCAAAGAAGTGCTCCGCCTGATGCAACGCCTGCATCAACGGCCCGAGGTGCTGGTGAGCGCCTCGGCGGTCGGCTACTACGGCGTGCCGCCCGGCATGGCACCGATTGATGAAACAGCGCCCGCCGAGCCGGGCCGATTCCAGTCCGACTTGTGCGCGGCCATCGAAAGGGAAGCCCTGAAGGCTCAGCACATCGGCGTGCGGGTGGTGTGTTTGCGCCCGGGCATCGTGCTGGGACGCAACGGCGGCGCCTACCCTGCGCTGGCGCTGGCGGCCCGTCTGGGCTTCGCTGCCACACTGGGCGGCGGCCGGCAACCGGTGCCCTGGATCCATCTCGACGATGCGGTCGGGCTGATGCTTCATGCGATCGCCGAGCCCGTGCTGGAGGGCCCCGTCAACGCGGTCGCGCCACAGACGCCCTGCCAGGCAACTTTCACCGACATCATGGCCGCGGCCTTCGGTCGTCGCGCTCGACTGCACGTGCCTGCAGCGGTCCTGCGTGCCGGGTTGGGGGAGATGTCCGAACTGCTGCTGTGCGGCCAGAACGCCGTGCCGACCCGGGCCCTCGCAAGCGGCTATGTGTTCGCGCATCCCACGCTTCAAGAAGCCTTGGATCAACTGGTCGGCTCGGCCAGGCCTCCAAGGTGCAGCGACGGTTTTATTGTTCGGCGTCTCTGAACACTTCAATCGGCGGGCGGTGCTTTATCGGCAGTACCCCGCCCCATAAGCTGCTCCCCACATTTCACCCAAGGAGCCACTCATGACCCGCAAGATCGCGCTCATCACCGGCGCCAGCCGCGGCCTCGGCCGCAATGCGGCGCTTCACCTCGCCCGGCACGGCGTCGACCTGATCCTCACCTACCGCCGCCAGCAGGCGGAAGCCGACGCGCTGGTCGCCGAGCTGGACCGCCTCGGCGCCTGTGCCGCCGCGCTGCCGCTCGACGTCGGTGACAGCACCTCGTTCCCGGCGTTTGCCGACGCCGTGCGGGCACTGCTGGCGCAGTGGCAGCGCGAGCGCATCGACTTCCTGGTCAACAACGCCGGCATGGGCGCGCGTGCGTCGTTCGTCGACACCACCGAGGCCCAGTTCGACGAGCTGATGAGGGTCCACCTGAAGGGCCCGTTCTTCCTCACGCAGACACTGCTGCCGCTGATCGCCGATGGCGGCCGCATCCTCAACATCTCCAGCGGGCTCGCGCGTTTCGTCGAACCTGGTTATGCAGCCTATGCCGCGATGAAGGGCGGCATCGAGGTGCTGACACGCCACTGGGCCAAGGAGCTGGGCGCGCGGCAGATCCGCGTGAACACGCTGGCGCCAGGCGCGATCGAGACCGACTTCGGCGGCGGCGCGGTGCGCGACATCCCCGACCTCAACGCCTTCCTCGCGTCCAACACCGCGCTGGGCCGGGTGGGCTTGCCCGACGACATCGGGGGTGTGGTGGCGGCGCTGCTGGCGGGCGACACGGGCTGGATCAACGCGCAGCGCATCGAGGCATCGGGCGGCATGTTCGTTTGAGGTTGCGGGGCCCGATTCCAGGGTGACAGGCCATTAGAGCCCCGCGATGCGGAGCCGGCATCGAATCCCGCCGGGCAAGGTCTGCCGCTTGTTGTCCAGTTCCACCAGCACGCCGAAGGTGCCGGCAGCAGAGTCGATCAGACGGTCGACCGTCTTGATGCGGGTCTGCACCTCACCCTTGAAGGGCGCTTCCGGCACCACCGTCGCCGCACCGCCGGCCTTCACTTGCGGAAACACGCGAAACGGCAGGATCGCCCGCACCACCAGCGGGTCGGTCTGGGCGATCTTCAAGATCGGCTTCTTGCCTTCGCCGCTGTCCACCAGCGCACCGGGGTACAGGTATTGGTCGACCACCACGCCGTCAAACGGGCTGCGCAACACGCGCCGGTTGAGCTGGTCGACCGACTGTCGGTGCTCCAGCTTGGCCAGTTGTGCGTTTTCTTCGGCCGTCTTCAGCTCTGCCTGCGCGGTCCTCAGTTCCGCTGCGGCGTCGTCCCGCGCCTGGGCCGAGACGAACTCCTCTTCGTACAGGTCTTCGTAGCGGCGCGCCTTCTCGCGTGCCGCCCGCAGCTTGCTCTGCGCCAACAGCAGGCTGCCTTGCGCGCCGGCACGGAAGCGCGCCGTCTCGGAGGCACTCTGCTCGACGCTCGACTCGATGCTGACCAACAGCTGGCCGCGGCGCACGCTCTCGCCGCGCCGCACATGCACCTGCTGCAGCAGCCCGACCACCGGGCTGCGCACCTCCACCACCTGCGCCGGCTCGATCATGCAATCGAACTCGCCCGCACTTGCGCTCGCGCGGGCCGGCGTGGCCATCACCGTCGCCATCAGCACCGACAGGGCGGCCAGCGCCCCGCTCACTCGACACATCTTCATGTCACCCGTCCTGCAAATCCGATCAAACGATTCAAATCGCGGTCTTGCTTCAGCGTCTGGAGGCGGCCTCGCCAGGCTCGGCGCTCCGCACTGCGCTGCGCCCACGCGACGGCGCATTGCAACAAGGTCCGCTGGGTCCTCCCCCGCAGCGTGGCGAGCAGATGCCGCACCAGTGCCGGCTGAGGCTCGAACACGCTGTCGTGCGCACAGACGACGGCGCGAGCCGAGCCGGGGTCGCCCTGACGGCCGCTGCGTCCGAACAGCTGCCGGTCGACGCGGGCCGACTCGTGGAACTCGGTCAGGATCACGTGCAACCCGCCCGCCGTTCGCGCCTCGGCGGTCGGCTTGATGTCGGTGCCCCGACCGGCCATGTTGGTCGCCACCGTGATGCGACCCGCGCCACCGGCCTGCCCCACGATCTGCGCTTCGGCCGCGTCCTGGCGTGCATTGAGGACCACGTGCTCGACACCGCGACGCGTGAACTCGGCACTGATCTGCTCCGACGCTTCCACGCTGCGTGTCCCCACCAGCACCGGTTGCCCGAGGGCGGCCACCCGGCACGCCTCGTCGGCCACCGCCTGCCACTTCTGCTCGGCAGTGGCCGTGCAGACGGACGGCAGTTGCAGGCGCCGGTTGGCGCGGTTGGGGGGAATGGGCTTGACCCTCAGGCCGTAGACGGCCCACAGCTCGCGTGCCGACTCGGCCGCCGTGCCGGTCAGCCCGGCCAACAGGAAGTAGCGCCGGAAGAAGCCCTGGAAGGTCATCCGGGCCATGGTCTCGCGGCCCGAGGTCAGCTCCAGGCCCTCTTTGGCCTCGATCAGCTGGTGCAGCCCCTGCTCCCACGACCGATCGGCCATCACCCGCCCGCTCGACTCGTCGACGATCTGCACCTTGCCTTCGGCCAGGATGTAATGCTGATCCAGCGAGAACAGGTGCAGCGCGGTCAGCGCCTGCCGCAGCAGCAGCTCGCGCCAGGTGCGGGCCCGCCACACCGGCCGCACGCCGTCGGGCGGCAGGCCTGCCGCGTCCACCGCGGCGGGCAGCAGCTCGAGTTCGCGCGCCTTGCCGATGCGGAAGTGCACCTCCGGCTGCAGGCGGCGCGCCGTTTCGATCGCCCATGCCAACAGCGGCGCCTCGTACATCGCCGGCGCTTCGCGCGAAATGATCATGGGGGTGCGCGCCTCGTCGATCAACACGCTGTCGGCCTCGTCGACGATGGCGAAGTGCAAGGCCGGGATCAGCGGCGCTTGCTGCCCTGCAGCATCGGCCCCCGCTTCCAGCTGGCGCAACTGGCCCACACGGCTGGGCAGCACCCCGTGGCCGGCCAGCTTGTCTTTCAGGTAGTCGAACACCAACTCTTTGCCGCTGACGTAGCACACCGAGTGGGCATAGACGGCCCGGCGCTCGTCGGGCTCCATGCCGCCCTTGATGGCGGCGCCGGTGAGCCCGAAGAAGGCGAACAGCGGCATCATCTCTTCACAGTCGCGCTGCGCCAGGTAGTCGTTGGTGCTGATCACGTGCACCGCAGCGCCGGAGCCCGCCATCGCGGTGGCCGCCAGACCGGCCACCAGTGTCTTGCCCTCGCCCGTGCGCATCTCGGCCAGCCGGCCCTGGAACAACACGCGGGCACCGGCGAACTGCACCGGGTGAGGCCACATCTTCAAGGTGCGGCGGCTGGCCTCGCCGACGCAGGCCAGCACGGCCGCCAGCAGCCGCTCTTCACCGGGGGCCTGCTTCAGGCGCGCCACTTCCAGCCGGTAGCGCTGCACCACGATGTCGTCCGGCTGGTCCCGCAGCTGCTGCGCGACGCCGGACACCACCTCGGCAAAACGCGCCACCGACCGCGCGCTCTCGCGCCGCGGCGGCAAGTAGCCGGGCAGGCCATGCAGGAAGTCTTCCACCGCATGGCGGCGCGGCGCGGCGCGTTCGTCGCGTTGTGTGTCGGCCCGCCGGAAACCCGGGCCGGCCAGGGCGCGGACCAAGGTGGGGTCAAACATTCAAGCGCGCCAAGAAAAGCTGCCGCAGCCGCAGCGCCCATTGCCAGCCGAGCGGCGCCCAGCCGAGATCGAAACGCACATAGGCACGGTCGCCGAACACGGCGGTGGACGAGTGCCGCTCCAGCAGCACTTCGACGTCGAACACCCGGGCCAGACTGCGGGTGCCGCCCTGCTCCGCCGGGTCCACCGCAATCTCGCCACCTCCGGTGGTGCCGAGCGCGGGCGACACCAGGTCGGTCGCGCCCCCCGGCACCTGGCGCCGCACCGTGCCCGCCACTGAAGTGCGCATGGCGTGGGCGAAGCGCACGTCCACCCCTTGCACGCGCGAGCGGATCAGGTCCATGTCTTCCTGGGTCACCGCCGTACGAACCAACCGCGACGGCCCGGCGACCACATAGCCCAGCACCTCACCTCGGCGCACGTGACGACCCACCAGCTCGGTGGGTGCCGCGGGGGTCCAGCGGCCTGCGGCCTGCGCGCGCACGTTCAGGGACTCGACCCGCCGCTGCATCTCGTCGAGCCGCGCTTGCTGCATCGCCAGTTCGGCGCGCAAGGCCTGCGCTTTCACCGGGTCGTCGACCTCCGCCTTGCGCAGTTGTGCCGCGGCGCGCTGCACGGTGCTATCGGCCACCGCATGCTCGGCCTGCAGGTCGAGACTGTCCAGGCTCATCAAGGCTTGCCGCGCCTCGACACGCTGGCCGGCCTTGACCGGCGCGGCCGAGACCTGCCCGGGCGCTTCGGCGCGGACGATGGCCTCGTCGGGCAGCCACACCACGGCCTGGTGCACGGAATAGAACGGCAAGGGCAGCAGCGCGACCCCCACCACCAGCAGCGCCAGCGCCGTCAGCGTGCGGCGCAGCGCCAGCTCGCGTCGACGCGCCAGGCCGGGGCTTTCGCGCAGGTGCTTCCAGCCCTTCCACAACGGCATCACGAAGGCCGTCCAGGCGCCGAACAGCGCCATCACCACGCCGAGGATCAGGTATTCGGAAGCGATGAACAGCACCAGGCCGATCGACACGCTAAGGCGATAGAACGGCGCCACCGCCCCGTAGAGCGCCAGCAGCCAGCGCTCGCCGGTCGACTCGACGGGCGGCTGCGCATCGGGCGAGTTGAAGGCATGGCGGTCGATCAGATAGGCCCAATATTGGGTGGCCCGCTGCGCCAGGTTGGGAACCTCCAACAGGTCGCAGAAGATGAAATAGCCGTCGTAGCGCATCAAGGGGTTGCCGTTGACGACCACCGTTGAGACGCCTGTGATCAGCAACACGTTGAAGGCGATGGCGCTGACCAGCCCCGACTCGCTCAACAGCCACACGTAGACGGCCAATGCGCCCAGCAGCAGCTCGGCCAGGATGCCGGCCGCGGCGACCGCGGCGCGGGCCCACTTGGACGGGAAGCGATACGACGACGAGGCGTCCACATACGGCACCGGCGTGAACACCACGAACATCAGCCCGATCTCGCGCACCGTGCCGCCCCAGGCCTTGACCGCCATGCCATGCGCCCACTCGTGCACCGCTTTGACGAGCGGGTAGGTGAACCACAGCAGCGCGACGTTGCTGGCCGACAGCACGCGGTCCGACAGGTTCTCGGTCAGCGCGCTCCAGTGTTGCGCGGCGAGCACGGCCGCCGGTGTCACGATCAGCAGCCACAACGCCGCCATGCCCCAGGAGAACAGCGCACGGGCCATGCCGGCATGGCGCTCGAACCAGGCGTCGGGGTACAGCAGCGGCAGCTTGAGGCTCATCGGGTTGAGCCACGACTGCTTGAGCTTGGCGCGTGTCTGCCGCTTGTAGCGGTCGAACACCTCGGCGGCGTCGGGCGCCACCTGGGTCTGCAGCAGGTCGTTGGCGTACAGCGACGACAGCAGCTGCACCAGCTCGTGCTGCGAGATGGCGGCCTGGTCGGCGCCGCCCTCGGGGTTCACCTGCTCGCAGGCGGCGTCCCACACCGCGTCCAGGTCGCGCGTGCCGTCCAGCAGTTGCAGCACCCGCCACACCGAAGGCGTGACACGATGGAAGCGCTGCGTGACCGGGTCGGCCAACAACACCCAGGGCCGCCCGCGCAGCCGCCGGTGCAGCGGCTGCACCCCTTCGCGCAGCCGGGGGCGCAGGAAGCGCACGGCGTGCCAGTGCTCCGACAACAGCGTCTGCATCGCTCAGCGCCTCACCACCACCAGCTCCACAGCTTCAGCCGCAGCCAGTCCAGCGTGGAGCGGGTCCACACGGTGAGCAGGTTGGCTTCACCGACGGTGATCTTGCCAACGCCCTGCATGCCGGGGCTGAGCGACGGCGCTTGGGCGTCCCATGCGGCCTCGACCCGAAAGCCGTTGTTGCCGTCCTGCACGCTGGCCGTCGCGGTCACCGTGGCCACCTTGAAGGCATAGCTGTGCTGCGGCTGACCGGTGAGGCGCAGGGCGCCCAACTGCCCTGCCCGCACGCGGGCGATGTCCTTGTCCTGCACATGCAGCACAACCCGGAAACCGTCGGCCGCGGCGATCTCGAACATCTCTTTGCCCGTCTCGACCGGCCCACCGATCTGCTGCACCCAGTCGCCGCTGACCACCAGGCCGTCCATCGGTGCGGTCAGTGTGGCGCGCGCCAGCTTGGCCTCGACCAGCGCCAGCTGCGCCTCGGCCTGGCGCACTTCGGCCGAGGCCAACGCGACGGCCGGCGCGTCGTGCTCGGCCATCGCCTGGCGCAGCTTGCCGGCGGCCTGGTCGCGTTCGCTCTGGTATTTGTTCTGCTCGAGCTTCAGGTCACGCTCGTCCAGCCGCGCCAGCACCTGGCCCTGGCGCACCCGGTCGCCGGGACGCACCAGTGCCTCGCGGACGAAACCGTCGAACGGCGACGTGACCAGCTGGCGCACGCGACCTTCGATGACGAGGTTGGCGGTGACACGGTCCGGCACCGGCCACAACAGCAGCGCGGCGAGCGCCAGCGTGATGGCCCCGGCCGCCGCTTTCCAGGTCAGGTGGCCGGGCTCGCGCAGCTTGCGCCAGGCGCCGCGGGACGCGTCGACGATGTGACGCGGCAGCGAGCGGCCGGCCTCGCGCCAATGGCGCAGCAGGGGCTCGCCGAGCCCGGCGCTGGCGCGCAGCACGGCCATCGCCGGTGCCGGCCACTCGCCACCGTCGCAGCGGGCGACCAGCACGGCCGAAGGTTCGCCGTTGTCCAGCAGCGGCAGCGCCCACCAGGGGCCTTGCTGCAGCTCGCGCATCTCGACCGCGGCGCGCAAGGCGATCTCGCTGCTCTCTTGCACTGCTGGCGAGGCTTTTTCGGCCCAGGCGGTGTCGGCGCCGACCCACCAATGCGGCACGCCGCGGCGCACCTCGAACAACGAGAGCGACAGCGAGAACCCCGCGGGCGCCTCGCTGCGCGCCCAGGCCGCGCTGCGATTGACCCACTCCTGCGCGGCAGCCCGCGCCTCGGTCTGCGAGGCCACGTGGCCGAGCAGCTCGAGCAGGCGTGCCGAATGGAGGTGCTTCGAGAAGGTCTGCGCCGACAGCGTGAGTTGCAACCAGCCGAGGGACAACAGCACCAGCTGCACGGTCCGCTCGTTGTGCGGGGGCGGCAGGCAGATGCCGATGGTGCCCGACGCGCCGCTGGGCAGCTGCAAACGGGTGGCCATCAACAGCTCTTGGCCGGTGGCGCCGGCCACTTTGACGAGGGCCACCGGGTTGTCGGGCGTGACACGTTCACGCAAGGCCGGCCAGGCCGCGACGAGTGCGGCCTCGGCGGGGGGGAAATCTTCGGTCCAAGCGGCATCGTCGCTGTGGAAGGCGGCCGCGCGGCACGGCATGCCGGCGGCGGCGAGGCGGGCGCGCCAGGCGGCTAGCAGGCGGGCCAGCTCGCTCGGCGGCGCGGCCGGCGGGGGCGCGTCAACGGGGGGCGCGGTTGGGCCAGCTTGCTGGGTGGTGGGGCCGGTCGGCGGCGCCGTGGGGCCGGAGGTTGCGGCGGTGTCACGCGGCGGCGTGTCGCTTGCCGTCGGCTGGGGGGCCTGGGCGGCTTGGGTTGCGGGGTTCACTGGCGCCCCTCTTTGGCACGCACGGGGGCGTCGGGCGGGGTGAGCAACGGCACCACCACCAGCAGCCCGTCCAGCTCAGCCAGATCGATTTCGCTGAGGCGACCGGCCATCGCCTTGAGCTTCAGGTACTGGGTCCACGCGTCGTACCGGGCACGCGACAGATCGCGCCGCGCTTCGAAGAGGCGCGTCTGTGCTTCCAGCACTTCGCTGTTGACTCGCATGCCCACCGCGTAGCCGCGCCGGTTGGCGCGCACCGCCGTCTCGTTGGACTGCACTGCGGCCTCGAAACCACGCGCCTGGCTGGCGGCGGACAGCGTGGCCGAGAAGGCTTCGCGCAGGTCCAGGCCCAGTTGCCGGCGGGCCGCGTCGACGTCGCTGCGCGCCTTGTCGCGCAGCGCTGCGGCTTCGCGCACCTTGGCATGGGTCGCGAAGCTCGCGAACAGCGGAATGTTGACGTTGACGCTGACCTGCGTGTGGTGGCCCTTACGGCCAAACAGCGTGGTGGGCGAGCCGTTGTCCTTGTTGCGCATGTAGCTGTAGTTCAAGTCGGCCGTCGGCGCGTGGCCGTACCACGCCTTGCGCACCTCGGCGTCGCCGGCCTCGAGTGCCTGGCGTGCCGCTTCGAGCTGGGCGTTGTAGGCCTGCGCATCGGCGATCCAGGCGGGCAGCGACAGCGGCTCCACGGCCGGCAGCCGTTCCCCGGTCAGGCCACGTTCCACCAGGCCGTCGACCCGCTGGCCCACCAACTCGTCGACGATCTGCTGCCGCAGGTCGAGTTCATACGACGCGGCGACCAGCTGGGCCGCGACCGTGTCGGCTTTGGCTTGCGCTTCGCGCACGTCGGTGACCGACACCGTGCCGACCTGGAAGCTGCGTTGCGCGGAGGCGAGTTGTTCGCTGGTGGCAACACGTTGGGCTTGCAGGAAGACCACTTCATCACGCGCCTTCAGCACGCCGAAGCAGGCCTCGACGAGCCGCTGCATCGCGTCGGTCTCGGCCTGCTGCAACTGCGCCTGGGCTTGTTCGAGCTGCGCGTGAGCCTGAGCGAGGCTGGGGTAGAGCGCGTCGCGTTTCAGCGGCTGGGTGAGTTGGGCGCCGTACTGCTTCGACTCGAGGTTGCGCTCGTCGTACTCTGGCGCTTCGCGGTAGTTGCCTCTGGACTTGGTGCCGGTGAGCGCGACGGTCGGCCCGAAGGCGGCGCGGGCTTGCACCACACGCTGCTCGGCGGCGCGGACCTGGGCTTGCGCGCCGGCGACGGCGGGGTCAACGGCAAGCGCCAGGCGGTAGAGCTGCGGCAACGGCTGCGCGACGACCGCGACGGGCAGCACCCACAGCAACGCTGCGCACAGACGTGCGATGCCGGCACGAGTTGCCCCTCGGTGCAACGCGGCCAGCTGGCCACAAATCCCCACGACGATTCCCTCAGGCGGCGCTCGGCGGTGCCGGGCGCTGGTTTTTGGTTTGAGGTGGTCGGTCCACCGTTCGGATCAGGATCGATGGATCGAGACCGGGTTTGTTGACAGCGCGCGGGTGAAGATGCGGAGGGGTAGGACGAGCGTCTGCGCCTTAGCGGCTTGCCGGTCCGTATCCCTGTGCATTGCACCCTGGTGCGTGTCTCGCGGCGGAGTGTAGGGGGTGCGTATCTAGGTGTAACCCCCATGGGTGAGTGGGCGGGCGGTTATGACCGGCGAGGGTCCTTCAAAACCGTTCGGTCTCGTCCGACGGCGGTTCGTGATATTCGTCACGAAGTGGCGGTTCGAGAGGGAATAGAGGCGCCGATCACTGGCCCTACTCAGCGAACTAGAGGGTCGGCAACAGCCGAGCTGAGTAGACCCTCGCCCGTTCTGCTGACGGGGGAGCGAGAGCATGGCGCGGGCCCCTGGCGTCAGTTTTTGACGCCGTCGTGATAGGTGAACACGTCGGGGATGTGTTTCCCGCAGCCCGTGGTGCACCTCAAATACTTGCGGGCGACGCTGTCCTTCTTTTCTATGAAGTACCCTTTGTAAGTCGCCGAGCCCAATGGGGACTCTTTTGAGCACGTCA
The DNA here is from genome assembly GCF_001017435.1 of Caldimonas brevitalea. NCBI lineage: Bacteria > Pseudomonadati > Pseudomonadota > Betaproteobacteria > Burkholderiales > Sphaerotilaceae > Caldimonas > Caldimonas brevitalea. Next base: position 4,055,980 of record NZ_CP011371.1, read on the forward strand.
TGGCGAATGCATTGACCGTGCAGTGACTGTCCATGAATCTTTCCTGCTGCCGTCGCGTCGCTGAAGACAAAACGGCAACCGTCGGGTTTTCTGTCGCGTAAAACCCACCCGGCACCTGAACAGAATTGCCGCTGTCCATGACGATCCTGAATCTCACGCCCGTCTTACTGGTGCCTACATAGTCACCCGGAGTCTCTGCGGCAGCATGGCCGCATAGCACAAACAGGAGATACGCGGCGTAGCGGTTGATCGTTGGCTTCGGCATAGAAACGTCAATAGGGGGATGGGGGGGAACGGCAGCGCAGGGGGCCCCTCCCCACCGTTGCCAAACTAGCATTCCTCGGGCTCTTCTACGAAAAGAAGAGGTACGCGCTTCGGCTCGCAACCCCGTATGCACTCGTAGATTTTGGCCCCTCTGCCGCAGGCGTGCGGTGCTCGGTGCTGAAACGAACCCGATAGTAGGCGGCAGCCAAAGGAGAAGCCACACCGCGCGAGCAGTCGATGAACTTGCCTGCGAACAGTGCAGCCATATCTCCACATTCGCCCTCGAACGAAACGACGGAGACGATCTCGTCCGTACGGTGACCGGCCGCGTCGTTTTTGAAGACATAGATGCCGTCGTATAGGTAAACCGTCTGCCCCGTCCTGTTCGTGCCCCAAGCCCCGCCGGAGCCGCCAGCGTAGACGTGTGGAGGAACCATGGCGAGCAGGAGAAGCGGAACGAGCAAAGCTTGTTTCGCAAGGCCACAGCCGTCGGGCGCGGCCACACTGATGGTGGCCAGCATCGAGAAGGCGTGGTCCGTCACCCGCACGAGAGCCTTATGCCGACTGCCCTTTGGGAGCGCAAGACGCAAACGATACTTTTGAGAGGTTGAGCCTGTAGGAGTTCGGTGTGGCATAGATGCCGATTGCAGAAGCTGCGACGCCGTCCTTTACTGGAAGTAATGCCTCCTTGCGGTGTGAGAATGCGATCCCATCATGGAGCTCCGCACCTTCGTAATGGCAATTCTCTCCCGGCATTCCGCGTTCTGGTGCGGTCAATGTGCTGTCGACGAGGACAGACACAACGCGCTCTCCGTCTACCGCAATTGACGCCTCGATCTCTTGCACATATCCATCGCTTCGCACTCGCTGCAAGGAGCAGGAATGCCAGACGGCGTCTGCTCCAAGGGTAGAGCCGCTCAGAGCGTTCAAGTGGCCCCTCTTCGTTCCGGGCCTCGTCGCGCCAAAGCGAACAAAGTCGCAGTCCTGCTGCCCATCCTGGCGCTCATTGATAACCTTACTCACCAATAGATCGATGGTCAAAAGCACCCGTCTCCCATTCGCATCTACCGAAAAGGACACCTTGTCTTTGCCGACATAACCAAAATCTGGAACGAGCCTCCAATACGGGTAGCTACCGCTCACCTTTACCACAGCCCCATGCTGAGGACCAGACACCACCTCAACTTGATCGGCGATCCTCTTAAAATCATCAGGCGAAATAATATATTCACCTTTACCTGGATCGTACTTGTACCCCAGGGCGCCGGCTACTGCCTGCACCACCATTAGCGAATTCACTCCCTCAGCGTCAACTTCACTCTCGACATCCTGGCAAATTTTGCTTTCAAAGCGTTCACTCACGCCCAGCTCAGAAACCTGCGTGGCCACAGCCCCGAAAGCCGTCTGCCAAAGCACAAGATCGTAGCGGTCCCCGTTGTATTTGACTCTGGCCGCCACTCCCTTCTTCTTGTCGTTTCGTCGAGTCGCAAGCCTTAGATCGGCGAAGCCGTTGGTTGAAGTCGGCTCCACCGAGATCACGACGTTGGCTTCTACGTGAGGAATATCCTCTCCGCCGCAGCGATTGCCGTCTCCATAGCGCCAATGGGACATGGTTTCAGTGAGGATCGGCCTGATAGTCCGCCCTTCGACAATGTAGAGGGTGAGTTCGCCGTCAAAGCCTCCCTCGTATTGACATCGGTCACGGAAGGTGTGGAGGCGAAGTGCGAAGGCTCTCGTGGTTTTCGAAAGGGTGTATCGCGCCGTGTCGAGCTTCAAGGAATAGCTCGTGACTTCGCTCGCCCCGCCCTCGGCTATGGCACCTCTATGGGACGCAATGACCCTATCGCCTCGGGCGTCGACTATCGCCAGCAGCAGCTCTTTCTGGTACTCAACCCCGCCATCGTAGGCGAATGCGGCAATAGTTCTTGAGCTGTTCGTCGGCCAAGATTTGCAGATGCTAGCCACCAAACGGCCGCCGGTCTCAACACTTGGATGGATGAAGTGGCCAAGATGGAAGTGTTCCCCCACGCGCTTCACCATTGCGTCGTTGCAGCGGTTCGTGTCGTCCTCAGACTGGGGCTGCGCGTGGGCAGTTTGATGTGGCGCCAAGGCGATGAATAAGATCGCGCTGAAGATTGTCCTGAGAACCGGCATACGTCTCGTCCATTGGAATGCGTCCGCCCCGCCAAGTTGAACGGACGCTCGCGATTTACGAATCATCGATCATCGTGCCGCGTCCGCGTGGACGCAGAGACCTGCTCGGGCTGCGGTCAGCGGATCTTGGACCTCTCCGCGTCCGACAGTCGTACGGTTCTTCCGCCCCGGTCCGTCGTTTTGCGTAGACCTAAACCTTCCAACAACAGCTTGAGTTCCACAATCCAGAAGGCCGCAACGAGCATCCCGTGAGCCGACTTTCGCGCCAGGCTCACTTGGCCCAAGGTGACGGCGTTGACGAACAAGTCCAGGACGACCTTGCCCATCAACAGAGGCGGCAGATTGAGCGTAACCTCGAGGGCGATGAGCATGATCGCGGCCCCAGCGAGCAAACGCTCGATCGGGCCGAATGCCGAAGGCGCCGGCGTAGAGGACGTGGTGAAGTGGCGCCACAGGTGACGGGCGCTCAGCACGACGGCGACCGCGCTGAGCACCTCCAACGGCCCGCCTCGACGGCATGTCACCGGACAGACCGCCCCACCGCCGGGCACACCGATGTCTTGCAACGCATTCACCAGCTCGAAGGGGAGGACGTTCATCAGCCAGATCGAAGGGCTGGGAGCGAGGTACCAGTCCAACGCGGTCACCAGGGTCGTGACGAGAATGACAAGTTGGAATGTGGCGAATAGGAATCGTGTCATTGGTACGCACCCTGCTTGTGCAGACTGTCGTGGCGAGAGTCGGAGTGGTGGTCGTTGTAGTGCCGCGGCGGTTCACTCCGCAGGCAGGCATCCGCGCTCGGAGGCATAAGGCGGATCGTTCTTCGGATCGGCCAGCTCGGGCTCGTACCGAAACTCCATAAAAGTTCGAGTGGGGTCCCCCGAGCTTCCCCTCATTGGAAGTTCGATGTCCGCGGGGGTGCCAGCTCGATACCAGAAATAGCCACTGCCAATCACAGGCGCTCCGTAGATCTCGGCCGCCGCGTGGCACAAGGCGTTGAAATGCGGCCCGTGGAAATGCACGAACATCCGGCTGAGACGATGCTGGTTGCTGATGTAGAACACCAGCCGCGCAGACCTCGCGTTGAACGGTCCGAGCGCCCGACGGTGAGGCGGGATGTCACACTGGACCTCCTTCGAAATCGAACTGGTCTCCTTGCAGTTGATTGCGCCGGCGCCCTTGGCATCCTGCAGCGACATCCCGGGATAGAACCCATTGAATGCCGCCCAGCTGCCGTCCGTCGGCTTGGCAGGACAGGCGGTCAGCGCCAACGCAGCCACGACCACCGACCCCAGCTTGGCGCCACCGCTACTCATGCTGGCAGCCCACCGGCTGGCCCTACCCGTCCCGTCCATTCCAAACCGACTGTTGGCCTCGATGTGGTAAGTGTCAAAGGCAGCGCGGTAGACACCGCTCCAGGCCGCCGGACCTTCGTCAGCAGCCAGGGCTTTGCGGAAGAGGCAAGGAGCAAACCGCCGCCCTTCCCGCCCCGTGCCTCGCGTAGATCGTCGTCATCGGGATCGACGTTCACGCGTCGCGACTTCGCCCCTGCCCTCATCCCACCAAAGCCTCCCAGTTCGCCCGGGCAAACTGCTCCAGCTCCTGCAGCCACTCCTCATTGAGGGCGCTGCTGCGCTCGCGCTCGGCGGCCTCCTCTTCCTCCCACGTACGAGGCGTGCTGAGTGCCAGCGAGATGGTCAGTGCCCCGGTTTCGTCCACCATCGGTCCCACCACGATAGGCGTTGCAGACACTGTGCCTGTCGCCGCGGCGGTCGTCGTGCTGCTCGTCCCGGCCGTCAGCACGACGTACGGGTTGACGCCGACCGGGGTGTCCACCGGCGTGCCGCCGAGCACGCAGACCTGCAAGCTCTGCGTGACGCTGGTGCTCGAGCCGTTCGACGCTTCAGTGCTGGTCGCCCTCACCTGCAATGACAGCAGGCCAGGGCATCCCGCCGGCGGCGTCAGGCTCAGCAGGGCCAGGTTCCAGCCACTGAGGTCGACGCTGCCCGCACTCGTGAGCGTGACCGACCGGGTGCCGTCCGACACCGTCGCCCCCGCCGGCAAGCCGAGCAGTTCCACCTTCAGCGTCTCAGACCCGTCGGTGTCCGTCAGGCTCGCATTGACGATCGGCAATGCGATCGCCGTGCCCGCTAGGCCATACACCAGGTGGTTGCCGGTCGGCAGCGTCTCGACGATGCGGATGTCGTCGATCATGGCGCCGCGCCCATGGTTCGCCGTCGGTCCCCCTTCGATCCGGATGCTGATCTCACGCTCGCAGCCGTTGCCGGTGAACTGGAAGCTCAGCGCGCGCCAGTTCAGCGCCGTGGCGCCGCTGGTATTGGCATAGCTGCCCACCAGCTGGCCGTCGACATAAATGCCGACCCGCGTGTTGGCTTCGGGCAGGCCCAGAGCCCCGGCGTAGTCGAAGCTGAGCGTGTAGATCGCACCGGCGATCGTCTGCACGTCGCGCTCGATCCCCAGCGTCTGGTGCCCTTCACCGATACCGTTGTTCAGCTCCAGCCAGTTGCGGCCATTGCCGGCCGCCGCCTGCACCGTCACGAACTGGCCCGCGGCATTGCGCATCTGGTCGCCGCTGCTCCAGATCTCAAACGCCGTCTGCTTGCCGAACTCGGCATGCATCACACGCCAGCCTTCCAGTGTGCTCCACGGCGCCCCGGCCACGATGGTGGCGTTGCGGTTGCGATTGGCCACGCTCTCCCAGCTGGTGCTGAGCATCTCGCGGCTGACGTCGACGTCGCGTGCCGTCAGGGTCAACACCGGGGCGTCGGCCACGGCAGCGACTTGCACGGCCAACTGCTTCGAGACGGTGGCGCGGCCGCCGGTGGCCGTCTCGATCGCGGTGGCTTGCACCTGCAGCTGGAGCACGCCGCTGAAGTTGGCCGGCGGTTGCAGCGCCAAGGTGGCCGTGTTCCAACCCGACAGGTTGGCGACCCGCGCCGCCTCCGTGACGGTGAAGCTGCGCACGCCGTCGCTCAGCACGCTGCCGATGGGCAGGCCCATCATCGTGAGCACCATCGTCTCGGAGCCGTCGTTGTCGGCCAGCGCGGCGGCGATGCCTTGCAGCGGAATGCGGCTGTCTTCGCTGCCGCGGTTGAGCTGCGTGGTCTCGCTCAGCGCGATGTCGTCGATCATCGTGCCGCGGCCGCCCTCGTGCAGACGGGTGGCCTCGCTGACGATGCGCAGCCGCTGCGCCCCACCGGTACCGGTGAAGCTGTAGCTGAGCGTGCGCCAGTCGAGCGAGCTGCTCGGGCTGGTCGGGCTCACCGAGGCCAGCTTCACGCCGTCGAGGTAGACGGCGATGCGGGTGTAGTCCGAGCCGAAGCCCAGGCGTCCTGCGACGTCGAAGCTCAGCGTGTAGCTGGCGCCAGCGACCGTCTCCACGGTGCGCTCGATGCCCAAGGTCTGGTGCTGGGCGCCGCCGGCGTTGTTCAGCTCCAGCCACTGGTTGCCGTTGCCCTCGCCAGCCCGCACGGTGCGCAGGTTGTTGTAGGCGTCGGCCATCCGGTCGCCGGTGTTCCAGACCTCGAAACCGTCCTGGCCGCCGCAAGACGGGTCCGGATCGGTGATCAAGCGCCACCCGTCGAAGACGGACTGCTGCACCAGCGTCGACTGGGAGTCGACGTTGGGCGCACCTTCCCAACCGGTGCGGAACAGCTCGCGGGTGCTGCTGTTGGCGCCCGTGAAGTTCAGCGTCGGTGCATCGGCGAGCGCGGTGATGTCGAGGTTCACGAAGACCTCGGCGGTGTCCACCAGGCCGTCGCCGGCCACATAGCCCAGGCGGGCATAGTGGCTGCGGCGGTTGCCGTAGCCGGCGTGGACATACCCCTCGCCGCCGGAGGCGTTGGCTTCAGGCACGAAGTGCAACACACCGGCTGTGATCTCGGCCTGGGTGAAGGTCTCGCCCGCCACCACGTCGAGCCATGTGCCGTCGGCGGTATGCCGCTGCAACACACCTTCGGCCGGCAGCGTCGTGATGCGGATCGCCATGGCGTCACCGTCGACATCGACCACATCGAAGTCGCTCCAGGCCAGCACCAGCGCCTGGTCTTCCTCGCCGATGGCCGTGCTGTCGAACGCGACCGCGGCGTCGTTGACCGCCTCGATGTTGACGCTGACGCTGGCCACCGCCGAGGCGGCGGGCCCGTCGCTGACGCGCAGGCTGAACGTGTCGACGCCGTAGAAGTTGGCGTTGGGCACGTAGGTGTAGCTGCCGTCAGGATGGATCGTGACGGTGCCGTGGGCCGGGCCCTCGACCAGTTCGAGCGTCAGCACGTCGCCGTCGACGTCGGTTGCTTGGGCCAGTGCATCGGCGGTCACACTGCCGTCCTCGGCCATCTGCAGCGTGCTGTCGGCCAAGGTCGGTGCGTCGTTGACGGCGGCCACGGTGATCGACAGGGTTGCCTCGTTGGAGCCGAGTTCGCCATCGCTCAAACGGAAGCGGATGGCATCGGTGCCGTGGTAGTTGGCATGCGGCACGTAGACATAGCGGCCATCGTCCCCACGCACCAAGCTGCCATGTGCCGGGCCGTCAACGATCACGGCGGTGAGGGCCGCGCTGCTGTCGACGTCCAGGCCGTAGGCGGCGAAGTCGATGTGGAGCGTGCCGTCTTCGTCGAGGGCAAGGGCAGCATCGCGGGCCACAGGGGCGTCGTTGACCGACTGCACATTCAGGGTCACCGTGGCCACGTTCGAGTCCACCGTGCCGTCGCCGACGCGGTAGGTGAAGCTGTCGGTGCCATTGAAGTCGGCCGCCGGGGTGTAGCTGAAGCTGCCGTCGGCGTTGACCGTCAAAAGGCCGTGCGCCGCGCCGGCGATCACCGTCGCTGTCAACGTGTCACCGTCAACATCGCTCGCACCCGCCAACAGGTCGAGCCGCAGCACGCCGTCTTCGGCCATCGCCAACTGCGCGTCGGCCAGCACCGGGGCATCGTTCACCGCGGTGACCTCGAAGCTGAAGGTGGCTTCGTTCGAGACGAGCTCACCGTCGGTCAGCGCGAAGCGCAGGCGGTCACTGCCGTTGAAGTCGGGCGCCGGCGTGTAGGTGTAGGTGCCGTCGCCGTTGTCCATCAGCGTGCCGTGGGACGGGCCCGCCACCACCAGGCTCTGCAATTCGGCGTCGGCGTCGACGTCGAAGCCGAGACTGCGCAGGTCGATCACCACGCTGCCGTCTTCGGTCACCATGGCGCTGCCGTCTTGTGCCACCGGTGCGTCGTTCACCGCGGTCACGCCCAGCGTGACGGTGGCGAGAGTCGACGCGCCGGCACCGTCGTCGACACGGTAGGTGAAGCTGTCGCTACCGTTGAAGTCGGCCACCGGCGTGTAGGTGAAGCTGCCGTCGGCGTTGACGCTCAGGCTGCCGTGCGCCGGGCCGGCGACAACGGCTGCCGTCAGGGCGTCCCCGTCGACGTCGGTCGCGCCTGCAAGCGGGTCGATGTGCAGCGCACCGTCTTCGGACACCGTCAGATGACGGCCCGCGACCACCGGGGCGTCGTTCACCGGCACCACCGTCAAGGTGACGGTCGCCAACTCGGAGCCACCCTGCCCGTCGCTGACGCGGTAGGTGAAGCTGTCGCTGCCGTTGAAGTCGGCCACCGGCGTGTAGCTGAAGCTACCGTCGGCGTTGACACTCACGCTGCCGTGCGCCGGGCCGGCGACGATGGCCGCGGCCAGTGCGTCACCGTCCACGTCGCTGCTGCCTGCCAGCGGATCGACACGCAGCACCCCATCTTCGTCCACCGTCATGTGGCTGTCGGCGACCACCGGGGCATCGTTCACCGCGGTGACGTCGAAGCTGAACGTCGCCTCGTTCGAGGTCAGTTCGCCATCGCTGAGCGTGAAGCGCACACTGTCTCGGCCCTTGAAGTTGGGCGCGGGCGTGTAGGTGAAGGTGCCGTCACCGTTGTCCACCAGGGTGCCGTGCGACGGGCCGGCGACCACGACGGGCTGGAGCTGAGCGCCCTCCACGTCGAGGCCCAAGGCACGCAGGTCGACCACCACCGCCCCGTCTTCGTCCAGTGCGGCCCGGCCGTCTTGGGCGACCGGCGCATCGTTGACACCCGTCACGGTCAGTGTGACCGTCGCGAGATTGGACGCCTCAGTGCCATCGCTGACACGGTAGGTGAAGCTGTCGCTGCCCTCGAAGTCGGCCGTCGGCGTGTAGGTGAAGCTGCCGTCGGTGTTGAGGCTCAGGCTGCCGTGCGCGGGGCCGGCAACGACGTCCGCACTCAAGGCGTCGCCATCGACGTCGGTCACGCCGGCAAGCGGGTCGATGCGCAGCACACCGTCTTCGGACACTGTCAGGTGTCCGTCGGCGATCACCGGTGCGTCGTTCACCGCCGTCACGTGGAACGTGAAGGTCGCCTCGTTCGACACGAGGTCGCCGTCCGTCAACGCAAAGCGCAGGCTGTCGCGGCCGTAGAAATTCGGCGCGGGCGTGTAGGTGAACGTGCCGTCGCCGTGGTTCAACAGCGTGCCGTGCAACGGTCCGGTCAGGACCACGGCCTGCAACACCAGGGTGTCCACGTCGAGGCCCAGGGTGCGCAGGTCGATCACGGCGCTGCCGTCCTCGGCCAGCGTGGCACTGCCGTCCTGGGCGATCGGCGCATCGTTCACCGGCGAGACGGTCAGCGTAACCGTCGCCAGTGACGACTCGCTCTGCCCATCGCTGACGCGATAGGTGAAGCTGTCCTCCCCGTGGTAGTCGGCGTGGGCCGAGTAGCTGAAGCTGCCATCGGCGTTGAGCGTCAGGCTGCCATGCCGCGGCCCGCTGACCACCACCGGCGCCAGCACGTCTGCGTCCACGTCCTGCGCTCCGGCCAACAGGTCGACGCGCAAGCTTCCGTCCTCGGCCAGCGTGGCGGCCTGGTCTGCCACCACCGGAGCGTCGTTCACCGGCATCACGGTCAGCCACACCGTCGCCACCTGCGACTCGCCCTGGCCATCGCTGATGCGATAGGTGAAGCTGTCGCTGCCGTGGAAGTCCGGAGCCGGCGTGTAGGTGTAGCGACCCTCCGCGTCGGTGGTCAGCACACCGTGGGCCGGAGCCGCGACGATCACCGGGGCCAGCGAATCGCCGTCCACGTCGATCGCACCGGCCACCAGATCGAGGTGCACGCTACCGTCCTCCTCGACACTGGAGGTAATGTCTTGCACCACCGGCAGGTCGTTGACCGGTCGCACGGTCATCCGGACCGTCGCGATGGTCGACTCCAACTGGCCGTCGCTGACGCGGTAGCTGAAGCTGTCTTCACCGTGGAAGTCGGCTTGCGGCTGGTAGTCGAAGCTGCCGTCCGCCCGCAGCGTCAGGCTGCCGTGTGCCGGCGGCGTGACGAGGTGCGCGGTCAACGCGTTACCTTCCGCATCGCTCGCTTTTGCCAGCGGGTCGAATTGCGACACGCCATCCTCGCCGAGCTCGACGTGTTGCTGCTGCTGCAGCACCGGCGCCGTGTTCAGCGATCCGAGCAGTTGGACGTCCTTGAGCTTCACATAGCCGTCGGCAACGCCGAAGCCGATCAGGTCGAACGACAGCTCCAGCGCGGTGCCCCGCGCCACCTCCGTGATGTCGACATAGTAGGTGGTCGAGCCTTGCGTCTTGCCGTCACGGGCCAGCACCCCGCTGGAGAGGTACTGCTGCCCGCCGCCCTGCTGGTTCAGACCTGCGTCGGTGCGCGACAGCGCCAGGGACGGCAACACGGAGCGGCCGTCAGCCGCGTCTCGCAGCGCAAACTCGAACGCATCGGCGATGCTCGCGCCGCCTTCGCCGAGTCGATGGTCCGACACGGTGAAGGTGAGGTAACGCTGGCCTTCCATCACGACGAAGGTCTGACGCAGGCCGCTGTGGACGCGGTCGCTCTCGTGCAGCACGGCGGCGCCGCCGTCTTGCCAGTCGATGGTGCCGCGCGCTTGCCAGCTGGTCGCGTCCTCCAGACCCTTCATCTCGTGCCCGGTCGCCGGCACACCCGCAGCGCTCGCAAGGCCCGTCTCCGGGGTCGTGGAGAAGCCCAGGAAACCGCCGGAGTCCGTCGGCTGGTCACCTCCGGAACCTGTCGCGGCTTCGCCCTCGGAAGGGGCGAAGTTGACCCGCCTGCCGTTGGACAGGTTGTACAGGTATTGGATGACCCCGTCGATGTCGCTCGCCGCCACTGTGCGGCCCCGCAGGGACCCATGCTCTGTCGTCTCCAGCAGGCCGTGGTTCGGGGCGTCAAGCGCGAGCGCCAACAGGTTCTGCTGAATCGGCGTCAGGTTGCGCATGCCGAACTGGGACATCAGGGACTCCTGAAGGTCCAGAAGTTGACGCACCCCCCCGCTCTGCACATAGGCGTCGGGCAGGCCCAGGTTGTGCGCGAACTCGTGCGCAGCCACCCAGCCCACTCGCTGGCCCAGGCGCTTCCAGGCCAGGTCTGTGTCCGCGTCGCTCGGCAGGTCCACCAAGACGTCTCGAAGCACCTGCCCCAGATACAGCATCGCCCGCTTGGTCGGGTCGGAAAGCGCTCCTGCCCGGTCCCCGTTGAGCACCTTCGACAGCAGGTACAGCTTCTGCTGCGGCTGCAGATCGGAGCGGACACTGTCACCGCTCATCAGCAACCGTTGCAGTTCGCTCACCCAGAGGTCCTGACCGGCCGTACCCGCAGTGCCAGTGAATTCCCCCTCACCCTGCCATTTCACAAGCAGCGAGTTCTCATTGCTCGCCGGCGCGCGGGTCGCTGTGCTGATCTCGAGGTCACCGCGTGACCACAGTTCGTGGAACACGCCCTGGAGTCCGTCACCGCCCTCGTAGAGCACCTCCCGGACCGCCGTCGAGAAGGCCTGTCCTTGGAACGGCGCCAGCAAACCGGGTTGAAGCAGCGCAAGGCGCTGCAATTGCTCGGAGGTCAACGAAGCCTTGAAGGCGTCCACGACGAGCAGCTCATCCAGCCGCTGTCGATCGCTAGGCCACATTTCGCCCTGCGCCTCCAGCTCGCGCAGCCTGTCGATCTGGGCACGGGTGTCGCCGACGAGGTAGCCGACAAATCGCTGGACCTGCGCGGTAATGTCCGCGCTGTTGACGTGCAGCCGCTGAGGTTCGACAAGTACGGCTTGCAGCTTGGGCTGTGCAACCACCACGCCCGCGGCCTTCATCGTCAGGTCGACCGACAGGTTCGAGCCGAGCAAGGACCTCGCATCACCCCCTTTGACGATGATCAGCGTGGTGTCTTTCTCGCGCTTCTTTGCTGCAGCCGCAATCGCAGGCGGCAGCGCCGAGGCGGGATCGTCAACGCGCATCTGGTCGATCACATCGGGAAGGTTCTTGACCTCCACCAGATTCAACGGCAAGCCCGCGCCTGCGACCGGCGCGATCTCCATGCCACCGGGGTTGTAGACCCGCAGCGCGCGCTCTCCATTGGGACCTCCCAGCATTCCTCCTGTGAGGTTGACGTCGGTACCCGTCCTCAGGTCGCGCATGTGGACCACACCGTCCTTTCGGCTGGCGTCCGATAGATCGATCATGTAGTAGAGGCTCACCGCGTCCTTCTGCACCACGCCACTGCCCACCGGGCTCGTTTCCACCTGCAGACGAGCGAAAGCGATCGCGACGTCGTACGGCAGGGTGTTGTAGGTGCCGCTCTCTTGATCGTACCCGGCGAGCTTCTTCAGAAGATCCTCGTTGGCATGGGCGCGCAGGTCGAGGACGTACTCCTCGCCTGGCTCAAGCACGCGTGCGAACTCCCAGTTGCCGTCCATCAGCTGGCTGGTAGTTGCGCCGGTGCTGGCGTCCGTGGTGCGGTGCTGCAAGAAGGCGTCTCCGTCCACCTTCAGGCGGATCTGCGCCCTCTCAGCACCGCTGTTGCGCAACGTCACCTTGTGCTGGTCGACGCCGTGTTGCTGCACACTGACGAAGGGATCGGTGGTCCGGAGATCGCCCACGTTGGCCTGCGGGTCCACGTCGACAAAGTCTTTGAAGAAGACGATGCGGTCCTTCGCCTGGTCGGCGTTCCCTTCCGCTGCACTACTGTCGGTGATCTCGAGGTCGGAGCCCAGGCGGATGTTGTCGATATAGAAGCTGCCCCACGTGTCGTCGGACACTTTGAAGTAGAACGTTCCTACTTGGCCGCGCAACGCCTCCGGCACGGCGATCTTGATCTGCTGGTAGGCACCGTCCAACAAGGCCACCGGCTTCTTGTCAAACGAGAACCGCAATCCAGACGGAGGAGTTGCGGCGGTTCCACCGACACTCCAAGGCTCGAAGACCACCTCCAGCGTTCCGGTTTCGAGGCTGTCGCTCGCCAGATCGAAGCTCAACGACGTGGCGTCGATCGGGAAATACATCCGGTTGTGCCAGAGTTCGTCGCCGCCCCCCAGCTCGACTCGATGCTCTGCGATGCTTTGATATCCATTCAGGAAGTTGGCCACGAGCGATGGGCCGGCGCCGAGGAAGAAGGCCGCCGAGGTCAGATTCCTGATGTTGGCCCCAGGGAACTGTTTCGTGCCGTTCGCCGCAACATCCAAAAACTTGTTGATCGCAGAAACGACCGTATTCACTCCCCCAGGCACGTTGTGGCGCGCAAAACTCGCCATCATTCGTTGCCTGAACCCGTCGAAGGCGTCCACGACCGCGTTGACCGATACCTCCAACGGATCTAGGCCGAGCTTGCCCGTCGCCAGCGGGGTCTTCCTCAACTTCCCGAGCAACTCGCCGATCGATTGATAGATATCGCTGTACAGGCCGGCAGTGAATCCCGGCAGGTAGTCGCGCTTGAAGGCGTCCCACCAATCCTGGCGCAACCCGTTCCAGTCGAGCACATCAACCCCCTGGTCCAGGTCATTCGACAGACGTTCCTTGTACTCGTCCAGCAGCTGCGGCGTGTTCACCGGCTTCGTCCAATTGTGGCGCGACCAGCCCGGCAGGTTCCAGCTGAAGATTGGGAAGCGGCCAAACTGCGTGCGGTCGCCCGCCTCAAAGTTGCCGTTGAAGACACCGGGGACGGCTTCAAGGTCGCGTCCGCGTTCGGTGTTGTCGGCAATGACCGGCTCGCGGCCCTCGAGCGGTCGCAGCCCCGCCCTCGAATCTGCGCCGTACAAGCCGCCGCCCTGTACCGAGTACGCCCAACCCTCTCCCAAGCCTTCCTGAACCACAGTCGAGGTGTAGTCGCCGTGTGCCTGGACGAAGGCGGCGGTGGCGATCGTCTGATTGCTCAGCGTATTCGAGACGCGATAGCTGTACCAGGGCTTCCAGTCCCGCAACGAGTCGAAGGTGTAGTTGTAGTTGCTATAGAGCCAGTCGCCGCCGAAGGCGTCCACCTTTCGTCCATAGTCTTGCAAGCCCCGCAGGATGGGGTCCGCCTTTCCTTCCGCAGGGTGAGGTTTAGTGTCGCTAAAGCGACGCAGCGCCAGGTTTGCCGTGCCCAGGTACCAGGTTGCGACGCGCTGGTGCAGCGTGCCGATACCGTTGATGATCGGGTACTCATCGTCATTGCCGATGTGGAATCCGTAACGCCCATCGAGTCGGACATCGATCGCGGCACCCGCGTTCCACATGGAATGACCGTAGGGCGTGCCCGTGTGCTGAGTGTCGATACTCGTATACAGATACTCGACCACCGGGACGTTGGTGAACCACTGGTCGCCGGGTTGCTTCGGAATCTCCTGGTAGTAGTTGTCCGCGAAGGTGACGTTCTCCCAGATCTTGATGTCGGGGTCCTTGTAGTCCCCGGCCGCGATCTTGTCCAGGCCGTAGGGCTTGAGTACGGCGTCGACAAAGAGGCCGCCCCAGTTGGCGATGGCGATAGCCCACCGGCCAGCAAGCGCAAGGGACCCGCTCAACGTCGCCGCCGTCCCTACAAGCGCCAATCGGCCGAACATCGCCCCAAAGTCCAGCTCCAGAGAACGCTGCTCGCCGTCGAACGGATCGAGCGTGGTCATGTGAAGGTCAAGACGGTTGGAGGGATCGTCGCTTTCGCGGTTCACACCTTGAACCTGTTGTAGCGAATCGGCGTAGCGTCCCAGGCGTTGGATGATCTCGCTGTTGACCACAGCCCCACGACCGTGCCCGATGAAGTGCAGGTGGGAGTTCAGCAGACCCCCGCGGAAGCCGGCTGCTGCGGTGCCACGATGCAACTCGACCAGGCTCGCGAAGAGCGCGTCCGCGGCGCCTTCGGCAAAGCCGGTGTCCGTGGTCGACGCATCACTGAGCCAATTGGCGATCAGGATCAGCGCACCACCATTCTTGGGAATGCGGTTGATCGAGACGTCAGCCCAGCGAGTGCCCTTGGCGCCGATCCATCCCCCCGTGCGCGGGTCGTACTCCAGCACCGTTGCTCCAGACTTCTCGGCCATCGCCGCCGCCATCAGCCGTGTCCCCGTCAGCGTGTCATTGCCTTCGAAACCCAGTGAGCGGGCGAACTCGGGCAAATACGTTCCGCCGATGATCTCGTCGACGGCAAAAGGCGTCTGGAGCGTCGGCGTCAAGATCGTGACGCTTGAGAACTGATTCTCGAATTCAGCCTTGACTGGCGCCACCGTGAACTGCTTGTAAGTGCGCACGACCGAGCCGGACGCGGTTCGGCCCTCCACGCCCACCCAGTAGGTCTGGCCTGCTGTCAGCTTCACCTGCCGACCCAACACTTCGGCCAGGTCGACCCGGAAAGGATCGTCGCTGGCCGCTTGCGACCGGTTGACGTGGGCTGTGGCCACGCGCCCGGGATTGCTGTCGGCCAGCAATTCGCGCTGCAGGAGGCTCAAGTCACCCGAGGCATCGGAGCCGCCGAACAACGAGAACAGTTCCAGCGGCTTGTCTTGCGGCCACAACCCGTCACCTGGGCCGAAGGTGCTGACGTAGACGCTGTATCCGGTGAGCGGAACACCGGTCTGCAGGTAGAACACCGGTTCACCATGGGCGGGCGCGGTCATCGCGTCGCGAGCAAGATGACCGCTGCCGACTAGACTGCCGTCCGGGGAACCGTTCGCCGACACGATGTTCAGCGTGGCACGCTTCGGCGCCATGCCGACCACGTGGCCGCCGTACTCGTGCGGCGTCACACTGGGGATCTGATCGCCCCCGCTGTTCATGCGATCGAAAGGCAGCGGTGCGGTCTGGCTGCGGTTGTTCAGGGAATTGACCTGCGCATGAATGATCAAGTCCTGCGCGTCAAACACCAGCATGCCGAAGCTGATGGTGCCAGTCAGGCCCCCCTCGTCGTGCATGTAGGTGGCCCACAGCTGGCTACCGTCGGGGCTCAACGTCAGCTTGTCGAGTGTGCCGCCCTTGAACGGCGTCGTGGTGCCCAGAAACTCCGGTTGGCCGTTGCGGCCGAACGGGTCTTTCACCACCGCGATCTTGCCGCCCACCTGGCGGCCCGCATTCGAGAGGTCGAGGTAGGGCAGGTGGTAGTCGGCGATGAAAGCGTACTCGTTGCCTTGGAACTCCGTCACAGCCACGCCCTGCGTGCGCTGGAAGTTCAGGCGGTACTTGCCCACCGTGAAGAGACCGCTCGTGTCCAGGTTCAGCACGCGTGTCGTCGGGGTGGCGCTGAGGCTGCCATCCTGGGGATCGAGCGCGAAGCTGACGGACACGGCGCCGCGTGCGCCGTCGAACGCATTCGTGAACAGGAAGTCACCGGGCCGGCTGCCGGAGACGACAAACTGCGTGCCCCGCCCTCGACTCTCGGGATGGACGATCTCTCGCAGCGAACGCGAGGCCGTCAAAGAGGCAGACCATCTGGCGGTACCCAACTGGTTCTCAGCCTCCAGCCCCACCAGGTCGAGGACAAACGCCTTGCCGATCTCCATGTCGTATCGGTTGATCCCCAGGGCGCCGGTCGCCACGGTCACCGCCAGGTAGCGCGGCCGCCCTTGCGCATCTCGGTTGACCGCCAGGTCGGCATAGCCGCCGACGGTGTTGGACAGCGTGCTGGGCAAACGGATCTGCTGCACGTGGCCGTAAGCCTGCGGCGCGGACAGGTCGATGTTCACGCGCATCAGGCGGTAGCCGCCCTCCGGGCGCCCGGCAGTGACGTATCGATCGCCTTCAGCGATGTAGAGGTGGTCGCCGGCCACCGCAATGCTCGCGATGTTGGTTGAGCCGCCGCCGACTTCGATGATGTCGACGAGGTCGAGGCTCGCCATGTCGAGCACCATCACTCGTCCGTTGTACGAAGCGATGAACGCCAAGGTGCCGGCGTCGTTGAAGGCGATCTGGTCGGTCTTCCAACCGCCCACCGCCGCGCTGACGCTGGACCGCAGCTCAAGGGGCAACCGAGAGAACGCCTCGGCCCAGGTCTGCTCCTTCACCAGCTGCAGTTGCTGGTCGGGGCCGGTCAGCGTGCCATCGGCGTTTCTCACCGTGTTCGCGACGTGCTTGAAGAACCGGATGCCGAACGCCGACGTGGTGAACGACACGTCGGTCTTGGGCTGGAAGGTGGCGGCGCCGCTGCGCGAGCCTGTGCCCGCTTCCTGGAACTCGAAACGCCCAGGAGACGTCTCGACCTTGACCAGGCGCTCCACGTACAGTTCGTGAGCAGACAGCGCCACTCCAGGCGGAAGCGCCACCGTCAGGCGTGAGCCGCTCCACTGGGCCTCGATCGCCTGATAAAGGCGGCCATGCGCCGGCTCATCCCAGCTCGCCTCGTCCGGCCCGGGCGTGTAGCCCACCGGCTTGATCCACACGACGAACTTCGTGTTGTCCGGCGTGACTTGACTCTGCGGCGTCGGCGCCAGCTGACCCATGTCGATGTTCAGCACACCGTCGTCGAGCGAAATCTGCTCGATGACCGGCGCGTCGGCAGTGCGGTCGTTGAACTCGGCAACCCGGATGCGGACCGTGTTCGTGGCAGGGTCGCGCACCAACTCGACCGGCGCTTGCTGGAAGACACCATCAAAGTTGCGCTGGCCGATCCACGTGCCCCCCGGACAACCAGGTGCCGGCCATCAGATCAAAGCCCGCCAGACCGACGGTCCCCATCGATAGGCCACCATTCAGCAGCGAGAAGGTGGTGTCGGCCGACCAGGTCCGGGTCGCCTCGACGGCGCCGGTACTCTGGTCGTACTTGTACTTGACCGCGACGTAGCTGCCGGAATCATGGGCACCGTGGTAAGGCGGGCTCGCCGTCCGCGCGATGCCATCCGCTCCGACCACACCGTTGTCGACCAGCCACCAGCTCGGCTGTTCGGTGCCATCGGGCTGCAGCACCGTGCCGAGGCGGAAGAACAGCACTTCGTCACCTGCGCTGACCGTACCCTGCGTCAGATCGACCGGCAACGCGAACTGCAGCGAGCCGTTCAGGGTCTTGTCGCCTACATCCAGCGAGAACGCGGCCAGCGGCACCAGCGGGTTGTCGGCCGGGTTGCGGCCCGGCTGGTTGAAGAAGCTGGCAGCCGGTGCCTCAAAGCCCGTGGCCTCGACCAACTGCTCCAGCGGGATGGTCTCGATGCGCACCGGCACCGCCTCGGTCAACGCGCCGGGCGGCACCTGCACCTGGTAGCCCTGCTCGTTCTCGACCACGGCGCCACCCGCATCGACCACCACCGCGGGCTGCGTCGCGCCCATGCGGCTGGGCGCCACAACCTTCAACGTCACGGTGGACTGCGCGAACTTGCGCACCACCGTCACCGTGGTCTGCCCTTCCTTCAACGCCGTGATCAAACCATCGGCAGACACCGACGCGACGCTGTCGTCACCGACGAAATAGAGCGCGTCGCCCGCCTCGATCTGGTGGCCCACCAGGCCATCCCACAACTTGAGCTGGCGCATGCCGGCCGGCGAGTGCTCCGAAGGCGCGACGATGCTGACCGCTCCCGGATAGACGTCGAGTCCGCCGACGACCAGCGCCACGTCTTCCAGGCCGGGCTCGCCGACGGCGAAGGCGCTGACCCCGCGGATGGTCCCGTTCGCCGTGGTGCGTGTGGCCAGCAGCACGCCGTAGCCGTCGCGCTGCGCAGTAAAGACCGTGTCGAGATCGCTCGCACGCACACGAGCCGCCGCCGTGGCGGCGCCGTCCGTGTTCAGCACCTGCCATTGCAGGTAGTCGGGCGACAGCACGACACCCTGCTCGTCCGCGAAGTCGCCGACGGCGACCACGCGTGCCTGCTCGCCGGCACGCAACCGGGCCAGCGTGGTGAGCTTGACCGACAGCAGTCGGGCGTCGCTGACATGCACGCTCAGCTCGATCACGCCGCTGCTGGCAAAGCCGTCATCGGCCTGCAGCCGCACGCGCGCTTCGCCGGCAAAGCCGGCCTCGGGCGTGAACAGCAGGGCTTCGCCGTCGGCGCTCAGGCGTGCGGTGCCATGGTCGGCCCCCACGATGCGCCAGAACACCGCGTCACCTTCGAAATCGCGGGCGATGGTGTCGAGCCCGCGTGCCGTACCGAGGTCGGTATGGGTCTTCAGCGCAGGGCCGGCCGGCTGTGCGAGCGCGACGGGCGCCTGGTTGGCGCGCCAGCCGTAGTTCGCAAACAGCACCTGACGGTCGCTCGCCGTCGCCTGCCCGTCGCCATCGAGGTCGGCCCTGAGACCGCCCGTCGCAGCAGCCGCTTCCCACGCCGCGCTGTCATCGCCGTCCACGGCGCCGTCGCGGTCGAGGTCCCCGGCCAGCGAGACGCGCACGCTCGCGCTGCCGCTCCCCTGCAGGCTCAGCAGTTTCAGGCCGGCCTCGGTCACACGCAGCAGCGTCACGGTGGTGGCCCCGCTGACGCTGCGGCCGATCACGGTCGCACCCTCGGCCTGCAAGGTGACGTCGTCGCCCTGGGTTTCCACGGCGACGATCACCGCGCCGGCGGCACCGGGCGTCTTTACCGTGGAGGCGAGTTCGCTCTCACGCACCGCGAAGCTCAGGTTCACGGGCTGTGCACCCTGCAGCGTGCCGCTCCAGGTGTGCGTCGGCACTGTCGCGTCCGCGCCCCAGCCCACGGCCGCCCCGAGGTGGGCGGTGACGGTGTCGGCGATGAGCTGTCCGTCCTGACGATAGCCATACATCGCGCCGCTGTCCGCGGAGTACAGGCTGCGTGCCAGCGACAAACGCCCTTGGCCGTCGTAGCGGTACGCGATGGACTGATGCTCGCCGCTGCCGAGCGGCCCGGACACGCGTTCGATACGTCCGTCCTCACGGCGCCGCAGTTCGACGCGCTCGGCACTGTCGGGCGCGCCGACGAGCGCCACACCGGCGTCGCTGACCAGCCATTGTTCGCCGTCGGCAAAACGCACCGAGAGCACCGCGCCGTTGGCATCCAGGCTGTAGCGCGTGCCATCCGGCCCGGCCAGCAGGTAGCCCTGCGGCACCCACGGCAGCCCGGTGATCTGGTCGTACAGGCGCTGGCCTTGGCGCTGCAGCGCCACGGGTTGCGACGCGTCGCCGCCATGCGCCTGCAGCGTCCAGCCCGGCGTGCCGCTGAACAGCGGACGCACGACCGCCGGTGCGCCGGGCTGGGTGCCCAGGGCTTCGGTCGTCGTGCTCAGCGTGAAACTGAGGTGATGCAGGCCGGCTTGCGCCTGCGAGAGGCTGGCCGGCACTTGCAGCCACACCCGCGCACCCTCGCGCCACGGCGCGGTGGTGCCTTGTGCCGTGCGCAGCGCCTGGTCGTGCGTCAGACGCGTTTCGAGCAGCGGCAGGGTCCAGTTGCCGAAGTCGGCGGAAGACCCATTTTGGGCGTCGCTGCCGAACACGGCGGTGTTCGGCAGCACGCGGGTCAGCGCCAGCGCATGCTGGCCGAGCTGGAACACCGCGTCGGTCACCATCGCTTGCGGCGCCGTCTTGACCGGCGCATCGATCACCACCCGTGCCTGGATCTCGGTCGTGCGACCGCTGAGGTCCCAGGCGCTCAGGCGCAGCAGGTAGACGCCGTTGGCCAAGCCAGCCGGGTCGAGCGTCGCGAGCGACAGCAAGCCCTGGGCGCCGATGGCGGCCGAGCTTTCGCTGGCCAGCACCTGCCAAGCGCGGTTGTCCACGCCGGCGCCGGTGGCCGGGGCGATCTCGAGCCGCCAGCCCATCAGCTGTTGCTCGGTCAATCGGGCTTGCAGCACGGTGGGCTGTGCAAAGGTCGGCGGCGGCGTCTCGACGCTCGCGTCCTGCAGGGCCCCGCCCCACGCCAACAGCGGTGCGGCCGTGTCGAGCGGATCGCGCACGCGCACGGTCTGCGTCTGAACGGCCTGGAAGCCGTCAGCGTCGGTCACACGGGCGCGCACCTCGACCAGGCCGGGGGCCGTGGCGGTGAGCCGCAAACGCCCGGTTTCGTCGAGCGCGACGGTCTGCCAGTCGGACGCCCCGATCGCACCGCCGCGGACCTGGACCAGGATGTCCTGGATCGGGCTGAACGCCTCGGCGCGCACGGTGGCGACGACGGTCTGGCCGGGCAGCACCGGAGTCGACGGTGTCGTGTTGATGAGGATCTTCGGCGCGTTGGCCGCCGCCTCGGGCACGACACGCAGGGTGAAGCTCTGCCAGTTCGTGTTGCGGCCATCGCTGACGCGCGCCATCACCGTGAAGTCACCCACCTGACCGGGGCCCGGCGTCCACAGCAGGCGACCGGCGGTCGCGTCGTAGTGAGCACCTTCGGGGAGCCCGTCGAACGACACGGTCAGCGCCGCTGTCTGTGCGGCGCCGTCGGCGTCGCTCACGCGGATGCCGCCGTTCGCCGCACCGGCGCCCTTGGTCACCGGCAGGCTGAAGGTCTCGCCGACCACCGCAGCGTGGCTCGTGGTGGCGATCTGCGGCGCCCGGTTCACGTCGAACACACGGACCTGCACGGTGCGCAAGGTCGTCACTTTGCCGTCCGTGACCGAGAACGTGAAAGTGAACGGACGGTCGTCGCGGTGCGCGTTGTCGACCACGTCGGCGCCGGGCGTCCATTCGAAGTAGCCGTTGGCGGCATTGAAGCTCACGCCCGACGGCGTGTCGGCGTCATGCACCAGGCCGAGCCGCACGGCGTCGTTGTCGGCGTCGGTCGCCAGCAGCGTGAACGCGAGCGTCTCCCCTTCCTGCACCAGTTGCAGCGGCATCGGAGACAGGCGCGGTGCCTGGTTGACGTTGCGCACCACCAGGTCGATCTCGCGGGTCGCGAAGGCATGGCCGTCGCCGGCCTTGACCACCAGGCGGTAGCGCCCTGGCGTGCTGCCGTTCGTGTTGTCCGCCTGTGCAGCGAACAGCCCGGGGGTCCAGCGCACGGCCAGACGTGTCTGGCCGTCGGATCCGGTCACCGGCTCCAGCCTCATGCCCTCGACCAGACCCTGGACGCTCCAGTGGACGAAGTCGAAGTCGGGTTCCCGCGCCGACAGTTCGATCACCATCGGGACGCCCTCGTCGGCCGTCACCGTGGTCACCGCGCCGGCGAGCGCGTCGGCGGCAATCACCGCGCCGTTGGCCTGTACCGCGATCAGTTGCGGCGCCTGGTTGGCGGTGCGCACCACGATCCGCAGGTCTTGCACGGTGACGTTGGGCACGGGGACCGCGTCGGGGTCGGGGATGTAGCCGGCGCCCTGCGGGGGCAGCCCGCTGTCGCTGACTTCCAGGCTGACGTCGTGCACGCCCACCTGTGCGGCCGTCGGCGTCCAGGAGATCCAGGCACGTCCGTACTGCGGCTCGGTGACGATACGCGCACCGGCCGGCAGCCCCTGGGCCGCATAGCTCAGAGCATCCATGTCCAGATCGCGCACCTCGATCGGGATGCGGACCTCCTGGCCCACCACCGCGACCGACTGGGACGGCACGCTGACCTGCGGCGCCTCGGTGTCGCTGCGAACACTGACGACAAACGACTTGGCTTGCGACAGCACCTCGTTCGGGTTGCCGGCCCCATCGTCCTGCGCGACGACCGTGATGGCGTAGTCGCCACGGTGGCCGGTGCCCGGCGCGAAACGGATCACACCCGCGCCGCCGGCGGTCTGGGTGAAGGTCGCGAACGGCGGCAGACCGGCGACGGTCAGCGTCAGCGGGTTGCCGTCGGCGTCGACGGCGTGGACGGGGATCTCCAACACGGCGCCGCGGTCGACGAACGCATTCGCGACGTCGCCGATCTCCGGCGCACGGTTCGCCTCACGCACCACGATCGGCAACGTGATGCGGCTGACCAGCGGAACGCCGGTGCCATTGCCGTCATCGGTCGCTGTCACCTGCACGTGATAGGTGCCCGCCTGGGTGTAACCCGGCGTCCACACCAGCTCCAGCGTCTCGCTGTCGAATGAGGCGCCAGGCGGCAGACCGTCGACTTGGTAGGTGACGCTGGCCGGCACAGTCTGCTCGCCGATGGCGGAGCCGGTCGACACGAGACGGACTTTGGGCTCGAAGCTCGGGTTGTCGGGGTCGAAGGCGAACACGCTGACGCGCAGCGCCTGCCCTTCCAGTACGTTCCACGTCTCGGCCGGTGCGAACACCGGCGCGCCGTTGGCGTTCAACACCTCCAGCACCACTTCACGCGTGGCACTGGTGACCACCGGGCGGCGTCCGTTGGCCGGGGTGTAGGTGGCGGTGACGACCACCGGCAGGCGGTAGGTGCCGGCCTGAGCGAAACCGGGTTTCCACTGGAACCAACCGGACTCGGGGTTCAGGGTCGCGCCGCCCGGCAACCAGGCGCTGTCGTAGCGCAGCGTGACCCGGGTGCCGTCGGCCTGCACCACGCTGCCCGGCAAGCTGCCCGGCAAGCTGCCCGGCAGCTGCAGCGCGAAGCTCTCGCCTTCGCGCAGCGTCTGGGTCGCCACGGGCGCGATCAGAGGCTTGGCGTAGCCCTGCAGCACCAACAGGTTGAACTGCTCGATCACCGTGGTCTTGCCGTCGGTGGCGACGACGGTGATGTCCTTGTACTCACCGGCCTGGTCGTAGCCTGGCGTCCAGCTGAGCACACCGGTGCCGGCGTCGAACAACGCGCCGGCGGGCAGGTTGCGCACGGTCAACGTGAGGGTGTCGCCGTCGGCGTCGACAGCGGTCAGCGGCAGCCTCAACGGCTGTCCTTCGATCAAGGTGATGTCGCGCACGGTGTCGATCACCGGCGCCTGGTTGGCACCGGCGACGTTCAGCGTGAAGCGACGCAGCGCGACGCCGCCTCGGCTGTCTTGCACCCGCACCAGCACCTCGGTGTTGGCCAGGTCACGAACGGTCGGCGTCCAGTTCAGCGTGGCCGTGTGGCGGTAGCCCGTGGCCGTCGCTTCGACGCTGGCCGACGGCGTCAGCGTCAGGCCCGCCGGGCCCTGCACCAACTGCCAGAAGAACAACGAGCCGTCGACATCGTCGGCCTGCAGCACGGCGCTCCACGGCTGGCCGGCCGCAGCGGCGGGCAATTGGTTGGATTCGGCGTCCTCCACACCGGCCACCTGCACCGCGGGCGGGGTGTTTTCATAGGGCAGCGCGTAAACACCGTGGCCCAGATTGAACTTGACCAGCGCGTCCGTTCCCGGCGTGGTGCCGAACTGGCTGGCGGGGCGCACGCTGACGGTCTGGTGGGCCAAGGTCGCGCCGACAGCCAGACGGCCGCCGGTGGCCTGGAGGCCGGCGCTCAGGTCGAGCACCCAGAGGTCTTCGGCATCGCCCTGTCCTTGCGCGCCTGCGACGATTTGGCCGCCGAAGTAGCGGCCGGGGTCGAGCAGCAGCATCAGCGGACCGCGCAGGTCGTCGAAGCCAATGTTGGTGATGCTCACGTCGTAGCTGACTTCGCCGGTCAGGCGGTCGGCACGCGTGTTGGTGAACTGCAGCGACACCCTGCTGCTGAAGTCCATCACCGCGGTGAACGTCGTGATGAACGGCTCCGCCAGGCGAACCTGCGTGCCGCTGCGGATGTCCGTCGCGACTTCGAGGCGCCATCCCCCTGCCGGTAGCGCCGGCAGCGTGAGCAGGGCCGAGCGGGTCGCGGGGTCCCAACGGACGGACTGGGGCTGCAGCGCCAGGCTGCTGTTCGCGCCGGTGGCCACCAGGCGGAAGTTGGCCGGGTTCAGTACGCTGGACAGGTCGCTCGTGTCGTTGCCCGACAGGCCGGTCCACATCGCCTGGTCGAACGTGACGGCGATCTGGTTGACCGGCAGCGGCAGCAGCGCGCCGTCAGCGACGCTGGCGCCGAGCACACGCGGCGCCTTGATCGGCGCGATCTCGTCGATGTGCTGGGTCTGCGCGACGAGGATACGGCCATCCTGCGTCGTCAGCAGCGCCTCGCCGCGGGTGCCGCCAGTGGCCAGCTGCAGGACGCGACGCGACTGCAGTTCGACCATCCAGACGGACGTCGTGTGGCCGACCTCGCTCACGCCCGGGATCACCGGGCGCTGGGCCGGCGTGCTGGACGCGAACATCAGGCCCGCCAGCGGGGTGCCGGCGGCACCGAAGGCGATGCTGTCGATCGTGCCCGACAGGCGGTATTCCACCTCACCACGGCCCTGGTTGCGGCCGCTCATCGGGAAGCTGACGATCTCGGTGCTGCTGCCCGGCACCGCGGCGCCGATCTCGGAGCCGGTCCAGCGCACCGCCCACAGGCGGCCGTCGGGCCCGAAGGCGAGGTCGCCGACGCGGGTGTTGGAGAAGTGCTTCCACACCTTGCTCGGGTCGGCCGCCTTCGGATCGAAGATCTCGATGCCGTTGCCCGAGGAGACATAGATCAGGCCCGTGTCGGGCTGGATCGCCAGGGCGTGGGTCAACGGGTCCTGGCCCGGGCCCGTGTAGCGGTCGATCACGGCGCCGCTGTTGGCGTCGATGCGCAACAGCTCCTTGCCGGTCATCACCCACAACTGCCCATAGGCGTCGAGCGCCATGTCGAGCACCGGGGCGTCGAGCACGAACAAGGGGGTCGTCGACCGACCGCCGTCCTTGCCGAAGCGGAATACCTCGTTGCGCAAGACACCGGCGCTGGCGAGCACCGACCCGTCCGCGAGCTGCACCATTGCGAGCGCACCGATACCGGCGTCGCTGGATGCGAAACCGCTGCCGAAGCTGCGCACACTCATCGGTGCGATCACCGTCTGCAGATCGCCCTTCTGTGCCGGGGCGACCGAGCCGGGCAGTCCCAGCGAGGCCTGCTCGAACAACTCGCTGCCTGCGTAGTTGCGGTCCGGGGTGGCGGCGGGCAACTCGGCCGTGCCGGTCAGCTCTTCGTTGACCCCCAGCTGCTGCTGGGCGTCCTGGCGGCTGCCGTCGTCGGGCAGCACCGCATTGGCGATGATCGCCGCCTCGCGGTTGCCCGCATGATCGGTCGCGACGGCCAGAAACTCATAGGTCTTGCCGGCTTCGCCGTTGAAGACGGCTTGGCTGGCTGCACCGGCCACCTGCTTGAGCCAGATGCGGAAGTCGCCGCCGTTCTCCGAGACGTAGACGGTGACGTGCTTGACGCCACTCGCATCGTCGTTTGCCTGCCATTGCACCTCATAGGTGGGCGCGTCGCCGGCCGTGGCCGTGATCGTGCGGACCTGCAAGGTCGTGCTGGGCGCCCCGGCGTCCAGGGTATGGCTCACACTGCCGCTGTCGATCGGCGGCGCCTGGTCGAAGACAACACGCGCCTGAGCGCTCAAGGTCGCGCCGGTGGGGGCATCCGCCAGGGCGCGCACGGTGTAGCTGACGAAACCGCTCGCCGCCTTGCCGTCGGCGCCGGGCAGCAGCAGACCGCGCGACGGGTCGCGCAGGACTTCGCCCGTGTCGGGGTCGATCGCCTGCAGCAGCCAGGTCGCGATGCCGGTCTCGGCATCGACGCCGGCGCTCACCCGCAGCACGTAGCCCTTGCTGCCGGTGAAGTCGAAGTCGCCCTGGAAGACGGCCCGGTCACCCGGGATGTGGACGTTGATGTCACCGATCTTCAGGTCGTTGAGCCGCAGGCTGCGCGGGTCGAACTCGCCGTCGAGTTCGGTCACGATGCGCAGCTCGCCCACCGCACCTTCGGTCGGATTGCTGAACTGCACCTTGTACGGCAGCGCCAGATCGGCAGGCACATAGGCCTCGCCCGTCGCGGTCGGCAGCGTCTGCGGGCCACGCACCGAGACCACGGCTTGCGCGCCCGCCTCGCGGGCGGCCGCCTGCTGCAGGTACTGCGTCAGGTTCAACGCTTGCGGTCCGACCGGGGCGAACTTCTGGTCGAGCAGGCCGATGTGGCGCAGGTACTCGAGCTCGGCGCGGGCGCCGGCGAACACGTCGAAGCTGATGAAGTGGGTGTCCGCCGTCGCCGCACGGTCGTAATCGGCGGCGTCGGGTGCCACCGGGACGGGGACGGTGACGACGTCGCCGTTCTCCGTTTCCCGCACCTCCATGTAGTCCACGTCGGCGGCTCGGGCCTCTGGGTCGCCCGCCCACCGCGCCGTGTCGCCGTACCACTCCTGCACCTTCGCGAAGAAGCCGAGCAGGTCGGCCTGGGTCCGGTAGCTCTCGCCGCCTTTGCTCAGCAGGATGCCGGTGGCCAGCGCGGTGTTGAGGCTGACCACCTGAGGGGTCAGGCGGATCGGCGGTGCCTGGTCGACAGGGCGCAGCAGGCCCCCCGCCTCCAGCGCGGCCAACCATCCCTGCACCCACTGCGCCTCATCCGCCGCCAGCACCCCCAAGGTGCTCGGGGCGCTGGCATCGGCAAGGATGGCGAGTCTCAGCCTCCTCGCATGGTCGCTCTGCTCCTCGATGAACTCATCGCGTGTGAGCGGTGTCGCCGCCCCCAGCGTGTCGAAGCGGAACGGGATCGCCAGCGCTTCGATGTCCGTCAGGTGTTCCTCCGGGTCGCGCGACAGGAACTTGCGCGTCAGACCCTGCTGGATCTTGTCGAGGTCGGCCACGCCGCCGTCCAGCAGGCCTTGCGCCCTCCAGTCCGGGCGGATCCCGTAGAGCCGGGTGCGCAGCCCCTCGAAGTCGTACGCCAGCCACTCCTGCAGGCCGGGGTAGGTCTGGACATTGAAGCTGAAGCCGACGAACCCTCCGGCCGTCACGTCGAAGGCGTAGCCCGGCGCCAGGTTGTAGCCAGAGGTGTTGACCGCACCGTCCAGCGAGGCCCAGGGGACGTTGGTCGCCACACCGGTCGTGGGTGTGGCCTCGTACTGCTGCGTGTTGCCACCGGTCGATGTGATGGCGCCCTCAGGGCGCCCACCCACGGTGGACGAGAACACAACGAAGGGCAGATTCAGCCCGTCGAGCAGGTACTGGTTGCGACCCATCTCGGAGGCGCCCACGTCGAAGCGGACATACGGCGTGTCGACGTTGGTCAGGCTTTGCAGCACCACGCTGTAGGTGTTGCTGGAGCCTGGCACCACACTTCGGTCCCCGCCGATGCCGATCGTCACGTCGGCTTCGATGGCACGCTCGACCAGGTAGCGATAGGCCTCGGTGACGCGCTGACCGTCGGGGTTGATGACGGTCACGTCGTAGAGCCCGTGCGGCACGTGGCGCAGGTCGAACACGGCGCGGATGTGCGTCGCATCGATCACCTGCCAGCGTTCCGGCTCGATCTCGAACACGCCCGGGCGGCTCAGCTTGACCAATGCGCCAGGCGAGAACCGGGCGCCTTCGATGTCCATCGTGACCCAGCGGTGGGCATCGTCGCCGGTGCCGCCCTGATCGGGTGTCACGCGGGTGATCGACAGCGGCAACAGGTCCGCGCGCAGCGTGGCGGTCGTGGCGACCGGCGATTGGCGCGAGCGCACCAGCACGTAGTAGTCACCCGCCTTGGTCGTCGGCAGCAACACCTGCTGGTCTGCGGCGACCGGGTTGGTGTAGGCCGCATCGTAGGCGTAGCCGGTGGGGATGTCCCCGTAGCGCACGAACAATTCGTTGGCGCCGGCAGTGGCGTCGGAGTCCAGGTGCAAGCGCAACGTCTGGCCTACAGGCACGGTGACCTTGTAGAGCTGCACGTCGCCGGTCGACAGCGAGGTGGTCTGCGGCGCACCGACGGTGAGCACCGGCACTTCGACGCGCAGCGTCGCGCCCGAGGCCACGCGGTTGTTCGCTTCGCCGGGCGGCAAGTTCAGGCCGGTCTCGGTGTAGAGGATGCGACCCTCGAACACCTCGTTGTACAGGTCCGGACGCACCACCACGCGCCACTGGCCGTCTTTCAACGGCGGCAGCTTGGCCTTCAGCGTGCCGGTGTAGGTTCCGTTGGCCGCCAGGTCTCCCCGGTGCTCGACCTTGCCCAGCAGTTGATCGCCGAGGTCCCAGCTGTTGTCGGCCGACAGGTAGAGCGCGTCGGTCCAGCGACCGTAGGCCGGGTTGATGGAGGCATTGGTCACCGTGAAGGTGATCTCGACCTCGTCGCCGACCTTCGCGCTGCTCGGCACGTCCACCTTCGTCACCTGGAGATCGGCCGGCGGCGGGGTTTCGATGAGCATCGGCTGAACGGCGGCCGACGCGTTGTTGTCGTCTTTGCCGAATTCAAGCACGGCGCCGTGTTCACCGGAACTCCAGGCACGCGCCGGGTCAGCTACCACGAACACGTAGTAGGCGCCCTCCATGTCGCGGGGGGCGGTGAAGTGAAGCGTGGCGTCGTAGCTTCCACTCGCGTCCAGGCCACCGTTGTGCGCCAGGTAGCCGAGATAGCGGTCCTTGTTGAGGTCGAGGAAACGGTCCTTCGAGAGGTAGACGAGGTCGTTCCAGCGCTGCTGGTCCTGCGGAGTCCTGCCTCCCTTGTTCTCGACTTTGTAAGTCACGCTGAAGGACTGGCCGGCGAGGACCGACTGCGGCACCGACACCTGCGTCACCTGCAGGTCCGGCGGCGTGGCCAGCGTGATCGGCAGCAGGATGGACGAGACGTTGTTGCCTTCGTCCTGGAACTCGAGCACGGCACCGGGGCCGCTGCCTTCCAGGGTGTCGAGGCCTTCGCGAATGCTGCTCTCCACCTTGTGGTCGACCCACTTCGCGGTGGAGGTATCGGCCTTGACGATCACGTGGAAGTCGCCGCTGATCGACGAGGGCAGCGTGAAGGTGGTCGAGTTGGTGTAGGACTCGCCCGGCTGCAGATAGCGGGGCTTGCCGTCGGGACCGAACAGATACGTCTGGCGGACACGGACTCGCGTCTCGATCTCGCTCCACCTGTCCACCAGGGGGTAGTCCGACATGTCGAGGCTGGCGTCACGCGACAGGAAGACACCATCCATCCAGCCCGACACACGGGTTTCGCGGTCACCGCGGTTGGTGACCGTCCAGCTCACGGTGATCGTGTCGCCAGACATGGGGTTGGGGTTGGACACGGTGATCTTGTCGATCTGCAGGTCCGGCTCCCGATACGTCACGTTCAAGGTGCCGCGGCCGACGTTGTTGTCGTTGCGCGCGCCTTCGAAGACGCTGGTCGCGTAGTGTTTGTCGCGTGCCGGCTCGTTCTCTTGCTTGCGGTCCAGCAGCTCCTGCGCCGCGCGGTTGGTGACGGTCGGCGACAGCAGCTGGCCAGACGCACCGGTATCGGTGATCACGTAGATGTAGTACGGACCGTCGGTGCCGGGGGGCAGCCTGAACTTGGCCGACGCCGTGTAGCTCGCACCGGCCGCGAGCCCCGTCGCATTCGAGTGCACCAGGGCCCCGAGCGGGGTCGCACGCTGAACGTTGAAGACCGGGTCGGGGCTGAAATACACGCTGTCGACCCAACCCTGGGTGCCGGACCAGACGTCGCTGCCGAAGTTGGTGACGGTCCACGTGACAGTGGTTTCCTCGCCCGAGAAGTTCTGCGGCTCGGTGACCACCGACGTCACCTGAAGATCCGCAGGAAGCGTGGTCACCGCCGAGGCAGCAGAGCGCGTGTTGTTGGCCTCGTCGAGCTCCTTGATCTCGCCACTCCCGTCGGAATTCGCGTCCGTCGTGACGACGAGATACGCCCCGCGCACCGCGGGCGCCAGCTGCACCGTCTGCGACACCGTGTAGGTCTCGCCGTTGCGCAGGCTGCGATCCTGGGTGTACTCGCCCAGCAGCCACTTCACGGTGGCCTTCGACAGGTCGACGTTGTCACTGACCCAGACGCTGTCGGTCCACGTCCCGTCGAACTGGTCACCGCGGTTCTGCACGGTGTAGGAGAAGCTGTAGTCGGCGCCGGCCGTGGCCTGCGGCACCGCGGCGACCTGGCTGACCACCAGGTCGGGAGGGGTGATGCCGAGCACGCCGATCGGGCGCGCCTTGTAGTTGTTGTTGTCGATCTGGCCGGCGTCGTCGGGGTTGACGTAGGCCGCCAGCGTGTCTTCCAGGATGGCGTCGTAGCTGTCGCTCCAGACGGTCAGGTAGTACTGGCCGGAGCGCATGCCCTCGGGAATTTGCACTTGCAGGGTGCCGAGATAGTCCTCGCCCGGGGCCAGGTTGCCGGTATGCGTGACCTGCCCGATGCGGATGTCAGCCTTGGCAGGCGACGGCCGGCGCGGGTCGACACTCAGCCAGACGGTGTCGGTCCAGCTGTTGACACTGGCGGCATCGCCGCGCGTGGTCGCCACGCCGCGGTTGGTCACCTTGTAGCGGACCTCGACGGTCGCACCGTGCACCACCTGGTCGGGCGCGACGACGTCGCTCGCCACGAGGTCGGCAAACGGCACCGTGTCGACGTGGAAGCGCTCCGCTCGCACGTTGTTGGTCTCGTTCGGGTACTCGTCGACACGCCCGCTGCCGTCGGCTGCGACGATCAGATAGGCGTCGCCGCGGTAGCGGATCGGAATGTCGATCGTGCTGGTCTCGGTGGTGTAGCTCTCGCCCGGCGCCAACGCCGCCCCGCTGGCCAGCCGTGCCAGCAGCACGTCGTCGCCCGTGAGGTTGCCGTCCAGCGACAGGTACACATAGTCGGACCACTGCGCGGTGGTGGCTTCCGACCCCATGTTGGTGACGGTGAAGCGGAGCGCTGCGGACGTGCCGGCGGTGACGTTGGCCGGCACCACGAGGGCGCTGACCCGCAAATCGGGCCGCGGGTTGAGGTGGACCGCAGTGGCCTGCGTCGAGGTCGTCGTGTTGTTGTCGCGGGCGGCCCCATGCTCGTACACCTGCGCCTGAGACGAGGTGCCGAGCGCGCTGTTGGTGATCACGCGCAGGCGGTATTGGCCTTCGATCTTGGCCGGCAACCGCACCTGCTCGGTGCGGGTGTACCGCAGACCCGCGTCCAGACCCCGGTCATAGGTGAAAGTGCCGAGCACCACCGCATTGCCGCTGCCCGAGGCGGGCACCAGCACGACCATGTCGGTCCACATCCCGCCGGCCCTGCCGGCGCCCTGGTTCGACACCGTCCACGACAGGTCGACCAGTGCCCCCTCTTGCGCCGTTTCGGGGGCGCTGACCGTCTCGACCACCAGGTCGGGCGACGGCGACAGTTGCACCGGCACCCCCAGTGAGATGGCCGTGTTGTTTTGGTTGTACGTGAACTCGAACGGGCCGCCGGTCGAGACGTTCAGGTAGTAGGTGCCGGAGAGGCCCTCGGGCAGCATCAGCTGGACAGTGCGGGTGTAGCGGTCTTGAGGCGACAGCTGGCCGATGTGCGAGGCGGATCCCAGGTAGATCCGCTGACCGCTGCCGTCCGCCTGGCTGCTCAGCCACACCGTGTCGGACCACTGGCCCGAGTTGGTGATGCCGATGCCACGATTGACCACCGTCCAGCTAACGGTCAGCGGCCGGCCGCTGTGGGCCTCGCTGCCCGCGGTGACCGACTCGACCTGCAGGTCGGCATACGGAATCGGCATCACGTCCAGAGGCTGCGCGGCCGACGCCAGGTTGTTCGCCTCCTGGCCGTTCTCCCACACCGCGCCGGCGGCGTCGGTGCGAACGAACACCTTGCCGTGGCGAGAGAGCCCGGGGCCGAACTGATAGGTGACGCTGCCCGTATAGCTCGCGCCCGCCAACAGGCCGCCATCATGTTGACGGGTGCCGAGCAGGATGTCGTCGTTGTCGCCCAGCACATCGTTGGACGAATAGATGACCTGGTCGGTCCACGACAAGGTGCGACCAGCCCCGGTGCCGAGATTGCGGACGGTCCATTCCACGGTCACCGTGGCGGGATCGTCGATGACCAGGGTCGGCGCCTGCACCGAAGTGACTACCAGGTCGGCGAAGTGGTCGCGGGCAACCTGGATCGCCAGGCTGTCGGTGTTGTTGCCCTCGCCGGCCGTGTTCTCCTGCTGTTGTTGGAGGCTGTCGGTGACGACGATCAAGCGCCAGTCGCCTTCGAGGTCGACCGGCAGGCGGAACACCAGTTCGCTTCGGACACTGCCGCCAGCCGTGAGGGCCGCATGGCTCACCTCACCGAGCTTGATGTCGGTGCTGTCCACCGTGCCGTTGCGTGACAGGTAGACCGCCTCACCCACACCGGACGCACCGGTGGTGCCGGCGTTGCGCGTGGTCCACGAGAGAGTGACCGACTCGCCCCCCTGCAGCAAGCCGGTCGTCGCGAGCTGGCTCACGACCAGGTCAGGGTGGACCACGGCGATCTGCACCGAGGCGCTGTTGTCAGACTCCGAGCTTTCCGTGACGGCGCCATGGCGGTCGGCCACCACCTCCAGGCGCCAGTTCCCTGCGGGGATGGCCGGCACCGTGAAGCTGAGGTTCTGGGTGTAAATGGCGCCAGGCGCCAGGGTGCGGCTGCTCGCCGGGCTCCCGAGGGTGACGACACGAGACGGGTCGTCGACGGCGACGAGCCGCACTTCCTCCACCAGCCAGGCACTCGCCGTGTCGTTGCCTCCGTTGCGCACGGTGTAGCCGACTTGCACTGTCTGGCCGACCTGCCATGTGCCCGACGACCCGAGGCCTTCGACGACAAAGTTCGGGCGGGGCTCGGGCTTCACCGCGGTGGCGGCCGGCGCGGCCGCGACGTTGTTGCCGGTCCGACCCAATTCGTAGACCGCACCGAAAACGTCGGTCTTGACGATGAAGTACATCGTGCCCGTCACGCCGCGCGGGATCACGGCATCCAGTGCCGCGCCGTAGCTGGCGCCGCGCTCCAGCGCGCCGACATGCGTGACCGAGCCGAGCAGCACGGCCTGGTCGGTCAGCGTGGGCGTGCTGGACAGGTAGACCCGGTCGACCCAGCGGCTCACGTCGGTCGCGACCGTGCCGTCGTTGCGGACGGACCACTCCACCCGCGCAGTACGCCCTTCGAACACCTCGGTGGGTGCCACCGTCACGCTCGGCACCAGGTCGGCATAGGTCTGCACGACGTTCACCGTGCCGGACAGACGCAGGTTGTCCGCCCGCGTGTCGGGCTCGCGCACGCTGCTGTTGGCATCACTCAGGACCGCAATGCGGTAGGCCCCCTCGATGCGGCTCGGGATCAGAACCGTCGCGCTGTGCGTGTAGCTGGCGCCGATGTCGAGCGACGTCGAGCGCTTGACGTTGGCCAGCACGATGTCGTCGGCATTGCCGATGACGGCGTCGCGGCTGAGGACGATACGGTCGGTCCAGGTGCCGGTCGCGGTCGCATTGCCGGCGTTGGCCACCGTCCAGGTGACCGTCGCCTCTGCACCCGATTCCACGCTCGCGGGCACCACCAACTCCGTCACCGACAGGTCGGCATACGGGCGCGCGGTGGCCGAGAAGCTCCCTGCAGCGCTGTTGTTGGTCTCGGCATTGCCGGCCAGGTTGGTTTCGAACAAGATGCCGGCGCCAGCGGCGTTGCTGTCGGCCGTCACGGTGACGTCGAAGCTGCCGGCGCCCAAGGCGCCCTCGGGCAGCGTGAAGGTGAGCGAGCGTCCGCGCGACTGACCCGGCCCCAAGGGCAGCGCTGCATCGCCGCTGAACACGACGACGGTGTTGAGGATCACCGCACCCGGCGATCCGTCGGCGTTGCGTTGGCGGACGACCACGCGGTCTTGATAGGCGGGCGGCGTCGGCACGTCGCCCTGGTTCACGTCTTCCCACACCAGCGTGACGGTGTCGCCGGCTTGCGGGGTGGCTTCGAGCAAGGCCACGTTGCGCGTGACCAGGTCGGGCCCCGCGACGAACTGCTGTTGCGCCGTGTTGTCCGACTCCAGCGCCCCGGTGCTGTCGTACTCGGGGAGTTGGGCCAACGCGTCGACGGTGACGCGCAGGCGGAACTGACCGATCGCGTTGAGCCCCTGCGGCCAGGTGAGCGACGCCCTGCGGGCATCCTGGGCGCCGGCGGCGATGGCCTGGGCCTGCAGTGCGAGCGCCTGCGTGAACACCACCATGCCGGTGCTCAGGTTGACCAGTTCGACACGTTCAGTCCACTGCCCCACGGCCGTCGCGTTGCCGCTGTTGACCGTGTTCCAGCGCACCGTGACGGTGTCGCCCGCCTGCCACTGGCCGGCAGGCTCGAGGCCCAGCCCCGTGACCTGCAGGTTGGCGTAGGCCGCGAGGGCACTGGAGAACGAGGCGAAACCGCGGTTGTTCTCCTCGGCCGCCCCACCCTCTTCCTGGGTGTTGCTGGCGTCGGTTTCGATGGTGATGCTCAGGTCGCCGGCGCCCGTCGGGCCGTCCGGCAAGCGCAGAACGGCCGAGCGGGCCACGAACTGGCCCGGCAGGAGCGGGCCGTGTCCCTCGGCGGATTCGAGGTAAGGCACCGCCATTTGCGCGACCACCTCGCCGGTGCTGGCGCGCCGCACGATGATGCGGTCGGTGAAGTCGCCGAAAGTGGCCTCGACGCCGCGGTTGCGCACCGTCCACTGCACACGCAGGGAAGCACCGGAGGTGATGTCGCCGCCGGTGGTGGCTGGCTCTACGCTCACGCCGTCAACGGCCAGGTCCATGGCTTGGGCCGCGCCGCCGAGTTCAATCGTGCGAGGCTCACTGGGCCCGTAGACGTAGACCGCCATACGATAGGGCACGGGGTCGTCGTAGACCAGGCTGTCGTCGAGCAGGATGGTGTAGCGACCACTGACGGTCGCCACGAGTTCCGCGTCGCCCAGCTCTGCCAGAGAGACGGCACGACCATAGGGGTCGATGATGCGGAGGCTGGCGGTGTAGTTGTAGCGCCACTGGCCCCGTGCCGTGTCGTAGAAGTGGATGCGCTCGGCCAGGTTGCGCAGATCGACGTAGATGCGGTCGCCTGCGTTCGCCTCGATGCTGTAGGCGACGGTCTCTCCTGTGCTTTCCAGCCGGCCTTCGACGACGACGCCGCTGGTCAGCGGTGTCGCTGCGCTGACGTCGAGCAGACGGAAGGCATAGCTGCGGTCGGTGAAGCTGCTGGTCGACATGTGCAGCGCATATCGGCCGGGCGCGAGATAGAAGCTCGGTTGATCGGGCGTGTCGGTGCCCCCGCTCACGCTGCCGCTCGCCACGGTGCTGCCGGTGACGACGTCCACCAGACGCCAGCTGCTGCTGGCGCCGGTACCGCTGTTCAGGCGGTCGAACTGAACCGTCTTCGCTTCGGTGAGGGTCAGGCTGTACTCGACCGACTGCGTGGTCGCGTTGAGCGTGCCGGAAATCGTCTGGCCCAAGGCCACCGCCGGCACCTCCTGGCCGGCGATGTTGTCGACCTGGAAAGACACGGCACCGCTCGACGTGCTGTAGCTGTAGTTCGTCCAATCGAACACGAGGTACACCGGCCCGCTGCGGTTGACCCGCAGGCCCGCACCATCATCGGATGCGTCGACGCTCGCGGTCAGCGGTTGGCCGTACTCGTTCAGATAGGACCAGCGGGGTGCGCTGCCGGCCGTGCCGAGCGCGTTGAAGCGCAGGACATCGCCGGCCTGAGCGTCGACGCGATAGAGCCGCGCCGGGTAGTTCGAGGCCGACGGAACGCTGATCGACTGACCATAGGTCAGCGTCGGCACCTGCGCGCTGTCGAGGCGCCGCAAGATGAAATCGTAGGCGCTCGAAGACTGCGTCTGCTTGAGCGTGATCGTGTAGCTGCCGGCGGGGAGCCAGCGGGCCTGGTCGTAGTCGGCGATCACGACCGCGCCTTGAGCGTCGGTCACCGTCGCGCTCTGGTAGTAGTAGCCGTAGTGGTTCGGCGTGCTGCGATCGTCGAAGTACCAGAGCCCGGCTTCGGCCAGCTCGAACTGGTACGTCAGGGTCTCGTCGCGCGCGATGGCACCGGCCGCACTGAACGTGGAGACGATCGGCGCGACGGTCTCTGCCGTCCCCCAGGTGGCCGTGAAGGTCGCGCCTGCGCCCAGGCCGGCAGTGGTGTCGATGCCGTTGCGCACCAGGCGCAGCAAATACGTGCCGCTCTGGGTCAGATCGATGCCTTGCGCGGCGGCGGTCGCCGGTGTCCAGGTCTTGAGCAGGTTGCCGTTCGGCGCTACGAGCTGCGCCGACCAACCGGCGGGCCACGACGGGTTCGCGGCGAGTTCGAGGTGGTCGCCGGCACGAGCATCGAGCGTCCACAAGGACACGAGGTCGGTGCCGGTGTCTGCGGAGATGGTGCGGGCCACGCCGCCCTGACGGTCGAGGCGCTGTGAGGCCGCCACTTGGCGGGCCGTGAAGTGCACTTCGCCGGCCACGTCCGCATTGCTGACGACACGCACGGCGTAGACGCCGGCCTGAAGGTATTGAGAGATCAGCCCGTTGCCGGTCGCCGAGTAGCTCTGGCGCGACACCACCGTGCTGCCGTTGGGCTGCACGATCTGCAGTTGCGTCGAGGTGCTGGGGGCGCGAATGCCCTGCAGTTCGATCCAGCCGGGTTCGGTCAGCTCGAACAAATAGGTCGATTGGTCCTGATGGGTCGCCAGGGTGACGGCGACGTCCGTGTTCCACGGCAGCGTCGCACTGGACTGCAGCGGCTGCCGGACGGTCGCTTCGAAATGGATCGGCTTGGTGGAGGCGTAGTACTGCTTCGCGACCAGGTAGACGGGGCCGACGGCGGGGCCGCTGAATGCGACGGAAGCGTCGCTGGTCCAGCTGGCGTTCGACAAGGTGCGACCGTAGGCGTCGACCAGGGTGTAGCGGAAGTAATCCGGATGCTGGACCGGCGTCGTGAAATCGAGGTTGTAGGCGGTTTGCGGGGCGACGTCGATGCGGTGCGCCACGAGGGCGCGACCCGCCGGCAGGTCACCCGAGATCTGCGTCGTGCTGCCGTGATCTTGTGCGGCCGCGGCGAGGTCGAACAGTCGGAAGCCGAAGTTCGGCGTGGTGCTGCCGGACGCGCTGACGGAGACGGTGTAGGTGCCCGCCTTGAGGCGGCGCACGTAGTAGCTCTCGACGCTCTGCAACGAGACGTTCAGCTCCTCGCCGACCGGACCGGTCAGCACGAGGGTGGCCGCCCCACCCTGCGGGTCTAGCAGGACGGTGGTGTCTTCCGTGAGCGTGAAACGGTACTGGTTGACGTTGCCAGGCGCGGTGATGGCGCTGCTGATCTGGTCACCCAGCGTGATGTTCGTCAGCGGTGTGCTGACGGTGGAGACGCGCAAGGTGCTGGTGCGGGGCCCGACCGCATCGTCGTCCCCGTAGAGGTACAGCACATGGGTGCCGTTCTGGGCTAGGCGAACCTTGGTGGCATAGTCCCATTGCGCGTTCTGCCAGCCCGACGCGACCTGCGCGCCGGAAGGGCCCACCAGCGCCCAGTACTGCCACGTGCCGGCACTGTTGCGCGGATCGATCAGCAGGTCTTGCCCCGCAGTCCCGTCCAGCTGCCAAGCCGTCGCCTGACGGCCTTCGGCGACAGACGTGGTGGCCGTCTCCCCGAGCACCAGGCGCGGGAGGTCGCTCACGGCTGAGGTCGCGAAGTGGTAGGCCCCGGGCGCCCCACGGGTGGGAACGAATCGGAAGGCATAGCTGCCTGCCGCCAGCTCGATAACGCTCCGCTCGTCGTTCGATGTGATGTCGCGGTCGGCGAACACGACGCCGGGGATGTCGGTGCGCAACAGGCTGACGCGGTAGCGGTCGCCCGATGCGTTGAGCCAGATCCGGGTCGGCTCGCTCAGCGTGAAGGTATGTCGTGCCTCGTCGGCGGGGTGGTCGAGGGCACCCGAGATCACATCGCCGAGGAAGCTGGTTTGCTCACTGCGCTGACCCGCAGAAAGGCTGAAGGTCGCAGCACCGGTGCTGCCGCCGCTGGTGTACGCACTGATCACAGCGAACTGGACTGTGTACGTGCCCGCAGCGCCTGCATGCACGGCGATGCCGGATTGGCTGTTCCAGTAGCCACCGGAGAGCCCACCGCGCGACACCTCGCGGCCCAAGGGATCGAGCACACGATAGTCGAGGCGGTCGTCGTAGTCGATCGGGGTCTGCGCGGCCAGCCAGCGTGACTCGCCCTGCTCCATCTCGAACGTGATCTGCTGGCTGGGAACACCCGCGGCCCAGGTGAGCGACGCGGTTGCGCCCACCGCAAGCGGCACCGCCGGGGCGACGAAAGACGCATTGAAGGTGTACGACACCGGCACCGTCGGCGCGGTGCTCGACGGATAGCGCACGCGCACCGTGTAGGTGCCGGCGCCCAGTGCGTAGAGAGAGCCGCCGCTCAACGCCGAGGCGTTGAGCTTGGCGATGACGTGACCGCCCGCATCCACCACCTCGTAGGTGTTGGCCTGGCCCGAGGTCTGCGTCTCTTTGATCTGCAGTTGCGTCGGCGCCGCGGCGGTGAAGGTGTAAGCATGCACTTCCGAGCCAGCGACAAACCGGCCGCCCTGCGTGCCGGGCTGCAGCTGCAGGGTCTTCGGCGTTTGCACCACCTCGAAACGCACCGCGGTGCCGCCCATGGCGCCGAAGGCGTTGCGCGCCACCACCAGCACGTAGCGGCCGTCACGCGGCACCGTCAGCCGCTGAGCCCCGGTGCGCGCCGGGTCTCCCTCGTCGACCGCGACACCCGCCGGGTCGTAGAGCCTGAAGTAGTTGCCGCTCGATGCGCCCGCGAGCGCGCGCAGCCACACATCGCTATCAGCCTTCAGATCGATTTCGAAGGCCAGATAAGACTGGTCGGCCGGGATCTGCGCCGAGACCTCGGCATTCGGCTGAATGTCCTGTGCCGAAGCGAGCGTCTGCACGCTGAAGCGCGCCTGGCCGGAGCCCTCGGACAGGGTCAGCACGTAGTGGCCGGCCGTCAGCCAGCGCACGGGCAGTTGCCAGGTTCCCGTCTGGCCGAAGCCGGACGCGGAGAGATGCGTGAAGGTTTCGCGCAGGGACTGCACGGCTTCCACGCCGGACGGGCCGGTCAGTTGCCAGCGCTCCCAGTCGCCGCCCTCCCAGGCCAGCGCCACCAGGCCGTCGGCCGGGATGTCGAACTCGAAGCTCAGGTCGGACGACGCGGCCCACTCGACCTGATCGCCCAGCTGGATCGGCTGGGCATTGTTGGTCTGCAGCGTCACGCCGAGGCGCTCGACGACGACCGTGGCCTCGGTCACCGGTTCGTCGGTGATGCGACGCACCGACAGGTAGACGGGGCCGTCGCGCCAGGCTTCGACCCTCACCTCACCTTGCCCCCAGTTGTCCGCGGGCTGAGGCCACAGCACATAACGCCCGTAGGCGTCGATGACGGTGTATTCGAATCCACCCGAGGACGTCGGGGTGCCGTCGAGGCTGGCCTCCAGCTTCAAGCGCAGCTGCTCACCCGCTTGGACGTTCAGCGCATACCAGGCCGTCTCGCCGACCGCCAGCTGCTGAACGGCCACGCCTGCATCGGGAAGCTGCGGCGACGCCGCGAGCGGGATCAGGCGCAGCAGGACCTCGGCCTGGGTCGCGTCCTCCGCGTCCAGGATCACCGTGTAGCGTCCGGCCTCGAGCAACTGGATGTTGTCGATGCCGTCGCCGGACAGGCTGCTCCTCCAGATCTTCGTGTCACGCGGGCCTTCCAGCGTGCCGATCACGACGGCATCGCCAGAGCCGAGGTGCAAGGACCACGGCCCGGTCACCGGCACCTCGAAGGTGATGGTGACAGTCTGATTGGGCGCCGTCACGATGGTGAGGTCGGTGGGCGCGTCGACCGGCAGTGCGCCATGCGCCTCGGTCGTGAGGCTGTGGGCGAAGCGCTCGCTGGTCAGCTCGACCGAGCTGTCTTCGGTCCCGTTGTAATGGACGGCCAGCACGTAGTGGCCGGCGTCGTCGAAGCGGCCGGCACTCGTCGTGCCCAATTCGCCCGACCAGACCCGCTGGCCCGACATGTCGTACAGCTTGTAGCTGCCAGCACCTTGCGTCGGCGCAGTGGAGGTCCAGCGCCACAGGTCTCCCGCGGCCAGCTCGATCGAGTAATAGGCCACCCGCTGCTCAGCACTCAGGGCGGCGGTTTGGGTGACACCCGGCTCGAGCACCGGGAGGGCGTCGAGCTTGATCACCCGCACGCGCACATCCGCATCCCAAAAGCCGAGACGGTACTCGCCGGCGGACATCGACATGACGCTGTTGGCGTTGGCGTAGGAGATCGACGTACCATCGGCGCCCCACAGCTGCCATGCCCCGTCGTACGGTTCGTAGACGGGCACGTCCGCCGTGCCGCCGACACGCCGCTCCATTTCCACCGCGAACATGCCGGTCGACGGCACCGAGAGGGCGTACTTCACGGAGCCGGACTCGGAGGCGCCGGCTTCCACCCATTCCCCCGGCACCAGTTCGCCGTCACTGGCCACCGGCGTGCCCTGCGTGCGTTCGACCAGCACCTGGACCGGCGTCGGGCTGGCGCCGTCGCGGGCGCGCAGCACCACGTAGACGGGGCCGCTGAGGTACGAGTGTCGGAACTGGAGTCGCAGGTCTTGCGAGCCCTCTTCGGTGCTTTGATCGAACCGCACGTAGTTCCATTCACCGTCCAGCACCCAGACGTCGTACGGTTGCCAGGCGTCGCCGGACATCAGCCGGACGTCGTAATCGTCGCCCGCCTGACCGTTGAGCTGCAGTGCCACCGCCTGGTTGGCGGTCACGGCCCCCAAGTCCACCGGTGATCCCGGCGTCACCTCCGCCACCACTTGCGCAGGCACCAGCGAGACGGAGTAATTCCCGGCGACGCTGCCCTGGTTGTAGAAGGTCAACTCGTAGGAGCCGCTCGACAGGCTGTAGTCGGTAGCCGGCGCGTCTTCCCCGGGCCACGTCCAGATGCTGCCGAGGTACTCCCCGTCGCTCGGCCGCCGCAGCTCCCAATAACCTTCGCTGGCGCCCGAGGTGTCAGTGAGTAGCGTCCACCAGCTGTCCTGCGCGACGTCGAAGCGAATCGTCTGCTGCGCTCCCGACGCAAGCTGGTCCACCGCGAGGGTATTGACCTCCGTCAAGCTGAGCTGGCCTTGCTCGATGGGTCCGTCGGCCCCCTGGTCGACGGAACGGGCGGTGGCGAGGAGCTCGAAATGGATGCGCGTCGGCTGCGCGTCGCCGGGCAGTGCCCGGCAGACGACCATGGTGTAGGCGCCATCGACCGCCGGGCGCCAGACCCCGCCGGCGTCGGACGCGGGATTGCCGCCGAAAACGGACTGACCGTAGCGATCGAAGATCTGCACGGCCAGGTCACTGGCACCACCGGGCAGGTTGGCGAGCCGGTAGTCCATGTCGGCCACCGCATCGAGGCGGAAGGTCGCCATGGTCTGGTCGCCGACCAGCACCGTGTCGACCGGCTGGCCGGTCGCAAGGGCGGTCGCCTGGCTCCCATCGTGGAGCATGAACGAGAAGTTCTGCTGCGCGTCGAAGAAGGTCAGCTTGTACGGTCCACCTGCTGGAAGCCAGGGCATCACGGCCGGGCCGGGGACATCGGTGGTGCCGTTGTGCCACCAGGAGGGGATCGTTCCGTAGTCGACGCCAAGCGGCCCTTCCAGCATGAACCACCTGGCCGCGCCGCCACGGGGTTCAACGAACAGCGGGCCGTCCTGCGGCATCGTGAAGGTGTACACCGGTGCGAGCTGTCCGCCGGCATCCGCCGTCACCGGCTGCCCCAGCTCGACAGGCGTGCCCTGCGGTCCCACGTCTTGCGCCGGGGTGCGTTCGATCGTCAGTTCGGCCGCAGCCGAACCGGGTGCGACGCGGGTGACGCGGATGAAAAGATCCCCGCTGGCGCGGGTGTGTTCGAAGCTGCCGGTCGCGGCGGTAGAGTCGTAAACGACCTGCCCCAGTGCGTCGAACGCCTTCAGGTTGAACCCGCCCTCGGCGGCCTGCGTGATCGTGAAGGCATCGAGAGGCGTCGCTGTCGTGCGAAGCAGCGCCGACTCGCCGGTGGCGAGCAGCGGCAGCGCCACGGCGCCGGAAGGTGTGACGAACGCCTGTTCGATCGACGTTGCGGTCAGCGTGAGGGGCGCCGAAGTGTCGCGCACGAGCAGGCGGTAATCGCCTCGCGCGAGACGGACGGGTGCCGCGGCGCTCAGCTGAGAGTCCGAGAAGGTGCGCCAGTCCGACACCACGCCACGCGGGCCGCTCAACTGCCATTGACCGCTGGCGGTGTTTGCCACTGTGTCGAACAGCCAGGTGCCGTCGGCTTCGACGTGCAGGTCGATCGCGTGCACCTGCCCGGGCACCAACGCCGCGACCTCGAACGGCGTCGGCGCCGCCGTGCTCAGCGTCACGGCGACAGGTGTCTGGACATCCCAGTGGCTGATTCGAAGATCGCCTGCCACGCCGCCGGCGGCCAGCGTCCGGTCGACCCACACGTAGTAGCTGCCGGCCGCCGGCATGGCGACCGTGGTGGATTGCTGCGCGGTCAGACCGCCGGAGGCGATCGGCGTCCCCGACGCGTCCGTCACCCGCCACACCGCGGCTGAGGGACCAGCATTCGGGTCTGCCGAGGTATAGGCGATCGAAAGCCCTCCCGGCCCGGTCGCATCGATGCGCACCACGTGGCCGCCGCGCTGTGGGGCAACGGAGCCCGGCAACTCGACGACGGCTCCAGCCGCCGGCGCGTCAGCCGACGCGAGCAGCCGGAAGCCGGCTTCGCCCGTCCACCGCGCTTGGGCCTCAAGACGCAGCAGATAACGCCCGGCCGTCAGCAACATCGGCGCCGACGTGCCGTCCCGCACGCTCAGCTGCCCGCTGCCGACCTGGGTGCCGCTCTCGTTCAGCAAAGACCAGCGTGCGCCCGATGTGGCGGCCGACAGCTGGTCCCAGGCGACGTGTGTCGTCTCGTCCAAGGTGAACGAATAGAGGGCGGCAGAGCCGACGGTGGACAGGTCGGCCACATAGGACGCCCCCAACACCAGCTCCTCCTGCACGGGCCGGCTGCGATGCAAGGTGAACGCATAGTCGGCCGCTGCGGTGCTGCCCGACGCGCCCTCGATGCTGACCCAATAGGTGCCGCTGCGATCGGCGGTGAAGGCACCGCCGTCACCCCATGAACGAGTGCTGCTGACGATGTTGGCCTTGGGTCCGAACAACGTCCAGTTCGTCGAGCCGCTGGTCGCGCCGGCCTCGAAGTACAGACGGTCTCCCGCCTCTGCAGTGAACGAGTAAAGAGCCGCCTGTGTCCCGGACTCGAGGCGTCCGCTCACGGGTTGGTTGACCGGCAGCGCCACGGCCGCGTCCTCACCCACCAGACGGAAGCTATAGCTGCCGGTGCGGTCCTGCAGGCCGTCGACGGTCAAGCGATAGGTGCCGGGGTCGAGTTGGAGGAACCGGTCCCCCGAGTCGCTGAGGCTCCTGCTGTTGAAGACGGTGT
The DNA here is from genome assembly GCF_001017435.1 of Caldimonas brevitalea. Taxonomy (NCBI): domain Bacteria; kingdom Pseudomonadati; phylum Pseudomonadota; class Betaproteobacteria; order Burkholderiales; family Sphaerotilaceae; genus Caldimonas; species Caldimonas brevitalea. The sequence continues at coordinate 4,099,714 of NZ_CP011371.1, forward strand.
TCCCGCCGGCGGACAGCTGCCATTGCGTCTGCTCGCCGTCGACACCGTCGAACAACAGTCGGGTCTGCGAGTCGACGACAAACTCGTAGACGTCTTGTTCACCGGGTTGCTCGATGGCGCCTTCGATGCGGCTGACACCGGGCATCGCGTCGGCGGACATGAGCAGCTTGGGCTCCAGCGTCTCGATCTTCCAGCCCTGCGCGGGCGCCGGCGCCTTGGCGGCGGTGGCTTGACGCGCCTTCTCCACCATCGTCTTGGCAGACTGCGCCAGGGGTTTCACAACGCCGCGGAAGACGTGCTGGGAACGGCGCAGGGCTTGAGACGCGCGTGCGCGCGGGGACTTTTTTGCTCGCATGGGGGACCCTCAGGAATCTTGTATTCGCGGCCTTCTCTCGAATGAAGAAGGCATCCGCACGCTTTCAAAGCGTTACTAATTGGATTCTCGGCGGAAACCGGGGTCGGACCGGCCGTGACGGCCCCCTTGGTCGGGGGGGCTCGGGAGCAGAATCCCAGAGGGTGCGTACTCACACGCAGAATATTTCTCGAATGGGATTTGCGCGAGCGGAGCCGGCGCTCACGTCAATTTCGTATGTTCCGTTTCGCCCAATAAGTGTTTGGGCTGCGCCATGTGTTGTCGTAGATCAAATATCGATTTGGTTTTCGACAAGGAACCGCGGTGCCGGCGTCGGAACGCTGTCAGAACAGAATCGAGAACCGGCCGGAGAGAAAAATCAGCCCGCCAACATCGAAGTCCGCGATACCTGCGAGATAACGCAATCGTTTGCTGTAGGTCGGCGCCCGCCCGTCCGCCTGTCCGCCTCGCGGCACCTCCTCCTTCTCGGGGCTCATGTCAGCAAAGCAAATCGCCGGATGGCGATACACCGTCGGCGTGGGTCCCGTGGGTCCCAGTCCTATGCTTCTGCGTAGTGGCGCCAGCGCGCAGGCCGACTAAGTTGAGTTTTGTGGCAGCTTCGCCATGCGCCTTGTCCTGGAGGCCCCATGCCCGTTCAACTCGGCTCCGCCCTACCCCTCTCGTACTTGCTTCAGGGTCGCCCCGATGCGTTTGCAGGCCCAGCCGTTCGCACGCCTGCGGCCCCGCGCCCCCCGGAGTCACTGCAACATCTGAAGACGCTGCAGGCCGGCTTCGGGGCATTCGACACCGCGCACGAAACAGTTCATGGGAACTCATTGCTCGGCCAGCTTTTCTCGGGCCCCGACAACCGTGTCAGCTTGGACGATTTGAAGGCGGTGGCCGGCGATGGGCAGAACGGCCAGTACAAACACTTCAGCGCGGAGCAAGTGGCGGCTGCGCGCTACCTGCTCAGCCATCCGGAAGAACTGGGGCGACTGGACCTTGCCGCCGGTTCGCCAGAGGGCCGTGCCGAGCGGCTGCCTCACCCGGACGACATCATCGGCCAGCAAGATGTCAATGCGGCGGTCCGGGACACCGAGGCGTTCGCGGGCAGCCAGACGTTCATCAGCCGCAAGCCGGCCATACCGGGCCATGAGACCGGAGACCGGACGCCAGCGCAGCAGGATGCACTCGATACGCTGTCCGATCCCCTGTGGGAGCACGACCCCCAGCTGTTCCTTCAAACGCTCAAGGAGCACCGGGGCGACATCGAGTGGCTGCGCAACTACGCGCGGGCGCTCGGGTCCGACAGCAGCGGAAAGTTGTTCTACCAGTCGCTCGCGGCGGATGGTGAAGACCAGGCCGTGGCGAGTGAGGCGCTGGACAGCCTGACCAAGACGATGAGTGCGTCCGACCTCGACCTGTGGCAGTTCAAGCCGACCCGTGCCAGCCAAAGCGAGGTCCCGATGCACACGCTGTTGGAGGCCGACCAGGTCAACCAGGCGATCGATCAGCGACACGAAACCCTGAGCCGAGCGCCGCAGTACCCATTCAAAGACACCCGGATCTACGACCCCTACGATGCGATGCTGACGGTACGTCACCCCGACAACGCGGCCATGATCTCGGACATCGCCAAGCGGTACGACCTGCCAGCCCCACTGCTCGGCGGCGTTGTCGCCGCCGAGATGGACTTCGACCATGGCCCCGAGGATGTGGTGCAGGACGGTTTGTGGAGACACGGCGTGGCCCTCAGGGTGGGGCCTGGTGTCAACAGCGTACACACCGACACGCTGGAATGGGCCGTGCGGTACCTGGAGGATCACGGGCTGCCCCAGGCAGCGGAGGCCAAACGCTATATGGAGGCGAACCCACAGCGGAAGTCGGCTGCCGACCTTCCCTCTTCGACGGAGGAAGCGGCCATCGTGCTGACCGCCATCGACCATTTGAGAACGGGCGGCGCCAATGACCCCATGTCGTCGACCGACATGGCCTTCATGTGGGGAGCCTTCCGCACCGGCGTCGAAGGCCACATGCCCAACGCGAAGGGCTTGAGCGTCGACGAGTTGCGCGCCGGCCGACTCGATTCGGAAGATGCGCAGGCGCTGGTCAGCGCGACGGGCAACGAGCACGCCCGGATCGGCGGCAACGCCTACCAGTCAGAGCCCTACTTTGAGGCCTTGAACCAGGCCTCGCCTTGATCCGCACTCCGGCACCGGCGAGAGGTGCCGCGGCGAGAGGTGCCGCGGCGAGAGATGGCGGGCCCGAGGTGTCGATCTGCACCGATCTGTTCACCTTCGATTACTTTCGATGTGAAGCGCCACCAGCGGCGCCAGCCACGCTCCGGCGCACGCTTGAGCCTCTTTCTGCTTGGTTTTGGCAATGATTCATTGAGGCGCCGGCCGTTTATCTTCAATCTGGGCATCTCTACAGTTCATCCCATCGATGAGCGCAAAACGAATCACGCATGCGACTCAGCGGTGGGCCAGACGGCATACCCCGCCCGACCCGGACCTGTCACCTGATTGAAGAACGGAGAGCACCATGAATGTCCAGAAGAACCTGATCGTCGCCCTGATGACCACCTTTGCCGCCGCCGGCGCCTTTGCAGGCGAAGCCAATGACTTCGACCAGACCTGGACCCTTGAGCTGCCGTCGGTCAAGACCCGTGCCGAAGTGAAGGCCGAGCTGGCCCAAGCTCGTGCCCGAGGTGAACAGCTGGCGGTGTTCAGCGGCGAGGCCAGCGAGTTCTCGGACGCTGCCCGCACGGCCACCGCTCGCGGCGGCGACAACGACAAGGCCCAGGCCTCCACTGCGGGCAAGACCCGCGCTGAGGTGAAAGCGGAGCTGGCCGAGTCTCGTGCTGCAGGCCCGTTGCCGGTGTTCAGCGGTGAAGCCAGCGTGTTCCCCGAGCCGGGTCGCACCGCGACGGCACGCGGCGGCAACGACGTGAAGCGCACGAACGTCGGCGGTTGAGCGTTGCCGCGAAAAGGCCCCCAGGCAGAGCAACAGGGGCTGCGGTCGCCTCGCAGCCCCTAGTTCTCATGCCATGCCGGACCCATGCGGCTTGCCGGCCGCACACTGCCAGTGCAAGCTGTCCTGCGGTATCAAGGCCTTCTCAGACGCTCTATGTCACGAGTTGTGCGTGAGCCAGCCATCGCGAGCGGCGCTACCGCGGCCGCCGCTGGCGCAACCATGCGAGGCCACCGATGCCGAGCGCGAGGAGCAGCCAGGACGACGGCTCGGGAACAGGCGGAGGCACGAAAGGCGACGGATCGGCCCCCACCTCGGTGCCGCTGTGGAAGTGGATCGATCCGTTGACGGCGACGCCGGTGTCGTTACGCAGCGACAGCTCCACCAGCCCAGATCGCTCCACCGTGTCGATGAAGCTGTCCTCGGAGGTCACCACGTGCAGTTGGGTCGCCTGAAAAGGGTCGCCCGTCAGTTCGCCTCGCAGGGTCAGCCTGCCCTCGGCGTAGGTTTCCACGTCTGCGAGCAGGCCGACATCGCTGATGCGAATGGTGCCGACAGACGACACGATCAGTTCTGTGTTCGGGTTGATCACCACACCGAACATGCCGAAAGGCGCGCCTTCCCTGCTGTTGTGTGAGGTGAACGCCTCGCTGTAGACGACACCGGGGGCCGTGAGATAGCTGCTGCTCTGAATGCCGAGCGTGGCATCGACAACCGCCGTCCCGCCCTTGTGTGTGTCGGACAAGGAGTTGGTGACCGTCTTCAGGAAGCCCTCCGCGCGCTTTTCCGAATGGTGCGCAGGATCGAACTGCATGTAGGCATCGGGGTCGTCGCCCAGCGTGATCGCCGTCACCGACCAAGCTTCGTCCAGGCTCTCGCTGCTCATGCTGTACCCAGCCGCAATGCCGTCGTTCATGTTCAGGTCGACCACCGTGAAGCGAGGTGCGCTCCACGAGGCAGAGGCGGTGACCGGCGCGCCCCACGCAGCACCGTGCATCGAACCGGCGCCATACACCGCACATAACATGAAGAGCGACACCACCCTGCGCTTGGTGCCGCCCCGTGGTCGCCACACCAGAAGGCGCCTCGCATGCGGACTAGGTCTGTCGGCCGGAACGACGGGGTGGTCGCGTTTGTTGAGGTCTGCCATGTGAGCCTTGTGAGGGCCGGTGGTCGAGAGCTGCGACCGATGACGGTGGACAGGCCAAGGAACCACCAGCTGAGGTGGTGACAGGAAGAATAGGAGCCGCACCGGCGATTGAAAGCCAGCAAGGCACCGGTTTGCGGGAAGGGAAAACCTGTGGCTGCCGGCGAACAACGTCATCTGCAGAGGGCCGGCGCGCTCGGTCGAGGCATGGCGAGGCCGCGCGATAGGACCTGCCGTCGATGTGGGACGCTTGTCATGAACAACAAGCGCAGGCTCTCCGGCGTCGGCCGATCTACGCTGGCCTATCTCACCCAGTGCGGGAAATACCCCAGCCCGCTTTGCACCGGGCCGTCGTGAGCCGGCACCACCACCAGCTTGGGGTCGCGTTGCATCACGGCACGGATCTTCTCGATGGCGGCCTGCGTGAGGGCCACGTCGTGATCGACGATCCGACGTGCGGCCCAGTTCTTCGGCCGGCCCTCCTGCAGCGCGCGCACGTTCCACACCACGTCGCCGACGAAGAAGTAGCGCGTGCCCGACGTGACCGTGACGAACAGGCCGACCGACCCCGGCGTGTGGCCGTACAGCGGCACCAGCACGACGCGCCCGTCGCCGAACAGATCCTGGCTGCGCTCGAAGCCTTCATGCGGGCCGTGCTGGAACTCGATGTCTTTCCAGCGCACGCCATGCGCCACCTGAGAGGGCCAGGGGCTGCCGGCGGACGACCCGGCCTCGCCGAGGAAGTGGTGCTCTTCACTCGACAGCCACACCTCGGCCTCCGGAAAATCGGCCAAGCCGCTCAGATGGTCCCAATGAGCATGGCTGACCACGATACGCTGGACCGGCGGGATGCCCGCCTGCTCCAGCTGTCGGCGCACCGGCGTGACAGGATTGTCGTAGCGAAAGAACGGGCGGTTCCACCACGGCATGTCGGCCGCGTACTGCTCGGCCACCTGGCTGCCCAGGCCGGTGTCGAACAGCAACGACGTCTGCCCGTGCTGGACCAGGACGGCCGAGAAGACGATGTCCACCTTCTCGCTGAAGCGACCGCCGGAGAACAGCATGCGCTCACGCGTTTGCAGCTGAGAGGTTTTGACGATGGCAAAACGTACGTCGTTGGCAACCTCCGACAACGTGGGAGGCAGGGTTCCCGGTGCCGCTGGCGCGGGGGTGGGCGGTTGCGCGTGAGCGACCAAAGCGGTGACGACAAGCACGATGGCTGCGAGCTGTTGGAACATGGCGATGAACACCTGTGAGTTGAAGTCGGACTGACGGCGAACCCGAAGGCTAAAGCTTGGAGTAAGCTCGAAGGTCAAGTCACTTCAACGCTCGCCCTGCGAAACGAGCCCACTGCCATGAACATCGGCGCCCTGGCACAACTGACTGGCGTCAGCACCGACACGCTGCGCTACTACGAGAAGGAAGGCCTGCTGGAGCGGCCTGCCCGCGCTGCCAATGGCTATCGTGTCTACGGCGAGGTGCACGCGGAGCGGGTGCGTTTCGTGCGAGGCGCCCAAGCGCTTGGTTTTTCGCTCTCGGAGATCCGCTGGATCCTTCCCAAGCTCGACGCCGGCCAGGTGGTGCGGGCGGACCTCGAAAAGTATCTGATGTGCAAGGTGGCCGAGATCGACGCGCACATTCGGCAGCTGCGGGCCTTGAAGAAAGACCTGCTGGCCACCTTCGGTTCGATGGGGTGTGCGCCCGAACGTGCGGTGACGGTCAAGCACGCCACCAACAAGTCTACGCCCCGCGAACGCGCTGGTACCGCGACCACACGCCGGTTGCATCCCAAGGAACGGCGCTCGGCAGGCAACACGAGGTCCGTGCGATAGGCGCTTGCGAGCCGTCGACACGACGGCCCGGTGCAGCTGGCGACGGGACCGTAAGCAGGGATGGCCGCGGCTCGCCACCCGGATCTTCTCGTCCGGGGCCACCCTCCCCGCCACAGGAGGGCCTTCCATTGCTTTCCAAGTGGTTCACTCCAACGAACGCGACAGTCATACTTTGCTTCAGACCCGCGGAGTGCACTCAACAGTGACTACGCTGGGTGCACTTCGTATCGAGCCCCGGCGGAAGTTCGAACGCCGGATCGCAGCTTCGCGCTCGCCCAGCGGGCGGCTGAGCATTCCTGTGGTGCAGCGCAGCCGGTAGACGGGCTGATGTGGAAGGACCACTGGGCGGACCTGGAAGGCATCAGCTATCTCGCGGTCTTGTTTGCAATCTCGTCCAGCATGATTTGGTACAGGATGCGCGCGCTGAGCTTCAGGTCTTCGATCGGCGCGCCCTCGCCCAGGCCGTGGAAATTGATCGGTGGCCCGAACCCTAGGGTGAAGAGCGAGCCGGCCGCCACGAGATTGACCTGCCCTTTCGCGTCCGTGCCCCCGCCGATGGCTGCCAACGGCATCGGCGTGCCGACCACCCGCTCATATGCGGCGCTGATCCGTTGGAACCGCGGGCTCTGCGGGTCGCGCACGTCGGGTGAACCAGCGTTCACAGTCGTCACCGTGACGGCCTGACCCGGCCGGTCCTGCTGAAAGCGGCTCACCAGTTGCCCGAAGACATCGGGAAAGATGCTGGTGCCCGGCAACTGCCCCTCGGTCTTGCCGTCCCACGCCACGCCGTGATGGCCGAGGGCATAGCGGATGTCGATCTTGAGGGTCGCATCTTGCGGGCTGGTCGTGACGCGCGTCAGCGCGTAGGTTGTGCCGTTGCCTTGCTCGAAGACCTGATCGTGGCGTTCGAGCAGGTCGGGATGCTTCTCGCCGAAGACAGTCGTGCCCCAACCCCAGGCCATGAACTGCAGCATCCGCCCGACGCCGTTCGGCGCGAGCGTCCCGTCGTCCACCAGGTGAGCGAGAAAGTTCGCAAGCGAGACGACCGGATTCGCCCCCTTCGCGCGGTTCTCCTCCGGCACCGACCCGTGTTGGGCGCCGATGACCTTGGTGGTCAGGACCACTGCCTTTGCGTCGCGTGTAACCTCGAGCGGCGCTCGCCGATACTGCGGATCATCGAAGCCGTATTGCTGGTAGAGATCTGCGACGTTGGCCGCCAGGTGGTCGAGCGCGACCTCATCGTCGCCGTTGATGCGCGCGGTCACCGTATCCGGAATCTGATTGGTGGCCCCGGGGGCGCTGTTGAAGGCCTCGATGAAGATGCCGTTGCTCGGCGCCGCGCCGAGCGGGACGGTGAAGATCGGCCGCTCGATCCCCTTCTCGGCGCGGACCGTCCACGCCGCGTCGAAGACAATGCCGAAATCGGGCACGCCGACCTCCTCGAAGTAGTACGCGGTCGAGAAGTCGGTCTCCTCGGAGGTGTCGAAGATCAGTTCGATCGTCAGCCCGTCGAGTGCGTCGGTTCCGTCGTAGAGGTTCGCCAGCGCCCGCATCACGATGAACCCAAGGACGCCTGGGCCCTTGTCATCCACCGCCCCTAGGCCCACCAGGAAGGGCTGGGGCGCGCCGCGGTAGTCGCGAGTCTCGACACGCGGCTCGAAAGGCCGCCAATCTGCATTGCCGGGCGGCACCGTGTCCAGGTGCGTCAGGATCGCGACCTTCTTCGGCCCGCTGCCGAGACGGAACCCGAACACCCATTGGGTCTGGGACGGGCCCGCCCGGCGCCACTCGAACGGCTCGAGCTTTAGGGTTCTCTGCCCCCGATTGAACTCCTCGGCAAGCCCCATCAGGTAGCTGCGCGCGCTCGCCAGATTGTCAACCACCCGCTGCTCGCTTTGCGGGTCTTCCGTACGGTACGTCTGCAGCGTGACGAGGTGGCTCGCCTCCGAGACGAATTGCTGCGCCAGCATCCGCTCCAAGAACGAGCGGCTGTCGTCGCCATCCGAACCGCTGCAGCCAGCAAAGAACACAAGGGCAGCAACAGCCAAGCGAGCGTGATGCACAAGGACGCGTTTCATGCAGCGAAGCATAGACGGAAAAACCTGCGGTGTGTTCACGTCGCGCGCCTGCTGGATTCTGACGCTTTCCGAGCCTCAGCCCACCTACCCGGCACTACTGCTTCGCGTCAGCTCGTTGATGAGCAGCGCAACGGTCGTGGCCTCCATGTGCATCACGATGGGCAGCGTCAGCGCGCCGGACCGAAGCCGAGCCAGCGCCAACGCAACGGCCAGAAAGAAGAACAACACCAGGGTGGACGGATTCACGTACTGCCGGTGCATTAACACAAATGCCACCCGGTATCGACCCCGACCGGCGCACCCGCGATCATCACCATCTGGGCGAATCGAAATGCCACGTATTTCTGAGACAGGACACTAGCCGGTCACCGGCTGTTCCGCCGACTCCTGCTGCGCTTTGCAGTTGAAGCTGTAAGTGGCGTTCGGCGTGAGGCCGTTCAGGGTGAGCGTTCGGTGAGAGAGCCCGCCCGTCACGGTCACCTCGAGGTGGGCTCACCACTCCAGCGCCCCGCCGGGATTTGGGCGCTACGACACAAACCAGAATTGGGCGCTGCTCCCGCGGGCGTCGAGGTCGCAGTGCAAGGTGGACGACGTCCGTCCCACGCTGATTGCAGCTTGCGCCGTGAGCACCGGAGGTCCTGAGAACAGCGTGCCCGTGGTGACGGAACGCCAGGCCTCCCGGCTGGTCGCGTCGTTCAATCGGTAGTCGCCCCCGACCGTCGAATGAAGGATGGCCGCGGCTCGCCACCCGCGGTCTTGTCGTCGGGCGGCCACCCTCCCCGCCACAGGAGGGCCTGTCTCAATGCCACGGCAGGGTGTCGCTCAGGGAAGTGTTCGGAACTCTCGATACTCGCTGGTCACCGGCTGTTCCGCCGACTCCTGCTGCGCTTTGCAGTTGAAGCGGTAAGTGGCGTTCGGCGTGAGGCCGTTCAGGGTGAGCGTTCGGTGAGAGAGCCCGCCCGTCACGGTCACCTTGGGGTGGGCTTGCCATTCCAGCGCCCCGCCGGGATTGGGGCGCCACGACACAAACCAGAATTGGGCGCTGCTCCCGCGGGCGTCGACGTCGCAGTGCAAGGTGGACGACGTCCGTCCCACACTGCTGGCAGCTTGCGCGGTGAGCACCGGAGGTCCTGAGAACAGCGATCCCGTGGTGACGGAACGCCACGCCTCCCGGCTGGCCGCGTCGTTCAATCGGTAGTCGCCGCCGACCGTCGAATGAAAATAGGTGACGAACACGGCCCGGTTTCGCGCCCAGTGTCCCAGACCGGTCAGCCAGTCGGGACGGCCCTGGATGCATTCCTTCGAGCCGATCTCCGCGATCGCGTATTCGTTGCCTTCCGCCTGCGTGATGCGGTAGGCGGGTCGCTTGGCCTCGTGTGCCTCCATCGACTGGTAGGTGCAGTTGGAGGCAGCGACATAGTTGTATTGATCCCACGCCTGTACGTCGATGACACCTGCGCCCGGATAGTAGTCACGCCAGTTACGACCGGACGCAGCATCCAGTGTCCAGTCCATCAACACCTGCGTGGTGCGCAGCATCGGGTTGTTTGCTTCATCGGCGAGTCGGTCGAGACGCTGGAAAGCGGCCCGGTAATCCGCTGCCGTGAACTCCCCTGCCTGGATGTTGTCCTCGGGTTCGTGCCAATAGACCCACCAGACCTTTCGATCGCGTGGCGCTGCTGCGAACCAGCTTCGCATCGGCGCGTCGTGGAGGCCCCTGAGCACATCAGGCGGATGCAGCTTGAACGACACCACAACGGCACGGCCGTGGTTCAGCGATGCATGGGTCCACGGCTGCGGCGCGCCTGCGGAGAACAGCCTCAGCACAGGCAAAGGCCCGAACAGCGCCTCATGTCGCCCGATGGCGTTGGGCCACGATTCATCCGCCGGCTCCCGGTAGATGCTTGATCCGAACAGGGTGTCGGCCGTGGCGGTGCCGGCAACGGCGGACAGCATCGCGAGGGAGAGGCCAGCCATGCCTCGTCCCGTCAGCAGCGCGTGTAAGGCTGGCCCCGCGGAGCGGGTCCAGGATGGGCCAGATGATCTTGCGGCATCAGGTGTCATGTGCATCACGTTTCTCTCCTTGATAGGCCCTCGTGCAGGGTGTTGGGCCTCCAAACGGAGACCCCTGGGGCCGGATTTGCTTAGGACACGCTCCGGCGAAAGGAAGCAACATGGTCAGGTAGCTCAGGACGATGACCGACGCGTTGAGCGTCGCCGCAGTCCTTCACGCCGTCTTTCTGTTACCGCACAACGGCGGGACATCGACGTCGAACATCGCTTCTGTTGCGCTATTCGCCGGAGCATCGACACATCGGAAGCCCGATGGGTGAAGGCGACTCCAGCCAGCGCCGCCAACAGGAGCCGCGGCGGGATGCACAACTTGCGAGTGGGTGAGGTTACGCTCGGCCTTGGAGGCAGTCGAGCCCCCGCAAGCGCGGGGGGCAGGCATGCCGGCTTGGGCATAGTCTGCACACCCGATGTTGTTCGGAGCGAGACATGAAAAGGACGCCATTCGTTCAATGCTGGCCCCTTGCGCTGTTGCTGTTGACTGGGCCGGCGGATGCCGCCATCACGGTCTACCGCGACGTCCAGACGTATCTTGCTGCAGTTGGCGGACTGCATCAGCTCATCACTTTTGAGGGAGGACCGACGCCGGGCATCCAGGTCCCCGGCGACCGCTTCAGCAGCGAGATGACGTTTGAAAGCTGTGCCAAGCCCGGCCCCAACTGCTGGCAATCCAGCCCAACGGTCACGTGGTTCGACAACGCCATCGCATCCCCGGCGCAAGGGACGCAGGCGAGAGCGGTCACTGGCGCCCTCCTACCGTCTGGCGATGTCCACCCCACTACGACCTCTCTAGCGCTCGGGATCTACGGCAACACCACAGGCGCCAGCATCGGCATCTCATTCTTCGGCGAGTTCTTCGATGCCGTCAGGCTCAACGGCGAGACCGGCTTCTTCGGCATCGTGAGCGATGTGGCATTCGATGCATTTGAGGTAGGACTGTCCGGCCCCCATGACGAGGTGCCGCCGTTTTTCATCAATGGGGTGGCATTCCCCTCGCCGTCCGGTGCCCCGACGCTGGACTGGCCAGCGGCGCCGGTTCCCGAGCCCAGCACCAACCTGCTGCTCATCGCCGGCGCCATGATGTTGCTGATCCTGCACCGCGTCAGGAGAGCGTTCTTCAACGACGGCAAGATCTGAATGCGTGACACGGCCCTTCTCTCCACTGGCGGGAATGGCCATCGGCCTGAGCGCGGCCCGGGGTTCCGGGCTAACGCGGTCGTCGAATTCAAGCGGCGACATCTCCGCCAATCCAGGCGGCAGGAGAATGCAAGCATCACGGGCGGCTTTGGAAGTCGACCCTGCACGACGGCGGCGCTCGGGTCGGCCTGACCCGTACACTGATGCGCCGCACCGCACAGGATGAAGCCCAATATGCCGCCGCACATCGTCCCACTTCAACCGGACCACCGAGACGCCTGGGAGCGTCTGGCGCGAGGCTACAAAGACTTCTACCGGACGCCGACGTCCGACGAGGAGTACGAAGCGGCCTGGCAGCGGCTGCTGCAGCAGCGCGACGTCTTCGGTCTGGGGGCGGTCCTCGACGGGCAGCTCGTCGGCCTCGCGCACTATCTGTTCCACGGCAGCACCTGGTCGCCCCGCGTTTGCTATCTGCAGGATCTCTTCACCTCCCCCGAGGCTCGCGGGCAAGGGGTCGCGCGGATGTTGATCGAGGCCGTGGCCGATGAGGCCCGCCGGCACGGCGCGGCCCGTTACTACTGGCTCACGCAAGAGCACAACGAGACGGCCCGCAAGCTGTACGACCAGGTGGCGAAGTACAACGGGTTCATCCGCTACGACCAGACGCTGTAGGCCACACACCAGGCGGCGAACAGCGCTCCGATTGAAACTTCTGCCCTGCCCGGGAGCCGTTCGCAAATGTCCCAGCGCGCCTTACTCGCAGCCCTTGCTTTTGTTGCTTTCACGAGCCTGGGGTTGCCGGATGGCCTGCTGGGTGTTTCGTGGCCCTCCATACACGCCGCCTTTGCGCTTGCGCTCGACAGCCTCGGCTTGCTCGTCGCGGCCACCACAGCCGGCTATCTCACCGCCAGCTTTTGCAGCGGCATGGTGCTGCGTGTGTTCCCTATCGGCGCAGTGCTGGCCCTTTCGACTTTTGGTGCGGCCGTCGCACTCCTAGGTTTCGCCTTCACGCCCTCCTGGTGGCTGATGATCGCGCTCGGCTTTGTGGCCGGTCTTGGCGGCGGTGCGATCGACGCCGGCCTCAATTCATACGGCGCCAGACACTTCAGTCCGCGGACGCTCAACTGGCTCCATGCCTTTTTCGGCCTGGGCACCACCATCGGGCCTCTTATCGTGACCGCAGTGCTCGACGCGGATCGGGTGTGGCGGTTGAGCTATCTGATCGTCGGAACGGCTCAAATGGCACTGGCGGCGACGTTCTTCCTGACCCGTCATCGCTGGGTCGACGTGCCAGAGACCAGTGACAACCCGGCACCTCTGCCTTCGGCCGCGCCCACCCTGCACACCTTGCGACGCCCGGTGGTGTGGCTGGGAATGCTGATGTTCTTCTTCTACAGCGGCATCGAGTTGGCAGCGGCCCAGTGGAGCTATTCCTTGCTAACGCTCGGCCGCGGCGTGTCAGAAACGACGGCCGGGTTCATCGTGAGCCTGTATTGGGGAAGCTTGATGGTGGGACGGATCATCTTCGGCTTTGTCGCGAACCGTGTCCCACTCGTGAAGACCTTGCGGCTGTGCATCATCGGCAGCATCGTCGGCGCCCTCCTCTTCTGGCTCAATCCCACCCTCCTGCTCGGTGTCGCTGGCCTGATGATGGTCGGATTCTTCTTCGCGCCGATATTCGCCTCGCTGATCAGCCTGACCCCGCAGCGGGTGGGCCACGAGCATGCCACCAGTGCCATAGGCTTCCAGGTGGCATCAGCCGCATTGGGGGGTGCCACGCTCACGGCTTTGGCAGGCGTGCTCGCCGACGCCTATCGGCTCGAGGTGATCGGAGCGGCGATTTTTGCCGCGGCCGTGCTGCTCCTGTTTTTCTATGAGGCCTTCATGCGCGCGGGGAACGCCGCGGCACCGGTGCGTGCCCCTCGCGAGCCGGTGCCGTGAGGCAAGCGGTGCACTATGGCGCCGCTGCGGCCAACTGCTGCTCCAGCGGCGCCAGGCGGATGGCTTCGTCGCTGGTCAGGCGGAAGGATTGCAATGCGCTCATGGCCTCGGCGCGGACTTGCGGATCGGCCTGTGGATCGAAGCAAAGTCCAAGCAACTGCGACTTGGTTTCGGGCGACCGAATACCGGCGTCGATCGCAGCCCCGATCGCCGCCACTTGCACCGAAGGGTCCGTGTCCGCCAAGGCCTGGCGCAGAACCGGCTCTACCGCGCCGGTGCGGTCGGCTTGAATCAAGGCCGCGACACTTTCGCGACGAAGCTGGGGGTCGGTGCTGCTTGCGTATTGCCGCAACTGCTGCACCATCGCTTCATCGGTGCGCATCGAGGCCAGGCCTCCCGAGGCCCGCAATGCTTCGAGCGCGTTGGCCAGGGCCTGCGGGTTCCCCTCGGTCAACAGCGCTTGGCGTGCTGCAGCCGCCACAGCCTTGGGCGGATCAGGCAGTGACGACAACAGATCGAACGCCTGCTGTCGGGCGTGAACGTCGGCGTTGCGCAGCAGCACCTCGGCAGACCGCTCCAGCAGCGCGGGCTGTGCTTGCGCCAGCGTCATCGCCAGAAACTGCCGCAGCTCCGGGTCGGCCTTGCCGCCGCGCATGATCTGCTCGGCCATCGCCGCCGCAAACTTCGCGTCGCCTTGCACGCGCCTCGTCAGCTCGTCCGGGTTCATGGCCTGAAGCGCTTGCCATCCTTCCGGTGTGGAAGGAGGAAGCGCGGTATGCGAAGGCGAGCTCACCTCGCGCGGCGTCGCAACCGGTGCCGTCTGCACCCCTGCGGCGAGCCGGCTGCCGGTCCCGAGAGCCGTGCTCGCTGTCGACGGCGCAGCAGCCGCCGCATGTGTTTGCCCGCTCGCGGGCGCCGGCCCTGCGGCGGTGTCGCCACTCGCCATGAACCATCCCAGTGTGACGCCAGCGCAAAAGCTGAGGACCGTCGCCACTGCCACGGTCTGCCCACTTTTCGACGATGTGTGGTGGTAGAGGATGCCCACGTTGTCCTCCTCGCTCCAATGAAAATGGAGGGTCGGTGCGACGCCGCCGCACCGACCCTGGACCCGATCAGCTCAGGCAACAAGCATCACTTGACCTTCTTGTACCGATAGGGCTTCGCCACATGGGAGCCGACCCTGTAGTTGACGGCGCGGACATGTTTGGTCGCACCGACGCCGCCCCTTTGCTCCAGCGTGTGGAACTTGGTGTGAGCCTTGTTCGCCCAACCGTTGAAGATGACCACGTGCCCATTGGCGCCACCGGTTCCGCTGCCCAGCGTGCCGACGATGTCTCCCTTGCGCAGACTGCTCCAGCTGATGCGCTTGACGTAGGTCGGCAGGCTGACCGTGTTCGGGCTCCAGGACAGATGGAAGGCCATCGCCACGAACCCCGAGCAGTCGGTCCGGTACCGCCTGCCCTGCGGGTCGCGGTAGGTCTTGTACATGCTGTAGGGCACGTCCTTGTTGACCCAGTACATGGCCCGGCTCATCACCTCCGACCGTTTGATCGGCCCGTCGACCTTGGAGACCGCCGCCGCCAGCAGTTCTGGGCTTTCGCCCGGCAGCACCTGCGTCTCGACCTCTGCCTGGACCTGCTCCTGCGCCTGCGCGCCTGTGGTTGCAAACAGGGCGCCCGAAACCACCAACGCTGCCGCCATGAGCGCGCGCGAGACACCGTCTCGGGTCGCAGAGCGGGTGTTGTGCTCGTCCCTCAACCGCTGCTTGTCAGAGTCCTCCGCCATGGCCGGCACTGTCGCTGCCGTTGACAGGATACGTACAGCATTCATCAATCGCTTCTCCTTTGTGTTGTGTGTCGAGTGCCTTGCGCGCGCCGGTTGAGCGCGGCCCATTCACTTTAGGAAGCGTTGACTCGGTGATGCATTGGTCGATGTGAAATTTGAAACGCCGTTTCATTGGTTTAGAAACGCCATGGAGAGGACTGGCGAGAGCTGCACCGGGGCGCGGACTGGCCTCGCGGGCAGTTGTTGCGCCCACCTGGGTCTTGCCCTGGGGAAGTGTGGACCGGCAGGCATTTACACAATGCAGCGCTGCCGATGGGTGCAACGCTGGAAGGACGATCACCCTTTTCGACCATGGGTTCGAGCAGCCTGTGACCCCCCACGAGTGGTTCTACGACGTCTCGTCGCGCGCCGAACTGACGTTCCTGACCCCGGCCAACGACACACCGCAGCTGACGGAAGACGAGTTGTTGAGCTTGTTGCAGCGACGGCTCGGCACCGCGATCGGCGGTCGCCTCTATGTCCAGAACTCGCGCATCGGCGGCGGGCCGCCGACCAGGGAGATCTATTCCGGCGAGTTGGAAGTGTTGAACGCGCAGGTGATTCCCGAACCCGACACCCTGGTCTTGTCCCTCGTGGGCATGGCCGGGCTGGTGGCGCGGCGTGCGCTGCAGCGGCAACGGGCCAGCGGCTGAAGCCGATCGCCGGCCGCCGTTGTCGGCGACCGGCCGCTGATCCTCAGGCCACCACCGCTTCCACGTAGTCCGCCACGAAGCTCCGCGTCCGGCCGTCGGGAAAGGTGATGCGCACGCTGTGCGCATCGGCCGTGACCACCTCCCCATCGCCGTAGCGCGGCACCCGCACGACATCGCCCGGGCGGAACGCAGAGCGGGGCGACTCGTGGATGGCAATCTTCGACGCGGGTGTGGACGTGCCCGCCTCGCCTTGGTGCTGGCGGGCCTGTTCGGCCTCGGCGTGGGCCTGGTTGCGCAAACAGTTGTCGCACTGCTGGCAGCCCTGCTCGAACGGCGGTTCCTCCTCGAAATGCTCCAGCAGCACCTTCCAGCGGCAGTAGCCGGTGCGGGCGTAGAACACCATACGCTCGAGCATCTCGCGGTCGCGTTCGGTCTTCTCTCGGTACGCGCCGACCATCTCGGCGATGTGGCTCGGGTCGAGCCGGTCGAGCCGGACCTTCAATTCTTGCTTGCGGTTCTGCGACACCGCGCCGACGTCGCGCAGCAGCTTCAACGTGACCTGCAGCTTGTTGCGCGGCATGCCGCTGCGCTCTTGCAACTCGGCGAGCGTGCGCGGTGGCGGCTCGCTCAGCAAGGCGTCCCAGGCCTGGCCCACCTCCTCGTCGCCGGGGTAGCGGCCGGCCATCAGGAACTGCTGCACCGACTTGTCACGGTGGCCGTACAGGAGGATGCAGCGGGCGCTGCGGCCGTCACGGCCCGCCCGCCCCGCTTCCTGGTAGTAGGCATCCAGGCCGCCCGGCATCTGGTAGTGCACGACAAAACGCGTGTCGCGCTTGTCGATGCCCAGGCCGAAGGCGTTGGTTGCCACCATCACCCGCGCCTTGCGGTTCATGAAGAGGTCTTGTTGCTCATGGCGCTCACGCGACCCGAGGCGGCCGTGGTACCGCGCCACCGAGACGCCGGCCGACTTCAGGGCCTCATAAACGGCGTCGACCGCCTTCACCGTGGAGGTGTAGACGATGCCCGGGCCTTCGGTCGCCGCCACCAGGGCGAGCAGGCGCTGATGGCGCGCGTCTTCGCCGGTGAACTGCTCGACGCTGAAGTGCAGGTTGGGCCGCCAGGCACCGGCATTGAGCACCTCGACACCGGGCACCTTGAGTTGGGCCACGATGTCTTCGGCCACGTCGGGCGTCGCCGTGGCCGTCAGCGCGAGCAAGGTCGGCCGGCCCATCATGCGCCAGCCGCTGGCGATCTCCAGGAAGGCGGGCCGGAAGTCATGGCCCCATTGCGAAACGCAGTGAGCCTCGTCGACCACCAGCAGCGAGACCACATGGTGCTGCAGCAGCGCCCGAAAGTCGGGGTCCGCGAGCCGCTCGGGGGTGGTGAACACCAAGCGTGCGGTTCCGTCGGCGATGGCCGCCTCGGCCTCCGCGGTGTCGGCGGCGTTCAATGCGCTGTGGAGTTCGAACGCCGCGATGCGGCGCTTGCGCAGCTTGTCGCACTGGTCCTTCATCAACGAGATCAAGGGCGAGACGATCACCGTGCGGCCCGGCAGCAACAGCGCCGGCAACTGGTAGCACAGCGACTTGCCGGCGCCGGTGGGCATGATGGCCAAGGTGGACTGTTGCGTCATCACGCGCTCGATGACGCCCTTTTGCGCCTCTCGCAAACGGGTCAGGCGAAAGGTGTCCTTGAGCAGCCGCTCGGCCTGGCGTCGCCAGGCTCGCGGGGCTGCAGCTCGTGGGGTGGGCATAAGGGTGTCGGTGCAGGGAAGAAAGAAGAGGAGGAGAGAGAGGCAGAGAGTGGTGGGGGAGGCGGCACTGCCGGAGCCAACCGTTCTGATCGGCTTGACAGCGAAGAGCAGGCGTTCAGCCGGGCGGCCAGCTTAAGGCAGGAGGATCGCAAGCAAATGCTAGCGATCCTCGATTCTGTAAACCGCTCTTACGTTCGTTGTCACCCTGCAAGCACGTTGCGACGCGTGCTTGGCGCGGACGCAGGCACGCGTCGCTTCCACCGCACGCGGCGGGCCAGTGGCGCATGCGACGCTGCCTGCGCTGGCTCAGCCGAAACTCAGGTGCTGCTGCAAGAAGTCGACGAACGCAGTTGTCTTCGGCGCCAGCCAGTGGCGGGCGGGATAGACGGCGTAGATCGGGGGGCCGTCCGGCAGCGAGTAGTCGGTCAACAAGGGCTGCAGCGCGCCGCTTTGCAGTTCACGCTGCACCAGCAGGCGGTCCAGCAGCACGACACCGCCGCCGGCGACGGCAGCGTCGGCCAACGCCCCGCCGTCGTTCATCTGCATGCGGGCGGGCACCTGCACCGTGATGCGGCCGTCGGGCCCGTCGAAACGCCATTGGTCGTAGCAGCGGCTGGCGTTGCAATAGACCAGGCAAGCATGGTCGCGCAGTTCGTCCGGCGTGCGCGGCGCGCCATGTCGCGCCAGGTAGGACGGCGCGGCCACCACCACACGGCGGTTGTCGACCAGCTTGCGCGCCACCAGGCTGGATTCCGCGAGATGGGCGGTGCGCAGCGCCACGTCGATGCGCTCGGCCACCAGGTCGACCAACCGGTCTTCCGATTGCAGTGCGATCTGCACTTGCGGATGCCGCTCGCAGAACTCGATCACCACCGGCACCAGCACCCGGCGGCTCGCCATCGAACAACCCACCCGCAAGCGCCCGCGCACCTCCTGCTGGTAGGCGTCGGCCATCTGTTCGACGTTGAGCAGTGCCTCGCGAATGCGCAAGGCCTCTTGCAGCACCTGCTCGCCGATCTCGGTGAGCGACAGCCGGCGTGTGGTGCGTTGCAGCAGGCGAGCGCCCAACTCGGCTTCCAGCTTCGCGATCTGGCGCGAGACCACTGATTTGTCGACACCGTGGCGCACCGCGGCGCGACTGATGCTGCCCGCTTCCACCACCTTGGCGAAGAGGTCGAGTCGCTGGGGATCGGCCATCTGTGTCACCCGTATTGTTGCTCGTTGAGCAACACATTACCGACCGTCCAGCGTCTGAGCAAGAGGGCCGCCGCCCGGCACACTGAAGCCCGTCGTGCTCCCGCACGGCGCCCCTATCCCGTCACTCCTGCGAAAACTCCGATGACCACCGCACTCCCTCAAAACAATGCCCGCTTCCTGCTCGCCGCCCGCCCTGTGGGCGCGCCGAAGGCGAGCGACTGGCAGTACACCACCCAGTCCGTGGAGGCACCGGCCGACGGTGAGGTGCTGGTGGAGGTCCTCTACATCTCGCTCGACCCGGCGATGCGCGGCTGGATGAATGAAGGCAAGTCCTACATCCCGCCGGTGGCCCTGGGCGAGGTGATGCGTGCGCTGGGCATCGGGCGCGTGGTGGCCTCGCGCCATCCCGGCTTTGCCGCCGGCGACCACGTGACGGGCTTGCTGGGTGTGCAGCAGTACGCGCGGGTGGCGGGCAGCGGGCTGACCCGGGTCGATCCGGCCCTGGCACCGCTGCCGCGCTACCTCGGCACGCTCGGCATGCCGGGCGTCACCGCCTACTTCGGTTTGCTCGACATCGGCCGTCCGCAAGCCGGGCAGACCGTGGTGGTGTCCGGCGCGGCCGGCGCGGTCGGCGGCGTGGTGGGCCAGATCGCCAAGCTCAAGGGATGCCGCGTGGTCGGCATCGCCGGCGGCGCTGACAAGTGCCGTTATCTGGTCGACGAACTGGGTTTCGACGCGGCCATCGACTACAAGACCCAGGACTTGAAGGCCGCGCTGCGCGAGCACTGCCCGGACAGCATCGACGTGTTCTTCGACAACGTCGGCGGCGAGACCCTGGACGCCGCCCTGTCCCATCTCGCCCGCGGTGCCCGGGTGGTCATCTGCGGTGCCATCTCGCAATACAACAACACCGAGCCCACCCGCGGGCCGGCCAATTACCTGTCGCTGCTGGTGAACCGCGCCACCATGACCGGCCTCGTCGTCGGCGACTACTTGCCGCGTTGGGGTGACGCGATCCGCGAGATGGCGGGCTGGATGGCGCAGGGGCAGTTGAAGGCGCGCGAGGACGTGGTCAGCGGGTTGGAGAACTTCCCGACCGCCTTGTTGAAACTCTTCAAGGGCGAGAACCACGGCAAGCTGGTGCTGAAGGTCTGACGATCGGGGCGCGGCGCGGCGCGGCGAGGGCCGATGGGTGTGCCCTTCAGCTTCGCCGGGGCGGTGTTCTGGTTCCGGCCGAGAGAGAAGAACCGCGAGGCGCTGCCGTTTCGCTGCCCGCTGGTGCCCCACCCTCCCTTGCTGGCCCCGCTGTGTCGCCGCTGGAACTGCCTGCGGCGTCGGGCAGGTAGAGCCGCACGGTGGTGCCTTTGTCCACCTGCGATGACATCTTGATGTCGGCTCCGATGAGGTCGAGCAAGCGCTTCACGATCGACAAACCGAGCCCGTAACCCGTCCCACCCGGCGCTTCAGCTGGCTGCTCGTGGACCTGGTAGAACGCGGCGAAGATGCGGTGTTGTGCCGATTCAGGGATGCCGATGCCGTTGTCCAGCACGAGCAGTTCGACACCCGCCGCCCGGCGCCGCGCTGCCACCCTCACCTTGCTCCGAGAGAACTTGATCGCGTTGGATATCAAGTTCTCGAGAATGCGATACAGCAATTTTTCGTCTGTCGCAGGTTCTAGCGCGGTATAGCGGAACTTCAAGTCCACCCTTCTGTTCTCGGCTGCGTCTTCGAATTGAAGCTCAAGCCGCTGGAACACGTCCTGCAGCGAAAACTGCTGTACGCAAGGTCGCACCGAAATCGTCTCCAGTTTCGTGATCTCCAGAAAATTGCCGAGATACCTCTGCAGGTCACCGATCGCGGACTTCACCTTCGGCAGAATGATGTGGAAGTCCCTGGCGTTGTTTTGAATCAGCGCGGTGACGAACAATTGCATGCCGTGTAGGCGCTGGCGAAAGTCGTGGCTGGCTTCATTGAAGAATTCGGTCTTGATGCGCAGCTGATGCTGTGACTCCACCCTGAGCTGCTCCAACACCTTGTTTTGTGCCTGTATCTTGTCGACCAGGCCGCGGGTCAAGATCCACACCAGGGCGCACACCGCGAGCGTGGCCAGCACCAGCACCATCGCAAGATTGCGCGCCAGTTGGTTGAACGACTGGAACGCCTCGGCTTCGGGATACACGCTGACGATGATCCAGTCGGTGCTGCGTATCCGTTTGAACGTGGAGAGGGACCGCCGCCCCTTGTCGTCGATCGACATGCCGGTGCCTTCGAAGCCGAGCAGCGATTTCTCGAACAGCTCGTTCTCGCCCGGGGCAAACGCGCGCGTCAGCAACCGGCTTCGGTTCGGGTGCATCACCAATTTGCCGTCAGCGGTCACCAAATACATGAAGCCTGTTTTGCCGATCGCCGTTTTTGCGATGTTCCCCAGCAACTTCGGGTTCGAAAGACCGAAGCTGCCGGTGTTGATGGCGATGATCTTCTTGCCGTCTTTCGAGAACACCGGCGTTGCGAACATGATCACGACGTTGTGGTCGTCCTTGGTCGTCACGAAGGGCCGCGAGATCACCGGGCCCCGGGTCCGCACCGCATCCTTGTTGTATTCACGCCAGCTGAAGTCCTGCCCGCGCCGCCCCGGCAGGAAGGGGCGTTCCGCAATCAGCCGCCCTTCGGGCGAGAATAAAAAAACGCTACGTTCGAATATCGCATTCAGCCCCGCGTTGGTATCGAGATACCGTTGAGCCGCGTCACTCGATGCAACATCGGCTTCGGTGACGGCAAGCGCGCTGAGCAACAGCGCGTTTTTCAGCGTGACCAATTGCTGATCGAGGTTTTCGGCAACGCTCGTCGTGAAGGTCGACTGCTCCCTGTACAAGGTTTGCTCGAGATTGTTCCGAAACAGCCACAACTGGACCGTTGCAATGAGAAAGGTCATCAGCGCAAACGCCAGTGCCGAGGTCGCAGCAATCTCGGTCGAGAGATTCGAGTGACGAAGTTTCAGAAGGCGTCGCACTCATGCCCCGTGTTGCTCGATGTAGCCCAGCTGCACCCCGAGCGCGACGGCGTGCGTCCTGTCATTGGCACGCAGAGCGCGAATCAAGGCTGACACATGGTTGTCGACCGTACCTGGTGAAAGTGCCAGGCGACGGGCCACCTCTTTCGTCGAGCAACCGCGCCACAGCAAATTCAGGATTTCGATCTGTCGCCGGGTCAAGTGGCTTTCATGCGTTTCGGTCGTCAAGGTCTCGAAGCACATCCGCCCTTCCAGAATTTTCTCGATCGCCGCGCTGAACGCCTCGACGCTGGCCGTCTTCACGACGTAGCCCAAAAATCCCATGCTTTGGACCTCGGCGCGCCACTGTAAATTCTCATAGGCCGTAATGATTGCTGTGCGAGGCGCCAGCCCCTTACTATGGACATGCCGGACGAGCGACAGTCCGGTGGCCCCGGGCACGCCAATATCAAGTAAGACGCGAAACCAATAGTTGTCAGCCGCGATCGCGGCGGCGGCCTGTTCGGCGTCTTTGCATATCACCACGCGGTCGACCATCGCCGCAAACAGCGACCGGGTTGCTTCCGCCACCAACGGGTGGTCCTCGATTATCAGGATGTTTTTCATGTTTGACACTCCTCTCCTGAAGGGAACGACCGCCATGATCCTGCACTGCGCCGTGTGCGCCGGGCTCTTCCCGATGCCCGTCTCGGCCGATGAGCTCTCGAGACACGAGGAAGTCGTCCCGATCGAGCAGGAGCCCAATCATCGCCTGGTGTTGAACCGGGACGCCCTGCGCGTGTTCGACGTGTCCTTTGTGCCCGGCGCAACGTCGCTTTGGCATCGGCACGACAAAGACAGTGTCCTGCTGTGCATCGACGGCGCAAACATGCCGGCTGAAGAGCCAGGTAAGCCTCTGCAACTGCGCCCTCCCATACAGTCCGGCCAAATCTATTACAGGGGCTATGCACGGGAGCCCTACGTCCACCGAATTCGCAATGCCGATAAAACAGTGTTCAGGATTCTCGACATCGAGGTGCTGAGCCCCCCGCGCCCGGCAGGCGCCCCCCTTGCGGCGCTCGATAGCCCCTGGCAGGTGATCATCGACAACGATCGCGTGCGCGTCTCGCGTATTGCGCTCGCCCCACGAAAGGGTGCGGCGCCGGTTCGTTTCACCGGGCCGCGTCTTTTTGTGGCGATGACCGACGGCCTCTATGCTATCGAAGGTAACGCCCAACCCGAACGGCGGCTGGTGGTCCGCCGCGGTGATCTTTTTGCGATGGACACCGCGGGCACCGAGACGCTCCGAAACCTGGCCGAGACCGGATTGGAACTGGTTGTTGTCGAAGTGAAATAAATCGGGCACTGCAACAGTTCATCGCGCCCCCCGGATGACTCGGCGGCCATATCCTCTCCCTGTGTTGGCTCGGCGCCATATTAGAGCCAGACCGAACGGCCGAGATTTGAAAACCATCCTTCTCGGAAGCCCTCTGCTTCCGATTCTGCTGGTCGATGACATTTCTCGTCCCGGTCCTCGAAACATGCTGAAAGCTCGGGAAATGGTCCGTTATCCTGCGACTATTTCCAGGATATGCCAGCGGAGCACCCCTAGGCCGGTCCGTCCAATTGAATACCTGCGCCTGTTCGCCACCTTGCCGCGCCACGGTCGGGGCGCTGGTGGCGAACGGACCCGAAGGGATACGTTGTGTGCCCACCGGGGGGAGCCCCCACTGAGTTTCCCGCACCTCCAGTAAGTCGCAGACGCAGATCGCTGTTGCGGTGCGGTTGGGTCAGCGTTGAAGAACGAGAGGATGTCCGCCGTTCCTTCCGCGTCCCGGGATGAAGGCGCGGGCGACACGCCGAATGTGCAACCAGGCATCACCGCATGAGAATTTGCATATTCCGTCGAGTCGCTCGAGCCGACACCATGGCATTCCTCAGAACGAGTCGAAGGGAGGATCCATGGAGCCGTTCATTCTCGGGGACACGAGTTCGGGCCCGAGCCCAGGAATCACGCCCGTCTGCAGTGCGGACGAGATCGACTACCTGCTATGTGAAAGCGAGATGCTGACCGGGCTGCCCGGGCGGAAGTTCATCATCGCTGGCGCTGACAGGCTCAGCTATCGCATCCGCGCCTTACCCCGCGGCTATCTCGTGCAGCGGCTCGATGACACGGACCAGCCGGTGTGGACGGTGTCCATGCGGTGGTTCGAGATCACGAGCCATTTCATCGGGGACGCGATGTTCTCCGGCCAGTTGTTCGCGACAGGGGTCAGTTAAGACGGGCAACGGGTGGCGCGCTGAAAGCGTGCACCCGGTCGTTTCAGCCGGGCCAACTCACCGGCCACAACACTTGATGCTTCGGAGGAGGCGACACGGCCGCGCCGCCGCGGCGCGGCGCGGCGGGCTCCCCCGGGCGTGAGCGTGCGCGTCAGTCCGCCCTGGCGCCTCCCCCAGCTTATGAGGCCCCGGCCGCCAACAGAAGCGCCGGCGTGTCCACCGCTCCCATCCGCTGCGCCGCCTCCAGCACGCTCACGCCGCCCGCATCGCGGGCATCGGCTCGGGCGCCGCGACGCAGCAGCAGTTGCACCACATCGACCCGGTTGAACATCGCCGCCATCATCAGCGCCGTCTTGCCGTCGGGCGACGCGCCTTCGACATCGGCGCCATGGTCGAGCAGCAGTTGCACCATCGCCACGTCGCCCTTGAAGGCCGCGCCGGCCAGCGGCGACTGACCTTGGTCATTGCGGATCTCGGGGTCGCCGCCGTGTTCGAGCAACAGCCGGGCCGCATCGAAGTGCCCGTGGTAGCTCGCCAGCATCACCAGGCTGTCACCTTTGTGCGTCAGCAGATTGGAGGGCAAGCCTTGGTCGAGCCATGCGGCAAGCGTCTCGCTGTCGCCGGCCCGCACACAGTCGAAGACGCGATGGGCGAAGTCCAGCGTGGCGGCGTCGAGCGTCGGCTTGCTGCGGGGCGGATCGGCTTGAGGTTCGGTGGACACGGCATTCCTCGTTGATTCGTGCAGGGCACCCATGGCTTGGCATCAACGCGCCCGGACCGGCGCGTGCCCGGCCCGAGATGTCTACTTGGCGGATGTCGTTTCACGCTGCGGTGACGGCGCCTCGCGTCGGCCCTCGGTGTACGTCGTGCCCGGGAGGGCCGCATGCGGCGCCGCACGGCCAGGCAGGGGTGGCAAGGCCTTGGCACGCTCCAGGTCGATGCCGGCCGTCTGCGCCACCCGGCGTCCATAGTCTTCGTCACAGTGCCACAGATGCCACACCATGCGCAGCTGGATGGTCTCCGGGCACTGCTTCAGGTCGCCGCCGATGTTGGCCACCAGGTCGTCGCGCTCCCAGTCCTCGAAGCTGCGGTAACGTTCGCCCGCCTGTCGGTAGTCGCTCGACGTGCGGGTGGTCTGATAGCGGCCCAGGTGGCCTTCGACCCACTGGTGATATTCCTTCGCGGGCCGCGGCGCTTCACGCACGCCGGCCACCGAGCTCGGCTCGTAGTTGACGTGCTTGTTGCTGCCGGCCGGGTCGACCTGATAGGCCATCTGCCCGTCTCGCTGGTTGGTGTGTGCACGTGCGGCGGGCTGGGGTGCGTTGATGGGCAGCTGCAGGTAGTTGGGGCCGACGCGGTAGCGCTGCGTGTCGGAGTACGACAGCGTGCGCCCCTGCAGCATCTTGTCGTCCGAGAAGTCGATGCCGTCGACCAGCACGCCGGTGCCGAAGGCCGATTGCTCGGTCTCGGCGAAGACATTGTCGGGGTTGCGGTCGAGCACCATGCGCCCGACCGGCAGCAGCGGAAAGCGGTCCTCGGGCCAGCGCTTGGTGTCGTCGAGCGGATCGAAGTCCAGCTCCGGATGCTCGTCGTCGGACATGATCTGCACGCAGAACTCCCATTCGGGACAGTCGCCGCGCTCGATCGCCTCGTACAAGTCCTTGGTCGCATGGCCCACGTCGTGCGCCTGGATCTCGGCGGCCTGCGCGCTGGTCAGGTTGCGCACACCCTGCTTGGGCTGCCAGTGGAACTTGACGAGATGCGCCACCCCCTGGTCGTTGACCAGCTTGTAGGTGTTGACGCCTGCGCCTTCCATTTCGCGGTAGTTGGCCGGAATGCCCCACGGGCTCTTGACCCACGTGACCATGTGCAGGGCTTCGGGTGACTGCGAGACGAAATCGTAGAAGCGCCACGGCTCTTGCCGGTTGGTGACCGGGTCGGGCTTGAAGGCATGGATCATGTCGGGAAACTTGATCGCGTCGCGGATGAAGAAGATCTTCAGGTTGTTGCCCACCAGATCCCAATTGCCGTCGACGGTCTTGAGCTTCACGGCGAAGCCGCGCGGGTCCCGTGCGGTCTCCGGCGAGTCTTTGCCGCCGATCACGGTCGAGAAGCGAACAAAGACCGGGGTGCGCACACCGGTCTCGGTGAGGACGCGGGCCCGCGTGTAGTTGCGGGCCGGCTCGCTGCCAATCTTGCCGTAGGCCTCGAAGTAGCCGTGCGCGCCGGTTCCGCGCGCATGCACCACCCGCTCGGGTATGCGCTCGCGGTCGAAGTGGGTGATCTTCTCGATGAACTGGTAGTTCTCGAGCGTCGCCGGCCCGCGCTCGCCAACCGAGCGCAAGGACTGGTTGTCATAAACGGGATGGCCCTGGCGGGTGGTGAGGATGGGGCGGGGGTCGGTCATGGTTTTCCTTTCAGGAGCGGAAGGACGGTCGTGAGTGGTGCGGGAGGCGTTGCCATGGCGGCGCGCTCGCCGTCGCCTCGTCCTGGCACAGGTTCCGCAACCTTGCAAACGGCGCGCCTTGCGGCGCGAACACCGCGCCCGTGTCGCTCTGCATGCCGCTCACCCTTGCGCGCCGTCTCCAGCCCCGCCGTATCGGAAAGGACCTGGCAACGGCTGCAGGTGTGGCCCCACAGAACTCGGGCCTGTGGCGCGGTTTTGCTGCACTGCAGTAGTAGACTGCGCACCCCATCCGTCGCGCGTACCGGACGCATTGCACCTTCGACTGGTATCCACCTTGGCACCGCTCCCAGGCCCACACCGATCGAACCCGCAAAGCGGGGTCGCCGACCGCCCGCCGCATGTCCTGATCACGTCGTGGGGCACCGCGGGCGACATGCACCCCTTCCTCGCCGTCGCTGCCTGTTTGCAGCGCCGCGGTCACCGCATCACCTTCCTCGCGCCACCGGTGCATGAAGCGCTCGTGACACGGGCGGGCTTCGGTTTCCGTCCCTTGGGCACCGACGCGCAGTACCAGGCCGCGCTGGACGACCCCGAGATGTGGGACGAGCGCAAGGCCTTGGGTGTCGTCTGGCGCAGCATCCGTCCCAGCCTCGTGGCGACGCGCGACCTGGTCGCGACCCTCCCCCCTGACGAGCCATGCTGGGTGCTGACGCACCCGATCGCGCTGCCCTTGGCAGCCCTCGCACGCACCGTGCGCCACGACTTGCACATCGTCGGCGGCTACCTGGCGCCGGGCAACCTGCGCAGTTGCCGCGACCCGATGACGGTCGGACCGCGCCGGCTGCCGGGATGGGTCCCCCGCCGTTGGCGTCGCTGGATCTGGGACCGCGTCGACGCCAGCGTGATCGACCCGGTCTTCCTGCCGACGCTGAACGAGCAAAGAGCGGCCATGGGTCTGGGCGCCGTCCCCCGGTTCATCCCGCACCTGCAGGGCACGGCCGACGTCTCGCTGACGCTTTTCCCGCCCTGGTTCGGGCGGCCCCAGCCCGACTGGCCGACTGGCGTGATCAGTGGGGTGTTTCCTCTCCACGAAGCCGAGCCGGGCGAAGGCCTCTCCCAAACATTGAGCGATTTCCTGGCCGCGGGCGACGCGCCGATCGTCTTCACGCCCGGCACCGGGCACCGTCATGCCTCGCCCTTTTTTGCCAGCGCGCTTGCAGCGGTGGCGCGCATCGGACGGCGCGCGATCTTCCTGACGCCACATCGCCACCAACTGCCACCGCAGCTTCCATCCCATGTGCTGTGGCAAGCGCATGCCCCGCTGCGCGCCCTGCTGCCGCGTGTCGCGGCGCTGGTTCACCACGGCGGCATCGGGACCAGCGCCGAAGCACTGCGCGCCGGCACGCCTCAAGTGGTCGTGGCGTATGCCTTCGACCAGTTCGACAACGGCGTGAGGGTGCGCGAATTGGGCGTGGGCGAGATGCTGCCCGCGTCCCGCGCGACACCCCGGCGCTTGGCGCAGGCGATCACCGGGGTGCTGTCGTCGCGCCCGCGCCGGGACTCCTGCGCCGCGGCCTCCCGACGGTTCGCCTCCGACATCAGCCTCGACGCGCTGTGCGACGAACTCGAGAGCACATTGGCCCACCTGCCGCAGCGTCGGCAAAACAACCTCGAGCAGACCGACGACCTTGTGTCGCGGCCCTGAGGCAGCGCCCCTGCCTGCCCGTCCGGCGCATCGCGTTGATGGGTGGTGCGCTAACCGGCTCACGGCCTGGCCTTGTCAGCGCCGCCACCACGCGCGCAAAACTGCTTCGCACTACTTTACAGGCGGGACGTCACCGCCTCCGCAGGGCCGCGCGTTGATCTGCTCACGTGTCGGGCCTCGGTGGCCCGCACCCGACGCAACTCCCTGACAGGAACCACATGGATGCTTTCCTCCCCCGTGCACTGGTGCTCGCCTCGATCTTGTCGGCCGGCCCTGCTTCGGCCTCGCTGACGGTCTACAGCCACGACGACTTCCGCGGCCACCGGGCCACGCTGACCGACACCGCGCCCGACTTCCGCGCCTTCGACTTCAACGACCGCGCGTCCTCGCTCGTCGTGAACGGCGAGCCCTGGGAGGTCTGCAAGGAAACAGTGTTCCGCAGCCGGTGTGTCGTGCTCCCACCGGGCAGCTATCCCAACCTCGGGTCCATCGGGCTGAACGACCGCGTCTCGTCGGCGCGACCGCTCCCGCGTCACGCCGGCCACCCGTCGCACCCGCCGGCGTCACACGACGCCATCGTCTTCTTCGACGACCGCGGCTTTCATGGTCGGCAGTTCGGTGTGTCGTCGGAGGTGCACGACTTCCGGCGCCGCGGCTACAACGACCGCGCCTCTTCGGTGATGGTGTTCGAGGGCCGCTGGGAGGCCTGTGAGCATGCGGACTTCAGCGGCCGTTGTGTGGTGCTGCGCCCGGGCAGCTACCCCGATCTGGCTGCCATCGGGTTGAACGACGGGTTGTCGTCGGTGCGACGCTGGTCTCGCCGGGGAGCCCGGTATCCGGACCGTGACGTCTCGGCGCCGCTGCCTGTTTACGACTGGCGCCGCCGCCCGGCAGACCGCTTGGTTCACGTCCCGGTCGAGACCGTGCGGGCGGTCTATGCAACGCCGCAGCAACACTGTTGGGTCGAGCAGCCGCAGGCGTCGTCCAACGGCGCCGTCACCGGCGCGGTCGTGGGGGGCATCATCGGCGCCATCCTCGGCCATCAAATCGGCGAGGGCGGCAGCCATCGCGACGTCGCCACGGCCGGCGGAGCCGTCGCCGGGGTCCTCATCGGCTCACAGGTCGGCCGCGGTGCGCAGTCGCCGGCCACACGCTGCACCGCCGGTCCCACACCCGAGCGCCCCGACTACTACGACGTCACCTATCACTTCGAGGGGATGCGGCACCACGTGCAGACGACCACGCCGCCCGGCTCCCACATCCTCGTGAATGACCGAGGAGAGCCGCGGCTCTGACCCTTTGGCCTCGGTGCCCGAACGGCTGCGACCCGAGCGCGCGGCGCGGGTCAATCGCAGCTGTAGCGCACGCCTCCGTCGAGCGCTCGCGGCAGCACCATGGTTCGGATGTGAGCCCGTCGGGCCGCCGCACAGAGCGCCGCACGTTCGCCCTGCAGGTTCTGGACATAACGGGTCGCGTATTCGGCGTTGAACACCGGCTTTCCCACGGCGGTAAAGGCTTGATAGGCCACGCACGCTTCCAGCTCGAAGCACTGCTCGTTCAGCGCGAAGTCGAACTCGCCCGCCAGGGCCTCGACCTGGGCAACGTCGTTCTTGAGGCCCACCGCCAGGCCGCTGGCGT
This sequence comes from Caldimonas brevitalea, assembly GCF_001017435.1. NCBI lineage: Bacteria > Pseudomonadati > Pseudomonadota > Betaproteobacteria > Burkholderiales > Sphaerotilaceae > Caldimonas > Caldimonas brevitalea. The sequence continues at coordinate 4,129,690 of NZ_CP011371.1, forward strand.
GCGCCTCGCCAGCGAGAAAGCGGTTGAACTCGAGTTGTGCGGCGGCGTCGAGATCCCAGCCGGTGTCGTGCACCCAGGCGTCGACATGGTCCGGCACCACGCCGTCGCAGCGGCGCGCCTTCGCCAGCGCGATGCGGTCTCGCACGATGGCCCTGACGCTCTCGGAGCGGATGTCGAGCCAGCGTTCCCCGGGCCCGTGTCCCAAGGGCCGTCCCATGTCGGCCCGCTTGAAGCGGCCGTGGTCAGGGCGGTGTTCTTCCGAGCTGCCGGCCGAGAAGTGGCACACCACCCGGAGGCCCCGGGCCTTCAGCGCGTCGATCGTGGGCTGCGGCGCGTCGAACAAGTCGACCGCATAGATCGACACGTCGTAGCCGGTGTTCAGCACCCCCTGCAACTGCCACTGCCAGGTGTCGTGAAGCGCGGGTTGCCAGCGTGGCATGGCCGCTCCCGGGGGCGGCAGGTGCTTGACCGTCGCGTCGCCCCCCGCGGCCGTCTCGGCGTCGTTCTGGCACGACAGCACCCCCACCGCCACGCAGGCCACAAAGGCGGCCAGGTAGCGCATCTGCCGCATCAACCACGCCCGATCGTCCAGGTCAGGCTCGACGCGCTTCACGGTGCATTGATGATCCACAGTGCCGTGGGCCGCGTTGCGTCCGGGTCGTCGGAGGCTTCGAAGGCGATGCGCAGGCCGTCGGGCGACCAGCTCGGCGCGCCGTTGTAGCCGCCGGACCGGGTGACGGGTCGCAGTGTTCCGCCGCTCGCCGGCACCACGGCGATTTGCGCACCGTCGCCTTCGGTCGGCGTCGCCGAAAACACCAGGCGTTGGCCGTCGGGCGAGAACGACGCGTCGGTGCAGGACCATCCCGGCGGCGTCACGCGACGCACGTCGCTGCCGTCGGGCCGCATGGTGTACAAGGCCCATTCGTCCCCGCGCTCCAGCCGCTGGAACACGATCAGCTCGCCGCTGGGCGACCAGTTCGGCTCGCGGTCGGCCCCGCCGTGGCTGAGCCGGGTCAGGCCGCCGCCGTCGGCGTTGACTTTCCACAGCTCGGCCGAGGTTTCGCTGGCAGACGCCTCGAAGACCAGTTGCGTCCCGTCCGGCGAAAAGCTCGGCTCGATGTAAGGCGGCCCCCGATGGGTGGTGATGCGGCGTCGTTGGCTGCCGTCGGCCGCGGCGGTCCAGATCTCGTCGCTCTCGCCCACGCTGTCGCTCGAGTAGGCGATGCGTCCGGCCCGGCTCCAGCACGAGCCCGGCAGATTGACGTTGTCGGCGCCGTCATCGATGATCGCCCTCGGCGTGCCGCCTGTGCTGCCGACGGTCCACAGGCCGGCCGGCGCCCGGTTGTAGCCGCGCTGCCACCGGGTGAACACCAACTGGCGGCCGTCGGGGCTGAAGCAAGGGTTCTGTGCCGACGCCGGCCCGGAAAAGCCGATCAGGCGGCAAGCGCCGTCGGCCCGGCAACGCGGCGCGTCGACGCCGGGCGGGGTCTCGAGGGACGCCGCGGAAGCGTCATCGTTGGCGCTCCCGCCGCAGCCGGCGAGCGCCAGCACGGTGACGCTGAGCCCGAGCAGACGGGGAATGAGTGAGGGCATCGGTACTCCTTGGACTGTGCCGCTCGGGTCGGGGTGGCGGCGTGCGGCGCAGTATCGGCAACGCAAGCTGACGCGAAGCTGATGCGGCGCCGCCGGAGGCGGTGCCAAGGAGAGACAAGGTGAAACTGCTCGTGGTCGAGGACACCCCCGGCCTGCGCCAGGCGTTGGCCAAAGGGTTGGCAAAACTCGGCTTCGCGGTCGAGTCCGCGCACGACGGACCGACCGGACTGTGGGCGGCCCAGCACAGCCAGGCCGACGTCATCGTGCTCGACGTGATGCTGCCCGGCTTCGACGGCCTGGAACTGTTGCGCCGCCTGCGCGGCAGCCGGGACACCACGCCGGTGCTGCTGCTGACCGCGCTGGGCGAGATCGAAGACCGGCTCGGCGGTTTCGAGGCCGGCGCCGACGACTACCTGCCCAAGCCATTCGACCTGCGCGAGCTGGCCGCGCGTGCCCGTGCGCTGGCGCGTCGACGCACCGCCGCCGTGCTGCCGGTCATCGAGCTGGACGACCTCCAGATCGACGGGGCGCGCGCCGAGGTCCGCCGCGACGGCCTGCCGCTCCCGATGCGTAGGCGCGAGCGCTTGCTGCTCGAGCTGCTGGCGGCACATCGCGGGCAGACGGTGTCGCGCCAGGACATCGAAGCCAAGCTGTATTCGAACGAGGTCGACCTGCGGAGCAATTCGATCGAGGCCGCGGTGTCGCAGCTGCGTCGCTGGATCGACCGGCCCGGCGAGCCGTCGCGCATCGTCACGCTGCGCGGCGTCGGCTACCGGCTCGATCGATGAGCCGCCCCGGCATCACGCGACGGCTGAGGCACGGCATCGTCGCGGCGCTGACCCTTTCATCCGCGCTCACCTTTGCCGCGCTCTACGCGATCGGGCGTCACGAGCGCGTGCAGGCTTTCGAGCAGGCGCTGAGCGACGACCTCCGCACGATCGGCAACATCACCCAGGTCTACCCGGGCGACGACGTGTACGTCAACGTCGAGCCCGAGTCCTTGAGCCAGTACATGCAAGGCGGCACCCGCTTCTTTCAGGTGTGGGACACCCAGGACGGCGAGCTGCTCGACCGTTCGCTGTCGCTCGAGGCGCTCGACGTGTCGATCCCCCGCCCCGGAGGTGTCACCACCACGCCCCGCCGCTTCGGCGGCCGGCTGCCCGACGGCCGCGAGGTCAGCTGGACGGTCGTGCATGTGCGCGCCCATTGGGGCCTGGACGAGGCCATGCTGAAGCGCACTCGGCAGACCATCGAAGACCACCCGGTCGACCTGCTGGTCGGCCGTTTGAGCCACGAACTCGACGACGCGCTGACGCCACTGGCCTGGGCCTGCGTGGCCGGGGCCCTCGCGATGCCGCTGGTGGCGGCCGTGGCCCTGGCCGGGCTGGTGCCTCGCGCACTGCGGCCGCTGCATGCGCTCGGCGAGGCCGTCTCGGTGCGCAGCAGCGACGATCTGCACCCCTTCGAGGCCCAGGCCGTCGAGATGGAACCCATCGTGCAGCGGCTCAACGAGTTGCTGCAACGCATCGCTGCGGCGCGCGAGCGCGAGCGGCGCTTCCTGGCCGACGCCGCACACGAGCTGCGCACGCCGTTGACCGAGCTGCACACGCTCGCCGACGTCGCGCTGCTCGACCCCGCCGGCAGCCCGGGGCACGCGGCGACACTCGCCGAAATGCGCGAGGTGTCACGGCGCATGGCCCGTGTCGTCGACACCTTGTTCCGCCTCTCGCGCCAGCAACGCGCCGACGAGGCGACGCCGCGCCGGCGTTTGTCGCTCGGGGCGGTGTTGCAGGAGGCGGTCCAGGCCCAGTCGCCCGCCCTGGCCGAGCGGGGACTGCAATGCCGTTGGGACGGTGACGCCGAGGTGTGGATCGACGCCGACGCGCCGATGGCGCGCGCGCTGATCGACAACCTGCTCGGCAACGCGATCGACCATGCCCCCGCCGGCTCCACTATCGAGTTGCGCCGGCATGACGGGGCCGCGGGCCCTGCGCTGAGCATCGTCAATGCGTGCAGCACCACAGGCCAAGCGCCACCGCGCCACCCGCACCTCGGGCGCGGCCTGGCGCTCGCCGCGTTGTACGCCCAGGTGTTGCGCGCGCGCTTGGCCGCAGGCCGCGAAGGCGACCGTTTCGAGGCCAGGGTGGCATGGCCGGACGCCACCGAGCCTGGCGCAACCAACACCTGAAGCCGGCGACCCGCAGCCTGCGCGGCCAAACAACGCATGTGCCTCGGCGGCGTGCCTGCGTCGCCTCCCTCGACCCGTTGTTCCGGGACATCAAAGGCTCAGACATACTGTTAATGTCTGAAACGTGTCATTGGCGTCTGAGACAGCGAACCGGCTGGAAGGACCGCTGTACAGCGGAAGCGGACCTTTGCCGCAAGGGCAAAATCAGTCCCATGGCAGTCAATGACGACCTGACGCTCGACTTCGAGGACGGACGAACTCCGCTCTTTGTCAGGCAAACAGTTGCAGTGGCCTTCGGCGTCCCGCTTGGGCAAGAGTTCACATGGGACTCTCTGACCCTGCTCGTGTGCGATGCTGTGCGAGCCTCTCCACCTCGCCGCATCTCCGTGCTGTCACTGCATTACATCGGGACCGTCATGCCCGACGAGGCCGAAGGGGTTCTTCGTCTCTTGCAGACGCTAAGAAGGATGCACCCTGACTTGGACATCTCCATCGCTCTGAACAGGTGAGCCAGCGGTTCGCCTGCTTGGTCCGCTTCCAGCCTGCACCGCCGCTGTGCAGCGGAAGGGAACGTCAGGGGCGCTAGGATTGCGGGCGGTACGCGAGGGCTCGAGGGAGCCAAGAACAATCTATTGAAGCGAAGAGCAAAGTGTCGAACTTCTCAAAGCAGAGGAATGTCCAGCAGCAGAACGGTTCAACTGAGGCCGCGATCCGAGCTTCAGCGCTCTACTGGCGTACAACCGGCTGGCCTTCCGCCTTGCTTCTCACTGCTGAGGAACATGGCATAGATTGCAGGCGGTCGATAGTCGTTGATTTGGAAATCGACTTTCCGGGGATGCCCCGACTGTTCGGGCTCCTCCTGACAGCCGGCGGGCGTTTCATTGAATTTGAGATTGACACGAATCCGACGCACGACCGGATCGAATCTGTCGAGCTTTGGAAGGACGTCACCGGCGAGCAGAATCTCTCGCAGCACAACCGAGGGACTGGTTGGGGTCGAGCGGCACTCGCGCTAAAGGTTCTGGGCGAGTTGAATGCCGCGGCACAGGCTCCCGCCTAAGGTCGACGCGACGTCCGCTTCCAGCCTGAAGCCGACTTCGGCTTTGCAGCGGAAGCAGAAGTGCCGTCGGCGGCAACGATGGACGGCTCACGGCCAGGAGCGGCCTTCTAGACACCAGGGCTGCTTTGCGCTGTGATACACCCATCGTGACTGACCGGACTGCCCATGGTCAGCACCTGGAGAACCCTGCGCCCACGGCGTGCTCAAGCGTTGAACCCGACGAAGACCGCTGCTTCCGCAACGCTCTTGCGTTCGGACACTACCGCATTGGCGGGGAAGGTCTCATCGGGCCACCCGAGCGCGACGCTCTTCATGATCACCTGATCATCGGCGATACCGGCGTGTTCGCGCACCACCGGAGACTGCATGATTCCCTGGCTGTTGATGACGCAGCCCAGGCCCCGCGACCAGGCAGCGAGGACGAGCGCCGTGGTGACTGCGCCGCAGTCGAAGGGCGTGTCGTCGCTGCCATCGAGCACACGGTCGTAAGTGACGATGATGCAGACGGGTGCATCAAACTGGCGGAAGCCGCGCATCACCCACTCCTGGCGCATCGCCTGGTCGTCCCGAGCGATGCCCATGGCTGCGAACAGTTGCTTGGCAACGCCGACCTGACGCTCTCGATGCACCCCCGCGAAGGGCTGACCAGTCCGGAATTCGCGTGACTGAGGCACGCCGCCGGCCATTCGCTCCGTATTGCCCCTGCGAATGCGTTCGAGCGGCTCGCCCGTGACGACGTAGAAATTCCAGGGCTGCGTGTTCATCGATGACGGTGCCCGCATGGCGAGTCCGATGATCTCCTCAATCAGCGCGCGCGGAACCGGGTCCGGCTTGTAGCCGCGGATGCTGCGGCGGCCGAACATGACCTTATCAAACTCCATGTTGTTCACGTGATCACCGTTGTGTGGGATCTGGATCTTAGGAGCGGGTCCACTTGGCTGCTGTCGCTTCGGTGTCGCGCGTGTGCCTTGTTGCATCCGTAGAGGACGTCCGAGGGCTGCACGTACTGCCGGCAGCGACCGACGCGGCTTCGTGCCCGACGTTGCCCGGCGATGCAGCGAGGCCAAGGCCAAGGTCCTCGACTCGCCGGCAGCAGTCTTTGAATGAGAGTGGGCTGGACGGCCGCTTACAGCCTGAAGCGGTCCTTCGCGGTGTCTCAAACACTGCCGCCGCGATCGCATTACCGTTGCCCCTCCGAGGACGGTGTCTCAGGCTTTCGCTGCGAAAGACTCGCTCTCGCTTCCTCGGCCGGCCGTCTCAGGCTTCATTGACCAGAAACACCCGTATTCGGATTTCAATACGCCGCTTCGCACGCCGCCGCCATGGGACCTGCTCCCGCCCCATAGAGTCCGTCACGCAATCGAGCCGCGTCCAGGATCAGAACCAGCCCGGGCCCCTTGCGCCGGTGTGCCTGGCGTCCACCGCGCCCTACTCATCGAGGTGATGTGATGAAAAGAATTGTGCAAACCGGCGGCACCATCCTGACCGGGATGGCGATCGACCGGATGTCGCAGTCGCCCCGCGAAGCGGCGCCGACCCCGCGTCCCACCGCCCCGCTGCGCCGCGGCGACCAGATCCTGGGCGGGTTGGCACAACGGGCGCAACTGGGCTCGGAAGCGCCGAACCCCCTGGTCAACGGCAGCCTGTCGCAAATCGAAAATCGACGCAGCGTCGCCGACAAGCTGCTGAACATTGCCCGCCATCCCGAGCGCGCGGCGGACCAAGCGGCCCGCATCGTCGACGACGTGAAGTCCGACGTCGAGTTCGTGCAAGGCGCGGTCAAGATCGCCGAAGGCGGCCAGCTCACGACCGGTGACGGCATCCGGATCGCCAAGGCCGCAGCGCAGACGGCCGAGAACAAGGTGGTGGCCGTGGCGCGTGGTTTCTACGTCGGTGCGACGACCTCCGAAGCTGCCCTGCAGGACTTGACGAAGACCGTCGCGGAACGCGCCAAGTACGAAGGTCAGTCGGTGGCCGCGGGCGTCGCGGCCTCGCAAGCGCTGGCGACCGCCATCGGCATGATCCCCCACCCCGCCGCCAAGGCGGGCGCCGCGGCGATCCGCGTGTCCGGCCAGCTCGCCGCCGGCAGCAAGGCGTCGGAAGCGATGCGCGAGTTGGGGGGGCACGTCGCGGGCCCGGTGCGCGAGGAGATCGTCGCGATCGCGAAGGAAAAAAGCCGCGGCGAATGAAGGCCGCGGCCGCGTCTCAGAAACTGTCCCCGGGCACGCGCACCCACCCCTCCATCAGCACGCGCGCGCTGCGGCTCATGAGGACTTTGGCCACGCTCCATTCCCCCTGCACCTGGACCGCCTGAGCGCCCACGCGCAAGGTGCCCGACGGGTGGCCGAAGCGCACGGCCTCGCGCGCACCGCCTCCGGCGGCCAGGTTCACGAGCGTGCCGGGAATCGCTGCCGCCGTGCCGATGGCGACCGCCGCAGTGCCCATCATCGCGTGATGCAGCTTGCCCATCGACAGCGCGCGCACCAGCAGATCGACCTCGCCCGCACCGATGCGCTTGCCGCTCGAGACCACATGGTCGACCGGCTTGGCGACAAAGGCGACCTTGGGCGTGTGCTGACGCTGCGCCGCCTCCTCGACGTTGCGGATCAACCCCATGCGCACGGCACCGTGAGCCCGGATCGCCTCGAACATCGCCAGCGCCTTGGTGTCGGCATTGATGGCATCCTGCAGTTCCCACCCTGTGTAGCCGATCGCCTCGGCGTTGACGAAGATGGTCGGGATGCCGGCGTTGATCATCGTGGCCTTCAGCGTGCCGACACCCGGCACCTCGAGATCGTCGACCACCCGGCCGGTCGGGAACATCGCGCCGCCCGCCCCTTCTTCATCGGCCGCCGGGTCGACGAACTCGAGTTGCACCTCGGCCGCCGGGAAGGTCACGCCGTCGAGCTCGAAGTCACCGGTTTCTTGCACCTCGCCCGCCGTCATCGGCACCCGCGCGATGATGGTCTTGCCGATGTTGGCCTGCCAGATGCGCACCGTCGCCAGCCCGTCTTTCGGGATGCGGCTGGCCTCGATCAAGCCGCTGCTGATCGCGAACGGGCCGACGGCCGACGACAGGTTGCCGCAATTGCCGCTCCAGTCGACAAACGGCTTGTCGATCGACACCTGGCCGAACAGATAGTCCACGTCGTGGTCGGGCCGCGTGCTGCGGGACACGATGACCGTCTTGCTGGTGCTCGACGTCGCGCCCCCCATGCCGTCGATCTGCTTGCCATACGGGTCGGGGCTGCCGATCAGGCGCAGCAGCAGCGCATCGCGCGCCGGGCCTGGTGCCTGCGCGCGCTCGGGCAGGTCTTGCAGCCGGAAGAACACACCCTTGCTGGTGCCGCCGCGCATGTAGGTGGCGGGAATCTTGACTTGGGGAAGGTGGGCCATGGTGGGGTCCTGGACGGTCAGGCCGCCTTCGACGAGGCGAGGAAGTCCTGGGCGAAGCGCTGCAGCACGCCGCCGGCCTCATAGATCGACACTTCTTCTGCAGTGTCGAGGCGGCACGTGACCGGCACCTCGACCCGCTCGCCGTTGCGGCGGTGGATCACCAGCGTCAGGTCCGCGCGCGGGCGGCGCGTGCCCACCACATCGAAGGTCTCGGTGCCGTCGATGCCGAGCGTCAGCCGGTTCACGCCCGGCTTGAACTCGAGCGGCAGCACGCCCATGCCGACTAGGTTGGTGCGGTGGATGCGCTCGAAACCTTCGGCGACGATGGCTTCGACCCCCGCCAGGCGCACCCCCTTGGCGGCCCAGTCGCGCGACGAGCCCTGGCCATAGTCGGCCCCGGCGATCACGATCAGCGGCTGGCGGCGCTCCATGTAGGTCTCGATGGCCTCCCACATGCGCGTGATCTTGCCTTCGGGCTCGATGCGGGCGAGCGAGCCGGCTTTCACCTTGCCGTTCTCGACCACCATCTCGTTCTTCAAGGTCGGGTTGGCGAAGGTGGCGCGTTGCGCCGTGAGGTGGTCGCCTCGGTGGGTCGCGTAGGAGTTGAAGTCCTCCTCGGGCAGGCCCATCTTGGCCAGGTACTCGCCGGCCGCGCTGTCGAGCAGGATGGCGTTCGACGGCGACAAGTGGTCGGTGGTGATGTTGTCGCCCAGCACCGCCAGCGGTCGCATGCCCTTGAGCGTGCGCACGCCGGCCAGCGCCCCTTCCCAATAGGGCGGTCGCCGGATGTAGGTGCTCTGCGGCCGCCAGTCGTACAGCGGGCTCACCTTCTCACCGCTCTCGACGGCGAAGGTGAACATCGGCTCATAGACCCGGCGGAACTGCTCGGGCTTCACGCTGGAGGCCACCAGCGCGTCGATCTCTTCGTCGGACGGCCAGATGTCCTGCAAGGTCACCGGGCGGCCTTCGGCGTCGGTGCCGAGCACGTCTTTCTCGATGTCGAAGCGGATGGTGCCGGCGATGGCATACGCAACCACCAGCGGCGGCGAGGCGAGGAAGGCCTGCTTGGCATAGGGATGGATGCGACCGTCGAAATTGCGGTTGCCCGACAGCACCGCGGTCGCGTACAGGTCGCGCTCGACGACTTCCTTTTGGATCACCGGGTCCAGCGCGCCCGACATGCCGTTGCAGGTGGTGCAGGCAAAGGCGACAACGCCGAAGCCGAGCTGCTCCAGCTCCGGCAGCAGCCCCGCTTCTTCGAGGTACAGCGCGACCGTCTTGGACCCGGGCGCCAGCGAACTCTTGACCCAGGGCTTGCGCACCAGGCCACGCCGGTTGGCGTTGCGCGCCAGCAGGCCGGCCGCCATCATGTTGCGCGGGTTGTTGGTGTTGGTGCAGCTGGTGATCGCCGCGATGATCACCGCGCCGTCCGGCATGCGCCCCGGCTCCTGCTCGACCTTGCCGGCAATGCCGCGCGCGGCGAGTTCGGAGGTCGGCACGCGCTTGTGCGGGTTGGACGGGCCGGCCATGTTGCGCACCACGGTCGACAGGTCGAAGCGGAGCACCCGCTCGTACTCGGCCTGTTTCAGGCTGTCGGCCCACAGGCCGGTGGTCTTGGCATAGGTTTCGACCAGGCGCACCAGCTCGTCTTCGCGCCCGGTCAGCCGCAGGTATTTGAGGGTCTGCTCGTCGATGTAGAACATCGCCGCGGTGGCGCCGTATTCGGGTGCCATGTTGGAGATGGTGGCCCGGTCGCCCAGCGTCAAGGCCGAGGCGCCCTCTCCATAGAACTCCAGGTAGGCGGACACGACCTTCTCCTTGCGCAGGAACTCGGTCAGCGCCAGCACGATGTCGGTCGCGGTGATGCCCGGCTGTGGCTTGCCGCTCAGCTCGACACCGACGATGTCCGGCAAGCGCATCCACGACGCCCGCCCCAGCATCACGGTCTCGGCTTCGAGTCCGCCCACGCCGATCGCGATCACGCCCAGCGCATCGACCATCGGCGTGTGCGAGTCGGTGCCGACCAGCGTGTCGGGGAAGGCCACGCCGTCCTTGACCTGCACCACCGGCGACATGCGCTCAAGGTTGATCTGGTGCAGGATGCCGTTGCCCGGCGGGATCACGTCGACGTTCTTGAACGCCTTCTTGGTCCAGTTGATGAAGTCGAAGCGGTCCTCGTTACGCCGGTCTTCGATGGCGCGGTTCTTCGCGAAGGCGTCGGGGTCGAAGCCGCCGCATTCGACGGCCAGCGAGTGGTCGACCACCAGTTGGGTCGGCACGACCGGGTTGACCAGGGCGGGGTCGCCGCCCTGGCCCGCGATCGCGTCGCGCAGTCCGGCCAGGTCGACCAGCGCAGTCTGGCCGAGGATGTCGTGGCACACCACCCGCGCCGGGAACCAGGGGAAGTCGAGATCGCGCTTGCGCTCGATCAACTGCGTCAGCGAGTCGCGCAAGGTGGCCGGGTCGCAACGCCGCACCAGGTTCTCCGCCAGCACGCGCGAGGTGTACGGCAGCTTGTCATAGGCACCTGGCGTGATGGCGTCGACGGCGGCGCGTGCGTCGAAGTAATCGAGCTGGGTGCCCGGCAGGGGTTTGCGGTAGGCGGTGTTCATCATGAGGGCAGCAATACGGGGTCGAGATCGAGGCGAGCGCTTTACGGGCGGTCCTTGATCGGCACGAACTTGAGATCTTCCGGCCCGACGTAGTTGGCGCTCGGGCGGATGATCTTGCCGTCGATGCGCTGCTCGATGATGTGGGCGCTCCAGCCCGAGGTGCGGGCGATCACGAACAGCGGCGTGAACATGGCCGTCGGCACACCCATCATGTGGTAGCTGACAGCGCTGAACCAGTCGAGGTTGGGGAACATCTTCTTGATGTCCCACATCACCGCTTCGAGGCGCGCGGCGATCTCGAACATCTTCATGTTCTTGGCATCGGCCGACAATCGCTTTGCCACGTCCTTGATCACCTTGTTGCGCGGGTCGCTGACGGTGTAGACGGGGTGGCCGAAGCCAATGATGACTTCCTTGCTTTCGACACGGCGGCGGATGTCGGCCTCGGCCTCGTCGGGCGTGTCATAGCGCTTTTGCACCTCGAACGCCACCTCGTTGGCGCCGCCGTGCTTGGGCCCGCGCAAGGCGCCGATCGCGCCGGCGATGGCCGAGTGCATGTCGGAGCCGGTGCCCGCGATGACACGGCCGGTGAAGGTCGAGGCGTTGAACTCGTGCTCGGCGTAGAGGACCAGCGAGGTGTGCATCGCACGCACCCACGCGTCGCTCGGCTTGCGACCGTGCAGCAGGTGCAGGAAGTGACCGCCGATCGAGTCGTCGTCGGTCTCGACTTCGATGCGCCGGCCGTTGTGGCTGTAGTGGTACCAGTACAGCAGCATCGAGCCCAGGCTCGCCATCAGCTTGTCGGCAATGTCGCGCGCACCGGGGTGGTTGTGGTCGTCCTTCTCGGGCGCCACGCAGCCCAGCGCCGAGACGGCGGTGCGCATCACGTCCATCGGGTGGGCGCTGGCGGGCAGTTGTTCGAGCACGGTCTTGACCGCCGCCGGCACACCCCGCAGCGATTGCAGCTTGGCCTTGTACGCCGACAGCTCGGCGCTGTTGGGCAGCTTGCCGTGCACCAGCAGGTGGGCGATCTCTTCAAATTCGCAGGCTTCGGCCACGTCGAGGATGTCGTAGCCCCGGTAGTGCAGGTCGTTGCCGGTACGCCCAACGGTGCACAAGGCGGTGTTGCCCGCGGCGGTGCCCGACAGGGCGACCGATTTCTTGGGTTTGAAGGCAGGCGCTTGAGTGGCTTCGGTCATGTTGATCGTCTCCGGTTTCAATTCACTTCTTGGCCGCGTACAGCGCGTCCAGATGTTGCTCGTAGGCGTGGTAGCCGATGCGGTCGTACAGTTCTTCGCGCGTTTGCATGGTGTCGAGCACGCCTTGCTGCGTGCCGTCACGGCGGATCGCCTGGTAGACCGCTTCGGCGGCCTTGTTCATCGCGCGGAAGGCGCTCAAGGGGTAGAGCACCATCGCGACGTTCACCGAACGCAGTTCCTCGACGGTGAATAGCGGCGTCTTGCCGAACTCGGTGATGTTGGCCAGCACCGGCACCTTCACGGCGTCGACAAAACGCTGGTAGGTCGGCAGGTCGTAGGCGGCTTCGGCGAAGATGCCGTCGGCGCCGGCCTCGACACATTTCAACGCGCGCTCGATGGCCGCGTCGACCCCTTCCACCGCAATCGCGTCGGTGCGGGCGATCAGAAAGAAGTTCGCGTCGGTCTTGGCATCGGCGGCGGCCTTCACGCGGTCGGCCATCTCGGCCGCCGAGACGATCTCCTTGCCGGGCCGGTGCCCGCAGCGCTTGGCGCCCACCTGGTCCTCGATGTGGCAGGCGGCGGCGCCGAACTTGATCAGGCTCTTGACCGTGCGTGCGATGTTGAACGCGCTGGGGCCGAAGCCGGTGTCGATGTCCACCATCAACGGCAGCGGGCACACATCGGTGATGCGGCGCACGTCGACGAGCACGTCGTCGAGGTTGTTGATGCCCAGGTCGGGCATGCCCAGCGACCCGGCGGCGACACCGCCGCCCGACAGGTAGATGGCCCGATACCCGGCCCGCTGCGCCAGCAGGGCATGGTTGGCGTTGATGGCGCCGATCACCTGGAGCGGCGATTCGGCTTCAAGGGCAGCACGGAAGGCAGCGCCGGCAGAGGTCATGGAATTCCTCGGTGTTCAACAAGACAGCATGAGCGCCTAAGAGCGCAAGCGACGTGCCAGCCGTCCCCCGCCGCCGATCTTCGCGCTAACCTGCTGTCAGGAAAAGGAAAATTTCGCAGACGGCGCGAACGCCGCGGCACCCGTCGTTTCATTCCTGAAACTTCCATGTTCCAATTAGAACAGCATGGAACGCAGCTTCAACCCCTCTCACGCCGCGCGCCCGCCCGGCATTGTGGCCGTTGGCCTGCACCGGCTCAAAAGCCTGTTGCGCGAACTGGCGCCCAGCTACGCCGACCGCGCCGCCGTGACGGTACTGGACCTGGGCTTCGAGGAAGCCGTGCACGCGATCGAGGCCTTGCGCCGGACGCAGTCGGTCGACGTGCTGGTTGCCGCCGGCTCCAACGGCGCCTTCCTGCGCCAACACCTCGACGTGCCCGTCGTGCTGGTGCGGGTCGGCGAGTTCGACGTGATGTCCGCACTCGGCCGTGCGCGGGCGATCTCGCCGCGCATCGCGCTGGTGACCTATGGCGAGATCCCGGCCGAGGTGCAGCGCTTCAGCGAGCGCTTCGAACTGGGCATCGTGCAGCGCAGCTACCGGAGCGAGCAGGAGGCCGCCGATTGCGTGCGCGAGCTGCGCGCCTTGGGCATCGAGGTGGTGGTGGCGCCGGGCCTGGTGGCTGATCTGGCCGACCGGCTGGGCATGACCGGCATCTTTCTCTACTCGCAAGACGCGGTGCGCGAGGCACTCGACGACGCGGTCGAGATCGCACGCGTGTCGCGCATCGAGCTGAGCAAACGCGAACGCCTGAACACCATCCTGGGCCAGTTGCGCGATGGTGTGGTGGCCGTCGACATGCAAGAGCGCATCCAGCTGGTGAACCCGGCGATGGAGCGGCTGCTCGATGCCGACGCGACGCAGCTGCTCGGTCGCCCGCTCGGCGAGGTGGCGCCCGAGCTGAGTTTGCGCGACACCTTGCGCGAGGCGCAGCCGACGCTCGACGAGGCACAGCGTTTCGGCGCCCGCATGGTGGTCGCGAGCCGCTTGCCCATCGTCGAACAAGGCGTGCAGACCGGCGCCGTGCTGACCTGCACCGACCCCGCGGCGATCGAACGTATGGACCGCAGCCTGCGCAGCCGCCAGCCCCGGCGCGCAGCCACCCGCTATCGGCTCGAGCAGATGGTCGGCGCCAGCCCCGCCCTGCTCAAGACCAAGGCACTCGCGGCGCGCTGCGCCGGCGGCCATGCGACGGTGCTCATCATCGGCGAGAGCGGCACCGGCAAGGAGGTGCTGGCGCAAGGCATCCACAATGCCGGGCCGCGCAAACGCCAGCCCTTCATCGCGGTCAACTGCGCCGCGTTTCCGGAAACGCTGCTCGAAAGCGAGTTGTTCGGCTACGAGGAAGGCGCCTTCACCGGTTCGCGGCGCGGCGGCAAGGCCGGTTTGTTCGAGTCGGCCCACACCGGCACGATCTTCCTCGACGAGATTGGCGAGATGCCGCTGGCGCTGCAGACCCGGCTGCTGCGGGTGCTGCAGGAACGCGAGGTGCAGCGCATCGGCGCGACCGAGCCGACGCCCATCGACGTGCGCGTGATCGCCGCCACCCATCGCCACCTGGCCGATGCGGTCGAAGCCGGCGAATTCCGCCGCGACCTCTACTACCGGCTGAACATCCTGCGGCTCGAAGTGCCCCCGCTGCGCGAGCGGCTCGACGACCTGCCGCTGCTGATCGCGCACATGGTCGACCGCCTCGCCGCCCGGCCGGGCGGGCTGCCGCGGGCCCTGCCCCGCCTCATCGACGACCTGCTGGCGCGCGGCCACCGTTATGCATGGCCGGGCAATGTGCGCGAACTGGACAACCTGATCGAGCGGCTGGCGGTCTACAGCGCGCAGGCCGAGGAGCCGCCGCTGGCGGAATTGCACCTGCGCGACTTTGCGCCGGAGTTGTACGCGGACGAAGCGCCGCCGCCAGAGACCCTCCGCGCCTTGCCCGCCACGGCACAGGAGGCTGAACTGCGGCACATCGCCGAGGTGCTGCACCGCTGCCAGGGCGACCGCGCGCTGGCGTGCGCGCAACTGGGCATCAGCCGTACCACGCTGTGGCGCAAGCTCAAGCAATTGGGGCAAGCCTGAACCGGTCGTCCGGGTGACGCAAGAAAGCAGCATCGCCTCCCGGGGGCCCGCCCCCATCGTGCAGCGCTAGCGTTCCACTCGAAGTAGAGTCTCGGCATCGCACCCGCTGCACACTGGCTCCCGCCGTTCCACGGCGGTGGCGGCGAAGCCCGAGGCCCGCCTTTGGACCGGGCGCTGCCCCCTCTTGTTTCTGCCCCGCCCGCACAAGGCCCTGCATGACGTTCGACGATCCGCACATACCCGACACCGCTGCCGGTGCGACGCTGTCGCCCGCCACCGCGTTGGCGAGGCTGAGGCGGACAGGCTGGCGGCTGCTCTACACGCCCGACGTCGCCACCCTCGACACGCTGCTGCAGCGGGCCGCGGCAGAGCCGGGGGTCGTCGCTGAGCTGGAAGCGTACCGACTGGCGCAGCTGATCGAGATCGACGATCTGCCGCACGAGGCGATGCGCCGCTTCGATGACGCGCAGGGCGCGGACCGCGCCGTGCTCGCATGGGCACAGGCACGCGCCGAGCTGATGTTCGACCGCTTCGACAGCGCCGCCAGCCATGCCGACAAGGTGCTGGCCGCCCTGCCCGGTGACCTGCACCCGCTGTCGCTGGCGGCCCGCTACATCAAGGGGGCCGCCTTGTCCGAAGCGGGGCACCCCGCCGAGGCGATCCCGTGGCTGCAGCTCGCGGTGCGCGGCGCACGGCGCGACCGACTGCTGCTGCTCGAACTGCTGGGCCTGCAAGCGCTGGCGCGAGCTGCCGAAGAGGCGAGCGAGACAGCCATACGCGACAGTGTTGCCGAGGCCGCCCGCGAACGCGCGGCAACGCTGGCCGGCTGGCGCATCGCGCAAGCCGTGCGACGCCTGCCGGTGCGCCGGGCGCTGGCGGCGCTCGACCTGCGGCAGGCGCAGGCCCTGCTCGACGAGGCCGGTGCGGTCGAAGATGGGTATTGGGCGTTTCCGCAGCAGGTGCTGCACACCTCGGTCGCGCTGGCCCGCGGCCACGCGGCCGAAGGCATCGCCGCCTGGCAGCGCCTGGAGAAGCGCCTCACCCTCGACTTCTATTGCGCCCGCTGGCGTGCCGACGTCGACCACCTGCGCGTCTGGTGCGCCGGGCTGGGCGACGACCGAGAAACGCTCACCCGCTTGGCGGCCCACCGCGCCATGCCGGCGGCCGATGCCGACTTGTCGACCTGCCGCATCGCGACCCATGCCTTGGCGGCCGCGCTGTGGCTTGGGCAACCGGACGTGCGCGAGCGGGCCGCCGGGTTGCAGCAATGCTTCCGCGCCCGGGGACTGCAGCGGCTGGCGCGCCGGGCGCAATGGTTGTGTGCGGTGTCGGGCGACACCGAGGCGATGGTCGACTGGCTGGCGGCAAGCCGCGAACATGATCTGCTCGACGTGCTGTGGCTGGCCCCCAGGTCCGCCCGGGCGTTGCAACACTTCCTGCGCACGGCCGGCAGCGCCGAGAGACCCGCGCTGCGCGCGCTGGCGCGCAGTCTGGTCGAGCATCTCGCGTCCTCGGGGCCACCGGCATCGGCGCTGCCCGGTACCGCGGTGCCGGAAGGTCTGACCCGGAAGGAGTGGCAGGTGCTGCAAGCGATCGCCGAGGGTTGGTCGAACGAGCAGATCGCGGCGCGGTTGCACATCTCGCTCGCGACCGTGAAGACCCATGTCAATCACCTCTACAGCAAGCTTCAGCTGTCCAGCCGCGACGAAGCGCGGCTGAAAGCACGCCATCTCGCCGCGCTCCACCCCGCCGCCTCCACCTCCGGGGGTTGACGACACCCAGGCCACGCGCCGGCACGATGCAGGGCCTCACCACTGCATTGCCGAGTTGGCCTGCCCATGCTGCTACACCCCCCTGTCGCCCCCTGGGCGGTCCGCACCGACGACGGACTTGAAACTACATTGCTGTACCAGGGCGCACCGCTGTCGGATGTCCAGGCGCGGGTGCTGCTCGACAACGAGGAGCACTGGATCACGCTCGTCGCCGACGGACACGAGGGCCGCTGGTCCCGCTATCGCGCCGTGCTGCCTTGGTGCCAGACCGGGCCGAGCACTCGCTATTGCTTCCGCGTCTATGAGAATGGCCGGCCGCGCTGGCTGGGGGCCGACGGTGAACACCGTCACACACCTGCCGAGGCGGCGCATTTCCGCGCGACCCGCACGCCGGTGCTGCCCGACTGGGCCTACCGGCAGGTGGCCTACCAGATCTTCCCCGACCGTTATGCCCGCAGCGAGCACGCCCCCGGTGTGCGCCACGACACCTACTACGGCAGCTGGCCGATGCCGGTGCAGCAACTGGACTGGCACGCGCCGTCGGATCCTGGCCTGGGGCAGAGCAGCTTCCATGGCGGCGACCTGCCCGGCATCCGCGCCCGGCTCGACCACCTGCAATCGCTCGGCGTTACGACGCTCTACCTGACGCCGGTGTTCGCGTCGGGCAGCAACCACCGCTACGACACCGAGGACTACCACCGGGTCGACCCGGCGCTCGGTGGCGACGCCGCCTTGGTCGACCTGTCCGCCGCGCTGAAGGCGCGCGGCATGCGGTTGGTCCTCGACGCAGTGCTCAACCACACCAGTGCCAACCATCCGTGGTTCAACCGCTGGGGTATCCACCCGGGGATCGGCGCGTGGCAGTCGCAAGACTCGCCGTGGGCCGGTTGGTATGCCCGCAACGCACAGGGCGAGCCGGTCTACTGGAAGGGCCACTCCTCGCTGCCGGTACTCGACTATGCGCACCCGGCGGTGGCCGACGCCATGATCACCGGCCTCGACTCGGTGCTGCGACGCTGGCTGCGCCCACCGGTCGCCATCGACGGCTGGCGCCTGGATGCGATCCACATGCTCGGCGAAGGCGCCGGCGCGAAGCGCAATGCGCACTGGCTGCAACGCATCCGTGACGTCGTAAAGGCCGAGCGGCCCGACGCGCTCGTGATCGGCGAACACTTCTGGGAGGCCACGCCGTGGCTGCAAGGCGACCAGGAAGACGCCGCCATGAACTACTGGGGCTTCACGCAGCCCTTGTGGCAGTGGCTGGCCGAGCACGATCTGGCGGGCCGACCGGCCCCGCTCGACACGCGCGACTTTGCGCGCTGGCTCGACCGCGCCCGTGCGGCGCTGCCGCATGACATCGCGTGCGGCATGTGGAACCTGATCGACAGCCATGACACGGTGCGGCTGTTCACCTTGCTCGGCAGCGACGAAGCCGCCGTGCGCTGCGCGCTCACGCTGCAGTTCTGCTATCCGGGTGTGCCCTGTTTGTATTACGGCGACGAGATCGGCCTGGAAGGTGGCCCCGACCCCGACAACCGGCGATGTTTCCCGTGGGACCCGGCGCAGTGGCGGCATGGCGTGCTCGACCATGTGCGACAACTGGCCGCGCTGCGCCACAGCCGCCCCGAACTGCAACAAGGCGCTTGCCAGACGCTGGCCAGCGGCGACGACTGGATCGCGCTGGCGCGCTACAACGTCGAAGCGGCGACCTTGCTCGTGCTCAATCGCGGGGCGCAGACGTCGGTGTGGGTGCCGTTGGACCGACTGCCGCGCGGCGTCGACGAGTGGAGATCGGTGTTCGGGCACATGCTGGAGGGCGATAAAACGGGCGTGCAGCTGCGCTTGGGGCCGATGGATGCAGCCGTGTTCTGCAGCTGAGGCGAGCCCGGCGACGGGCCGCTAGGGCGGTCTCTGGTTCTTCTCCAAAGGGATGCGCCCGCAACGCAGCCACCAGGTGTGGGCCTGATCTCGGCGCGCGAGCCTACAGAAACTCCGCGCGGATGCGGTCTACGTCGAAGGGGGTGACGCCGTCCTGCACGCTGAACACCGTCTCGGCGCCTTCGCGCAAGTCGACCTGCCGGCCGCGTGCCCTGGCGTGCAGCGTGAACAATGTGTGAAGGTCGGGCTTGACCAAGGAAGTGATGGCCCGCAACATCAACGAGACCCCGCTGAGGTGGTTGCGCACGTTGTTCCACCGGGGCCGAACTTTCAGGGCAAGGTCCATCCAGACCACGCACCGTTCCTGGAGGTCCAGGACCAGCGGCAGGCAGATGCCGGCGTCCGACGCCAGGTCGACACGGTCCACCACTGTCTGCGGCTCGAACGCCTCGCCGGAGTTGAGTTCCTGCCGGCTCATCCAGCCGGCGAAACACTCCGGTAGATCGCAGTAGGGTTGCAGCGTGTAGCTGTTGAGGACCATCACGACAAAGCGCACCCGCAGTTCTCGCAGCCGCCGCAGGTCAAGGTCGATGAACTCCGCCGCTCCTTGCGGTGCGTCCACCACGTCGCCGCTGTGGTAGCCGCCGTAGTTCTGCAGTTTGTAGTAGGTCAGCGCGTCGATGTAGTCGAAGTCGGGCCCGAACAGAACGGCCGACAGGTCGATGTCGGTGCGCCCTCTCCCATTCATCCACCACAGGAAGAGTCGAACGAACCCGGCGTCCGGCATCGGCAGGCGGCTCCCGCGCACCAGCGTGCGCAGGCTACGCGATGCCGAGCGCTGCGAGAAAGGCACCAAGTAGTGGCGCAAGCCCGGGTCGACGAAGCAGGCGCCGAGCGGGGGCAACGCCGAGAACCGCCGCAACAGTTCGCCCTCGCAGATCGCCGTGACCTGTTCGACCGCCTCTTGGGGCAAGGCAGAACGTTGCTCTGCCAAGGCATACACCTTGGCCACCTCCCCTTTGGGGAAGAAGGCCCGCAAGGGGTGCTGGCCGCGATGCCGGAAGTGCACGAGCACCTGAAGCAGTACCGGTGTCGAGACGCGCGGGCACACCTGGCGGAAGGGCTGCAGCACGTCGGACGGGGCCTGAGAGAGGCGCAACAGGTGATCGAGACGTCGCGCGAAATCGCCGGGGCGGGTGGCGAGGGCCAGCGCAGCCGCCTCGACCTGACCTGTGCGGAGGTGGGCCTCGACCGTGCTGTTGAACGAGCTGAACGGCTGCTTGTTGCGCAGCACCGCGAACGCCGCACAGGCTCGCGGGAAGCGCTGTTCGAACTCACGGGGATGCAGGCGTTCGCCGAGTCGTTTCCATCGTTCGCCCCAACGCAGCATGTCTTCGGTCGGATCGCCCCCTTGTTCGAGCAGGTCCAGCAAGAGTTTGCGGTGTTGGCGCTTGAGGGCCTGGAACCGCGTTGACTTCGCCAGGGAAACGTCGCCGCCCGACAGCGCCACCGCCAGGCGCAGCACATCGGTGGCAGTTTTCACCTGGTCCCGCAACAGCGCTTGTGCAGCGGTGCCCGGCGTGTGCCGCAGAAGGGCCGCGCCGACGAGCGCCAGGTTCTCCTTGAAGGGGATGGCACGAGGCAGGAGCCGGAAGATGCCGTCACGGTACTGGCGCACGAACCACTCGACATCCGCCTTGTCCTGCTCTGAAAGCGACGATCGGGCGCCGGCGAGCCGAGTGAACAGCGACTCGAACTCTTCGACGCTCCCCAGACCGATCTCCCTCGGCGCTAGGCCGTGCAACAGCGGCGGCGCAGCGGGCGTGTCACCCGCCGAGACGCGCTTGAGCGTCAGATAGTGGTGCACCGCGTCGAGGTAGCGCTCTGCCTCGCTCAACGACAGGACCTGCAAGGGGAACCGAGGGTAGAGCGGCGTGTGAACGCGGTGGGCACCGACCAAAACGCGCAAGTCTCTCAGGAGCCGGCGCAGGAACTCTGTCAGTTCGGCCAGGGACAGCGTGGCGAGGCGCGCCATCACGGCTTCTGACAGGACAAACCCGAGTTGCTGGGCCTCCTTCTGCACGGCGGCAATGTGCTGCGCCGTGGCCCCACCCTCTCCGGCCTTGACCCACAGCTTGCCCCTGCGCCGGAGGTAGATCTCGTTCATATGTGTCTCGAAAGAAAACGCCTGCCAATGGCAGGCGTCGTGCGGAAAGCGGAGACCCTAGGTCATAGAGTGTGAGAAGGAAGGATCTCCATAGCCACAGACGCACGATAACGAAACGCCCGGCGCGAGGCAAGCGCGGCGTGTCCCGAACGATGCACGACGGCAAGCCCAGCCGCAAGGACACCCCGAGGCATTGATGGCGAACAGCGCCCCCCCGTCAGGGCCGCAGTGGGCCTACGCATCGTCGTAGTGGCGAGGCCGACGAGACGCACCTAGATTGAATTCACCTCGGGCGTCAACGATGACGAGGTTCAGAGCTACCCCGTCAGAAAGGACGAGACGATGTTCGCTCCAAGCGCGCTGGGCAGGGCCATACTCGCTGGCCTTCACCGAGATCCTTTGCCTGTCCGGCCCCCTCTCCACACGGCGGTGCCGACGCCAACTTTGACGCAGCCACGCGTCTCGATGCCGCGTCCTCAAGCCGTACAGGCCGACTTCAAAACCGCCGGCGCTGGGCCTGTCGACGAGATGGCTGCACCTCGGCGAGTGTACGGTCCAGTCACCCCGCCCGCGGGCCCGCTACAACCCCAAACGGTCGTGGTAGACGACGGCCGCTTCTTTCTAGACAGCATGAACGGACACCGTCGGGACAACCGCTGGACGCAAGGGTATCTGCACGCACTTGGCGGACAGCAGAGAGAAGCGGCGTTGCGGCAGTTCCTCGCGCCCGGCGCAGCGCCCCACGGGACGGGTAAGCCCGCGTCACCCGCGGCTTCGCTGCTCAACGTTCGCGGCGGCACGTCTGGCACGCCGGCGGTTTACCAGGAGCCGCGACCGCGGCCGCCACCCGACACCCAGGCTGCCGCCGACCGAGTGCTCGAGGCCGGTCGCCGCAACAACAAGAAGGACGACTACGACAAGCGAATGGAGGTCTTCGCACAAGAGATGGTGGAAGGCGACGATGAATACAAAGCAGAGCTGCTGGACGAGGTTCTGAAGCGCGACAAGAACGCCTTCAACTCCTGGCTGAAGGCCGACCGGTTGCACAACGTCACCGACGAGGGCCGGATCAAACCGACTGAGCGCAATACGGTCTTTCAGGGCATGACGGCCGGCATCGAAGGCGATCACTTCAATGCCGAAGCGATCCCCGTCCAATTCATCCACGATTCCCACGACCCCGCATTGATCGCCAGCTACATCGAGCTGCAAGACACCGGCGAGCGCGACGGCTTCGAGCGTTCGCTGACGGCCTTCGCCGGTGTCTCCGACGGCAGGATGTACGGCTTCGTCACCGACCCAGACAACCAATCGGTGATCCGTGACTTCACGCTTGCGGTCCAGGACCACCAGGACTGGTATGAAAGCCAGACCCTGGACCGCTTCCAGATCACGACGTCCCTCTATGGCGCTTCGGTGCACGAGTTCGAGGCACCCATCACGTTTTCCGAGGGGCAGCTGAGGACCATGCGGATGGGCTTCGAGCACAACAATGGACTCAAGACCGACGGCGAGTTGCTGCTCGCCTACCCGGATCGTCTTGAACGCAACGAGGCGGTGACGCAGCAGTATTCGCAGCTCTCTCAGAACATGGGCCATCTGGTCGGTCCCGACAATGCGAACTGGGCCACCTTTGCGGTGTGGGCGTCTGACGAGATTGGTCGCAACCTGGAAGGTGGCCTTGGCATCGAGCTGGGTGAGCTCGGGGGAGGTGACCCACGTTACTGGCTGAGCGTGGGCAATTCGAAGTTGATCTCGGACATCGGTCCAGCCTTCCAGCACTTCAATGAGGTGTTTGCAGATCCAGCCAATCGCACCATGAGCTTCGACGAGTTCTGGTCCAGCTTTGAATCGGAGTGGGGCGATCGTGGCATCTCTTACCTCGACGGCAAACAAGACCGAGAGCTGGACTTGAGAAATGCTTTCAAGGCTTACCACGAGGCGATGCAGCTGCGCCAGCAGGAGGTCGATCTTGCGAGCAACGGCCCCGGACACGAGCAGGACATCGAGGCGTTGGCGGACCGCCGCAGCGAGCTGATGTTGTATGCCAACACCCTCGTGGGTTTGCAGGAGCAGGAGATCGTGCAGCCGGAGGTCGAAGAAGGCATGCAGACCTTGGCAGACCTTGGGCCGGTCAATCCAAAGGGCGCAGCTGCGCCGTGGGTGGACTTTCATGTGCCGGGCGACAAACCGGGCTCCGAGCGCCGGTTCGACACCGACTCCGACTTCCCGGTCTCCGGTGACCGGGTGAATCTAGACGGGCAGTTCACCACGGTCGGTGGCGAGACCGTCGAACTCGACGAAGTGCTGCACGACCGCCTCGTTTCACTGCGTGGAGACAACAAGGACCCGTCCGATCCGGACAGCGCCGCGACCGACCACTGGGAGCGTTACGGCGATCGCATGACCTACATCTATCACCTGTTCGCCGAGTACCAGCGTGACGACAGCCTCTTCACGTCCCCCCGCGTCGCCTTCGAATCACGCGCGAAGGCGCTCAACAACGACCCGGAACTTCCTCCGGGTTGAACTTGAGCCTTCAACGACGACGTTCAGTAGCTCGGCGACTTCACCGTTGCGACGCGGCAAAGTGCTTGAGTTCTTTGCGACGCGGCAGCCATCGTGCAGCGAAGGGGGGTGCTCCACCTTCCAGGCTGGTGACCGCGACATTCATTGAGAAGACGCTGTTGAAAGCGACCAAGGGCGCTCATTAAAATCGCTGCCCATGGCCTTCTCTGCCCATCCCCTGCAGCACCTGCGCCTGCCTCATGCGCGGCGTCCCGTGCTGCTGTGGGCCCTGGCTCTGCTGGTGCTGCTCAAGGCGTTTGTGCCCTTGTTGGCCGCCGAGGCAGCTCACGCTCGCAATGTTCCGATCGCCGACATCTGCGGGGTGTACGGTGTGGAGGTGTCCCTGCGCACGCCGGCCGGGCCCGACCCTTGGGAGCCTGCTGGCCATCCTTCTCCGGCGGCTCAAGAACATTGCGCTCTCGCGCCGCTGCTTGGCAGCGCAACGGTCGTCCCTGCCGTCGCCGTCGTGGTACCGCTGCCTGTACCGCCTCACTACATGGCGGCACACCTTGTTGCCGCCTTCGCCCCTCCAGACCCTTGGCTGGCTTGGCTGGTCGAGCGTTTGCACGCCCCTCCTTCCCGCGTCTGATCGTTGCCTTCCACCTGCGCGCTCCATGGCTGCGCGATGGGGCTACGCCCTCGCCTGTCGACGGTCGGGCGGCGTTGAAAGCGGCCACGAAACCCGCCTTGCGTCGCACTTGAGCGTCGAGCGGGGCGGTCACTGCTGCGCGCTAGCGACGATCTTTTTTGCCGGGAGAGCGGACGAGGCACCGAGCACCGCTCAACTCCGACCTGCCGTTCGCTGATGGCCTGAGCGTCACGACCAGCGTGGCTGCGTGGGCGGCCCCGGACCTACGCCTCATGGTGGCGGGTCTGGCGCTGCCCAGGCCCGGACGCGTTCCGCACCGAGGCGTTCGACCGCGCTGGCAAGAGCGCGCACCGAGTTTCGATTTCAGAGAAAGACAACATGACGACCCAACATTTCGAGTCAACACCCTCCAACGAGGCCGATGCCAGCAGGCGAGCACTGCTCGGCGTGGCCGGTCTCTGGCTGGGCGCGGTCGGGGCCGGCTTGGCGCTGCCAGTGCAGGCCGACGACAAGGCCACCCCGCCGGCGTACCGACCTGCGACCGGCGATCAACGGTTGCAGGTCGTGATGCTGGCCCATCCCGACATGACTGCGCTCGACCTGGTCGGGCCCCAACTGATTTTCGCGACGATGCCGCCGGTAGACGTTCACGTCGTGTGGAAGGACCAGCAACCGGTGATGACCGACAGCGGCCTCGCCGTGATGCCGACCTCGACCCTCGACCAAGCACCCGCCACGCCGGACGTGCTGTTCGTGCCGGGCGGTCTCAAGGGCACGACCGCCCTGCTGAGCGACCCGCAGGTGCTGTCCTTCCTGAGATCACGCGGCAGCAGCGCCCGCTACATCGCCGGCGTCTGCACCGGCGGCCTGCTGTTGGGTGCGGCCGGGCTGCTGCGCGGCTACCAGGCCACTGCACACTGGTATGTGCGCGACCTGCTGCCCGTCTTCGACGCGATCGCGGTGGATCGCCGCGTGGTGCAAGACCGCAACCGGATCACCGGCGGCGGGGTGACGGCCGGCATCGACCTGGCCTTGACCCTGTCGGCGCTGTTGCGCGGCGACGAGCACGCGAGGACTCAGCAACTGGTCTTCGAATACGCGCCCGAGCCCCCCTTCTCGAGCGGCACCCCTCAAAGCGCCGGGCCGGCCCTGACGGCCAAAGTCCTGCGACGTCGGCACGCGGCGATCGAGCAGACCCGGTTGGCGGTGCACGAAGCGCGGCGATCGTGGGGAGATGAGCGGGTTCGATGACCGCCGTCGAGGGCGCGCGCTGGTGGTGCTCAACAGCGCGGCGGACTGTCATGACACCGGCACGACCGCTGGCGTCAGCGGCATCGTTCTTGTGGCGCTTCCCGGCCGAAGTACGGCCGCGCGAACAGGTACAGGCCGCTGATCATCAGCACGGCGAGCGGCAGCAGCGGTGCATAGGTCACCCAGGGAGGCGGTGTGCCGCGCGTCATGGCGACGAAGTTGGCGATGACGGTGAGCGTGAAGGCCACCGACAGCCAACGGTGCGCCTGCCGGACCCAACGGTTCCAGTTGCTGTTGTGGTGCAAGGCTGCTTCCCCTTCAGTGGCGCCGGGCGCCGATCATCTTCCAGCCATTGCCCGACGGATCGCGGAAGCCCGCGTCCACGCTGCCGAAACGGTCGACGGGCTCCTGCGTGAATTCCACGCCGAGGCCCAGCATCCGCTCGTAGGCCGCGCGGCAGTCGTCCACCGCCAGCACCAGCGGCGGCATGGCGCCCTTTGCCACCAGCGCGCGCAGTGCCTGTGCAGTCGCCTCGTCCTGCAGCGGTGGCCCGGGCGTGAACAGGCCCAGCTGGAACGAGGGCTGCTCGGGGTGCTGCACCGTCAGCCAGCGGAAGTCGCCGTTGCGCACGTCCGTGTGGACGCGGAATCCGAGCTTCTCGACATAAAACGCGAGCGCTTCATCCTGGTCTCGCACATACAAACCGACCACATCGACACCTTGGCTCATCGGACCTCCAGTTCATTTCGAAGGCGCTTTTGTACCGCCCGCCTCGCGGCGCCGCTTCTCCGAAACTGCGGTTTCGAGGCCGGGCCGGTGGGCGGCGCTGACGATACACAGGGGCACGCGGTCGAGCTGATGCGCTTGGGCCCGGCTGCGCTCGCGGTTCACGCTCGGGCTCTCGCCGGTGATGTCGCGGAAGGTGCGCCCGAAGGTGCCCAGGCTCTCCCAGCCTGTCTGGAAGGCGATCTCGGTGATGGGCAGGTCGGTGTCGCGCAGCAGCGCGGTCGCACGCTCGATGCGCCGCGTGAGCAGGTAGCGGTGCGGCGGCACGCCGAAGGCCTGCTTGAACGAACGGGCGAAGTGGGCCTCGGAGACGCCGCTCAGGCTTGCCAGCCGCGAGACGGGCCAGGCCTCGTGCGAAGCGGCGTCCATACGGTCCTTGGCGCGCAGCAGGCGGCGCAGCAGGTCGGGGTCTTGGGTGGGCGGCAGTGCGTCGGAAGGCATGTCGAGGCTCTCGGCCGAAAGCCTAGCAGGCTCCGCATCGGCCCACCAGCGGTCGTGCCCGAAGCAGCAGCTGCCGTTGACGTAACGTATTGCCCGTTCGCACTGCGCGCCCAAACGCGATAGCACCCAAAAAACTTCACACGCGAAGCAAGCCTCGAAAGCCTCTTGCTGCGTAGTACGACTGGGCGCCGTTGTGATACACGAACACCCGCCCATAGCGGCGGTCGCAGAAGAGCGCTCCGCCCAGGGAACGAACGTCTGCCGGTGTGCTGATCCAGCTCGACGTCTTCATGTCGCACTCGACGAGCTTCTGTAGTTCTCGATACTGTTCTTCCGTCAACAGCTCGATGCCCATGGCCGCCGCCATCTCGACGGCACTGCCGTGCGGCTTGTTTTCTTTCCGTGAGTCCAGCGCCTCACGGTCGTAACAGACACTCCTGCGGCCGGTCGGGCTCTCGACCGAGCAATCGCAGAACGTGAAGTGCCCCGCCTCGCCTTTGAGCCCGATCACGTCGGGTTCGCCGCCGGTCTCCTCCATGGCACGCAGCGATTTCAGTGCACTGGGATTGCTTTCGAGCTTGGCCTCGACATCTGCCCATGCCACGCCTTTGTGGCGGTGCATGTTCTTCTCAAAGCGCGCCGCCAATGTTCGAAGCAGCTCGTCTCGTTCTTGCGTCTTCATGTTTTTTTGGAGTGTGTCGACAAAGAGGTGGCGCCGCGGGTGACCATCGATGGCAACGCCTGGAGCGCGTAATGCTACGACACCTGGCAGCCACCAGGCCAGAGCAGACGCGCCCTGAACTGCAGCCGCTGCACCAGGTTCTTCGCGCTACGCTCACGGAGCCCGACCGTGACATCTTGGCTAGACTGACGACCGATCGGCCCGCCAACCGTGCCTTGAAGGACAAGGCGTCGATCAAAGTCCGGCGCTTCCGCGCGCGATTCAGCCGGTTCAGACTGGATCGACGGATGCCAGGCGGTCACCCACCCCGAACTGACCTATGACCCGACACACTTTGATCAAGGCGATGCGCCCATCCCTTGCACGGACGATCGCGACGTTGTTGCTGACCACAGCCTGGACCTCGCCCGCACTTGCCGAAGGCCGCAGCCAGGTCGCCGGCCCGCGCCTGCAGGGCGAGCCGAACTGCCGTTTTGCAGCACCCGAGGGCTGGCGCGACCATGCGGTGCGTTGGGAAGGCGGCTGCGTCAACGGCAAGGCCTCCGGACCCGGTGTGCTGCGCGCCTACGCGAAACACAAGCCGACTGAATTCTTCTATGGCCGGCTGGTTGACGGTACGCCCCGTCTGGGCGTGCTCGAGCAGCCGGACGGTTTCGTGGCAGGTGAGTTCGACCAAGGCGGGGCCGTGCAGAGCGACGACCGCGATGTTGCCGTCCGGGCCTTGCGCGAGGCGGCGCAAGCGGCGAAGCTGGCGTCGGTTCGCTTCAAGGACAAAGGCAACGAGGCCTCGGCCCGCTTTTACCTCGGGAAGGCCGAGCAACTGGACGCCCAGCTCGATTGACGGCGCCAGCGTGCGGGGCGGTCTGCCTCAGGCAGGTCGGCGACGCGGCACAACGGTGTTCGACCCATCTCAGTCCCCACCCCCACCGCCACAGCCGCCCCCACAGCCCCCGCCGCCGCCATCACCACCCCCGCCGCCATCGCCTCCTCCCCCCGCATCGCCTGCGCAGCTGCCGCCGAAGGTGCCGCCACCGCAGGCCGAGCCGCTGAGCGCGGTGGCGCAGTAGCTGGCACGCGGGTCTTCAGGCGCGAACTCGTGGCAGTCCAGGCTGTAGCGGAAGCCGTCGGGGATCGCGAGCTGGGTGTCGAGCGCGAACAGCAGGGGCAACGCCGCCGGCCGGCCTGGGTCGAGACCCTCGGAACGGCAGGCATGCCGCCAGGTGTGGCGCAGCCCGGCCTTGGCGCCGGTGCGGCTCTGGTTCAGCGTCGCCGCCGGCTTGTGGTCGAGGAAGCGGCCGAAGCCGCGGCGGCAGAACTCCCGGTAGGCCGCGGTGTCCAGAATGAACTCGTGCCACATCCGGTCCACCACTTGCGAAGGCATCGCGACAAAGTCGCGGCCGTTCAGCCAGACCACGAAGAACTGCCGCAAGCCCCGCTCGACCAGGGCCAGCTGGTCGGGCTGGAGGTGGGGGTACACCTTGTGAACTGCCTGCCGCAAATGGCGAGGCAGCGGGGCATGGCGCAGGAAGTGGTCGCGGCGCTTGCGGTGCGCTTCACCTGCTGCGACGAGCAATGCGAAGCAGAGCCCGCTGGCCAGCAGCGCCAGCCCAACGGAACCGGGGCCGCTCACCACGGGCCACCAGGCAACAGCGGCCATCACGAGCGCCGCATATTTGGGCAGGCGCCAGAAGGCCGAGCCGGCCGGGAAGAGATAGGACGTCGTCATTCTTGTTCTTCTCCTATTTTGTTGTTGTTGTTCTTGGGGCGCACTATTGCTGCGCAATGTGATGATTGCGTGACAGTCGCCAGCTGCAGTCGAGGCGGCGCAGTTTCGTCCCCACGCCGCGACTCGCCCGGGCGGCGCGTGGGGAGCTTCAGGTCTCCTGGCCCTGCACCGCGAGGCCGCGCTCGTTGTCGGCGGCCATCATCTTTCGCATGCCGAAGACCCCGATCAGGCCGATCGGCACAAACACGATGAAGCCGATGAAGGCCATCACAGCGAACGGCGTTCTGCGGGTGGCCGCGTAACCCAGCGTGCCGATGAGGCTCAAGAACAGGAAGCCGAGCAACACCAGCACGAGGCCCATGCGAAAACTCTCGGAGATGTCGTCCCGCGCCATGAACGACGCTGACACCATGAGGTTGATGAGGATGGAGACGATGCACTGGGCCATGGCGGTCTGCTGAAGCTCACGGTGGAGCAGGTGGGGGTCATCGGGAGCGGCCCGGCATGAGCGGCCCGCGGTACAGCCGCATTTTCTGGGGGGCACGCGCGGTGCGAATACCACCTGTTGGGGGGCTTCCCCCTGTTCTGGGGGGCGTTGACGCATGCATGGCCGCAGTACGCCACTGACATCTGCAGCACCTCGTGTCGTCGAGCCGGCGCGCCGCGTCGGCAATGGAGTGAGTCGGTTGTCCTACACTGCCCCGCGGATCACTACACCACCGACCGCGCCATGGCCGCAGAACCCCAGATCTCCAAACGTCGCTTCGGACGGCGCGACCTGTTCTACGCATGGCTGGTGGCCACGGTCTTCAGTGGTCTCCCCTCCACACTCCACGCGCTGGTGCGCGGGTCTGACCCGCTCGAAGCCACGCGCGCCGCGGGCAAGATGCTGTTGCCCGACGTCGACGATACCTTCACCCTGTTCGCAGCCGCGGCGCTGGTCCATCCCGCCGTGTCGCTGTTCTGGACCGTGGTCTTTGCCGCCCTGCTGCCCCGTCGGCATGTGCTCGTGTGGGCGACCCTCGGTGCCGCGGCCGTCGCGTGGCTCGACCTTCGCATCATCGCGCCGCTGGCGTTCCCCTCCGTGGCCGCGTTGCAGTTCTGGCCTCAAGTCGCCGACCATCTGGCGTGGGGGGCGCTGCTGGGGGGAACGCTGCAGTTTCGGCTTTACCGTGCCCGGATCAGAGCGTCGGAGGATCGCTAGGGGGGCTGTTGCAGAGCGCAGGACATGAGCCTCGGCACGGCGGAACGGTTTGGACATGGGGCGGCAATTCGTCGGAGTGCACAGGAGACGTTCCTCTGCCAACATGTCAAACTGCGGCTTGTGCTCCACGCCGAACCCTACATGTCTTCCGGCACCCGCATTCAGTTCGACCCGAAGCCAGACCCATTGGAGCAGAAGGTTCGCCTCGTCTGCGGCGCACTGCTTGGAGTGCTTGTGGCAGGCGGTATGTTTCTCGAGTTCGGCCCCTTCGACGCGGCCGGTACCGTCGTTCTGGTGCTCGTCTGCATCCTCGGTTGCGCGCTCGGTGCTCTGCAGGGCGGCGATCGCTTCTGGACAGCGTTCTTGCGTCTGCTTGGCAAACTTTGACTGACGAAAGAAGGTCCCATGTCACTCCTCCCCGCCAGCCTGAAGACGCACCGGGTTTCGTCTGCATCCGCGGACGCGGTTGTGCACGGCACGGTGCATTACGCGCCGCTGAAATCGCTTTGGTTGTCGACCATGGCCTGCGCGGCAATGATCGGTGGCGTGGCGACGGCCAGCTGGGTGGCACTCTCGGTCTTTCTGGTCAGCACCGGCATCGTCTTGCTACTAGGCCATTCCCTCGGCAGCCACCGCAAGCTCATTCACAACAGTTTCCAGTGTCCACGCTGGCTCGAATACGCGCTGGTCTATCTAGGCGTGCAGGTCGGTCTCTCCGGGCCGCTGGGCCTGTTGCGTCAGCACGAGCTGAGGGACTATGCGCAACGCCTGCCCGACTGTCATCCCTACCTGAAACACGGCAGTACTTTCTGGCGCGACGCCTGGTGGCAATTGCACTGCGAACTGAGGTTGGACAATCCGCCCGACATCACGCTCGAACCGCACATCGCCGAGGATCGCTTCTACCGCTTCCTCGAGCGCACCTGGATGTGGCAACAGTTGCCACCGGCACTGGTGCTGTACCTGGCGGGCGGCTGGTCCTTCGTGTTCTGGGGCACCTGTGTGCGCGTGACGGCGGGGGTGGTCGGCCACTGGCTGGTCGGCTACTTCGCGCACAACCACGGGCCGATGCACCACGAAGTCGATGCGGCCGCGGTACAGGGCCACAACGTGCCCCTCACCTCTTTGCTGACGATGGGCGAGGGATGGCACAACAACCACCACGCCTTTCCCGGCTCCGCTCGCCTGGGCTTGTATGCCGGCGAATGGGACCCGGGCTGGTGGGCACTGTGCCTGTTGCGCCGGGCAGGCCTGGTGTGGGCGCTGCGTGGACCGGCCGATCTCCCGCACCGTCCCGAGCTTCGCCGCTCGAACCCTGCTGCCCGCTGCCTCGCCGGTCCTCCCTCCAGCGTCTCGATCGGGCGCCTGCGCGACCTCCCTGCATTGCTCGTGGCATGGCACTCGATCCGTCGCCACGCTGGTTGGCTGACCGGCCCGGCCGCCACCTTGCCGGAACCCTTGCTCGCACGCCTCGCCGGCGGGCGCTTTCAGCGCGCGCCCGAGTCTGACCGCCTGTTCTTTTCGACGCCGGACACGACGGTTCGCGGGCTGGCAGCGTTGTGCCTTGCGGTCAGTGCTCGAGGTCGCGTTGCGGGGGCGATCGGCCTGCTTGCCTTGCCGATCGCCGCCGCAGCGGAGTCCGTGCGACACGTTTGCACGGACGCCCGGTAGCGGCACATTGCGGCGACTGCGCGGGCCCAACCCGACGCTGTGGCTGTCGATCCTTCTCACCAACACCACGTCACGCCGAAACTACGCGCCCGCCCTCCCCCGCAATCCCTTCGATCGTCGCGCACAGCCATTGCACCGCATGGTCCCGGTCCCGGGTGGCGTGGTGTGCGATGGACACCGTGAAGCTGGGCAGCTCCAAAGGCGGCCGTTGCGACTGCAACCCGAAGTCCTGTTGCCACAGGGGAGCCACCACCTCGGGCACCGTCGCCAGCGCATCGACCTGCTGCAGCACCCGCGGCAGCGACGCAAAACGCGGGCTGGTGTAGAGCACGCGGCGCTGCAAGTCCAGCTGGGCCAGTTGCTCGTCCACGGCGCCTTGGAAGGCGCCGCGATACGTCACCAGCAGGTGCGGCAGTTCGGTGTAGCGCTTGAGCGTCAGCCGGGCCTTCGCCGCCAACAGGCCTGGGCGGTACACGCAGCGGTAACCCAAGGTGCGCAACTCGCGGCTGCGCTGCCAGCTCGGGCCCGGGTGGAAGGCACCGACCGCCAGGTCCATCTCGTCGCGCGCCAGCATGTCGGAGACACGGAACGGATCCGTCGCGACGACAGCTACGCGCAATCCCGGCGCCTCACGGTGGAGCACGGCCAGCAGCGGCGGCAGCAGCCACAGGTCGACCCAGTCCGGCAACCCCAGCCGAAGGGTGCGGGCCGCACGCGCCGGCTCGAACACCGGAACATCCGACACCACCGCCTGGATCATCTCGAGCGCCGGGATCAGCGCGCTTTGCAGTTCCAGTGCCCGCGGCGTCGGCTGCATCCCGCCCGGGCTGCGCACCAGCAACTCGTCCTTGAACACCTCGCGCAAGCGGGCCAGCGCACCGCTGACAGCGGGCTGCCCCAGGTGCAAGCACACGGCTGCGCGGGAGACGCTCTTCTCGCGCAACAGCACATGCAAGGTGACCAACAGGTTGAGGTCGACCCCCCGAAAATCACGCTCCCTGATACTGTTCATCGAATCAATCGATTTGTGTGATGAAGGGGTGGATTGGATCATTCACCAACCCCATCTTGCAACCCGTGCTTTCAGCCCCCCTCGACATGAACCTCCCGCTTCCTCACGCCATGCACCGCGCCATCCGTCCCGCAGCAATTGCCAGCGCCGCCCTGCTGCTGCTCGCCGCCACCACGCTCAGCGTGCCGGCACCGGCTCATGCCGCAGCCCCTCAAGTGCGCACCCAGGCCCCCGGTTATTACCGGATGATGCTGGGCCAGTTCGAAGTCACCGCGCTCTCCGATGGCACCGCCACGATCCCGCTGGACAAATTGCTCACGCGCACCAGCCCTACGCAGGTCGAGCGCCTGCTCGGCGACGCCTACCTGCAGCCCAAGACCGAGACCTCGGTCAACGCATTTCTGATCAACACCGGCTCCCAACTCTTGCTGGTCGACACCGGCGCCGGCCGGCTCTTCGGCCCCACCGTGGCCGGCCGGCTCGTCAAGAGCCTGCGGGCCGCGGGCTACCAGCCCGAGGACATCGACGTGGTGCTGCTGACCCACATCCATGGCGACCACTCCTGCGGCCTCACGGTGGACGGCCAGGCCGTGTTTCCGAACGCCGTCGTCCGCGTCGACCGGCACGACCATGACTTCTGGCTCAACGAGCAAAACAAAGAGCGCGTCGATGCCAGCCACCACCACGGCTTTGCGGAGGCGGCGGCGGCCTTCGCGCCGTACATCGCAAAGGGGCGGGTGCAGCCCTTCGAGCCGGGGGCCGAGCTGCTGCCCGGCATTCGGGCCCTCGCCACCCACGGCCACACGCCCGGCCATACCTTCTATGAGGTGCAAAGCCAGGGGCAACGGCTGCTGCTGTGGGGTGACCTGATCCATGCCAAGGACGTGCAGTTTCCCCAGCCGGGCGTGACGATCCGCTTCGATGTCGACGATGCCCGCGCCGCGCAACAGCGCCAGCAGGCCCTGCGCACCGCCGCGCGCGAAGGCACGCTCATCGGGGCGGCACACATCAGCTTTCCGGGCCTCGGCCGCGTGCGGCCGGCCGGCAAGGGCTATCTGTGGGTGCCGGTGAACTACTCGCTGGACGGCTTGAAGGAGTGATCCGCTCGCGCTGCGGCGGTTCGCGCCGCAGCGCCGGCAGGCACGACCAGGGTCTCCCCGGCATCCGGACCTGCTCCCTACCGGGTCTGTCCCCCGCACAGACGGGTGTGATAGACCAGGATTTCGTTTGCGATCCAGTCCTGCAGTTCCCAATCGGGATGGCGAGCGCGCAGCAGGGGTGTCATCGCCTGCTGGATGGCGGCCAGGCTCTGTCCGCTGTGGCAGCGCTGCGTCACCTCCTCGCGCACGTCGTCGAGGTGCTGCCTTGCAGCGGCAACGTCCTGCACGGTGCCGACCGGCCCGTGGCCCGGCACCACCACCTGCGGCTTTGTGTCCTCCACGGTCCGCAGGATCTCGCGCCAGTTCAAGGGGTCGACGTCGGTGTCACCGATCTCCGGGAACCAGGGGAAGATCGGGAAGGACCGGGTTTCGAGCAGGTCGCCGAGGATGAACACTCCTTGCGCGGGAACCGAGATCACCTGGTCGCCCAGCGTGTGAGCCGGCGGTGGGGAGTGCAGCTTGACCACCCGCCCGCCCAGGTCGATCTCGGCCTCCCGGTCGTAGACGATGTCGGGCATCACGAACTGCACCTCTTTCATGGCCTGCGCCACCCCGAGTCGCTCGCTAAAGAGCTGCCGGTAGGCCGCGCCCTTCTTCAGCAGTTCGTCGCGCTGCGCCCGGTTGTAGATGATGGTTGCCTTGCCCTTGAACACCTGCGCGCCGAAGCCGTGCTCGGGATGAAAATGCGTGGTGGTCAGGTAGAGGCGTTTGCCCGCCGCCAGGCGCTCGGCAGCTTGCAGCACGCGCGTCGCGCTGTCGACGCCGAGGCCGGTGTCGACGACCAGCACCGCATCGCGGCCGGTGATGATCGTGACGTTGGGCACCAGCACGATGTGATCCTTGTCCTCGATGACATGGACGCCGGGGCTGACCTCGACCATGTTCCGCAGGTCGACCCGTTTCTCTCCGGAGCGATCGTCGCTTGCCGCGCCGGCGAGGCCGACGGCCAGCGTGAGCAGGGAGGCAGCGAGTGGACGAAGCAGTGGTGGGCGCGGGATCATCGTGATCGCTCCTGAATGGTGAATGAGAGGTGAGACACGGCCCGGCCGACATCGCGGCATCGCGCCGCCGTGGGCCGAAGCGACGGAACGATCGGCTCAGACGGCCTGCAACTGCTGCACCGCCCCCTGCCAGTCTTCGACGTGATAACTCCTGACGATGCGGCCGCGCTCGACGGTGTGGATGTCGATCGCCATGATCTCGAAGCTGCGCCCGCTGGGCGCCACCCCGAGGAAGGGGCCGACGGGGGTGGCCCGGGCGCGCCCGCGCACGACCACCCGGTTGTTCAGCTGCAGCATCTCCTCGACCTCCCAGGTCAGGTCCGGGGCCACCCGGCCGATGTCCTCCAGCTGGGCCAGGAACTCGTCCCGTGTCTTCACACGGCCCGAGCCGTCGCCGAAGCTCTGCCAGTCATCCGACAACACTTGCGCCAAGTGGGTGGCCAGGTCACCGCTGGCGGTGCCGCTCAGCACCTGGCTGTAAAGCGCTTCGACCACCCGCAGGTCGTCAGCGTTTGCGGGGAGGGGCTCAGTCGCGGTCAGTGCAGCGGTCCCCGCTGCCGTTGTAATCGTGTTCATGGTGTTCCCTTTGCATGTGAGTGAGTGCCACGCGGCTGGCGTGGCGCCGGAAAGGCGGTGGCATCCGACCACCGCGCCATCGGTCACGCGCCCGTTTCGGTCGGCCGGACGATCACCTTGCCGCGTGCGTGGCGGCCGGCCACACGCTGCAGCGCCGCGCCGGCGCGGTCCAGCGGATGGAGGCTGTCGAGGACCACTTTGAGT
The DNA here is from genome assembly GCF_001017435.1 of Caldimonas brevitalea. Taxonomy (NCBI): domain Bacteria; kingdom Pseudomonadati; phylum Pseudomonadota; class Betaproteobacteria; order Burkholderiales; family Sphaerotilaceae; genus Caldimonas; species Caldimonas brevitalea. The sequence continues at coordinate 4,165,458 of NZ_CP011371.1, forward strand.
TCCCCGGTCTGAACGGCCGCGAGGACCCGATTCAGTACGTCAGGCTCGTGCCGGAAGAACACGAACTGCGCCTGCGAAGATCCGCGCGCCGCGACGTTCGGGTCGACGATGGACAGCAGCGTGCCGCCCGGCCCGAGGACCTGCCAGGACCGCGCCAGCGTGTCGCCGCCGACGGTGTCGAGCACGAGGTCCAGCCCCTGAAGACCTTCCCAGAACGCTGCGTCACGATAGTCGAGCACCTGGTCGGCCCCGAGGTCGCGAACCAGGGCCTGGTTGCGCGCCGAGGCGGTGGCGACCACCTGTGCTCCTGCGCGTTTCGCCAACTGAACGGCGAAGCTGCCCACACCGCCCGCCGCCGCATGGATCAGCACACGTTGACCGGGCATGAGCTGGCCGACCTTGAACAGCGCCTGCCATGCCGTTCCTGCCGCGGTGGGCAAGGCCGCGGCCTGCTCGTGAGGGATCTCGGGAGGCAGGACGCACAAGGCGGTCGCCGGCACCAGCGCATGCTCGGCAAAGGCGCCGCCGGCCGTCGGCTCGAGTCGTCCGACGACACGGTCGCCAGGCCGAACCGAGGTGACACCTGTCCCGACCGACTCGACCACGCCGGACATGTCGGTGCCGAGGGTGTAGGGCAGCTCGACCGGAAAGACCGACTGCATCGCCCCGGTCAGGATCTTGAGGTCCAGAGGGTTCACGCTGGCGGCCTCGATGCGGACGGCCGCTTCGCCAGGCCCGGGGTCGCGCAGGGCCACCGGCTGCAGAACGGCTCGATCCGGGGCGCCGAATTCATGGATGCGCAGTGCTTGCATGAGGTGCTCCAGGGTCAGCGGTGGTGGTCGAAGGTGGCCGGCGGTCGGACCGCGGTGGGATCGGCGGCGTTGGGTATGAGGTCGGGCATGGCATCGCTCCGTGTTGAGGTGTGGAGAGGAATGCCTGGATTCTGTGGAGCCGACTAGAATTCGTCCAACAGATAAACGGTATACGGCGTTATTCGTTCTATGGATTTTCAGGGCATCGATCTGAACCTGTTGGCGGCCTTCGACGCCCTGATGGACGAACGCAACGTGACCCGAGCGGCGGCACGCCTCGGCGTGAGCCAACCGGCGATGAGTGCCGCGCTGTCGCGCCTGCGCACGCTGTTGGGTGATCCGTTGTTCATGCGCAGCGCACAAGGTTTGCTGCCCACGCCCCGCGCCCGCGATCTCGCGGAGCCGATCTCGCAGGCCCTGCGGCAGATCGAATCGGCGCTGCTGAGAAAGCCTCCATTCGCGCCCGCGACGGCATCGTTGACCTTGACGATCGGCCTGTCCGACTACCCGGCTCACGTGATGCTGCCGGCGCTGGCGAAGGCCCTGGCCAGGCAGGCCCCGGGGATCGCGCTCAATGTCCACACCTACACGAGCCGCGACAAGGCCGTCGACCTGCTCGACGCCGGGACGATCGACCTCGCGGTCGGGGTCCCGCCCACGCATCCCGAGTCGCGCATCTTGACGCGCCCCATCCTGCAAGACGAGTTCGTGACCATCGTGCGACGTGGCCACCCGGCGGTGAAACGGCGCATGAGCCTGAAGACCTATCTCGAACTGCCCCATTTGCTCGTTTCACCCGAAGGCGATCGGCATGGCCTGGTGGACGAAGCGCTCGGTCAACTCGGCAAGCGCCGCATACTGGCGCTCACCCTGCCTCAGATGTTTGCGGCGCCCGCGGTGGTGGCGCAAACCGACATGACCGCCACGGTGATGAGACGTGTCGCGCTGGCCTCGCCGGCCCGGACACGGCTGCTCATGTGCCCGCCGCCGTTGCCCTTGCCCGTCGTGGTCTTCGGCCTGATATGGCACCGGCGCAATGACGTGCACCCGGCCCAGCAGTGGCTGCGAGACCTGGTCGTCGCCACAGCCGGGGCGCTGTGAGCGACGGGCCGCAACCTCGCCCGGGCGACGTTGCCCTCAAAACGTAAGCGGTGAAACGGTGGCCCACGCCCCCACCGCGGCGGGGTGGCTTATGGCGCGCGCCAATGCCTGCAAGCGTGGCGCCCATCGTGCCTCTGGCCCACACCTTTTGACAGGAATGCGCACGGTTCATCACAGACGATGGCTAGACCATGCCCCCCTCTCGCCGTGCGGGCCGCCGCCGCCGTGGCGCTGCTTCGCCGCGGCGGGCCCGCCCGCGCACCCTCACCCACTGAAAGGACTCGAATGCCACACCGGTTCACCAGGCAGATCGTTGCGTTCGCCTGTGCATGCTCGGCAGCGACCGCCTCATGGAGCGCACCACCCCAGACCCAGTCTTTCGGCAAGGCTGCTGCTGCCGCCGCCGCCGCGGCGGCGAGCCCGGTCTGTTTCTATGCCGACATCAACTACCAGGGCGCGTCGTTCTGCGGCAGCGCCAACAACGGCTGGGTCGGGCGCACCTGGAACGACCGCATCTCGTCGGTGAAGGTGCCGGCCGGCGCACAAGTCACTTTGTATGAACACGCCAACTATGGCGGTCGTTCTCTGGTGCTGAATGGCGACAACGCCAACCTGGTGCCGATGGGCATGAACGACATGGCGTCGTCGTTCAAGCTCACCGCCGGCAGCGGAGGCGGCGGCAACACGTCCGAACTCGACGCCAAATGCACCCCCACCGTGCAGCTCTCGCAGGAGGACACCGACCCGCAGCGCAGCCGGCTCTTCCTCGATGTTTCGGGCGACAACCCCGAAGCCTTCATGCAAGACATCGGGCGCAAGGTGTGTCGCACGCTCTACCGGCAGGCCAGCGAGATTCGCAACGCCAGCCGCGTGCGACTGATCCTCCGCTACGCGCCCGGGCAGGTCGCGTGGAAGTCGGGCGACGGCGCCGACATCACCGTGATGATCAGCACTGACCACCTGCAGCGCGTGAAGAACGAGAACCGGGATGTCGGCAAGGAGATCAAGGGCATCCTGTTCCATGAGATGACCCACATGTACCAGCAGGACGACCGTGACGGCCGTGGCGCCGACCCGGGTCTGATCGAAGGCATCGCCGACACCGTGCGCTTCAAGAACGGCTTCGTGCCCGACGGTGCGCAGCCCAATCCGAACGGCAACTGGAACGACGGCTACCGCACCACCGCCTTCTTCCTGCTGTGGCTCGACCAACGGTACGACGGCTTCATCTACCGCTTGAACCTGACGATGGACGGCCAAGACGGCAAGGTGTGGACGCCCGATGCCTTCCGCGCCATCACGGGCAAGCCGGTCGACCAACTGTGGGCGGAATACCGCGCTGCCCAGTGAAGGTCGCCTGATTTGAGTTGGCCCCGCTTGCCGGGAGCGCCGCCGCCGTTGGACGGCCGGCGGCCCGGCAAGGCGGGCGGGTCAACCCTCACCGCCCCCTGACGGCCTGCCCGGGTCGGAGGCCGCAACCAGCGACTTGGGCGCCTTGTACTGCCAGGCCTGGCGGACCAAGGTGCGGATCACGCTGGGAGACGCCGACGGCAGCGACGCTCGCACGCCCACCACCTTGCCGCCCCACATCACCTTCTCGAGGAACTCCGGATACAGGGCCAGTGCCTGTTCACGGTGTGGCTCGTCGACGAAGATGTGCAGGTGCTCCTTGTCAGGCGGCACCGTGACAAAAATCTTGCCGCGCACGCGGAACGACGAGTACTGGTGGTGCGGTTCCTCTGTCACCTCCGGCAGGGCCATCGCATGCCGTCTCACTTCCGCAAACTTCATGACGCAGTACCTCCTTGTCGCGGATCTCGACCAGTGCACTGAGCCCCAGGCGGCGCGGGTGCATCCCCTCGCGCTCAGGAGACCGGACGCAGCCGCGCCTTCATCTAGGCGGACGCTCCTTGCCTTCTTGCCTTCTCAACTTGAAGCGCCGCTCACCGAGCCCGACCAACACGCCCGCCTCGACCGCTGCCTCCAAAATGCCATGGGCTTCGTCGTAACTCAGCACGGCGCCACTGGACTCAACGAATTGCTGGACGCGCAGGGGATCGAGGACATCGGGGTCGTCCAGCTTCTCGTGTACGTCGACCAGCAGAGGCGGCGCCGGCCGGACTCTCGTGAAGGCGATGCCGGCCCCATGCCGGCGGGCCAGCCAGACGGCGTCCCCCAGGTCGACCTCGCTGCGCATCGGCACGCCCGTCAACCAGACGTTGCCCTGCGCCTCGGGATGCAGAGCGAGGAATCGGGCAACCAGGCGCCGCTGAAACTCGACCAGATCCTCAAACAGTTTGACGTCGAACATAGGGGCCGTCAGGAATATGGCCCACCGCCTGGGCCGCTTCCGCCGGGCCGAAGCTTCGCGGCGCCCCTACCGCAACATGCTTGCCCTCACCCATGACTCGAAAGGACGCTCACGTACGGCCTGAACAGGTACCAACAGTCCGTGATCGTTGTCGATGACAGCGCGGGTCTGGGGAGGTACGGCCTGTAGCAGTGCTTCAACAAGGGCGCTGTCCCTCCATTCGATCAAATACCCGGCGGGCTCCGTCAACAACTCGGAGAGCCGCCTACGCTCATCTTCGTCGAAGTCGTTTAGCACACTGTCATCCCGGAGGACCGAAAGCCAACCTTCGGAGCGTTCGATCATGATCTGACCGTTCGCTCCAGTTTCTCCACCGTTCTCGGCCGCCCAAATGTTCGGATTCCATTCGCTTCCCTGCTCGAGCAACAACACCAGCGTGTTCATGGCTTCACGACCTCGATCAATGTTTTCTCGCAGTTGGTGGCGGCACAACTTCGAAGAATCGACGGCTTCAAATCTGGCCCGTATCCGATGGTGGGCAAACCCGTTGCCTGCTCGGTTCGCTGAAGCTGGCTCGTCAGGCCTTTGCCGCCACCGGACTTGACTTGAACGACTCCATTTTTCAGCAATATATCGGCATCGGTCACGAGTTGCCCTGCAGCATTGTGAATCGGCACGTTGACGCCGACGACATGGCCGGGATAAGCAGCGTCGATCTTGGTTGCAAGATCGCCGACCAGCGGATCAGGGGAAGTGAAGACTCGGCCCTTTGCGAGTTTGCCCACCTTCAATACCTTCCCGACCGGCACCATGCCCGCTGCTTCCAGCGCAATGTCCGTCCCGGAAACATTCATTCCCCTGTCGTGCTTCATCACGATTTCGTAGAAGGGAACGATGACCCCAATCGCCGCGTCGCGCCTGCTAGCAAAGCGGGCCTGGTTTTGCAACTGGCTCCCCAGCGACTGCCCGGCATAGCTCTGGCAGCTCAGCCCGCAGACGAACCGGCCGGCCTGGATGCTGGAGGTGCCGCTCGGGTCCGCCAGATTGACCGGATCGTTGCCGGCATAGGCATACAGGTTGGGCCCGTCGCCATAACCGATCGGGTCGGTCTGGAGGAAGCGGCCCAAACTGGGCGAATAAAAGCGCGCGTTGTGGAAATAGAGGTTGAGCGGCCCGAACAGTTGCTGGCCCGTGTAGCGGAACCGCACCCCGGTGCTGACGTTGGGCTCACCATAAGGACCGTAAGTGAACACGGCGGTGCTGGTTCCGGCCGATCCTGCCGTGCCGACGATGCTCCCGCGGCCGTCCGCATAGAACCAGTTCTTCTTGCTGGTGTCGGCCCCCTCGTACCAGACCAGCGGCTCCCCCCCGCCCGGGCCGTGGACGTAGCGGCGCAGCACCTTGCCGGCGTCGTCGTACTCCGCCACCAGGTCGGTGCCGTCGTAGCGGAGGTGGGTGGTCACGCCGGCCATCACGGTGCGGTGCAAACGCCCCTCGGCGTCGTAGCCCAGACCGGCGGAGAACCCGGTCTTCGTGGCCGACTTCAGCTTGTTGTCGGTGTCGTAGGTGTAGGTCCAGGTGCCGTCGCCCGCGAGGTTGCCGTTGCGGTCGTAGGTCAACGCGGCACCGGCCGCCGTCGTGTACTGGTTCAGGCCATTGGCCGCGTAGCTTTTGCTGCCGGCCGTGGCACCCTTCCAGAGGTACACGTCGTTCGACACGTCCTCCGCCTTCACCTCCAACACCTGGTTGAAGCGAGACGTGAAGGTCACGTCGAACCCGTCGCCGTTGATCGCGTGGCCGACCAACGACAGGCGGCCGTAGGCGTAGTTGTACTGCGACAGGTTGCCATTGGCGTGGACCGCCTGGTAGCGGCGGTTGCTCAGGCCGATGTATTCGTAGCGCGCCAGCAGGTTGGTGCCGAGTTCCTTGATCTCCTTCGGTCGGTTGGCCGCGTCGTACGAGGTGGTGACGAAGAAACCGCCCTCCGGCCACGTCATGCGCACCCGGTTGCCGGCGTTGTCATACAGGTACTGCAGCACCTGCCTGCCGCTTTGCGTGCTCTTCAGCCGGCCCGCGTTGTCCCACACATAGCTCACGGCATGCACGCCGTTCGCGTACTTGGCACCGGTGCGCCGGCCGGCCAGGTCGTAGCTGAAGACCAGGTTGTCGGCGGCGGTGGGCTGATTGCGGCCCACCACGCGGTTCATCGCGTCGTACAGCAGCGTCACGGTCTGGCCATTGCGTTTGCGATGGCTGGTGACATTGCCGTTGTTGTCATAGCCGAACTGCTCGAAGTCGGTCGTGGACGACAGGTTGACCGTGGTCGGGTGGGGATACCTGACCTTGATCCGCCGGTCGTGGCCGTCGTACTCGTAGGTGGTCAGGTTGTTCTTCGCATCCTTGACGGTTTTGAGCAGCCCGTTGTCCGTGTACGTGAAGGCGCTGTACACCTGCTCCAGTGGTGTGCCGACGGCGCGCTTGACACTCTTGACACTGCCGTTGGCAAAGTACTCGGTCTCGGTGATCCGGTTCCCGCCGTCGGCCGCTGGCAGGTTCTCGATCACGCGTTTGCTGCGGTCCAGATCGTCATAGGTGTGATCGGTGATGCGCACCGCGGGCGCCACCGGCGGGCACTCGGTGGCCTGGGCCACCGACCAGGGCCCCGATTCGCGCAGCACCTTGCCGCTCGGGCTGTAGGTGCGGCACGTCGCCTCCCAGCGCGTGTCGACCATCTCCGCAACGCCAGTCGGTCGGCCGTTCGCGTCATAGAACGTACGCACCACCTGGCCGACCGGGTCGGTGGTGTGCCAGATCCGGCGTTCGGCGTCATAGGCATACTTGGTGATGTCTGCCACATCGGTGCGCGGGCCGTCGACCTGAAGCAGGTTGCCGATGGCGTCGTAGGTGTACGTCGTGACCAGGTTCAGCTTGCCGGTACCGGCATCGGCGGTCATGGTCTTCGGGACATAACGTTTCGCGGCGTCGTAAGTGGTGGTCGTCACGACACTGTTGGACGCCGTGGTCTTCACCGTCTTCGCGGTCGGCAAGTAGAACGTGGGATACCCGGCACGCGAATACGCCGTGTAGTCGACCTGGGTGAACGGCCTTGCACCCGTGGCGTCCGCCGGTCCGGTCACCGTGAAGGGCAGGCCCTGCGCGGTGTACTTGTACTCGGTGACGTATCCCTTCGGGTCTTTGACGGTCTCGACCTGGTGGTAGGCGCGCTCGTAGGTGTAGCGGGTCGTCAGCGGGCTCTCACTGCTCGTCTTCGGCGTCTGCGTCGTGACCAGGACATTGTTCGTGCACCGCTTCTCGGCCGATGCGCAGGTCACGTCGTCGTACTCGTAGCCGACGTTGTTGCCCTCGGGCAGCCGCTTCTCGATCAACCGGCCGAGGCCGTCATATGAGAGCACCGTGGCCCGGCCCAGTTCGTCGATCGAGCGCTCGACCTGGCCGTCGGGTCGGAAGTACGACACCTTGCTGCCGCCGAGCGGGTCCACTTCCTCGGACCGATGGCCGGAGAAGTAATAGGTGTATCGCTTGCCGTGCGCGTTGAGCTGCGTGCGCACCCGCCCCAGGCTGTCATATTCATTGGTGGCGAAGGCGACGGTCGGGTGGCTCGGGTAGAAGTTTTGCGTCATGCGGCCCGGCAGGTCGTACTTGTACGTCTGCACGTGCTGCGCCGCGTTCTTGAAGGTGCTGAGATTGCCGTTTTCGTCGTAGGTGTAGCGCACCGAGCGGAAGCCGTCGCTCACCGCGTCGACACGCCCGTTGACATAGGTGAACGTCAGTACCCGTCCAAGGCTGTTGGACACCTCCTTGACGTTGGCCCCCTCGTAAGTGAACTTGGCCTGGATCCCGCTGGGTTCGGTGTACGTGATCAGCTTTCCGGTCGCGTCGAACAGCAGCTTGACACGGTTGACGGTCTCGTAGGTGTAGGTCCCGTCAGCGGCTTTGGTCAGCTTTGCCGAGTTGCCCGGCGGCGCGTTGTAGCTGCCGTCCGGCATGCGGACGAACAGCTCGCCGTTCATCCCCTGACGCACCACCACCGTGTTCGACACCAGCTGGTCGCCGAACCACCGCTGACCGAGGGTCGAAATCACGACCTTGTCGAGGGAAGGCGTGGGGTCCGCCAGCAGGTCCAGCGCGACCATGATCTCTACCAGCGCCGGCACGGCGTCGAGGACGGAATCTTCGCCGAGCACCTGGGTGCCGTCGGAACTCACGGTCGCACTGCTGGCAAGGCTGTGCGTCCAGCCCTTGCCCAGGGGCCCGGCCTGGGCTCTCATCCCCGAGCTGTACAGGCGCCGCAGGGGCAGCCCGCGAGGGAACTCCCCGTTGCCGGCCTGCAGGTCGTCGTTCTCGAACAGGAAATGCCCGCGGAAGGTGTCGACCGGGTCGCCGTAGGTGTGCCCGGCCGTCTGATAGAGACGCGTCGGTGCGATCGCCGTGGACGACGAGCGCCTCACGGTCTCGGCGAAGCTGAGGCTGCTCCCGGCATAGCCACCCGCACGCGCGATACCGGGCACCTCCGAGATCATCGCGCCGATGCGGTTGCCGTCCGCCGCCACATCGAAGTAGCCGACACCGGCCCAATTGCCTTCCACCAGCTGGCAGCTTCCAGGCACGATGAGGCGACCGCCGTTCCGCGTGACGGCGCGGAAGTCGGACAGGAACTGATCGCAATCCTGCAACTGCGGTCTGACCACCGTGTCGAAGTTGGCCGACCTGGCATCGAAGATCCGCTGGTTGGTCGCCACGGCACGGTCGATCAGCGACACGGTGGACGCGGCCTGCAACTCGGTCGTTTGATGGACTGCGGCCGATTCGAGCACACTCGCATGCATCGCCTGCGCCAGGACCACAGCCTGCGCCCGGCGCTCATCCCCTCGGCGATGGACGACGCTGACCCGGTTGGCGGGCAGGTCCACGAAGGGTCGGCCGCTGTTGTAGCGGTCCACACCGTAGCCGGCCACGCCGACCAGGTGGTGCACCACGGTGTCCGTCTCGGCCAGCCTGTCGATCAACTCCAGTGTCTGCGACGTCTGCGCGATCCACAGCGACGACAGCAAGGCCAGCGACGATCCCAGCACCTCCTCGGAACTGTCCGCCGCACCCGCCGAGCGCGCATTGCCCAGCACCGTCCGGTGATGTTCTGCCACCGCGCGGCCTGCCGAACCCCAAGCGTTGCCGATCACATAGGCGCCGCCCTGCGTGATCGTTACGCGGGAGGTCTGGTTCACCGAGGGATCGAGATACGGGTGGTGGACGACCTCCAGCAGCAGGATGTCGGCCCGCCACGCGGGCACCGGCATGCCCTTGGCCTGCTCCACGCCCTCCAGCATCAGCACCGGCTCGCGTGCTGCGGTGTAGGTGATGGACAAGCGCTTCCCGTAGAGTTCGGTGGAGGTGTAGGTTCGATCGATGTCGCGGTACTGCACGCGCAACGTCGGGTAGTAGCCCGACGGCACCGAGTTCCAGATCTCCACCGGGACGTCGGGCGACTGGTAAGGCAGCGCCGTCTGCCGCAGCTTCTGCCCATGGCTCGGGAATGCCGTCCTGCCGCCGATCCAGTCTGTCAGCGTGGACGACGGGCTGGTGGCGCGGATGTGCGCCGCCAGCTTGGTGGCATAGCCGGTCAGCTTGTTGCGTATCGCGGTGCGATTGATGCCTTGCACGAAGTCCGGCGTGATGGTCGCGCCCGCGCGGGCGGCAGCCAGGAAGTCGGCGGCGTCATAGCCTGCCGCGGCCGCGAGTGAGGTGCCGGAATGGATGAGGTGGCTCTTGAAGCTCGGATCGAAGACATAGGGTTTGCCGTTGATGACGGCGCGCACCCACACGTGCCGGAACTGCATGCCCACCAGCGCCGACTTTCCACCGGGGCACGGCACATCTTCGGCGATCCAGGTCACGATCACCGGCACCTGGGCGTTGCCGAAGTACTGCCGTGCCGCGCAGGCGTCGGCAGGATCGACGCCCATCCAGCTCTGCAGATCCCCGCCCGACAACTCGATCGCGCCATAGACGTAATCAGCGGCAATCCCGGATTCCCGCAGCAGCGCCACCATCAGGCTGGCCAGGTCGAAGGCGGTGCCGCGCTGATCGAGGACGGCACCCTCGGCCCCCTTCTGGAAACCCCAGCCGTGCACGTACGCGATGTTGTTGGACACGTACTCGTAGATGAGGTCGGGATCATGGCGCAGCGCACGCGCCAGTTCTGCAATGGAGTTGCCCGGCGTCGCCGCAGCAGCAGACGCGGTGACTGCCGTGGAAGCAACGGTCGTCGGCGCCGCCTTGAGCTGAACCGCCTTGGCGGCGTTCGCGCGCAAGCGTTCCTCGACCTCCGCCGGCAGGCGGCGCGAGCGCACCACTCGCTCTGCGTCCCGTCCATCGACCAGCGCCAAGGGAACATGGCCGATGCCGCGGTGGCTTGCCGCCTCGACGGCCCCCAACTTCTGCTGTTGAGCGGGTGCGAGTTGCATCCGATGGCCCTTCGAGGCCGGTCTGTTGCCGTGACCGTTCACGTCGCCGGCCGCATGACCGGCCGACAACAACATCCCACTGAGCGCGACGCCCAGACAAGTGCGCCAGAGGTGGCCGATGAATCTTGCAGACATGCTTACCCCTACGGGCCCGACAGGCCCGCAAACGTCGGACGGACATCAAGACGCAAAGCCACAGCAGAGCCCTTCACTCCCGCTGGAGTGGGCACGACTTCGCGCAGTGAAAAGCGATACGGCCTTGCGGCCGCCAGAGAGGAACGGCCCTGCGGCCGCCGATCAGGAGGGAACGGTGGTGACGACGCTGGTGCGATTGCCTGCCGCGTCGTAGCTGTAGGTGATCAGCACACCCGTGCTGTATTGCACCGTCTTGACGCGACCAAGCACGTCATAGGTGTAGGTGACCGAGGCAGCGCCCGCGGGACCTGTGAAGCCGACCGCTGCGACGCTGAGGATCAGCGCCGGGATCGTCGTCCGAAAGAAGCCGGCTGGCTCCCTCCCTCTGTTTGGTGCGCCAAGGGCGGCGTCTTGAGTTCTCATTGTTCTCGTTCTCCCTTTGACTGGACACGAGGTGTCCAACATGCCGCCGAAAACCTCGCATCGACCGTTGTCGGCCCTGCGCAGTGAGGCGGTAAATGGATTGTGGAGATTTGCAATGAATCATGTCAATGGGCAAGCAGGACCCGTTACCGGTCCTCCGCGACACGCTCGCCGTCGCCACTGAACCGGTTTGATTCTTCTTGAGGAGCTGCGCACCGGGGTTGGCAAGAGGGAGCAACTCCTCGGTCTACGGCCCCTCACGCCGTTTACGCCGTCACGCCCCCCTGCCTCACGTCGGTTCTGAGTTGGAGGCCAACGCAACTCATGACATCAAGCCTAGGGAGGTGTCGCCCCCCCACAATGAGTTCGATCGTCGCACACAGCCGCTGCACTGCAGCGATCCGTGTTCCATGTTCCATGTTCCATGTTGCACGATCAACACCGTGAACGGGCCGACGTCGAGCGGCACGCCAACCCGGTCGGCCGCCGCAAGTCCGCACGCCGTTTGCTCTAGGCCGCGCACAGGTCACTGCGTATCGTCCGTCGTGCATCTGCTGTACGTCGGCACCTGGGCACCGGAGTGCACAAGACTGTTGTGACACGCTCAATTGAGGGGACTGCCTCGTCCGCGCCGCACGCCTCCAGCCCGGCCAGACCCGGCTCAGGCAGATGCGGCGAGATACAGGTGAACGATCGCGACACACATGGCGCTGCGAATTCCAAGGTGTCGACCTACCGTTGCCCAGCGAGCCGCCGTGCTTCCGGCCTCGTCCGTTGTCCTCCCCCATCGGTGGCCCTAGGGCCGGTGCGTTCCAACTCGGTCTGCAGAAGCACGCTCACAACAAGGAGAAACCCATGCCGATCCTGCTCCCCTTTGCGCCCAGCGGTAGGCTGCGCACGTCCCATTGCCGCGACCGCCCCGTACTCGGCGGCGTCAAGGCGGCCAAGGCCTTCAGTCAGGCCTTGGCGGTCGGCGTCCTGGTCGTCAGCGCCACCGCCGCCAGTGCCGATGTTCTGACGGTGACGCAAAACGTGCGCGTGCGCGGCGATGTGCTCCATTTGAACCTGCCAGTCCCCCCCGACCAGATCTATACCGGCAGTTATAGGGTGACCGCTCCGACGGTCGACGAGATCGTCGACAGCGCGGGGCACGACGAGGCCATCGCCCACATCTACCATCATTCCGTCGTCGACAGCTTCGACTTTCGGATGAGGGGTGGTACGTCGGGCACGATCGACGTCGACATCGACCTCGGCAAGTTGACCGGCACCGAGCTCCGGTCGACCGCCTTCACGTCGGCCCAGCTCAACATGTTCGGCCGCCGCAGGATCATGGAGGTGACGGCCAACGTCGATGCCGTTTACTTGCCCGTGCCGGAGCCGGCCAGCGTCGCCCTGCTGGCCGCCGGGCTGATCGGATTGGCCGGACGCAAAACCCTCTGGCGGCGCATCGCCCCCACCGCCCACGCGTGACACAGCCCACGCGCGCCGGTGTCGCCCCGAGTCCGGGCCGCCGGCCAGGCTCCTGCAAAGGGGGCTTGGCGCCGCAGCCCAAGGCGGCGCCTCCTTTGATGACACAGTTCCGAGACGCCGCCGAGGGCGTCCGGATGATGGCGGCGCGTGCAGCCCCCGCCGGGGGACGAGAGTACAGCGCCGCGACGTTGATCCACGGCAAAGTGCAAACGGGGTATTCCCGCTGATTGCAGCGCCTGCGCTCCACCATCATCGGCATGGTTGACGTGGAAAGGAGCGGCCATGGCAGACCTCGCAAGAGAGTTGGAACACCTCGCAGAGACCGACCGGCAGATCGCGGCGGCACAAGCTCAAATCGCGGCGGTTGAAGCCACCGCGGAAAAACTCGCCGGGGCGGGCGCCGACTGCGCGCAGACGGAAAAGCTGTTGGCCACCATGCGAGACAGCGTGGCAACCTTCGTCGACCAGCGACGTCTGATCGCCGAAACCATCGAAGACATCCGGGCCGGACGACGGTAAGGCATCGACTTCACCCGGCGCTTGCAAGGAGCGCCGGCAGCAAGACCAGTTGCGGCACCGGCCGCATGCAGAAACGAGCCGTTCCGTGCACAACGGGCCCCTTCACGCGCCCTTCCGTGCGCCATGTCGTCACTTTCCCCGCAAGATCAACATCGTGCGCTGGCTTTGACTTCTCGTAACCGGTACTGAACTGGTACTCGGGTGGTTAAATCAACCGCGTCGCCGGGCCCTGCCCGCGGCGCTGCAGGTGCAGATGCCGGCCGTCTTTTACGAGGAGATGGCGCGGCAGACAGGGCTCCGCGCTCGCCCATCGCGAGGGGCATTGCGGCATCCTCGAGTCACCCGTCTGTTCCAGCGGCTCTCCGGCCCTCGCACCCTGCCTCCCCCGGCAGTCGCAGTGCGAGTTCGAACCCCCGAAGGAGATGCCCTCATGCCTCACCCTGTTTCAACACGGCGAGCGCGCTTGCGCTTGCTCACCGCCGCTGTCGCCGTGATGGCCGCAGCCTCGCTCCATGCCGCTCACCCCGAGTGGAAAGCCGACACCTTCTATCCGGCGGGCACGCTGGTGTCCTATCAAGGGCGCAACTACCGCGCATTGGTCGACCAGGTGGATCACAGCAACTCAGGCTGGAACCCGACGGTGGCCAGCCTGTGGGCCGCCGCAGGTGGAGACGCGCCGTCGCCGGCCCCGGGCGCCTCACCGCAGCCGACCCCCACCAACCCCTTGCCCGCGGCCGAATGCGGTGCGCCGTGGAACAGCAGCACGGTCTACACCGGCGGGGAAGTCGTGAGCCACCAGGGTTCCAACTTTCGAGCCAACTGGTGGACACAAGGCCAGGACCCGGCGGCCAACAGCGGCCCGACCGGAAGTGGCCAACCGTGGACGATGGTCGACAGCTGCGGCAGCAACCCGCCCCCGCCGCCAGGGCCCACACCACCTCCCGGGCCCACGCCACCCCCCGGCCCCACCCCGCCACCGGGGCCCACCCCGCCACCACCGCCACCGCCTCCACCACCGCCTGCGCCGCCCCCCGGGCCGACACCACCCCCACCCCCACCCCCACCCCCACCGCCCTCAGGCCCGCCCGCTCCCAGGCCTCAAGGATTCGTGTTCGGGCCCTACAAGGACGTGACGATCAACATGGACTTCAACACCAACGTCATCTCGACCGCGGTGCCCGGCAGCCGGCAGCCGCTGCTCGACGCCTTGCCAAGCGGCGTCAGGACCGTCACCTGGGCGTTTGCGACCGGTGAATGCGGCCAGGAAAGCTGGGGCGGCATCCAGCCCGCCGCGCTGGTGCAGGCCAACGTCCAGCGCTTCGTCAGCGCCGGCCGCAACTACATCATCTCGACCGGCGGTGCCGCGGGCGCCTTCACCTGCAGCAGCGATGCGGGCTTCGAGGCCTTCCTGGAGCACTACGAGTCGTCCAACCTGGTCGGGGTCGACTTCGACATCGAAGGCGGACAGAGCCAGGAGGTCATCAACGACCTGGTGCAGCGTGCCATCGCAGCCCAGCGCAACCACCCCAGGCTGCGCTTCAGCTTCACGCTGGCCACGCTCGGCGGCAACTCGCCGCAAAGCCTGGGCGCCGCCGGTGTGCGCACGATGGAAGCCTTGAAGGCGTTCGGCATGCGCAACTTCATCATCAACCTGATGGTGATGGACTACGGCAGCGCGTCTCCCAGCGTCTGCACCGTCGGCCCCGATGGTCGCTGCGACATGGGCCAATCGGCGTTGCAGGCGGCGATCAACCTGCACGAGCACCATGGTGTGCCGTTCAACCAGATCGAGCTGACGCCGATGATCGGTGGCAACGATGTCGTGACCGAGACGTTCACGCTGAACGACGTCAACACCGTCTCGTCCTTCGCACGGCAGAACGGGCTGGCGGGCGTGCACTTCTGGTCGGTGGACCGGGACGTCGACTGCCCGCCCGGACCCGCCTCGCCGACCTGCAACAGCTTCGGTCAAGCGGGCGCCTTTGGGTTCACCAACCGCTTCCTGTCCACCGTGGGTCGCTGACGCAACGGCTTTCGTGACGGGTCGCCCGCGCCTGCGGGCGGCCCCCCGCCGAACGGGCCCGCCCGTTCGGCGGGTCTAGTGTTTTCGGCCGGCGATCACGCCCGCCGTCACACCGCGGCCAAGGCCTGTTCCAGGTCGGCCCGCAGATCGGCCAGATCCTCGACACCGACCGACAACCGCACCAGCGTGTCGCCGATGCCAAGGCGCGTCCGCTGCTCGGGCGGGATGGTGGCGTGCGTCATGATGGCCGGGTGTTCGATCAGGCTTTCGACGCCTCCCAGGCTTTCGGCCAGCGTGAACAGCTCACAACGCTCGAGGAAGCGCCGCGTGCCGGCCAGGTCGGACGCCAGATCGAGCGACACCATGCCCCCATACCCATTCATCTGCCGCTGCGCCAAAGCGTATTGCGGATGCGACGCGAGCCCCGGGTAGCGCACACGGGCGACCTTCGGGTGGTGCTCCAGCCACTCCGCCAGCGCCAAGGCATTGCTGCAGTGGCGCTCCATCCGTAGCGCCAGGGTCTTCAGCCCGCGCAGTGCCAGAAAGCTGTCGAACGGGCTGGCGATGGCCCCCACCGCGTTCTGCAGAAAGCCCAGCCGCTCGCGCCATTCGGCCTGCCGCGGCTGGCGGCCGACGATGGCGACGCCGCCGATCACATCGGAATGGCCATTGAGGTATTTGGTGGTCGAGTGCACCACCAGATCGAAGCCGAGTTCGAGCGGCCGTTGCACCCAGGGGCTCGCGAAGGTGTTGTCGGCCACGGCCGTCAAGCCATGGGCGCGGCAGACCTCGGCCACCGCGGCCAGGTCGGCCAGGCTCAGCAGCGGGTTGGTCGGCGTCTCGACCCACACCATGCGCGTGTCGGGCCGGATGGCGCGTTCTAGGTTGTCGGGGTCGGACAAGTCGACGAAGCTGAAATCGAGCCCCGCACTGCGCCGCCGCACCCGCTCGAACAAGCGGTAGGTGCCGCCGTACAAGTCGTCGCCGGCGATCACGTGGGCGCCCGCATCCAGGCCTTCGAGCACGGTCGCGATGGCGGCCAGACCCGAGGCAAACGCATAGGCCTGCGCCCCGCTCTCCAGGTCGGCGACACAGCGCTCGAAGGCCCAGCGGGTGGGATTGTGCGATCGCCCGTAGTCCAGCCCCTGGTGCACCCCTGGGCTCTGCTGCACGTAGGTGGAGGTCGCATAGATCGGTGGCATCACGGCGCCGGTGGACGGGTCGGGCGACTGGCCTGCATGGATGGTGCGGGTGGCGAAGCCGAGCGCAGGCGTGGACGGGTCGAGCGACGGGTCGAGATCGCGGCCGGCAACAGGGGGGATGGCGGTCATGGCAAGGCCCTTCTCAAGTGGTTCAGCAGGTCGAAGCGGGTGATCAGTCCGTAGAAGCGGTCGCGGTCGGCGACGATGGCGACCAGACCGCGCGCGAGCACGGCGCGCAAGGCGGCCAGGTCGGCTGCCGGCGACAGCGTTTCGAGCGCGGTGCTCATCACCGACGCCACCTGGTCGGCATAGCGCGCACTGTCTTCTTGCACATGCAGCAGCACGTCGGACTCGTCGATCACGCCGACCAGACGCTCGCCGTCGAGCACCGGCAATTGCGACACGTCGGCCAGCCGCATGCGTTTGAAGGCCGTCAGCAAGGTGTCGTCGCGGGCCACGCTGATGACGCTGCCTTCGTCCAGCCGGCGCGCGACCAGGTCGCGCAGGTCGCCGAACTGCGGCCGCGTCAACAGGCCTTCGTCGAGCATCCAGTTGTCGTTGTAGAGCTTGGACAGATAACGCGTGCCGGTGTCGCAGACGAAGCTCACCACGCGCTTCGGTGTGCGCTGTTCGCGGCAGTAGCGCAAGGCCGCCGCCAGCAGCGTGCCGGTGGACGAGCCGGCCAGGACACCTTCGGCCCGCAACAGTTCGCGCGCGGCCGCGAAGCTCTCGGCGTCGGCAATGGCGTAGGCCTGTTTGACGCCGCTCAGGTCGGCGATCGGTGGCACGAAGTCTTCGCCGATGCCTTCCACCCTCCATGAGCCGGCTTCGCCATGCGTGCCGGTGAGCACCTGGTCGCGCAGGATGGAGCCGACCGGGTCGGCCAGCACGAACTCGACGCGAGGCGAGACGCGCCGGAAATAACGCGTCAAGCCGGTCACGGTGCCGCCGGAGCCGACGCCCACCACGATGGTGTCCAGTTCGCCACCGGTTTGCTCCCAGATCTCGGGGCCGGTGGTCTGCTCGTGCGCGAGCGGGTTGTGAGGGTTGTTGAACTGGTCGACATAGAAGGCGCCGGGGATGTCGCGCGCCAGGCGGGCCGCCAGGTCCTGGTAGTACTCAGGGTGGCCCTTGCCGACGTCGGAACGCGTCAGGTGCACCTCGGCCCCCATGGCCTTGAGGTGCAGCACCTTTTCGTTCGACATCTTGTCGGGCACCACCAGCACCACCCGGTAGCCTTTGGCGCGCGCCACCAGGGCCAGCCCCAGTCCGGTATTGCCGGCAGTCGCCTCGACCACCGTGCCGCCGGCCTGCAGCCGGCCGTCGAGTTCGGCGGCCTCGATCATGGCCAGGCCGATGCGGTCCTTGATGGAGCCGCCCGGGTTCTGCGACTCGAGCTTGAGAAACAACTGGCAGGGCCCGGTGTCGAGCCGGGTCACGGGTAACAGCGGCGTGCGGCCGATCAGGTCCAGCACGGCGGGGCGCGCAGGGGTGGGCATGGTGTTGCCTCCATCGAACAGTGAGTGCTTGTGGCACGGGCCGGGCGACGTGTGGATCTTCGTCGTCCTGCAGAACCGCGAGGCCGCAAGGGTCGATGGGGCTGGCGCCGGTGGGTGCTGCCCGCCGACGCCGTGAGGCGGACGCGACGGAGCGCCACGATAAGCCGAAGTGGCGTGGCCTCTCCCATCGCATTTCAGATGAGCTTATGCGGCAGTCGCATGACCATTGCCATCTCCGCCGAGGGTCGGTTCCGAATGACGAACGCTGGGAGCCGCTTTTGCTTTCGATGGGGTCATGGCTCATGGCGTGCGACAACTGCATCGCTCAGCCGTTCAATCACCCCGATGATCACCACCACCAGTTGCGGCGTTCTCATCTTCGAGCCGGAGGGCGAGTTGCTGCTGTGCCACATGACCGGCACGGCGTATTGGGACATTCCCAAGGGTTTGCGCGAGGCCGACGAATCCGAGCTGGACGCGGCGGTGCGTGAAGCCGCCGAGGAGTGCGGCTTGCGACTGCTGCCGGCGGCGTTGATCGACCTGGGCCGGTTTGCCTACCGTCCTGCCAAGGACCTGCACCTGTACGCCGTGCTGCACGCGCGTGTCGAGCTCACCTTGCTGCGCTGCAGCAGCACTTTCCAGGACCGGTGGGGGCGCACGCGGCCCGAAGTCGATGCCTTCCGGTGGGCGCAGCCGGACGAGCTGGCGCGGTGGTGTGCGTCCAGCCTGGCTGCCGTGCTGACCCGCAAACTCAGCCTCGAAGAGGTGTGGGCGCGGCTGTTCTAGTGTCCTGGAAGGAACCGCGTTTGCTCGGGTACAGAGGGTGCGGCATCTGGAGGTCCCCTTCGCAGACGACCTGCTCCCACTTCACCGGAGTTCGCGATGACACATGCTTCTGTTCGTGCCACGGCGGCCGGGCTGGCTTGCTTCGCCCTCACAGCAGGCGCTGCCGAGCCGGTGGCGCCCCCCGCTTCCGCGGCCGAGCCCGCCGCAGCCGCCTCGGCCCTCCCCTCGACGCCGAGCCAGCCGCGTGTGACCTTCCCCTGGGCCCACCCGCACTCCCGGGTAGAGGACAACAACAGCCCTGGCCGCAAGCCGGCGGCCCCGGCATGGGACCGTGCTGGCAGCGAGCCCCTGATCTCGATCCCCCTGCGGCGACGCGAGCCACCTGCCGCGCCTCCCCCGCCCAGCAACCGATGAGCGAACGGTGAGCGCCACCGGTTGGGGTCGCTGAAAGCGCGCCGCACCGCCGGCCTCACCTCCCGGTTCGCCACCGCCGCGAGCCACCGCGGCCCGCCCGGCCCTCGGTCACTCCACACGCCTCCTATGCGCGACCTGCGTCCCACCGCGTCGGTGGGCAGGCACGTCGCAATGCGATTGCGACAAATGTGGCAATACACCATTGACGGATATGGGCAGCCGATGGGCACCCGTGTTGCCGAACGGGGCATGACGCGCCGCATTGCGATGTGTCGCCTTTCTCAAACCCATGCCTTACAAGGAAGCTGCATGACCGATCGCCACACCCTCCCCCATACGCCTCATGCCCTCGACGACATCAAACGTCGCGTGCAGGACACGATCGGCGACGCGCCCGAGTTGCTCAAGCTGGCCCTCGAGAACGTGCTGCGCGACCTGCGCGGCGCGGAGGAAACGCCGCTGACGACTGCCGGGCGCATCGGGCGGCAGGCCGGCACCGTTTCCGAACTGACCCTGATCGCCCCGGTGCGCCCCGGCGGCGCCGAACGCCTGCGGCGCATCCTGAAGCTGGTGAACGGCAACTTCAGCGGCGCACAGAAGGTGGGCACCTTGCACGACATGCGCTTCGTGTTCCTGGAGCACGACACCAAGCTGCTGTTCGCGACCACCTACGACGGCGACTGGGACGCCTACATCGACGACTTCTCGACGCAGATCCCCGATCTGATGGACCTCGTGTTCGCCTCGGTCGAAGGATGGCCCGGCATCAAGGACCCGGGCGTGAAAGACTTCATTGCCCAGCACCAGTTGCCGGCCGACGGCTGGTACGTGGCGCACCCGGACCTGACGGTCGCCGACGTCCGCGAGCTCAAGCGGCTGAAAGCAGCGCTCGACGAGTTCCTCGACAAGATCGCCTGAGCGGGAGGGCCGGTCAAGATGGCGCTTCTCGAACAGCTGAAACAACACGGTCTGCGCCGCCACCACGCGGTCTCGCTCGAACTCGACGACATCCAGGCCACGGTGCTGCGGCAACGACCCGAGCCCTATTTCGGCACCCACATGCTGCTGCGACTGGACACGCCCGAGGGCGGACGGTCCTTGCTGCGCCGGCTGGCCCCGCACGTCCGCTCGGCGGCCGACTGGTGGGACCACCGTGACGATGCCTGGGTGGCGGTCGCCCTGACCTACCCCGGGCTGTGCGCCTTGCAACTGCCCGAGGCGACGCTGCAGAGTTTTCCGCAAGCGTTTCGCGACGGCATGCGCGCCCGCGCAGACCGCCTGCGCGACAGCGGCGAAAACGCCCCCGAACACTGGGAAGCGCCCTACGGCACCGGCGAGGTGCACGTTGCGCTCACGATCTTCAGTGGCGATCGCGATCGCTGGCATGAGATGTTGGCGTCGGTGCGGGCGCAGCTGGCCGACACCGCGGGCGTGAGCGTGCTGGGCACACACGACTTCGGTGCACGGCCGGACAGCCGCAACCCCTTCGGTTACCGGGACAACATCAGCAACCCCGTGATCGAAGGTGCCGGGGTCGACCCGCTGCCGGGCCAGCGCGAGGCCATCAAGGCGGGCGAATTCATCCTGGGCTACCCAAGCGAGTCAGGAGCCTTGCTGGCGATGCCGCAGCCCGAGAGATTGGGCCGCAACGGGACCTTCGCCGTGTTGCGCAAGTACCGCTCACGTGTGGGGGAGTTCAACCGGTTTCTGCAGCAGCACGCCGACAGCGATGCCGAGCGCGAACAGCTGGCGGCCAAGCTGGTGGGACGGTGGCGCAGCGGTGCACCGTTGGCACTGGCCCCGCAGCACGACGACCCGGCACTGGGCCGCGACCCGCGACGCAACAACGACTTCGATTACCACGACGACCCGGACGGCCTGAAAGTGCCGCTGGGCTGCCACATGAGGCGCATGAACCCGCGCGACACCGAGCTGGCGGTGCTGACCGACGTGAAACTGCACCGCATCATCCGCCGCAGCACGTCGTTCGGCCCGCGGTGGCGGCCCGACCTGCTCGACGACGAAGCAGAAGATGAACGCGGCCTGTTTTTCATCTTCATGAGTGCCCGCGCGATGACCACCGTGGAGTTCTTGCAGCAAGAGTGGATCAACCGCGGCAACTTCATGCGCCTGGGCGATGAACGTGACCCGGTGGTGGGGCTGCAGTCACCGCAGTCCACCTTCACCCTGCCCCGCAAGCCGGTGCGGCAGCGCCTGCGCGATCTGCGCACCTTCAATGTCTTGCGCGGCGGCGAATACCTGTTCATGCCGGGGCTGTCGGCGCTGCGCTGGCTGGCCGAGGAGCAGCACGGCGGGTGACGAGGGTCACGCGGGCACCTCGTCCCGGCTGACCCCGGGCCGCCACATCTCGCGCGAGGCGCGGCGGCTGCCGGGGCCCCGGGCCCTCACGCCCCTGTTGTTGCCGCAGCCGCCGGCTGGGACGGCCGCTCGGACATGCGGCGCAGCAGATCGCCTGCGTCGAAAACGGCCAGCTCTGCCGCATCGTCGAGCCGGAACACGCCCACCACGTGTGCCAGCCGGCCGGCCTGCTCCTTGAGCGATTCCGCGGCGGCGGCCGACTGCTCGACCAGCGCGGCGTTCTGTTGCGTCATCTGGTCGAGTTGCCCGACCGACGTGTTCACCTGCGTGAGGCCTTCGTTCTGCTGGGCAGCGGCCGACGCGATCTCGCTGATGGTTTCGGTGACCCGCTGCACCGACGACATGATCTCGTTCATCGCCCGGCCCGCCTGGCCCACCAGCGTGGTGCCCGATTCGACGCTCTCGACCGACGCGCCGATCAAGGACTTGATCTCGCGCGCTGCCTGCGCGCTGCGCTGTGCGAGGCTGCGCACCTCACCAGCCACCACCGCGAAGCCGCGACCCTGCTCGCCGGCCCGCGCCGCCTCCACCGCGGCGTTCAGGGCCAGGATGTTGGTCTGGAACGCGATGCCGTCGATGACACCGATGATGTCGACCACCTTCTTGGACGCCGCGCTGATGGTGTCCATGGTCGACACCACCTGCGACACCACCGCGCTGCCTTGCTGCGCGGAGTCACGCGCTCCCGTCGCCAGCTGCGCCGCGACGTGGGCCGAGGCAGCGGTCTGTTGCACGCTGCTCGCCAGCTCTTGCATCGAACCGGCGGTCTGCTGCAGATTGGCCGCGGTGCTCTCGGTGCGCGTCGACAGGTCGTTGTTGCCGCTGGCAATCTCGCCGGAGGCGACGTTGATGCTGCCGACCGCGCGTTGCGCATGTTGCAGCGCCTCGTGGGCCCGGCCAAGCACCTTCTGCAGCTGGCGTGCGGCGGGGGTCTTGAAGGCAAGGTGTCCGACGTTGAGCTGGATCGCGTCGTCCTTGCCCAGCACGGCGATCAACATCTGCAGTTCGACCGCCGCGATCAGTTGCTCGAGCCCCTGACGCGCGAAGCGCATCTGGTACAACGCCAACGCCGTCAGGAAGGCCAGATGCACGAAGACTTCTTGCAGGTCGGGCGTGGGCAGCACATAGACCCCGACGCCACTCGCTTGGAGCCGGTCGAACACCACGTGGTGGATGGCGAACAGCCCTGTGGCCAGCGCCACCAGGCGCCAGTCGCGGTACACCATCACGAGCGCCATGAACACGGCGATGCCGAGATGGTAGGGCGTGGCACCGTGGCCGAAATGGATCTGTGTCGCGACCATGCCGACGCCGGCCGCCACGGCGAGGACCCGGGTCACCGGCAGGCCGGGGGGCAGCAGGTGGTAAGCCAACAGCGGCATGGCGAACAGCGCCAGCGTCAGCCAGGCCGCCGTCCCGGTCGCGCCGTGGGCCGCGCCGATGGCGACCGTTGCAACAGCCACCAGGCCGAGCATCACGAGCATCACCTTGTCGACGATGCGAATGATCATGCGCGTGGTTTGCTCGATGGGGTCGAGACCGTCCGCGTTCAAGGAAGGAGAAAGGGCCGTCATTGGTTTGCGCCTTAGGGCAGATCGATGGCGCGTTTTCGACATCAATCGGCGAAGGCTTGAGGCACTCGTTCACGAACGGGAGGGCGCGGCTGCGCCGAATGCACGGCACGATCCCGCGTTTGACCCAGGTCAAGATCTTCGTTCGAGCCGCAACACGACGCGAGCACTCGCTCTCAGAAAGTCGCCAGCCGCACGCGGTGGCACGAACACCACAGCCCTCGACTCCCGGCCACACCCGGCCGTCGAGAACCGTCGCCGCATCCCGTGATCTCTTCCCGCTCTCCCCCCTCTAGGGGGAAGCAGACACAGCATCTGCCGCTAACATGCGCGCCTGGGTGTTCTGAACAAATCGAAGAGGGTCGAAGAAATGACTATCAATCTGAAAAAGGGCGGCTCGCTGAACCTGACCAAGGCCGAGCCCGCCCTCACGCGAGTGCGCGTCGGTCTGGGCTGGGAATTGCCGCAAACCACCCCGCCGCTCGACCTGGACGTGTCGGCCTTCGTGTGCCGTCTCAATGCGCAGCAAGAGCCCAAGCTGTTGAGCGAACAGCACTTCGTGTTCTACAACAACAAGGCCACGCCCAACGGCGCCGTCGTGCACAGCGGTGACAACCGCACCGGTGCCGGCGAGGGCGACGACGAGAACATGGTGATCGACCTCCCCAAGCTCGAGCCCGAGGTGCGCGAGATCTCTTTTGTCGTCACCCTCCACGAGGCAGCCGAACGCCGGCAGCACTTCGGCATGCTGAAGGACGCCTACATCCGCATCTACAACGAGCAAACCGGCAAGGTGCTGTGCACCTACGACCTCGACGAGCAGTTCAGCCGCGAGACCGCCGTGCAAATGGGCTCGGTGGTGCGCACCGGCGACGGTCAGTGGGAGTTCCGGGCCGTCGGCGCGGGCTACACGCTCGACCTGGGCACCTTCGTCAGCGGCTACCTGGGCTGACGCTCTCGTACCCGTCCGGTCACCACAGAGGCAGGGGCGCATGACGCGTCCACTTTTCGGTGGAGGGCGACTCGCGTCGCCCGACCCCCAGGCATCGCCTTCACCCGCAGCAGAGGCCACCACACCGAGCCGTGCCGAAGGCGCTGCTGCGCCGGTGGCACATCGCGTGCGGACCTTCGAGGCCGAGCAGCACCGCCGTGCGACACCGCCCAAGGCGTTGTTCGCGCCTGCCATCTCGGCCGAGCTGCCGGAAGATTTTCTCGCCGCGCTGGCCCGGCTCGACACGCCGCCGACCGAGCCGGCCCAACGCCGCGCCGTGTTCCGCCTGTTGAAGGATCTTGAAACGGCGCCCGACGAAGACATCCTCCAGTTCGGTGACGCGCCCGCCGCCGCGGTCGATGCCCTGTTGAAACAGGCCGTCGCCATCATCACCAACCCCGATTTGCCGCGCACCAGCCAGCTGCTGAAGCAGACGCTGGACGACCTCGACCGCGTGCGTCCTCAAACGCGAGCCGGCTGGTTCCAGCGGCTCACCCGCTCGCCGGCGGCGTGGTTTGACAGCGCCGGGGAGGCACTGGAGGCCCGTCTGGGCGAACTGGCCCGCCTCGAGCAGGAAGTGCTCGACGACGCCGCGAGCTTGGTCAAGCTGATCGAGCAGAACGAAGGCCAGCTGCAAGCCCTCTCGCAACACGAGGCCGCCTGCCGCCTGGCGGAATGGCTCGGCACCGAGCGGCCGGCATCGACGCGCGAGCGTTTGGCGCGCCGGGCCCAGCTGCTGGCGACGCTGCTCACCTCGGCCGACATGACCCGACGGCAATTGCATATCGTCCGCGAGCACCTGCTCACGGTCGCCGAGCGTGTGCAGACGCTGCGTTTCGTCACGCTGCCGCTGTGGCGCCAGCAGTTCCTCGCCCCCATCCAGTCCCATCGAGACTTCGACGCGGTCGACGCGCGCGGGCTCGACATCCATCGCGAGCTGGTGGAGCAATTGGGACAGCTTGTCCGTATCACTTCCCAGAAGGTCCATGACTAGCTTCAAGCCGAAATCCGCCCTGGCGCCTGACCTCGCGCCCGTGGTGTCCGCCCCGCCTCTCGTCCAGACCTCGTCTGGGGCCTTGTCGACGATCGCGGTAGAAACGCCGCTGGCATCGCCTGCCGCCGCCGACCCGATGGAGCAGTTGCTCGGCGAACAGCAACTGACGGCCCAGGACGCGGCACAGGTGCGCGCACTGGCCCAACGCCTCGACAGCAGCAAGCCGATGACGGTGCACGACCTCGGCAGCGAGGCCGCCCAACAGGCCACGCAGTATGCGGACCGCATCCTGGCGCAGGTGAAAAACAAGGACCTGGGCGAGATCGGCCAAAAGCTCAGCCAGATCGTGGTGACCGCCAAGTCGATCAACCTCGGGGCGTTGAGCAGCGAGCGCAGCCGTTTGCCGCTGATCGGCGGGCTGGTGGACCGTTTCAAGCTGGGCAAGGAAGCGGTGGTGCAGCAGTTCCAGTCGACCGACAAGCAGCTCGAGAAGCTGGTCGGCGAGGTCGACACGTCGCAGCAGGGCTTGCGCCAGCGCGTGTTGGACCTCGAGCAGGCTTTCACCGCCACGCAGGAAGAGTTCCGTCGCCTGAGCGTTTCGGTGGCAGCCGGCAAGCTCAAGCTGGCTGAATTGCAGGCCGACGTGGCCAGCCGGGGCGAAACCGCCGACGTGGTCGAGGCCCAGCGTGTGAACGACTTGCGCCAGTTCGGCGAACGCCTGAGCAAGCGCGTCGCCGACTTGCAGGCCTTGCGCATGTCCGCGTTGCAGACCTTGCCGATGATCCGGCTGATCCAGAGCAACAACCAGACGATCATCGAGAAGTTCCAGAACATCAAGGAACTGACCATTCCGGCCTGGCGTCGCCAGTTCATGCTCGCGCTGTCGCTGCAGGAGCAGAGCCAGGCGGTGGCCCTGGCGAAGAACATCGACGACGCAACCAACGAGTTCCTGCGCCGCAATGCGGAGCTGCTGAAGCAGAACTCGGTGGACACCGCACGCGCCAACCAGCGCTCAGTGATCGACATCGAGACGCTCGAGCATGTGCAGCAGACGCTGATCCAGACGGTCGAGGAGGTGCTCGCGATCCAGCGCGAAGGCCAGGCCCAGCGTCAGGACGCGGAGCGGCGCATCGGCGTCCTGCAGAGCGAGCTGCGAGCGACGATGAGCCGGCCCAACTGAGCGTCCGCATCGTCGACAGGACCGATTCACGACACCACAGATTCAAAAAGAGAGAGGGGTACTCCATGTCCATGATCAACCTGGTCAAGAAGACCGAAATCGTGCTGGCGAAGCGCGGCATCACGCCGGTGCCGTCGCAGGTGGCGCTGGCGATCGACATCTCGGGCTCGATGCGCGACGAGTACCAGGCCGGCATCGTGCAGGCGGTGGTCGAGCGCTGCCTGGCGGTGGCGATGAAATTCGACAGCGACCAGCTGCTGGACGTCTGGGTCTTTGACGACGGCCATGGATATGTCGGGCAGGCCAAAGGCGACACGATCGACCACTTCGTGTCGCGCGAGATCCTGAAGAACAAAAACATCAAGAAGTGGGGCGGCACCGCCTACGCCCCGGTGCTCGAGTCGATCCAGGCCCACTACTACGGCAAGGAAGGCAAGAAGGCCGGCATGCTGGGCAAGCTGTTCGGCGCCAAGGACAAGGCAGGCGAGGCCGCCAAACAAGCGGTCGGGGAAATGCCGTTGATGATCCTGCTCATCACCGACGGCGAGAACATGGACCGCGACCTCTTCGAGTCGACGCTGACGAACCTGCGCAAGCGCCGCGCGTACGTCCAGTTCGTCGGCATCGGCAACTCCGACCTCAGCTACCTCGAAGCCGTGGCCGAGAAGGAGCCGAACGCCGGCTTCGTGCAATTGCGCCAACTGCGCGGCATCGACGACGAACAGTTGCTCGGCGCCCTGATCTCGCCCGAGTTCTCGAAGTGGATCGCCAAGCAGGCCTGAGGTCTTGCGCGCGTTACGCGTAGCGGCAGCGGGCGGGGCCCATACGCCGCAGCCTCATCCCCGACGCGGGGGATGAGGGCCCCCGGGGTGCCCGAGTGGCCCCCGTTTCGCCAGCCGTCATGTGCAGACGGTTCGAGGTGAACCGTCATCCGCAGCTCAAACAACGGTTGCGGGACCCGATGCAAGGCGCCTTACGCCGCCCGCTGCGCACTGCTTCGTCGGCGTCCGCGTCGCACGGCCCTGCGCGAGTCGGTCGAATCAACCCATATCGAGCGCGTCACCCCATGGATGAGGGGGGCTGGCACGTTGCCGCGGGCGTACCGTCGAAAGACATACAGACAACTGGGTGGGTCGCAGTGGGTTCCGTCAAAGGTTCACATCGGAGATGCTCATGCGCAAACACCTTTTCGTCGCCGCAGCCCTTACGGGCCTGCAATGGTGCGTGGCAGCACCGGCCAGCGCTGCCCCGGTGGGTGAGCCGCCCGTCGCCGTCACCTACACCGTGACCGGGTCGCCCGGCCAATGGCTGCTCAACTTCTCGTTCACCCACCAGCTCCCCGGCGCACCAGACGATATGGCGATCTACTTCCTCGGTGTAGAGCGGAACGAGTTGGCGGGCACCCCCTCCGGTTTCGAACCCTATCAGGGGCCTCTGCCGTGGAGCAACGCCGAGTACGGCGGGATGGGGTCCTATGACGTCGCATGGTCCCGCACCGAGAGCGGCCAGGGCCTGCTGCCGGGCGAGACCGCCAGCGGTTTCGTGGCTCTTTCGCTTGAGCAGGTCGCCCCGACCTCCATGCCGTGGTTCGCCTGGGCCTATTCGCCCTCGGGGGCTCAGTATCACGGGGGCGGCCAGTTCAGCTACGGTATTCCGGGCAATACGCCGCCGTTCAGCAACCCGGGGTTCGAGGGGGTGGCCATCGCGGTGCCGGAACCCGAAACGATGGGCTTGCTGTTGCTCGGCCTGGCGGCGATCGCGGGACGTGCCCGGTCCAGGATGGGCCGGGACTCGGCGTGACGGCGACCATCAGCGGGTAGCGCCTTTCCGTAGTGCCGAAGACTGGCGTTGCTCGATGCCCGACAGCACACCTTCACGCGCTTGATCGACCGGCCCGGTTTCGGTGCGTCGCACGCTAGCCGGCGCGGCGGCCCCGCGCTTCGCGTCCTCGTGGCGGGAGCACAACCGCCAGCCCCGTGTGATGTTCGACAACAGCTCGAGGTCGTACACCCACCCTCACCAGCATGCGACGTTTCACTGCCGCCGCTCGCATCCAGTCCTCGAGTCCGGGATACGTTCTAGACTGTCATCCTCAGCTAAGACTGGATGCGCCCCAGTCCACACATCGACATGAGCAGTGCATTGAGGGTGACCGTCGGCCAACACTCCGACAAGGGCCGCAAGGAGGTCAACCAGGACTTTTACGGCGCCTCCCTGCCCAAGGAGCCGCTGCTGAGTTCCAAAGGCATCGCCATCGCGCTGGCCGACGGCATCGGCAGCAGCGATGTCAGCCACATCGCCAGCGAGTTCGCCGTGATGGGCTTGCTGGAAGATTACTACTGCACCTCCGACGCCTGGTCGGTCAAGAGATCGGTCGAGCGGGTGCTCACGGCGGCCAATTCCTGGCTGCATTCGCGGACCCAGCAAAGTCCCTTTCGGCATGACCAGGACCGCGGCTACGTCTGCACCCTCAGCGCGCTGGTCCTCAAGTCGACCACCGCCCATGTCTTTCACGTCGGCGACAGCCGCATCTACCGTTTGCAAGGCGGATCGCTCGAACAACTGACCGTGGACCACCGCGTCCGGGTGTCCGAAGGGCAGAGCTATTTGAGCCGCGCGGTCGGCTTCAAGCCGCAACTGGAGATCGACTACCACGCACTGCCGCTGGCGCAGGGCGACGTGTTCGTGCTCGCGTGCGACGGCGTGTACGAACACGTCGACCCCGCCTTCCTGGTTCAGACGCTGCTCGAGCGTCATCAGGGCGATCTGGATCAGACCGCACGCCGCATCGTCGATGAGGCCTTGCGGCGTGGAAGCGGCGACAACCTGACGGTGCAGATCGTCGTCGTCGACGAACTGCCCGCGCCGAGCGCGACCGAGATCTACCACCAGGTGCCCTCGCTTCCCGCGCCCCCCGTGCTCGAAGCGAGGATGACGTTCGACGGCTACCGCATCGTCCGGGAACTGCACGCGAGCCACCGCAGCCACATCTACCTGGCGGTCGACCTGGACAGCGACGACCTGGTCGTCCTCAAGACGCCCTCGGTCGATCTGCGCGACAACCCCGCCTATCTCGAGCGCTTCATGATGGAGGAGTGGGTCGCCCGGCGCCTTCACAACGCGCACGTGCTGAAGCCGTGCCGGCAGACCCGCGAGCGGCACTACCTGTACGTCGCCACCGAGTTCATCGACGGCCAGACCTTGTCGCAGTGGATGCGCGACCACCCCAAGCCCGACCTCGAAACCGTGCGCGGCATCGTCGAGCAGATCGCCAACGGGCTGCAAGCCTTCCACCGGCTCGAGATGCTGCACCAGGACCTGCGGCCGGACAACATCATGATCGACAAGACCGGCACGGTGAAGATCATCGACTTCGGCGCGACGCGCGTCGCCGGCATCGACGAGACGGCGGCGCGCAGCGGGCCCGGCCCGGTGCTGGGCACCGAACAATACTCGGCGCCCGAATATTTCCTCGGCGAGGCTGGCACCCACCGCTCCGACTTGTTCTCGCTCGCGGTGATCACCTACCAGCTGTTGTCGGGCCGACTGCCGTACGGGACCGACGTGTCCAAGGCCAGGACCGCCGCGGCCCAGCGCAACTTGCGCTATGTCTCGGTGCTCGACGACGATCGCGAGATCCCCGCCTGGATCGACGCCGTGTTGCGCAAGGCGCTCCACCCCAACCCGCTGCGGCGCCACCAGGCCCTGTCCGAGTTCACCCACGACCTGCGCCACCCGAAGCTCGAGTTCACCAGCCTCGCACGTCGGCCCCTGGTGGAACAGGACCCGGTGCGGTTCTGGAAAACCGTGTCGGCCGTGCTGGCGCTGATGGTCTTCCTGTTGTTGCTGTTCCAGTTCGGCATGCCGGGCACGCCGCCCTGATACGGCCCGCCTGCCCGGGCGGCGTCAGCGCAGCCGGGCGATGGTGCCGGCGGACGGGCCGTCCTGCAGCACCCAGCTCAGCTTGACATGCTCGCCCGGCAGGTCGGCCGGCACCGCAGCCTCCATCTTGAACGACACGCTCGAGTTCGGGCCGATCTGGCCCCCGGCGGCTGCGCAGTTGAGCCGGAAATAGAAGCAAAAACGCGCGGACGCAACGCAGCGAATGCAACGCGCCCAAGCTGCGAGGCCGGCGACGTCGACGCTCGCGGCGCTCGGGACTTCTCGGCTAAACTCGTTGCGGGTGTCGGGCGGGACTTGCTTCTTGTTGCCCCCGGCAGGTTGACGCGATGGTCGGGCCGCCACGCGGGCTCATGCATGCCTGGAACCCGATGTCTGGACACCTTATTCAGCTGATCGCCGCCGCCATCTTCGCCATCGCGCTGCTGCACACTTTCACCGCCAAGCAGTTCGAGCGCCTCTCGCACCGTTTCCCCCGTCATGCCGGGCTGTTTCACATGCTCGGCGAGGTCGAGATCGTGTTCGGCTTCTGGGCCATCGTGCTGGTGCTGGTCATGGCCCTCGTAGGCGGTGGTGACGAAGCCCTGGCCTATGCCGAGTCGCGCAACTACACCGAACCCCTGTTCGTGTTCGTCGTGATGGTGATCGCCGCGTCGCGCCCGGTGCTGCAGTCCGTGCGGTGGGTTGTCAGCACCCTGGCCCGCGTCGTGCCGGTGCCGACCCCATTGGCCAGCGCCTGGCTGGGGCTGGCGGCCGTGCCCTTGCTCGGGTCGTTCATCACCGAGCCGGCCGCGATGACGATCGCCGCGATGATGCTGGCGCCGCAGATCTTCCGTCCGCAGATGCCCGAAGGTGTGAAGTACCTGGCGCTCGGAACGCTGTTCGTCAACGTGTCGATCGGCGGCACACTGACGTCTTACGCGGCGCCACCGGTCCTGATGGTCGCCGCGACCTGGCAGTGGGACAGCGCCTTCATGCTGGCGACCTTCGGCTGGAAGGCCGCGCTCGCGGTCATTCTCAACGCGACCGTCTGCACGGCCGTCCTGCGCCGGCATCTGCAGCCCACGTCCGCGCCCTCTGTCGAAGGCGGGCAGCAAGCGGGGGTGCCGTTGACCGTCGTGGCGGTGCATCTCGTCCTGCTGGCCGGGGTGGTGCTGTTCGCCCACCACCCGGTCGTGTTTCTCGGCTTGTTCCTGATGTTCCTCGGCTTTACGCAGGCGTATGAGCGCCACCAAAGCCCGCTCATCATCAAGGAAGCCTTGCTGGTCGGGTTCTTTCTCGCCGGCCTGGTCGTGCTGGGCGGCATGCAGCAGTGGTGGCTGCAACCCATCGTGTCCAGCCTCGAACCGCTGGCGCTGTTCCTCGGTTCGTTGGGCCTCACCGCGGTCACCGACAACGCCGCCCTCACCTACCTCGGGTCGCTCATCGCCGGCATTTCGGACGAGTCCAAGTACATGCTGGTGGCCGGGGCCGTCGCCGGCGGCGGGTTGACCGTCATCGCCAACGCCCCCAACCCGGCGGGCGTCGCGCTGCTGAAGAGCGGCTTCGCCGACGAGACCGTCGGCGCCGGCGGCCTGCTGTTGGGAGCGGCCGGCCCCACGCTGATCGCGGCGGCGGCGTTCCTGCTGCTCTAGTGCCTTGTCTCGCTGCAGAAAGCGGCCGCCCGGGCGCGCGTCACCTTGGCCAGGTCCGATCCCGGCCTCGCATTCGGCAGCCTCGCCGGCGCCACACGGCGGCGGCTGCCGGCCTGGCGCGCCTCACGGTTGGATCAACGGCTTCATGCGTGTGGCAAAGGGCCAGCCCTGGCTCTCGTCGGTGTGGATCTGCCAGTCGAAGCCGCCGCGCAGCTGCGGGTACTGCGCCTTGACCCGCTGCCACGCGTCGACCGCCTGGTCGATCGTCATGTAGTTGGTCGCGGCGGCCACGCCGAAGCCGACCACCACCCGTTCGGCACCCAGCAGTTGCACCCAGGTCCTGATGTTCTCGGCGACATAGGCCGGGTCGGCCAGGCCGGGGCCGTCGTAGTACTGCGGGGCCGCATAGTCCATCGCACCGGCGCGCACCATCGCCTGGCAGAACACCTGGTCGCGGGTGCTCCAGGGGGCCGGCGGTGAGGTGATGATGAAGCCGGGGTAGCGCCGCTTGAGCTCGAGGCTGATCCAGATCATCTCCTCGGTGTCGGGTGCCTGGTCGGCCTCGAAGGTGTTCCAGTCCAGGCCGTCGAAACCGCCCAGACGGTTGTAGAGCGCCACCACGCTGTCGACGAAGGCCTGCGACTTGGTGCGGGTCGGGAAGCTCATGCCGTGGCCCGCGCCGCCCACCGACAGGATGATCTTGCGGCCCTGCACCGTGCGTGCGTGCTGGATGTCGGCAACAAAATTCGTGGCGGCGCCGCGGCCGTCACCTGGCGGGGTCCACACCACCGCCCCGGTCGTGCCGGGGGCACCGCCTTCCGGCCGCGCATGGAAGAGATAGATGACGTTGTAGTTCGGGTGGACATCGCGGATGCGCACCGGCGCGACCGGCCAATACGGCCAGTAACCCGCCACCACCTTGGCCGGCAGGCCGACGGGGGGCTGCGGCGGCGGCAGGCCGTCGGACGTCGCCACCAGGCTCAAGCTCTGGATGCCGTAGTCGACCCCGGCCTGCAAGCCGCTCAGCACCACCGATTGCAATTGGGCGAGGCTCGCCAGCTGAAACCGGTTCAGCGGCACGCTGATCTCTTGATAGCCGGTGCCCAGCTGCACCGTGACCGGCGCCGAACTGGCGGTGCTGCGCTCGCAGCCGCCGGCCCCGGTGCCGAGGCTCAGCTGCAGCGACGCCGCCTGCGAGGCCTTGGCGACGATCTTCAAGGCCGCCATCTTGGAGGCGTCCAGACAGGTCGACTTGGCCAGCACGCTGTACCAATAGCCCGAGCCGGCCGAACGCAGCTGCAGCGCGCCGCCGACCGCCATGTCGTGCTGCAGAGAGCCATCGTCGTCGGTGTAGCCGCCCAGCAGGTTCTGATGGCGCTGGTTGTAGCGCTCGGGCGAGCCGAAGCTGTCGATCACGATGTCGGCGCCCGGCGCGCCGGCAGGAGGTGAGACCGGCGGCGGTGTCACATTGCCGGAGACCGTGAACGCAGCAGAGACCCGGGTGCCCGGGGTGCCCGACGACCCGGGAAAGATCGCCCCACTGCCGTCGATGGTGCCGGCACGCGCGCGGACGCGGTAAGTGCCCGGCGTGCCGGCGCTGAAGCTGCCGGCGCAGCGGTACTGGCCACCGGTGGCCAGCTCCGGCGTGCGGCACTGCAGCGTGTGCACCGGGCTGGCGGCACCGTCGCGCAGCACCTCGAGATGCACCGTGAAGATGCCGATGGCCTGCAGGTTGCGCAGCGTGGCGAAGACGCCGACCGACTGCCCCTGCGGCAAGGTCGCCCGGTCCGCCCCCACCTCCGCGATGCCCGCGTTGTACGTTTGCGCGCCGGCCGCCTGGCCGAGCATGAGCGCGGTGGCCGCCAGCGCCCCTCGCATGAGCTTGCCCAAGATGTCGCCTCGCCTTGCACCCAGCATCCTCGTCCCCTTTTGCGTTGAACCGGTTCCAAACGGCACCAGTCGCCATTCAAATCGAAGCGGGAGCATAGGCGGGGTAAGCCGCTGTAAAGGCAGCAATCAGATGCTGGCAGGCGCAGCCGATGGAGCCGGCAAGAACGGGGGCCCGAGCCGAGGCAGGTGCCCCGGCTCGCTCACGCCTCGCCCGGCCCCTGCCGTCGCCTGTGCAGTTGGCGGCCCGCGATCAACAGGGCCAGGCCGGATGCCAGCAAGGCGTAGCTGGCAGGTTCGGGAACCGCCGCCACGGTCACGTTGTCGAGCAAGGTGTAATACCCTTTGAGGCTACGCGCATACTGGTTGTAGCCGCCGTACAGCTCGTACTCGGCCGACATCAGGCCGGTGAAGCTCAGGGTGTAGGTGCCCGGTTGCAGCAGCAGCGTCGCGCCGTGCCGCGTGTAGTCCTGCCCCTTGGCGGGCCCGAAGTCCCCCAGGTGCCGGCTACCGAGCATCACCCGATACGGCAACGCGTCTTCTTCCGGATACCCCTCGCCGAGCATGAAGGGCTCGTGATCCAGCGCGGCTGTCGCGTCGTCCCACGAAACGCGGTAACCCCCGGCCGCCGTCACCGTGAAGCTCTGCTCCATGCGCGCCCGGTGGAACATCACGACGGCTCGATCCGGCCCGCCCGTGTAGGTGCCGTACCAGTCGTTGTCGACGACGAGTGCGCCGCTTTCGAAATAAGAACCCCCGGCAATGCGCCCCTCGATCGTGAGCCCGGAGGTCGCCCAGTCGTCGGGTTCCTGGAACAGCGGAATGCCGTTGTCTCCACCGTAGGTGTGCGAGCGAGAGAAGTCGCCGTTGCGGATCAGGTTGGGCGCCGCGCGGGCATCTGCCGCGGCGCCAGCCGCTGCCACGAGCACCAGCGCGGCGATGGAACAGAGCTTGAGGGACCTGGAAGCGGACATGGAAGTACCTCCATCACATCGAAGGCGGCCAGCGCCGATGGCAGCACCGACCGAAACCGGGCACCAGGACGAGATCGGCGCCGTGAGACCGTGAGCCGAGGACGTTCAGGCGCCGGCTGCGCACGGCACGCCGAGACACCTTGCATCGGCTCCGGCCACGCGTGTGCGGCGGGCCCGACCGAGCTGCAGGACGAGCATGCCCAGCCCGAGGGCGCCCAACGCCACCGTCGACGGCTCCGGCACGCAGGGGATCGAGAAGTCGCCGCCGCCACCGCCCACCGACAAGGCGAAGGTGGCCGAGGCCTTCGAGCCCCCGTTGGCGCCGGACGGAACGAAGGCATTTGCCGTGGCCCCGGCGCTGAAGTTGTAGGTCCCCTCGCCCAATTCGACGGTCGAGGTGTAGCTCTGCTCGAACGGAGCCGAATCGTTCTGTGTGATGGCCAAGGTCTCGAGGTTGTCGAACGAGGTCGGCCCGCTGAACGAGGGGGTGGCCTGCGCGAGCGCGTCCTGGCCCCCGGGGGCGGGCTGGAGCGCAGCGGTCAAGGTCCCCGAGAACACCCCCGAGAACGTCACGCTGGTCTTGGTCGGCAAGTCGGCGGTGGCCTTGCAGTCGTCGAGGCATTCTTGCGTGATCACCCGCGTGACCTTCACGGTGCCGTTGATCGAGCCCGATGTGTTGGCGCTACCCGGACTGTTTTGTTGGGCGTCGACGGTCACCGATTTCTTGCCCTCCTCGAAGCTCACCTCGACCTTCCAATGACCTTCGATGGAACCACAGTCGGCGGCGCTGGCACTGCTGAGGAGCGACACGTCGCAACCGTTGGCGCCCGAGGCGAAGCTGCCGTAGTGCGCAAAGGCCACTGCCGGGAGCAAACACGACACGGCCGCGAGCAGCAGCCGCCGGATGAGCAGTTTCATGCGATGTCTCCTACAGACAGCTTGCCATCCGCATGGCGGCCCGCTCTCGCCGGCTGCCGTGGTCGAGGCACCGCAAACAGACAGGGGCCCGCATGGCACGGGCTTGGGTTCGACCGTGGCAAGCCGGTTGGCGGCGCTCATTCAGCCTAGTCGACGACCGTCCCGTTGGCTCCCCCCTGACTGAGGGAAAACGCTCAAGCGGTACGGCCGCAGTGTGAAAGCAGCGGGGCAGCCTTATCCCGGCTTGCGAAACCCGTCCGCGACCCAGGCCGCTGCCGTCGTGCCGTTGAGTTTGAAGGTCGGCGCCACCCGCACCTGGGCCAGGCATTCGCCGTAGGCGTCATGGGCGCTCAGCACCCCGTGCGGATCGTCTTCGTCGGGCACGATGTCGAGTGTCACGTCGATCTTCTGGCCGTCGGCCGTGACGGTGGCCCGCTTGTGGTACATCGCGTGGAGTTGCTGCTCATGCCGGCGCAGCACCTCCGAGGCGGTTTTCACCAGAGTGTGGAAGGCGGCGACGTCGAGCGGCTTGGGGTTCTTCTTGTCGCGGCCCATCGTCCACTGGCCCACCAGCGCCGGCTCGGGCTCGCCGTCCTTGATCATCGCGACGGCCCAACCGTCGTCGTCCTCGTTCTTGATGACCTTGGCGGTCCAGCCGTTGTCGCGCCACAGGCGGGCTTCGTGGATGGTGGTGGTGTCTTCGTCACCGTGCTCGGGTGCATCTTGCATGTCGTCATGGGAGGAACTCATGGCAAGCATGTTAGCGCCGGCGTCTCCCACGCCACGCGCCCGCGCACCACCCGCCATCGCCGCCCCACGCCAGCGCCCATATTTATTTTGTGCAGCGCCGCCCGAGGCTGCATCCGCCGGCCGCATCCCTTCGTACCAGGAAGGACCTTCCACCGCAAACGCAAGGAGATGCACATGCCCTCGACTTCAGTTCACGCGCTCAGCGCTGCCGCCTGCGCGGCCGCGGTCCTCTTCAGCCCCACCGCCGGGGCCTCCAGCCACCGCGAGGCGCCTTTCATCACCACCGCACCCAAGGTGGACGCGACCGACTTCTACATGTTCCGCAGCTACGAGCCGGGCCGGCAGGACTACGTGACGCTGGTGGCCAACTACCTGCCGCTGCAGGACGGCTATGGCGGTCCCAACTACTTCGCACTCGACCCCAATGCGCTGTATGAGATCCACATCGACCGGGACGGCGACGCGCGGGAAGACCTCACCTTTCAGTTCCGCTTCAAGAACACGCTCAAGTCACTCGCGCTCGACATCGCGGGCAAACAGGTCGCGATCCCGTTGATCCAGTCGGGCGGCGTCTCTGGCATCAACCCCGCCACGCTGAACGTGCGCGAGACCTATACCGTCGACATCGTGCGCGGCGACCGCCGCCGTGGCGACCGCGCGTCGCTGACCGGGGCCTCGAGCGGCGTACACGAGTTCGACAAGCCGCTCGACTTCGTCGGCACCAAGACCTTCGGTTCGGTGGCAGCTTATGAAACCTATGTCGCGCAGCACGTGCACGCCGTGAAGCTGCCCGGCTGCGCGTTGCCGGCCCGGGTCTTCGTGGGCCAGCGCAAGGACCCGTTCGTCGTCAACCTCGGCCGCACTTTCGACCTGCTCAACCTCAACCCGCTGGCCGCCAGCGGTGGCACCGACGATCTGGACGACAAGAACGTGACGACCCTGGCGCTGGAAGTGGCAGCGAGCTGCCTCGCATCGCCGCGAGACCCCGTGATCGGCGGCTGGACCAGCGCCAGCCTGCGCCAGGGCCGATTGCTGAAAGCCCCCGCCAGCCCGGGGCACCAGGTGGGCGCCTCGCTCGAAGGCGGCCCGTGGGCACAGGTCTCGCGCCTGGGCATGCCGCTGGTCAACGAGGTGGTGGTCGGCTTGCCCGACAAGGACCGCTTCAACAGCAGCAAACCTCGCGACGACGGCCAGTTCGCGCAGTACGTGACCCACCCGACGCTGCCCGCGCTGATCGAGACGCTGTTCAAGGACGCGGGTGTCAAGGCGCCGACCAAGTTCCCGCGCAACGACCTCATGGTGGCCTTCCTGACCGGGGTCCCGGGTCTCAACCAGCCGGCCAAGGTGACCGCCGCCGAGATGCTGCGACTCAACACCTCGATCGCCGCCAAGCCCCAGGGCTCGCAGCAGCCGCTGGGCGTGCTGGCCGGCGACAACGCCGGCTTCCCCAACGGTCGGCGCCCCGGGGACGACGTGGTGGACGCCGCCTTGCGGGTGTCGATGGGGGTGCTGTGCACGCTGAACAACCCTGCGGTGTTCGGCTGCGCCAGCGCCGACGCGCCCTCGGGTGGCCTGGCCCTGACCGACGGCGGCACACAGACGAGCGACGCCAGGTTCGACGCCCGCTTCCCCTACCTGACCACCCCGCGCCCCGGCGCACAGTGAGGCCGACATGTTGACGATGATGACGATGAAAACGCGGTCGATGCAGCCTTCCCGCCGCACCGCAGCCGCCGGTCTGCTGCTTGCGCTGACCCTGGCGGCCGGCTGCGGCGGCGATCCGCACCGCGGCGACGGCGATGGCGGCAGCAATGGCGGCAGCAATGGCGGTGGCGACAACGGCAGCCTGCCTGACCGCGTTTCGACAGCGGCGGAGTTCCTGGCCTATGTGCAGCAGGTCATCGCCCGGTTCTCGGCTGACACCGAACCGCTCGACGTCGACCGCCTCGGCGCGCCCACCGCGGACCGCGATGAAGCCGCGGACGTCTAGCGGCGCCCGCGCTGTCCGCGTGCGTGCCAAGGCCAAGGCAGCCACGGTCGCCATCGCCCTGCTGGTGGCCGGCGCGGCAGCGGCGTCCGCGGAGCCGGCGCCCGACCAGGTGATCGAAGCTCGGTTGTTGCCGCTTGCGGTCAAGCGCCAGGTCGCCTTGCTCGCGGCAGTGACACGGCAACCCGCCACCAGCGACGCTGCCGGCAGCCCGGCTCCGCCGCCTGCCGCAGCCCGGCGCGCGGTCGCACACGCGCTTGGCTTGCTGCAGCAGGCGCGCGCCGAGGGCGATCCACGCCTGGTCGCCTATGCCCACTCGACGCTGCAGCCCTGGTGGGATCGCAACGACGCGCCGCTCGACATGGTCGTCGCAATCGCCACCGTCGAGCAGGCCCAGCACCAGTTCACAGCGGCCCGCCGCCGCCTCGAACAGGTGCTGCGGCCGGGAGTGACCCATCCGCAGGCCTGGCTCACGCTGTCGACCCTCGCGCTGGTGCAGGGCGATCACGCCGCCGCGGGACGGGCTTGCGAGGGTCTGGCAGCCGCAGTCGCCGAGATCGCCTTGCTCTGCCGCCTGCAGGTCGATACGCTGACCGGTGCCGCGGAGGC
Organism: Caldimonas brevitalea; assembly: GCF_001017435.1. Taxonomy (NCBI): domain Bacteria; kingdom Pseudomonadati; phylum Pseudomonadota; class Betaproteobacteria; order Burkholderiales; family Sphaerotilaceae; genus Caldimonas; species Caldimonas brevitalea. The sequence goes on from NZ_CP011371.1 coordinate 4,204,412, forward strand.
CGCCCTTCCTGCTCTGCGCGTCCAGGCCGGTGTTGCCGACCCTCGACGCGCCACCTGGGCCGCCTCGGTGCTCGGTGAAACACTGGCACGTTTGGGACAGTACGACGCGGCCCTGACGGCCTTGCAACAAGCGGCCGCCGGCGGGGAGCTCTACGACCTCCTGGCCCTGGCGGACACGCTGATCGTCGCCGGGCGGCCACAAGCCGCGCTTCAGGCGCTCGTCGCGGCCCCGCCCAGCGATGGCGTTTTGCTGCGGCGCTGGCGCGCTGCACAAGCCGGCGGCGAGCGGCGCGCCGCCGAGGCGTTGCGCCAGCAACTGCAAACGCGCTTAAGCGCGATGCCGGCCGACGAGGCGGCACTACATGCGCGCGAGCAGGCCTTGTTCGTGTTGTGGTCGGGCGGTGATGCCGCCGAGGCCCGACGCTGGGCCGCCCTCAATCTGGGCTTGCAGTCGGAGCCGATCGACCTGCGTATCGCCGCCGAGGCGGCGCACCGGGCGGGTGATCGAGACCTGCTGGCTGAAGTCGAGCGCCGCTGTCGCACGAGCGGCTTGCGCGATCACCGCCTGGCGGCGGCGCTGCAAGGTTTCGGCACCCCGCGATGGAAGGACATCACGCCATGAACAATTCCGCGCCAAGGCGCCTGCACACCGGGCGGGCTTCAGGCCTTGCGGCCTTCCTCGCCGGGGCCGCGGTGGCGGCCTGCTGCGCGTGGGCCCCCCCGGCGGTTGCCCACACGGCCAGCCGCGCCAGCCTGCAGGTGCAGGCGACCGCCGAAGGCAGCCGCGTGCAATGGGAGGTCGCATGGCGCGACCTCGACGCGCTGCTCGACCTCGATGCCGACGGCGACGAACGCCTGACCTGGCGCGAAGCACGGGCTGCCGTGCCGCGCATCGAGGCCCTCGCCGCCGCGTCCTTCGACGCCGCCGCCGCACCGCACTGCCGCATGGCCCTGCGGCTGGTCGACAGCCAGACGCGCGGCGAGTCCGGCATGGCGGTGCTGCGCGCCGAAGTGCCATGCCCGCCGGCCGACCTGCCGCTTGCCGCCTACCAGTTCCTGGCCGGCGTGGATGCCAGCCACCGTCTGTTGGTGGCATGGCCCGGACGCGGCCCTCGCCTGATCGCGGCCGGCGAGTCACCAGCGCCGCCTGCCGCTGCGGTCGAAGGCCTGGCAGCCGCGACCCCTCCCCTGTTCGAATTCGTCGCAGAAGGCGTCCGGCACATCCTGCGCGGCCCCGACCACGTCATCTTCGTGCTGACGCTGGTGCTGCCGCTGGCCCTGGTGACAGGACGCGAAGTGCGTTCACGCGCCGCGCGCCGGCTGCTCTGGGTCGTCAGCAGCTTCACGCTGGCGCACACGTTGACGCTCGCCGCCGCCGCGCTCGACCTGTGGCGGCCACCGGCGCAGTGGGTGGAGCCGGCCATCGCGCTCAGCATCGCGGCCGCTGCCGTGCACAACCTGCTGCGCCGCAACGCCCACATGTCGGCTGCGCTCGCATTCGCGTGCGGCCTGCTGCACGGCTTCGGCTTCGCCGAGTTGCTGGTGCCGCTGGCGCTGCCGACACCGCAACTGGCCGCGGCCTTGGCACTGTTCAACCTGGGGATCGAACTCGGGCAGCTGCTCGTGCTGGCCCCGGCCGTGCTGCTGCTGTCGTGGCTGCAGCGCCGGCCGGCGGCGGCGCGCACGCTGCACACCGCCGCGTGCTGCGGCTTCGCCGCGGTGGGCGTGCTGTGGTTCGCGCAGCGGCTGCCGTGAAGGGCCGTGCCTCAGCGCAGCCGGAGCACGCGGTCCAGGCTCCAGGCGCCGCCGCCGAAGCGCAACAGCACGGCGGCCAGCGTCGCCCACGACAAATGGGTGGGCCAGGCGTCGGGATAGACGAACACCTGGATCACCAGCGTCATGCCGAGCAGGGCCGCCGCCGCGGCACGCGTGCCCAGGCCGAGCACCAGCAGCAGCGGGAACAAATGCTCCGCATAGGCCGCGAGGTGGGCGCCGACCTCGGGCGGCAGCAGCGGCAAACGGTACTCGTCGGTGAACAGCGCGATCGCGTTGTCCGACACCGTCAGCCCGCCCTCCACCTTGGTGCGGCCCGACTGAAAGAAGATGGCGGCGAGCGCCACACGCGAGGACAACGTGAGCAGGTCGAGGTGGAACAAGCGCTCGACAGCCGAGGCGGCGCGGTTGTGCAGGCCGCGCCAGCCGGGGGCTGCAGCGGGGGCCGCAGCAGACGCCGTGGTGCTCACAACGAGCGTCGTGTTCGGATCGATCTTCATGTGGGGATCTCCAGGAGGGTTGTTGAGACGACGGCACCCGCCCGCCGCTCCAAAGCGCAAAAGGCCCCGGCCGCGAGCCAGGCCGACAGCGACGCCGGCAGGTTCCACCCGGGGTCGGCTTCGAGTGCGTCGGCTGCTGCACACGCGAGCGGCGCACCATCGGCGCAGGCGGTCAGGAATGCACAGCCGGCGGCGTCGAGCGGCAGCGACTGCACGGCACCTTCGGGCCGCGTCAACAAAACGCCTTCGCCCTGCCAGTCGAGTTCGTCGCCTGCGCTGTGGTCGGCCTCGAACCGATGGCGCCGCCACAGTGTGTAGGCCGGGACGTCGGCGAACCAGCGCCAGCGCGCCGCAGGGTGCAGCTTCAAGCGGCAGTCGAGCAGCTGCGTGCCAGGACAGGCGGCCAGCGCCGAGGCCTCCAGCACCGGCGCGTCCGCAGCCAGGTGGCAATCGCTCCACAGCACATCGATGCGGGCGACGTCGCCGAGATACGGCATCTCGGCGGTGACCGGCTCGAAGCGGTCGAGGAAGTCGGCGAACCCGCGTCCGTAGCGCAGCAACGATGGCTCGGTGGGTGGCTGCTGTTGCACGTAGAGAGCGGCGGCGGCCCGCAGCCATTCCTCGCCGACCAGGGGCAGCAGTGCCGGGTACGAGGCCTGGACGGCGTCGATGGCGCCGCGCCGCACGGTGTTGCGGTAGACGGCGAACGCGGGTTGCGCCACGAGAGCTGCCACGACGTCAGGCAAGCCGATCGTGGCCGCCACGTCTTCGCGTGCCAGCGCGGCGGCAAATGCATCTTGAAAGGCCGACAGCGAGAGCGTGCTGGTCATTCGGCAACCTCCGTGCGGCGGACGGCGGTGCGAGCGTCTTCGCGTGGCCGCGCGGCGCCTGCTGCCTCCATCACGGCCCGCGCCTGCCGGCATTCGGCACGCAAGACCTCGAAGGCAGGCAACTCGTCGTCGCGCTCGATCAGCGTGGGGCGAGCGCCGATGCGGCGCACCAGTCCTTCGTACAAGGACCACACCACCGGGGCGACCGGCGCGTCATGGCTGTCGATCAGCAAGGCTGCGCCGTGGACCGGGTCGGGCGTGTGGCCCGCCAGGTGGATCTCGGCAATCAGAGATGCGGGCACCGCCGCGAGATATTCGGCGGCGTCGAAGCCCAGGTTGCAGGCGCTGACCCAGACGTTGTTCACGTCCAGCAGCAGCCGGCAACCGGTGCGGCGGGCCAGTGCCGCCAGAAACTCCACCTCACCGAACTCGTGCGCACCTTCTGGGAAGCGCAGATAGTGCGATGGATTTTCGATCGCGATGGGACGGCGCAGGCGGTCCTGCACGATGGCCACGTTGGTCGCCAGCCGGTCGAGCGCGCGGGCGGTGCGCGGCACCGGCAGCAGGTCGGGACGATAGACGCCACCCCAGGCCGACCACGCGAGGTGCTCGGACACCAGCGCCGGCTCGAAGCGCGAGGCCAACTCCGCCAGGCGTGTCAGGTGGGTCGCGTCGGGCGGTGCATCGGCGGCGAGCGACAGGCCGACACCGTGCAGCGACAGTGGGTGGCGCGACCGCAGCCGTTCCAGCCACGCCAGCCGGGGGCCCCCGTCGGCCATGTAGTTCTCAGGATGCACCTCCACCCAGAAGCCCGGGTCGGTGCAGTCCAGGGCATCGTCATAGTGCTGGGGCTTGAGGCCCAAGCCTGCAGTGATGGCAAAGGTCATGGGAGCGCGCTGATACCGGCCGCGCGCCGGGCGGATGACCCGCGCGTGCGGCCGGACGGTGGTTCAGGACTTGATCGGCGACAGCGAGCCCATGCCGGCGGGCGTCTTGATCGACGTGCAGGTGCCCTTCGGCACGTACTTCCAGGCATTGCCCTGGTGATCGACCTTGGAGGTTCCGGCGCAGCTGGTGCCCGGGCCGGCGGCGCAATCGTTCTTGCCGGCTTCAGCCACACCGTAGCAACGCTCCTTGTCGGCCTTAGAGGAGCTGCTCTTCTCTTCAGCAGATGCGGCCACCGAGGCGAAGGCGGTCAAGGCGGCGGCGGCCAGGGCGAGGGAGTGACGACGGTTCATGGTGCTTCCTTTCCTATCGGATACATGTTGTGGTTCCCATCCATCTGTATGAACAGGGACTCGAGGGGCATCGAAACGATGCGGCCGGCAGTGCCTTCGAGGCTTGCGGCACGACCGGCCTGCCTGTAGATACGAATGCCCCGGCGCCCCGGTTACGGCGGCGCGCACAATCACGACAAATTTTTTTTTCGACCCGGCTGTAACCCGGGCCGCGCCGCCAGCGAATACACGGGTATGACGCTCTCCACGCTCGCCATCCGGGAACAGCGCGCCGACCGCCTGCGCCTGCTGCTGATCGCCGCCCTGCAGGGTGACGAGGCGGCTTACCGCAACTTCCTGACGGAGTTGGCCGGCTTCGTGCGCGCCTTCTTGCGCAAGCGCATGCGGGGCCTGCCCGACGACATCGAAGATCTGGTGCAAGAGACCTTGATCGCGGTGCACAACCACCGTCACACCTATGCGCCCGAGCAGCCGGTGACGGCCTGGCTGCATGCGATCGCCCGCTACAAGCTGATCGACCTGTTGCGCCGGCGCTCCCGACTGGACGCCCAGACCGAATCGATCGACGACGTCGACGAACTGCTGCTGGGCCGCGACGACAACGCGCACGAGGCGCAACGCGACCTGGGCGCGCTGCTGGAACACCTGCCCGACAAGCAGCGGCTGCCGATCGTCCACGTCAAGCTGGAAGGCCGTTCGGTGGTGGAGACGGCACGATTGACCGGTTTGTCCGAATCGGCCGTGAAGATCGGCGTGCACCGGGGCCTCAAGGCGCTCACGGCCCTGCTGCGCACGTCCCATTGACGTTTCGTCTACCTCATCCGCATCACGAGGCTTTCGACCATGCACACCACACAATTGATCGACACGCTGGCCCGCGGCCTGGAACCGGTCGACCCGCGCCTGCCGCGCCGCGCGCTGGCGGTCGCACTGGGCCTCGGCTGCGCCGGCGCGGTTGCACTGATGCTGCCGCTGCTGGGCTTGCACCCGGCTTTGCAGGAGGCGCTGGCCGACCCGATGTTCTGGGTTCGATGGGGCTTTACCCTGGCCTTGCTCGCCGCGTCGGTGGCAGCCGCGCGCCGGTTGGGCCGGCCTGGCATGGCGGCTGGCCACATCGCGGGATGGGCGGCCGCGCCGGTGGCACTGCTGTGGCTGTTGGCCGCAGGGGTGTTGTGGCAAGCGCCGGCCGACGAACGCGTGGCCTTGGTGCTCGGCACCACCTGGCGCGTGTGTGCGTTCAATATCGCACTGCTGTCGGTGCCGGCGTTGGTGGCCGGCATGCTGGCGATGCGCACGATGGCACCGACCCGACCGGCGGCTGCCGGCGCCGCGGTCGGGGCGGCGGCGGGCGCCTTGGGGGCGGCGGTGTATGCCTGGCATTGCCCCGAACTGGCCGCGCCTTTCATCGCCGTGTGGTACGTCGCGGGCATCGTGCTGTCCAGCGTCATCGGCGCGCTGGCGGGGCGGGTCGTGCTGCGCTGGTAGCGTCACGAACGGCCGGCGGGCAGCCCCCAACAAAAGGAAAGGGGCGACTCCTTTCGGAGCCGCCCCTGGCGGCAAGCCCGATGGGCGCACTCACTTGGCGTTGACGATGCCCTTGAAGTCGTACGGCACGACGATGGTGTGGACCTTGCCAGCCGCCACGCCTTCGGCGATCTTCAGGTTGGCCATCGCATTCATGTAGCCGATGGCGCTCGCGTTCGCGTTCAAGGCGGCGATGCGCTCGGCTTCTTTCTTTGCCGTTTGCACTTCCACTTCCTTGGTCTTCAGCTCGTTCTGGGCACGCACCAGCTCGTTGGCACTCTGAACGATGACGTCGGCTGGCGTGATGGCACGCACTTGCACTTGCGACACGCTGATCTTGTCGGCCAGCTTTTCCTCACCCAGGGTCTTGAGGATGTTCTCGCGGATCTGCTGCTCGATCTGAGGACGGTTGTCCGACATCTTCAGCGACTCATACCCGCGCGCCACCTTGTACGCCGCATTGCGGGCGCTCAAGGCAACGTAGTTCTGCATCAGCAGGATGTCGCCGCCGTGCTCCGACACGCTGTGGAAGGTGCGGTTCTTGGTCGTCCACAGTTCAGACACGGCCGTCGGGTTGACGCTGTAGACCACCGTCATGTCGAAATCCTTGACGGTGGAGTTGTCGGACGCGAGCGGCGTCATGTTGTCCACGCCCACCGCCACGTCCTGCACCTTGAAGGTCAGGATGCTGCCCACCACCGTCTGGTTGAACGAGCCGGGCAGCCGTTCGGTCGGGTCGGTGGTCTTGTCGAAGTTGATGCGCAAGCCGACCTCCCCGGTTTCGATGCGGGTGCAGGCAGACAGGGAAACAGCCAGAACGGCGCTGAGACAGACGGCGGTCGATTTCATGTGATGGTCCTTGACGACGCCGCGAGTATGGCCGGCCGCCCCATGCTTGGTCCTCATGGCCGCGCACTTTTTCCGCAAGTGTGTCGAATACTGCCCTGTCGACGCCGTGGTACGACGCAACCGGCACACACACATTGCCTCGGTCCCCGGCTGTCACCGACAATTCCCTTGTTTGCTCGACAAAGAAACACAAGAGGTGGTGAGGGATGCACGAGGGGATGTGGCTCGCGCTGGGGGTGGTGGGCGCATGGCTGTGGTTTCACCTGATCGTGGCCATCGTGGTGGCCGTGCAGGTCATGCGTTTGCGGTTGGCGTCGCCGTATCCCGAGGCCGAGGCGGCGTCGCCGCTGCCGGCAATGACGCCGGACCAAGCGGCGACGGTGGCAGAACTGCAGCAACTGGGCTTCGAGGTCGTCCAAGAGGGGCGCCAACGCGTCGGCGTGCATCTCTTCCCTGCCCTGTTCTTTCGCCACCGCACCGAACCGGCGTTCGCCGGCCTCACCTTCGCAGCGTCGCCGGCCTGCGGCTATCCCACCACGTTCTACAGTTTCGATGCCGACGGCCGCCTGCTCGCCACGCTGAACCGCTACGATTGGCTGCGTCCCCTGCTGATGCACGGTCTCGACGTGCACGATCCTTATGCTGATTCGATCGCCGGTCAGTGGGAAGCGCATCGAGGCCGCTTGACGCAGGCGCGACACGTCGAGCCCGCCGAGGCGTGCGACCGGGTGCGGCAGGCGTGGACCCTGGCCTTCGAGCACGACCGGCAGAACGGGCGGCTTGTCGGGCAGGGGAACGTCTTGCATCCGTCGGTCGGCGCCGCCCTACGGGCTGGTTGGCAATGGATTCGCGTGAAGCGCAAGCTGGCGCGGCCCTACCGGTGCGCCGCCACCACGGCAAGCCACGCCGGCGCCTTCCTGGCCATTGCCATGAGCAGATGGAGGCCAACCAACGAGAACGTGCCCCCCAGCACCAACTCAAGGCCACCGTGTTGCTTCTGTCGATGACGGTCTCGCTGGCCCTGTGGGGCCTGGCCTTCGACTGGACCTTCGCGGCCGCCCTCGTCGCCGTGCTGTTGGTGCACGAGCTCGGGCATGCGCTGGCGATGCGGGTTTTAGGGTGGAAGGACATGAGCATGTTCTTCGTACCCTTTGTCGGCGCCGTCGTGACCGGGCGAACCGGCGAGGTGCCGGCGTGGAAACAGACACTCGTGTTGCTCGCAGGCCCGCTGCCCGGCTTGCTCGCTGGCAGCGCAGCCCTCCTCTATCCGCCGGACGGCGCCGCGGCACTGCCCTGGTGGGACGAAGTCGCCTTCCTGGCGGTCACCGTCAACCTCTTCAACCTGCTGCCCATCACGCCGCTCGACGGCGGGCGGCTGGTCGAGATCGCCTTGTTCAGCCGCTGGCCCCGACTCCGCCTCGTGTTCGCCGCCATCAGTGTGGCGGGTCTCGGCGGCTTGGCGTGGTGGCTGGAAAGCATGCCTCTCGGTGCCGTGGCGCTGCTGCTCGCGCTCGCCTTGCCGCACGAGTGGCGGGCAGCCAAGCTGGAGGCGGATGCCGACGGCAGCGCGGACGGAGGACGGTCGTTGGCCCAGCTGTGCGACCAGGTGCAGCAGCGCTTTTCAGGCCTGGGCTTGCCGCGTCAACTGGCCTTGGTGCAATCGGTGCAACTGCGCCGCCGCGTTCGCCCGCCGCGGCGATGGGAGAGCGTCGCGACCTTGCTGATCCTGGCCGCGGCGTACACCGCGACGCTACCGCTGTTGAAACAGGCTTGGCCGCACCACCGCGCTGAGGACCTGGAGGCCGATGCACGGACGCCGGCCCAGGTGGCCTTCGACATCGCCTGGGATGAATACGACATGCTGTCTGACGACAACGCGCCCGCCGACGCAAAGTTGCGGGCCAGGCAAGCAGCGCTGGCGGCGGACGACCTCCGCCACGTCGACATGCAAGTGCTGCAGGCACAAGCCCTGCGTCACCCCGAGCGACGGCTCGCGATCGAAGCACTGCTCGAGGCCGGTCGCGACGGTGAGCGGTGGGAACTGGGGGACGTGCTGCAAGCGGAACTCGACACCTTGGCCCACGCCGCCGGACAGGCGAACGCAAAGGAGCGCGCCGTCGTCCTCGGCGATGCCATCGCGTGGGCCGAACGCGCAGCGCCCACCCGGTTCGCCCCCACCGTTCGGACCCGATTGCTCTGGGCGGAAGCCCTCGACCAGGCGGGTGACACGCCGCGTGCACAGGCCCTGCTTGCCGAGTTGACGCAGCGCACGCTGACAGCCGACGACTGCCAGTGCGAGCTGCGCGAGGTGGTGCGTGCGCGCGCGTGGTTCGCCTTGAGCCACCGACAAGCCGACCAAGCGATCGCGGTGCTGGAGGAGCCGAGGTTCCGGGACAACCTGCAACAGGGCGAAGGCCGGCTCGCGATCGACTATGCGTGGGCCCTGCTGCTCGCGGGCCAGACCGACCGCGGGCTGGCGGTGATGCGCTTGGCGGCTGTCGTCAAAGCCCGACCGGGCCGCCACGACGACGCCGCTCGTCGTGGCGCCGCACCGCCTGAACACGTCAGAAACCCCCTCGATCTTGCCTTCGCGCTGAGCCGGGCTGGCCGCGATGACGAGGCCCGGGCCCTGCTCGGGCAGCACCATGGAAGGTGGCATTGCACGGCTGCTGCGCGCGGCTGGCTGGGATACCCGATTCGCGAGCCGTGGCAGGGTGAACGTTGGCGGCACCTCCAGGAGACGGCGAGCCGGTTATGCCCGACCGGCCACGCCGCGCCGTCGTGAAGTGACGGCGGGACGCGCCCCGGTTCAGTCAATTGATGCTCTTGCCGACGCGCTCCAAACGAGGCATCCAGTCGCCCTGGATGTCCGCCGAAACGAGCAGCCGCACCGCGCGGCCGATCAGCAGGTGGCGCGGCACGACGCCGATGAAGCGTGAGTCTTCGCTGTTGTCGCGGTTGTCGCCCAGCATGAAGTAGCTGTCTTTCGGCACCGTCACCGGACCGAAGTCGCGCCTTGCGCGCACTGCCGGCAGCGATTGGACCTGCCGCTCGCTGCCGGCCACGCTTTCGATGGCTTGCAGCGAAGGTGTGCTGCCGAAGTAGGCCAGCGCCTCCAGCCCGGCGGCCTGTTCCCGATACTGCGCCGCGACACCGTTGAGCCACAGCACGCCGTCGCGCAGTTCGACGGTATCGCCGGGGATGGCCACGATACGCTTGATCAAGCGCGTGCCGTCGCGCGGCGACGAGAAGGTGACCACATCGCCGCGCGCGGGCTCGCCGAGCGCGAGCACCGCGATGTCCGTCAACGGCAGCTTGGCATCGTAGGCCAGCCGGTTGACGAAGACGACGTCACCTTCGAGGAGGGTGGGCCGCATCGAGCCCGACGGAATCGGGTTCCAGTCGGCCACCGCGGTCCGAAAGAACCCGAAACACAGCAAAAAGATCAAGAAGCCGCGGTTGCTTTTGAGCCAGGGACGCATGGGCACTCCAACGTGGTGATGAGAAACGTCCAGACTGTATGCCTGTTTTTTTGCCGTCGTCTCCCATCACCGCTGCCGAAAATCCGCCACGTCGTGCCAGGGGCCTAGCTTGTAGCCGACCCTGCTCAACGGCAAGACTCCCTTCCGTGTCAGACGCTGCAACGATGTCTGACGCTCCAGGACTCGCAAGGGAGAACGACCATGCCTGAACTCGTTTTGACCAGTTGGAACATCCAATGGGGCCGCGGCGTGGACGGCCGTGTCGACCTCGATCGCATCGTGCAGACGCTGATGGCCCCGGGCGCGCCGGGCGTCGTGCTGCTGCAGGAAGTGGCCGACGGCTTCGCCGACCTGGCCGGACACGACGGCAGCGACCAGTTCGAGGGCCTGCGCCAGCGACTGGCGGGCTATACGGTGGTCGAGGGTGTCGCCACCGACCTGCCCGGCACCGCAGGCCGGCGCCAGCGTTTCGGCAACCTGCTCGCGGCGCGGTTGCCGGTCGGGCAAGCGTGGCGCCACCTGTTGCCCTGGCCGGCGGAGGACGGGGTGGCCAGCATGCAACGGGTGGCGGTCGAAGCCACCTTGCAAGCGCCCTTCGGCCCACTGCGCGTGACCACCACGCACCTGGAGTACTACGCGCCACGCCAGCGAAGGGCACAAGCGCAGCGCCTGCGTGAACTGCACCGCGAGGCCGTGCAACAGTCACGCTGCGATCGCAGGCCGGCAGAAGGCGCTTTTGCACTGTCGCCGCGCGCTGCGTCGGCCGTGCTGTGCGGCGATTTCAACTGCGGCGCGGACAGCGACGAGTTGGCCCTGCTGCTGCAGCCTTTCGACGACGGCACGGCGCGCTACTGCGACGCGTGGCCGCATCTCCATCCCGGCCGCCCCCACGCCCCGACCCTGGGCCTTTACGACCACGCCCAATGGCCTCAGGGCCCGCAATGCTTCGACTTCTTCCTGGTCAGCGAAGACCTGCTGCCCCGCTTGATCGCGATCGAGGTGGATGCGCAGACACAACACTCCGACCATCAGCCGGTGCGGCTGCGACTCGACGCGGCGTGAGCGGCTCAAGCGCATACGCCGCTACTTCGACATCGCGCAAGCGCACGACGGCACGCTGACGCTCGGCAACCGTCCTGCCAGCGGGCTCCAGGCGACACTGCGCTTGCCGAGAAGGGCTTAGCGCCGCCATCGCCGGCGCAGAGGGCCGGCAGGGCGTCGGTCAACCGTGGCGGGCCGGGCGGTTGAGGGGCTGCCACACGAAGCCGTCACCCACCCGCATCAGATGCCCGAGGCCGGGGGCGGGGAGGTGCGGGCAAATCAGCAGCGCCCGCAGATGTTCGGCCAGCGAGAAGATCCGGGCCCGCGTATGCGGCGTCAACTCCGGATGCGTGTCGAAGCTGCTGACCCATTGCGGGTGTGAGAAATGGACCGCGTGGTGACACAGGTCGCCGAGGAAGAGCGCGCAGTGGCCCCCGGATTCGATCAGCACGCTGGTGTGACCCGGGGTGTGCCCGGGGGTGGGCAGCAAATGCACGCCGGGACTGATTTCGCACTCGCCGTCGAAGAAGGTGAGTTGTCCCGATCGGGCCAGCGGGACGAGGTGCGTCTCGACCTCCGGGGTGGGCGCGACCTCGGTGAACCAATGCCAGTCGGCGCGGGCGAGGTGGTAGCGGGCGTGCGTGAAGGTCGGGCGGCGACGGCCCGCGTGCAGCAGCGTGTGGCGCTGGATGTGGTCGCCGTGCGCGTGTGTCGTGACGACCTGGGTCACCTGTTCGGGCCGCAAGCCGGTGCGCTCGAAATCGTCCAGCAGGTGGCCGGTGCAGCCGCCGTGGCGGTCGTCACCGTAGCCGGTGTCGATCACGATCAGCTCGTGCGCGGTCTTGACGAGGCCATGGTTGTGGCCCACCGGGATCTTGCCTTCGGCATCGGTGTCGAGCCGGGCCTGCCACTGTGCCGCCGGCACGTTGGCAAAGAAGAAATGCGCGGGAAAGCGCCATGTGCCGTCGTCCAGCACGAACAATGTGGTCGCACCGACCTCGATTTCTTCCATCGCCGTCATCTCCGACCGTCATGATCGCAACTTCCGACGGAGGGCGCCACGCACGGCAATGACCTGTTGCCAGCTTCTCAGCTCATCCGCGCGGCGTGACGTGGATTGAAGGTCGCGAGCTGCCCGTCACGCCGACTTGCGACGGCGTGCCACCCCGGCGACTCCGGCAAGGCCGGCGAGAACCAGCGCCCACGTAGCCGGCTCGGGAACCGGCGGCAAATTCATCGTCAACGAGAAGTCCGGGTTGCCGAAGGCAGTGCCGGTGACGGCCAGGCGATAGAAGCCGTCCTGGAACGTCGGCAAGGGCTGGTCGAGGGACGCGTGGCCACGGCCGTCCGTCACACCATCGTCTTGGAACGAGAACAGCAGCGTCTCCGGCTGAGGAGGCCCACCCTGGAAATCGACCTTGTAGAGACCGATGTGGACATCCTCGAGGCGGGTGGCGTCCGCACTGTCCGTCGTGGCAGCCCAGTTTGCGGAACTCGTGATGCGCCCGACGTCGGCAGTGACGAGGAACTCGAAGGTCCACCGGATCGCTCCGACGATGGGGTCGACGGCCCCGCCCACCAGCTCCACCTCGTCACTGGGTGTCAGCGGCGTGCCGAGCCCGTAGTTCTCGATGTTGTGTGAATAGGGGAAGGTGTCGGCCGCGACAGGGGTTGAGGTGAGTACGCAAGCGAGGCCCAAGGAGGCGACCAGGTGATGCAGTTCGAGGCGCATGTCGATTCTCCTGCGGGCCATGACGGTCGGGCTGCCACTTCGCGCTTGAAGCACGGCGCGCGCTGCCTCTGGGCCGCCCCCGCCGGGCCCGCTGCTCGGCTGGGGTCCGGAGGCGATGACAGCAGCGGCGCGACGGTGTTGGTCTACCCTCGCGATGCTTGCATCGAACCGGCGTGCGGACCGCGGCACCGGCTCTTCACAGCCTGCCAAAGAAGTGGCCCTTCGTGGGGCCTAATTTACAGGTCCCCCCTCAGCCAGATGCCGTCAGTGCTAGCCCCGCTTGAAACTCCTGTTTCGGCGGCTATCGCGCGAACGTCTTGGGCGTCCCGGCCTCCGGCGCCTCTACCGCGTCGAGATGCAACTCAGCTGCCCGACCCCACCGACGGCATCGGCATGAACACGATCGAGCCGTCGTTCTGGACGGCCAGCATGAGACCGACCGCCCGGCACTCGGTGTTCCACACGGTGTCGGTCGCGTACACGCACACCGACGGATCGTCGTCCGACTGCCCCATCGCGGCCAACTGCGGGTGCGCGAAATCGGCGGCGGCGGCGATGGCGCTCGCGAAGCTTTCCGTGCTCAGGCCGTCGAGGCTCGGGGCGGCAGCGGTGTCGTCGCCTGCCGTGCCATCGGTCTTCGCATCGACGACACCGATGATGCCGTCGGACACGATCGAGTAGACGAGCCGCCAGCCGGGCGTCCAGCCCGCGGTGGTGGCGTCGTAGGCAACCTGTACCCCGCCGCTCTCCAACGCGGTCGCATACGACATGTTGGACCTGAAGATCCACGCGGCGGCCCGCTGCGTGAAGGACGTGTATTGAGTGCTGACGAGGTTGTACATGTCGGTCGCGAGGGCCGGCGACATCGTGCCGGCGCCCTCGCTTAAGACGATGGCGTTGCGCGCCGCGAAGAACTCGACGCCCGCGGCGCCGAGCGTGAACACCGTGGCCAGCACGCCGGCGACGTTCACGACGTCCTTGATCACGGTCGTGGCGCTGGTCTTGCCGCCCGAACCGAGGCTGATGTGGTCTTCGACCACGCCAGCATCGGTCTGGCTCATGCGGCTCAGGGTCCAGGCCGAGTCGGGCGGATCGCTGAGCACGTAGTGCCGACGGCTCAGCACGGTGCCCGACGCGTCGCGCAGCGTGACGTCGAAGCCGCGGCTCGAGGTGGCGTCCTTGCAGCCTTCCAACAAAGCCGCTTTGGTTTCGCCGCTGAACAGCACCGTCGCCACCTTGCTGCCCGGCACCGCCGGAGCCAGCGTGTAGGAGGTGTTGTTCATGTCGTGCATCGGCACTGCCGAGAGGTCAGGCAGGCCCCACGCGGTCTGGTACTGCGTCAGGTAGGCCTGGTAGCTCGACGGCACCGTGCTGCTGCTGTAGTACTGCAGGTATTCGTTGATGCGCTGGTCGCTGACGGTGTCGTACCAGCAGTCGCTGTTGCCGGCGGGGAAGGACACCTCGACCGCGTAGGGCGACAGGTTGGCAACGTGCACGAGGACATCGGTGCCGGCACTTGCGTTCCAGCTGAAGGCGGCCGTGGTCAGCAGGGTGACGATTTTCTTGAGGGTCATGGCAGGCACTCGGTCAGAAGGACAGCGGCACGAACGTCAGGCCGTTGGGGTGGCGCAAGGCGGCGCCGGCCTGGAACGACCGGCAGGAGGTCAAGGCACCGTCGGAGCCCAGCGCGCAGGCGGCGATGGTGTCGTTCCTGAAGTTCGTCACATAGGCCACCGCACCGTTGACGCTGATGTCGGTCGGGCCTTTGAACTGCGGGCTGCGCGTCGTGCGGCAGGCCGCCAAGGCGCCGGCGCCGCCGATGAGGCACCCCGCCACCGAGTCGTCGTTTGCATTGGTGACGAACAGCCAGCCGCCGTGGACCGTGAGGCCGACCGGGCCGTTGAAGGCGCCGCCACCCGATTGCTCGGTGCAGTTCGACAGGCTGGTGCCGGAGGTCGAGCACACCGTCACGCTGTTGGCCGACCGGTTGGCGACAAAGACGTGCTGGCCGCTGACATCGATACCGACGGGCCGCTTGAGCGTGCCGCCGGCGCTGTCGGCGCGGCAGGCCGTGGGCTTGCCCGCGACGTCGAGCGAGCAGACCGACAGCGTGTCGTTCTCATTCGTGACATACAAGGTCGAGCGGGCCGACGCCATGCCCATGGGCACCTTGAAGCTGCCGTCGCCTTGCGATGCGGTGCAATCGGCCACAGTCCCCGTCGCCGTGAGCCGGCAGGCGGTCACAGTGTTGGCCTGCAGGCCGCTGACGTAGACGTGGGTGCCCGCGACATGGAAATTTCCGGCGCCGCGGAAGGCCGTCTGCTTCTGCACCGTGCACGACGTCAGCGCGCCCTCGGCATCGACCTGGCAGAGCGTGGCGGTGTGGTTGCTGTTGGAGATGGCAAGCACCCCCTGGCGCGTGGTCTGCGACACGGCGTCGTCGTCGCCATCGCCACTGCCGCAAGCGGCCAGCAGCAGGCCCAAGCAGGCGACAAACCAGCGGGGGTGCCTGCGCGGGAAGAAGGGACTCGGTTGCGTATGGAAGTCGGTCATCGTCGTGCTGGAGGTGGCGGTCGGCAAGGTTCGCGGCGCCATCGCGGCGCCGCCCTCGTGTTTCGGCTCCCGGTGGCCGACCTTGACCGCCCCGGGACGTGGAAACGTTCGGGTTTCGTGAATTCGGGGCGATTCCTGCCGGGGAAGACGCCACGCACGGAGGCTTCGGCGCGCGGCTTGGGGAGAGCGGCATACCCGCGTCAGGGCATCGAGGCGCCCGACCGCATCGAAGCGGCGCACCCTCCCGGCTTGCGAGCGCGAGCCGACCGTAGAGGCCGGCGACGCGGCGCCGAGGTCGGGGCGGCTCATCCCTTCAGCATGTGCCCTGCTTGCTCGTAGCGCTCATGCCACGACAGCGCCTCGCCGAGCGAGTGCGGTGTGTGCATGCCGCCGCGACCGGCCCGGGCAGCCGCCTCGGCGCGCTCTACATAGTCGAGCAGGGCATCCCGATAGCTGGGGTGGGCGCAGCGTTCGATCAACAAGCGCGCACGCCGCCGCGGTGCGAGCCCCCGCAGGTCGGCCAGCCCTTGTTCGGTGACAACGACCTGCACGTCGTGCTCGGTGTGGTCGACGTGGCTGGCCATCGGCACGATGCAGGAGATGGCACCGTCCTTCGCCGTCGAGCCGGTCATGAAGATCGACAGATAGGCGTTGCGGGCGAAGTCGCCCGAGCCGCCGATGCCGTTCATGATCCGTGTCCCCATCACATGGGTCGAGTTGACGTGTCCGTAGAGGTCGGTCTCGATCATGCCGTTCATGGCAATCACCCCCAGCCGGCGGATCACCTCGGGGTGGTTGGAGATTTCCTGCGGCCGCAGCACGACACGGTCACGGTAGTGGGCCAGGTTGGCGATGAAATCCTCGGTGCCCGCCGGGCTGAGCGACAAGGCCGTGGCTGACGCGAAGCGCAGCTTGCCCGACTTCAGCATCTCCAGCATGCCGTCCTGCAGCACTTCGGTGTACGCCGCCAACCCCTCATAGGGCCCCTGGTTGAGGCCTGACAACACGGCGTTGGCGGTGTTGCCGACACCCGATTGCAGCGGCAGCAGGTTGGCCGGCAAGCGACCGCGCCGCACTTCGTGGTCGAAGAACTCGAGGATGTGCTCGGCGATGCGCCGCGACACCTCGTCGGGCGGCGCAAAGGCCGAATTGCGGTCGGGTGAACAGGTCTCGACCACCGCCACCACCTTGTCGGGGTCGACACGCAGGTAGGGCTCGCCGATCCGGTCCCCCGCGTCCAGCAGCGGGATCGGCTTGCGATGCGGCGGCAGTCGCGTGCCGTAGTAGACGTCGTGCATGCCGTCGAGCCCCTCGGGATGCCAGCTGTTGACCTCGAGGATGATCTTGTCGGCCTGATCCAGCCAGGTCTTGTTGTTGCCGATCGACGAGGAGGGAATCAACCGGCCGTCCTCGCGGATGCCGGCCACCTCGACCACCGCGGCATGAAGCTTGCCGAAGAAACCGAACCAGACGAACTGGGCCACGTGCGAAAGGTGGAGGTCGAGATACTCCATCTCACCCGCGTTGATGCGCGCCCGGCAGGCGGGATCGGACTGGTAGGGCATGCGCAGCTGCATGCCCCCGACCCGTGCCAGCGCACCGTCGAGCTCGGGCGCGGTGGACGCGCCGGTCCACACGCCGATCCGGAAGGTCTCACCCGCCTGCGTCGCCTGCTCGATCTGGCGCGCCAGCGCCAGCGGCACGGCCTTGGGATAACCGGCGCCGGTGAAGCCGCTCATGCCGACGTTGTCGCCGTGACGGATCAATGCCGCGGCCTCGTCGGCGGACATGATTTTTCGACGCAGACCGGGGTGAAGGATGCGGGAAGGAGAAGACACTGCAAATCTCCGTTTGGGGGAATCGACGGCTAGGGCGCCGTGTCGGGAACACCCGTTTCGGGCAGGGGTGGCCGTGCGTGCCAGCGGCGCCGCCGGAATCTGATGATGTTCGACAAGTCGTGCCGATGCGATGGAGTAGCGGGCACGGGTCACCGTGGTGGGCCGATGGGGGCCGCGAGTCGAACGAACAGTCGTAAGAATGCCGCATTTGCGGTGTCCATCGGGCCAATCTGGTTTTGCGTGGGGGCCGCTCAAGAGCGCGTCGGTGCAAGGTTCACCGGAAATCGCGGCTGTCGGTTTGCAGCTGGCCGAGCCACGGCGTCAGATCCTCCAGATAGTGCGCCACCAGGTGCCGTACCTCCCCGTCACGCTGCCAGACGCCATAGACCGCCAGCAGCCGCGAGTGCAGCAACTGTTTGCGCTGACTGTCGCGCAGCGAACGCCAGACGATCACGTTGACCTGTCCCGTCTCGTCTTCCAGCGTCACGAAGATCACGCCGTTGGCCGTGCTGGGCTGCTGGCGCATCGTGACGATGCCGCAGGCGCGGGCAAGCCGGCCGTTCGGGGTGTCGCGCAGCTCCTCCGCCGTCGACAGTCGCTTCTCGCGCAGTCTGGGTCGCAGCAGCGCGAGCGGGTGGCTGCGCAGCGTGAGCCCGAGCGAGGCGTAGTCGAACACCACCTCTTCGCCTTCCGGCGCCGCCGGCAGTTCCAGCACCTCTTCGTCGAACGGCGCCTCCTCCAGCAGTTCGGGCACGGCCGTCAAGGCGGTCGCGTCCCATACCTGCTGCCGCCGGTGGCCTGACAGACTCAGGAGGGCGTCGGCGCCTGCCAGCAAGCGCATCTCGTGCACATCGACCCGGGCCCGCCGCGCCAGGTCTTCCGCGCTGTCGAACGGTCGCTCGTGCCGCGCGGCCACGATACGGCGCGCCGTCTCGAGCTTCAGCCCCCGCATCAGCTGCAACCCGATGCGCACCGCCGGCTCGTGCGGCAGGTCTTCGAGCGTCGACTCGACCTCGCTGTACATCACGTCGGGCGGCCGCACTTCGACACCATGGCGGCGCGCGTCCTGCACCAGCTGGCTGGGCGCGTAGAAGCCCATCGGCTGCGAGTTGAGCAACGCCGCCAGAAAGGCGGCGGGCTCATGCCGCTTGATCCAGCAGCTGGCGTAGACGAGCAGCGCGAACGACGCGGCGTGGCTCTCGGGGAAGCCGTATTCGGCGAACCCCTGGATCTGGGCGAAGATCTGCTCGGCGAACGTGTGGTCGTAGCCGCGTTCGGTCATGCCCTGGATGATCTTGTCGTAGAAGCGCTGCACGCCGCCCTTGCGCTTCCAGGCTGCCATCGCGCGGCGCAGCTGGTCGGCCTCGCCGGCGGTGAAGCCGGCGGCATCCTGCGCGATCTGCATCACCTGCTCCTGGAAGATCGGCACGCCCAGCGTGCGGCCGAGTGCCCGCTCGAGGCCGGGCGGACAGGAGGCCTCCTCCAAGCCTTGCCGGCGCCGCAGGTACGGATGCACCATGCCGCCCTGTATAGGGCCGGGCCGCACCAGTGCCACCTCGATCACCAGATCGTAGAAGCGCTCGGGTTTCATGCGGGGCAGCATCGCCATCTGGGCCCGGCTTTCGATCTGGAACACGCCCACCGTGTCGGCCTGCTGGATCATCCGGTAGGTCTCGGCATCTTCGGGCGGCACGTCCTGCAGCTCGAACACGTGGCCGCGGCGCTCGCCGATAAAGTCGAGCGCACGCTGGATCGCACTCAACATGCCGAGCGCGAGCACGTCGACCTTGAGCAAGCCCATCGCATCCAGGTCGTCCTTGTCCCACTGGATCACGGTGCGCTCGGGCATCGCCGCGTTCTCGACCGGCACCATGCGGCTGAGCTGGCCTTGCGCGATCACGAAGCCGCCGACGTGCTGGCTCAGGTGGCGCGGAAAACCGATGATCTGCTCGAGCAGCGCCAGCAGCTGGCGCGTGGCCAGGTCGTCCAGGTCCAACCCGCATTCCTGCAGGCGCTCGGGGATGGCGCGGCGGCCGTCCCACCACTGGTGGTGCTTGGCGAGGCGGTCGACCGTCTCCAGATCGAAACCCAGCGCCTTGCCGACATCGCGGATCGCGCTCTTCGGTCGATAGCTGCTGACCACCGCGGTCAGGCCGGCACGGTCACGGCCGTATTTCTCGTAGATGTACTGGATCACCTCCTCGCGACGCTGGTGCTCGAAGTCGACGTCGATGTCGGGCGGCTCGTTGCGCTCGCGGCTGATGAAACGCTCGAACAGCATCGAGCTGCGCGCGGGGTCGACCGAGGTGATGCCGAGGCAGTAGGCCACCGCCGAATTGGCGGCCGAGCCACGGCCTTGGCACAGGATGTGGCGTGAGCGGGCAAAGGCCACCAGGTCGTAGACCGTCAGAAAGTAGGCTTCGTACTGCAGCTCGGCGATCAGCGCCAGCTCGTTCTCGATCAGCTCGCTGACCTTCTGCGGCACGGCGCCCTGGTAGCGCCGCCCGGCGCCCTCGTAGGTCAGCCGCCGCAAATAGCCGGCCGGCGTCTCGCCCGGGGGCACGATCTCCTGCGGGTACTCGTACTTCAGTTCATCCAGCGAGAAGGTGCAGCGCTCGGCCACCTTGACCGTCTCGTCCAGCAGGTCGGCCGGGTAGATCTGCGCCAGCCGCAAGCGCGAACGCAGATGCCGCTCGGCATTGGGCTGCAGCTCAAAGCCGCATTCGGTGAGCGGCTTGCCGACGCGGATGGCGGTCAGCGTGTCCTGCAGCGGCTTGCGCGAGCGCACGTGCATGTGGACGTCACCCGCGGCGACCAGGCGCAGGCCCGTGAGCCGTGACACCTCGCGCGCCTTGTGCAGCCACGCCGTATCGTCGAGGCCGTGCAGCAGTTCCACCGCCAGCCAGGCGCGCAGCTCGAAGTGGTGGGCGAACCAGCGTGCCTGGGTGTAGACCGTGTCGAACGAGGCGCCACGGCCGGGGACGTAGAGCACCACACAGTCGGCCAGTTCGTCGGCGCGCAGATCGTTCAAATGCGGGCGCTGATAGTCGCCCTTCTCCGCCGTGCGGCGCAGCCGCGTGATGAAGGCGCTCAGGTTGCCGTACCCCTGCCGGTTGCACGCCAGCACCACCAGCTTGAACGGCACGCTGCTGGCCTGGATCTCGAACTCGGCACCCACCAGCAGCTTCAGGCCCGCGTCCTTGGCCTCCAGGTGGGCGCGCACGATACCGGCCAATGAACATTCATCGGTGATCGCCAAGGCGCTGTAGCCCAGCGCCTTGGCACGCTCGACCAGCTGCTCGGCATGCGACGCGCCGCGCAGGAAGGTGAAGTTCGAGAGACAGTGCAGCTCGGCATATGCCGGCAAGAGGCCCGACATACTGCTGTCACGAACCATCAAATTCGTGAGCCCAAGGATCAAGTTTGTGGCTGGTGCGTGCCAAGTGGGCCCCGACGGCGGCCGCCCGGGCTCGGGTTCCCCAATGTTGATGAACGCTCACGCTCTTCAGCCAATCACGACAACACGGCATACAACGTCAGGCCTTGCGGCTCTTGCCCTGCTTGGAGCGTTTTGTCGAGGAGCCCCGCCCGCTCGGCGGGCCGTCATCCGGTTCTGCCAGCCTGTCGACGATCGGCGCGGATGCGGGCCACAGTTCACTTTGCAGCTGCTGCGGGGTCGGAAGTATGTCCGCGAGTTCGTCGGGCAGCCTGGGTGAGGTTCTCACCTGGTATGTTGCAACGCCGATGGGACGCGAGCTGTCGCGGAGTGCGTACTCCACCACCAGCCCGTTGCGGCCCTTGCAGAGGATCAGGCCGATCGACGAGTCGTCACGCTCGGTTTTCAGCTGGGCATCGAGCACATTCAGGTAGAACTGCATCTTCCCGGCGTACTCTGGCTTGAAGTCGTCCATCTTCAGGTCCACCGCCACGTACGAGTGCAGCCGCGTGTTGTAGAACAGCAGGTCGATGAAGTAATCTTGCCCTCCTACCTCCCGGTGATACTGACGTCCGATGAAGGCGAAGCCTTTGCCGAGCTCGAGCAGGAAGGCCTGCAAATGAACGGTCAGCGCGTTCTCAAGATCGCGCTCCTTCGACTCGACCGAGAGGTCCATGAAGTCGAAGACATAGGGGTCCTTCACCAACTGCTGCGCAAGCTCTGACTGCGGTGCCGGCAACGTGGACTGGAAGTTGGTCAAGGCAGTGCCGGTGCGATCTCGCAGACCGGTTTCGATCTGGTGCACCAAGATGCGCACGCTCCATCCGTGTTCGACAGCTGCCTGGCTGTACCACTCGCGCTCTGCGCGGTCAGCGAGCTTGTCGAGAAGGGCCACGTTGTGGGACCACGACAATTGTCCAGACACCGTCTGGACAAATTCCGTGTCTGGCCAGGCCGCTGCAAAGGCCTTCATGTACATCAAGTTGCTGCGCGAGAACCCCCTCGCCTCAGGAAATGAGCGACGGAGGTCTTCGGCGAGTTGCGCGACAACTTTCGCGCCCCACCCCAGCTCTGCCTGCCGGGCCAGGATGTCCTTCCCGATGCTCCAATAAAGCATCACGAGTTCCTGGTTCGCGGCGATCGTTGCACGGGTCTGCGCTGTGCGGATGCGTTGCTTGACCTCGGCAAGCCATTCTTCATATCCCGTGGGGAGCAATGCGTCGGACATCGATTTCGTCATCGTGGTAGTGCCTCACGGCGAGTGGCGTTTCCATGGCAGGAAGTAGATCAGCGAAACGGCGCGCCCGATGTAGAGCCGGTCGACGCGGCGGGGCTTGTTAACACGACGGAACGCTGCCACATCAAAAGTCGGGGAACGCCCCCTCACCCGAAGATGCCGTGCAGAAACCACGGGCTGTTGCGGCCCTGCGCGCCGACGTCGCGCTCCTTGTAGACCCACAGCAGTCCGGCATGGGCGCTGAACATCACGTAGTAGTCGCGCGCCACCGCCGCCGTCTCGCCGGCCTCGGATCGATCGCGGTCCCACCAGCCCGCCTCCAGCCGGCAGGGGCCGGCAACGGTCTCGAGCACACCCTGGTACATCGGGCGCTGGCCCTGCATCGCCAGGCGCAGCGGCGTGGCCAGCAGCCAGGTCGGCTGCGGCAGCAGCGCCGGCAGGGCGACAACGGGCTTGCGCAGGCCGGCCTCGCCGGCCGGCTGCCAGGTCTGCACATGCTCGGGCCGGTGGTCGGCGCGCAACACCGGGCGCAACACCTTGTCGGCGCCCAACCGCGCCGACACCCGCTCGATCAGCTGCGTCACCGACTCGCCGCCCCGAGCCGGGTCCTGCAGCAGCGAAGCGCTCACCTCCTCCAGTGGCTCGACCTCATCGGCGCACAAGCGGATGTCGTCCACTGGCGCGGCGAGCGTCGTCTTGGCCAGGTGTTCCGACAGCAAACGCTCGAAATGCGAGGTCTCGCGCGTCAGGTCGGCGGTGCGGATCTGCAGTTCGTCGCGCTCGGGGGCGTCGCGGCCCCGATGGAAGTCGTAGTGCCACACGAAGGTGAAGCGGCGCACGCCAGCGTGGCGTGCCGCGAGCCAGCCGCTCATCTGCATCAACAACCGGCGTGCGCCGAACACCAGGGCCTGAGCGTCTTCGACGCGGCTGGGCAATTGCAAACGGGTCTCGAAGCGCTCGGGCAACACCAGCCATTCGAAGGCCTGCGGGCGCAAGCCGTAGGCCTGGTCGAGGGCTTCGAGCAGGGCCTTGCCGAAACGGCGGCTGAGCCCGCCGCGCGGCAAGCGCCGCACATCGCCCAAGGTCTTGCAGCCAAGACGCACGAGCGTGGCCTGCTCGCGAGCGAGCTCCGACACGGTGTGCAGCGGCAACCGGTCGAGCCGTTGGGTGAGCGGCATCGATCCGTCGCCGTCGTGCCAGCCCGCGCGGGCAAACGCCAGCGCCGCACGCGCCGTCGGTCCCCAGGCCACGGCCTCGCAGCCCAGTACCTGTGCTTCGGCGCACAAGCGCTCACGCAAGGCCGCCTCGCCACCGAACAGGCGCCGGCTGGCGGCGACCTCCAGCAGCACGGCCTCGTCGAGCACCGCGACACGGGGCGTGAACTGCAAGGCCCACCAGCCGACCGCCTGCTGCTGCGAGGCCGTCGCCGCGGCCCCGGCGCCGGCGTCAGTGCGCGGACTCGAGTTCGCTGCTGCGGACGGCGGGCAGAGAGTCAAGGCCACCCAGTACTGCATGGGCGGGCTCCAGACGACGGTGAACCGAAGGCCGCAGACGTGCTGCGACCACCGGCGCGAGTTGAGACGGAACCGAGGGCAGCACCAGCACCCCCTCGTGGCAGGGCCCGCGGCGCTTGAGCAGCCGCACCTGCAGCGACCAGGCGTCGCCGAGTTGCACCTGCAGGCGCAGCGGCGACGCCGACGCTTCGCGCTGCACGGCCGCGGGGCGCATCAAGAACACCAGCGTGTCCGATTGCGCCGCACAGGCCTGCAGGCGGCGCACCTGCTCCGGGCGCGCCTGCGGCAGCCAGGCGAGCACGGCGCCCAGGCCTTGCGCCTTGACGCCTTGCTCGGTCGCCCACAGCCGCTGCGCCGGCGTGTCGGCGCAAACGCGGATCAGGTGCTGCTCGGTGAGGCCCGCAGCGGCCCGCAGGCCTGGCAGGTAAGGAAGATGGGGCGCGCCGACCAGCCAGATCGGGCGATGCTCGGCGGCCAATCGGCCCAGCACCGGCATCAGCAAGCGCCATTCGCCCACACAGGGCTGGGCTTGCAGCAGTTCGACGACCACGCCCGCCGGCCACCCGCCGCCCGGCAGTTCACGGTCCAGATCGTCGTAACCGCTCGGCACCGTCCGCCGGGCGCTGCCGCCCAACTCGTCGCCCCGCCAGAGGGCGGCGGCCACCGACGGCGGCAGGCGGGGCGGGGCCGGGTCGGGGTCCGACGTGGGGGTCGAGGCTGAGGGAAGGAGGTCGGGCGTCATCGCGGATACCTGTTAATTTATACAGTATCCCATCCGCGCGCCGTTGTCGAGTGGAGTCGGTCACGCTTGGCAGCGGTGTCGAAGCTTGCGGCCGTGGGGCGCGCTTGAGTCGCCTCCGAAGACGCGAGGACCCACTTTCGCAGCAAGCCTCGGCTGCGAATGAAACGCCGATCAGCGTTCTCTACGACGCGTCGAGCTTCAAAGCCGAGTGCTTCACCACGTCGCGCCAACGAGCGATTTCGGTGTGCACGAAACGCCCGAACGCGTCGCCGTACAAGTCGGGTGAGTCCGTCCCGAGCGCCGTCCAGGCACTGCGCAGTTCCTGGGTGTTCAGCGCCTGACGCAAGGCCGCTTGCATGCGTGCGACCGTGTCATCGGGAACCTCGCCTGTCCCCCACAGCCCATACCAGGTCGAGACCCGATAAGCAGGCAAGCCCGCTTCCACGGTGGTGGGCAAATCAGGAAAGGCCGCAGCCCGTCTCTCGGCCGCGACCGCCAGCGGCCGTAACCGTCCGCTCTTGATATGGGGCGCCGACGATCCCAGCCCGTCGAACATCAGGTCCAGCTGCCCCCCGACCAGGTCCTGCAGCGCGGGGCCCGCGCCGCGGTAGGGGATGTGGGTCATGAAGGTCCGCGTCTGTTGCTTGAACAACTCGCCCGCAAGATGATGGCTGGTGCCGGTACCGGCCGAGCCGAAGTTCAGCTTCCCGGGCCGCCGGCGCACGTACTCGATGAGACCCTGCAGGTCGTTGACCGGCACGCGAGCGGGGTTGACGACGATCACCTGGGGCGGATGGGACACCAGCCCGATCGGTCGAAAGTCTGTCTCGATGTCGTAGCCGAGCTTGGCATACACGCTCGGTGCGATGGCATGGTGCACGGCGCCCAGCAAATAGGTATGGCCATCGGGTGCGGCCTTCGCCGCCACGGCCGCCCCCAGCGTGCCGCCGGCCCCGCCATGGTTCACCACCAGCACCTGCTGAGCGAGCTGCCGAGACAGGACGGCCGCCAGCGGCCGCGCATAGGCGTCCGTCCCGCCGCCAGCGGGAAAGGGAACCATCAAGGTCAACGGGTGGGTCGGCCACTCGGCGGCTGGTGCGCCCACAGCGGGCCAAGCCAAGGCGGACGAAGCTGCCGCAACTTTCAGAATCTGGCGGCGGGTCCACGCGCGGTGGGTGGTGCGATGGGTGGTGCGAGGGTCGAACGTCTGCATGCTGACACCTGTCGAACAAGAGGGGCATCTGCCTCTACAGCCTTGACGCCGCTACCGCCCCTTGCCCTTCTTGTCGTACTTCCGCCAATACTGGAACTCGTCTTCATGCACCTCGATGTCGAGCTCCGTCACCCGCATCTGCAGGCGTTCCTGCGCATCGGCGACCGCCTGGTTGTAGATGGAGGGCCCGACCTCCTCGAGGAAAAAGCCCAGTAGCGCACCGGCGGCGATGTTGCCGATCCGTTGCTCCATGTTCTCCTCAAAGTAGCGCTCGATCGAGGCGATGGCCTGCTGGCGTGCTTCCTTGGGCAGTTCGATGGTCATCCACGGTTCTCCTGGCAGGGGATCAAAGAGACGGCCACTCCGACAGCCCCGACGCGCAAGTGTCGCGCGCCGTGCCCTCGCCGTCGGTGGCCAGTATGGCCGCGATCGCCCTGCCCGCGCTACCGGCCCCACAGGGCACCGCGATTGCTCACAAGGCTTGCGCGCCTTCCCATGGCCGGCCAACGGTCCCCCGCCACCCTGGCCAACAACAGGTCTCGCCGAGACGGCGGGCGCCACTCTCCTTCCGGCACGCCGTGCCGGCGGTCTTAGGCGCCGTCCGACTCGGCGATGTTGCAGCCCATGAACAGCCGCCGTGTCGAATCAACACCCCTGTGGTCCCTGCGCCCGCGCGGCGGGTGGCGGCATGCGCTGCCCGGGCTGGTGCTCGTGCTCGGCTGCGGCCTCACCGCATGGGCTGCCCAGTTCGCCGGGCGTCTGGAGGAGCGTGAGGCACGGCGCGAACTGCAGGAGCATGCCCGCATCGTCGGGTCTACCGTCGAGCGGCGCATTGGCGGCTGGGCGGAGGTGCTGCACGGTGTGCGCGGCTTGTTCGCCGCCTCGCAAGTGGTGACCCGGCGCGAGTTCAGCGAATATTTCGAACAGCTGGAGTTGCGGAGGCGCTATCCCGGCTTTTTGTCACTGCAGTTCGTCCGCTACGTTCGCCACCAGGACAAGGCGGCGTTCGAAGCCTCGCTGCGCGCCGAGATACGCGAGCCGGGTCGCTACGGCGCAAATTTCGCCATCCACCCCGAAGGCGAGCGAGCCGACTATTACGTGACGCACTTCATCGAGCCCATTGCAGGCAACGAGAGGGCCCTCGGCTTCGACGCGGCACTCACGCCGCAGCGTCGCGAGGCACTGGAGCGCGCGCGTGACCGCGGCGAGCTGACCGGCTCGGGCCGCTTGCAGCTGGTGCAGTCGGGCAACAAGGTGGGCTATGTGTTGCGTCAGCCGGTGTACCGAGCGGGCATGCCTCGGCGCACGCTCGAGCAGCGGCGTGCGGCCTTCCTCGGCCTGAGCACCGTCGTGCTGAGCGTGGAGGACTTCATCATCTCGATGATGGGCCGGGAGCTGCTCGAGCGGGTCGACTTTCGTCTGCACGACGTCGGCTGGGCCGGTGAGGCCGTCGCGCCGCCATCGCCGCACAACCTGCTGTACGACTCCGCTGCCCAGGGGCCCCACGAGGTGGCCTCAGCGGGTGCGCTGTCACACGCGGCGACCGTGGCAGTGGGTGGACGCGTATGGCGATTCGAGTTCCGGCCCCGCTCGCACGGGCCCGGCACGGCGAGCGACACCAGCACCACGCTCGTCTTGGCGTGCGGCTTGCTGGTCAGCCTGCTCGTCTGGCAGCTGTTGCGACTCCAGTTGGCCGGGCGGGAACGCCTCGAAGCGCGGGTGGCACAACGGACGCAGGAACTAGCCCTGGCCAACGAGGCGTTGCGCGACAGCGAGCAGCGCCTCGAACTGGCGCTGGCCGGCGCCGACCTGGGCGTGTGGGACTGGCACATCGAAACCGGCGTGTTGCGGTGGAACGAGCGCTGGCTGGCCCTGCGCGGCTACACGGAGCCACCTGATTCACCCGACCTGGAGTGGTGGCGCGAATTGATCCACCCCGACGATCGGCCTGCGGTCTCGGCGGCACTGCAGGACCACCTGGAAGGCCGGCTCCCGTCCTACTCCGCCGAATACCGGGTGCGCACACAACAGGGCGGCTGGCTGTGGTTGCTCGACCGCGGCCGAGTGGTGGCACGCGATGTCGACGGCCGGCCTTTGCGCATCTCGGGCACCAACCTCGACATCAGCGAACGAAAGCGCGCGGAGGATGCCCGCGTCGCCGCCGATACCGCCCAGCGACTCGCGGCGGCCAAGGACGAGTTCATGGCGCGCATGAGCCATGAACTGCGCACGCCGCTCAACGCCATCCTCGGCTTCACCCAATTGCTCCAACGAGAGGCCGAAGCCCCCTTGGCGGAACGGCAGCGCGAGCGGGTGCGGCAGATCCGGCGTGCCGGAGAGTACCTGTTGGCGATGGTCACCGACCTGTTGGACCTGTCCGCCATCGAAGGCGGACATGTTCCTATCGTTCGGCAAGCCGTGTCGATCGCGCGCGCGACCGCCGAGGCGGTGGACATGGTGCGTCAGCAGGCCGAGGCCGAGGACGTGACGCTGGAGAACAAGGCCCAGCACAGCGAGGGCATGGTGGAGGCCGATCCGCTGCGCCTGCGCCAGGTGCTCGTGAACCTGCTGACCAATGCGATCAAGTACAACCAGCCGCGCGGCCATGTCACGCTCGACGCCGTCGCCCGCGCGGGCGAGTGGGGTTTGTCGGTGGTCGACACGGGCATCGGCCTCGCAGCCGAGCAGATCGACAAGTTGTTCCAGCCGTTCGAGCGGCTGGGCGCACACCGGCTGGGCATCCCCGGCACCGGCCTCGGGCTGGCCCTGTCGCAGCGGCTGACGACGATGATGGGCGGACGCATCACCGTGACAAGCGACGTGGGGGTCGGTTCCTGCTTCACGCTGTGGTTGCCGAACGCCGGCGCGACCGCGACCCGCCCGGCCGCTTCACCGCCTCGCGGGCCCGACGTCGTCCAGCCCGCGGAGCCGGCCCCGCTGACGGTCCTCTATGCCGAAGACGACGAGGTCAACGTGCTGGTGGTCGAGGGCATGCTGGCCCTGCGGCCTGGGGTTCGGCTGCTGGTGGCACGCTCCGGGATGGAGGCGCTGGAGACCGCGCGCCGCGAGCGGCCCGATCTGATGTTGATCGACATGCAGTTGGGTGACATGCATGGCATCGAGCTGCGGGCCCGCTTGGCGGCCCTGCCGGAATGCGCCGAGGTGCCGTGCATCGGACTGTCGAGCGACGCCTTGCCCTCGCAAGTGCGCGCTGCGCGCGACGCCGGTTTTGCCGAGTACCTGACCAAACCGGTGCAGTTGCAGGACCTGCTGCGCGTGATCGACCGGCGCGCGCTCGCCGTGGCGCGCGGCATATCTTCCGTGACAAGGCCTTGATCCAACGCGGAACAAGTGCAAAGCGTGTCACGCGCTGCGTCCGCGCTTGCAAGAGACCCACGGCCTGACCAGAATGCCGCTGCCCGGACGGGCATGTTGCTAGGACACTTGCCTTCTGAGTCCATGAACGATTTCACCGTGCTCGTGCTTCCCGGGGCCTATGCATCGAGCGTCACCTTGACGCTCGACGTGCTGGCCGCCGCTGCGGCGATGGCCGTCCATGTCGGCGTCGCCCCGCCTCGCTGGCGCGTCTATGGCACGCAGGCAGGCGACATCCACCTCCCGCACGGCCTCACGCTGCGCTCGCGGCCACTGCCGCTGCGCGCGCGCCCCGATCGCTCGGTCTGGGTGGTGCCCGGACTCGGCGTCGAGCGGCCGGAGGCCGCGTTGTCACGCCTGGCAGAGCCGGACGCGCAACGTGCCATCCGTGCGTTGCGTGCCCAGGTGCGCGGCGGTGGCATGGTCGGCGCGTCCTGCTCGGCGGTCTACCTGCTGCAGGCCGCCGACCTGCTGGCCGGTCGCAAGGCCACCATCTCCTGGTGGCTGGCGCCGCAATTGCAGCGGCTCGAACCGCGCTGTCAGGTGCAAGCCGACCGGGTCGTCGTCGCCGATGGCCTGGTGGTCACGGCCGGTGCCGCACTGGCTCACAGCGATCTGATGTTGCACCTGTTGCGCGACCGCTGTGGTGCGGCCCTGGCGGACGCGGTGTCACGCGTCCTGCTGCTCGATGCACGTCAGACACAAGCGCCCTTCGTGATGCCGTCCCTGCTGGGCGGCGGCCATGAACTGGTCGCGACCTTGGTGGCTCGGATCGAGCGGTCGCTTCCGAAAACGCCGAGCGTGGCGCAGTTGGCTGCCGAGTGCGGTGTCTCAGAGCGCACGCTGTCGCGCCACGTCAGGGCCGCGACCGGGCGCAGCCCGCTGGCGCTGGTGCAAAGCGTGAGACTGAGCAAGGCGCGGCTGCTGCTCGAAGGCAGCATGCTGTCGGTCGAGCAGGTCGCCGAGCGGGTCGGCTATGCCGATGCAGGTGCACTGCGTCGGCTGATGCGCAAGCTGGTCGGTGCAACACCGCGGCAGATCCGGCCGGCAGCGAACGGGTTGTCGAAACGAAGCTGACGCCACGGCAGCAACGTCATGTCAGCCTGCCACCGGTCTGATGCCACGCACGACATCAGACCGGAGACCACCGACTGACCGGCACCACGCACCCTCCGGCGTGAGGCCGTCGGCGCGGTTCACAACCGCTTCACGCCGGGCAGGCGTCCGACGTATTTGCCGTCGACATACAGCGCACCGTCGGCGCCATCGGCGTGAAACTCGACCCGCGGCAGGGGGTGTGGCTCCTCCACCACCGCCGCGTTCGCGGCATGCGCACGAACCGGGTGCAGCCGCTCGGACAGTCGCAGCATCAAGCCACCGACCGACAGCAGCAAGGCGGCCAGGGGCCGCCGCAGCGCCCGCATGGCCAGGGTGTCGGGCCGCAGTGCGGCCGCATCTTTGGGAACAGGACTCGTCGACAACATGATCGAAAGCTCCTAGAAGGCAGCCCCGCCACCTCTGTGACGGGCCGCCGGGTTCAGCAGTTGGGCGGATGCAGGCGGTTCAACTCACGGTGCAGTTCGCGCTTCGCCTGCTGGCGTGGGGCATGGCCACGGGGCGCGTGCACGCCGGCGCGTCGTGATCGGCATGCGATCACCAGCGGGTTGCGCGGCTTCAGGCCGGAGATGACGAGGGCAGCGGGGGTACGGTTCTTTTGCATGGAGGGCTCCTGAGGGGTTCGACAACAAATTCAAGAAAAACAAACGGCCCGGCGGTTGACACCTGCCGGGCCGTCGGATGCTTCAGAAAAGCAAACGGCCCGGTGAACACCGGGCCGTCGAGAAGCGAGCGTCGCAGTGCTGCTGCGGCTCAGCCTCCTGGCGCCCCGGATGGGGTCGGTTCGTGATTCGGACGTCGCTTGGCTGTGACACACAACACCACCTTCGCAACGGCTCCACGGGCCGGACGCTGCAGGGCAGCGACGGCATAGCGCGAACCGGTCGGGGACGACACGTTCAGCGCATGAGTGGAGAGATGGAAGGAGGACACAGCGAGCTCCGAATCAAAAAGGTGGCGGGCGGGCTTCATCGTGAGAGACAACTGGCGGGACCTTTTGGTCACATCGCGGATACACACGACTTGCTTTGCATCATAAAAAGATTTCGTGAATAAGCAACACCGGGATTCCGTAGGACGAGGTGAGCCGTGCGAATTGCGCGACAGCGTGCACGACAGCGATGGGCCAGCAGCGACGGTGTTGGCACAGAGGGTCCGCGTCGATGGCATCAACCCTCAGGGGGCCGGACCACCTTCCACGTCGAAGGCATGCGCGTGCGGCCCCCATGCTGGGGATGGAACACGTCGCTGAGTCGCTCTAGGATGAAGGCTCGGGCCAGCGCATCCGCACGCGGGCCCGTTTCCCGTTTCCATCACACAAGGTTTTCAATCCACTCCTCGGGGGGGGCTTCGATGAGCAAGATTTATTTGGTCCGACATGGTCTGGTCGATTACCAGTCGCTCGGCTTGTCGGCGCAAGGTCGCGCATTCGCCGAACGGCTGCCGTCGCTGCTGCCGCCGGACGTCGACTTCCTGGCCACCGATGTCGAGCCGCGTTGCCAGGAGACCATCGGCCCACTGGCGCGCCATCTCCGCTTGACGCCGAAAACCTATGCCAAGGAAACCTTCGCCGCCGGCCTGCCGCTGATGGACGCCGCGGAGGCCAAGGTGGCGGTCATCTGCTATCGCATCGAAAGCGTCAACCCTTTGCTGCTGCGTCTGGGCTTCCCGCCCTTCACCCAGGCCGACCGCGACACTTCTTACGAGAAGATACTGGTTCACATCAACGAGAACGGTCGGCTGACCTTGCAGACCCTGGCCACGGGGCAGCGCAAGCCCGCTTGAGCTAGGGTCCGCCCGCTCACGCAGCCGGATCGGCCGGCAAAGAGCCACGCGTCGCGGGCGACTCACCTTCGGCCACGCGCAGTTCGGCCACCGTGTAGCCCTCGGTCAGCAGTGCACGCCGCAGCCACTCGGGCTGCGAGCCGTGACCATTCCACACCTCGCCGCTGAGGGGATGTCGGTAGCGCACAACGTCGTCGACCGGTGCCGGCGGGGGTGCCGCGGGCGCCGCACCGATGTCTCGCGGGGTGAGGCCCCAGAACGCCATCAGCTTGTGCACCGTGCGCAGGGCCGCGGCTTTTTCCGGGTCTTCGGGCTCGATGCCGGGGGACTCAACAACTCTTCGTTTCATGATCGCAGCTTAGGACAGATCGGCGCTCGGGGTGGGCACGTCGTGCCGCTCCGCCGGCGGCGGCAGCACATGCACGGCAAGAGCCGGCGCGGCTGGGAGCATACGCCGGAGCCGCACCGGCACGGGCAAGCATTCCCTGCCAAGCGCTACATTTCCGGTTGATATGTCGCCGGCGGTACCCGTCGCACCACCCGGGCGCCTTCCCCTCCCCCCGCCCGGTAGGCCCCGGGGGTATCCCCGGTCCATCCCTTGAACGCGCGGTGGAACGATGCGGTGCTGTCGAACCCGAGCTCGGCGGCAATGGCGGCCATCGGCTCGCGGGTGCGGGTCAGCTTCTGGACCGCGATGTCGCGGCGCAACTCGTCCTTGACGCGCTGGAAACTGGTGCCTTCGTCGCGCAGGTGGCGGTGCAGCGAACGGGTCGACACGTGCAACGCCTCGGCGGCGCTTTCGGCCGTGACCGGCAAGGGCAGCCGCCACGCGAGATGCTCGCGCAGCCGCTGGCCGAGACGCTCCTCCTGGAACGAGGCAAACAGCCAGTCCTCGGGTGCACGCCGCAAGAACTCGTTGAGTTCCTGCCGGCTGCGACGCACTGGCAGGTGCAGATAGGACGAGTCGATATGGAAGGCCGTCTGGTGCTGCTCGAACAACACCGGCCCCGGATACAGCGCCTGGTATTCGGCCGCGAACGCCGGCTTCGCGAATGAAAAATCGACCCGCTTCAAGGGAATGCGCTTGCCGATCAGCCACGACGCCACACCGTGGATCAGCTTGAGCATCAGGTCGAGCGCGACCGGCTTGCAACGACTGGCTCGCTGCGCCGGCTCCACCAGCGCCACCACGCTGGTGCCCTGCCCTTGCCACACGTCAAGCTGAAAATCGTCTTGCAGCAGGCGCAATACGTGCGACCAGCGATGCAGTGCAACCAACAGGCTGCGTGCATCCAGCAAACTCAAACAGGTGAACTTGAGCGCCCCCGGTCGCAGGGGCCGCGAAAACAGCCGCGGCATCTCGTCGTCGAGACGCGTCGCGAGCAGGCGGTACAGGCGCGCCACCTGCTGCTCGGTCACCCGGGCGGTGGGCTGGCTGGCGAAGCCGGGTGAGATGCCGACCTCTTCGAGGATGCCGGGCAGTTCGTCCCCCGGCAGTTCCATCGCCTCGCACAGGGCGTTCAGATAGGCCATCGAGAGAGTCTGCGAAGACGCGCGCACTTTCATCTGCCACCGCCGCAGAGGTTGAGTTGGCAGTAAATGCAAGGACAACGGCTCAGTTCGCAAGTGACGACCCGCCTTGACCGTAAGAAACTCCTGGGCACTGCCTATCGCCCGGGAGCGAGAAACATAGCATGCAGTGGCCGAATCTGCGACTCGGGGTTGTCCTGGAGATCAGGGCCGGTTCACACGACAGAGGGCTCTGCAAGAGGGCCTGCCCGGGCGCTGCGGCCTCATCAAGGAGAGATCACCATGTCCACCCCCCCACCGCCTTTCAAAGCCAAGGCCGTCGTCTGTCGCACCATCGGTGCACCGGTGACCGTCGAGGAGATCCTCGTGCAGCCGCCCGGGCCGGGCGAGATCACGATGAAGGTGGCTGCCTGCGGCGTCTGCCACAGCGACCTGTCGGCCACCAACGGCACCATCCCCTTCCCGCCGCCCATCGTGCTCGGGCATGAAGGCGCCGGCGTGGTGGTCGCGGTCGGCGAAGGCGTGTCGCGCTTCGCAGTGGGCGATCACGTCGTCAGCTCGTTCGTCAGCATGTGCGGCAAGTGCCGCTACTGTGCCGAGGGCCGGCCGCAGCTGTGCGACCAGTCGGCCAAGACCACCGTCAGCCTGCCCGACGGCAGCGTGCGCACCTTCGACTTGCAGGGCAAGCCGCTGGGCGTGTTCGCGGGTTGCGGAACCATGGCCGAATACGCGACGCTGCACGTGGACAGCGTGGTCAAGATCGACCGCGAGATGCCGCTCGACCGCGCGGCCTTGATCGGCTGCGGAGTGATGACCGGCTTCGGCGCCGTCCACAACACCGCCCATGTGCAGGCGGGCTCGGCCACGGCCGTGTTCGGTTGCGGCGGCGTCGGGCTCAACGTGATCCAGGGGTGCTGCATCGCGGGCGCCTCGACCATCGTCGCGATCGACACCTCCGACGAGAAGCTCGAACTGGCCCGCCAGCTCGGCGCCACCCATGTGGTCAACGTCGGCCAGCAGGACAACGTCGTCAAGACGGTGCGCTCGCTCACCCAGGGCGGCGTGGACTACAGCTTCGAGTGCGTCGGCAACGGCCAGGTGGTCTCGCAAGCCTACGGCGCGTTGCGCAAGGGCGGTACAGCCGTGGTCGTGGGGGTGGCCAAGCAGGACGACACCACCTCGATCCGCACCGCGACGCTCACCTTCGACGAAAAAACGCTCAAGGGCAGCTATTTCGGCTCCGCCCGCCCGGCCGTGGACTTTCCGCGCCTGGTCAGCCTCTACCGCCAGCGCCGCTTGCGGCTGGATGAATTGGTCACGCACGAGTATTCGGTCGACGACGCGCCGCAAGCCTTTGCCGACCTCGCCGAAGGCCGCAACGCCCGCGGCATGATCGTGTTCCGCTGAACCCTGGAAAGCCCGCGGCGACGCGTTTGTCGCGCTGCGGCTATCCTCCCAGTTTCTCTGATCCCATCCACACCATGAATCGTCGCGACAAGTTCTACATCGGCGGCGCCTGGATCCCCTGCCATGGCGCAGAGATGATCGAGGTGCTCTCTCCTTCCACTGAAGAGGTGATCGGCGCGGTGCCCGGCGGCACCCAAACGCATGTGGACAGCGCCGTCGCCGCGGCACGGCGCGCTTTCGACAGCTGGTCGCAAACGCCGCCGGCGCAGCGTGCCGACGTGCTGCAGCGCATCCACGAGGGCCTCAAGGCGCGGGCCGCCGAGATCGCCCACACCATCTCGTCCGAGATGGGCATGCCGCTCACCCAGTCGCTCAAGATCCAGGTCGGCATGCCGGTCGCGAGCTTCAAGATGTATGCCGAGCTGGCGCGCACGACCGAGTTCGAAGAACGCGTGGGCCACTCGCTGGTGCTGCGCGAAGCCGTCGGTGTGGTGGCCGCGATCACGCCGTGGAACTATCCGCTGCACCAGATCGCCGCCAAGGTCGCCGCCGCGATGGCCGCCGGCTGCACCGTCGTGCTCAAGCCGTCCGAGGTGGCGCCGTTGAACGCCTTCCTGCTGGCCGAGGTGATCGACGCGGCCGGCGTGCCGCCGGGTGTCTTCAACCTGGTCACCGGCTATGGCGGCACCGTGGGTGAGGCACTGGTGGCGCACCCGGATGTCGACATGGTGTCGTTCACCGGCTCCACGCGGGCCGGCAAGCGCATCTCGGAGGTGGCCTCCCATACGATCAAGCGCGTCTCGCTCGAGCTGGGCGGCAAGTCGGCTGCGGTGGTGCTGTCCGACGCCGACCTGCCCCGTGCCGTGCAAGGTGTGGTGGCCAACTGCTACATGAACGGCGGCCAGACCTGCACCGCCCACACGCGCATGCTGGTGCCCGACGCGTTGCACGACGAAGCCGCGCGCCTCGCGGTCGAGGCAGCAGCCGGCTGGCGCGTCGGCGATCCGTTCGACGAGCGCTCCACCCTCGGGCCGGTGGCCTCGGCGATGCAGCGTGAGCGCATCCGTGAATACATCCGCGCCGGCATCGCCGGTGGCGCCGAGCTGCTGTGCGGCGGCCCTGACGCACCGTTGGGTCTGGAGCGCGGCTACTATGTGCGCCCCACGGTGTTCGGCCGCGTGCGCTCGGACGCCCGCATCGCCCAGGAAGAGATCTTCGGCCCGGTGCTGTCCATCATTCCCTACCAGGACGAGGACGACGCGGTGCGCATCGCCAACGACACCATCTACGGCCTGTCGGGCGCCGTGTGGTCGGGCTCGGACGAACACGCACAGCAGGTCGCGCGTCGCATGCGCACCGGCCAGGTCGACATCAACGGCGGCGGCTTCAACCTGAAGGCACCGTTCGGCGGCTACAAGCAGTCGGGTCGTGGTCGCGAGCTGGGCCGCTACGGGCTGGAGGAATTCCTCGAATACAAGTCGCTGCAGTTCAAGCGCTGAGCAGCAGAGGCTGGGCGCCGTGCCGCGGCGCCGATCGTCAACGGCCGGCCCTCCGCAAGGGGGCCGGCCGTTGTCTTTCTACGGCCTCACGGCCCGGGTCAAACGCCCGGGGTCCAGGCCTCGCAATGGTGCTCTTCGCTCAGGTCGGTGATCACCGCGTTGCCTTCGGGAGCCAACCGCCAGTAGCGGTCATTGGCGTCGTAGCGCGGCCAGGCCGACGCGGTCGTCCCGTTCGGATTGCCGGTCTTCGCGAAGTTCGTCCAATACGCCACCAGACTCGCCGCCAGGTCACGCTGCTGGGCATTCAAGGTCTGCCCCGCAGCTGTCGGCACATCGAACAGATACTGGATCTCGGCCGCGTGGTACGACTTGTACGGGAAGCTTGCGGGTGGCTGCAGCGACATCGGCGCGTTCGGGTCGTCGAACTCATAGGTGTAGACCGGCACCTGGTTCATCAGACCGCGCGCCAGCCGTCGTCCGCCACAGACGAAGGTCGCATCGGTGCGCAAGGCGCTGATCGCCAGGCTCGGGCTCTCGTAAGCCGACAGCGGGTACAGCGCCAAGGCCTGCTCGGCGCTGAGTGCCGTGCCGACGACCGCGGCGGCCACGGCGGCCGGGTAGTCCGCGGCCGTCAGCGGGCCGTTGCGCATCTCGCTCTGCGAATACTGGAACACCGTGTATTCGTCATGCGTCGCGCCGGTCAGCACCGGCACCTTGTTGAAGCTGGCCGAAGCAAAGGCGGCGGCAGTGGTTTGCGTCAACAAGGCGCCGTCGACGTTGGGCGCGTAGGCACGCGGTTGCTTGGCGACGATCTGGTCGACCGGCAAGGCGCGCAAACAGTTCGCCGCGTTGGCATCGTCGGGGCAACCGAGTGTGGCAGCCGCGGCGACGCCGGCCGCCTGCGCGGCCGCCCCGCTCGGCTGGACCGACATGTAGCCGCCGCTTTGCACGATGGCCTTGTGGAACAGGCCGGCCGCGAGCGGCGAGGCCAGCTGCGTCACGACGCTCGCACCGCCCGCCGATTGGCCGAACAGCGTGACGTTGCCGGCGTCACCGCCGAAGTTGGCGATGTTCGACTGCACCCATTTCAGCGCCAGTTGCTGATCCATCAGCGCATAGTTGCCCGAGCGGCCCTGCGCGTCGTTCAGGGCCGGGTGCGCCAGAAAGCCCAGGGCGCCGAGCCGGTAGTTCAGCGTCACGACGACCACACCTTGTTCCACCAGCCGGGTCGGGTCGTAGCCGTTGCTGCGACCGAGGTAGAAGGCGCCGCCATGGACCCACACCATGACCGGATGCGGGCCCGGTGTGGTCGGCGCGTAGACGTTCAGGTAAAGGCAGTCTTCCTGACCGCCGGGGGTGCCGTACTGCAGCGGCGCGGTATCCGGCTGTGGGCAGTGATTTCCGAAGGCGGTGGCCTCGCGCACACCGGCCCAGGCCGCGGCCGGCTGCGGCGGTTTCCAGCGCAGCGCACCGACGGGCGGTGCAGCATAGGGAATGCCGAGCCAGGCACGCAGCGTCGCACGCTGGCTGCCCTTCACGATGCCACCCTGGGTGTTCACCACCGTGGCGTCGGCCGGCGGGTCGACCGGTGGCGGCTGGTCGTCATCGTCGTCGCCACCGCCGCAGGCGGCCAGGCCACAGGCCAGAAAGGCCGCCACCAGCCAGCGGCCGGTGGTGCTGCGGGGCCCTTGCGGGCGTTGCAGGCGGTTGGGTTTCATCGTGCGTCTCCTTGGTTGTGTGGCTCGTCGGACGAGCCTTGTCGTGCGGCCCGGCGGCCGCGGTGGTGGCGCGCCTTAACGGCCGCGGTCACGTTCATAAGCACGCGCGGCGGCCAGTTCACCGTCGGCGAAATGGCGTCGCAACAGCTGTTCGACCTGGGCCTGGCGCTGCGACGCGTCGGGCACACCGGCGGCTTCCAGGGCACGCCGTTCGGCCGCGTAGGTGTCGTAGCGGCGCTGCCAATCGGCCTGCTGGGCATCCATCTGCGCGAGGTAATCGGCCTCTTCGGCGCCGAGGCGCGCACGCCGGAACGCGAGCACTTCTTCGGCCGTGGCGCCACGCTCTCGCATCGCGGCGACTTCGGCGGCGACCGCCAAAGCGCGGTCGCCGACGCCTGCCACGGCGCCGCCCGGCTGAGCCGGTGGCAGCGGTTGCTGTTGCTGCTGCAACGCCTGCAGCCGCGCGAGCTTTTCGCGCTCGCTCAGGCGCGGATCGGACTCGATCTCGGCGCGGGCCAACGCCAGCCGGGCCTCGGCCTCCTGCTCGCCGAACAGCGCCTCGCCTGCCGCCGCATCGAAGTGCTGCCGCCGCAACGCCGTGGTGCGCTCGAGCAGCGTGCGCACTTCGCCGAGGCTGGCCGGCATGCCGGCCGCGGCGCTGGCCTGCTGCACGTCCTTGCGGTAGTCGCGGTAGCGGTGCAGCAGCTCGAGCACCTTGTCGGCCTCCTCGGAAGGCAGGCTGCCGCGCAGTTGCCGCTCGAATGCGGCGAGGTCGGCCTGATCGGGCTGCGCCCCCAGTTCGCCCAGCACGATGTCGAGGGCCGCGCGGGTGCGCTGGTCGACCACCAGCCCGCCGCCATAGCCCAGCTCGAACATGCGGCTGGCATCCAGGCGGCCGGCCTGTTCGAGCAGCGGAGGGGCCAGGGGCAGGCCCGCGCCGGTCGGCTGGTGGGCGGCCCGGGCGTCGTGCCGCGCAGCGGCGGCCTCGGGGGTGGCAAGGTCTGTCTGCACGGTCCAGACCACGGCCCCCAGCACGACGGCGGTGCCGAGCAGCACCGCGGCGAGCAGCGCGCCCGCAGAGCTGCGCCGGGGCGGGCGGCCGTTGTCCTTTCGGTTGGGCACCACGCCGGCCGTCATCGGGTCATCCTCGCCGTGGCACCCACGTTCAGTTCGACCGCAGCTTGCCGTTGCAGCGCGGCCAGCCGGCCCTGCACCTTCTCATGCAGCAATTCCTCGCGCAGCACCGCGCGCATCGAGTCCAACGAGGGCCGCGGCAGCTCGCGGCGCCCCTGCAGCAGCACCACGTGCCAGCCATAAGGTGTTTGCACCGGTTCACGCGTGTACTCGCCCACGCCGAGCGACTGCAGCGCGGCGGCGAACGGAGCTTCCAGCTGGTTGAGCATCAGCCAGCCCAGCTCGCCGTTGCGCCGGCTGCGTGTGTCGGTAGAACGCGCCTTGGCCACGGCGGCGAAGCGCGCGCCGCGCTGCAGCTGGGCGATGGTCGCGCGGGCGGCCGCCTCGTCAGGCAGCAGCACATGGCTGACCTTGTATTCGTACTGCGGCGGCCGCTCGCGGTAACGCTGCTCGATTTCGGCCGGCTCGACGCGCACCTCGGCGACGATCTCGCGCACCAGCTGCTGCGCCAGCAGCGTCTTGCGCTGCAGCTCGAGTTCTGCGGCCACCTCGGGCCGCTGGTGCAGCCCCCGCTGCGCCGCGGCCTGCACCAGCACTTCGGTCATCACCAGGTCGCGCAAGGCGGCTTCGCGGTCTTCCGGCGTCGGCGCGGCCTTTGCGTCGGGGGCGGCTTCCTCGTACGGATTCGGCACCCCCTGGCGGGCCTGCAGCAGCGCGTCGAGCAAGGACCGCTCGATGCCCACGCCGTTGACCTTGGCCACCGCCGTGCCGGCAGCGCCCGGTGGGTTCGCATCGCCCGCGGCCCACGCTGGCACTGCGAGGGCCAGCCAGCACAGCAGGGCCGCCAGCGCTGCGCTCGTCAGGCCCCGACACGTCTTGGAATGCACGTGCATCACGACTCTCCCCGGACCGAACGGTGCAAGTGCCCCGCCCGGCCCTGTCTCATCATCGGTCGAGTGCGACGACACCACCATCGCGATGTCGTCGCCCTGCAGGTCAGGTGCACGTTCGGTGCACCGTCACCCTCATTGCAACTGCGTGCGCAACTGCGTGTACACGCGAGAGTCGGTCAGCAGGTCGAGATGGCTGACGTCGGCAGTGCGCGTGCTGACACCACACTGCGCGCTGGACGCCGGCAGGATGATGCCGTCGGTGTTCGACCACAGCGAGCGGTCGCAGGCACGCGAGCCCAGCGTGGTCAGCAAGCTGGAGCCGGGGCGCATCTCGAAACATGCGGGGCTGTAGCACGCATAGGCCCAGGTGGTGCCGCGGTGCGGCGTGCCCAGCGTCACGAAGCGGCGGGTGGCCGTTTCGCCGCCCAGCTCCGCGCGATACCAGCGCGACACCAGCCCGCCGTTGGAGTGGGCGACCAGCGCGATGCGGGCGTTGCCGTGGCGCGAACGCACGGTGTTGACGAAGCTGCGCAGCTCGCTGGCGCTGGTGCGGTTGCTGCTGACCAACGAGTTGTAGTTGAAGGTGTAGAGCGAGCCGGACGCATAACCGCTCGACCGGAAGCGGCCCAGCATGGTGTCCCAGTTGGATGCGCTGCCGGAATAGCCGTGCACGAACACGATGGGCTCGGTCTGCGCCGAGGCCGAGGTGCAGGCCAGCAGGCCGAGCAAGGTGATGCCGGCAAGCCGGGCTTTGAAGTACTTCAAGTCTTGTCTCCTGTCGTGAGATTGAGATCCGAAAATCCCGACCCAGGGTCTGATGCCCTTGTTTGCGCCCGACGCGCCGTGGCGGTCGTCCTTGCCATGGAGGTGCAGGTGCCCCGGCCCTCGGGCGCCCTCGTCATGCGCGAGAGGTGTCTCGAGACCGCCGGGCCGCGCAGCCCTGCCTTCCTCTCGAGCGGGGCCAGTTTGCGTTTGCACGCCGGTGTGGTCATTGGCAAGCTCAGCCGTTGTGCTGGCGAGTTCGGCCAAGGTGTTGTGCGTTGCAGCAGCAGCAGCATGAGATGGGCACGGGCGCGCGCAACGCCGACACATCGGCTCGCCCGTGCGCGCATCACTGCAGCTGCTCGCGCACCTGCTGGTAGACGCGCTCGTCCGACAGCAGCCCGTTGTGGCTCACGTCCGGCGTCCGTGTGCTGCTGCCGCACTGCGCGCTCGTGACCGGCTGGATGATCTCGTCGGTGTTCGACCACAACGAGCGATCACAGCCGCGCCCCGCCAGCGTGTTCAAGAAGCTGGAGCCGGGGCGCATGTCGTAGCACGCCGGGCTGTAGCAGGCATAGGCCGAGTTGGTGCCCTTGTGCGGCGAGCCGAGCGAGACGAAGCGGCGCATCGCCGCCTGGCCGCCGAGCTGCGTGCGGTACCAACGTGTCACCAGGCCACCGTTGGAATGCGCCACGATGCTGACCGTCGCGTTGCCATGGCGCGCCCGCACCGACTCGACGAAGCTGCGCAGCTCGCTGCCGCTGGTGCTGTTGGCGTTGACGAAGGAGTTGTAGTCGAAGGTGTAGAGCAGTTCGGCCGGATAGCCGCTGGCCTTGAATCGGCCCACCATCGTGTTCCAGTTCGAGCTGCTGCCCGAATAGCCGTGCACGAACACGATGGGCTCGGTCTGCGCCGCGACGCTGCCGCAGGCCAGCAGGGCCCCGCAAGCAACCCCGGACAACATGGCGCGGAAGTTCTTCTTCAAGACATGTCTCCTGTGACTGAGTTTGAGATCTGCGTATCCCGACCCCGGGTCTTGCGCCCTTGTCACGCGCGCCGCCACGGCGGTCTCGTCGAGACCGACCGAAACAGGCCAGCGCCCTCGTCAGTGGAGATGATCAGAAGCCGGCCACCGAACGGCGTCGTGAGCCGTGCGGCGGAGCGGCGGCGGGCAGCGCCCGGGAGTCGGGACGCTGCCGCCTGAGACAGCAGGATGAGGCTGGCACGGGACAGTTTCCCGGTCACGCCGGGCAGCGTCATTGGCAGATTCGGCCGCCGCAGTAGCAACTTCGGCCAAGGTGTTGACGAACGCAACAAGACGCCCGCCCTGCAGCACGGGCAGCGGGCTGGCTTCAGCCGTGCAGTTGGAAGCTGCGGTAGGTGGACATCAGCCGCAGGTAGGCGGCAGTGACCCGTTCGCGCACCTGGGGGTCGCGGATGAAGCGGCCGTCATGCAGGTAGCCGATCATCAGGCTGTTGATCTCGTACACCAGTTGCCACGGGTCGGTGTCGGGCCGCAGATGGCCCTCGGCCAGTGCCTGGCGCACCGTGCGCACCAGCACGGTCCGCCACCGCGTGACACTCTCGCGCAATCGCTCGCCCAGCGGGGTTTCGGCGGCCACGAGGTCGAAGGCCGCACTTGCATGCAAGGCGCCGGCCATCGGGTTGCGGGCGCTGCCGCGGCCGATCCACAAACGCACGATGGCGTCCAGTCGTGGCACGCCGCGCGGCTCGCGCAAGGCCGGCAGGAACACGTGCTCGGCGAACAGCCGCTCGTATTCCTCCAGCACCAGATACTGCAGCGACTCGAGCGAGCCGACCCGCATGAACACGCCGCTCTTGCTGATGTTCAGCCGTTTCGCGACACCGGCCAGCGACACCGTGTGCAGGCCCTGCACCACGGCGATCTCCATCGCGGCCGACACGATGGCCGCGAGCGTCTGCTCGCTCTTTTCTCGTGTGACGGGCATATGGTCCCTCTCTCTCCCTGCGAAGAGTATAGGACCGCATGGGCGGCCTTCCCGCCGCGGGCCGGCGAGGGCCTCTATGCCAGTTCGCGCTCCTGTAGCTCGCGCCACTGGATCTTGCCGGTGCCCGAACGCGGCAGCGCATCGATGAACTGCACGATGCGCGGGCTCTTGTAGGCGGCCATGTGGTCGTGCGACCAGTCGATGATGTCCTGCTCGCTGACACGGCCGCGCTGGTCGGGTTTGAGCACCACCACCGCCTTCACCGTCTCGCCGCGCCGCGCATCGCGCGCCGCGATCACGCACACTTCCTGGATCGCCGGGTGGGCGTACATCAGCGCCTCGACCTCGGCCGGCCAGACCTTGAAGCCCGATGCATTGATCATGCGCTTGAGCCGGTCGACCATGAAGAAATAGCCGTCCTCGTCGGTGCGGGCGAGGTCACCGGTGCGCAAAAAGCGCTTGCCGTCGATCTCGACGAAGCTGTCGCGCGTGGCCTGCGGATTGTTCCAATAGCCCTGCATCACCTGCGGCCCGTGCACGATGATCTCGCCCACCTCGCCCGGCGGCAGTTCGCGCAAGGTGGCCGGGTCGACGACACG
Organism: Caldimonas brevitalea; assembly: GCF_001017435.1. Classification (NCBI taxonomy): domain Bacteria; kingdom Pseudomonadati; phylum Pseudomonadota; class Betaproteobacteria; order Burkholderiales; family Sphaerotilaceae; genus Caldimonas; species Caldimonas brevitalea. Next base: position 4,247,702 of record NZ_CP011371.1, read on the forward strand.
CGCGTCGACGTCGCACAGCGGAATGCCCAGGCATTGCTTCTTGGGCCGCTCGGGCGGGTTGATGTGCGTCGGCGCGATGGTCTCCGACATGCCGTAGCCTTCGATGTAATCGAGCTTGCACAGCGTCTTGAGCTTTTGCGCGATGGCCTCCGGCATCGCCGCCCCGCCGCCGCTCAATCGCCGCATGCTCGACAGGTCGTACTCGCCGATGCGCGGATGTGACAGCAGATCGACCACCATCGGCGCGATCAACTGGCTCACCGAGACGCGGTAGCGCTGGATGTATTCGAGTGCGGCATCGCGGTCCCAGCGCGGCAGCAGAATCATCGTGGCGCCGATGTAGAGCGAGCCGTTCATGCCGTTCTGCATGCCGGTGACATGGAAGAAGGGCAGCACCGACAGGTGCACCGCGTCTTGCTGGGTCGACAGCCATTGGCCGCCGGCGACGGTGTTGTACATCACGCTGCGGTGGGTGTGCATGCAGCCCTTGGGGTGGCCGGTGGTGCCCGAGGTGTAGGGCATCACGGCCAGATCATCGGGGCCGGCCTGCAGCGGGCCGGGGCGCAGACCTTGCGCCAGGACGTCCATCCACAGCACGGTGCCCGGGTCGGCGATCGGCTGGCGCGGTGCGGCGACGAACTCAGGCACCCGCAGCTCGGTCGGGGCCGTTGCGTAATCGCTATAGGCCGCCACGATCACATGCTGCAGCCCCCTGCCCGCCTGGCGGCCCTCGGCCAGCAGCGGTTGCAGCTGGGGGTACAGGTCTTGCGGTGCGAAGGCGGTGGTCGCGCCCGCGTCTTCCACATAGTGCCGCAGCTCGGCCGTGAGGTTCATCGGGTTGACCGGCACCACCACGGCGTCGGCACGCAAGATGGCGTAATAGGCCAGCACGAACTGCGGGCTGTTCTGCATGTAAAGCAGCACCCGGTCGCCCTTGCGCACGCCGCACGCCTGCTGCAGGTAGCCGGCCAGGCGTTCGCTCTCGTCCTGGAAGCGCGCGTAGCTGAGCGGCGTGTCGAAGAAGATCAGGAAGGGCTTGTCGGGAAACCGCATCGCAGAGACTTCGACGTTGCGGTAGAGATGCGTCTGGGGCACCGTCAGGTGCCGGGGCAAATGGCTGGGCCAGTGGGCGTAATGGCGGTCTGACATGGTCTTGCAGTGACAGGCAGGAAAGCCCGGCACGCACAGGCGGCCGGGCGAGAGGGGTCGGGCAGGTTCAGCGTTTCGGCAGCGTCAGGTAACGCTCGAGCTCCATCTTGCCGATCTGGTTGCGGTGCACTTCGTCGGGGCCGTCGGCAAAACGCAGCGTGCGGGCGCTCGCGTAGGCGGCGGCCAGCGGGAAGTCGCCGCTGACACCCGCACCACCGTGCACCTGAATGGCCCAGTCGATCACCTGGCACGCCATGCTGGGGGCCGCGACCTTGATCATCGCGATCTCCTTCTTGGCAACCTTGTTACCGGCCGTGTCCATCATGTGGGCGGCGTTGAGCACCAGGAAGCGCGCCTGGTCGATCAGGATGCGGGCATTGGCGATGCGCTCGCGCGTGACACCATGGTCGGCGACCGCACGCCCGAAGGCGTGGCGTTCGAGCGCGCGCCTGCACATCAACTCGAGCGCGCGCTCGGCCAGGCCGATCAAACGCATGCAGTGGTGGATGCGGCCCGGGCCCAGCCGGCCCTGTGCGATCTCGAAGCCGCGGCCTTCGCCCAACAGCACGTTGCCGACCGGCACACGCACGTTCTCGAAGCTCACCTCGCCATGGCCGTGCGGCGCATGGTCGTAGCCGAACACCGTCAACGGCCGCTCCATCTTCACGCCCGGCGTTTTCATCGGCACCAGGATCATCGACTGCTGGCTGTGCCGGCTCGGGTTGTCGGGGTCGGTCTTGCCCATGAAGATCAGGATCTCGCAGCGCGGGTCGGGCGCGCCCGAGGTCCACCACTTGCGGGCGTTGATCACGTAGTGGTCACCGTCGCGCTCGACGCGCGCCTCGATGTTGGTGGCGTCCGACGACGCCACCGCCGGCTCCGTCATCGCGAAGGCCGAGCGGATCTTGCCTTCGAGCAGCGGCTGCAGCCATTCACGCTGCTGGGCCTCGTTGCCGTAGCGCACCAGCGTTTCCATGTTGCCGGTGTCGGGAGCCGAGCAGTTGAAGGCCTCGGGGGCGATGTGAGAGCGCCCCATGATCTCGCACAACGGTGCGTATTCGAGGTTGGTGAGCCCGGCGCCGTACTTCGACTCCGGCAAGAACAGATTCCACAGCCCTTGTGCCCTGGCCTTTTCCTTCAGCTCTTCCATCACGCGCGTCGGCTGCCACGGATTGCCCTGTGCGCGGTGCGCTTCCACCTCTTCGTGATAGCGGTGCTCGTTGGGATAGATGTACTCGTCCATGAAGGCCGAGACGCGCCGCTGCAGTTCGCGGACCTTGGGGGTGTAGGAGAAGTCCATGGGTGCTTCCAGTGATGTGTTTGATGCTCAACCGCGCTCAACCGCGGCTCAACCGCGCGCCAGCAGTCGCTCGACCTGCCGCCAGGCCTGCTCCGCCAGCGGACGGGCGCGGCGCCCGGTGGCCAGCGCCTCGGCGCTCGACGCGTTGCCTTGCAGCGCGCGCGCCATCACGCCTTGCAAGATGCCGGTGAGCCGGAACATGTTGAAGATGAGGTAGTACTCCCAGTCGCGCTCGGCGATGCCGTCGCGGCCGGTGCGGCGGCAGTAGGCCGCCACGTACTCGGATTCGCTCGGCAACCCCAGCTCGCGCAGTTGTGCGGCGCTCAAGTCGCCCAGGCCACGGCTGTTGTCGCCCTGCATGCGCCACGTCATGCAGTGATAGGCGAAGTCGGCCAGCGGGTGGCCCAGCGTCGACAACTCCCAGTCGAGCACGGCCAGGATGCGCGGCTCGGTCGGGTGGAAGATGACGTTGTCGATGCGGTAGTCGCCATGCACGATGCGGGTTTCGTCGCCGGCCGGGATGTTCTTCGGCAACCACTCGATCAAGTGCTCGACGGCTTCGATACGCTCGGTTTCCGAGGCTCGGTATTGCTTGGTCCATCGCGCCACCTGGCGGGCCAGGTAGTCGCCCGGCTTGCCGTAGTCGGCCAGCCCCACCTCGGCCGGGTCGACGCGGTGCAACGCGGCGATCACACGGTTCATCTCGTCGAACAACGCACTGCGCTCGGCCGGCGTGTGGCCGGGCAGCTTCGGGTCCCAGAGGATGCGACCGGGCACGTAGTCCATCAGATAGAAGGTGGTGCCGATCACCGACGCGTCTTCGCACAAGGCATGGCAGCGGGCCACTGGCACGTCGGTGCCGGCCAGTGCGCTGATCACGCGGAACTCGCGGTCGACGGCATGGGCCGAGGGCAGCAGCGCGCCGGGCGGCTTGCGCCGCATCACGTACTGGCGCTCGCCGGCACGCAACAAAAAGGTCGGGTTGGACTGACCGCCCTTGAACTGCTCGACCTGCAGGTCGCCGTCGAAGCCGCCGACCTCGGCGCGGATGAACTGGGCCAGGCGGGCGACGTCGAAGGCATGTTGCGGCGCCACCGCCCGGGTGCCGACAAAACGCTCGACAGAGGAGGACTCGCTCACGGTGTCGGCGCCTTCGTCAAATGATGCTGGCGCCGCCGTCGACCACCAGCGCCTGGCCGGTGATGTGACGCGACGCCTCGGAGGCGAGGAACACCACCGCGCCCTTCAAGTCTTCTTCGCCGCCGATGCGGCGCAGCGGCGTGCGCGCCAGCAGCGTGTCCGACAGCTTCTCGATCAACCCGTTGGCCAGCTTCGACGGGAAGAAGCCCGGGCAGATGGCGTTGACGTTGATGTTGTACGGCCCCCATTCCGACGCCAGGGTGCGGGCGAAATGGATCGCGGCTGCCTTCGAGGTGTTGTAGGCGATGGTGTTCATGCCGGGCGGCGTGCCCTTCAGCCCGGCGGCCGAGGCAATCACGATGATCTTGCCGGCCTTGGCCGGGATCATGCAGCGCCGGCCCACCTCGCGCGACAGGAAGAAGGTGGCGTTGACGTTCAGGTCCATCACCTTGTGCCAGGCCGCGTCGGGATAGTCTTCGGCCGGCGCCCCCCAGGTGGCGCCGGCGTTGTTGACGAGGACGTCCACGGTGCCGAAGCGCTCGACCACACGGTCGACGAGCCCCGGGATCTGATCGAACTTCGACAAATCGTTGACGAAGCTCTCGACCTCGATGTCGCGCGCCCGCAGATGCGCTTTCGCCTCCTCCAGCTCGTCGGCCTTGCGCGCCGTGATCGCCAGCTTGCAGCCCATCTCGCCGAGCGCCTCGGCCATTTGCAGGCCCAGGCCGCGCGAGCCCCCGGTTACCAGGGCCACGCGGCCGCTCAGGTCGAACAATGCTTTGACACTCATGCCTGTCCTTCTTCAGCAGATATGAAAACGCGGCGGGGCGCCGCAGGTGCCGTCCCGACCGTGTCCACACTTTCCACACGGCGCCCATAGTTCCGGCAGGCGGAACACCGTTTTGCGATGAGCCAAATGCTAGTCCCGTCACGCGGGCTGTCACAGGGTATTTACCAGGGGTTGACCCGTTCCGCCGCCTTAATGAATCATGGTCATCAATTCCGGAACTCATACTCTAGTTCCACGCAGTGGAAACAACAGCATGCACACCATCATCAACCGGCGCGACCTCGACTTTCTGGTTTTCGAGCTGCTCGACGCCGCGTCACTGATCGAACGCCCACGGCACGCCGACCACAGCCTCGACACCTTCGCCGCCGCCCTCGACACGGCGCAGGCGATTGCCACCGACCATTTCGCGCCTCACAACCGCCGGTCCGACGAACACGAGCCGCAGTTCGACGGCCAGCGCGTGACGCTGATCCCGGAAGTGAAGGCCGCGCTGCGCGCCTATTGCGACGCCGGCATGCTGGCCGCCAGCCACGACTACACATTGGGGGGCATGCAGCTGCCGAGCCTGTTGGCCCAGGCCTGCAGCTCCTTGTTCAAGAGCGCCAACGCCGCCACCACCTCCTACCCCGGGCTCACCCTGGGCAATGCCAACGTGATCCACCGCTTCGGCACCGAGGCCCAGAAGCGGCGCTACCTGAGCTCGCTGCTGTCGGGCCGCTTCTTCGGCACGATGGCCTTGACCGAGCCGCAGGCCGGCTCGAGCCTGGCCGACATCAAAACGACCGCGACGCCCAATGCCGACGGCAGCTACTCGATCGTCGGCCAGAAGATCTTCATTTCGGCCGGCGACCATGAGCTGAGCGAAAACATCGTGCACCTGGTGCTCGCCAAGATCCCGGGCGGCCCGCCGGGGGTGAAAGGCATTTCGCTGTTCATCGTGCCGAAGCGGCGGGTCGACGACGACGGCCAGGTGGGCGAGCCCAACGACGTGGCGCTGGCGGGGCTGATCCACAAGATGGGGTGGCGCGGGACCACGTCGACGATGCTGTCGTTCGGCGAGCATGGGCAGTGCCGCGGCGAACTGGTGGGCGAGCCGCACAAGGGCTTGTCTTATATGTTCCACATGATGAACGAGGCCCGCATCGGCGTCGGCCTCGGCGCGGTGATGCTGGGCTACCGGGGTTATCTGGCCTCGCTCGCCTATGCGCGCGAGCGCCCGCAGGGCCGCTCGCCGAGCGCCAGGGATCCGCAAACACCGCAGCAACTGCTGATCGAGCATGCCGACGTGCGCCGCATGTTGCTGGCCCAGAAAGCCTATGTGGAAGGCGGCTACGCGCTGTGCCTCTACGCGGCACGGCTGGTCGACGACCAGAAAACCGGCCCCGACGAATCGACCCGCCGCGACGCCGCGGCCCTGCTGGACCTGCTGACGCCGGTCGTCAAATCATGGCCGTCGCAATGGTGTCTGGAGGCGAACAGCCTCGCGATCCAGGTGCATGGCGGCTACGGCTACACCCGCGAGTACCCGGTTGAGCAGTTCTACCGCGACAACCGGTTGAACCCGATCCACGAAGGCACGCACGGCATCCAGGCACTGGACCTGTTGGGCCGCAAGGCCCAGATGGATCAGGGCGCCACGGTCGCGCTGCTGGCGCATCGGATGCAATCCACCATCGACGCCGCCGCGGCGCTGCCCGAGCTGCAGGGCGAGGCCCGCGCGCTGCAAGCCGCACTGGCCGACGTCGAACAGACGCTGGCGGTGCTGCGCCCGGTGCTGGCCGAGGACAGCGAGCGCGGCCTTGCCAACGCCTCGGTGTTCCTCGAAGCCTTCGGGCACACCGTGGTGGCCTGGATCTGGTTGCGGCAGGCCGTGATAGCCTCGCGCGCCCTGCCCACGGCCGAAGGCGCCGACGCCGACTTCTACCGCGGCAAGCTGCACGCCTGCCGTTGGTTCTTCGGCTGGGAACTGCCACGCACGCAGGCCCAGCATGCCTTGTTGCGGCGCCTCGACGACACCCCGTTGACGATGGCGACCGACTGGTTTTGAGCAGTAGCCTCCCCTCCACAATGACCTCACCCCACGACGCCATTCCCCCCGGATTCGAGCCGGCCTTCACCGAATCGAACACCTTCATCGGCCTGTGCGGCCCCATGTACGTCAAGCGCGGTGCCGACGGCACGCCGGTGCTGGCGATGCGCATGCTGCCGCAACACCTCAACCTGAGGGGCATCGTGCACGGCGGGCTGCTGGCGACCTTGGCCGATTCGGCGCTGGGCTACGTGCTCAACCACGCGCGCCGCGCACCGCTGTCGCTGGTCACCGTCAACCTCAGCATCGACTTCGCCGAGGCCGCCGGCCTGGGCGACTGGGTCGAGGCGCACGTCGACGTGCAGCGGCTCGGCGCCCGCATGGCCTTCGCCAACTGCTACCTGCAGGTGGGTGAACGCCGCATCTTGCGCGCGAGCGGCGTGTTTGCCGCCGTCAAGCCCGCCGGCACGCTGCCCGCCGCGCTGGCCTGACCTGCAGCGCGCGCATGCGGATTGCTCGCAATCCGTATGGTGTTCGATCCTCACCCCAAGCGGCGCCGTGACGTCGTGGTCATCGGGGCCTCGGCAGGGGGCGTGATGGCGCTTCAACAGCTGGTGGCGCAGCTGCCGCCCGACTTCCCGGCCGCCGTCCTGATCGTGCTGCACATCGGCGCCCGGTCCAGCACGCTGCCCACCTTGCTCAGCAACGCCGGCCCGTTGCCGGCCCGCGCGGCGCGAGGCGGCGACCGGTTGGTGCCGGGCACGATCTACGTCGCCCCGCCCGACCACCACCTGGTGGTCGCCGAAGGCCACACGCATTTGACACACGGACCCAAGGAAAACCACGCACGCCCGGCCGTCGACCCGCTGTTCCGCTCCGCCGCGGTCGCCTACCGCGACCGCGTGATCGCCGTGGTGCTGACCGGCTATCTCGATGACGGCACGACCGGGGCCGAGGCCGTCGAAGCCTGCGGCGGGACGGTGGTGGTGCAAAACCCGCTGGACGCCTTCGCGCCCAGCATGCCCAGCAGCGCTTTGAGGGCGACCCGGTCGCCCCACATCGCGACGCTTGCGGAAATGCCGGGGCTGCTCACCCAGCTGACCGCCGAAGAGCTGGAACCGCACCGCCTTCCGGTGCCCGAATGGGTCAAACTCGAGAACGCCATCTGCCTGCTAGAGGGGCATCCGATGAAGAACCTCGAAGAGATCGCCCAGCCGTCGCCCTTGACCTGCCCGGATTGCAACGGCACCTTGTGGCGGGTGCTGGACGGCGGTCGGCCACGCTACCGCTGCCACACCGGGCACGCCTTCTCCGAGCTCGCGCTGCGCGACAGCCAGTCCAAATCGACGGAAGAGGCCTTGTGGAAAGCCGTGCGGTCGCTCCAGGAAGAGATGATGGCGGTGCGGGAGATGGCGTCCACCTTGCGGCTGATGGGCCGCTATGACGAGGCGGCACAACAGGAGCGCCTGCTCGCCCGTCTCGAGGACCGCGCCGACCGGGTGCGCGACCTGGTGCAGGCCGATGCGCCGCAATCGGCGCATGGCGTGCCGCCCGACGATCTGCCGGCTGCGCAGCCGGGCTTCCCCGACACACCGCCTCACTAGCCACCACAGGGGTTGGCCACACCAGCACCCCTCAGGGCTCCTCGGCGAACAGTCGACCGATCAACTCGTCCATGCTCTGGCCTTCGACCCGGCCGGTCTGGCACAACTGCTCGGCTTCGCGGGTCCACTGGTGCCGGTCGACCAGACCCATCGACCAGGACGCGAAGCGGCGCCGGTCGATCGGCTCGTGCACCAGCACCCGCAATTGCTCATGACGAGGGTCCTGGCCGATCCGCTGCATCAGCTCCGTCAGCGCCTCCGAGCGGCCTTCGAGCACCTGCACAAAATGGCTGTCGATCAGCGCCAGCATGCCCGTGACGTCGAGCCGGCGGTTGCGGATCTGGGACACCCACAGGATGCGCTGGACGTCCATGCGGGTGACGGCCGGACTGACCCGGCTGATGTACACCAGTTGCTCGAGCACACGATCCTCGAATTCCTACGCTCCGATCGTCAATTCGAGCAAGCCCCGTGCGCGTGGGGGACGCCGCCCCGGGCTGGCCGGCAGCCCCGTCCCCGTCCATTCAGGCCAGTCGCGCTACCCGGGCACGCTGATTGCTCAATCTCTCACTTCCGGTTTCCCGGCGGCCGGTGCTCCTGCCCTCCTCGCTCACGCCGGCTCTGATTTGTCGTGGGAAGCACGTCATGAAGCGCGCGCTTGCATCCGGGCTGGCGTCCGGTATTCCCGGGCGGCTGCCGGCCTATTTCGCGGCCGCCCTGTTCGCCGCACTCGCGGTAGGACTGCGGGCCGCACTCGACCCGACGCTCGGCATCGGTTTGACGTATTTACTGGTGGTGCCGGTGGTCATGGCCGCCAGCTGGCTGGGAGGCGCCGGCCCGGGCGCGCTGGGTGGCGTGTTGGCCGCCGGCGGCACCTTGTGGCTCTACACCCGCCACGGCGGCGATCCGGCGCAGCCGGCAGTGGCCGCACAAACGGCCTTGCTGGCCGCCGCCGCAGGGGCGATCTGCTGCTGCACCGAACATTTGCGGCGCGCGCGGGGCCGCGCCGAGGCGAACGCCGCGGCGTCGCTGCGCACCGCCCAACAACACCTGCGCGCGGCCTTCGCCTCGGCGCCGATCTCGCTGTTCGACATGGACACCGAGCTGCGCTATACGCGCGTCATCAACCCGCCGTACGGGCTGCGTGAAGCCGACCTGATCGGCAAACGCGCCGAAGACGTGCTGCAACCGGCGGCCGCCGCGCGCGTGACGGCGGCCCGCCGCCAGGTGCTGGCCACCGGGACCCGGCAGCGCGTTGAGATCACCTCCACGCTGCGCGGCTGCGACGACCCGCACAGCTACGACATCGTCATCGTTCCCCGGTTCGACGCCTACGGCGCGCTGGTGGGGCTCACCAATGCAGTGGTCGACATCACCGAAAAGGTGGCGGAACAGGCGCGCGCACGTGAGACCGAAGAGCGTTTTCGCATCGCCCAGGAAAGCGCGCTCGACGGCTTCATGGTGCTGCGGGCGGTGCGCAACCGCACCGGCGTGATCGAAGATTTCACCTGGGACTACATCAATCCTGTCGGCGCGGCGGCGATGCGCCTGGCACGCGAACGGCTGCTCGGCCAGCGCTTGCTGATGCTGTTGCCCGGTCACCGGCACCACCTCGACCTGTTTCCGGCCTACGCCGCGGTCGCCAACGGCGGCCCGCCGCGGCGCGCCGAGGTGTTTTACGACCGCGACGGCTTTCGCCACTGGTACAAGACGGTGGTGGTGCAAGCCGGCGACGGCGTGGCCGTGACCTTCAGCGACATCAGCGCCGAACGCGCCGCCGCCGACCGCAGCGAGCAGGCCCTGCAGGCGGCCGAGGCCGCCAACCGGGCCAAGGACGATTTCCTCGCCAACCTCAGCCACGAACTGCGCACGCCGCTCAACGCCATCCTGGGCTGGGCCCGGCTGATGGGCATGGAGCAGGACGCCGGCGCCAAGGTCAAGCACGCCGCCGAGGTGATTGCACGCAACGCGCGCACGCAGGCCGACCTGATCGACGACCTGCTGGACATGAACCGCATCTTGTCGGGCCAGGTCACGCTCGAATTGCAGACGGTGGACGTGGCCGAGGTGGTCGAGCGGGCCATCGAGACGGTGGCCCCGGACGCCGCACGCAAGAGCGCGGTGTTGCAGAACACGGTGCCACGCAACCTGCTGGTGCAGGCTGACCCGCAGCGGCTCAAGCAGGTGTTCTGGAATTTGCTCGCCAACGCGGTCAAATTCACGCCGGAAGGCGGCCTGGTGCGCGTGGGCAGTGCGGTGGCAGGCGACAAGGTGTGCATTTCGATAGAAGACACCGGCGAAGGCATCGCACCGGACTTTTTGCCGCATTTGTTCGAGCGGTTCCGGCAGCACGATGCGTCGTCGACCCGCCGCCACGGCGGCCTGGGGCTGGGCCTGTCGATCGTCAAAAGCCTGGTCGAACTGCACGGCGGCCATATCAGCGCCAGCAGCCGCGGGCGAGGCTTCGGCGCCCGCTTCGACCTGGAACTGCCGGCCGGCACAGCGGCCAGCGGTGCCAGCGGCAGCGGCGGCGTCGACGTGCTCACCCATTACCTGTCGAATGCCCTGAGCGGCCTGCGCGTGCTGGTCGTGGACGACGAAGCCGACGCGCGCGACCTCGTGCGTGAGGTGCTCGGCGGCCACGGCGCCGCGGTGGACGTGGCGCAGGACGCCGGCGAAGCCCTCGACCTGTGGAGCACCCGCCAATACGACGTGCTGATCAGCGATCTCGGCATGCCTTTGGTAGACGGCTATGAGTTGATGCGGCGGCTGCGCGGCTCCCCCGCGTGGGCGCCGCCCCGCCACGCGATCGCGCTGACCGCCTTCGGCCGGGCCCAAGACCGCCGCAAGGCGGCTGAAGCCGGCTTCGACCTGCTGATGGCCAAACCGTTCGAGCCGAACGAACTGGTGCAAACCATTACCGCGCTCGCGATGCCGGTGCCCGAGCCGGCGCCGGCCCGCCCGTCGCCCGCCGTCGACCCCCTGCTACAGCGCACCGGAGCCCAGCGACAGCGCCCCTCCACGCCCTGAGATGGTTGGCCGTGGGCCCGGCGCCGCCAGCGCTCGGCGGGCCGGCGCCCTCTCGCCAGGCCCAGGGCTCAAGTCCGTGGCGAGACGGCCGATACCAGGCTGTCCCTACACCTGCCACCATGAGCTTCCCGTCCCCTCCTCCGTCGCCGACCACCGACACGTTGTCCGATGTCGACAGCTTGCTTCGGCTGCTGCGCACCGGCCCGGACGGCCGGATGGTGGCCGAGCACGGCGGCTTGCGCTATGGCAGCCAGTTCCAGCCGGTCTACAGCCTGTCGCATGGCAGCGTGGTCGGCCACGAAGCGCTGCTGCGCGCCCAGACCCTGGACGGCCGCCCGGTGCCGCCGCCCCTGGTGTTCGCCGGCTGCGCCAGTTTTGCCGAATTGTTGGAGCGCGAGCGCATTTCGCGGCTGGTTCACCTGGCGAACTTTCGAGCCGGCCCGACCGGTCAGCAGTGGCTGTTCCTCAACGTGCACCCGGAGGTGTTCGTCGGCTGGCTGCACCACCAGGCCGATACGGTCGTGGCCCAGATGCAAAGGCACTTCGAACTGCCGGGACACCGGGTCGTGATCGAAGTGCTCGAGCAGGCGGTGCGGGACGACAGCAATTTCGACACTGCCGTGCAACGGGCGCGCGCGTTCGGCTGCTTGTTGGCGCTCGACGACTTCGGCGCCGGGCACTCCAACTTCGACCGCGTCTGGCGGATCCGTCCCGACATCGTCAAACTCGACCGCAGCCTGGTGGCGCGGGCCGCCCGCGAGCGCGAGGCGCGCCGCGTCATCGTGCAGATGGTGTCGCTGCTGCACGAGTGCGGCACGCTGGTGCTGATGGAAGGGGTGGAGACCGAACACGAAGCGATGGTGGCGCTCGAGGCCGACGTCGACCTGGTGCAAGGGTATTTTTTCGGCCGGCCCCAGGCCGAGTTGCTGCCCCATGGCCATACGCCGGCGATCTGGCAGCCGCTGTGGCAGCAATTCGAGAGCCGCTGGCAGACGGACCGGCAGACCTTCCGCGACAGCACCGCCCCTTATCTCGAGGCCATCGAACGCGCCGCCGCGGCGCTGGCCCAGGGCCGCTCGCTGCAGGAAGCCTGCGCCGGTTTTCTGGCACTGCCGCGGGCCGAGCTGTGCTATCTGCTGGGCGCAGACGGGAGCCAGATCGGCCCCAATCTCTGGGGCGACCCGGCCGCGCCCCGCCAGGCGCCGGCGTTCGAGCCGCTACGCGAGCTGGAGGGCGCGCGCTGGGTGCGCCGGCCCTACTTCCGGCGCGCCGTCGACGCGCCGGGCAAGCTGCAGCTGACGCGGCCGTACCGGACGCTGCACGGCGGGCATTTGTGCGTGACCGTCTCGCTGGCGTTCCCGACCGAGCGCGCCGACGGCCAGCGCGAACTGCAGGTGCTTTGCGGCGACATCGAATACCGCTGACGCACCGCGGTTCTGGCGCCCCCTGAAGTTGGCCCTGCTCATCCGATCACGCGAGTGCCGGAGGCATCGAGCTTGGGCGGCACTTCGAAGGTGTGGAAGGGCGCCGGCGACGGCACCTCCCACTCCAGGCCTTCGGCGCCTTCCCAAGGGCGCTGCGACGCTGGCTGGCCCTTGTGGCGCAGCACCGGCCAGACGACGAACAACAGGAAATACACCTGTACCAGGCCGAAGACGAAGGCGGCCACCGTGGCCAGTGCGTTGAAGTCGGCAAACTGCATCGGGTAGTCGGCATAACGACGCGGCATGCCCGCCAGCCCAAGGAAGTGCATGGGGAAGAACGCGACGTTGAAACTGACGAGCGAGACCCAGAAGTGCACCTGGCCGTGGAATTCGGAGTACATCACGCCGCTCCACTTCGGGGCCCAGAAATAGAAGCCGGCGAACAGCGCGAACAGCGAACCGGCCACCAGCACATAGTGGAAATGCGCGACCACGTAGTAGGTGTCGTGCAGTTGGAGGTCGATGGAGGCCATCGACAGGATCAGCCCGGTGAAGCCACCGATCGTGAACACCCAGATGAAGCCGACCGCGAACAGCATCGGCGTCTCGAAGGTCAACGAGCCTCGCCACATCGTCGCGACCCAGTTGAAGATCTTCACGCCGGTCGGCACCGAGATCAGCATGGTCCCGTACATGAAATACAGCTGGCCGGTCAGGGGCATCCCGGTCGCGAACATGTGGTGGGCCCAGACGATGAACGACAGCACCGCGATCGCCCCCGTCGCATACACCATCGACGTGTAGCCGAACAGCCGCTTGCGCGCAAAGGCCGGCACCACCTGGCTGACGATGCCGAAGGCCGGCAGGATCATGATGTAGACCTCGGGGTGCCCGAAGAACCAGAAAATGTGCTGGTACATGATCGGGTCGCCGCCGCCGGCGGGGTTGAAGAAGGTGGTGCCGAAGTGGCGGTCGGTCAGCGTCATCGTGATCGCGCCGGCCAGCACCGGCATCACGGCGATCAGCAGGTAGGCCGTGATCAGCCAGGTCCAGCAGAACATCGGCATCTTCATCAGCGTGAGCCCGGGCGCACGCATGTTGAGGACGGTCACGATGATGTTGATCGACCCCATGATCGAGCTGGCGCCCATGATGTGCAGCGCGAAGATGGCGAAGTCCATCGAGGCGGGCATCTGGTAGGTCAGGGGCGCGTAGATGGTCCAGCCCGCCGCCGGCGCACCGCCCGGCATGAAAAATGTGCTCGCGAGCACGATGCCGGCCGGCACCAGCAGCCAGAAGCTGAAGTTGTTCATGCGCGCGAACGCCATGTCGGACGCCCCGATCTGCAGCGGGATCATCCAGTTCGCGAAGCCGACGAAGGCCGGCATGATGGCGCCGAACACCATGATCAGCCCGTGCATCGTGACGAACTGGTTGTAGAGGTGCGGATTGAAGAACTGCAGCCCGGGCTGGAACAGCTCGGCCCGCAGCAGCAGCGCCAGCACCCCGCCGAGCAAAAACATCGTGAAGCTGAACAGCAGGTAGAGGGTGCCGATGTCCTTGTGGTTGGTCGCGTACACCCAGCGCCGCCAGCCGTGCGGGTGGCCGTGCGCGTCGTGCTCGCCGGGGTGGTGGCCGGCGACATCGGCCGGGGCGACATGGGTCGAGGCGGGAATGCTCATCGAGGGGCTCCTTCGGCGAAGGCATGGCGCGGCACGCGTCGGTGCGGTGGAGGTGCAAGCGGGATACCCGCTCGCCAGCCGCGGGGAGTGGCTGGCGGGCGCTGAAAACGGCACGCCTGGCGCGTAAATCCCTCTGCGGCGGCGAAGTTTTCCAGGCCGCTCTTCATTCACGCCGAAAGCCGCCAATTGGACCGGGAACCGACGCCTAATGCGGCGTTGGGCGTCGAGCAGCGGTGGAAGAATCCGGGCCACTGCAGCGTCTCGGGGCAGGCCCGACGCCACCACCGCCCATTCGAGACCCCCGCGATGTCGATACCCTTATTCGAGACCTTGCAATCGCTAGGCCTCGCCGCGCCGCGCGGCATCCTGCAGGTCGGCGCCAGCTATGGCCAGGAACTGCCGATGTTCCTCCAGCACGGTGTGCGGCATGGCGTGTTCATCGAGCCGCTGCCGCAGCCATATGCCCATCTCGCGGCGACGTGCCGGCAGATCCCGAACTATGTCGCGGTACAAGCTCTGTGCACCGACGAAAGCGGCAAGACCTACACCTTCCACCTGGCGACCAACGGCGGCATGAGCAGCAGCATCCTGCCGCCGGCCAACCATCTCACCGTCTTCAGCGACGTCAAGTTCGAGGGCACGGTCGAGCTGAGTTCCCACACGCTCGACGATGTGACCGCCTTCCTCGGCGCCAACGGGCACGCCGCGACGATGGCCGAGCTCGACACGCTCTACATGGACACGCAGGGCGCCGAGTTGAAGATCCTGATGGGCGCCAATCGCACCCTGAAGTCGATCAAATACATCTTCACCGAGGTGATGCGTGGCGACCTGTATGCCGGCCAGACGCCGTTTCCGAGCTTCTGCGCCTGGCTCGACGCCTGCGGCTACACGCTCAACAACGTCTATTTCGACCGCCACCACGCGGGCGACGCCTTGTTCATCCGCAAGGACGTGCTCGGGCTGACAGCCTGAGGCGCCGCCCCTAGCGCAGCCCTCGGTCGCGTCGGCGGCTGTAGCGCTCCATCAGCGGGGTCGACGACACGCCGTGGACGAGGATGGACAGCGCGATCGCGATCAAGGCCGCACTCGCGACCGGTTCGGCCAGTGCCTGGTCGACGTCGTGCCCCACCGCATAGGTGAGGTAATAGACCGAGCCGACGCCACGGATGCCGAACCAGGCCACCAGGCGGCGCTGCGCACGTGACAAAAACCGGCGCGGCACACTCGCCAGCACGGCCAGCGGGCGCACCAGCACCGTCACGATGAGCGCAAAGCCGACCGTCTTCCACTCCCATTCCACCCAGGCGAGCGATGCGCCGATCAGCAGCACCACCGCCACTTCGGCGAGCCGCTCGCACTGCGCGCTGAAATTGATCAGGCGAGACGAATGGGCCGCGTCCGGCGCATCGGCCGGCTCGACCCGGTTGCACATCTCGGTGTGTGTCAAGGCGGCGCCTGTGGCGAACACCGCGAGAAAGCCATACGCCTTGATCGCCAGCGCAATGCCGTAGACCAGCGCGATGACGCCGAAGACGAGGAACTCCTCCGACTCCAGCGAGTGCCCGGTGCCGCGCAGGCGCAGCACTGCGCGGCCGACCAGCTTGCCGCACAACCAGCCGAGCAGCAGCCCGGCGCCCACCGCCCACACCACGTCGACCAGCACCCAACGCCACCCGTAGGCGCCGATCTCGTGCAGCCCCATCACCCCCAGCGCCAGCATCACGGCCGGAAAGGCGGTGCCGTCGTTGACGCCGCCTTCGGCAGTCAGCGAGAAGCGCACCCGGTCGCGGTCGCCGGGTTCGTGGATCTGCACGTCCGACGCGAGCACCGGGTCGGTCGGCGCGAGGATGGCGCCGAGCAGCAGCGCGGCGGTCCAGGGCACGCCGAGCAGGGCCCAGGCCACCAGAGCCGTCAGTGCGGTGGTGAGCACCATGCCCAGCGTCGCGAGCCGGATCGGCACGGCCCACTCGGCCAGCGAAAACGGGATGCGCAGCCGCAAGCCGACGGCGAACAAGGTGATCAGCACGGCGATCTCGGTCAGCAGCTCCAGTTGCGCCGCATGGCGCATCGGCTCGACCGACAGCATGTTGGCACCCAGCGGCCCGACGAGAGCCCCGACGCCGAGATAGAGGATGGCCGGCGACAACGGCAGGCGCTGCACCCAGCGCGATGAAAAGGCCATCACGATCAGCACAGCGCCGACCAGCACAAACCAGGGAATCAACATCGAGGGGGGATGGGGGTGGGGTGAACGGAGACGGCCGAGTCAAGCAAACCCGGTGCCGGCGCTTGCACCTCAGCCCTTTCCGACGCTGCAGTTACAGTCCGGCACCAATCCAGCGATGTCTCGCCACTGTGTCTCAGCGGCGCCTGTGTCTCGGCCAGGACCGCCTGTTGCTGAGGAGTGGAGCAGGCCCGCCCCAACCGCGCGGCCTGTCCCACACTTCAACTTGCAGGAGAGAGCAATGGCTGATTCAAGACTCGTGACTGGACTGTTCCGCGACCGTGAGAGCGCCGAGCGCGCCTACCAGTCCATCACCACCCGGGGTTACGGCAAGGATGACGTCAACGTCGTGATGTCCGACGAAACCCGCAAGCGCCATTTCGGCGCCAGCGGCGAGACCACGGAGCTGGGCAACAAGGCCGCTGAAGGCGCCGGCATCGGTGGGGCCGTCGGCGGCACGGTGGGCGCGATTGCCGCGGCGATCGCCGCGGTCGGCACCTCGGTGGCGATCCCGGGGCTCGGGGTTGTGATTGCCGGCCCGCTGGCGGCGGCACTCGCCGGTGCGGGCGCCGGCGCGGCCACCGGCGGCCTGCTGGGCGCCCTGATCGGCTGGGGCATCCCGGAGGAACGCGTCAAGCACTACGAGCAGGGCATCAAGGACGGCGGCATCTTGTTGGGCGTGCGTCCGCGCTCGGACGACGACGCGCTGGCTTTCGAGCAGGACTGGAAGTCCAACCGGGGCGAGCACGTGTACCGCTGATCGTGTCCGGCGGCGCGGCCTCGCGCCGCGTAGGCTACGGCGCGCCGCCTGTCAGTCGCGGCGGCGCGCTGCCAACCGCAGCCGCGCCGCCTGCTGGCGCACCAGCGGGGCACTGAGCATCAGCGCGGCCGAGGCGGCCAGCGCCATCGGCACCATCGAGCCGAAGTGATCCATCCCCCAGGCGCCGAGCAAGATGGCTCCGTGCCCCAGGAAGTAAAGGCGCAGGTTGCGCCGCCGGCTGTCGGTGTTGTTGGTGGTGGTCATAAACCCTCTCGCGACCCGGCCTCGACGGGCCGATGCGAGATTCTTGACCGCGACGGCCTCGGCCTGCGTACCGCCGGCGACCACGCCGTCTGCCGGTCGTCCATTCCGTCACGCTCGGCGCCGCTTTGTGTCACTCGAGTAGCGAAGGCCGCATCCGAGCGCCATCACAACCGTAGCGAGCCGCTGTACAGGATGGGGCCGGTCGGCGCGCCGGTCTTCGAGCCGCCGGCCGGCTCCAGGCTGACCGCGAAGGCGGCGACACCCTCTGGCACCCGGCCCGGCTGCAACACCGTCGGCCGTTCAGGCGAGATCAGCCCGAGCGAGCGCGGCGCCCCGGTCACCGGCACCGCCCACAGCTCCAGCGCCTGCCCCGCCTTCAGGCTGACCGGGGCGAGCGGCCGCACCAGCAGGCTGCGCCCGTCCGCCGCCACGCCAGCGACAAAGGAAGAAGCGCCTTCCGGCGCGCTCAGCACCACCACCATCGGCGGGCGCGAGGGCGAAGGCGTGCCGAGCAGCACCGCAAACCAGACCGCGGCCGCGGTGGCGAAGACCGCCCAGGCGCGCCAGAAGTCGAGCGTCTGCCAGCGCCGCACCGGCGCGCTCGTGCGTCGCGTGCTCGCGGCCGGGTCGAGCCGGGCCTCGAGGCGCTGCCAGACCTGCGGTGTCGGTTCGACCGGCGGCACGACTTGTGACAGTGGGGTCAGACGCACCTGCCACGCCGCCACCGCGTCGCGCAACGTCGGGTGGGCCGGCAACAAGGTTTCGAAGCGGCGCCGGGCGCCGCCGCTCAGCGTGCCGAGCACGTATTCGGCGGCCAGCCGGTCGGCCAGGTCGGGTCGGGTGTAGTTCACACCGCCCCCTCGGCACCGGCCCGCTCGAGGCACTGCTTGAGCGCCTGCAAACCGCGACGCACCCACGACTTGACCGAGCCCAGCGGTGCATGCAGTTGTTCGGCCACCTCGGTGTGGCTCAGGCCCTGGTAATACGCGAGCGCCAGGCTTTGTTGCTGTTCGGCCGACAAACCGGCCAGGCAGCGCTGCAGCAAGCGGGCCGCCACCGCCTGTTGCCACAGGTCGGCGGGCCCCGGGCCCGGGTCGGGGTACATCTCGGTCACGTCGATTTCCTGCTCTTCGTCTGCCGCAGCAGCCTCGGCCATCTGCGGCCGCGCCTGCAAGCGCCGTACGCTGTCGATCGCCCGGTTGCGGGCGATGCTGGTCAACCAGGTCATCGGCTGGCTCTGTGCCGCCTGATACCCGGGCGCGGCACGCCAGATGTTCAGGTACACCTCCTGCAGCACCTCTTCGGCTTGCGCACGCCGGCTTTGTATACGCAGGATCACGCCCAACAGATGCGAGGCGCTCAGCCGGTACAACTCGGCGAACGCCGCGCGGTCCCGCAGTCCCGCGCGGGCGAGCAAGTCCGCCAGCCTTCGGCTGCGGTTCGACCACGCGTCGGGAGGGAGTTGAGACATGGCGCTCGATGGCAGGGGTAGGACGTGGTGAAGGCGCCGCGGTCCGGGGGGGCACCGCCCGCGTCGCACACACAGGATAGGCGCCGTGCAGCGGTCGCCGCACGGCGCCCTCCTTCCCCCTCCCCTCTCAGTGTTTCGCGGCGGGTGCCGGTGTGGCGGCCGTCGCCGGTGCCGATGCGGCGGCGGCAGGCGCCGCGGAGCGCCGGTGGTCCTCGTATTCACGCGCCATCACATAGGCCTTGATCGCCGCCAGGCCGTCGGCGTCCAGCAAATCGTCGAAGGCCGGCATGCCGCGCGCTTGCAAGGCTCCTTTGAGCACGATCTCGGGAAACGCCGCCCGCGTCGCGTCGCTCGAGCGGCGCAGATCGGGGATCACGCCGCCGCTGACGGCCCCGACGCCATGGCACATCGCGCAGGTGGTGTGGTACAGCCGGCTGCCGCGTGCCACCGTCTCGGCACTCGCCGTCACCGGCTGTGGCATGCGCGCCACCTGGTCGGGGCGCGGCGGCAGCGGCGGCAACACCGCCTTGCCACCGAGCTTGAACACCAGCAAGCGGCTGACGTTGCGCACGCCGGTCGCCACCGTGGCCTCACCGCCGATCAGCGCGGCCGAGCCGCCCCAGCCCGCCATCACGGCCACATACTGCTCGCCGCCAACGGCGTAACTGACCGGCCCGGCCATCACGCCGGTCTGCGCACCAAACTCCCACAGCTTGCGGCCATCGTCGGCCGCGTAGGCGACGAAGCGGCCGTCCGCCGTGCCCTGGAACACCAGGTTGCCGGCGGTCGCCATGGTCCCGCCGTTCCAGTGGAAGGCGTAGGGCGCTTTCCAGGCGGCGCGCTGGCGCACCGGGTCCCAGGCGATCAACGCGCCGCTCGCCACCTCGCGCGGGAAGGCGGTGAACTGCTCTTCACCCGCGCCGACGTTCCAAGCGCCGTTGCGATAACGGAAGTCACGTTTGCCGTTGATGTAGACGAACGGCAGTTCCTGGTAGGGGATGTAGACCAGCCCGGTTTTCGGGCTGAACGACATCGGCTGCCAGTTGTGGGCCCCGAACGGCCCCGGCCATTGCACCGACGGCTCCTGCGTGTAGCGCGTCTTCGCCGTTTCCACCGGGCGTCCGGTGGCCTTGTCGACACGTTCGGCCCAGGTGACCTTGCCGAACTTCTCGGCCGACAGCAGCTCGCCGGTGGCGCGGTCGAGCACATAGAAAAAGCCGTTCTTGGGCGCCTGCATGATCACCTTGCGCCGCACGCCGTCCAGCATCAGGTCGGCCAGCACCAGGTCTTGCGTCGCGGTGTAGTCCCAGCTGTCGCCCGGGGTGGTCTGGTAGTGCCACACCAGGCGGCCGGTGTCGGGGTCGATCGCGAGGATGGACGAGAGATAGAGGTTGTCGCCGCCGCCGGGGCTGCGGATCTCGCGGTTCCAGGGCGAGCCGTTGCCGGTGCCCACGTACAGCAGCTTCAGCTCGGGGTCGTAGGCCATCGCATTCCAGACCGTGCCGCCGCCGCCGTATTTCCACCACTCGCCGTTCCAGGTCGCCAGGGCCTTTTGCAGCTCGGGCGACTCCTGCGGCTCGGCCGGGTTGCCGGGCACGGTGTAGACGCGCCACAGCAGCTTGCCGTCGCGCGCGTCGTAGGCCGAGAAATAGCCGCGCACGCCCAGCTCGGCGCCGCCGTTGCCGATGATCACCTTGCCCGCCACCACACGCGGCGCACCGGTGATGGTGTAGGGCTTGCTGTTGTCGGTGGTCTGGGTCGACCAGACCGGCTTGCCGCTCGCCGCGTCGAGCGCGATCAGCCGGCCGTCGAGCGTGCCGACGTAGACGAGACCCTTCCACACGGCCACCCCGCGGTTCACCGAATCACAGCAGGCATGCCGGCCCTTGGCCTTGTGCACGCCCGGGTCGTACTGCCACAGCGTTTTGCCGCTGCGCGCGTCGACGGCGATCACCCGGCTCCAGGCCAGCGTTGCGTACAGCACACCGTCGACCACGATCGGCGTGGCCTCCAGCCCGCGATCGTTGTCGAGGTCGATCCACCAGGCCAAACCGAGCCGGTCGACGTTGCGATCGTGCACCGATTGCAGCGGGCTGTAGCGCTGCTCGGCATAGGTGCGGCCGTGGCTGAGCCAGTTGGCGCCGTCGCGCTCGCTGGACGCGATGCGGGCGGCGTCGACCCGGCCCGCCGCCGGCGCTGCGTGGGCGCCCGGCAGCAGCGCCAGGGCAGCGCACAGGGCGGCCGCCGCGGTGCGCGACAAGGTTGCAATGTTCATCGCAGCTGTCCTCCCTTGATGGTTCTGGCGGTGCCGGCAACACGTCCCCGCGCCGCCGGCCTGCGATGTCAGTAGGCGATGCAGACCGACTTGATCTCGGTATACGCGTCGAGCGCCGCGCGGCCGTGCTCACGACCCACGCCCGAGCTCTTGAAGCCCCCGAAGGGCATGCTCGGGTCGATGATGTTGTGGGTGTTGACCCAGACCGTGCCGGCATCGAGCCGCTCGACGATGCGGTGGACGGCCCGCAAGTCGTTGCTCCAGACACTCGCGCCCAGGCCGTAGTCGCTGTCGTTGGCCTGGCGCAGCACCGCGTCGATGTCGTCGAAGGGCATCGCCACCACCACCGGGCCGAACACCTCTTCGCGCACCAGCGTCAAGGGTTTGCAGGCGGTGTTCGCGACCACCGTGGGGTGGACGAAGTAACCCGCACGCGCCGCGGCTTGGCCGCCGGTGACGATCTCGGCGCCCTCCGTGCGGCCGGTCTCGATCAGGCCCATCACCCGCTCGCGCTGTCGCTGCGAGACCAGCGGGCCCATCTGCACGCCGGCATCGAAACCCGACCCGAGGGTCAAGCTGTCGGCAATCTTGGCGACCTCGCCGACCACCTTGTCGTACAGCTTGCGATGCACGTACAGCCGCGACCCGGCCGTGCACACCTGCCCCTGGTTGAGGAAGATGGCCGACGCAGCGCCTTGTGCGGCCGCGGCGGGATCGCAATCGTCGAGCACCAGCACGGGGCTCTTGCCGCCCAGTTCGAGCGACACGCGCTTGAGGCTGCGACCGCACTCCTCGCCGATCAGCCGGCCCACCTCGGTCGACCCGGTGAAGGTGATCTTCTGCACGCCGGGGTGGCGCACCAGCGCGGCACCGGTGGCGCCGTCACCGGTCACGACGTTGAGCACCCCCGCCGGGAAACCGGCCTGCTCGGCCAGTTCCGCCAGCCGCAACGCCGTCAGCGGCGTTTCTTCGGCGGGCTTGAGCACCACGGTGCAGCCGCACGCCAGGGCCGGCGCGATCTTCCACACCGCCATCAACATCGGGAAGTTCCACGGCACGATGGCGCCCACCACGCCCACCGGTTGACGCCGCGCCGTCGCGCTGTAGCGCACCCCCGGCGTGAAACCCACCGACAGGTCGAGCGCCTGGCCCTCGATCTTGGTGGCCCAGCCGGCCATGTAGCGCAGCCACTGCACGCTGGACGCGATGTCGATCGCCTGGCTCACGCCCAGCAGCTTGCCGTTGTTGAGGGTTTCGAGCCGCGCCAGTTCGTCGGCGTGGGCCTCGACCAGATCGGCCAGCTTCAGCAGCAAACGTTCGCGTTGTGCCGGCAAGGTGGCGCGCCAGGGGCCGTCGAACGCCGTGCGTGCGGCGCGCACCGCGCAGTCGACATCCTCCGGGCCGGCCGCCGGCACCTGGGCGATGCACTCGCCGGTGGCCGGGTCGTACACCGCGAAGGTCTCGCCCGACCGGGCGGCGCACCACTGCCCGTCGATGAGCATGGCTTGGGGAAGCTGGGACAGCACTTGGGGGCGAGCGTTCATCGCGGGTCTCCTGTCGTTGTAAGAGACCGCAAGGTAGCCTTGTCGCCCACGCTGGCGCTTGAAGCCGCGTGCAGCCGGCTTGTCGCGGCGTGCAAACCGCGGGTTGATCCCGAGGTGTCAGGCCGCCTGACCCTCGTGCGCGGTGGGCGCCCGGCACTCCAGCCGCCAGCGTGTCGGGCTGAGACCGAAGCGCTGATGGAACAAGCGGCTGAAATGGGCCGCATCGGCAAAATTCAGCTCGCAGGCGATTTCGGTGACGCTGCGCGTCTCGCGCCGGTCGGCCAGCCAAGCCCGGGCGCGCTGCAGCCGCATCTCGCGGATGTAGGCCTGCGGGGTCAGCCGGGCCCGGTCGAACAGCTTGTAAAGCGTGCGGCGCGACATGCCGAAGCTGACGGCCAGGGCGTCGGGGGTCAGCGCGGGGTCGCCCAGGTGCTCGGCGATGTGGCGCTGGATCGACCGCAGGGTGCGCAGCGCGGCGCCTTCGCCGGCCGGCTCGTCGTCGTCCAGCCGGGTGTTGCGCAGTGCCGCGCCGACCAGCGCGAGCACCGAGTCCTGTAGCGTCTGCTGGGCCAGCGGGTCGAGTGCACTGCGGTCGCGCAGCAGGCCACGCAGCGCGCCGAGCGCGACTTGCGCGGTGCCCTGCAGCGGCAGCGCGACGCCGCACAGGTGCTGCAGCCGCGGGTCCCAGCCGAGCAGGCCGGACTGCGGCAACAGCAGCGTGATGAAGCGGTTGCCGCCGGCCGCTGCCAGGCTGTAGGCACGCGAGGTGTCGTAGACCGTCCACATGCCGGGCTGGAGTGTGGTGCGGGCGTCGCCCTGGGTGATCTCGCTGCGGCCGTCGAGCTGCCACAGCACCTTGAAGCAGGCGGCGTCGGTGCGTGCGGCCAGGGCCGGGGTGCGCACCACCTGGTGGCCGCCGGTGGCCACCTCGGCCAAAGTGCTGTCGTGGAAGCGCACCATGGTGCAGCGCACCCGCAAGGTGTCGGGCCCAGAGGCCGCCACCTCCAGCGGCAGGAAATGGGTCCAGACCATCTCGCGCCAGGTCTCGAGCGCGTGGGTGGCGAACCGGACGCGGCTGTAGGGGTGGCTCATGCAGTCTCCTCGGGCGCCGCCGAGGCGGCGACCCGGAAAGAATGCCACCGCCTTCGACGGCCGCGCGACGTGCGGGGGCAAGCAGCGCCTTCGCCGTCACGGTCTTGTCGTGGCCACAGGGTAGGACCGCCGGCCGCCCGGCGGCGTCACCTCGGCGACACCGCCCGCGCCGCGCCCTCAGCCGAGCAGGTCGGGCCCGGCCGCGGCCGTATGGTGGCCGGCCGCCACCACCACCCGGTCGCGCCCCTGCCGCTTGGCCTCGTAGAGCGCCTGGTCCGCGGCCCGCAGCATCGCCTTGGGACTCGGCTCCGGCCCCTGCGGCTGGGCCACGCCGATGCTCAGCGTGACGGTGCCGACCGGTGCGATCGGCTCCGCACAGACCGCCCGGCGCAGTTTCTCGGCGGCCTGGACGGCGCCGAGCGTGTCGGTCTCGGGCAGCAGCAGCAAAAACTCCTCGCCGCCGACCCGGGCGATGAAGTCGGTGCCGCGGCAATGCGCCGACAGCCGCTGCGCGACCTCGATCAGCACCCGGTCGCCGACCTCGTGCCCATGGGTGTCGTTGACGCGCTTGAAGTGGTCGACATCGCCCAGCAGCACGGCCAGCGGGCGGCCGTGGCGGCGGTGCAGCGCCAGCTCGTGTTCGAGCCGGTCGTCGGCGGCACGGCGGTTGAACAAGCCGGTCAGCGGGTCGCGCCGTGCCAGGCTTTCGAGTTCGGCGGTGGCCCGTTCCAGTGCCGCCGTGCGCTGCGCCACCCGCATTTCCAGGTCTTCGTTGGTGCGTTCCACCTCGCGCCGCTGCTCGACCAGCGTGCGCGTCATGGCCTGCAAGGATGCGCCGAGTTGCTGCAGTTCCGCGCTGGTGGCGTCGGCCGGCAGTTGTACGTCGAGGTCACCGGCCTCGATGCGCCGGGCCGAAGCCGAAATGCGCTGGAGCGGACGACTGAAGTGCCCGGCCACCACCCATGCACACGCCATCGCCCCCAGGGCGGCCAGCCCTCCCGCGCCCAGCACGAGGTCGCGGGCGCTGCGCGCGGTCTCGAACGCCTGGGCCACCGGCTGGCGCACCACCACGGTCCAGCCCAGATCGGTGGTGGGGTGTTTGGCCGGCACGGTGGCACGCGCCGTCAGGTAGCGCTGGCCGTCCGGCCATTGCAGCTCGCCCACCTCCCCGCCTGCCAGCATGGCCGGCGGCAATCGTTCTTCCGGCCGGCCCTCGCCTTCCGGGTGATGGATCACGACACCCTTCGCATCGACGATGAAGACGCCGATGCCTTGCGCCCGCCCGGCCTGGCTGAGCAGCGTCGAGGTGATCTCGCCGGCCCAGGCCCAGCTGCCGTGCGCCCCCAGCACCCCCAGCAGCCGCCCCTGGGGGTCGTGCAGCGGTGCCGCGAA
This sequence comes from Caldimonas brevitalea, assembly GCF_001017435.1. Lineage (NCBI taxonomy): Bacteria > Pseudomonadati > Pseudomonadota > Betaproteobacteria > Burkholderiales > Sphaerotilaceae > Caldimonas > Caldimonas brevitalea. Next base: position 4,272,878 of record NZ_CP011371.1, read on the forward strand.
GTCGATGAAGCGCATCGGTTCCCCGTCGTCGGGGCGCGGCAGCAGCTTTTCGAGCAGCTTCGCCGGGTGCACGTCGCCGGCGTACGGGGCCGAGCGCGCATGCTGGAACCACGGCCGCGCCGAGACGTCCTGCCCTTGCAGCAGTCCGCCGGTCGAGGCGTGCACCACGCCCTTGGCGTCGGTCACGCCGATCCACGCGAAGTGCGGGCGCGTGCGCTGCATACGCTCCAGCAGCGGCCGCCAGAGTGCCGGGTCGAGGCCGGCGCCGGCGACGTCCGGGTTGGCGGCCAGCAGCTCGATCTCGCGCATGCGTTCGTACAGGCCTTCCGACAAGATGCTGCTGGTGCTGCGGGCCAGCAGCCCCAGCGCCTGCCCCTGATTGCGCGCCACCTGGGCGCCGATCACCTGGGTCAGCACCACCGACAGCGACACGGCGACCGCCGCGCATATCAAGCCGAATACGAGGGTGATCTGGAGACGAAAGCTACGTAGCATGCAGTGCGACCTGTTGAACATGGCGGCCCGTCACACCGTGACAGGCGGAAGCTGGCCACACGCGTATTTCGGCCATTCCTTTACCAGCTTGAGCACCTTTTGGGCCGACCCGCCGGCGGCAGCAGCGCATGCGCCCGATTCCCCGCTCATTTCGAGCGATCGCCGCCGGCCGTTGATGAGAGGATGCACTAGCCACCCGCTGGCTCGCCCGCCCTCCTCACCCCGCCCGCCCCACGCGGTGCCTGCCTGCTCACGATGTCCGCACTGCTCCGTCACAACGTCACGTTCTCCGGCAACGGACGTGTCCCGCTCTTGTTCGCCCATGGCTACGGCTGCGACCAGCATGTCTGGCGCTTCGTGGCGCCAGCGTTCGAAGAGCACTTCCGCGTGGTGCGCTTCGACTATGCCGGGGCCGGCGGCGCCGCACCGGGTGCCTACGACTTCGAGCGCCACGGCAGCCTGCGCGGCCATGCCGAGGACCTGATCGAGATCTGCGACGAGGCGGGTTTGGAGCGGCCGGTGCTGGTGGCCCACTCGGTCGCGACGATGATCGGCGTCGTAGCGGCGGGCCTGCGGCCGGAGCTGTTCAGCCGGTTGGTGCTGGTCGCGCCGTCGCCCTGCTACCTGAACCAAGGCGACTACGTCGGCGGCTTCGAGCGGGAGGACATCGACGCCCTGTTGGAAACGCTGGACAGCAACTATTTCTCGTGGGCCCGCATGATGGCGCCCGTGGTGATGGGCAACGCCGACCGCCCGGAGCTGGCCGAGGACCTGGGCAACAGCTTTTGCCGCACCGACCCCGCGGTCGCGCATCATTTCGCCCGCGTGACCTTCTTGTCGGACAACCGCGGCGACTTGCCCGGGATGCGCGTGCCCTCGCTGGTCCTGCAGTGCCGCGACGACGCGCTGGCGCCGGCCTCTGTGGGGCGTTACCTGCAGCAGACCCTGCCCTGCGCACAGCTGGCCGAGTTGCAAGCAACCGGCCACTGTCCGCACCTCAGTGCGCCGGGCGAAACCATCGAGGTGATCCGGCAGTTTCTGGCCGAGCTGCTCGAGCGCGACACCGGGGCCCAGCGCCGAAGCGCTCCAGGACAGACCGCGTGAACATCGAACACTACCCGGCCGACGCCGACGTCTTCTATGAAGACGCGCCCTGCGGCTTCCTGCTGACCACTGCCGACGGCACCATCCTGGCGGCCAACCGGCGTTTCGCACAATGGTGCGGCCGGCCCGCAGAAGCCTTGACGGCCGGTCTGCGGCTGCAAGACCTGCTCGCCCCGGCCAGCCGCATCCTGCACGAGACCCACTATGCGCCCTTGCTGAAGCTGCAAGGGTTCGCATATGAAGTGTCGTTCGACCTGGCCCTGCCCGATGGGCAACGTTTTCCGGTGCTGGTCAACGCCTTGCGGCGCGAGGACAGCGCCCCCGGCGGCCCGACGCGCATCAGCATCACGGTGTTCAACGCCACCGAGACACGCCGCTACGAGCGGGAGCTGATCGCCGCACGCAAGGCCGCCGAGTCTGCCGCGCTGGCCTTGTCGACCGCAAACGACACGCTGTCGGCGCAGAAAGAGCAGTTGCGCATCACGCTGTATTCCATTGCCGACGCCGTCGTGACCACCGACGCGGCCGGCCTGGTCACGTCGATGAACCCCGCGGCCACCGTGCTGACCGGCTCGCCGGAGGCCCGCGCATTGGGGCAACCGGTGCAGCAGCTGGGGCAGTTGTTCGACGGCGCCACCCGCAGCCCGCGCGAGTCGCCGGTGCTCGCCTGTCTGCACGCCGGCACCGTGCAGCGCGGGGCCGAGCCCGGCCTGCTGCTGCGGGGAGACGGTGCGGAACGGTTGATCGCCGACACGGCGGCGCCGATCCGTTCCGCCGACGGCCGGGTGACGGGCGCCGTCTGGGTATGCCACGACATCACCGAACAGAATGCGGCGTCGGAGCGGCTGGATCACGCCTCTCGCCACGACACGCTGACCGGCCTGGCGAACCGGGCCGAGTTCGAGCAACGCCTGACGCAACTGGCCTGCGACGGTGGCCTGGTGTGCCACCTGGACCTCGACCAGTTCAAGATCATCAACGACACGCTCGGGCATGTCGCCGGCGACGAGCTGCTGCGCCAGGTAGCCGAGCTGTTGCGCCGCGGCGTGCGTCAGTCGGACACGCTGGCGCGGTTGGGCGGCGACGAGTTCGGCCTGCTGCTCAGCCGCTGCCCGCTGGGGCGCGGCCGCACCATTGCCGAGAGCCTGCGCGAGCGGGTGGCGTCGTTCCGGTTCCGCTGGGGTGACCAGAGCCATCCGATTTCGGTGAGCATCGGCATCGCCGAGCTACCGGCGGGCGGCGAGACCTCGGCCGTGCTCGGCCATGCCGACATCGCCTGCCACGCGGCCAAGGAAGCCGGCCGCAACCAGGTCTATTGCTTCGACGAGAACGACCCGCAATGGCAGCACCGCAAGGGCGAGATGGGCTGGGTGCCGCGCATCCAGCGCGCCCTCGACGAAGACCGCTTCACGCTGTACTTCCAGCCCATCGTGCCGACGCAGCCCGACCCGTCGGCGCCGCCGCGCGGCGAACTGCTGCTGCGGCTGCGCGATGAATCCGGCCAGCTGCTGGGGCCCGGCGCCTTCATCCCGGCCGCCGAGCGCTTTCAGCAGATGCAGGCCCTCGACCGCTGGGTGGTGCGCAAGGCGTTCGAGTGGATGCAGCGCACGCCCGGGGTCTACGCGGCCGTCAACATCTCGGGCCAGTCGCTCGGCGACGCCGCGTTTCTGGCCCACGTGGTGAAACAGTTCGAGCTCACCGGGCTGGACGCCAGCCGGGTGTGCTTCGAGATCACCGAAACCGCCGCCATCGGCAACCTCACCGCGGCCTTGCATTTCATCGCCACGCTGCGGCAGCTGGGTGCGCGTTTCGCACTCGACGATTTCGGCGCCGGCCTGTCGTCGTTCGCCTACCTGAAGACGCTGCCGGTCGACTACGTCAAGATCGACGGCAGTTTCGTCAAAAGCCTGGCCGAGGACGCGTTGAACCGCGCCATCGTCGAGTCCATCCACCGCATCGCGCGGCTGTCGGGCTTGGAGACGGTGGCCGAATGGGTCGAGAGCGAGGCCGTGCTGCAGGAGCTGCGGGTCATCGGCGTCGACCATGCGCAAGGCTGGGGCGTCGGCAAGCCGGTGCCGGTGGAGAGCGTGTCGGCCCGCGTGGTGTGAAGGGTGCCGGTCACGCCGGCAGCAGCCCCCGTTTCGCGAGCATCGCCTCGACGCGCGCATCCCGGCCACGGAACGCGCGATAGGCCTGGCCGGGCTCAATCGACGCGCCGGCACCGTAGATGTAGCGCTGCAGCCGCCCGGCCACTTCGCGGTCGAAGATGTCGCCGGCTTCGACAAAGGCCTGATACGCATCGGCGTCGAGCACTTCCGCCCACAGGTAGACGTAATAGCCGGCGGCATAGCCATCGCCGCTGAACAGGTGGCCGAAATGCGGCAAACGGTGCCGCATGCCGACGGCGGTTGGCAGGCCCAGTCGCTCGATCTGCTCGCGCTCGAAAGCCGCCAGGTCGAAGCCGTCGAACGAGGTGCGGCCGTGCAGCGCCAGGTCGATCAAGGCCGGACCGACGTACTGCACCGTCTCGAAGCCCTGGTTGAAAAGCTGCGCTGCCTGGAGGCGTTCGATCAGGGCCTCGGGAATCGGCTCGCCGGTCTCGGCATGCAGCGCATGCCGGCGCAGCACCTGCGGCTCCAGCGCCCAGTGCTCGAACAACTGCGACGGCAGCTCGAGGAAGTCCTGCAGCACATAGGTGCCTGACAGGCGCCGATGGCGCACGTCGCTCAGCAGACCGTGCAAACCATGCCCGAACTCGTGGAACAGGGTGCGCACGTCGGCGAAGCTCAACAAGGTCGGCTGGCCCGGCGCGGCCTTGGCGAAGTTGTTGTTGTTGACCACCACCGGCAACGTACGCTCGTCGCCCTGCCGCGCCTGGTCACGGTAATGGCCCATCCAGGCGCCGCCGCCCTTGTGCGGGCGGGCATGGTTGTCGCCGAGGAAGACGCCGACCAGGCGGTCGTCGCCGCGGTCGCGCACCTCCCACAGCCGCACGTCAGGGTGGTAGAGCGGCACGCCCTCACGCTCGACGAAACACACACCGAACAAGCGCCCAGCGCAATCGAACATCGCCTCGATCATGCGGTCGAGCCGGAAGTACGGCTTCACCTCGGCATCGTCGACCGCATAACGTTTGCGGCGCACCCGCTCGGCGTAGTGGTACCAGTCCCACGGCTGCAGCGTGTCGAGGTCGCCGGCCTCCTCGAGCAGGGCCGATTGCTCCTGTGCCGCCTTGAGCTTCGCCGGGCCCCAGACGCGCTCCAGCAAGGCGGTGGCCGCCGCTGGCGTGCCGGCCATCCGGTCGCGCAAGGCATGCTCAGCGTAGCTCTGGGCGCCGTGCAGGCGCGCCAGTTCGAGGCGCAGCGCAAGGATCTCGGCCACCAGCGGCCGCGTGTCGCGCTCGGGCGCCCCTTCACCGCGCGAGGTCCAGGCCCGCCAGGCGGTCTCGCGCAGGTCGCGGCGCGTCGAGAAGGTCAGGAAGGACTCGATCGCCGAGCGCGACAAGGTCAGGATGCGGCGCTCGCCCAGGCCCCGCTGCAGCGCCGCCTCGCGCGTGGCATCGAGCATGAAGGGCGGCAGGCCTTCGAGGTCGTGCGGTGCCGCCAATTCCAGCTGCCAGGTCGACTCGTCGGCCAGCACCGCCTGGCTGAAGGCGGTGTACAGCCCGGCCAGCCGTTCGGTGATCTGCGCGTGCCGCGTGCGCGCCTCGCGCGACAGGCGCGCGCCGGCCCTGACGAAATCGAGGTGCAGGCGTTCGAGCAGGCGGCGGTCTTCTTCGTCCAGGCCCAGGCCATGGCGCCGCTCGTGCAGCGTGTCGAGGCGGGCGAACAGCCCCTCGTGCAGGTACACCGCACTCTCATGCGCTGCCAACCTGGGCGCCATCTCGCGTTGCACGGCCTGCAGTTCGGGGAGGCTGTGCGAATCGCAGAGGTTTTCGAACAGCTGCTCGAGGTGCCGCAGCAAGGTGCCGCTGCGGTCGAGTGCGACCACCGTGTTGTCGAAGCCGGGCGGCTGCGCAGAGGCGGCGATCGCCTCGATCTCGGCCAGGTGGCGCGCCATCGCCTGCTCGAACGCCGGTGCGAAATGCGACGGCTGCAGGCGGTCGAAGGGGGGCAGGCCATAGGGCGTGTGCCACGCCTGTAGCAACGGGTTGTCGGTCGGCTCGGTGGGCATGGCAGGCTTTCGAAGACGTGGCGGATCACTGTGACACAAGCAAGGGGCGGCAGATTGAACACCCCGTAACAGCACGCGCGGCGCGGGAATTGCAAGCTCGGTGCCATTCATTCTTCACGAGCTCACCCCTAAGGAGTGCCGATGAGCATCCACCGTCTTGCGTCCCTGTTGGCCGGCCTGTTGACGACGCTGGCCCTGATGGCCGGCCCGGTGCCGGCTGCCCATGCCAGTGGCCAGCATCCCGACAAAAGCTGTTTGAGCGACTGCGTGCGCCGCATCGGCATCGTGTCGGCCTTCGGCGCCGAAGCCGACATCCTGATCGCACAAACCGAGCGCAAGCGTACGCTGACGATCAACGGCAACCGGTTCACCACGGGTGTGCTGCGAGGTGTGCCGGTCGTCATCGTGTTGAGCGGCGTCAGCATCGTGAACTCGAGCATGGTGACGCAGTTGATGCTCGACCACTTCCGCGTCGAGCGGCTGATCATGAGCGGCATTTCCGGCGGCGTGAACCCGGCGCACCACATCGGCGACGTGATGGTGCCCGACCGCTGGGCCATGCCGCTGGAGGTGTACTGGCATGGCAACAACTCGGTGCCGGCGCCGTGCGGCGCGCCGGGCGACGTCGGCTGCCTGGGGTTGCGCCTGGCCACCCGTGACGGACAGCCGCTGCCAGCCTACCGGGTGCCGACACCGCAGGGGCCGGTGGACAGCGGGCTGTTCATCCGCGAAACCTACGTGCTGAACGCGCGGTCGGCGCCACAAGGCGAGTTCCGGCTCGACTACCCCGCCGACCCCGAGATGCTGCAGGTCGCCCGTTCGATCTCACCGCGCCTGGAACGCTGCGGGCCGAAGAACCCGTCCTTGTGCGTCACCGCCCAGCCGCAGCTGAAGGTGGGCGGGCGCGGCGTCAGCGGCCCGGCCTTTCTGGCCAACCCCGACTACCGCCGTTATCTGTACGACACGCTGCAAGCCGAGACCATCGAGATGGAAACCGCTGCGCTCGCGCATGTGGCGCATGCCAACCAGGTGCCCTACATCGGCTTTCGCAGCCTGTCCGACCTGGCCGGCGGCGACGACTTCACCGAGGTCGGCGCCTTTTTCGGCAGCGGGCTGGCCGAGGCCAACGCGTCGGCCGTGACGCTGAGTTTCCTCGAGGCCTGGAAGCGCCACCGGTCGGGGCGCTGAGTCGGAGCCTAGGTCGGCGCCGCGGCCGGTTGGCTCGGCTGGGCGTCGAACACGCCCGACAGCAATTCCGGCAGGCGCGCCACCGGCATCACGAAGCCGGTGGCATTGCGGTGGCCGCCGCCGCCCATGCTTTCGGCCAGCGGGATGGTGTTGAAGTCACCGACCGAGCGCAGGCCCACCTTCACCTTGCCGGTGCTCGAGATGTTCCACATCAGGGCAAAGCTGCCGCAGCGCTGCGCCAACAAATTGCCCACCTCGCTGTGAAAGGCGCCCGGCGCGTTCACCATCAGGCCGTCCAGGCCGTTGAAGCGGATCGGCAAGGCGGCCGCGGCGATGTCTTCGGCCAGCCGGTTGAACTTCTCGTCCATCGCCCGACCGCGTTCGACGAAGGCCTGCAGTTCGGGCTCGTCGAAGCCCGCAATGCGATCCCAGCGTTCGAACACTTGCGCTTCCATGTCGAGGGCGGCCAGAAACGGTCGGCTGTCGGGGAACTCCCATTTCCAGATGTCGCGGTCCTCGACGTAGCGCACCAGGGCCGGCAACGGGTCGCCGGGGCAGAAGTAGTCCCAGGCCAGCCGGGCCCCCGATTTCTTCATGTCGAAGTGCACGGTGCCGCAGCGGCACTTGAAGCCGCGCAGCTTGTCGGCCGCGCTCTGGTGGTGGTCGAGCATCACCAGCTTGGCGGCCTGCGCGTCGAGCTGCAGCATGCCCTCGAGCGGAAACGAGAAGTCGAGGATGTAGACGGCGCGGCCGGTCACGTCCGGCGGCGGCTGGCCATGCTCGAAGCCCTGGAACTCGGCCTGGCCTTCGTAGTAGCGCCACGCGGCCAGCGCGGCCGCGAAACCGTCGGGGCAGCGACCGTGGTAGATGATCAGGGGCTTGGGGTCGCTGCGGTCGGGCGCGACCGTCGGCGTGGAGGGGGTCAGGATCGAACTCATCTCGCCATGGTAGCGGCCCCTTCGCGACCGCCCGCCGCCTTGGCCGCGGCCAGCCGGATCGGCAGCTGGCGCACCCGCTGCCCGGTGGCCGCATACACCGCGTTGGTGATCGCCGGGGCGATGGCCGAGGTGCCCGGCTCGCCGATGCCGCCGGGGGCATCGTGGCTCGGCACGATGTGCACCTCGACGCGCGGCGCCTCCGGCATGCGCGCGACCCGGTAGTCGTGGAAGTTGCTCTGCACCGCCCGGCCCTTGTCGAACACAATTTCGCTCCACAGCGCCGCGCTGAGGCCGAACACCACGCCGCTTTCGATCTGCGCCGCGATGCCGTCGGGGTTCACTGCCTGGCCGCAGTCCACCGCGCAGACGACCCGGCTGACCGCCACCTCGCCCTGCGCATTGACCACCACTTCGGCCACCTGCGCCATGTAGCTGCCGAAGGCCTGCTGCACGGCCATGCCTCGCCCGGCCCTGCTGCCGGCGGGCGCCTTCAGCGGCGTGCCCCAGCCCGACTCGGCGGCGGCCAGGTCGAGCACCGCCCGCAGCCGGGGCACCTTGGCCAACAAGGCGCGACGGTAGTCCACCGGGTCGCGCCCGGCCGCGGCCGCCAGTTCGTCGATGAAGCTCTCGACGACGAAGATGTTGTGGGTCGGGCCGACACCGCGCCAGAACGCGGTCGGCACCGGCGGCTCGTGCCGCACGTAGTCGACCTGCACGTTCTCGATGCTGTAGGGCAGGTCGCGCGCGCCTTCGACGGCGTCGCTGTCGACGCCGTCCTTGACCGCCTCGGGCGCGAAGCGCGACATGATCGACGAGGCCGTGACGCGGTGCGACCAGGCCACCGGCAGGCCCTTGTCGTCGAGCCCGGCCGCCAGCCGGTCGTAATAGTAGGGCCGGAACATGTCGTGCTGGATGTCTTCCTCGCGCGACCAGACGAACTTGACCGGGCCGCGTGTCTGGCGCGCAAAGGCCACGGCCTGCGTGATGAAGTCCACCTCGAGCCGGCGCCCGAAACCGCTGCCCAGGTAATGGTTGTGCACCTGCACCTTGTCGAGCGGCAGGCCGGTGATCTTGGCCGCGGCCGCCTGCGCGAAGGTCGGCACCTGGGTGCCCACCCAGACGTCGCAGCCGTCGGCGCGCACGTCGACCGTGCAATTGACCGGCTCCATCGTCGCATGCGCGAGGAAGGGCATCTGGTAGACCGCGCTCAACCGCTTGGCCGCACTCGCCTGGGCCTTGGCGGCGTTGCCGTCCTGCCGGGCCACCGCACCGGGCCGCTGCGACGCCGCCTCCATGTCGGCCACCAGCGTGGCGTTCGAAAAGCCGGCGTGCGGGCCGTCGTCCCAGGTGGGCGCCAACGCAGCCAGACCTTGCTTGGCGGCCCACATGTGATCGGCCACCACCGCCACCGCGTTGTCCAGCCGCAGCACCTCGCGCACGCCCTTGACGGCTTTGGCCTTGGTGTCGTCCGCACCCTTCAGCCGCCCGCCGACGACAGGCGATGCCGACACTGCCGCCACCCGCATGCCGGGCAGGCGCACGTCGATGCCGAACACCGCGCGCCCGTTCACCTTGTCGGGCGAATCCAGACGCGGGTGGGACTTGCCGATGAGGCGGAACTGCTTCGCATCCTTCAGCTTGACCTCGCGCGGCAGTGGCAGCCGCGAGGCGTCGTCGACCAACTGCCCGTAACCCAGTCGCCGCCCGCTCGGCGCGTGCACCACGCTGCCGTTCTCGGCCCGGCAGCTGCCCGGGGGCACTTGCCAGCGCGCCGCGGCGGCCTGGATCAACAGCACACGGGCGGTGGCACCGGCCGTCCGCAACGGCACCCAGGCGCCGCGCACCGAGGTGGACCCGCCGGTGACCTGCCCGCCCAGCAGCGGGTCGCTGTAGCGCTGCCCATCCGGGGGCGCCTGTTCCAGCCGCACACGCGACAGGTCGACCTCGAGTTCCTCGGCGATCAGCATGGGCATCGCCGTGAAGGTGCCCTGCCCCATTTCGACCTTGTGCATGACCAGCGTGACCAGGCCGGCGGGGTCGATGCGGATGAAGGCGCCCGGGGCGAAGCCCGAGGCTTCGCCGGTGGCCTTGGCCGAGGCCTTCCCGACGGCCGCCTCCGGCGGTGGTTCGTTGCGGTGCTGCTGCGCGGCGGCCGGAAACCGGATGGCGATCAACAGGCCACCGCCGGCGGCGGCGCCCGCTTGCAGAAAGCGGCGTCGGGAAACCGGCGCGTCGACGCGGCGCGCGGGGCTCGCGTCTTCAGACGGTGTGGAGTGCGACGGCGACATCTCAGGCCCCCTTCTTCTGGGCGGCCTGCTTGATCGCGGCACGCATGCGCCCATAGGTGCCACAGCGGCAGATGTTGCCGCCCATCGCCGCATCGATGTCGGCGTCGCTCGGGTCGGGGTTGGACTGCAGCAAGGCGGTAGCCGACATCACCTGGCCCGACTGGCAGTAGCCGCACTGCACCACGTCGAGCTCTCGCCAGGCCGCTTGCACCCGCTGACCCACCGGGTGTTGCTCGATCGCCTCGATCGTCGTGATGCGTTTGCCCGCCAACGTGCCCACCGGCGTGATGCAGGCGCGCACGGCCTGGCCGTCCACGTGCACCGTGCAAGCGCCGCACATCGCGATGCCGCAGCCGAACTTGGTGCCCGTCAGCCCGACCACGTCACGCACGGCCCACAGCAAAGGCATGTCTTCGGCGACGTCCAGCTGATGCGACTTGCCATTGATGTTCAGGCTCAACATGGAAACTCCTCGGGTCAGGCGACCGACAACAGGACACTGTCAAATCAGACAGTCCTGCATGTTTGCGTCGCGCGGCGTCCGCGTCCAGATGGATTTTTTACCCCTGCTCTGAACAGGCCGATCGCGATGGCCGACCGCCCCACTCGGCTCACCCGCTGGCCCTACACTGAGGCCATGTCTCACCTTGCCCATGTAGAACTCGCGAAGGCCTATCGCCTCCTCAACCACGGCCCGACGGTGCTGGTGACCAGTGCGCATGGCGGCCGCCGCAATGTGATGGCCGCTGCCTGGTCGATGCCGCTCGACTTTCAACCCCCCAAGGTGGCGGTGGTGATCGACAAGACCACCTACACCCGCGAACTGGTCGAAGCATCGGGCCACTTCGCACTCAACCTGCCCTGCCGCCGCCTCGCGTCGGTGACGCTGGCCGTGGGCAACAGCTCGGGGCGCGAGTTGGCCGGCCGCGAAACCCCCGACGACAAGTTCTCGTCGCTCAACCTGCGCACCTTCCCCGCCAGCCTGGTCGACGTGCCGCTGCTCGAAGGCTGTGTCGGCTGGCTCGAATGCCAGGTGATCCCGGAGCCGCACAACCACCAGCAGTACGACCTGTTCATCGCCGAAGTGGTGGCCGCCTGGGCCGACCAACGGGTGTTTGCGAACGGGCGCTGGCTCTACGATGAGCAGAGCGACCCGGCGTTGCGCACGCTCCACTATGTGGCCGGCGGGGCCTTTTTTGCGGTCGGCGAGGCCTTCGACGTCGCACCGGCGATGCCGGCCTCGCTATGATGGGCCGACGTCGAGAAATCGACGACACGCGGCTGCCACGCACAGCCGCTACACGCAGGTGAGGGCATGAACAAGCATGGGGTGACATCGAACGAGGTCGAACTGCCTTGGCAGCTGCTGCCCGGCCTCGTCGTGGTGAGCGAAGCCAACGGCTGCCCGCGCCACATCAGCCCCGCTTACGCGAACCTGACCCGTTTGTCCGGCCTCGACGCCGCCGACGCCACGCGGTACACCTGGCTGGACGCGTTCGACACTGCCTCGCGCCAAGCGCTGCTGGCCGCGTTGCGCGAGCCCGAAGACTTTTGTGTGCCCTTGCGGTTGGCGCCCGGCGTCGGTCCCGCCCGCTGGTTCGAAGTGCGCTCGCATTGGGCTGCTGCGTCGCGCGTGCACGTGTGCTTGTTCCACGACGTGACGGCCGGCAAGCAGGCCGAGCTGGCGGCCCTGGGCCAGGCGCAGATCCTGCGGCTCACGGCCGACGCGGTGCCTGCCCTCATCGCCTACTACGAGGCCGAAGGCAAGCGCTGCGTGTTCGCCAACCGGCAATACGCCCACACCTTCGGCTGGGACGAGGTGTCCATCCTCGGGCGCACCTTGGCCGAGGTGATCGGCGCCGCGGCGGCGCGCCAGATCGAGCCGCATGTGGAACAGATGCTGAGCGAACAACGCGCGGTGGTGTACGAGCGCGAACTGACCCGCGCCGACGGCCAGCGGCAATGGATCGAAGTGAATCTGCTGCCGCATGTCGACACCGAAGGCCGCTCGGTGGCCGCGTTCGTGCTGATCGTCGACATCACCCGACACCGCCTGGCCGAGCGCGCCGTGCGCGAGTCGGAAGAGCGCTTGGCCAAGTTCATGCAGGCCAGCGCCGAGGGGATGGTGTTCCATCGAAACGGGATCATCACCGACGTCAATCCGCCCCTGTGCGCCCTCACCGGCTACACGCACGAGCAACTGGTCGGGCGCCATGTCCTCGACTTCGTCGCGCCCGACGAGGTGCCGCGCGTCAGCACGGTGATGGAGCAAGCCGCCGAGGTCACCTACGAAAGCGAGATCGTCGATCGGCACGGCCACCGTATCCCGGTCGAATTCATCGCGCGCACGATGACGCGCAACGGTGAGCGCCTGCGCATGACGATCGTGCGCGACCTGCGCGACCGGCTGGCCGCGCAAGCCCGCATCCACCACCTTGCGCACCACGACGCGCTGACGGGGCTGGCCAACCGCACCGCCTTCGTCGACCAGCTCGATCACCGCATCCTCGACGCAGCCGCCAGCGGCGAGCAACTGGCCTTGCTGTTCATCGACCTGGACGACTTCAAGCGCGTCAACGACTCGCTCGGCCACCTGGCCGGCGACAAGCTGCTGCGCACGGTCGCGATGCGCCTCACCGACACACTGGGCAGCACCGAACGGACGGCGCGTTTCGGCGGCGACGAATTCCTGGTGTTGCTGCCGCAGGTGCGTGACCGCGGCGCCATCGAAGCGCTGGCGCGCGAGCTGCTCGCGGCGATCGAAGTGCCGGTCGAAGCCGACGGTCGCTTGATCTCGGTGACACCTTCGATCGGCATCGCGGTCTACCCGGAGCATGCGCAGACGCCTGCCGAGTTGATCCAGCATGCCAACACGGCGATGTACCTCGCCAAGTCGCGCGGCCGTGCCAACTACCAGTTCTTCGACCCCGCGCTGGCACAAAGCGCCTACACGGCGTTGGTGATGGAGAGCCGATTGGTGCAGGCGATCGAGCGCGACGAGTTCGTGCTGCACTTCCAGCCGCAGGTGCGCTGCAGCGACCAGGCGGTGGTGGGCGCCGAGGCGCTGATCCGCTGGAACCATCCCGAGCGCGGCTTGCTGCTGCCCGACGCGTTCATCCCCTTCGCGGAGCAGCAGCGGCTGATGTGGCCGCTCGGCCAGTGGGTGTTGCGCGAGGCGGTGCGTTCGGCCAAACGCTGGCAGGCGGCCGGTCTGGGCGCCACGCCAATCGCGGTCAACCTGTCGACCGTGCAGTTCCAGGCGATGGGCTTCGTCGAGGCGGTCGAGCGTGTGCTGCACGAAGAAGGTGTGCCGGGCGCATGGCTGGAACTGGAACTCAGCGAACGCATGCTGATGGACGACCTGCCCGAGGTGCGCGCCAAGCTGCAACGCCTCAAGGCCCTGGGCATCTGCATTTCGGTCGACGACTTCGGCACCGGCTACTTCTCGCTGCGCCACCTCAAGGAATTGCCGATCGACAAGGTGAAGATCGACCGCTCGTTCGTGCAGGACCTGCCGCATGCGCCCGACGCCGCCGCGATCGCACGGGCGCTGATCCAGATGGCGCTGAGCCTCGGCCAAGATGTGATCGCCGAAGGGGTCGAACACCCGGCCCAGCGCGATTTCCTCGCGGCCCACGGGTGCGAGCAGTTGCAAGGCGAGCTGATCAGCCCACCGCTGGCGGCTGCCGAGTTCCAGACCTGGCTGGTGCAGCAGCGCGCCTGACGCGCCCGGTGCAGCAGCGCGCCTGACCCACATGGTGCAGCGGCGCGGCGGACGCCCCCGCGCACGCCAATTGCCCCTCCAAGATCATGTCAGGCCCGGGGTGCGGCGCGCCGGCGCAAGGCGGCGGTCTGGGGCTGTCGCACGGTGGCCTCGGTCGCGAAGAAGGTCAGCGTCGTCGTTGCGGCCTCAGCTCCGGTGGCCGCTGATGCCGTCGTCACGGCGATCACCCGCCACCCGCGCCTCGCCGTTGCACACCGCGCCCCTGCTGGAGCGCGACAGCCGTGGAGGTTGATCATGAAACGTCTCGTCCTGAGTCTTGCACTCGCGGTTCTGAGCCTGGGCGTCGGCCTGGCCCCCACCGACGCCGACGCCCGCCGCCTGGGCGGCGGCGGCTCGTCGGGCATGAAGCGGCAGCTGCCGCCGCGGCAGTCGCCCGACACGCCGCCCCGCCAGGCGCCGCAGCAAGGCCAGCAGGCGGCCCCGACGAGTCCCGCGGCGCCGGGTGCCGTGCAGCCGGCGCCGCGCCGCTCATGGATGGGCCCGATCGCCGGCCTGGCGGCGGGCCTGGGCCTGGCCGCACTGATGAGCCATCTCGGCCTGGGCGCCGGCTTCGCGAACTTTTTGACGCTGCTGTTGCTGGCCGCGGTCGCGGTGCTGGTGGTGCGTTTCCTGTTGCGACGCTTCGCCCCGCGCGCAGCCGCGGAACCCGCTCCGTTGCGCTTTGCCGGCAGCACGGCCAGCGGCAGCAGCCCGAGCTGGAACGACACGGCCGCGGCGACGCCTGCGACGCAACGCAGCAGCAGCGGCGCCAGCGAGGTGCCGTTCGGACGTCCGGCGGGCGCTGCCAGCGCCCTGCAACCGCCCGCCTTCGACAGCGCCGGTTTCGAGCGTGCGGCCAAGCTGATCTTCATCCGCATGCAAGCGGCGAATGACGCCGGCAACCTCGACGATCTGCGCCAGTTCACCACGCCCGAAATGTTCGCCAGCGCGCGGCTCGACCTGCAGGAGCGCGGGGGCATGCCGCAGCGGACGGATGTCGTGCAGCTCGAAGCGCAGTTGCTGGAGGCCGCGCGTGAGGGCGACCACGACGTGGTCAGCGTGCGCTACCAGGGGCTGTTGCGCGAGGAGGCCGACGGCGTGGCGGCACCCTTCGACGAGGTCTGGCACTTGGTGCGCCCGTCCGACGGCAGCCGCGACTGGGCCATCGCGGGCATCCAGCAGACGGCCTGACGCCGCCGGGCGAGAGAAGAGGCCCCGCGGCTCAGCCGTGGGCAGCCCGGTGCAACGGGATCGGCGTCGTGCTGTGGCATTCGAAGCGGCGTGCCGCCGCCTGGTAGTCCCAGCGTTCGACCTGGCACGCCGACGCCCCGCTGGCCGCGTCGTAGCGCACCACGTTGACCGAGTTCGGCACGCCGTCGCGCACACGATGCGACAAGGCCGTGCCCGCCTGTACCGCCCACACAGGGCGTGCCAGGCCCAGCACCGCTTCGTCGAGCGGGCGCACATAGGGCAGGTGGATGTGCCCTCCCATCACCAGGTCGGCACCCGCCGCCGCCCAGGCGCGCGCGGCGTCCCGGTAGCCGTGCAACAGGTTCTGCTCGTCGGCCAAGCGCGTCACGAGCATCGGCTGATGGGTCACGACGATACGCAGTTGACGCGGCGAGGCTGCGCGTAGCCGCGCGGCCACGCGCTCGATCTGCTCGGGTGACACCTCGCCGTCCTTGTGCCGGCGCGCCCGCGTGGTGTTGACGCACAGCACGAGCAAGTCTTCGGCCTCATGGCTGGGCTCGAGGTCATCGCCGAAGGCGCGCCGGTACTCCGCATACGGCGACAAGGCGCGTGCGGCGATGTTGAACAGCGGCAAGTCATGGTTGCCGGGTATGACCAGCGAGACCGGCACCGCCAGCGTGTCGATGAAGCGGCGTGCCGCGGCGAACTGCTTGCGGCGCGCCCGCTGCGTGACATCGCCCGACACGACCAGCAGCCGTGGCGCCAACACGTCAGTCAAGGCGCGCAGGGCCGTCTCGACCTCGGGACGTTCGGTCCCGAAGTGCGGGTCCGACACCTGCAACACCACCGTCATGCCGCGGAAGACGCCGTCTTGGCTGCGGGCCCGGCCTCGCCGTCTTGCGGCCGGGGCGGCTTGAGCAGCCACAAGGGTTGGGGCGCGACGCGAAACGACAACGGCGCGGCCATCCAGGTGGTCTCGCCGTCGGTCGCCACCTTGAGTCGCGCGCGTCGGCCCGGTGCGACCACCGGCGACACCTCCATGCGCCGGAAGTCGAAACTCACCACATGGTCGGCATCACCCAGCCGGCCGACGGCACCCCGCAGCACCAGTCCCAGCATCGCCCACGAGCTGACCGGCTTGACGCTGAGGGCCACCAGCCGCCCCTGGTCGAGCGATTCAGCTTCGGGGATGCCCACCTGTTCGAGCTGCAGGCTGTTGTTGCCGATGAACAGTGTCGAGGTGCGCACCAGCCGCGCCTCGCCCTCGTGCTCGATGCGCAGCAACAGCTGCCGACGCTCGCGCATCAGCGTCACCAGGCCCGACCACAGCGCCACCCAGCGGGTGCGCCCGTATTGACGCTTGAACACCTCGCGGTCTTCGAGCAGCTTCGGGTAGAGGCCCAGACTGGCGTTGACGAGAAAGATCCGGTCGTTCACCAAGCCGACCTGGGTCGGCTCCGGCTGGGCCCCCAGCAGGGCGCGCGTGGCCTCACCGGCATCGAGCGGGATGTGGTGGGTCCGCCCGAAGTAATTGAAGGTGCCCTGCGGCAACACGCCGAACGGCAACCCTGTGTCCAGCACCGCCTGCGCAACGCTGTTGATGGTGCCGTCGCCGCCCGCCGCCACCACCACACCCTGACGTTCGCGGGCGCGCTCGACCGCTCGGGCGGCAGTCGACTTCAGCGCGTCGGGCCGCTCCACCTTCAGCAGCTCATAGGGGCGGCCGGCCTCGCGCAGCACGGCCTCGATCGCCTGCACCGGGTCTTGCCCGTCGTGTTCGCCGGAGCGCAGATTGAGCACAATGAACAACGGCCCGTCGCACGGCGGGCGGCGGTGCAGCACGGCGCCCGCGCTGCCCGCGGCGGCCAGCTCGGCACCCGCGGGCCCTCGCCCTGCCGTCCAACCTTCCCTCAGCGCCCCCTGCCCCGGGTCCAACGAAGAAACCGGCGCCGCGCCGTGGGCCGGGCGCGTCATTCGCGCGCCAACATCCGCTCGGCCGGTGTCACGTCGCGCGCGACGACGTCGACCACCTCGCCCGACGTCTCACCGCCTCGCCCGGAGGCCCGCGTGGACGAGCGCGACGCGAAACTCCAGACCCGCGGTCGCGGGCCGAGTCGACGGGTGCCACCGACCCAGCGCCATGCAAGCAAGCCGGTGAGGCCGACCGCACCGGCCGTCACCAGCACGGTCGTCAGCACGAAGCCGATCAGCAAAGCCGCGGCGCCGAACGCAGCAAACATGAGCCGGCGCAGGAAAGTCGTCATCTGGGTCATCGCCTTTGGAGCAAGGCCGAACGGGGTCGGTTCCCCACGGGCGCCCCTGGCTGTCGCGATTATGGGTGCGCGGCCGCGGCTTGAATGGGCAGTCACCTACATTCGGAGATCTTGCTTTCGATCAGAAGCATGCAACGCGGGCCATCCAAGGGTCTGTCTTTTGCTTGAGTTGGGGGACGGCGGCCGGCCCGCCTGCCTTGTCGCGCAGGTCGCCCCGACACACGAAAGGAGAACCACCATGGCAGTAGCCGACAGACTGTCCGAAGGAGGACTGGTGAGCTTGCCGCCGGAGGCCGGCGACATCAATTCACCGGTGTTCGAGTTGAACGAGGAGTGGCTGCGCGGCGCTGAGCCGACGCTGCAGAAGGCCGCGATGTGGCGCTGGTTCGCCACGCGCTACGAAGACCCGGAGCTGACCACACCGCACGACACGGAGGGCAACTACCTCTATACCGAGGGCGGCCCCTACATGGCCGACGAGGTGCTGCACCAGCACTTCGACACGCTGGTGCCCACCGAAGTCGTCGACGAGCTGGTCGAGCACGTGAAGAGCGAGGTCGGCAACGAGTGGGCCCCCAAGCAGATGGACAAGATGAGCAGCTGACGCCTGTGGCCCCCAAAACGCGACAGCACCTGGGCCGCAGGCGGCGCAGGTGCTGTCGAGGGCACCGGAAGGCGCTACGGCCTCCGGTGACGGCGCGTGCGATCAGAGCGAGCGGGTCGTCCCTTCCATCGCGACGCGCAAGGCCGGCGCGTGGGGATGGGTTTCCTCCTCGGCCCCGGCGGGCAGCAAGCGCTGCAGCAGCGGGCCCGAAACCGTGTCTTCGCGCAGCAGCGCATCGGTCAGCGCGTTGAGCGCATCGCGGTGGTGGTGCAAGGCGTCGCGGCACAGGTGCTGCGCCTTGTCGAGCAAGACCTTGGCTTCGGCCAGCACCTTTTCCTGGATGTGCGGGCCGACCAGCTTCTCGGGCACACCCTGCAGGCTCAGCAAACCGAATTCGGTGCTGAAGCCCATCGAGCTGACCATCTCGATCGCCAGCTCGGACGCCCGCTTCAGGTCGTCCGACGCACCCGACGTGGTGTTGCCGAAGGCCATCAGCTCGGCCTCGCGGCCGGCCAGCATCATGCTCAGGCGCGCGTGCAGTTCCTGCTCACCGTACAAGGGCACTTCGTTGGGCCGGGTCACGAAGGTGACGCCCAGGGCCTGGCCGCGCGGCTCGATGGTGACCCGCTCGACGGTGCCGGCCTTCATCACGTGCGCGACGATGGCGTGGCCGCTCTCGTGGATGGCGATGCGATGCCGAGCCTCGGGCGTGAACATCGCTTTGATGCTCGACACTTCGCCGCCCAGCTGGTGGGTTTCGAGCGCGCGGTGCAAATGCTCTTGCGTGACGCTGCTGCTGCCCGCCTCGGCGGCCAGCACGGTGGCGCGGTTGACGACGTTGGTGATGTCGGCATGCGACAGCCCGGTGCTGGAGCGCGCCAGCGTCTCGAGGTCGATCGCGTCGGCCGCCTTGACACGCTTCAGGCACAGCTGGAACAGCTCGCGCCGATCGTTGACGTTGGGCAGTGCCACCCGGGCCACCAGGTCGAAGCGGCCGGGACGCTTCAGCGCGTCGTCGACATTGCCGACGTGGTTGGTCGCGCCGATCACGACGATGTTCTCGGACTCGGCGAAACCGTCCATCTCGACCAGCAGCTTGTTGATGATGCGGTTCTCCTCCGACTGACCGCCCGCCACCTTGTTGCCGGTCGAACGCTTGCCGATGCCATCGAATTCGTCGATGAAGACGATGCAGGGTGCGTGCTTGCGCGCGGTGGCGAACAGCTCGCGCACCTTGGTGATGCCGGCACCGTAGAACATGCTCGAGAAGTGCGAGCCGTCGACGGCGATGAAGTTCGCGCCGCACTCGCCCGCCAGGGCTCGCGCCAGCAGCGTCTTGCCGGTGCCAGGGGGGCCTTCGAGCAGCACGCCGCGCGGCGGCTTGGCGCCGAGCGCGAGGTATTTCTCGGGGCTGCGCATGAAGGCCGTGACCTGCTGCAGCGCGGCCTTGGCTTCGGCGGAGCCGATCACATCGTCGAAATTGGTCTGCGGCTTCTCGGCCAGCTTGGCCTTGCTGCCACCACCTTGCGTCTGGCGCACCAGGTAGACGGCGATCAGCCCCATCACGGCGACCGTCAGCAGACCCATCAGGCGTTGCAGCACCGCGCCGGTGCTGTCGCCCACCTTTTGCAGCACGCTGCGTTGGTCGACCTTCACCGGCGTGAGCGCGAAGCCGCGCTCCTGGCTCAAGGCCTCCAGGCGTGCGCCCAGGCCCTGCTGCGTCGCCAACAGCTCGGCGCTATAGCGCTCGCCCGACCTGGTGGTGACCAGCACGCGGCGGCCATCGACACCGACCTCTTTGACTTGGCGCTGCTCCAGCGCGCGTTCGAATTCGGACACGTCGCGCGGGTTCGCCAGCCAGGGGCTGGGGTCACGCTCGAACTGGAGCGCCAGCGCCGTGCGAGGCCCGGAGGCGGGGGCCTGCGTGTGATAGTCCATCGCGACAGCGGCGGCGAGGACAAGAAGGCCGGCAACGGTGCCGACGGAATATTGCGCCCAGCGGGGCCAGGTTTTGAAGGGCTTCATGCGTTTCTCGGAGGAGAGGACGATATGAGAACGCAAACCCGCCCCTGCAAGAGGAAGCAACAGCGGCAAGAAAGGCCATTACTTCCACTCTTAGAGAAGCCTCTCCATGCGTGCCCGGAACTAGGTCACGAATGAAGCAGTGAAAAAATTACACGCCGTGATGGCCGTGGTGCCCTTTCACCTTTCCCCGGAAGACCCAGTAGGACCAAAACACGTAGAGCAGGATCACCGGCAGCAAGAACATCGTGCCGATCAACATGAAGGCCTGTGACTTCGGGGCCGCGGCCGCATCCCACAGCGTGATGGACGGCGGCGCGACGTACGGCCAAAGACTGATCACGAGCCCCGTGAAGGCCAGGAAGAACAGCCCCATCGAACACAGGAAGGGCACGACGTCCCAGCCACGGCGCAAGCCGCGCTCGAGCTGCCAGGCGAGCACGACGGTGAGCAGCGGCACCGGCGCGAAGTAAAACACGTTGGGCAGGCTGAACCAGCGCGCGGCGATGCGCGGCTCTGCCAGCGGCGTCCAGACGCTGATCATTGCGATGAAGGCCAGCACGCCCCAGAGGCAGCGACGCGCCATCTGTTTGGCCCATTGCTGCAGCTCGCCTTCGGTCTTCATCACCAGCCAGGTGGCGCCCTGCAGCGCATAGCCGGCCACCAGCCCGAGGCCGGTCAGCAGTGCGAACGGCGAGATCCAGTCCCAGCTGCTGCCGGCGAACTGGCGACCGGACACCGGAAAGCCCTGGATGAAATTGCCGAGCACGACACCCTGTGCGTAGGTCGCCACCAGCGAGCCGCAGAAGAAGCCGCGGTCCCACAGCGCGCGACGCGGGCCCGCCACCTCGCGGAACTCGAACGCCACGCCGCGGAACAAAAGCCCGAGCAGCATCAGCAGGATCGGGAAGTACAGCGCCGGCATCACGATCGCGAACGCCAGCGGGAACACCGCCAGCAGCCCGCCGACGCCGAGGATCAGCCAGGTTTCGTTGAAGTCCCAGATCGGCGCGACCGACGCCACCATCAGGTCGCGTTCATGCTCGTCGTGGCGCAACGCGAACAGCATGCCGACGCCGAGGTCGAAGCCGTCGAGCAGCACGTACATGAAGACGGCCAGCGCCATGATGGCGGCCCACAGCGGCACGAGGTCAAGCAGCATCGCCGACCTTTCTGGCGCCCGGCGCCGTCGGGGTGTCGGTCAATGCCGACAGCGGGCGCTTGGGCCGCGCGTCGCGGTCGGGCCGCTCCTGCGCCTCGGCGGCCCGCGGGCCTTGCCGCACCAGATGCCGCAGCAACAGGAAGCCGCCACCGAAGATGACCAGGTAGCTGAGGATGTAGCCTGCCAACGAGAGCCCGACATCACCGGTGGTGAGGGTCGGCGAGACCGCATCGCGCGTGCGCATCAGGCCGTAGACCACCCAAGGCTGGCGGCCCACCTCGGTCACGGTCCAGCCGGCCAGCACCGCGATGAAGCCGAGCGGCATGGCCCGGTGGGCGAGCCGCAGGAAGGTGGGCGACGTGTAGAGCCGGCCGCGCCAGCGCTGCAGCCAGCCATAGGCCACCAGCGCCAGCATCAGCAGGCCGATGCCGACCATGATGCGGAAGGCGAAGTAGACGATGGCGACCGGCGGGCGGTCCTGCTTGCGCCAGTGCTTCAGGCCCTTCACCTCGCCGTCCCATTCGTGCGTCAGGTAGAGGCTGCCGAGCGCCGGGATGGCGATCTCGAAGTGATTGGTCTCGGCCTCGGCGTCGGGGATCGCGAACAAGGAAGCCGGCACGCGCCGCTGGGTCTCCCACAGCCCTTCCATCGCCGCCACCTTCGCCGGCTGGTGTTCGAGCGTGTTGAGGCCGTGCAGATCGCCCACCACCACCTGCAGCGGCACCATCACGCTGAGAAACGCGAGCGACATCTTGACCATCACCCGGCTCTCGTCCACATGGCGCCCGTGCCGCAGGTAGCCGGCGCCGACCGCCAGGATCACAAAGCCAGTGGTGACCAGAAAGGCGACCACCGTGTGCGTCAACCGGTAGGGAAACGACGGCGTGAAGATGACGGCCCACATGTCCAGCGGGACAAAACGGCCGTCCACCACCTCGTGCCCTCTCGGTGTCTGCATCCAGCTGTTGACCGCCAGGATCCAGAACGACGACATCAAGGTGCCCAGCGCCACCATCAGCGCGGACACCACGTGCGCCCACTGCGGCACCAGCTTGCGCCCGAACAGCAGGATGCCGAGGAAAGCCGCCTCGAGGAAAAAGGCTGTCAGCACCTCGTAAGCCATCAGCGCGCCGACGACATTGAACGCCGCGTCGGAGAAGCGGCTCCAGTTGGTGCCGAACTGGAAGGGCATCACGATGCCCGAGACCACACCCATGCCGAACGAGACGGCGAAGATCTTGATCCAGAACGCCGACAGCCGCAGAAAGATCTCGCGCTTGGTGATCCACCACAGCGTCTCGAGCGTGGCGATGTAGCAGGCCAGTCCCACGGTAAAGGCCGGCAGCAGGATGTGCCACGCGATGACCCACGCGAACTGTAGGCGTGACAGCAGCAATGCATCGAGATCCAAACGGCCTCCTCCTTGTGGCGCGGCACCCCCCCCCGCCAGTGCAGTTCGCCCAAGCAAGCGCGACTCCCACCAGCACCGGCGGCCGCTGGGGCGGCGGGGCATGGCGCTTGCTGCCGCCGCTGTGAGGGCATGTCTACGTGGCATGCCTCCCGAGCCTCCAGGAGTACCAAGATGTCGCAGTCGCCGAACGCCACCGGGTCCAAGGACCGGCAGCACCACCGCGGAAATTACGCGGTCGGCGGCGACCACGCCCGCTGTTCATGGCAGTCGAGATGCACCGCCGTGGAGTACTCGGTGCTCGCCCACCGTCGCCATGGCCCCTCGTGGGCCACCGGTGCGATGCGTGTGCAAGCGCCGAGGGACCCCTCGTGGCATGCGCAGCTTTACACGGGTGTGAATATCAAAGGTATGAAGGATCGCCGGGACCGACACAAAGAGGAGCTGGAGCGCATGGTCGCCCGCTGAAGTCCGCCGGGCACGTTGACTGCTGCCCGCACCACATCGCCATACGCCAGGAGGTTTTCATGGCAACCGACATCTTCGAGCGCGCCGGTCACGACCGCATCGCAGTAGACGTGGACGAGGAAAGCGAACTCGAGTATTGGGTGACCGAACTGGGGGTCAGTGCTGACGACCTCCGGCGTGCCGTCGAGGCCGTGGGTCACCACGCCCTCGCGGTGCGCGAGTACCTGGCGAGCCACACCACCGTCTAGGACCGTGCGCCAGCGCGTCGGTGCAGAAGGCCCACTGGCATGGGCAGTGTCAGGCCAACGTCAGGACCACAGCCTAAGGCTGCGGTCCCTGGAACCCGCCGGCCCGCAGCGTCACGACCAGGGTGTCGCGATGACCTGCAGACGCCGTGAGCGGCTGGATCGGCGTCGTCTCGTGCACCACGCGGGCATCGTCGAGCAGCAGCAAGGTCCAAGGCTGCTCCATCGTGAAGCGGATGCCGCGCGGCCCGTCCGCCTCGAACACACGCGTCTCGCCGCCCTTCACGCCCTGCCGACCCACCAGCAGCACGGCCACGAAGTCGACGCCGTCACGATGAGCACCTTCAGGCGTGGGCCGGCCGATGCCGTCGGTGGTGTCGATACGGAACTGGTGCGCCTCGATGTACCAGGGGCCGGCATCGGGCCGCAGTGTCGTGCAGCAGCTGCTCAGTGCGCCCAGCAGCCGCGGCCACACCGGCAGGTCCAGCGAGGCCGCTTCCATTGGCTCGAACCAACGCTCCAGCCCGCCGTGTAGCGCGTTGTATTCCACCGGCTGCCAATGCGCGCGGTGTGCCACCGACTCCAGCCGGTCGCCATGCGAGACAAAACAGGAATGCCGGCGCCGCCGGTAGCGGCCGCCGTCGCGCAGGTAGGCGTCGGGGGGCAGGCGCTCCCAGCCGGGGCGCAGTGCCTCGAGGTCGGCCCGTTCGCAATCGAGCCAGGCGCACAAGTCGGCCGGCTCGAGCACCGCGTATCCGTCGCGACGCAGCGCGTCGGCCAGCAAAGGTAGCGGGGTATACGGGGGCCGCAAGGACGGCGGTGAGGCAGGCGGTAGGCTCATGCCCTGCACTGTAGCAAGACGCTGCGGGACGGCGCGTTGCGCACCGACGGCCGGGCAGACTCGGCGGTACTGCCGTCCCGCGGCGCGCCGGGCTCAGGCGCCGGCCGGTTCCCGGGCCGCGCAGATGCGCACGCGGGTGCCGTGGACCGCGACCACCTGGCCTGCGCGCACCTTGCAAGTCTTGCGCAGTTCGTCTTGCCCATCGACCTGCACCTTGCCGGCGGCGACCATGGCCTTGGCCTCGCCGCCGCTGTCGGCCAACCCGGTTGCCTTCAGCAGACGGTCGAGGGTGATGAAATCGCCGCGGAGTTCGAAATCGATGATGAGCATGTGCAGGGGCGGTGCGCTTGGCGCACTTTGGTGTCAGGGCAGGAAAACCAGCCCTAGGATTGTGCCCGCTGCGCGCTGCTTCACTGCACGATCTTGCCACCGTCGCCGATCATGGCGAAGTCGACGTAGCGCGACGCGGTGCGGTCCTGCTTGCTGAAGTCGAGCCGGAAGCCCCCGACATCGAGTTCGCTCGAACTCTCAAGCGTCGCATACACGGATTCAGCGCTGGGCTTGCCCGCCTTCTCGATCGCCTTGACCAGGGCCTTGGCGGCGATGAACCCTTCCATCGAGCGTGTCGACAGGTCGGGGTTCTTGGCCGTCTCGCGCAGCCGCACGTACTCGCGCACCACTTCACGGTCACTCTTGCTGGACAGCGGCAGCACCACCGAGAAGGCATAGCCGCGGGCACGGTCCGGGCCGAGCGCCTTGAGCAGCGCCTCGGTGTCGATGATCGACATGCCGTACATCGTGGCCTGGCCGCCGCCCTCGCCGTACTGCTTGACGAACTGCACTGCGGCGGCGGTGGTCGCGCCGAGGAAAATCACCTGAGGCTGGGCCTTCAGCATGCTGCTGACCGCCGCCTGCACCTCGGTCGTGTTGCGGGGGTACCCGGCGCGCCCCACCAGCGTGATGCCGTACTGCTTGGCGGCCTTGTCGGCGCCGACCAGCACGTCCTTGCCGAGACCGTCGTCCTGGTACACCAGGCCGACGCGCGTCAGGCCCAGTTGCGAAAGCTGGCTGAACAGACGGCCGATTTCGTCGTGGTAGCTCGCCTTCACCACATGCAGCCCGCGCACTTGAGCGACACTGGCGGCGCCCGACACCGCGCCGACCAGGGCGACACGGCTCTTCTCGAGCACGCCGTCCTTCGCCAGCGCCTCCAGGTTGCTGGTGCCCACGCTGCCCAGCAGCGCCACCGGCTGTTCCTGCGAGATCAGTTCCTTGACCAGGCGCACGGTCTCGTCGGGCTTCTGCGCGTCGTCACGCGTCACCAGCTTCAAACGCTGGCCACGCACGCCGCCGCGCGCGTTGACGGCATCGATGTACAGCTTGGCGCCGGCATGGATGGCACGGCCGGTGACCCCTTGGGGCCCACTGAAGGGTGCGACCTGGCCGACCACGATGTCGGCGTGGGCCGCACCGGCGGCCGCAATGACGGCAAGCGCGACAAACGACCGGGAAATACGGGGCAGAAAGCGGAACATGGACGGCTTGAAGGTCAACATGGCAAGGGGAAGTGGGGATCGGATGAAGGGGGAAACCCAGGCGCCACGAAGCCGCGCGACACGTCGTTCGGGGCTGTGGCAGTGCTCGGCGATTCTAGGGAGGACCCCAGGGTTTTCCCTTAATGCAGACTGACGCCCGTGGCACAGGCAGGAGGCTCGTGACGTAATGCACAAAACTTTTGGTCACAGAACCGACAACCGTCGGCGGCGGCGGCCGGCAAGGCGGGCGCGCACGGTGCACCAGGAAACACGTTGCTGCCCGGCGCACCGTTTGCTTGCTCCTCGGCAGCACCGGCCACGGCCGGCATTTGAAGTGTTGGAGAGAAGGGCATGACGCAGAACCCGTCCCAGACCCGGCCCTTGCGCATCGGCATCTCGGCCCGCTTGCTGTACCAGGTGCCGTCCGAGCTGGGATTTCGGAACAAGACGCTGCAATACCTGGAGCAGTCACTGGCCCACTGGATCATGGAGCACGGCGCGATCGCGTTCATGGTGCCGGCGGTGGCCGAGGACAGCCGGCGCGCCGCGCGCCATTTGTCGGTCTTCGACTATGTGAACGAGCTGGACGGGCTGGTGCTGCAGGGCGGTGCCGATGTCTCCCCCCAAAGTTACGGCCAGGAGCCGATCGACCCGCGCTGGGCTGGCGATCCGGTGCGCGACCGCTACGAGCTGGCGCTGCTGCGCGCCTTCATCCAGCAACGCAAACCGGTGATCGGCGTGTGCCGCGGCTGTCAGCTGCTCAACGTCGCCTTTGGCGGCACGCTCTACCAGGATGTGATGACGCAGGTGCCGGCCGCCCACGCCCACGTCGACGCCGACCTGTACGACCAGCTCGAGCACGACGTCAGTTTCGTCGCCAACAGCCAGCTGGCGTCGCTCTACCCCAAAGCGACCCGTTTGCGGGTCACCAGCATCCACCACCAGGCGGTCGCCAAGCTGGGCAAGCAGATCGAGGTCGAGGCCGTGTCCAGTGTGGACGGCGTGGTCGAAGCGATCCGGTGGACCGGCGAGGGCTATGCGCGCGGGGTCCAGTGGCACCCGGAGTTCCATCGGGAACGCCATGCGCTGGCCGACAGCTCGCCGATCATCCTCGACTTCCTGAACGAGGCACGCGCGGCCGCGTTGGCGCGATTGCCCGACCCCGATTGCCCCGATCGTCGACCGCCACGTGCGCCGCTGGCGCTCGCCGTGGACCGGCCCGAGCCCCGCCCGGAGCCGGCGGCCGCCAGCAATGCCGTGTCGTGAGGCGGGCGACGGGGCACGGAGGCGCCGCCGGCCACGTCTCGTCACGTAAGTGACGCAACGCGCGGGTCACCTGTGGTTTCATCCGGCGCATCGTCAACTCCCGGGGCGTCTTCGATGAACACCACCGCGAACACCTCGCCGCTGAGCGGCCTTGCCAACCGCCAGGTCCGCCTGGCCTCCCGTCCCGTCGGGATGCCGACCCGGGACAACTGGCAATTCACCACCGAGCCGGTCGCGGAGCCCGACGACGGCGGCCTGGTGGTGCAAACCCTCTACCTGTCGCTCGACCCTGCGATGCGCGGCTGGATGAACGAGGGCAAGTCGTACATCCCGCCGGTCGGGTTGGGTGAAGTGATGCGGGCGGGCGGCATCGGCCGCGTGATCGCCTCGCGTCATCCCGATTTCCCGGTCGACGCCTACGTCACCGGCACTCTCGGCGTGCAGGAGTACGCCCGCTTTGGGCGCGACGAAATCAAGCGCCTCGGCGTTGCCCGCATCGATCCGCGCCTCGGCGGCCTGACCCAATGGCTCAACGTGTTGGGCATGCCGGGCATGACCGGCTACTTCGGGTTGATGGACATCGGCCAGCCCAAGCCGGGCGAGACCGTGGTGGTGTCCGGCGCGGCAGGGGCGGTCGGGCAGACCGTCGGGCAGCTGGCCAAGCTCAAGGGTTGCCGCGTCGTCGGCATTGCCGGCGGCAAGGCGAAGTGCGACTGGGTGGTGCATGAACTGGGCTTCGACGCCTGCATCGACTACAAGGGCGGCGCCGTCAAGGACGGCCTCAAGCAGCATTGCGCGCAAGGTGTCGACATCTATTTCGACAACGTTGGCGGCGAGATCCTCGACACGGTGCTGACCCGCATCAACCGCAAGGCCCGCATCATCATCTGCGGTGCGATCTCGCAGTACAACAACACCGAGACGGTCCAGGGCCCGAAGAACTACTTGTCGCTGCTGGTGAACCGCGCCCGCATGGAGGGCATGGTGGTGTTCGACTACGCCGACCGCTACCCGCAGGCCATCGCCGAACTGGCAGGCTACCTGCAAGCCGGCCGCATGAAGTCCAAGGAAGACGTCGTGTTCGGCCTCGACACCTTCCCCGAGACCTTGCTCAAGCTGTTCACCGGCGAGAACTTCGGCAAGCTGGTGCTGCAAGTCGCCAAGACCTGAGGGCGCGCCCTCGCGCGCAGAGCCGGCGTGCCGTCGGGCAACCACGCCTGACAAAAACGAACCCCCGCCGAGGCGGGGGTTTCGCATTGAGGGGCCGCTCCGGCCCCGATCAATCGGCCTTGCGGCCCTTGTCGGCGGCCTTCACCTGCAGCTGGTTGTCGACGCCGGTCACACCGCGCACGCTGGAGGCCAGCTGGGTGGCCCGCTCACGCGCCGAATCGCTCGGCGCGGTGCCGCTCAGCGTGACGCGGCCGTTGGTGGTGTCGACATCGATGCGCAGCGCGCTCAGGTCGTCGGCCCGCGCCAGCTCGGCGTTCACCGAGGCGGTGATGGCGGCGTCGGACACCGCATCGCTGGCACGCGCGGCCATTTCGCCGCCCGTCTCGCGCGCATTGGCGGCCACTTGGCTGCCCTTTTCCTTGGCGTCGGCGGCCAGCTCGCCGCCCTTCTCACGTGCTGCAGCGGCGACCTCGGCGCCCTTCTCGCGGGTGGCGTCCACCGCTTGGGCGCCCTTTTCCTGGGCGGTGTCGACCGCCTGGCCGCCGGCTTCACGGGCGCGTTCGCCGGCGTTCTCGGCCTTGTCGCCCGCCGTCTCGGCCTGCGCCACCACGGTGGCGTCGGCGTTGGCGGCCGCGGTGCTGTCCTCAGGCGCCCGCTCACAGGCCGTCAGGGCCACGGCCGCCGCCACGGTACTCACCAGTGTCAGTGCTTTCATCATGCTTGCTCTCCTTTTTCAGAAAGACGCCGCGCCTGGGGCACGACCACTGCCGGCGGCCTGGACAGCACCGCGAGGTGCTCGAACAGACCCGGCGCCGTTCGCGGTGCCCGTCGGCGTCCGCTCAAGCGAGGGCCCGGCGCACACCGTGCTGCCCGGCCCACCCATCTGCATCTTCGAGTTCTGCTTCACCGTGTCACACCAACAGCCGGGGCAACCCCACCACGCCGGGGCGGCGGACCAGCCAGTCCGGCTCTTCCGTCCCCAGGCCCGGCACCGTTTGTTCGCCGTCCCCGCCGCCGCAGAACGCATCGCTGGTGCCGCCCGCAGAGCGGGTCAGCACCCAGACCGGGCGGGACACCTGGGCGGGGTGCGGTGCATGGGTGAACTCCTGTCGCACATCCGCGCACCGGACGAACTGCACCTCGTCGGGCCCCAGCCCTTCCTGCGCAGCTGCCTTCTTCACGGCCATCACACCCACGCTGCCTGCAGCGCCCAACAACACGGTGCCGATCACGGCGAACAAGGAGCCGGTCATGACGAGTCCTCGGTGACGGGTGGCCTAAGCCACTCGGATGAAGCGACGATGGACTCACTGTAGGGCGGCACCCCCTGGCGGGGATGTCAGCAGCCCGGGGCCGGCCGTGTCAGACGCCGCTGACACCGGTAGCCTGGCGGCCCCGGCCCGGTGCGGGTGCGCTGGGGATCAGCCGGCGACCAGGCTTTGCCGGCCCCACCACTGCTCCCCCGGCTGCAGCACGACCGGCTCGCCGATCAAGGCCGCTTCGACGCACAGCATCTGGCGAAACCCAAGCGGCGGCATATCGGGCAGCGCAGCGCACTTCCGGTCCCACGGGTTCCAGACCACCACGTCGGGAAACTGCTGCGCTTCGATGCCCAGCGCACGGTGGGGTTCGTCGAGCAGCAAGGCCCGGGTGGCGCCGAAATAGATGCGGTCGATCTCGTCGGTGATGGCCAGCGCGCCGCTGCTTTCGACCGCTTCGGCGCCTTGGCGTGTGCTGTCTTGGTAGCGCACGCCCTGCAGCCCTTTCAGGCGCGCTTCCTCGACCTCGCGCACGCGCAGATAGGTGTGCAACGCCGCCATGAAGCTGAACGGAGCCGCGCCTTGCGCGCCACGGTGCTCGACTTCGAGTTCCAGGTCCAGCCGGTTACCGCCGACCGCCACCGTCAGCTCGACGGCGAAGGCGTGCGGCCACAGGCTTCGCGTCGCCTCGTCGTCGGTGAGGCCCAGCACCGCGATGGCGTCGTCGCGGCCGGTGTCGGCGCGCAGCAACTTCCAGCGTTTGGTGCGCGCGAAACCGTGGCGGGGCAGCGGCCCGCGCTGTTCGAACTGCGGAAAGATCACCGGCACGCCGCCGCGCACGGCCTTGCCGTCCTCGAACACGGCGCGCTCCGACAGGTACAGCCGCTCGGACCCTCCGGCGGGCGACCACGAGATCACCTGGCCGCCCTGCAGCAGCACGGTGGCGCGGGCGCCATCGGGCGCGCGCAGTTGGACGACGGGTTGGCCCTGGAGGTAGACGAGTTCGGGGGTGGAAGGGGATGTGAGACTCATGGTGCGGCGAGCTTACTCCTTCCCGTCTGTGGCGCGGGGCGCTCAGGCCACGCTGCTGCCGCCCTTGCACACCTCGTCGCGCATCAGCACCACCTCTTCCGCAAGGGTGGGATGCACCGCCACCGTGCTGTCGAACAACGCCTTGGTCGCGCCGGCCTTGAGCGCGACCGCGAAACCTTGCACGATCTCGGGCGCCTCCGGCGCCATCATGTGCAGGCCCAGCACCCGGTCGGTGGTCTTGTCGACCACCAGCTTGATCAGGGCCCGCTCGTCGCTGCCGGCCACTGCATGCCGCAGCGAGCGGAATTCGGAGCGGTACACGGCCACCGCGTCATGACGTTCCCGCGCAGCCTGCTCGGTCAGGCCGACGCTGCCGATCGGAGGGTCGCAAAACACCGCCGTCGGCACCTCGTGTTCTTCGTGCATTTCGCGCCGCGCCCGCCCGGGGCAGCCGTAGAGCCGGTCGACCAGCGCGGCCGCCTGCATCAGCGCCACGGGCGTCAGGGCCTGCCGGCCGATCACGTCGCCGATCGCATAAAGCCAGGGCAGCGAGGTGCGGAACTCTGCGTCGACCTGCACCGCCCCCGTCTCGCTCAGCGCCACCCCCACCGTGTCCAGGCCCAGCCCGGCGGTGGCGGGACGCCGGCCGGTGGCCAGCAGCACGGCGTCGGCTGGCACCGGCTCGCCGCCGTTTGCCAGCCGCACCTGCAGCGCCCCGCCGGCACGTTCGATCGCGCCGACCGGGGTGCCGGGCCGCAGCGTGATGCCCTTGCCCGCCAGTGCCTGGGCCGCGAAGCGACGCAGATCATGGTCGAAGCCGTCGAGCGGCAAGTCGCCGCGGTACAGCACCGTCACGCGCGCCCCGAGGCCGCTGAAAATCGAGGCGAACTCGCAGCCGATGTAGCCGGCGCCGATGATGACCAGACGGCTCGGGAACGGCTGCAGGTCGAACAGTTCGTTCGACGTGATGGCCAGCTTCGCCCCTTCCAGCTCGGGGGTGTAGGGCGCGGAGCCGGCCGCCACCAGCACCCGTTCCGCATGCACCCGGGCCTCGCCCACGCGCACCGTCTGGGTCGCCTCCACGCGGGCCCGGGCGGGATAGACCGTCACGCCCGCCTCGCTCAGCAGTCGCGCGTAGACCGCGTTGAGCCGCGCCACCTCGTCGGCCCGCCGCTGCTGCAATCGGGCCCAGTCGAACTGAGGCGCGGTGTCGAAGTGCCACCCCAGCGCGGCAGCTTCTTCGAAGGCGGCCGCATGGTGGGCGGCATAGCTGTAGATCTTTTTCGGGATGCAGCCCAGGTTCACACAGGTGCCGCCGAGCCGACCGGCCTCCGCCAGGGCGACGCGGGCCCCCTGCTTCGCCGCCAGGCGCGCGGCGCGCACGCCACCGCTGCCGCCGCCGATGACGAACAGGTCGAATCGAGGATCGGACATCGCGCACTCCCATCGTGGTAGCCGCACTGTACCGAAGGCACCTTGCTTGCGATTAAGCTCGGGCCTGCTCGGGTCGCGCCACCCGCGGCCCGGTTTGATGCTTTCAGAACGGATTCCTGCAGATGAACACACTTCGGGTCGGCCTGCTCGGCTACGGCTACGCCAGCAAGACCTTCCATGCCCCGCTGATCGCCGGCGTCCCGGGCTTGCAGTTGGCTGCGGTGTCGAGCCGCGACGCCGCCAAGGTGCACGCCGACTGGCCGGGTTTGACCGTCGAGCCCACGCCCGAGGCGCTGATCGCCCGGCCCGATCTCGACCTGATCGTGGTCCCGACACCCAATCCGACCCACCACCCGCTCGCCAAGGCCGCGCTGCTGGCCGGCAAACACGTGGTGGTCGACAAGCCCTTCACGGTCACGCTGGCCGAGGCGCGCGAGCTCGACGCGCTGGCGCGGCATCGGCGCCGGGTGCTGTCGGTGTTCCACAACCGCCGCTGGGACGGCGACTTCCTCGGGCTGCGGGCGCTGCTCGACGCAGGCTCGCTCGGCCGGGTGGTGCACTTCGAATCGCATTTCGACCGCTTTCGCCCGCAGGTACGCGCGCGCTGGCGCGAACAATCGGGGCCTGGCGCCGGGCTGTGGTACGACCTCGGGCCGCATCTGGTCGACCAGGCCCTGCAGCTGTTCGGCGTGCCCGACGCGGTGACGCTCGACCTCGCGGTGCTGCGCGACGGTGCCGAGACCGACGATTACTTTCATGCCCAGCTGCGCTATGAACGTCTGCGCGTTGTCTTGCATGCCAGCAGCCTGAGCGCCGCGCCCGGGCCGCGCTTTGTCATGCATGGCACGCGAGGCAGCTACGTCAAGCACGGTCTCGACCCGCAGGAGGACCTGCTGAAGGGCGGCGCCCGTCCCTCGCTGCAGGCTTTGGGCGACTGGGGCAGCGACTCCGAGCCGGGCCGGTTGACGCTCGAGGACACATCGCAGCAGGCCGTCGCGGCGCCGGCGGGCAACCACCTCGCCTACTATGCGGCGTTGCGTGACGCGCTGTGGTCAGGCGGCCCGCCTCCGGTGACGGCGGAAGATGCCATTGCAGTGATGGCGGTGATCGAGGCCGGCAGCCGCAGCGCGGCCGAACGCCGGGAGGTGGCGCTGCAACGGCTCCCAGGCCTGCCACGGGAAGCGGCGTGATTGCGCTGCCACGGTGCGCCTCCTATGCTCGCGTGACCAGCCTCACCGCAACAGGAGTCAACCCCATGGCCTTTATCGAAAAGTTCGGCCCGTTGATGGGCCGTGTCCTGCTCGCCCTCATGTTCGTGCCGGCGGGCTTCAGCAAGATCGACAACTTCGGCGGCACCGTGGGCTACATCGGTAGCAAGGGCCTGCCACTTCCGACCGTGCTGGCCGGCGGCACCGCGGCGCTCGAGGTGGTGGCCGGCCTGGCGCTGCTGCTGGGCTGGAAGGCGCGCTGGGCGGCGCTGGTGTTGGCCGTGTTCGCGGTGCTTGCCGCACTGTTCTTCCACAACTTCTGGGCGGTCGACCCCTCGCAGCAAGTCGCCCAGAGCATCAGCTTCTACAAAAACCTCGCGATCACCGGCGGCCTGTTGTACGTGGCAGCGTACGGCGCCGGCCCGGTGTCGCTGGATCAACGGGAACGTCCCCCTGGCACATGACCGGCCGCAGCACCACGTCCTCCTTCAGCACGCCCACGCTCTCTTCGCCCGCTGACGATTTCGGCAAGCCGGACACCGGTTGGCGGGAGCGGCTCTACACCATCATCTTCGAGGCCGACACCCGCGCCGGCCGCATGTTCGACCTGACGCTGATCTGCGCCATCCTGGTCAGCGTGCTGGTCGTGATGCTCGACAGCGTGCAGGGCCTGCACCTGCGCTGGCACCGCTGGTTCGACGCGCTCGAATGGTGGTTCACGCTGCTGTTCACGCTGGAGTACGCGGCGCGCCTGGCCTGTGTACGCCGGCCCATGCGCTACGCCACCAGCTTCTACGGCATCATCGACCTGCTGGCCATCCTGCCGGCCTATCTGGCCGCCTTCGTGCCCGAGCTGCACCTGCTGATGGATGTGCGCATCCTGCGATTGCTGCGCATCTTCAGGATCTTCAAGCTGACCCAGTATGCGGAGGAGTACCGGCTGCTGGCCACCGCACTGGCGAACAGCCGGCGCAAGATCGCGGTGTTCCTCGGCTTCGTGCTGATGGTGGTGCTGGTGGTGGGCACGCTGATGTTCCTGGTCGAGGGGCCGCAGCACGGCTTCACCAACATCCCCACCTCGGTGTACTGGGCCATCACGACGCTCACCACGGTCGGTTTCGGCGACATCACACCCAAAACCGATGTCGGCCGGTTGATCGCGTCGTTGATGATGCTGCTCGGCTGGGGCACGCTGGCGGTGCCGACCGGCATCGTGACGTCCGAGATGGCGACGCTGCGGCTGCGCCCGGTCACCACGCGGACCTGCCCAGAGTGCCTGACCGAAGACCAGGCGCCGGACGCGAACTATTGCCGCCATTGCGGCGTGAAGCTGCCGCCCTACCAGGTCGACCCGCCGCTTGCGGCGACGGTGCTGGCCGAGGGTGACAAGCGGGCGACAGGCAAAAATAGCACGATCGTTCGATAATCGGGCTGTTTTTCACCCGCCCCCTCGGGGGCCCTGCCGTCATGGACACACGCCTTCCCCTCTCGCAGCTGCTCGCCGGACGCAGCCTCCAGGGCTCCACCGTGAGCTTTGGCATCACCGACGACTGGCTGCAAGGCCGCACCACCTTCGGCGGGCTCATCTCGGCCTGCGCCGTGGCGGCGATGCGTGAGGTGGCCGGCGCCCAGTGGCCGACCGGCGTGCGCCTGATCGCGCTCCAGACCAACTTCGTCGGGCCGGTCGGGCTCGGCCAGATGGACGTCGAGGTGCAGCTGCTGCGCGAAGGTAAGAATTTGCGGCAGGTGCAAGCGGTGGTGCGGCAGGCCGGCGAAACGGCTGCGGTGCTGCTGGGTGTGTTCGGCGTTGCGCGCGAGACGGCGTTGCCGCGGCTCGCACCGGTGCCTCCGGCCGTCCCCGTGACACCCGGCGATGCGGCCCCGCTGCCCTACATCGCCGGCATGACGCCCAATTTCACCCAGCACCTCGACTTCCGCTGGGCCGAAGGCCATTTGCCGTTCAGCGGCCAGGACACTTGGCAGGCACGCGTGTACGCCCGCCTGAAAGACGACAAGGTGGACGACGAGTTGTTGACCGTGCTGCTGGCCGACGCCGCCCCCACCGCGGCGATCAGCCGGCTCACGACCCGGGTGCCGAGCAGTTCGGTGTCGTGGGCGCTCGAACTCGCGGCGCCCAGCCGGGCGGGCACCGGCGACGGCTACTGGCGCATCGACAAGGACACGCGCGCGGCCGCCGGCGGCTATGTCAACGACACCACGACGCTGTGGACGCCCAACGGCGAACTGGCCGCCTTCGGCTACCAGGTGGTCGCGGTCTACGGCTGAGCGGCCTCAGCGGTACTCCCGCAGCACCCGATACTCGGGCACCGGCTGCAGCACCGACTCCACCAGCACATAAGCTTCGACGTGCCAGCGCAGCTCGGGCTGCCCCTCGGGCGGCTGCGCACGCCGGGCATCGCGGGCCAGCGTGACGTGAGGCTCGTAAGGGCGCGAGTCGAGGGTATACCCGAGGCGCAACAACATCTCCCCGAGGCGCTGCTGCAACGCCATCAACGCCGGCGGCGGCGCCAGTGGCCGCAGCCAGGCAATGCCGCCCCAGGTGCCGGCCGATGCGAGCGACAGCTCGAACGGCTCCACCGGCACCTCACCGGCCTGCAGCAGTTCGGCCACCCGCTCGCGTGGCACCTGCGGCAGGAAGTGCAACGTCACGTGCAAGCGCTGCGGCCGCGTCAGCCGCACGCCTGGGGGCCAGCGCCACAGCCGCTGCTGCGCACACAAGGCCTCGCGCTCGCTCGGGCTGGGCCACAGCGCGAAAAACAGCGGCGTCGATTCCGGCGCCGCACGGTCGTCCGATATCTGCTCCGACATTGGGGCATCCCCTAGCTTGTCCCTTGCGTGACAGACCCGTGCCGGCACCCCCCTTACCGTGTCTGTCACACCGATCACAAAAAGAGCGTTCGGAAACACACCGACGCCTACAAGGAGACGCACGATGCAACTGTTTCGGCTTGATGGCAAGGTCGCCATCGTCACGGGGTCCAGCCGCGGTATCGGCCGCTCCATCGCAGAAAACCTGGCGCGCTGCGGCGCGCGCGTCGTGATCTCCAGCCGCAAGGCGGATGCCTGCGAGGCGGTGGCGGCCTCGATCCGGGCCGAAGGCCTCGACGCGATCGCGCTGCCGGCCAACATCTCGAGCAAGACCGACCTCGAAGCCCTGGTGGCGCAAACGCGCGAGCGCCTTGGCCCGATCGACATCCTGGTCTGCAACGCGGCGACCAACCCCTATTACGGCCCGACGACCGGCCTCACCGACGACGTGTTCGACAAGGTGATGCGCAACAACGTGTTGAGCAACCTGTGGTTGTGCAACCTGGTGCGCCCCGACATGGCGGCGCGGCGCGATGGCGCGATCGTCATCGTCTCGTCGATCGGTGGCCTGCACGGCTCGAGCACCATCGGCGCCTACAACGTCTCCAAGGCCGCCGACATGCAGCTCGCCCGCAACCTGGCGGTCGAATGGGGCCCTGACAACATTCGCGTCAATTGCATCGCGCCGGGGGTCATCCGCACCGATTTCGCCCGCGCCATTCACGAGGACCCGCGCATCCGCGGCCTCGTCGAAGCTGAATTGCCGCTGCGCCGGATCGGCGAGCCCGACGACATCGGCGGGGTGGCGGTGATGTTGTCGGGCGCCGCCGGGCGGTATATCACCGGGCAGACCATCGTGGCGGACGGCGGTTATATGGTGCGGTGACCGGCGGGCCGGGAGCACCGGTCTCATGGTTTTTGATGCCCCCGTCGGATCCGTACTGTCCTATTTTCTGACGCCTCGCCTGACGTGCGCGGCGGCACGGAAATCACTCGCCCCCAATATTCTGCTTAGCGGAACAATAAACCGAAATACAGCGCTTTTCACCCGAGAATCGGTGTAAACACCGCCTTACAGCTCCCGCACCGCAGAACAACACGGGGGAACCCGCGTTGACGGCGCCCAAGCCGGCGTGACAAAGTGCGCATCGAGGGTGCACCGCAAGAGCGCCACAGAGATCAAGACCCAGAGGCCGCCGGATTTTCTCCCGGCATTTACTCGGGTTCCGAATTCTGCAGTATCAAAGGAGAAATCTTGGAATTGTTCTTCCAGCAAATATTAAATGGCTTGACGCTCGGGGGCATATACAGCCTCGTCGCGCTGGGCCTGACGCTGGTGTATGGCATTTTGCACGTACCCAATTTCGCCCACGGCGCGTTTTATATGGCTGGTGCTTATGCCGGCTTCTACCTGATGAGCGCGCAGGGCTTCAACTACTGGGCGGCGATGGCCGGCGCGGCGGTGGTGGTGGCCCTGATCGGCGTGCTGGCCGAGCGCTTGGTGTTCCACCCGCTGCGCAACTCGCCCGGGCTGCATCACATGATTGCCGCCATCGGCCTGATGCTGTTCCTCGAAGCCGGTGCCCAGGCGATCTGGGGCGCCGACTTCCACCGGATGGAAACGCCCTACTCCGCGGTGGTCAACGTCGCCGGCCTGACCGCGCCGCTGCAACGATTGCTGATCATCGCGGCCGCCTTCGGCCTGATGGTGTGTCTGCACCTGTTCCTGAAGAAGACCACCACCGGCGCGACCATCATCGCGATGGCGCAAAACCGTGAAGGTGCTGCCCTGGTGGGCATCGACGCCAACAAGGTGGCGATGATGACCTTCGCGATCTCGGGCGCGCTGGCCGCGGTGGCCGCAGCGCTCTACGCGCCGATCAACCTGGTCTACCCCTCGATGGGCCACCTGGTGATCACCAAGGCCTTCGTGATCATCATCCTGGGCGGCATGGGCAGCGTGCCCGGCGCCATCGTCGGCGGCCTGATCATCGGCTTCGCCGAGAGCTTCGGCGCCTTCTACATCTCCCCCGACTACAAAGACATCATCGCCTTCGCACTGCTGGTGGTGATCCTGTCGCTGCGACCGCAAGGTCTGTTCACCAAAGGAGTGCGCTGAGATGGCTTACCTCGAAGGCAAGGTCGGCTGGAGCGTTTTGCTGGCGCTCGGCCTGGTGTTTCCGTTTCTCGCCGGCAACGACTACCACCTGACGGTGATGTCGAATGCCTACATCTTCGCGCTGGCCACCGTCGGCCTGAACCTGATCACCGGCTACACCGGGCAGTTCAACCTGGCCCACGCCGGCTTCATGGCGGTCGGCGCCTACACGGTGGGCATCCTGACGGTCGACCACCAAGTGCCGTTCTGGGTCGCGTTCGCGCTGTCGGGCTTGTTCGCGGCGGTGCTGGGCTTCTTCATCGGCATCGTCTCGCTGCGCCTGAAGGGCCACTACTTCTCGATCTTCACGCTGTGCGTGGGCTACATCATGTTTTTGGTGATCGAGAAGTGGGAGAGCCTGACGCACGGCACGGTCGGCATCATCGGCATCCCGTCGCCGGAAGCCATCGGCCCGATCGGCTTCGAATCGCCGCGCGAGCTGTACTACCTGGTGCTGTTCTTCCTGGCGGTGGGCATGTGGGTGATGCACCGCATCGTGCGCTCGCTGCTCGGCGCCACCTTCATCGCGATCCGCAACAGCGAGGAACTGGCCGAGTCGCTGGGCATCAACCTGATGCGCAACAAGGTGCTGGCCTTCATGCTGTCGGTGTTCTACGCCGGCATGGCGGGCGGCTTGTACGCAGGGTATGTGCGCTTCCTGGGCCCGGGCATGGCCGCGGTGGAACACACCTTCGACATGACGATGTTCATGCTGATCGGCGGCATCGGCACCTTGCTCGGCCCGCTGCTCGGCGCGCTGATCATGCCGTGGGTCACGCAGTATCTGCAGTTCCTGCAGGAGTACCGCTTCTTGGTGTTCGGCCCCATCCTGGTGTTGCTGGTGATCTTCGTGCCCAACGGCATCGTCGGCACCTATGTGCAGTGGCGCATGCGTCGCGATGCCCGCCGCGCCCCCGCGGCTGCACCGCGCCCCGCGTCCGCCAACCCCACCGCCCAGCCGCTGCAAGAAGCCCGCGGAGGCAGCCATGCTTGAGATTCGCAACCTGACCAAACGATTCGGCGGCCTGACCGCCGTGCGCGACGTGTCCGTGACGATGGAAGCCGGCAAGATCAACGCGATCATCGGCCCCAACGGCGCCGGCAAGACGACCTTCTTCAACCTGATCAGCGGCGTGCACCAGCCCACCAGCGGATCGATCGTCTTCAAGGGCCAGGACGTGACGCGTCTGCGGGCCGACCAGATGGCCCGCCTGGGGGTGTCGCGCACCTTCCAGACCACCGCCCTGTTCGACAACGCCAGCGTGCTCGACAACCTCATCGTCGGCCACCGGCTGCGCACCCGCAGCGGGCTGTGGGACGTGCTGGCGCGCACCCGCCTCGCCCGTGAAGAAGAAAAGATCTGCCGCGACAAGGCCGAACGTGCGCTCGACTTCGTCGGTCTGAACCACATCCACCACCGCCTCGCGGCCGACATCTCGCAGGAAGAGCGCAAGCGCGTCGCCTTTGCGCTGGCGCTGTGCACCGACCCGAACATCGTGCTGCTCGACGAGCCGGCCGGCGGTGTCAACCCCGAGGAGACCGTGGGCCTGGCCGCGCTGATCCGCAAGATGGTGGACAGCGGCCTGACGGTGTGTTTGATCGAACACAAGATGGACATGATCATGAGCCTGGCCGACAAGATCCTGGTGCTCAGCTACGGCGAGAAGATCGCCGAGGGCACGCCGGCGGAGATTCGCGCCAACCCGCAAGTGATCGAGGCCTACCTGGGGAGCGAACATGCTGCAGCTTGAAAACGTCTCGCTCAACTACGGCAGCTTCCGCGCACTCGACAAGGTGTCGCTGCACGCCAAGCAAGGTGAACTGGTGGTGCTGCTGGGCGCCAACGGGGCCGGCAAGAGCTCGATCTTCGGCACCATCAGCGGCCTGCACAAGGCCGCCAACGGGCGCATCCGCTTCGGCGACCAGGACCTGGTCGGGCAGAAGCCCTCACGCGTGGTGCAACACGGCGTGCTGCACTGCCCCGAGGGCCGCAAGCTGTTCCCCGGCATGTCGGTGCTGAAGAATTTGATGCTGGGCGCGTATGTGCACCGGCGCGACCGCAAAGGCATCCAGCGCACCCTCGAAGAGGTGTTCGCGATGTTCCCCATCCTGTTCGACAAAAAGGACGACGCGGCCGGTTCGCTCAGCGGCGGCCAGCAGCAAATGGTGGCGATCGGGCGCGCCTTGATGGGCCGGCCCCAGGCCCTGCTGCTCGACGAGCCCTCGCTGGGCCTCGCGCCGCTGGTCGTCAAACAAGTGTTCGAGGTGATCCAGAAGATCAACCGGGCCGGCACCACCGTGCTGCTGGCGGAACAGAACGCCTACGCGGCACTGCAGATCGCAAGCCGCGCCTACGTGATCGAAAGCGGCCGCATCGTGATGGAAGGCAGCCGCGACGAGCTGATGAACAACGACGCGGTCCGCCGCGCCTACATCGGCGCCTAGTTTTACTTTTGCATCTTCGATCTACATAAACCAAGGAGACATGACCATGACCTTCCGCTTCCCCCTGGCCCGCCTCAGCGCCGCCCTCACCCTCGGCTTCGCCCTGTCCGCCGGCTCGGCCCTTGCCCAGGAGGTGGTCAAGATCGGCTACTCCGGCCCCTTGAGCGGTGGCGCCGCGCTGTACGGCAAGAACGTGCTGTCCGGCATGCAGATGGCGGTCAGCGAGATCAATGCTGCCGGCCTCGAGATCGGCGGCAAGAAGTACAAGCTCGAGATCGTCGCACTCGACGACAAGTACAACCCGAGCGAAAGCGCCATCAACGCGCAGCGCCTGGTGCAGGAGCACAAGACCCCGGCCATCCTGGTGCCCCATTCGGGCGGCAGCTTCGCGGTGCAGGCCTTCAACGAGCGCTCCAACTTCATCCTGCTGTCGTACACCAGCGTGCCGCAGATCACCGCCCGCGGCAACAAGCTGACCATCCGCATTCCGCCGGAGTTCACCGGCTATGTCGAGCCCTTCGTCAAGCATGCGATGAGCAAGTTCGGCAAGAGCGTGGCGATCGCCAATGCCGACCACGACTACGCCAAGGCCTGGACTGCGGCCTTCAAGCCGGCCTGGGAAGCAGCGGGCGGCAAGGTGGTGGCCGACAACCCGATGTCCTACAACAAGTCGACCGACTTCTACAGCGGTGTGAGCCGCGTGATGGCGGCCAAGCCGGAAGTGATGTTCATCGGTGGCGCCTCGGAGCCGTCGGGCCTGGTGGTCAAGCAGGCGCGTGAGCTGGGCTTCAAGGGCGGCTTCGTGATCATCGACCAGGCCAAGATGGACGAGATGGCCAAGGTGATCGGCGGCTACGGCCCGCTGGAAGGCTCGATCGGCGTGCTGCCGCTGGTGGACGACGAGCGTGCCGACGCCAAGGCCTTCGTGCAGCGCTTCCGCCAGGCCAACCCGGGCCGTGACCCGAGCAGCGAAGTCTCGCTGAACTACTCGGCGGTGCACGCCACCGCGCTGGCGATGAAGCTGGCCGGCTCGGTGAGCGACCCCGCGGCCATCCGCGCCAAGATGAACGAAGCCTTCAAGACGCTGCCGGCGAAGTACAACCCGAACGACTACGACGGCGTCGACGAAAAGGGCGGCACGATGGCCAACACCTGGGTGGGCACGGTCGAAGGCGGCAAGGTCAAGCAGATCAAGCTGCGCGACCTGGCGGCGGCGAAGTAAGGCGGTGAGCATTGGCGCCCGGTGGCTTTGGCCCCGGGTGCATCATGTTCCGGGCCGGGGCGTCTCACGCAGAGGCCCCAGCACCGGATGAGCGGCAGGCGATCGCTCACGTCATCCCGGCAAATGGCAGCGGTTCATCTGAACCCGTCGCTGCCTTTGCCCGTTCGGTCACCCTGGCGGCTCGTGCTGGCTGCGGCCTGAGCGACCGTCACGGCAAGCGTCTTTCGCAGGCGCTCACGCCTCAGGCAACGACTCGAACGCTTCAAGCCGAAGCCGCACCCACTCTTTGAACGCGTCGCGTCTTCAGAGAGCCCGGTGCTCCGGGCGCGGACCATAACGCAAGGTGAGCAGCGTGCCCAGCGCCAACGCAACGACGGCAAAGGCAGGCCCGCCGAGCGCCCCGATGTGGTCGACCAGCAAACCCCCGCCGATGGCACCACTCGCAATGGCAATCTGGAATGCCGCGACCAGCAAGCCGCCCGCGCCTTCGGCCTGGTCTGGCGCGACGCGGATGATCCAGGTCTGGAACCCGACCGGGAAGGCGCCGAAGGCGAAGCCCCACAGGGTGACGGCGACGGCCGTGACGACGGCAGAGCTGCCCGCCAGCAACAAGCTCGCCGCGAGCCCGACAATCAGCACACCACCGAAGACGATGGCAAGACGCTCACTGCGTTCGGCGATCATGCCGCCGGCGAAGTTGCCGAAGAAGCCGCCGATGCCGTAGCCAAGCAGGATGGCCGAGATGGCGCCGACAGACAGCCGCGTGACGTCTTCCATCAGGGGGCGGATGTAGGTGAAGCCCGCGAAGTGGCCCGAGATGACGAGCAGCACCGCTAGCAGCGCGACGCGCACGCCAGGCCGCGCGATCAGCTCGGCCAGCACCCGCAGGTCCGGGTTGTCGCGCGGCGGCAGCGCCGGCAGCGTGAAGAGTTGTGCGGCGAGCGTGAGCACGCTGACCGCGCCGGCGGCGACGAAGGCGCTGCGCCAGCCCCACAGTTCGCCCATCCAGGCGCCGACGGGGGCAGCACAGACGGTAGCGACGGAGACACCCGTGAGAATGACAGACATCGCGCGCGCGAAGAGCCCCTCCGGCACCAGGCGCATCGTGAGCGCGGCCGCCATGGACCAGAAGCCCCCCAGCGCAATGCCCAGCATCACGCGCGCCAAGAGCAGCACAGGGAGGCTGCCCGCGATGGCCGCCAGCGCGTTCGAGAGCACCAGCAGCACGGTGAGGGCGAGCGAGACCGCCTTGCGGTCGTAGCGGCGGGTGAGCAGCGGAATGGACGGCGCGGCGACCGCGGCGACCAGCGCCGTCACGGTCACGGCCTGGCCCGCGGCGCCGGCGGAGACGTCGAGGTCGGTGGCCATCGCGGTGAGCAGACTGGCGGGCAGAAACTCGGCCGTCACGAGCGCGAACACGCCCAACGCCAGCGAGGCCACGGCAGGCCAGCGTGCGGGCGTAGGGGCATGTGCGAGGGGGGTGCAAGGCGCGCCGGACAGAGCAGCGGCACCCATGTCGAGGGCATCGGGGCAGGAAGCGGAGGACACGTTGGATGTAGCGTGGTGGTGGGACGAGTCCGCAGCTTAGGGATAAGATCTCGGCGTTTCCATGCCGGAAAAGCCAGAATGCTTGACCGTTTGTCCAAGCCTTCGCGCCTCGACACCTCCGATCCGCCCGGGGCGCGGGACACACTCACCAGGATCTTGCTGGGCCTGCGTCTCGAAGGCGTGGAGTACGGCCGCTGCCTGCTGCGCCCACCGTGGGCCGTTGCCTTTCCGGCACAGCGTTCGGCGCGTTTCCACTTCGTCGCGCGCGGGGGCGGCTGGCTGCGCACGCAGGCGGCGGACTGGGTGCGTCTGAATGCAGGTGACGCGGTGCTGCTGCCGCGCGGCAGCTTCCACGTGCTCGCGAGTGCGCCCGACGTGCCGGCCGTGGACATCCACTCGCTCGCTCACGTCTCGCTATCGGACAACATCTACCTGGTACAGGGCGATGC
Organism: Caldimonas brevitalea; assembly: GCF_001017435.1. NCBI lineage: Bacteria > Pseudomonadati > Pseudomonadota > Betaproteobacteria > Burkholderiales > Sphaerotilaceae > Caldimonas > Caldimonas brevitalea. Next base: position 4,316,596 of record NZ_CP011371.1, read on the forward strand.
CCCGGCCGGTGACTCAGCCGACAAAGCACGCGATACAGCGCCGCCCGACGTGTTGTTCTGCGGCTCTCTGCGTTTCAACCTGGACCCGCTGCATCCTCTGATGGCGATGATGCCGGAGGTGATGCGAGCAGGTGACCTGGCGCAGCGCGATCCCACCGTGCCAGCCCTGCTGGAGGCGATGGAGCGCGAAGTCGCGCTCGACCGCCTCGGTGCCTGCGGGATCCTCGCACGGCTGGCGGACGTCCTCGCGGCCAGCATCATCCGCGCGTGGGTGGAGTGCGGCTGCAGCGACTCGACCGGCTGGATCGCGGCCCTGCGCTGCCCGAAGGTCGGAAAGGTGCTCGCCGCCATCCACGCGGAGCCCGAACGGGACTGGACCGTCCCGATGCTGGCCGAGCTGATGAGCGCGTCGCGCTCGAGCTTTGCGGAGGCCTTCACGCGCACCGTCGGCGAGAGCCCGGCGAAATACGTGGCGAAGGTCAAGATGTTCCAGGCGCGGCGCTGGATCACGCAGGACGGCATGCGCATCGCCGCGGTCGCCAACAGGCTCGGCTATGACTCGGAAGCGTCGTTCAGCCGCGCCTTCAAGCGCATCATCGGGCAGCCGCCGAGCGCAGCGCGCGCCGAGCATGTGCAGGCGCGCGGTACCGTTCGGGTGCAGGATGGGCGCCGGGAACTCGCCTAAAGGTTCAGGTACTTGATGGCGGCAGCATCGGGTCGACCGCATGCTGGCCGCACCCAGCTGGCCTCGCCTTGGCGATGCCGACGCAGGACCATGCGCTCAACCTTGTGCAGTTCTATGCCCTGTAGCTGAGCCAGCGGTGTCAGCCAACACTTCCGCGGGTTTTCCATAGAGTTCGGACTACGGAGGACGCGAAGACCAGCCTAAGCATGAGTTCATGCGCTTGAACTCGTGCTTGCTCAGGCCGCGCCAACTGAATCGGTCGGCTCGGCCGGCTAGTTGGGTGACTGGACCTGAGTGGATGGCATTCAGCCGCGGGCACTCGCGGAAATGATGTCAGGAGATGTCTCTGCGGGGCGGGCACGCAACGCTGCGTCGCTGCACTGGACTTGTTGCCGGTCGTTGTTGACAGGGACGAAGGCGGCGCCCCCCAACCGGGTGGCGATAACTACACGCAGTTACTCCCCCGCGCGCTACATTCCCGCTCGGGTAATGCTTTTTCGGGGACAGGAAGCGGCACGTCCATAACCAAACAGGAAGGAATGTCTGATGGTCTGGCAATATGAGGTGACAGCGAGAAAGCTGTATCGGGACAACCAACTTATCGCGTCTGGCCCTGGTGTATACGCTGGCCGCGGTCTCCACAAGAATAAGCCGACCTCTGAACACATTCAGGATTGGGGGCCCATTCCTCGTGGAAGGTGGCGGATCGACGGCACTAGCAATAGCAAAGGGCCGGTCACGATCATCCTGAACCCCGCGCCGGGAACGTACACATATGGACGGACAGCTTTCCGAATTCACGGCGACAGCGTTGGTGATCCCGGGAACGTGTCGCACGGCTGCATCATCGTGGGCCGCCCCGTCCGCGACATGATTGTCGCCTCAGGCGATAGAGACCTTGAGGTGGTTTGGTGATGGGCAAATCGACAGCCGCGCTCGCCCTCGCCTTGGCAGGTTTTGGCCTGCTTCAGAATGCACTTGCCGAGCCAGCAGAGAAGATTCCCCCTTGCTATGGACCCAAGAGGTGGGCCACGCAGATCGCACTCGATCAAATGGTTGAGGCAGGTCTCATTCGTGATGTTGCCTCCATTTATCGCGAGGGCGACACCCCGTACTTTTTAAAGACGAAGCTTCTAGAATCAAAGAAGATCGGGGAATACACGAGCCCCGGCTATCCGCCAGAAAGCATTTACCGGCAGATCCAGCAGTTTGTGGTAAAGACCAAGGAGGGGCAATCGTATGAGGTGCTGACCATCAGCGAAGCGTCCCCTAAAGAGTGTTCCATGGCAAGTCTGGCAACCGTGGTCCTCTCCCCCGAGTTTCGGATATTGAACACCGGAAAATCCGTCTTAGACAAAAAGAAATAGGCACAGGGGGTTGACCGAATATGGTGCCTAAGCACTTTGCGGGCAGCACGCCGGTGATGGCGACACGCCCGCTGTACAGCAGGACTCCCCCTTCGTGTCCACTCACGGGCGACGGCAGCGCGAAGGAACGACAAGAAACAATCCAAAAACAACAGTCAACAGCTGACTTTCCTGACGTGCTCCAAGGACGTTCTCCACCACCGGTGCGCCCCCGTTCCCGATGGCCCTAGAATCCGCCCCCCCTCCTTCTGCTCTACAGCGTCCGCCTGCGCCCGCCGGCGACGCCCTCCCTGCCATGCCCTCACCCGACTACTGCGCCATCGACTTCGGCACGTCCAACTCGGCGATCGCCATCGCAGCCGACACGGCCGGCCACCGGCTGGTCGCCGTCGAGGGAGAGCATCGGACCATGCCCACGGCCGTGTTCTATTTCGCCGACGCCGACGACGCGCCACCCGACGTGCCCGCGCCACCGCGCGCCTTCGGCCGCGCCGCAGTCGCGGCCTATGTCGACGGCTACGAAGGCCGGCTGATGCGCTCGATGAAGTCGGTGCTCGGCTCCAGTCTGGTCGACCAGACCACCGACGTCGGCGGTGGCCGCGCGGTGAAATACCTGGACGTCATCACCGGCTACCTGCAGCATTTGAAAGCCAAGGCGGAAGCCGAAGCCGGCACGACACTGCGGCGCGCCGTGCTGGGCCGCCCGGTGTTTTTCGTCGACGACGACGCGCAACGCGATGCCCAGGCGCAAGCGGCGCTCGAAGCGGCCGCACGCGCGGTGGGCTTCCAGGACATCAGTTTCCAGTACGAGCCGATCGCGGCCGCCTTCGACTACGAACAGCAGACGCAACACGAGGAACTGGTGCTGGTGGCCGACATCGGCGGTGGCACCTCCGACTTTTCGGTGGTGCGCGTGGGGCCGGAGCGCGCCCGGCGCATCGAGCGCAAGGACGACATCCTCGCCAACCACGGCGTGCACGTGGCCGGCACCGACTTCGACCGGCGCGTCGAGTTGGCCAGCCTGCTGCCGGCCCTGGGCTACGGCTCGCGCGGCAAGGCGGCCGGCGGCCAGCCGGGACGCGAAGTGCCGAGCGCGGTGTACTTCGACCTCGCCACCTGGCATTTGATCAACACCGTCTACCAGCCGGCGCGCATCGCCGAACTGCAATCGATGGCCGGCTTCTACGGCGTGCCGCTGTTTCACCGCCGGCTGATGCACGTCGTGCGTGAGCGGCTCGGCCACGAACTGGCCGCGCGCGCCGAGGCGGCCAAGATCGCCGTGGCCGCCGGCGGAGCGCACCGGGTGCAGCTCGACATGGTGGAATTGGGGCTGGCCATGGACGTCGACGAACTGCAGGCCGAGCGGGCCATCGCCGACGACCTGCAGCGTATCGTGGCCACCGCGCACGAGACGGTGCGTGCCGCCGGCGTGCCGTCCGAGCGCATCGACGCCCTTTATTTCACGGGCGGCTCGACCGGCTTGCGCTTGCTGACCGACCGGCTGGCCGCCGCTTTCCCGGCAGCGCGGGCCGTGCGCGGCGACGGTTTTGCGAGCGTCGCCACGGGACTGGGTCTCGACGCGGCACGACGTTTCAGCACCGCCTGACGCACGCGCCAGCCGGCAGGGCGGACACACCGGTGGGCGCCGCTGACAGTAGTGCCCCCTGGCAATCCCCGGGCTCCGCGTGTGCGCGGGACGCTCAGGGGCTTCACAATACGCACCGCAACAGAAACCAGACACACCGGATGAACCCGCAAGACAAGCCTGCCGCCCCCTCCGACGAGGCCATGACCGTCTCCGCCTGCGCGGCGCTGCTGCGGGAGCGCTTCCCAGCCCTTTTCGGGGGCAAACCCAAGCCGCTGAAACTGCGAGTGCAAGTGGATATCCAGGAGCGCACGCCCGGCGTGTTCCCGAAACAGGTGCTGTCGGCCTTTTTGCGCCGCTACACGATGAGCGACGGCTATTTGCGCGCCGTGGCCGCAGGCACCCACCGCTACGACCTCGACGGCGAGGCGGTCGCCGAACTGAGCGAAGAACACCGCAAGCTGGCGCAGGAAACCCTGAGCCAGCGCCGCTCCCAGGGCGACGCCAAGCGCGCCCAGGAACAGGCACAGCGCAACTTCCGCGCCTCGGTGTTGAAAGACTACGAAACCACGACGTTGACGCGCGAGAACTTCTGCGTGCTCAAGGGTGTCGACGCGGCGCAGCTCGACGAGTTGCTGGAGGTGGCACGGCGCGAACGCGACGAGCGCCAGCAATACGTGTCGGAACTGGTCAAAGGTTTCCAGGCCAGCGGCAAAAACGTCGCCGACTACGCCAACGAAAAGCGCATGCACCCGGTGCAACTCGAGCGCCTGCTGCGCGAAGGCGGTGTGCGCTTCGGTCCGCCGCGGCATGACCGCGGGCCCGGCCCGGGTCCGCGCCGCAACGAAGGCCCGGGCGGCGGGCGCCGCGACGAGCGGGGCCAGGGCGGGCACCGGCAGGACAGCGACCGCCCGCGTCCGAAGCGCTGACCGCTGGGCCCCCGCGCATCTCAGCTTCCGAACCGGCGCACCGTGACGGTGCAGCCTTGTCAGACGGGCAGGAAGTGGGGTGTCAGAGACCCTGTTTCGGGCACAGCTGCTGCCGCTCTACTCCCGTACCCCGGCGCTTTCCGCCGGGACAGCGGGAGCGGCGAGCATGTCACGACGGTGGGAACTGGATGCGTTGCGCGGGCTGATGCTGGTCCTGATGACGCTCACCCATCTGCCGACACGGTTTTCCTATCCGCTCGGTCACACCTTCGGCTTCGTGTCGGCGGCCGAGGGTTTTGTGCTGCTGTCGGGCTTCATGGCGGGCGCCGTCTACACCCGCCGCGCACGACAAGGCGGCTGGCAGGCCATGCGGCAGGCCTATTGGCAGCGCGCCCGGCTCATCTACGCATGCCACCTGGGGCTGCTCTTGGCGCTGTTGCTGGTCTACGCGCCCTGGGCCGCCGCGCGCGGGCAGGCCGACCTGACCCAATTGACCGCCTATTTCACCAGCCACCCGTGGGCCGCCACCGCCAGCGCCGCCGCGCTGTTGTGGCAACCGGCCCTGCTGGACATCCTGCCGATGTACGTGATCTTCATGCTGTTGAGCCCGCTGCTGGTGCAGCAGGGCCAACGGCACGGCTGGGGGTGGGTGTTGGGCGCCAGCGTTCTGGTCTGGGGGCTGGCGCAGTTCGACGTGGGCGCCCGGCTCTATGACGCCGCCGCTGGCGCCACCGGTCTTACGCTGGCACGCGAGGAGACCGGCTCGTTCGTCGTGCTGGGGTGGCAGTTCCTCTGGGTGCTGGGCCTGTGGCTGGGCAGCGCACAGGCGAACGGGGAACGGCCGGTCGGTGCGTTCCCGACCTGGATGGTCCATGCGGCGCTCGGCATTGCGGTGGTTTGTCTGGTCTGGCGACACCTCGTCGGCCACGACCCGTTCGGCACCGACATGTCGCTCAACGCGCTGTTCGACAAATGGCATCTCGGGCCGCTGCGCGTGCTCAACCTGTTCGCGCTGCTGGTGGTGGTGCTGCACTTTGGCCCCGCACTGGTGCGCGGCCAACGCCCCCGGCTGGCCTATTTCGAAACCCTGGGGCGGGCCTCGCTGAGCGTGTTCTGCGTGCACCTGCTGGTGGTGCTGCTGGCGTTGACGCTGTTCGGCGGCAACCCGCAGCGGCATTCGATCTGGATCGACCTGGCCCTGCTGGGCGGCTGTTTCACCGTGCTGTGGTGCACGGCTCGCTGGGCCGGGCGCCCGCCGTCGTCGGGCGCCCGCCTTGGGCCCCGGCCAGCGGCGGCGGCGCTGCGCGTCAGCGCAGGTGCGCCTCGATGATGCGCTTCCACAGGCCGTAGCCGTCCTGGTTCAGGTGCAGCGCGTCGGGGCCGAACAGCTCCTCCCGCGGTTCACCGTCGGCGCCGAGCATCGGCGTGTAGACGTCGATGTAGGCCAGCCCTGGCACGCTGCCGGTGTAGCGTTCGATCATCTCGTTGGTCTGCCGCGCCAGCGGCATCAGGCCGCGCCGCGACGGGCTGGGCTTGATCGAGACATAGGCAATGCGCACGGCCGGCAGTTCTCGACGCACGCTGCGCACGAACTCGGCGAAGCTGTCGAGCACTTCATCCGGCGTGCGGCCTTGTGCCAGGTCGTTGTCGCCCGCGTAAACCACCACCAGACGCGGCCGGTAGCGTGTCACCAGCCGGTCGGCATGCTCGGCGCAGTCGCGCAAGGTCGAGCCGCCAAAGCCGCGCTTCAACACCACCGGCGGCAGTTCGAACTGCTGCTCGAGGTCGCTCCACAGCCGGATCGACGAACTGCCGACGAACACCACGCCACCCGGCGGCGGAGGGGTGGTTTTGTCGGCCTGCTCGAAGGCGGCAAAACTGTCCGCCCAGGGCGACGTCGAAACCGGGGCCGCGGCCACCGCCGGGGTCGCGGGCACTTCGCGCGCAGCAGCCTCTGGTTGGGCCGCCACCAGCCCGCTGCACACCAGGCTCACCGCGGTGACGGCATGTCGCCACCATCGGGTTCGCAGGGGGTCGAGCGCGACCCGCCCAAAAGCGGGATTTGGAACCGGCGTCAGCTCGACGCCGGGGTGCGCCGACAGGGGTGCGCGGTCGCTGCCTTCCGTCCAGGCGGTTGCCGCGCCGCTCACAGAGGTGCTGGCAGCAGTTTGAGGCCGAGCCAGGCGGCGCCCAGCATGGCATTGACCGGCAGCGAGATCGCCGACGGCACGAAAAACAGGCTGGCGAGCCAGCCGCCCCCGGCCGATTGCTCCACCAGCGCGCCGGCCATGAAGGCGCCCAGGCCGACCACCAGCCAGCGCTTCATGTAGGTCGGCAACCAGCGCGCCTGTTCCTGGTTGTGGCGCCAGGCGGCAGCCCGTTCGAAGACGTTGCCGCGGCCGACGTCGCGAAACAACCAGGCGAAAAACCAGTAGCGGTAGAGCAAGGTGCGCAGCGGCAAAGGCGCTCCGCGCCGCGCGCTCGGGGATGTCGTGACCTCTCTCATCAATGCCTCCATCAACACGCCTCGCAGCGTCGAGCGGTGCAGGCCGGGCGGGAGGGGCCGCTTGCAGGCCAGACGACGGCCCGCGGCTGCCCACACTCGGCGCGCCGTGGGAGTTGGAGGCAGTCAAGGCCGCAACGTTCCGTTGTGGAAGAGAACCGGCGCGGTTCAGCCAGCGCCGTGCGCGTGGTCGTGCGCTGCGCCGTGACCGGCGCCGTCCAGGCTCTCGTCCCAGAAGGTGGCTTCGATCTTGTGACCGTCGAGATCGCGGATGAAACAGCCGTAATACGCTGCACCGTAGTCGGGCCGCGGCCCCGGCCCGCCGTCATCGCGCCCGCCCTGGGCCAGCGCGGCCTCGTGAAAGGCGCGCACCTGTTCGCGGCTGTCGGCGACGAAACCGAAATGCACGCCGTTGGCGGTGGCCGCCGGGTGCCCGTCGATCGGCTGCTGAACCCAGAACTCGGGGTACAGGCGGCCAAAGGCCACCGCCTCGGGGAACTCCATCAGCTTGCGGCAGCCGAGCGTGGCGAGCACGTGCTCGTAAAACTGCACCGCGCGCCCGAACTGGTTGGTGCCGATCGACACGTGGGACAGCATGCTGGGGTTTTCAGTCGTCATAAATCCTCCCTGTCGGCATGTCAGGCTTGGCATGCCATGATGGCCCTTCTGCCCTGTCGCCCCGCGCCAGCGCACGCTCGGGCCCGCTGTGATGTGGTTCGGCGCCTCCCCTTCGGGTGTCAGGGGTTCGTGGTCCCACTTCTACACGACACATCCATGACCGTGCAAGTGATACATCGTCCCGAAGCGCAACGCTTTGAAGCCACTGTCGACGGCAAGCTGAGCGTCGCCGACTACCGTTTGAGCGAAGGCGTGATGCACATGACCCACACCGCGGTGCCGGCGGCCTTGGAAGGTCGCGGCATTGCGGCCGCGCTGGTGCGCGAGGCATTCGCGCATGCGCAGGCGCATGGGCTCAAGATCAATCCGCTGTGCTCTTACGTGCGGCAGTACGTGCAGCGCCATCCCGAAACGCAGCCGCTGTTGGCGGATTGAACGCTCGACCGGCCTCGCCGGTCAGGGCTTCGGACGCCGCCGCGCCCCGGTACCATCGGGCCGCCTTTGCCCTTCCCCACGTCCAGCACGCCGATGTACACCCTGCCCTTGCGCCTGCCGCCCGGTGCCGACCTGCGCGCCGCTTTGGAACGCCACGCCCACGATCACGACCTGTCGGCCGCCCAGGTGGTCGGCGGGGTGGGCAGCTTGTCGGAGGCTCAGGTGCGCTACGCGGGGGCGGCGACACCCACCGGCTTGTCGGGCCCCTTCGAGCTGCTCGGCCTGTCGGGCACCCTGTCGCCGCAAGGCGCCCACCTGCATCTGACGCTGGCCGATGCGCAGGGCCGGGTGATCGGCGGGCATCTGTGCGCCGGGTGCACGGTGCGCACGACGGTCGAGGTGCTGCTGCTGGTGCTGCCCGAACACCGCTACCACCGTGAGCCGGACGCGGCGACCGGCTACCTGGAGCTGGTGCTGCGCCCCGGCGCAGAGGCGCAGGAGGTGCTCGATTTCTGGTTCGATCGGCCGGACGGCCCCGAGCACGGCGCGCCGCGCAGCCTGTGGTTTCGCAAGGACGCCGCGGTCGACGCCGAGATCGCCCGTCGCTTCGGCCCGCGCGTCGAAGCGGCCCTGGCAGGCGGCCTGCGCGACTGGGAAGCCACGCCCGAGGGCACGCTGGCCCGTTTGCTGTTGCTCGACCAGTTCACCCGCAACATCTACCGCGACACGCCGCGCGCCTTCGCCGGCGACGCCCAGGCCCTGGCGCTGGCGCGCCGGCTGGTGCGCACGGGTGACCACCTGGGCCTGCCGCCGTTGCAGCGCTGGTTCGCCTACATGCCCTTCGAGCATGCCGAGGACCTCGAGGCCCAGGACGAAAGCGTGCGGCTGTTCAGCGCGCTGGCCGAAACGGCCGGGCTGCCCCCCGACGCGCTCGACTACGCGCACCGACACCGCGAGGTGGTGCTGCGCTTCGGCCGCTTCCCACACCGCAACGAGGTACTGGGCCGTGCGTCCAGCGAGGCCGAGCTGGCATTCCTGCGCCAACCCGGCTCGCGTTTCTGAAGCGGCGCGCCAGCCGGCGTCAGGCGGCGGCCGCCACCCGCTGGTTTTCCTGGTCCTGCAGCAGCCGCCACATCACCTTGCCGGAGCCCGACTTGGGCAAGGCGTCGACGAACTCGACCGAGCGCGGGTATTTGTAGGCCGCCATGTTCTCGCGCGCCCAGGCCACGATCTGCTCTTCGCTGGTCTTGCCCTTGGCGTGCTGCTTCAGCACGATGACCGCCTTCACGCTCTCGCCCCGATAGGCATCGCGCGAGGCGATGATGCAGGCCTCCTGCACGTCGGGGTGCTGGTACAGCAGGGCCTCGACCTCGGCCGGCCAGACCTTGAAGCCGCTCGCGTTGATCATGCGCTTGAGGCGGTCGGTGAGGAAGAAATAGCCGTCTTCGTCCATGCGCCCCAGGTCGCCCGAGCGGAAGAACCGCTTGCCGTCGATGTCGACGAACGCCGCCTGGGTGGCCTCAGGCTGGCGCCAATAGCCTTTGAACACCATCGGGCCGTGGATCAGGATCTCGCCCACCTCGCCGGGCGGCAGTTCTTCCAGCGTGACCGGGTCCACCACACGCGCGTCGACGCCGAAGATCGGCATGCCCAGGCATTGCAGCTTGGGGCGCTCCGGCGGGTTGGCGTGCGAAGGCGCGGCCGTCTCGGTCAGGCCGTAACCTTCGGCGAACAGCAGGCCGTATTGCTGGTGCAGCCGCTCGGCGACCGCCTGCGGCATCGCCGCACCGCCGCCGCTCAGATAGCGCAGGCTGCTGAGGTCGAACCGGGCCATGTTGGGGCTGCCGAGCAAGTCGATGATCATCGTCGGGATGCAGGTCCAGTGCGTGACCTTGTAGCGAGAGATCCACTGCCCCGCCAGCTCGCGGTCCCAGCGCGGCATGATGACCACCGTGGCGCCGCTGTAGATCGGGCTGAGCAGGCAGTACTGCATGCCGGTGATGTGGAACATCGGCACCACCCCCAAGGTCACCGTCTCGGCGCTGCCATGCCCCCACTGGCCCCCGCCGATGGTGTTGTGCATGATGGTGCGGTGGGTGTGCATGCAGCCCTTGGGCAAGCCGGTGGTGCCCGAGGTGTAGGGCATCACGGCCAGGTCGTCGGCTTGTGCCGTCGCGGGCCCGGGCACCCGCCGCTCGGCCAGCGCATCGGCCCAGCGCGTCGCCCAGGCCGGCAACGGCGGGTCAGACCGCAGCCATGCTTCCATCGCAGCGGGCGGCGCCTCCGCCGGCGTGTCGAACTGCTCCGGCATCGCGTCGGCGTAGCGGGTCACGACGAGGTGCTCAAGGCGCTGGGATTCCGGCAGTTCGGCGTTGGCCGCCTCCACGTGGGCGGCAAGATCTGCGCTGCAGATCGCGACCTTGGCCTCCGGGTCGCTGATGTAGTGCTTGAACTCTTCGGCACGGTTCATCGGGTTCACCGGCACCACCACCGCGTCGGCGCGCAACACCGCGTAGAACGCCACCATGTACTGTGGACAGTTCTGCAGGTAGACCAGCACCCGGTCACCCCGCCGGACCCCGCGCTGCTGCAACCAGCCCGCCAACGCCTCGGCCTGGCGGTGCAGTTCGAGAAACGTCAGCTCGCGACCGAAGAACAACGCCGCCGGCTTGCGGGGGTAGCGGCGGGCCGACACCTCGAGGTTGAACCACAGCGACGTCTCGGGCACCACCAGTTCGCGCGGCAGGCGCTTGGGCCAGAACTTGATGTGCGGACGGTCGGGGGTGGGGGCTGCTGCTTCCAAGGTCTTTTCCTTTCTTGCCGTGAGGATCGACCTTAAGCCCGGCCCGCGACCGAGAACACGGGGCAAACGCTAGCCGGGTGTCACCCGCGCGACAGCAGGGGCCGGCGGGCCCGTCGGGTTCGGCGGCTCCGTCTCGGTCGCGGCTGCCGGCGCGGCGGGCCGCCCGGTGTGCCAGCGCAGCAGTACATGCTCGAGTTGTTCCAATGTGAACGGTTTGCCCAGGAAGTCGTCCATGCCGGCGGCCCGACCGCGTTCGCGGATGTCGGGTTCAGGGTTGCCGGAGACCGCGACGATCGGCGTGCGCACCGCTTTCCGCTGCGCCTCGGCCTGGCGCAGCCGCTGGGTTGCCTCGAGTCCGTCCATGCCCGGCATCTGCACGTCCATCAGCACCACATCGAAGCTCTGCTCGGCGTAGCGCCGCAGGGCTTCCTGTCCGTCGCCGGCAATCACCACCTGCAGCCCCAGCCGCTCCAGCATGGCTTGCGTCATCACCTGGTTGACCGGGTTGTCCTCGACCAGCAGCACCCGCCCGGTCAGCAGGATGGCGGTCGCCGCCCGCGCGGGCGCAGGCGCCTCGGGACCGGCGTTACGACGCAGATGAGCAGCCCACTGCACCCCTTCGTACAGCGCGCGTGGGCGCACCGGCTTGCTGAGCACGAACACGCCGTCGAGCGCGACATGTGTGCTGTCGCGCGACAGCGCCTGCATCAGCAGCACCGGCAGCCCGGCCTCGCTCACCATCTGCTCGAGCCGCTCGCGCCCGCACGAGCCGAGCAGCCGCTCGTCCAGCAGCACCGCGCCGATGCCGAGGTCGCGGGCGCTTTGCAACTCGGCCGCGGTCGGCGGCAGCGCCTTCAGCTCGACCGCCACGGCACTGCCCCGCAACAGCGATTCGACGTGCTGGACCAAACGGTGCTGGTTGGCCACCAGCAGCAGCCGGGTCGGTGCCAGCGGCGGCAAGGCCGGCTCCGCCGGTTCGCCGCTGACCTGCAAAGGCACCGACAGCGTGAAGCACGAGCCCTGCCCCGGGGCGCTCTCAGCCTGGATCTCGCCCCCCATCAGCTCGGCCAGCTCGCGGCACAGCGCAAGGCCGAGGCCGGCCCCGCCGACCCGGCGTGAGCCCGAGGCATCGGCCTGCGCGAAGGCGCCGAACAGCCGGGGCAATTGGGCCGGGTCGATGCCGATCCCGGTGTCTCGCACCTCGATGCGCAAACGCATCACCTCGCCCGGCCCCCGTGGCCCATGGGACCCGTCCACCGCAAGGTGCACGTGCACGCCGCCGTAAGGCGTGAACTTGACGGCGTTGGAAATCAGGTGGCCGAGGACCTGGCGCAAGCGCGTCGGGTCGCCCAGCACCGTGACGGGGACCTCGGGCATCGCGCTGCAGGTCAGCTCCAGCCCCTTCTCGTGTGCGGCGCCGGCAAACAGATCGAGCGCGTCGAACACCAGCGCGCGCGGGCTGATCGGCACTGGCTCGAGTTGCAGCCCGCCGCCCTCGAGGCGGGTGTAGTCGAGCACGTCGTTGACCAGCGCCATCAGCGAATCGAGGCTCTGGCGCTGCATCGACACCAGCTGCTGTTGCCGCGCGTCGAGCCGGGTGCCACGCAGCAGCTCGGTAGCGCCCAGGATGCCGTTGATCGGTGTGCGCAGTTCGTGGCTGATGTTGGACAGGAAATTGGCCTTCACCTGCGATGCCCACCAGGCTTCGTCGCGCGACCGCTGCAGCTCCGACAACGTGTGTCGCAGCTCGCGCTGCAGATCGCTGCGCAGCTTGAGGGAAAAGCCGACGAACACGCCATAGAGCAGCAGCGAGCCCCCCATCGAGACCAGGTGGTGCAGTCGCGGCGCCGAGCTGAGCAGAGGCGGCGGCAGCCAGCCGTTGCGCTCGGCGCCCCACATGAACACGAACACGCCTCCCACCAGCGCCCCGAGCAACAGCCCGCCGCGGATCGAGCCGGCCAGCATCCACAACCAGGGCAGCACGATCATCCACCACAAGGTGGGCGCGGACAGTCCCCCCTGGAGCCACATCTTGTGCGACAGCGCCACGCACAGGGTCAAGGCGATGCCGGCCATGCCCTGGTCGGGACGGTTGGAGACGCGGACATGCCACGCCAGTGCGCCGACGACGAGGAGCGTCGCGGCGTCCATCCACGCCAGCCGCGCTGGGCCCTTGATCAGGAAGAACGACAGGAACAGCAGGCTGGCGACGAGCGTGAGCGTCGCCGCGAGCCAGAACATGCGCGCCTGCATGCGCCGCGCGAGTTCGTCGGCCACGTGCAGTTCGCCACGCGACGCGTCGGGTTGGTCACGACGCTCCACTCAGAGCGCCCCGCGCGGCGACCGCCGCCAAGATCCTGCGGGCTGCCGGCAAGGGGCGGTCGACGTGATCGAGCCCGCACCTGAGCCGTCTCGAGCAGCACCGACGCGCTGCTCCTGTGGCCCCCGAGCGGAGCATGCAGCGTCTTCGCTTGCCGGCCGATGGGCGGTGCGCGACAACGCCGCGGCCGCTTCGTGCGGCCCCACCAGCCCCGGGTCGACCGGCGGTGGCTCGGACCCGGCAGGTTGTACGGCTGGGGCGCGCGACGAGCCGGTGTGCGCGGAGTCGTCGCGCTCCCCGCCCCACCACCAGGCGCCGATGAGCAGCAAGGCAGCGGCACCGAAGGCGACCGCCGCCGTGAGCCGGGGCGAGCGCCGGGGCCGGAGCGGCGGGCGGGTCGCGATCCGTCCCGGCGGCCGGGTGACCGGACGCTTGGGACGACGCGGCCGGGGCGCCTGCGGCACGGTGGGGCCGAAAGCGTCGTTGGTCGGCGTCTGCGGTTTGATGCGTGCGGGGGCACGCGGAGCGCGAGCCGGCGCGGCGGCGGCCACCCGCCCGTCGAGCGCAGCACGGAACTCCGCCACGCTCTGAGGCCGGTCCTGAGGACGCACCGCCATCGCCCAGTCGATGGTCTTCAGCAGCGTATCGCCGTAGCGACGATGGGGATAGGCGCTCGACAGGTGACGCGCCACCTCGCGCGCCGGCTTCAGTTGATCTTGCAAGGCACGCGCCACCGACGGCATCGGCGCCTCGTGGCTCAGGCAGTAATGCACCACCGCCGCCAGCGCGTACAAGTCGGTCCACGGCCCCTGCTTCAGGTGGCTCGCGTCGGCGTATTGCTCGATCGGCGCGAACGAGGGCTTCAGGATCGCCGTGAGGTTCTGCGTGCGGTCGGCGATGACCCGGCGCGCGGCGCCGAAATCGAGCAGCACAGGCTGACCGTTTTCGAGCAGCAGGATGTTGTCGGGGGCGATGTCACGGTGATAGCAGGAATGCGCGTGCATCTCCTCCAGGGCGCCCAGCAGCGGCATCAACAGCGCCCGCAGCCAGGCCTCCGTCGGCGGTCCGATCATCTCGCGGCACGCCGCCTGAAGCGTGACGCCCTTGTAGTAGGGCATCACCATGTAGGCGGTGTTGTTCGCTTCCCAGAAGCGGTAGACCTTCACCAGCGACGGATGGTCGAAACGCGCCAGCAGCTTGGCCTCGTTGACGAAGGATCGCAAACCGGTGGCAAAGGTCTGCGCATGGGAGCGCGAGCGTGTGCGCAGCACCACACGCTTGTTGCTCGAGCGCGCGGCGAGCGACGCGGGCAAATATTCCTTGATCGCCACCTGGCGTTCCAGGATCACGTCGAAGGCGAGATAGACAATGGCGAAGCCGCCCATGCCCAGCACCCTCAGGATCTGGAACTCGCCCAGCCGGGTCCCGGACGGCAGTGCGTCCTGGTGGCTGAGCGTCGGCGCGGCGGCCTGAGCCGGCCCGTGAGCCGGCGGCAACGGCGAGGCAGGCATGCGGAGGGTCTCGCTCGGATGTCGAGGCCGAAGCTTAGCGCAGCGCGTGGCGGCAGCCGCGGCAACCCGCTGCCGGATCAGCTCACAGCGCCCGACCGACAGCAGATCCGACGTATGTGACGCAGACATGTCGATCACAGGGGCAACGTCGCACAAACGCGACGCATCTCGCTGTCGCGCCAGCAAGGCGCGCGATAACCGTCACGCAAGTGGTTGTTTTGCCGAACCTTTCCCAACCATTGCAGATCCCGCAATACGGCATTGCGTTTCGGAGTGTCCTCTCGTATCAGGGTCAACCCTATCCTTCGCAGCACTTTCTCTCGCCGCCCTGTGTGGCGCTTTCCATAAACCACAGGAGATACTCCATGGCAATCAAACAAGTCGCATTGGCAGCGATGGCTTTTGTGGCGGGCGCTTCCGCCAACGCCCAGACCTCTGGCGTGACGCTGTACGGTGTGGCCGATGCCTTCGTGCAATACACCGACGCCGACGATTCCGTCACCCGTCTGCAGTCCGGCGGCCTGAACGGCTCGCGTCTGGGTCTGCGCGGGGTGGAAGACCTCGGTGGTGGTCTGCGCGCGGTGTTCACGATTGAGCACGGTTTCAGCATCGACAATGGCGGCGTCGGCCAGTCCGAGGTGTTCTGGGGCCGCCAGGCCTTCGTCGGTCTCGCCGGCAACTTCGGTCAGGTGACGCTGGGCCGTCAGTACAGCAGCATCTATCCCGCTACCAATGACTTCAGCGCCTTCACCAGCGGCTCCTACGGTCCGAGCACGGGCGTGATCGGTGGCTTCGGCGGTTATGAGCCGGTGCGCGGCACCGGCGGTACTGCCGCCACTGCAGGCACTGTATCGGGCACCGGCCTCGGCGGTCCGATCCGCATCAACAACTCCGTGAAGTACGAAACGCCGTCGCTGGGCGGCCTCAAGATCGGCGCGTTGTGGGGCATGGGCGAAGCTGCCGACAGCGCAACCGACACCCGCGTGGCCGACATCTACGCTCGCTACTCGGCCGGCCCGATCGACGCCATCGTGTCGTTCGTGGACGACCGTATCGAAGCCACCGACGTCCAGCACCGCACCATCACCGCGGCTGCCACCTACAGCTTCGGCGCCTTCCGCTTGCTGGGCGGCTACCTGAAGCTGGACGACCGCGGCGCGACCGATGTCGACGGCGACGGCTGGTGGCTCGGCGGCGAGTTCAAGTTCGGCCCGAGCACTCTCCGCGCTCAATACGTCGCGAACAACCCGGACCAGGGCGACAACGACAGCCAGGCCTTCGGCGTGGGGTACCAGTACGACCTGTCCAAGCGCACCGCGCTGTACACGGCAGTGACGCACTTCAAGAACGACGGCACGATTCGCTACAACAGCAGCGTGCCCGGCGGCATCGTTCCGACTGGCGCGACCGGTGAGAACATCAACGAGTTCGCGGTCGGCGTCCGCCACTCCTTCTAAGTTAGTGTGAGCGTGCCGGGCCCCGCAGCGGCGAGTGGGGTACGGCACGGTTGAAAGGTTGAACAAGAGGTTCCGACCTCCTTTGGGGTCTGGGTTCCAGGAGCGCAAGCTCCGCGGCACCCAGGCCCTGTTTTTATGGGCGATCGATTTTGGTGTCGATGCCCCGAGGGCCGGCTCGACCCTGCTCGACGCGCCCTCACGCGCCTGGTGCGCACGCGTTCCCCCGCGCCACTGCGCCGGTACACCGGCCTGCGGCGTCAGCACCGCGCGGCGCCGCCTCACTCGCCCTCCCACGAGATATCGCCCCCCAACACCAGTACCTGCCCTCGGCAGCGCAGGCTGACCGACGCCGTGACGCAAAGACGGGCTCCGTGCACCGTCAAGTAAGGACGCGTCACTTGCACACGGCCGAAATTCTCGAGCGCCCGGCGGAAGTAAGGCCGCTTCGCCCAGCGTGCCTGGCGAGCATCGGCCAACGGTGCGAATCGCGCACCCAATTGCCCCTCGAACCGGGCCGAGGTCACGTTGTGTCCCACTTGCAGTCCGCGCTCGTCGAGCAGGTAGCACAGCTCGGCGGCGGGCAACGCGAGAAAGGGCCGGCAAGCCTCCTCGACCGAACGCCCAGTGGCGACCCATCCCGCCGCGTTGCCCAAGGCGTGCAGATACGGTGCCAAGCGCTCCTGATAGCAACGCTCGGCCCGCACATGCTGCTCGTCGAAACGCTGCCATACGGCCTCGAGCGGGTCGAGCGGGCCCTCGATGTCGCACAGGTCGGGCGCAGGCCGGCCGAACAGATACCCCTGGACGAAATCGACGTCCGACTCGAGCGCGAGGTAGCCCTCGTCCAGGGTTTCGATGCCTTCACACACCACCAGCGCGCCGCATTCATGCAGCAGCGAGACCATCTGTGCGACCACGCGCGCCACGCGCGGCTCCTGCGCCGCCCGCCGCACCACACTGCGATCGAGCTTGACGATCTCGGGCCGGATGTTCCAGACGCGGTCGAAGTTGGAATGGCCCGCGCCAAAGTCATCCAACGCCAGCAAACACCCGAGTTCACGCGCGAGCGCCACCGCCTGGCCGAAACGTTCGTCTTCGCCGATGGCCTCTTCGGTGACCTCCAGCACGATGTCGCTGGGCTTCAGGCCTGTTTCTTCCGACAAATGATTGAAGAAGGCACGCGTGCCGCGCTGCGGCCCCCGTGCGAACACCGCCGGGTGCACGTTGACGAACAACCAGTGGTCGCCCCGTCGTTGGCTGGCGAAGTTGTTCGCATGCAACCACCGGCACACGCGGTCGACCTCCAGCAACTCACCGAGCGCCGCGGCCGAGGCCAGCACCTGCAACGGCGACACCGGGTTCCCCGCCCCGTCCTGGGCGCGTAGCAAGGCCTCGTGGCCGACCGCCCGACGGTGCGACAGGCTGTAGATGGGCTGGAAATGCGTGCTGAACCGCAGATCGCCCCGCACGGTCGTCCAGCGTTGCCCGTCGCGCTCCAGCGCCGGCAACCCGAACTTCACATCGGTGGCATCCATACAGCCTGCCTTCCTCGAGTTGGACATCTGTCCCGCCCGTTGTCAGCCTAGCAGTCGGCATGCCGGGCCGGCACGGCCGCTGCCACTGCCACTGCCACAATAGCCACCACCCCGCCCACACACCTCCACGCACCTAAATCGCAGCCCCAGTCGATGACCCCCGGCATCACCTACGCCGCCCTCGCCTACACGCTCTGGGGCCTGTTCCCGCTTTACTTCAAGTCGCTCCAGGGGGTGGCCTCCGGCGAGGTGGTGGCGCACCGCATCATCTGGTCGCTCGCCTTTGTGCTCGGCGTGCTGACCGTCCGCCGGCAATGGGGATGGCTGAGCCAGGCGGCCCGACAACCACGCCTGGTCGGGGCGTTTGCACTCAGCGGCTTGCTGTTGTCGGGCAACTGGTTCGTCTACATCTGGGCGGTGCAGCACGACCGAGTGGTCGACGCCAGCCTCGGCTACTTCATCACGCCGCTGGTCAACGTGTTGATGGGCTACGCCGTGCTACACGAACGGCTGCGGCGCGGGCAGTGGGCCGCCGTGCTGCTGGCCGCCTCGGGCGTCGCCTGGTTGACCTGGCAAGCCGGCACGCTGCCCTGGATCGGGCTGATCCTGGCCGGCACGTTCGCCACCTATGGGCTGCTGCGCAAGGTGGCGGTGCTCGGGCCGCTCGAAGGCCTCGCGCTCGAGACGCTGCTGCTGTTTCCCCTCGCGCTGCTGGCGATGGCCTGGTGGGTCTCGAACGGCCAAGGCAGCTTCGCCGGTGCGACGCCGGGCCTGCAGGCACTGCTGGTCCTGGCGGGCCCGGTGACCGCCGTGCCCTTGCTGCTGTTTGCCGCCGGAGCACGCCGCATCACGCTGGCCACGCTGGGGCTGCTGCAGTACATCGGCCCCACGCTGCAACTGCTGCTGGGGGTCTGGCTCTACCGCGAGCCTTTTGCGCCCGCCACGGCGGCGGGCTATGCGACGATCTGGGCCGCGCTGGCCGTCTACTCGGCCGAAGGCTGGCTGCACAGCCGCCGCCCTGCCGCGGCGGCGGGTTGACGGCGGGCGCCGGCGCCCGCCGCCGCAACATCAGTCGTCGTCACCGCCGCCCAACACGCCGCCGAGCAGACCGCCCACGCCGAGGCCGCCGAGCAGCGAGCCTTCTTCACGGCCGCCGCCGCCCATGTTCTGCGGTGCCGCGGCAAACACGCGCGAGGCGAGACGCGAGAACGGCAGCGACTGCAACCAGACCGTGCCGGGGCCGCTGACCTTGGCGAAGAACAGGCCCTCGCCGCCGAACAACGCCGTCTTGATCTTGCCGACGTACTGGATCTCGAAGTTCACACTGGGGGTCAGCGCGACCAGGCAGCCGGTGTCGACCATCAACGTCTGCCCAGGCTGCAGCTCGCGCCGCACCACGGTGCCGCCGGCATGCACGAACGCCAGGCCGTCACCTTCGAGCTTCTGCATGATGAAGCCTTCACCGCCGAAGAACCCGACCGACAGCTTTTGTTGGAAGGCGATGCCCAGCGACACGCCACGCGCCGCGCACAGGAACGAGTCCTTCTGGCACAGCAAGGTGCCGCCGAGCTGGCGCAGATCCATCGGCATGATCTTGCCCGGATAGGGCGCGGCGAAGGCGACCCGCTGCTTGCCCTGCACCTGGTTGGTGTAGACCGTCGTGAACAGCGACTCCCCGGTGATCAGCCGCTTGCCGGCGCCCAGCAGCTTGCCGAAGAAGCCGCCCTGCTGCTGCGAGCCGTCGCCGAACACCGTGTCCATGCTGATGCCGGCGTCCATGAACATGAGGCTGCCCGCCTCCCCCACTGCCGCTTCGCCGGGATCGAGTTCGATCTCGACGAACTGCATCTCGGAGCCCTTGATTTCGAAGTCCACCACGTCCATCGCCATGATCCGATTCCTTTCCGACCAGAAGAGTTTTGACGGCGAAATGGTAGCGGAGCGCGGACGCCGTGGTGGACCCGCCCGCCCTTGGATGTCCAGGCGGCGCACAGATGAAAAAAAAGCCGGCCCGAAGGCCGGCCGAGGCACCCCGGGTCAGGCCGCTTCGCAGGCGGACGCCGACGGCATGGCCACCGCCTGCTCGCGGCAGCGCTGTGCAATGTGCGCCAGCGCCTCGTCGATCTGGTCGATCAGGATCAGACAGAGGTCGCCGGGCGCGAGCCGTGCCAGCGCGGCGTCGATGGCGGCGAACTCACCGCGGATCTCGACCACGTGACGGGTGCGCCGCGCCTTGGCCAGTCCCTCACGCAGCAGCGCCAGCACTTCGCCGTCGGCGCGCCCGCGTTGGCATTGGTCCTGGTACAGCACCACCTCGTCGAAGGCGTCGCCGAGGATCTCGGTTTGCTGGCGGATGTCCTCGTCGCGCCGGTCGCCGGCACCGCTGATCACCACCGAGCGGCGGCGTGCCGGCATGCTCTCGACGGCCTTGCTCAGCGCCGCGATCGCATCGGGGTTGTGGCCGTAGTCGGCGATCAGCGTCGCGCCACCGTAGTCGAACACGTTGAAGCGCCCGGGTGCGTTGTCGGCGTCGTTGACGAAGCTGCGCAGGCCACGTGCGATGGTGTCCCAATCGAGGTCCAGCGCCCAGGCGGCCGCCACCGCCGCCATCGCATTCTCGACCTGGAAGCCGATGCTGCCGCCGCGCGTCAACGGCACCTGCGACAGCGGAATGCGGTGCTGGCGCCGGCCTTCGGCGGCGACGATCGCGCCGCCTTCGACATACACCACCCGGCCGCCTTGCGCACGATGAGCGGCCATCACCGGCACATGGCGGTCGGCCGCGAAGAAAGTCACCCGACCCGGGCAGCCATGTGCCATTTCGGCCACGATGGGGTCGGCTGCGTTGAGCACGGCCATGCCGTCGGGCGCGACGTTCTGCACCACCACCCGCTTGAGCACCGCCAGGTCTTCCACCGTGGTGATGTAGTTCAGGCCCAGGTGGTCGCCCTGGCCGATGTTGGTGACCACGGCGACCTGGCAGCGGTCGAAGGCCAGGCCTTCGCGCAGGATGCCGCCGCGTGCGGTCTCGAACACGGCGGCGTCGACGTCGGGGTGCATCAGCACGTTGCGGGCGCTGCGCGGGCCGCTGCAGTCGCCGGTGTCGATGCGCTGGCCGGCGATGTAGACACCGTCGGTGTTGGTCATGCCTACGCGCTTGCCCGAACAGCCCAGCAGATGGGCCGCCAGACGCACCGTCGTGGTCTTGCCATTGGTGCCGGTCACCGCGACGACCGGGATGCGGCCGTCGTCGCCCGGCTCGAACATGTCGGCGACGATGGCCTCGCCGACACCGCGGCCCTTGCCGTAGGACGGGCTCAAATGCATGCGCAGGCCCGGCGCCGCGTTGACTTCGACGACACCGCCCTGCTGCTCTTCGAGCGGCTTGTGCACCGTCTCGCACACCACGTCCACGCCGCAGATGTCGAGCCCGATCATCTGCGCCGCGGCGATGGCGCGCTCGGCGACTTCGGGGTGTACGTCGTCGGTGACGTCGGTGGCCGTGCCACCGGTGCTCAGGTTGGCGTTGTTGCGCAACACGACTCGCTTGCCCTTGGCCGGCACGCTGTCGGGCGTGTAGCCCTGCACCGCCAAACGGGCCAGCGCGATGTCGTCCAGACGCATGCGCGTCAGCGAGGTCGCATGGCCGTCACCGCGGCGCGGGTCCTGGTTGACCTGGTCGACCAGCTGACGGATGGTGTGGCGCCCGTCGCCGATCACATGCGGCGGGTCGCGGCGTGCCGCGGCCACCAGCTTGTCGCCCACCACCAGCAGTCGGAAGTCGTGGCCGGGGATAAAACGCTCGACCATCACGTCGGAGCTGATCTCGTGCGCCGCCGCATAGGCGAGCAGCAAGTGATCGCGTGTCACGATGTTGACCGTGACACCCTTGCCCTGGTTGCCGTCACGCGGCTTCACCACCACCGGCAGGCCGACCTCGCACGCCGCGGCCCAGGCGTCTTCGGCATCGCTGACCGGCCGGCCGAGCGGCACCGGCACACCGGCGGCCAGCAGCAGCTTCTTGGTCAGTTCCTTGTCTTGCGCGATCGATTCGGCAATCGCGCTGGTGCGGTCCATCTCGGCCGCCTGGATGCGGCGCTGCCGGCTGCCCCAGCCGAACTGCACCAGGCTGCCACGCGTCAGACGGCGATAGGGAATGCCGCGCGCCACGGCCGCCTGCACGATCGAGCCGGTGCTCGGGCCCAGGCGCTCGTCCTCGTCCAGCTCGCGCAGTTGCGCGAGCGCAGCGGCGAGGTCGAACGGCGTGTCGTCGAGCGCGGCCTGACACAGCGATTGCGCCAGTTCGAAGGCGAGCCGGCCCACCGCCTCTTCGGTGTATTCGACCACCACCTGGAACACGCCCGGCTCGGGCGTGCGCACCGTGCGACTGAAGCTCACCGCGCAGCCGGCCTGGGCCTGCAGGCGCAGCGCCGCGAGTTCCAACGCTTCGGCCATCGTCACCGGGGGATGGCGCCGGCCGCTGGGCTGCAGCTCGCCGATCTCGGGGAAGCGCGCCCGCAGCCGCACCTCGAACCCGGGCAAGCGATCCAGCGCGCACTCGGCTTCGCTGCAGGTCACGACCGCTTCGATCGCCACACGGCGACTCCAGAGGTTGGGGCCTCGCAGTGCCCGGATGCGTGATACGTCCATGAAGTCTCTTTCTGGATATGAAAACTACGTTCGGCGTCGCAACCAGGGCGGCGCTCAGCTGGCGTGCGGATGCGCGCCGCGCGGCCCCGCGTCGAGCGAGGTGACGTGGTCGGGGTCGAAGGTGCTCGCGCCGGCGCGGATCAGCTCCGGCGACAGGCCCAGCGCGCACGCGGCTCCCACGGCGGCCAGCAGGCTTTCGGCGGCGACCGGCGAGCGGGCGTCGTGGGCCAACGGAAAACTCGCCAGCGCCCCGAGCACATGCTCGTCGTCGCCTTCGGCGATCACCACCTGCCCTGCGCGGAGGAACACCACCCGACCGCCCTGCGCCCGGTGCTCCACCAGCGCCGGCAGCTCGGGATCGAGGCCGTAGAACAGCACCTCACCGTCGCACAACGGCGCCATCTCGGCCACCAGCGGATCGTCGGCATTCAACACCGCCGTGCCCTCGGGCAACACCACGTCCACCTGGGTGCGCAACACGTTGTACACCTGCTGCGGTTCGTGCACATGGAAACCAGCCAGCGCATCGGCGCCGCTGACGTCGGTCACCACACCGACCAGGCAGCGATCGTAGGCCAGGCCATGCGCGAGGATCTCCACCGCGCCATTCTCGATCACCGCCGCTTCGACGCTACGGTTCATCAGCACCCGTTGGCCGGCTGCCCAGTCGGCGCTCGGGCGGCTGTCGACGCGCCGGCGGTCGAGGTAGAGGCCGTCGCTGCAGGCCAGGCCCACATAGCGGCCGTTCAGCTGCAGCAGCCACGACACCAGCCGGGCGATCACGGCCGTGCCGCTGGTGCCGGCAATGCCGACCACCGGGATGCGGCCGCTCTGGCTTTCGGGGAACAGATGGTCGACGATGGCCCGGCCCACCGGCCGCGGCGGGCTGTCCACCGGCTTCAGATGCATCAGCAGACCGGGGCCGGCGTTGACTTCGACGATCGCACCGTGCTGCGGCCCGAGCGGCTGCGAGATGTCTTGCGCGACCAGATCGATGCCCGCGATGTCGAGCCCGACGATACGCGCGGCCAGCGTGGCGGCCGCGGCCACCTCCGGGTGCACCTGGTCGGTCACGTCGAAGGCGACATTGCCGTTGCGCTGAACCAGCACGCGCTGCTCGGCCGCGGGCACCGAGTCGGGCTGCAGGCCCTGGCGTGCGAGTTCGAGTGCGACCGCCGGCTCTTCGTCGATCAGGATCGGGTTGAGCGGGAAGTCTTCGGTGAGGCCACGACGCGGGTCGGTGTTGAGCTGGCGGTCGATCAGCTCGACCACCGTGGACCGGCCGTCGCCCACCACCCAGGCAGCCTCGCCCCGCGCGGCCGCCACCACCTTGTTGCCGACCACCAGCAAACGGTGCTCGTTGCCCGGCACGAAACGCTCGACGATCACCTCGCTGCCTTCGCGTTCGGCCACACCGAAGGCGGCTTCGACATCCTCGCGGGCCGACAGCTCGATCGAAACGCCGCGGCCGTGGTTGGCATCCGACGGCTTCACGACCACCGGCACGCCGATGTCTTCAGCCGCGTCCCAGGCATCTTGTGCATCGCTCACCACCCGGCCTTCGGGCACCGGCACACCGCAGGACGCCAGCAGCGTCTTGGTCAGGTCCTTGTCGCTCGACACGCTTTCGGCGATCGCGCTGGTGCGGTCGGTCTCGGCGGTCCAGATGCGGCGCTGCTGCACGCCATAGCCGAGTTGCACCAGGTTGCCTTCGGTCAGCCGGATCGAGGGAATGCCGCGGTCGGCAGCCGCGTCGACGATGCAGGCGGTGCTCGGGCCCAGGCACAACGAGTCGACCATCGCACGCAGGCCGGCCAGCGTGGCCGGCAGGTCATACGGCCGGCCGTCCATCGCGGCCAGCACGAGTTCACGCGCGGCCGCCAGGCAGGCCCGGCCGACCTGCTCGTTGCGGGCGCGGAAGGCGACTTTGTACACCCCCCGCTGCCCGGTCTCGCGGGCCTTGCCGAAGCCGGCCTGGCTACCGGCCAGGTTCTGCAGCTCGATCGCGACATGCTCGAGGATGTGCGCCGGCCAGGTGCCCTCCTTCAGCCGCTGCAGAAAACCGCCGCGCTCGCCGATACCGCAGCGATGCTCGACCAACGACGGCAACCAGGCCACCAGGCGCTCGGGAAAACCCGGAATCTTGTTGGACGGGAAGTCTTCGAGCTCACCGATGTCCACCCAGGCTTCCAGCACCGGCCGGTAGGTCCAGAGGTTGGGCCCGTTCAGGTAGGCCACTCGGAGGATCTTGATATCTTTCATGGGTGCGTTCAGCGTGGCCCCGGCCGCGGCAAGGCGGGGCCTGTCAAGTTGGTGGTCGGAATCAGTGAAATTGCGAAACGTTCACGACTCGGGCGAGTCGTGATGGCGAAAGTTGCACGATGTTGTCAACCGTCTGGTACTTCCGTGCGTGACGTTCAGATCGCCCAGCTTCGCGCGCGAAGACCGGGGCCAGGCGTCTTGCCTCCACCTGAACGGCGTTGCTTCGATTCGAAGCGCACCACACGATGACAATGTCACCCTCCAACTCAACCTTAGCCGCCGGCTCGCTGCCGGATCCTTGGCAGGCGGATCTCGGATCCACCCTTGCCGAAGGGGAAAACGTTCTGGCCTGGCTGCAGGTTGACCTCGACACGCAACTTCGCTTTGCGAGCGGTCTGATTGCACTGACCGAGCGCCGGCTGCTGGTGCGCGAACCCGGCCAGGCGTGGCAAAGTTGGCCCTTGCACCTGGGCCTGGCCTTGCAGCACGAGGATCATGCCGGCGTCGGTCGTGTCGAACTGCACGATCGGCAGGCCCGTTTGGGCTGCTGGCGCTACACCTTGCGACACCATGCCGAAGCGCTGCAGCTGATCGACCGCTTCAACGCACAGCTAGAAACTTTGGCCACGGGCGTGACGCATGTCACGGATGGCGACGTCTGCGAGCGCTGCAAGACGCCGCTCGCACCCGACCAGGAGGACTGCCCGGCCTGTCACCGCGAAACGCCCGCCGCTCCGTCCACCTGGACCCTGCTGCGCCTGTGGCGCTTCGCCAAGCCCTACAAAGGCCAGCTGCTGGCCGGCTTTGCCCTCACCCTCGGCTCCACCGGCGCGACGCTGGTGCCGCCCTACCTGACGATGCCCTTGATCGACAAGGTGCTGATCCCCTACCAGAACGGCACGCCGATCGACACGACACAGGTGCTGTTCTACCTCGGCGGCCTGCTGGCGGCCGCGCTCGTGGCCTGGTCGCTCGGCTGGGCCCGCACCTACATCCTGGCACTGGTCAGCGAACGTATCGGCTCCGACCTGCGCACCACCACTTACGAGCATTTGCTCAAGTTGTCGCTCGAATATTTCGGCGGCAAGCGGACCGGCGACCTGATGGCGCGCATCGGCAGCGAAACCGACCGCATCTGCGTGTTTCTGTCACTGCATCTGCTCGACTTCGCCACCGACGTGCTGATGATCCTGATGACGGCGGCGATCTTGTTCTCGATCAATCCGTGGCTGGCCCTGGTGACGCTGCTGCCGCTGCCCTTCATCGCCTGGTTGATCCACGTCGTCCGCGACAAACTGCGCACCGGTTTCGAAAAAATCGACCGGGTCTGGTCCGAAGTCACCAATGTGTTGGCCGACACCATCCCCGGCATCCGGGTGGTCAAGGCGTTTGCCCAGGAGCAGCGCGAAGCGACCCGCTTCCGCGACGCCAACCGTCACAACCTCGCGGTGAACGACCGGCTCAACAAGGTGTGGTCGCTGTTCTCGCCCACCGTGTCCTTCCTGACCGAGGTCGGTCTGCTGGTGGTGTGGGCCTTCGGCATCTGGCTGGTGGCACACGGGCAAATCACCGTCGGCGTGCTGACCGCCTTCCTCGCCTACATCAGCCGCTTCTACACCCGGCTCGACTCGATGAGCCGCATCGTCTCGGTGACGCAGAAGGCCGCGGCCGGGGCCAAGCGCATCTTCGACATCCTCGACCATGTGTCGAGCGTGCCCGAACCGGTTCGGCCGGTGCACAAGGAGCACTTCGAGGGCCGCATCGAGTTGCGCGACGTCGGCTTCCGCTACGGCAGCCGCTCGGTGATCCGCGGCCTCGACCTCAACATCGCACCGGGCGAGATGATCGGCCTGGTCGGCCACAGCGGCTCGGGCAAGAGCACGCTGGTCAACCTGATCTGCCGCTTCTATGACGTGACCGAAGGCGCGATCCGGGTCGACGGTGTCGACATCCGCTCGCTGCCGGTGGCCGAATACCGCCGCCACATCGGGCTGGTGCTGCAAGAGCCCTTTTTGTTCTTCGGCACCATCGCCGAGAACATCGCCTACGGCAAGCCGGGCGCCACCCGCGAAGAAATCATCGCGGCCGCGCGCGCCGCCCATGCACACGAGTTCATCCTGCGGCTGCCGCACGGCTACGACTCGGTGGTCGGCGAACGCGGCCAGGGTTTGTCGGGCGGCGAGCGGCAACGCATCTCGATTGCGCGCGCACTGCTGATCGACCCGCGCATCCTGATCCTCGACGAGGCCACCTCGGCCGTCGACACCGAGACCGAAAAAGAAATCCAGGCGGCCCTCGACAACCTGGTCCGCGGGCGCACCACGATCGCGATCGCCCACCGGCTCAGCACGCTGCGGCAGGCGGACCGGCTGGTCGTGATGGACCGCGGCCAGATTGTCGAGGTCGGCCCGCACGACACGCTGATGGCCCACCAGGGCGCCTATTGGCGGCTCCATCAAGCCCAGGCGGCCAACGCCGAAGGCGGTGCTGCCGCGGGCTGGAACGAAGACAGCGCCGCCCGCGACGCAGCCTGAACACGACGCAAATCGCCATCCATGTCTCATCAACCCCCTTTCGAGCTGAGCCGCAACACCTTCGGCCGCCTGGTGCTCACCACCGTGAGCGGCGACGTGCATGAAGGTGTCACGCCGGTGCGTGCCTTTCCGATTGCGGCACCCGACGAAGGCATCGCCCTGGTCGGGCCCGACGGCCACGAAGTCGCCTGGGTCGACCGGCTCCACGACCTAAGTGACACCTCGCGCGCGCTGGTCGAGCAGGAACTGGCCACGCGCGAGTTCTTTCCCGAGATCCGCCGGCTGGTCTCGGTCTCGACCTATTCCACCCCCAGCACCTGGCAGGTCGAAACCGACCGCGGCCCGACCACGCTGCTGCTCAAGGGCGAGGAAGACATCCGCCGCCTCGGCGCGCAGTCCGTGATGATCCTCGACGGCCATGGCGTGCAGTTCGTGATCCGCGACCTGGCGTCGCTCGACAAAACCAGCCGCCGCATGCTCGACCGCTTCCTGACCTGAGTTCGCGCGCCGGGGCGAGCCGGTTGACAATGTCCTCCCGAACAACATCAACAGGAGGACGTGGCGATGGCCTACGACTACAGCTCGGACAGCAAGCGTTTGGAGCTGCCCAACCCCTACCGGTTGCAGAACCTGCTGCTCGGTCTGTGCGCCCTGATGCTGGTGGCCGGTGGCGTGCTGTGCCTGTGGTGGACCCGCGAAGCGCTGCAGGCCCAGAGCATGCGGCTGGTGTTGGCCCCGCTGGTGGCCGGGCTCGCGTTGCTGGTCAGCGGCTTGGCCGCGGCCGGCATGGCCGCG
The DNA here is from genome assembly GCF_001017435.1 of Caldimonas brevitalea. Lineage (NCBI taxonomy): Bacteria > Pseudomonadati > Pseudomonadota > Betaproteobacteria > Burkholderiales > Sphaerotilaceae > Caldimonas > Caldimonas brevitalea. The sequence continues at coordinate 4,344,585 of NZ_CP011371.1, forward strand.
CGGCGCCTGCGCTTCTTCTTCGGCCGCGGCCGCCCGGCCTCGCTCGCCCCCGAGATCGCGCCCGGCACCACCGGAGAATCGCCGGCGGCCGGCGTCTACCAGGAGATGTTGCGCCAGGGTGGCCTGACCTACCCGGAGCCGCAAGGCGCACTCGAGGGTGTGCTCTACCACGCGGTGCCGCACCTGATCACCGCACCGCTGGCCGTGCAGGAACTGGCTCGTCGCCACTTCTTCAACCTCGTCGCGATCGCCGCCACCGCACTGAGCTTCGCCGTCTCGTGGTGGGTGCTGGGCACCGATGTCTCGCGGCCGTGGATCGGCGTGCTGTACTTCCTGTTCGGCGTGTTTTTCCTGATCAAGCCGCTGATCACCGACCGCCGCGCCCGGCTCACGCTGGCCTCGGTGGTCGGGTTGGTGGCTGCCGCGCTGCTCGCCCCGGTGCTGATCGGGCTGATCGGCGGCAGCTTGCCGTCGCTGGGCACTTTTTCGCTCAGCCTGCAGACCGCCCTGATGCTCGGCACCGGCCTGTTGGCGGCGCTGCTGATCGCGCTCGCGGTGTGGGCGCAAGTCGGTGAGCCGCCACGGGCGCAGTCGGGCGTCGAGCAGATCAAGCTGTCGATGAACGGGCCCCCGAATCTGCTGCTCGACGAGCTGGACCGCAAGTTGCAGCACGAATGGACCGAGCACATTCCCAACCGCCGCTACGCCAGGCTCGAGCCGGCCATCGACATGTCGCGCAGCGCCGGCCCGTTTGCCGCTGAACTGATGGAGGAGACCCAGCCGACGCCGCTCGGCGGCCGCATTGCGCCGACGTTGCGCTCGGCACTGGCGCATCGCGCCCACCGCTGGCTGGTCGCGCTGGATCTCTATGCAACGCTGCTGGTGGCAGTGGCCGTCGGCTTGTTGCTGTATTTCGTGCGCGAGTTCGACGTCGGCGCCGCCTGGCGCGACAACCGCTTGTCGATGGCCGGCACCTCCACCATCCTGCTGCTGGTCGCCCTGTATTGTTTCCAGGCGGCTGCCGCGCTGTGGGGGCGCTTCGACTTCGAGTCGGTGCTGGTCTGGGTCGAGATGGCCGGCACCTACCAACGCTCGCGTGTCGGGACCGGCAATCAGTTCAACAGCCGGCTCAACACCGACAGCGAGATCGTGCGCACCGAATCGATGACCTTGCGCGTCTGGCGCGCGCGCCTCGAGTCGGTGGTGTTCGGCAAGGACGGCGAACGTCAGGTCACCGCGATGTTTTCGACCGGGGTGGAGGCCAAGGACCTGGCCGCCCATCTGGCGGCCTTCGGCCGCAGCCAGAGTGTGCTGGTGGCCCCCGGCAGCGAAGAGGATCAGGCGCGCATCGCCGCGCTCAACGCCGGCGAGCGCGCCCTGGCAGACAACACGCCGCCCGCCGCCCAACTGCACCACGACATCCGCGCTGCCGCCGTGCTCGCGCCGGCCGCTCCCGCGTCGTCCGGCCCGGCAGACCCGGCCCCGGGCCACTGCGGCGCGTGCGGCGCCGCCCTCACCCCTGGCGCCCGCTACTGTGCCGCCTGTGGTGCGCGGGTGGACCCCGTCTGACCAGGAACGGGCGGGCGGGCATCGTATTTGCCACGGATTGCCGGGACCGGGCGCCCGGCCGCCTCCGCGCGGATCTGGCGTCCTTCGAGAGGCCCTCGCGGCCTCGGTCATCCGACAACAAACCCACGAAGGAACCCCACACCATGGCAACCGCAAAACGTCCCCAGAACGACGCCGTCGACGCGATCGAGCTGCTGACCGCCGACCACAAGAGGGTCAAGGCCCTGTTCAAGCAATACAAGAAGCTGGCCGAGGAAGGGGCCTCGGTGCCGCAACGGCGTGAGATCGCCGAGCAGATCTGCACCGAACTGACGGTGCATGCACAGATCGAGGAAGAGCTGTTCTATCCGGCCGTGCGCAAGGTGCTCGACGAGAAGGATCTGATCGACGAAGCCACCGTTGAACATGCCAGCGCCAAGGACCTGATCGCCCAGATCCAGGCCATGCACCCGCGCGAGAAGCTCTACGACGCCAAGGTGATCGTGCTCGGCGAGTACGTCGACCATCACGTCAAGGAAGAGCAGAACGAAATCTTCAAGAAGGTGAAGGACAGCGGGCTCGACCTGCAGCGGCTGGGCGCGAAGCTGAGCCAGCGCAAGGCGGCGCTGATGTCCGAACTGGGGCTGGGCGAGGAAGTGCCGGTCGAGGTGTGAGCGTTTGACCGGCTGGATGGCGTTGCGCAGGCAGCAGCCGAGCAACGCCTTGCCATCACGAGAGGGCTGCGCCCTACAACATGCTGCTCAACACTGCCGTGTGCGCGGCGTCAATCGCCCGGCATTCGATCCGCCCGAACGATGGTGGGCGCGATGAACATCACCTTGCGCAGCGAGGCCTGTGGGCCGTGCGGCTGAAGCCGGAAGTGGCCCCGCCGCCAATGCGTTGAAACTGCGCTACGACCGTCGACAGGAGCGGCATCCGGCTGGTCGGAGAGATCGCCCGCACCGGCCAGTGCCACTGGGCCCAGAAGGTAGCGGTCATACAGCTTCTCGATCTCGCGCTGACGCTCCTCGCGCTTGCGCCGCCCGAGCCCCGAGAACTGCCGAGGCGCTTCGCTGTAGGGCCGCTTCTGCGTGACCTCCGCGTCATCCAGCCCGAGGTACAGCAGCACTTTCACGACGTAGTCGAGCAGTTCGCGGTTGATCGGGCGGAGTACCGCCGCCGCCTCCTCGTTGACCGTGCCATCGGGCTCACGGCAGACCTCTTCGATGGTCCGCTCCAACACGGCGCTCAGCGGCTCGTCCTCGTCTTGGACTCTGAGCATGAGCGTCAGGCTCACAACGCCGGGGTGCGGAGTGCTCACTTCCTGGTGCGCTACGACGGTGATCGCGCGATGTGCAGGAGCGTCCACGGCTTCAACGCCGTGAGAAAACACCTGGATCGCGTCCAGCGTGCCGCAGAGGTGCGGCTCGCCGAGCGGTGGCAGAACGCACATCGCTGGCACCGGCGTGCGGAAGTAGCGCATCGGCAGGTCTTGTGACCAATCCGTTTCGCGCAGCAAGGAAGTGAGTGCGGGTGTCGGCTCGTACAGCGAACCGCCGCGCCACCAGTGCGCCAGCCAAGGTGTCACGTCGAGCAAGGCGTTGTTGCACTGTTGATCGCTGTGCTTCTTCATGTACGGGCGGACGCTGTGCACGGTCCCGTCGTGCGCTGACACGAACGGCACCGCCGGGTCGGACAGCGCCAGGCGAGCCGAGCGTATGCCGGGGAGCTCGTCCACGACGCGCTGCCAGGCGTCCAGCACGCCGCAGGCGCGCATCCGCACCGGCAAAGGCAGACCGCTGTAGTCCGTTGCCTGGGTCCGCTGATGCGCGAGCAGCGCGTTCATGATCCTCTCGTCGAGCGGTGCCTCCTCGATACGCAGAACAGCAGGTGTCGCATAGGGGGGAAGCGGGACCGCACCCGTGCTGGCCCTGAGGGTTGCCGCGCGGCGTTCGGGCCGCGACCCAATTGGCGCAGCCAGAAGCGATCGTTTCATCAGCGTCCTTTGTCTCTAGCAGGAAAGCCCGGCGCGGGGTGCAGGGCACCAGTCGGTGCGCCCGCCCACTGCTCGCGCGCCCGGGGTACCGCCGGTGTGGAGGCGATATCGACGGCACGGGCGGCTGGGGCTCTCTGAGGGTGAACCTCAACGCGCGTGTAGCCGGCGGAGGATCAGCCAAGGCCCTCAGTAAATGTGATCTGAACAATTTTGCGCAGGAAACGGATGCAACGTGCCCCTCGTTCGAGGGGACAGCCCGACCCGATCCCGCCAAAACTCATGACATAACACGAAGTTTCACATGAACACGCCCCCCTCGGATGGGGGAACGCCGAGGTTTACGCCGCCGAGCCTCGATAAACTCTGTCCCCCAACAGAGCGCGAGCATGGCGCTGCGTTCATACCAACAACCGAGGGAGTCCATGCACACGTCCATCCTGGCCCACGCCATTCTTCGTGCGGCGGGCGGCTCTTGCCGCGCCCGCTTTTTGAGCCGCTGACCGGGCCACGCATGACGGACCTCTCCTTCCTGCCGGCCGCGATTCAAGCCTTGCTTGCCGGCTACACGCAGAACGACCGGCTGCTTCACCTGCACACGCTGCTGGGCCCCAATGTCCTCTTGGCCGAGCGCATGGCGCTGACCGAGAGCATCGGACCGAGCGGCCCGGACTGCGGCTTCAAGCTGGAGCTGACGGCGCTGAGCGCCGACACGCACCTGGAACTCAAGCAGTTGATCGGCCAGCCCGTGTTGCTGGAGTTGCTGACGCAAGCCAGCCGCACCGCTCTGCGGCCCTTCCACGGCCAGGTCACCGGCTTTTCGCTGCTGGGGGCGGACGGGGGCTTGGCGCGCTATCGATTGACGGTCGAGCCGTGGCTGGCCTTTCTGGCACACCGGCACGACAGCCGCACCTTCCAGAGCCGGACGGTGATGGAGATCGTCGAAGCGGTCTTCGCCGGCTACCAGGGGCAGGGCGCGCTGGCGCCCGCCTGGCGCTGGGACCTGGCAGACCGTGCCGCTTATCCACAACGCTCCCTCTGTACGCAATATCAAGAGAGCGACCTCGCTTTCATCGAGCGCCTGCTGCGGGAAGAAGGCCTGTTTTATTGGTGGGAGCACACCGGTGACGCCGGCAGCAAGACGCTGGGCCAGCACGTGCTGGTGATCGCCGACCACAACGGTGCCTGCAAGCCGAACCGTCAGCCGCGGGTGCGCTACACCCAGCCCGGCGCGACGATGAAAGAAGACAGCCTGCGCAGCTGGCACGGTGAACGCCGGGTGACCACCCAGGCAGTCAGCATGGCGAGCTGGGACTACCGCAGCACGCAGCTGCGGCCCGTCAGCGCCGCGGCCCTGCACCCCGCCGGCGGCATCGCCACGGAATGCCAGGACGTGCCGGGCGTCTATGCCTACGAAGACAGCCATCAAGGGCAGCGGCTGGCGCAGCGACAGCAAGAAGCGCTCGACGCCCGTGGCCGGTTGTATTACGGCGAAGGCACCGTGCGCACCTTTGCGCCCGGCAGCGTGATCACCGTCCTGGACCACCCGCACCACACGGGCGAAGACAAAGACCGCTTCGTGTTGCTGCGCGCCGAACACCGCGCGCGCAGCAACGTGTCGGCCGACCATCGGGCGATGCTCCAAGACCTGCTGCCAGGGCTCCTCGGCACAGAGAAGGAGGATAGCGGTGCGACCAAGGCCGGCAGCCTTGCGAACGACGGCGACGAGCCGCTGTACAGCGTCAAGGTCGTGGCGCTGCCGGCTACCGTGGTGGTGCGTGCGCCCGCGCTCGACGCCGCGCTGAGCCCGCACGCCGGCCTGGACAGTGTGGTCCAGCACCCGCGACCCACCGTCACGGGCACGCAGACCGCCATCGTGGTGGGCCTGGGTGCGCCTATCCACACCGACCGCGACCACCGCATCAAGGTGCAGTTCCACTGGCAACGCGGTGCCCAGGGCAGCCACCGGCTACAAGTGCAGGGGGTCGACAACGCGCCGGCCAGCGATGCCAGCGGCACGTGGGTGCGGGTGGCAACGTCCGTGGCCGGGGCCAACTGGGGCAGCGTCTTCACGCCACGTGTCGGGCAAGAAGTGCTGGTCGCCTTCTTGGATGGCGACATCGACCGACCGGTGGTCATCGGCAGCCTCTACAACGGCGTGGGGCAGGACAACGCGCAGGGCAACCAGGTGAACGGCGGCGCCGCCGGCGCCACCGGCAATGCCCCGGCCTGGTTCCCCGGCTCCCAAGCCGCAGGCCAGCACCAGGGGCACCAGCACGCGGCGGTGATGACGGGGCTCAAGACGCAGGAGCTGTCGGCCAGCCAGAGCGGGGCCGGCGGCTACAACCAGCTGGTGTTCGACGACACGCCGGGGCAGGGCCGCATCCAGCTGGCGAGCACGCAGCATCGCAGCCAGCTGAACCTCGGCCATGCATTGAACCAGAACGACAACCAGCGCCTGCACCCGCGCGGACACGGCAGCGAGCTGGTGACCGAGGCCAGCGGAGCCTTGCGCGCAGGTAGCGGCCTGCTGATCAGCGCTGAGGCTCGGGCAGCGGGCTCGACCGGGGGCACCGCGCAGCTCGACACCCGCGAGGCCGAGCAGCAGCTACAGCAAAGCGCAGAGCTGACGTCGACGCTGATCGACACCGCGCAGAAGCACAACGCGAAGCTGAAGGACGAACCGCAGGCCAAGGACTTGCCCGTGCCCCAGGCACAGAAGGCCCTGCGGGAGAGCATCGAGACGACCGATCAGCGCGGCGACGCCGGCAGCGGCGACCAGGCGATCGGCGGCGGCGCGGGGGCCGTCAAGGCCTGGAGCCGACCCGACCTGTTGGTGAGCGCGCCTGCCGGGGTGGGGCTGTACAGCCCGGCGAACACGATTTTCAGCGCGGGCAACACTGCCAGCTGGGTGGCGGGGCAAGACATCACCCACAACGCCCAGCGCCACCACAGCATCGCGGTGCAAGGTGGCATCAGCTGGTTCACCTACGGCAAGGCGAGCGACCCGAGCAAGCCGAACCAGGAGACCGGCATCATGCTGCACGCCGCGAGCGGCAGCGTGAGCAGCCAGAGCCAGAGCGGCGCTACCAAGCTGACAGCGGACAAGGCGGTGGAGGTCAGCAGCACTCAAGCGGCCATTCAGATGGGCGCGCCAAAACACATCCTGCTGACGGCGGGCGGCTCGTCGATTCGGATCGAAGGCGGCGACATCACGTTGACAACGCCGGGTGCGGCGCAGTTCAAGGCGAGCATGAAGGAGTTGACGGGGCCTGCGAACGCGAGTTCCAGCGCCGACCTCCCCGCTCCTCAGTCCGTCCCTCCTTGCGGCCAGCAGCAGGCGGAGAGCGTGTCGAATGGAGCTGCGCTGCTATGACGGGCGAGAGCGCCCCGCCCTCGGCGGCTCCCGTCGCCAGTCGTTTGGACCAGGGTCAGAGCAAGCCCAAGTTCCTGAGCCAGACGCCTCTGCCGGTGCTGCAAGGTCTTCCCCTCTATGCACTGATCGACCCGTTCTTAGGCGAGCCCCACCTTCTCGCTGGCGCATCGACTAGCGCGACGGACCTGGATGACTTGCAGGCGGCGCGGCGTTCGGCCTGGAAGCGGGCGGTGTGGGTCGCTCGTGACCCATCTCCACGCGTGGAGGCGGATCGGATGCCGTATGTCGTGCAGCTGGAAGGCGCTGATGATCCCTTGGTGGAGTTGCTGGTCCAGGGCGCAGCGATGGAAGCGCAACAGGCTTCGGAGACGTCTATCGGCAAGCTCGGCATCGGCGCCCTCATCGAGACGCCGCTGGATGGCCAACGGCTCATGCAGCGCATCGAGCAAATGACCACCGTCATGGTGCGTGGAAGGCCGCGCTACTTGCGGTTGGCCGACCCGCGTGTCTTCGAACTGCTGGTTCACTTGTTGTCGGCGCGTCACTTGGCCGAGTGGCTCGGGCCTGTCGGCAGATGGCATCTACGTCTTCGAAACGGCACATGGGGCTGCTGCCTGGGCTTGGCTGACGATGCTTTCCTGTCCACCGAAGCCGAACTGTACGGTCGCCGGCAAAGGGTCGAGGAGCTGTTGACCAAGCCGGCTCGGCTTCTCCTCAGCGTTGAGCAAGAGGCCCGCCTGTTGGATGGCGAAGCGGTCTCGCTAACACTCGCCGTGCTCCAACGCGAGTTGGCGGATGTGCCGGACCATGCACATGAGGCCGCCTGGACAGCCTGCGAGCAGGCTGCGGCCGTGGGGTTGACGGACTTGAACGATCGTGTGAGCTATGCCTGGCGCGCGGCTCTCGGTCGACCCGTCAACGGCACAACGCGGGGCCGCGAAGCGATTGACGCCGCAAAGAGGAATCCGGGAAGTTTGGAAGAACGGCTCTGGGAACTGGATGCAGATTCCCAGCAGGGCACAAGCAGCGATGACGCGCGCGCTTAGAAGCGCCGAAGACCAGAGATCAACATGAGCACCGAAACCTGCAAGGCCTGCGAGAACAGCGGCCTGCCGATCCTCTTCCTGTATCACAGTGCGGTTGCCAAGGACGCGGCGTTCGCCCCACTCAATGCCGCCAAGCTCAAAGAGCACGACGCATCGGTGAAGGAGGTCGGCCTCCCGCCCTTGAAGTACGCCCGTTATGTACTGCGCACCTTGCGGCCGGGAATGTACTTGCACGTGTACCACGAGACGCCGCCGCGAGCTTTGAAGTTGGCGGCAGCACGGCGGCAAGCAGGCGGGAAGGCTGGCGCAGCAGACCCCGATGCAGCTCATTGGGAAGTGTTCCGTGTGCTGCCAAACGGAGCCCTCGTCCCTGAGGGACACCCGCATTTCGTGACCGGCGAAGCCTTCGCTTGCCGACGTGACGGAGGCTCCCACCTCCTGACGACCGTGACCTATCGTCTCCAGGACGCGCATGCAGCAACTGGGTTGTGGGTTGCCGTGGGCGCCAACCTGTGGGACCGGAAGTTGCGGGCACAAAACAAGATGAAGCCCGAGGTGATGCAGCGCATCGACATCGCGAAGGCGCGCACCGCTGGGGAGAGTTACGTTCGCCCGACGGCCCAGTGGCTCGCGGAACACGTCGCGGACTTCGCGTTGTTTGACCTGCAGCACGCGAAGCGCAACTCAACGTCTGTCCTCGCGCCCCTCTCCAACCTCGAAGAGATGCTCTGCCAGCGCATGCTTGCGCTGTCCGCGGGGCACCCGCTCACCAAAGGCAAGGGTTTCGTGTTCCCCTTGCGCGACCCTGTCGGAACCGCAGAGGCGTTGTCGGACATCGCACGCGCCCGATATCAACAGGGGTTGGACTACTCGTACTCCCAGCGGCATCCATTGGGAGCCCTGGCCGGGATCGAGTTCATCCGCAAGCGCGTCTATGGTGTACAGCTCGCGACCCTGCACGAACAGTCACCGCTGCGTTCGACCGACCTCGTTGACGCCAAGCACCGCCCGCTGATCGACCCCGCATACCAGCGTGAAATACCGTCGTCCGGAGAGATGCCTCAATGGGTCCGCCTCGGCACCGTGCGCCTTGAGAACTTTCAGCTGGATCGCAAGCCAGGTGGAGAGCTTCCGAACAGCGCACGTTGGTTGCAATTGAAGGGGATGCCGCAGTACGGCATCGTCATCGCTCCCGCGGCAGACATGGCCCAGCTCAAGGCGAAAAAGTCCACCCAGAAGATGGACCGGCTGCACAAACGGGATGAAGTCGAGCAATTCGTTTCCAGCTTCAAGGACAAAATCGACGCCTACAACAAGCTGGTGAGCCAGCATGATGAGGACAGAGCGCAGCTGCTGACCGCGGCAGCGCTTTGCACCTACTTCCGCCGGCATTTCGATCCCTCGGATCCCAATCCACTCGGGGCAACGCGTACACCGGGTATCGAGTACATGCGCGAGGTCAGCAAATCCCTGATCGGTTGGGGGGGCGTGAGCGCCGGGTTGGAGCGGGCTGTCCGGAAGCTGCTGCTGACGGAAGACATCGAGGGAGATGACGGCTGGGTCTGGCGCGGTCTGGTCGCCAACGACGATGGCTTGTTCGGAACTTTGAGATCGTTCACCGGGAGCCAAGCAAAGTGGTGGACAGATGAGGAAGCCAAGCTCGACAAGACGTACGACACGGTCAAAGGACTCCTGACGGATGCTGACTTCGGTCCCAAAGTGAGCTGGGCCACGGGTGCCGGCGCAGGCTTGAGTTTCGGCATCATGGGCGCCGTCGCCGGTGCGGCGACGCACTTGGCCTTCTCGGCGGCAGAGAAACTGGGGCCGGCGGGTGCGGTTCAATCCGTCAAGGCCTCTGCACAGGCAGCGGCCCAGAAAGTGGAAAGCGCCACGCAGAAGGCAGCGGACTTCTTCTCCAGCAAGGAGGCCGCCCTCGCGAACAACGTGCAGGCCTGGTGTCACCAGCAAAAGCTGATACTCGACGGCGCGCTGAACAAGAAGCCGCCTGCGAGGCCCCTCTATGCTCGCGTCCAAGTGACGTTTGCCGAGGCCCTGGATCTCTTCGTCGACATGGAGAGGCAGGGAACGACGCTGAACGAGAAGAACCGCAAGCTCAAGGAGCGGATCCAGGCGATGCCGGCTGACGTTCGCGACCAGAAGATCTCCCTCGACTTTTTGACAAGCGACGTTGACCTTCAGGACGCGAAGAACGTTCGGGGCCTTGCCGGTCAGGCACAACAAATTGGGGTGAACTTCCGCGGTTCTGCCGGCATTCCGGTGCAGATGCTCACCGTCGATCAGCTCGGGCAGCTTTACCGAAAGGCCCATCGCTTCGACGCGCTGAAGAGCGGCGTCCTCCGTCTGGCCGACCTCGTCGAGCGTCAGACCTCGCGGATGACGACGGGGGCCATCAAAGTTGCGGTTTTGCCCGGCAAGGCGGCCGCGGGGGCCGTTCGTGGCGCCGTCGATCCCGAGTCACGTCTGTCGATCTTTGGTGCGTTTCTTCAATGGAGGCTCCACGAGGTCAACCAAGGGAAAATTGAAGCCCTTGTCGAGCGTCTGGAGAAAACGCCCAACCTGTCGCCGGAGCAACGGGAGGCGATTGAGGACGCGATCGCCATGACGCGCGTGGGCATGTGGGATAACAAGTGCGGTATCACGGGCGGCGTGGCGGAAGTGGTGGCGACAGGCGCGAGCAATTTGAGACTCGTTGGCACGGCGGCTTTGGCGACGACCACTGCGGCGGTCCTCGGAGCTTGCGGGAACGTGTTGAATGCCACCCAAAATTTCATGAAGGCATTCGGCAAACGGGCTGATGGGGATACCCCGTTTGCTATAGCTTACGCGGCCGTCGGGGCGGCATACATGTTAGCGGCAGTTGGATCTGCGGGCGCGGGCGTCGAGGTCGCCGCTTACTGGCTCGCCAGGCGAGGTCTTCTCCAAGGCTCGATCAGAGGCGCGACGGGTATTGCAGGTACCGCGATGCGGCTCCGCGGGCTCAGCTTCACTGGCTGGGGTTTGGTATTGACCGTCGTGGCGTTTGCCGGAGAAGGAATCGTTGTGTACTTTGATAGGACGGCGCTTGAGCTTTGGGTTGAAAACTGCTACTTCGGGACCAAACCCAAGTATCGCCGTGTCGGGGAGTCACGCCCCAATCCCGAGGCGTGGGAGTCTGAGGCCAAAGACTTCGAGAGCGCGCTGAAAAAGGCGGAAGCGGACGGAGCAGCCTCGGTATGACAACGTACATCAGACGACGCGCCGCCGATCTGCGCCCCGGTGCCCCAAACACTAACGATCTCGGGGAGAGTGAATCGAAGCGGCTTCAGAAAGGGAAAGCCGCCTCCGACAGTCCTCGCACACTGGGCCTCCTGCATGCGGTATACCAGCATGCGATTGCATTGGAAGCGGCATCGACCCGGACAAGAGGCATTGTGAGTGTTTTTGCTTTGGTGTTTGTTCCCGTTGCGATTCTCGGTCTGCTTTTCTTCGATCTGTCCGTTGGTCTGACACAAGACAGTATCAGGGAAGGATCTGCTTTGCTCGCACTTGCGTCGCTTGTATTGGCGGCGGTGAGTCTGCTGATTTTCTTCTGTGCTTTGACTGGTGCAATTCGCGCTTTTCGGATTGACTTATTCAGTCCGCTTCAAATGCCCATTCTGTTCAACGCGAAGACGCGCAAGGTGTACCGGTTCATACAAGATATGCCCGGAACAAACTTCAGCACGGCTCTAGTGAACATGAAGTACTGGCCGGGCGTTTTCAAGCGTTGGCCGTTGATCCTGGTTGAGTATGATTGGGATTGCTTGGAAGCAGAACATGCCAAGGAAACACGCGTCAGCGGAAATGTCGTGCAAACCTTGCACGAACTGAGGTTTATTGCAAAGGAGTCGCCGGGTAGTGGCGGCGTGGTCGATGGCTTCACGGTGGCCTCGCCGCTTATGCTGGGGTCGGAGACATGGCCTGAGCTGTGGGAGTTCATCCGGCGCTATATGGAAGAGCAGAGCCTGGCGGCCCTCGACAACGAGTCGTTCGCCCCCGAGCCACCGAAGACCCTATTTCAGGCTGCAAACGCTGTAGCGCCCGCTGGTTGGTTCTGGGCTGTCGCGGGCGGCATCGGCACCGCTTGGATTGCCTGGCGGTCGGGGATTCCGGAAGGGAGCCTTGCGTCAATCACATGGTTCCTGTTTGCGGTGTTTAGCGGCCTGACCCTTGTGATCATCATGTTCAACTGGCTTGCTCACCGCTTGGCTCCCCGAGTAGAGCTGCCGGCGGACCTCCTGGCAGAAGCTGGGAGTCCCATTGAGCGGTCCGAACTCACGATAAAGACGGCCGCGAAGTAAGAACTGACAGCTCCTAGGCGGCATGTGCTTATTACCTAGTGCGAGCTGAAAATGCATGCGGCCAACTTTTTGGCAACAAACGAAAACTCCGAAAAAAGAGTCCAGGTCCGTCGGTCGACGGTTCAGTGAAGAAAGGCGAAGCAGTCGGAGTGTGTCGGTATGACCAACTACATCAGGCGTCGCGCTTCCGGGCAGCATCGCAGCAAGGCCGCCAATCTCGAACCGGACTCTAGCGAGGTGAATCGGCTCGACAAGCGTAAGTCTGTCTCCGACACGCCTCGCTCGCTTGGCCTTCTCCAAGGGATCTACGAGCACGCCCTTGCATTGGAGGCCGCACCTACCCGAACAAGAGGCATGGCGAGCGTTATCGCCTTGTTGTTTGTACCCGCTGCAATACTCGGTCTACTGTTTCTTGATGGCTCCACTGACTTGCTGGGGGACAACATCAGGGATCGAGCCGTTATTGGCGTGCTTCTATCGCTTGTGCTGGCGATTGTGAGCCTACTGCTTTTCCTGGGTGCGGTGACCGGTGCCATTCTGGCTTTTCGAATCGATTTGTTCAGCCCGCTTCAGATGCCCATCCTGTTCAACCGGAAGACGCGCAAAGTATATCGGTTCATACAAGATATGCCGGGCACCCACTTCAGCACTGCTTTCGTGAACATGAAGTATTGGCCGGGGGTTTTCAAGCGGTGGCCATTGATCCTCGTCGAATACGACTGGGATTGCTTGGAAGCAGAGTACACCAAGGAAACCCGCCTCAGCGGAAACGTCGTCCAGACCCTGGACGAGTTGAGGTTCGTTGCGAAGGAGTCGCGAAGGGGCGTGCGCGTCGTCGACGGTTTTACCGTGGCGTCCCCGCTTATGTTGGGTTCCGAAACTTCGCCTCAGCTCTGGGAGTTCATCCGGCGCTACATGGAAGAGCAGAGCCTGGCGGCCCTCGACGACGAATCGTTCGCACCCGAGCCGCCCACGACCCTGTTTCAGGCTGCAAAGGCTGTAGCGCCGGCGGGTTGGATCTGGGCTGTCGCGGGAAGCGCCGGCACCGCTTGGATTGCCTGGCGATCGGGAATTCCCGAGGGGAGCTTCGCGGCGATTACATGGTTCCTTTTTGCTGTGTTTAGCGGCCTGACGCTTGTGATCATCATGTTCAACTGGCTCGCTCATCGCTTTGCTCCCCAAGTAGAACTGCCGGCGGACCTCCTTGCAGAAGCGGGGAGTCCCATCGAGCGGTCCGAACTCACGACAAAGGCGGCCGCCAAGTAAGAACTAAGACTTGAGGCGGAACAAGAGAGCGTCGCCGTCCTGGCGCGACCCCCAGTTGAAGAAGGCCGAACTAGACGGAGCAGCATCCGTATGACGGATTACATTAGGCGGCGCGCCGCGGAGTTGCACAACGCCTCACGGGAGAGTCCAGATCTCGAAGCGTCCAAAGCGAAGCGGCTTGATAAGCGGAAATCAGCGTCGGACACGCCCCGTTCGCTCGGCCTTCTTCAACAGGTCTACGAACGCGCCATTTCGTTGGAGGCTGCACCGACGCGGACAAGAGGTATAGCAAGCGTCCTTGCATTGCTGTTCGTTCCAGGCGCGATTCTCGGCATACTTCTACTAGATGCATCCATTGAGTTTCTGCTGCGAGACATTAGAAACCAGCGCGTTGGTTGGGCGGTTCTATCGGTTGCAATGACGGCTGGGAGCCTGCTGCTTTTCTTGTTCTCGCTAACGGGCGCGATAAGAACTTTCAGAATTGATCTACTCAGTCCGCTTGAAATGCCTATCCTGTTCATTAGGAAGGCACGCAAGGTATACCGATTCGTTCAAAAAATGCCGGGTGACCACTTCAGCAAGGCTTTTGTCAACGTGAGGTACTGGCCGGGAGTTTTTAAGCGGTGGCCATTGATTCTTGTTGAATATGACTGGGATTGCTTGGAGGCAGAGTACGCTAAGGAGACGCGGTTCAGCGGAAATGTCGTTCAAACCTTGCACGAACTGAGGTTTGTTGCCAAAGAGTCGCGTAGTAGCGCACGGATCGTCGACGGTTTCACGGTCGGGCCTCCACTCACATTGGGTTCGCAGACCTGGGCTGAACTCTGGGAGTTCATCCGGCGCTATATGGAAGAGCAAACTCTCGCAACTCTCGACGCCGATTCGTTTGCGCCCTAGCCGCCGAAGACCCTATTTCAGGCTGCAAATGCCGTCGCGCCGGCCGGGTGGATCTGGGCTACCGCGGGGAGCGCAGTCACCGCCTGGATTGCCTTGCGCTCGGGGATTCCGGAAGGAAGCCTCGCGGCAATCACGTGGTTCCTGTTTGCCGTGTTTAGCAATGTGCTCCTGATGATCATTGTTTTCAACTGGATCGCCCACCGCCTGGCTCCGAGGGTAGAGTTGCCCCCCGACATTCTGGCGGAAGCCGGAGTTCCGGTTGAGGCGTCAAAGATGGCGACAAAGGTAGGGTGAATTGGACTGGGGACGGTCTTGGTTTCTCTGTGGCGAAAGGCCCAATTTGCAAAGGCCGGGTGCAGGGGCCCAAATCCGCCGGTCGAGGTTTAGTGAAAAAGCCCAAACAGTCGGAGTGGCGTCGGTATGACCAACTACATCAGGCGTCGCGCTTCCGAGCAGCATCCCAGCGGGGCCGGCAATCTTGAACCCGACTCTAGCGAGGTGAATCGGCTCGACAAGCGGAAGGCGACTTCCGCCACCCCCCGCTCACTCGGCCTCCTCCAGCGCGTATACGAGCAAGCCATTGCGTTGGAAGCCGCGAGCACCCGGACCAGAGGGATCGCCAGTGTCATGGCGTTGATGTTGATTCCGGTGGGTGTTCTCGGTCTACTTCTGCTCGATGGATCAGTTGAGCTGGTGCGAGACAGCATCAGGGATAAAACTATTGGGGCCGCGATCCTCGCACTCGCCGTGGGAGTTGTAAGCCTGCTACTTTTCTTGTTTTCATTGACGGCAGGCATAAGAACCTTGCGGATCGACTTGTTCAGTCCGCTTGGGATGCCCATCTTGTTGAACAGGAAGACCGGCAAGGTGTACCGATTCATACAAGATATGCCTGGCACGGACTTCAGGACCGCTTTGGTGAACATGAAGTACTGGCCGGGGGTTTTCAAGCCATGGCCGTTGATCCTCATCGAATACGATTGGGATTGCTTGGAGGCAGAATACGCTAAAGAGACGCGCCTGAGCGGAAACGTCGTCCAGACCTTGCACGAATTAAGGTTCGTTGCAAAGGAATCCAAGGGCAGCGCACGGGTGGTCGACGGCTTCACGGTCGCGTCACCGCTTATCTTGGGCTCGGATACCTGGCCTCAGCTTTGGGAGTTCATCCGGCGCTACATGGAGGAGCAAAGTCTGGCGCCTCTCGACGAAGCTTCGTTCGCGCCAGAGCCGCCCAAGACTTTACTTCAGGTCGCCAATGCCGTTGCGCCGGCTGGGTGGATCTGGGCTGTTGCGGGGAGCGTCGGCACTGCTTGGATTGCCTTGCGTTCCGGCCTTCCCGAAGGAACTCTTGCGGGCGTCACGTGGCTGCTTGTCGCCGCATCGAGCAACATCCTTCTTGGGACTGTCGCGTTCAACTGGCTTGCTCACCGCCTGGCTCCAAGAGTAGAGCTGCCGGCCGACATCCTTGCAGAAGCCGGGGCTCCCGTTGAGCGGTCCAAGATCACGATAAAAGCCTCCGCGAAGTAAGAGTCAGGAACTCCTAGACGAATCACGCGTCCATTACCTACTGCTGGGGCAAAATGCAAGCGGCCAATTCTCTGGCGGTAAAGCGAGGACTCCTAAGGGGAGTCAACGCCACTGCTTCAGGTTCGCTGAAGAAGGCCGAAGCAGACGGAGCAGCATCGGTATGACTCAGTACACCAGGCGACGTGCTGCGGAACTGCAATCCGCTGCCCCGGACACTCTTTATCCCGACGCGAGCGAAGCGAAGCGGCTTGACAAGCGCAAGTCTGTCTCCGACACCCCAAGCTCGATGGGTCTACTCCAAAAGAACTATGAGAACGCCATCGCGTTGGAAGCATCCTTTACGAGGACGAGAGGTATCGTCAGCACACTTGCTCTGATGTTCGTGCCCATTGCAATTCTGGGCATGTTTCTCCTCGACCTGTTCGTTGACGTACTCCGAACGAATCTCAGAGGCGGCAGTGCCGTCATAGCGTTCATGTCGTTCGTGTTGGCCGCAGCAGGCCTGCTGATCATTTTGTGCGCATCGGCTGGCGCGATCCGGGCCTTTCGAATTGATTTGTTCAGCCCGCTTGGGATGCCCATCCTGTTCAACAGGAAAACGCGCAAGGTCTATCGGTTTATACAAGATATGCCGGGCATACACTTCAGCGCCGCCCTGGTGAACATGAAGTACTGGCCGGGCGTTTTCAAGCGTTGGCCGTTGATCCTGGTTGAGTATGATTGGGATTGCTTGGAAGCAGAGCATGCCAAGGAAACACGCGTCAGCGGAAATGTCGTGCAAACCTTGCACGAGCTGAGGTTTATTGCAAAGGAGTCGCCGGGTAGTGGCCGCGTGGTCGATGGCTTCACGGTGGCCTCGCCGCTTATGCTGGGGTCGGAGACGTGGCCTGAGCTCTGGGAGTTCATCCGGCGCTATATGGAAGAGCAGAGCCTGGCGGCCCTCGACAACGAGTCGTTCGCGCCCGAGCCGCCGAAGACTCTATTTCAGGCTGCAACCGCTGTAGCGCCCGCTGGTTGGGTCTGGGCTGTCGCGGGCGGCATCGGCACCGCTTGGATTGCCTGGCGATCGGGGATTCCGGAGGGGAGCCTTGCGTCAATCACATGGTTCCTGTTTGCGGTGTTTAGCGGCCTGACCCTTGTGATCATCATGTTCAACTGGCTTGCTCACCGCTTGGCTCCCCGAGTAGAGCTGCCCGCGGACCTCCTTGCAGAAGCCGGGGCTCCCATTGAGCCGTCGAACATCACGATAAAGGCCTCCGCGAAGTAAGACCCGGGAGGCTCTACGCGAGCCATGGGTCCATTACCTGGTGCACCAGTGCGAAGGCCAAAGGCAAGGGGCAATTCTCCGGCGTTAAGCGATGGCTCCTCAGGAGAAGTCCAAGGACACTGCTCGAGGGTCACTGAAGAAGGTCGAAGTAAACGCAGTGGCATCGGGATGACCAACTGCCTCAGGCGCCGCGCGGCCGATGTTTCTATGGAACTGTAGTTCGGCCAGGAGCCAGCGCCGCCGCTACTGGGCGGCCTGGTCAGCATCTCAACGCCCCCTCAGGGCACATCGCGCGACGGATCGATCAGTCCCTGCCGCACGCAGTACAAGGTCAGCCCCGCGACATCGTTGATGCCCAACCGCTCCATGATGCGCGCCCGGTGCACATCCACCGTCTTCGGGCTCAACCCGAGCTTGAAGGCGACCTCCTTGGTCGCCAGCCCGCGCGCGATCATCAGCAAGATCTCCAGCTGCCGCTCGGTCAGCAGCTCTTCAGGCGCCCGCTCCTTCGCCTGCAACAGCTTCTGCGACACCTGCGCACTGAAGTAGGCGTGGCCGCGCATCACGCTGCCCACGGCTTGCTCGAGTTCCAGCGGCGAACTCTCCTTGAGCACATAACCGGCCGCCCCCAGCTGCACCGCCCGGCGGATGAAGTCGGGTGAGTCGTGCATCGACACCACCAACACCTTGGGCGCGGGCGACATCGCCCGCAGCTGGCTGAGCGCGGTGAGCCCGTCGACGTCGGGCATCGAGATGTCGGTGACAACAAGGTCCGGTTTCAAACGCTGGGCCGATTCGATCAGCTCGGCGCCGTTGCGGGCCTCGTACACCACCTTCAGGCCCTCCACCATCTCCAGCAAGAGCTTCAGGCCCGAGCGCACCAGGTCGTGGTCGTCGGCGAGGATGGTGCGGATCGTGGGAGTGGCAGTCACGTTGAGTTCCCTCGGTAAATGCGATGAGCTATGCAATGAAAAGCTGCAGCACGCTGCCGCGTCCCGGCGTGGAGCGCCAGCGGATGCGCCCTCCCACCAGCTCGGCGCGCTCGGCTATGCCATACAGGCCCAGGTTCTTCTCGCTGACCCCACCGGCCAGCACTTGCGCCACGTCGAAGCCGCGGCCGTCGTCGGCCACCGTCATCACCAGTCGTTCGGTGCCGAAGAAATGCAGCCGCACGACCGCCTTGTGCGCTCGCGCGTGCCGCGCCACGTTGGTCAGCGCCTCCTGCAGGATGCGCAAGGCCACCGCGTGCGAAGGGTGGGTGCCCACGGGATGCGGCCCCCGGATGCGCACGTAGCCCTGCACGCCCGTGTTCTCGAGCTGGCGCTCCAGCGTAGCCTGCACGGCGGCCACGAAGCCGAGCAAATCGAGCTGCGCCGGCCGCAGGTTGAACGACAGCGTCTTGACCTGCTCGACCGCCTGCTGCGCGAGCGCGGTGGCGCGCTCGTTGAAGCGGCGCACCTGCTCGGCCTCACCGCTGCGCTCGGCCGCATGCAGGTGGATCACGATGCCGGTCAGCAGTTGGCCCAGGCCGTCGTGCAGATCGCGTGCGATCAGCGTGCGCTCGCGCTCCTGCGCGTCGACCACGCGGGCCGACAGCTGCCGCAAACGGTCGTAGGCCTGCCGCAGCTGTTCGGCGGTGCGGCGGCGCTCCCGCTCGAGAGCGCGCGCCTGCAGCACCCGCTCGATCACCGAGGGCAACAAGGCCAGCTTGTCCTTGGCAACATAGTCTTTCGCGCCGGAGCGGAACAGCTTCACCACCGCCTCTTCGCCGATCGCGCGGGTGACGACGATGAGCGGCACATCGTGCTGGCCCTGAGCGAGCAAGGCCAGCGCCCGTTCGGCCGAGAAGCCGGGGATGCTGTAGTCGCACAGCAGCAGGTCCGGCGGCGCCGCCAGGTGACGCAGCAGCCCAGGCTCGTCGGCCACCTGCACCAGTTCGGCATCGACACCGGCGCGGGCCAGGCTCAGCCGCACCAGCTCCACGTCGTCTTCCTCGTCTTCGATACACACGATGCGCAGCATGGAGAGCACCCCCTTCACGCGTCGCGCCAATGGCGCATCAGCTCGGCGATCACATCCGCCCAGCTGCGGTCACCGTGCGGCTTGAGCACATACCCGTCGGCGCCCGAGTCGCGTGAGCGCTGGATGTCGCCCGCCTGGTCGGAGGTCGACAGCATCACGATCGGAACGCCGGCGGCCGTGGCGATACGCCGGATGCGCCGCACCGTGTCCGGGCCATCCAGCCCCGGCAGGTTGACATCGAGGACGACCAGGCCAGGCGTGACGACACCTCGCTCCAGCGCCTGCACGCAGTCGCTGCCGCTGCCGAAGGTGACCACCGGTCGAGCCAGGGGCGACACCTCGAGCGCGAGCGACAGCAGTTCGAGCTGGTCGGGGTTGTCGTCGACGAGCACGAGTTCCTTCATGGCACGGCCTCCGGGGTCTCCGACGGGCTTTCCTTGGGCTGCGGCTCGGGTTGCAACGGCAGGCGCAGCTCGAACACCGCACCGCCTTGCGGCCGGTTGCGGCCCTCGATGGTCCCGCCGTGCAAATGGGCGATGCGGGCCACCGTGGCCAGGCCCACGCCGGTGCCGGCGAAGGCGTCCTGGCTGTGCAGGCGTTGGAAGGGCCGGAACAAGCGATGGGCGTACTCGGGCGGGAACCCCACCCCCTCGTCGGCCAGCTCCAACACGGCCTGGCCGCGTTCACGCCGCGCCGTGAACTCGAGGCGGCACACCGGCCGGCCCTGCGAGAACTTGACGGCGTTGTCCATCAGGTTCTCCAGCACCACCTGCACCAGCCCGCGATCGGCGACGAGGTCGAACTGTGTCGGCGTCCAGCACTCGACCACCCGGTCGGGGTAACGCTCCTGGATGGTTTCGACCACACTGCGCGCGAGCGCGGCGACGTCGAACCGGGTGCAGCGCAACGGCGAGCGCGACAGCCGCGACAGCGCCAGCATGTCGTGGATCAACTCGTCCATGCGGCGCGCATTGCGCAACACGCGTTCCAGGTACCCGCGCGCACGCTCGTCGACCTGCCCGCCCTGCCCGGACAGCACCGCATCGAGAAACCCCTTCATCACCTGCACCGGCGCGCGCAGGTCGTGCGAGATGGAGTACGAGAACGACTCCAGTTCGTCGTTGAGCTGCTGCAGTCGGCTCGACTGCCGTTCCAGCTCGGTGATGTCGGTGTCGACGCCCACCCAGCGTTCGATACGCCCATTGGCGTCGAGCACCGGCGCGGCCACCCCGAGGAAGCTGCGGTAGGCGCCCGAGCGGGCCCGCAACCGGCGTCGCACCCGCATGGTCGAACGGCTCCGGAAGGCCTGCAGGAAGGCCTCGCGGGTGGCGTCCAGGTCGTCCGGGTGCACCACATCGAGCCAGCTCGTGCCCAGCCATTGGTCATCGCTGGGACCGACCAGTTCGTACCAGGCGCGGTTGAGGTAGGTCACCTCGCCGCCCGGATTGCATTGCCACAGGATCTGCGGCGACAGGTCGGACAACACCCGGTACAGCTGCTCGCGCTGCGCCAGCTCGCGCGTGCGTTCTTCCACCGTCGCTTCGAGTTGGCTGTTGAGCAAGCGCAGCGCTTCGATCGCGGCCTGCTCGGCACTGCGATCGACCGGGCACACCAGCCGGTGGCCCGGGCCGTCGAAAGGTGCGTCCTGGCCGTAGATATCGACGGTGATGATCTCGCCATTGGCCAGCCGATGGCGCCAGCGGCGCGTCTGCAGCGCCTCGGGGCGGCCGCCGTGCAGCGAGTCGCGCACCGCGTCGACGTCTTCCGCGGGATGCATCTGCAACACCGAGCGCTGCAGGAACTCCTCGCGTCGATAGCCGTATTTCTCGATCGCCGCCGGGTTGACGTCGACGATGCGCAGGCTGCCGGTGTCGTAGATCCACATCGGCAAGGGATGGTGGTTGAACAGTTCGCGGTAGCGTTTCTCGCTGTCGCGCACGCGCTGCTCGGCCTCGTGGCGCGCTTCGATGTCGCGCAGCACCAGCAGCCAGTGCACCTCGCCGCCCTGCGCCGGCACCACCGGGATCACGTCCAACTCGAACCAGCGTGGGCCCAGCCGCAGCGTCAAGGCCATTTCCAGCCGGAGTGGCTGCTGCTCGCGCAAGGCCTTCTGCACCACGTCGGCCTGCGATCGCAACAGCCCGCGCTCGGAGTGCAGCAACTGTTCGTGCGTCGAGGCATGGGCGGTGCCCAGGCCGTGGTGCATCGCGTCGTAGGCCGGGTTGGCCCACAGGCGCACCAACTCGCCCTGCGACGTCACGCGGGCCAGCAGCACCGCATCCCCGGTCAAGAACAGCGCGCCCGACAGGGCTTCGTTCAGCCGCGCCGCGCCGAAGGCCTCGGTGATGTCCTGCACAGTGCCCATCGCACTGTCGGGCCGGCCCTCGTCATCGCGGCTGGCCACCACGCCGCGCGCATGGTGCACACGTTCGCTGCGGTCGGGGCGCACCACCCGGTACACCAGGTCGAATTCGGCGCCGCCGTCGAGCAGGGCCTGCGTGTGGCGCTTGAAGTTGGGCTGGTCGTCGGGGTGCACCATGCCGCCGACCAGCTCGAGCGTCAGCGACACATGACGCGGCACACCGTACAGCGCGTAGGTCTGGTTCGACCACTCGATGCTGCCGTCGCGCAGGTCCAGTCGCCACGAGCCGATGGCGGCCGCGCGCTGCACGTCTTCGAGGCGCTCGGCATTGCGACGCAAGGCGTCGGTCAGCTGCGCCGCACGCGCATGCCCTGCGGCCATCGCGCGCGCCACGTCCGCGAGTTCACGCAACCGGATGGTGTCGGCCAGCGCCGCCGCCTCTTCCGGGTGGAGCGCGCCGCGGGCGAGCTTGGCGACGTCGCGGCGGATCACACGTTGACCATGCACGGCCAGCGCCAGTGCGAGCAGTGCGAGGCAGCCCACCGTGAGGCCCAGCATCGTGCCGACCCGGTCGAGCGCCTCGCTGCCGAGCGGCAGGGTACCCGGCACCGGCGCCGCCGACACTTCGCCGACCGCCTGGCCGCGCAGCACGATGGTGTGGGTGTAGCCCTCTCGGTCGTCCGACGCCATGCGCCGCGCCGGCAAGGGCCGCGCACCGTCGTACCACCGCACCGCCAGTTTGAACCGGCCGTCCAGCAGGTGCAGATCGTGACCGGTCAGGTCGGCCGTGTCGACGCGGATCGCGAAACTGCCGGCCGGAGCGTGCTCGTCGACGCCGACGCGGTAACGCAGCACCACGCCCTCGCGGTCCAACCCGAGGTTCCAGGGTGCGCCGCCGGGGCCGGGCAAGGGAGGCAGCGTCGCCGGCGGCAGGCCCGCGGCTCCCGCGCTGTCGGCGCCGCACAGCGGCTTGCCATCCGGCGCCAGCACCCAAGCAGCGGCAATGCTCTTGTCGCTACGCAGCAGGTCCTGCGGCACCCGCCCGCAGCCATCGGGCCCGGCCGAGGGCTGGGCCAGGCGCGCCGCACCGAAGGCGAGCACCTGCAAGGACCGCTCGAGGTTGCGTTCGACCAGGCGCAAGTGCCGGTCGGTCGCCTGCACCAGCGTGTCGCGTTCAAGACGGAGGTCTTGGCGGTAGTCGTCGTAGGCCTGCCATGCCGCCAGCCCGAGCAAGGGCAACAAGGTCCACCCGGCGGCGCGCAGAAGCACCCGGTACAGGGGCAGTTCGGTGAGTGCACTCATGCGCATGCGCCTCGGCCAGGGCGGCCCGGCCCTGGCGTCAAGCTGCCGGGCTGCATCGGGTCCGTGAAGGTGGACACCAGCGGCTGGACCTCCTGGTAAAAAGGAAACGGTGGCAGGCCGTGCTCCAGGCCCTACTGCCAAAAGCGACGCCAAGGGCGACGGCCAAGGGCGCCGGTTTTTCGTCCCGGCTGCTGCCCGGCGCCACGCGCGAGTCGAGCAAAGCTCCTCAACGGTCAGCAAACCCTGCGCCCGCGCGGCGCATGAGTTCTCGAGGCCAGTGGCTCATGCCAGGCGATGCGGGCCACGCCCCCCCTTCGTGTCGGCCGCCACGTCTTGTGCGGAAGCCGAACGCAGCGCCTGCCTCACCTGCCAGCGCAGACTGTCGTCCTGCCACGGCACCAGCAGGCGGTGCTCGCACAAGCCGGCGGCCAGCGCCCGCTCCGCGACGGCGGCGTCGGCCTCCCGGTGGAGCAGGCCGCGCACCACCGGTGCAAAATCGCGGCCGACCTGTTCCAGCAGCTCGACACCGCTGCGGTCGGTCAGGTGCTGATCGGCCAGCACCAGGTCGACCCGGTGTTGCGCCAGCATCGTGAGGGCCGTTGCCGCATCGGCGGCGCCCAGCACGGTCAGGTCGTCGCGCTGCAGCACCCGCTCCAGCGCGCGCAGCACGCTCGCCTCGGCATGCACCAGCAGCAGCGTCGGGCGGGTCCGCAGGGCGTCCGGGCGCGCCAGCGTGTCGCGCAAGTGCTCGGTCAACTCAGCGGCCGACATCGGTTTGGCCAGCAGGTAGCCCTGCGCCTCGTCGCACCCGTGGCGCCGCAGCCAGTCCAACTGCGCCTCGGTTTCGACACCTTCGGCGACCACGCGCACGTCCAAGTGCCGGGCGATCGCGATGACGCTGCGGGCGATCGCCGCGCCCTCGCCCTCTTGCCCCAGATCGGCCACGAAAGAGCGGTCGATCTTGACCTTGTCGACCGGGAAGCGCTTGAGGTAGCCCAGGCTCGAAAAGCCGGTGCCGAAATCGTCGATCGCGATGCGTACGCCGCGCTGGCGCAGCTGCGCCAGCACTTCCGTGCCGCGGCCGACCGTGTCCATCAGCACCGACTCGGTCAACTCCAGTTCGAGCCGGTGGGCCGGCAGGCCGCTGGCCGCGAGCACACCCTCGACCAACGCCACGAAATCGGGGCGCTGGAACTGCAGCGCCGACACATTGACGGCCACCACGGCGTCGACCAGCCCTTGCGACAGCCATTGCTGATGCTGGGCGCAAGCACGCGCGAGCACCCAGGCGCCGATGGCGTCGATCTGGCCGGTCTCCTCGGCCACCCGGACGAACCGCATCGGCCCGATCTGCCCCAGGCGCGGATGCTGCCACCGCACCAGCGCTTCGATCGCGCGCACCCGGCCGCTGGTGAGGTCGATCTGCGGCTGGTAATGCAGCTCGAACTCGGCACCCCGTATCGCCTCCTGCAGGCGCTGACGCATGTCGATGCGCTCGTTCAGCCGCTGCACCAGTTCAGGGCCATAGCACTGGCTGGTGTTGCGGCCGGCCCGCTTGGCGGCATACATCGCAAGGTCGGCCTGCCGCAGCCACTGCAGCGGGTCGCCGACCTCGTCTGCGCCCACCACCGCGACCCCGATGCTGCTGCTGCCATGCAGCGCCTGGCCCTGCAGCTCGTAAGGTGCGCCCAGGCGCGCGAGCAGCGTCTGCAGGGTCGGCAAGGTGTCGTCGGGATGTGCCAACGGGCCGAGCAACACGCCGAACTCGTCGTCGCCGAGACGGGCCACGCATGCCGCCTCGGGCACGCAGCCGCGCAGCCGCCCGGCCACTTCCTGCAGCATGGCGTCGCCCACCGCATGGCCCAGCGCGTCGTTGACTTCCTTGAAGTGGTCGAGATCCACCACCAGCAGTGCCAGCTTGTGGCCCTGGTCGCGGGCGGACGCGAGCGCGTCTTGCATGCGCGCCAGCAGCAGGCTGCGGTTGGGCAGGCCGGTCAGTGGATCGTGCGTGGCCTGGCGGACAACAGACCCCGCGGCATCGCCCGGACGCAACGCGAGGTCGTGCGGTGCGCCGGCGGGGGCCGCCCTTTCGGGAAGGACATCGCGCAGCGCCAGCAGCCAGGCGGGCCGCCCGTCCCATTCCGTCGCCGAGCGACGCAGTTCCAGCGCACGCTCGCGCCCCTGCGCGTCGGGCAAGCGGACCGCACCCACGGCGTGCGCGCCGGCTTGCAAAGCGGGCATCAGCGCCATGGCGAGCGCCGCGGGCAGCGGTTCACCCAGCGTCGGCTCGGGCCGGCACAGCTGCAGGGCCGCGGCATTGAGAAAGCGCACCCGCTGGTCGTCCGAGACCACCAGCCAGGCGTCGGCACTGTCGCGCAGCAGCGCCAGCAGTTGCGCCTCGCGCCGACTCAGCGCGCGCACCTGCTCGACCTGCGCGCGCAGCAAACGCCGCAGGCGGTCGCGTTCGCCCACCCCTTCGGAGCCCAGTTGCCGGCGCGCCACGGCCGCCGCGATGCCGCGCCCCAGCGTCGCCGCGTCGAGCTCACCTTTGACGAAGCAGTCGGCCGCGCCGCGCCGCAGCATCTCGCGCTCGAGCACCGGGTCGCCGGCATCCAGCAGCATGATTACGGCAGGGCTGGCCGGCAGCGAGGTGGCGAGGTCGAGCAAGGCGGCGCCGCGGTGCGCTCCGAGGTGTTGCGCGACCAGGCACACATCGTGTGCGGCCGCCTGCAAGGACCGGGCGGCCGCATCGAAGTCTTCCACGGCGTCGACCCTGAAACGCCGGCCCGGCGCTGCCTCCAGCGTCTCCTGCAGCAGCAGCCGGTCTTCCGCGTCGTCGTCGGCCAGCAGCAGGCGCAGCGTGGTGCCGTCCGGCGTCATGCAGCGTCCTGCCCGGCCGGCACGCACGCCACCACCGGTGCGGGCAGGCCGTCCCCGCTCGGGTCGACCGTCGCCTCGGTCGTCTGGCGCAGCGGCAAGCGCACGACAAAACGGCTGCCGGCCCCGTCGTGCGGCCACAACGAGACGCTGCCGCGGTGCTGTTCGACGATGCTGCGCACGACGGCCAAGCCGAGGCCCGAGCCTTCGTAGCGGGAGCGCGGATGCAGGCGTTCGAACGGCCGGAAGATGCGCTCGGCCTGCTGCGCGTCGACGCCGATGCCCTCGTCGCGCACCTCGATCTCGACCTGCGGCTGCAGCGCGCCGCCCTCAGGCAAGGGCGCGACCAGCGAACGGGCGCTGATGGTGACCCGCGGCGCCTGCCCGGGGACGACGAACTTCACCGCGTTGTCCAGCAGGTGGTGGAGCAGCTGCTGCAGCCGGGCCGCGTCGCCTTCGACCACCGGCAGCGGCGACACGGTGACGACGGCGCCGCCACGCTGCAGTGCCGGCGCCAGGTCTCGCTGCACCTCGCCGACCAGCTGGTACAGGTCGACCGAGCGCCAATTCGGCTCGCCGCCGAGCACCCGGCTGTACGCGAGCAGGTCTTGCAGCCGGGCGCGCAGACGGCGGGTCGCCTGTCCCACACGCCCCAGGTCTTCCCGGCCTTCGTCGTCGAGCCGGCCGGCCTGCCGCTGCAGCAGGCGCTGCGCGAAACCCTGGATCTTGCGCAAGGGCTCCTCCAACTCGCCCACGGCCAGCACCGCCAAGCGTTCGACCTCACGTGCCGGTGCCCGGGCCGCGCCGGTGCCACTGACCGGCGTCACCGCGGTGTGGCCGGTGTCGGCGACCACCGCCGTTGCCGGGGCGCGGGCGGGCTGGCGCTGCCGCAGTTCCCGTTCAGCCAGCGCGGCGCGCCGGTACAAGGCGTCCGATTCGATCGCCGCCGCGGCGAGCAACGCCAGCTGCGTGGCCACGGCCAGATCGTCGGCGTCGAAATCGCCCTCGTACTTGTCGGACAGTTGCAGCACCCCGACAGGCTGGCCGTCGCGCCCGAACATCGGCACCGCCAGCCAGCCGCGCAACGGCGGCTCACCGGCACCCGGGTCGTCGACACGGCGCCAACGGGGGTGTCGTTCCAGCTGCTCCTGGGTCAGCAACATCGGGCTGGCGTGCTGCAACACCATGGCGTGCAGAGGTGGCACGCCCGGTGCCGCCGCCCGCTGGCGGTAGGCTGCGTACTTGCTGGAATACGAATGGGCCTGGCCGGCCGGCGCACCGCCGTCGCCTCCGGACACCCTGATGACACACTGGTGCGCCGCGATCAGATGGCGCGCGTCGTCGGCGATCCGCTGCACCAGATCGGGCTGGCCCAGACGCCGGCTGATTTCGACCGAGGCCCGGCTCAAACCCAGCAAGCGCGTGCTATGCGCGTTGGCGCGCTCGAGCGTGCGGCGCAAGGTGTCCTCGGCCAGCCGTCTGGCGGTGATGTCCAGGCCGTAGACCAGCAGCAGGTCGCCGCCGGCCTCGCCCGCCGCCAGGCGCGAGACGGACAACAGCACCCACAAGGCATCCCCTTGCTGGGTCAGCGCGCGCACCTCCAGCTCGGCCGCGCCGCCGTCGGCCGCCGCACGCGATCCTTGCGTCAGCAGGTCGTGCAGGGCCAGCCGGTCGCCGTCCTCGAACAGGTCCTCGAACGGACGGCCCAGCATGGCCTCCGGCGTCCGGGCGAACACACGCGTGGCGCCCTGGTTCCAGCGCAACACCCGTCCCTGCTCGTCGAGCACCGCCACGGCGTCGTGCGTGCGTTCGATCACCTCCGCCTGCATCTCCAGCTGGCGCAGGTGCCGGCGCGCGTCGACCGAGTGGTCGAGCATGCGCTGCTGCTCCTCCACCCGTTGTGCCAGCGCGTCGCATTGCCGCTCGAGCCGATGGTGTGCCTCTCGGCGGGCCGCGAGGCGGCGGCGGGCCCGCTGCAGGCTGCCACGCCGACGCTCCACCTGCCGCAGCGCCACACCGCGGCCGACCGCGATGCACGGCAAGGCGCCCAGGCCGGCCAGCACCAGCGCCAACCACGGCCAGCCCAGCACCCCGGCGGCCAGCGCGCAACACAGCACGGCAGCACCACCGAAGAGCGGTGCCGCGGGCCCCATGTTGCGACTGCCGCCGCTGGGCGCACACCGTGAGTGCAGCAAGCGGCTGAGGAAGTCCATTCCGGCAGCATAGGCAAGCGCAGGCCCGGACCGCCGCGCGCTTGCCGTAGCGGGGACTAGGAAAAATGCTTATGAGGGGGAGTCAACGCCGAGAGGGGACCCGAGGGCTGCCGCGGCGTGGTGCGGGCGCCAGCGGCAAGGCGGCGGGCCGGCACGGGCCGAGCGTGCCGGCGGTTGCGGCAGCGCGGTGGGCCCGGGTGCCGGTGAGATGGAGGATCAGGCGGTCAGGCCGAGCAAGGCCATGACCCGTTGGCGGTCGATGCCGATCAAGGCCGGCGCAATGGCCGACAGCAGTTGGTAGCCCGGCTCGCGACTGGCCGATTCGAACTCGGCCGTGAACGTCGACGCCCAGCTGCCTTCGACCGCCGCCACGGGGGGGTCGACCTGCCGCGCGGCCTCGTCCAGCGCCTGCTGGATCGCGTCGCGCGAGCGGCGCACGCGGTCGAGCGCGTCCACCACCTGCTGCAAGGTCTGGCGCAGCGCGGCCCGGTCGTTGCCTTGCCAGCCTTCCGGCCGCACGGCCTGGGGCTCGGGCTCGGTGCGCACGCTGTGGAAGCGGCCGCTCGGGAAGCGGATGCCACCGCCCTGCATCGCCAGGCCGTCGCGTACCGCGGGCCAGTTGGTCTCGGGGGTGCTGAAGCCGAGCCGGCCTTGCGTGTCGAGGCCGGCTCGGATGCCGATCGGGGCCAGGGCCTGGTCGAGGCGGGCCGCCACCTCGGCGTCGCCGAGAGCGGGGTCGATGTGCACCCGCACTGCCCGCTGGCCGCTCGCGCCGACCGAGATCGCCAGCGTTTCCGCCGCACCAGCGCGCACGGCCTTCAGGTCGAGGCCGCGGATCTTGAACTGCTGGCGGGCGCCGCCCTTGCCTTGGTAGGCCAGCTGGCCGTCGAGGCTGGCCGCACTCGCCTCGCTGCGGCGACGCCACAAGGCCTCGAACCGCTGCAGGGCCTCGGCGGTGCCGCTGTCGCCCGCTTCGCCTTTGGCGAGCTTGCCGCTCAAGGTGGCTTTCAGCTGCTGCAACTGGCTGTCGGCTTCGTCCAGAAAGCCGAGTGCCTGCTGGGCGCCGGCCACCTGGCCGTTGAACTGCGGTTGCCAGCCACGCAAGCCGGCGCCGGCCAAAGGTGCGGAGGTCGCGGTCGCCTGCGTCGAGCCGGCAGCGGCCGCCGCCGGGCGGTCGGTGCCTGGCGCCCGGCGCAAGGCCGGCAAGCCGGAATCAAGGGGCGCGATCTGCATGGGAAAGTCTCGTCTTCGATCCTCAGAGCACGTCGAACAACGACAAGCGGCTCACCTGGCCATAGGCCTTCTGGGTCGCTTGCAAGGCGGTGGTGTAGCCGTTGAGCTGAACGGCGGCGTCGCCGTAATCGAGTTGCCCAAGCTTGAGCACCGCCTGCTGGTTCGACAGGCTGACGTTCTGATGGTTGGTGTCCAGGGTCGACAGCAGGTTCTGGGCGCCGCCCAGGCCAGCGATCTTGACGTTGACCGCGTCCAGGCCGGCGTCCAGGCCGTCGATCGCCGCCGACAGTTGGGCGTGGGCGGCGGGGTCGCTGACGCGCACACCAGGGGTCGCGAGTGTCGCGACGGTCTGGTCGAGCAGGTTCAGCAGGCCGTGCATCTCTTGCAAGCTCACGTTGGCCGTCTGCGTCACGCCGTTGCCGACCATGACTTTCTGGGCCTCGGTGTTGCCGGTGAAGCTGTAGCGCGCACCGGGCGCGGCGGCCGGGTCGTACGTGAGGGCCGGCGTGGCCGTGGCGGTGCCGGAAAACAGGTAGCGGCCTTCCTGGTCGCGGCTGTTGACGCTGTAGAACAGGCTGTCGCGCAGCGCGGCCAGCGAATCGGCCATCGCGCCGACGTCCTCCGACGTGTTGCCGCCGTCGGCCGCCCACACCAGCAGGTCGCGCGCCTGCAGCATGTCGCGGCTCATGCCGTCGAGCAGGGTTTCGTTCTGCTGCAGCCGGCTGCGCAGCGCGCCGATGTTGTCGCGGTACTGGGTCAGCGCCGCGTCCTCGCGCATCAAACGCGACAGACGCACCTGCCGCACCGGGTCGTCGCTCGGCTTCAGCAGATGCTGCCCGGTGGCCATGCGGTGCATGACGTCGGCCACCTTGGACGAGGCGGTCTGCAGCGCGGTGTTCATCGTCGCGTGGTAGTGGGCGCTGGCGATACGCATGGCGGTGTTTCCTTGGGGCGCGGGGCGTGAGGCAGAGGGATCAGCGGAACATGGCCAGCGTCGCGTCGAACAGCTGGTTCGCCACCGCGATCACCTTCATGTTGGACTGGTACATCTGCTGGTACTGCATCAGGTTGATCGCTTCTTCGTCGCTGTTGACACCGCTGGTGGACTTCCAGCTTTCCTCGGCCTGGTTGCGCACGGTTTCGGCGGTCTTCAAGGCCGTCTGGTTCTGCTGGCTGTCCATGCCCAGCTTGCCGACCAGCTGGGTGTAGGCATCGCCCAGCAAAACGTTGCCGAGCACGCCGGCGGACACCGGCTGCTGCTTGATCGCGATCAGCGCGAGCAGGTTGTCGCTGTTGCCCGGCTGGGTCGGGTCAGCCGACAGCGCCAGTTCGCCCGCCTCCATCTCGGTGTGCACCTGCAGCAGGCCGCCGACGCTCGAGGCGTCGAACTGGAACAACGCGGTGCCGGCGCTGCCGTCCATCGCATAACCGGCCGCCAACTGCGTGTTGAACTTGTCGGCCAGTTCGCCGGCCATCGCCGTGATCGAGTCGGACAGCGGTGCGAGCACGCGGCGTTCAAAATCGTTCAAACCGCCCAGCGGGCCGCCCAGGCCGTCGGGCGACAGCGTGAAGGATTCGCGGGCGAAGTTGAGCGTCAGCTTCTGGGAGCCGTCGGGCAGGCCGACCGCGGCCATCGTGGCGGCGCCAATGCCGACCACCAGCGGTTGACCGCCGCGCAGCGACACCGAGCGCGAGCCGTCCGTCTGGTCGACCACCTGCACCCCCACCAGCCCGGCCAGCGCGTCGATCTTCTGGTCGCGCTCGTCGATCAGGCCCGACGGGTTCAAACCGGTGGCGCGGGTGGCGGAAATCTCCTTGTTGAGCGAGGCGATGTCGGCGGTCAGCGTGTTGATCTGCGCCACGCTCGACAAACGCTGCTGATAGATCGAGGCGCGCTGGTGCGCCAGCACCTGGTCGAGGCTGTTGAAACGCTGGGCCAGCGCGTCGGCCGAGGTGATCACCTGGCGGCGCAGCGGGCTCGACGTCGGTTCGACGCTGGCGGCATTGAGGGCGCCGAAGAAGGCGTCCAGCCCGGAGTTGATGCTGGAGGCCTCGTCGCCCATCACCTGCTCGAGCTGCGTCAGATAGGGCTGCACGGTCTCGCGCTCGCCCAGCTCCGACGCCGCCTGCCACAGCTGCAGATTCTTATAGCCGTCGCTGAAGCGCATCAGTGCCGGCACCTGCACACCGTCGCCGGCGCCCAGCGCGCCGGCCTGCGACGGCTTGGAGGCCACCAGCATCACGCCCTGGCGGGTGTAGCCGGGCGTCATCACGTTGGCGATGTTCTGGCTGGCGGTGTTCAGCGCGGCCTGGGCCGCCAGGGCACCGGACAGAGCGTTGTAGATGGTGGACATGAGAATAGGTGTCTGTTACTTGGACAAGGCGACCACGCACTCCGCCGCCTTAAACACCGGCGGCCCGGAACGTGGATTTGTACCGGCGCCCGGCCGTTTGCCTCACCGTGGCGGCGTGTCCGGGGCCTCCGCCCGTGGCCAGCGGCCGCGCTCGGTATCCACCGCGCCGGCACCTTCCGCCGGCAACAGCTGCCGCAGGATCGCGTCGGCGATGCCGAAGGCGCGCTGGCCCGATAGGCTGTCGGCCATCTGGCCGTCGGCCATGTCCAGCATGTCCTGGTTGATGCGGTTGTGGAACACGCTGTCTTCGCCGCTCATCTCGCGGGTGGTGCGGCGCATCTGGCGCAAGACCTCGGTGATGAAAAACGCCTCGAACTTCTGTGCCGCAGCTTCGACCTTGGCGCGCGCCTCGTCGCCCGTGCCGGCGGCGGGCGCGGCCTCGGGGGCGCCGGTGCCGCCACTGCCGATGGGCGTGGTCAGGGCGAAGGCGCGTGCAGCAGGGGTGGTGAGGTCCATTTTGTCGTCCTCATCAGATGATGACCAGTTCGCCGTCGATCGCGCCGGCCTGGTCGAGGGCCTGCAGGATGGCCATGATGTCGTCCGGCGAGGCGCCGGTGCTGTTGACCGTGTCGATGATGGCCTGCAGGCTGACGCCGGCCGGCCACTTGAACATCGGCTTGCCGCCCTGCTCCACCGCCACGCGCGACTGCGGCGTCACCGTGGTGTCGCCGTTGCCAAACGGCGCCGGCTGGCTGACCTGGGGCGACTCGGAGATCACCACCTTGAGCGCGCCGTGCGACACGGCGGCCGCCCGCACGCGCACACCTTCGGCGATCACGACCGTGCCGGTGCGGGAGTTGAACACCACCTTGGGCACCTCGGCGCCAACGTCGATCGCCATCGATTCGAGCCCGGCGACGAAGGCGACGCGCTGCGTCGGATTGGCCGGCGCCATCACTTCGACGCTGGTGGCGTCGCGGGTGGTGGCGATCTCGCCATAACGGCGGTTGATCGCTTCCACGATGTTGGTCGCGGTCTGGAAATGCGGGCGCTTGAGGCTCAGGCGCACCGTCGGGCGGCTGTCGAAATCGGTCTCGATCTCGCGCTCGACGCTGGCGCCGTTCGGAATGCGGCCCGAGGTCGGCGTGTTGACGGTGACGCTCGACCCGCTCGCGCCTTGCGCGCTCAGGCCGCCGATCACCAGGTTGCCCTGGGCCAGCGCGTAGACCTCACCGTCGGCCGCCTTCAGCGGCGTCAGCAGCAGCGTGCCGCCGCGCAGGCTCTTGGCGTCGCCCAGCGACGAGACCGTGATGTCGATGGTCTGGCCGCGCCGGTAGCCGGGCGGGAACACGGCGCTGACCATCACGGTCGCGACGTTCTTCAGCTTGGTGTCGCCACGGCCCGGCAACTCGATGCCGAACTGCTTCAACAGATTGGTGACCGACTGGCCCGAGAACTTGACTTGCGTGCTGTCGCCGGTGCCCTGCAGGCCCACCACCAGGCCATAGCCGATCAGCTGGTTCTCGCGCATGCCTTCGACGCGCACGAGGTTGCGCAGCGCCTGCGCGGCATGCGCGGTCGGCACCAGGGCCAGGAGGGCGGTCAGGATGAGGCCGGCGGCCAGATGGCGGGTGTTCATGGGATGTTGGTTGCTCGTGTTGGGGCGGGCCGTGCTCAGAACGGCATCACGGGGCTGAAGAACAGCCGCGTCAGCCAGCCGGCGTTGTTGGCGTCCGCCAGCGCGCCCTGGCCGGCATAGGTGATGCGGGCGTTGGCAATACGTTGCGACGAGACGCGGTTGTCGTTGTCGACATCGGTCGAGCGGACATAACCGCTCAGGCGGATGAATTCCTCACCCTGGTTCAGACTCAGCACCTTCTGGCCGTTGACGCGCAGCAAACCGTTGGGCAGCACTTCGTGCACCACCACCGTGATCGCGCCTTGCAGCGTGTTCTGCTGGGTGCTCGACGCACTGCCGGAGAACTCGCGCGTGGCGTCCACGCCGACGTCGGCCTTGAGCGTCTTGCCGGCCAGCACCGGGGCCTTGATCGACACGCCGCTGTCCTTGCCGATGCTGGTGTCGGCCTTCTTGCTGGCCTGCGTGGTCTCTTGCAGGATCACGGTCAGCACGTCGCCGGGCTGGAAGGCGCGGCCGTCGGCCGTCATCGACCAGCTCGAGCCGCCGACGAACACACCGCCGGCACTGCCCTTGGGCTTGGGGGCCATGGCCACCGGCGGCACGTCGTCGACCGGCGGCGGGGCCACCGACGGCGCGGTCGCGCAGCCGGCAGTCGCCAACAGCGTGAGCAGCCCGCAATACAGCGCCGTTCTCATCACCGCACCGCCTGTGCCAGCGACTGCAGCATGTTGTCGGCCGCGCTCAGCACCTTGGTGTTCATCTCGTAGGTGCGCTGGGCCGCGATCATGTCGACCATCTCTTCGACCACCTGCACGTTGGAGCCTTCCAGCGCGCCCTGCTTGAGCTTGCCGAAGCCTTCCTCTCCCGGGGTGCCTTCGTTGGCGGCACCGCTGGCGGCGGTGACCTGGTAGAGGTTCTCGCCCAGTGCCAGCAACCCGGTCGGGTTGATGAAGTTGGCGAGCTGCAGCTGGCCCAGCTCGGTCGGTGCGGTCTGGCCGGCCACGGTGGCCGACACCATGCCGTTGTCACCGATGCTGATGGCGGTCGCATTCTCCGGCACGGTGATCTCGGGCAGCAGCGGCAGCCCCTGCGCGTTCACCAAGCGGCCTTCGGCGTCGACTTGCAGCTGGCCGGCGCGCGTGTAGGCGGTCTCGCCGTCGGGGCGGCGCACCTGCAGGAAACCATTGCCGACGATGGCCACGTCGAGCGACTGGCCGGTGGTCTGCAGGTTGCCGTTGGTGAACACCTTCTGGGTGCCGACGATACGCGTGCCGGTACCGAGCTGGATGCCCGACGGCGACAGCGTGTTGTCGGCGCGCTGCGCGCCGGGCTGCTGCTCGATCTGGTAAGCCAGGTCTTCACTGACCACGCGGTCGCGCTTGAAGCCGACCGTGTTGACGTTGGCCAGGTTGTTGGCGATGGCCTGCAGCTTGGCGTCTTGCGTCTGCACGCCGGTCTTGCTGATCCACATTGCGGGATTCATGACATCTGTCCTTTCGTGTCTTGGTTGCCGCTCACTCGCGGATCAGACGGTTGCCGGCCTCGGCCATCGAATCGGCCGCCCGGTAGAGCTTCATCTGCACTTCGAAGTCGCGGTTCAAACTCATCGTCGCGACCATCTCCTCGACCGCCGAGACGTTGCTGCCTTCGAGAAAGCCGCTGCGCACCAGCACGGTCTCGTCGGCATTCAGCGGCTGGCCCGTGCGCGAGACGATCAAACCGGCCTCGTTCTTGGTCAGCTCGGCGGCCTCGGCCTTCACCAGCTTGAGCTTGTCGACCGGCTGCATCTCCTGCTGGCCGGGGGGCTGGATCGAGAGGGTGCCGTCGGTGGCGATCTCGACACGGTTGAACGGCGGCAGCACGATGGGGCCGCCGTCGCCCAGCACCGGATGGCCGTTGACGCTCAGGGCGCCTTCGCCGTCGAGCGTGAACGCGCCGGCGCGCGTGTAGGCCTCGCCGCCACGGAACTGCACCGCGAAATAGCCCTGCCCCGCCACCGCGACATCGAGGTCGCGGCCGGTCTGCTTGAGCGTGCCCTCGCGCGCGCTGACGGCGTTGGCCTCGAGCTCGCTCATGTGGCGCGCGTCGTAGCCCGGCCCCTGCACCGCCTGGCTGGTGGCCATTTCGAGGTCGGCCCGGAAGCCGGTCGTGTCGACGTTGGCCAGGTTGTTGGCATGCACCTGCTGAGCGCGCATCGCACGCTCGGCGCCGCTCATGATGGTGTAGATCAGGGCGTCCATCTAACCTGCCTCAGACCGCCTGCATCAGCGACTGCATCATCTCGTTGTGCGTCGAGATGACCTTGGTGTTGGCCTGGTAGTTGCGCTGGGCCGACATCAGCGTGACCAGCTGGGCGGTCATGTCGACGTTGGACTGCTCCAGCGCGCCCACGCTCAGCTTGCCGGCCATGCCGGTGCCCGGTGCCGAGTACAGCGCGGCGCCCGAGCCGACCGAGACCGACCAGCTGGTCTCGCTGACCGGGGTCAGCGCGGTTTCGTTCGGGAAGGTGGCGAGCACCAGCGTGCCGACGCTCTGCTTCTGGCCGTTGCTGTACTGCGCGATGACCGAGCCGTCTTCGGCGATCTGCAGGCCGATCAAGGTGCCCGACGCGTTGCCGTTGGCGCCGTTGACCGTGGTGGTGGCCTCGCCGGCGAACTGGGTGGTGCCGGTGTAGTCCAGGTCCACCGTCATCGGGTCAGCGCCCGTGGGCGTGCCGAGCGCGAGCGGCACTGCGCCGATCGGCGACACCATCTGGCCGTCGCTGCCGAAGTTCAGCACGTTGGTCGTGCCCAGGTCGGTGCCGTCGAAGGTGTAGTGCACCGTCACCTGATTGGTGTTCGTCTTGACGAAGTACTGCGTGATGCTGTGTTGAGCGCCGAGCGAGTCGTGCACGGTCGAGACCATCGAGCCGTTGAAGGTCTGCGGATCGGTGCGGTCGAACGGCGTGGCGGTGGGCGTGCTCCACGAGGCCGACAGGTTGCCGACGTACTTCAGGTTGTCGCTGGCCTTGGCGGCGATCTGACCCTGCGGCACGCGCAGGTCGCCCATCGGGCCGGGCGTCGTGCTGCCCTCGATGGCGGCCTGGCCCTGCACCTTGCGGCCGGCGCTGTCGACCACGTAGCCGTCCTTGTCCGAGGCGAACACGCCGACGCGGGTGTACAGCTGCTCACCCGACGCGTCGCGCACCACGAAGAAGCCGCGGCCGTGGATGGCGGCGTCCATCGCGCGGCCGGTGTTCAGCACACCGCCGCCGGTCTCGATGCTCTGGGTCAGCGAGCCCACTTCGGCGCCGGTCGGCTGGGTGCCGGCGACCATCGCGGCGAAGTTGGCGCGGCTCGACTTGAAGCCGTAGGTGCCCGAGTTGGCGATGTTGTTGCTGATGGTGTCCAGCTGGGTGTTGATCGCGTTGATGCCGGACAGTGCAATTTCGAAACTCATGGTGCGGTCCTGTTAGCGGGAGGTGGTGCGCCGACCTTGCAGGCCGGTGATCGAGGTCGCAGCGACCTCGCCGATGGTGTCCAGCTGCAGCAGCGTGCCGCCCGTGGACGAGAATTTGACGTTGAGCAGTTCGCCCGAGACTTCGACTTCCGGCGCTTGGCGCGCGTCGCTGTCGATGCGGATCGCGTAGCGCCCCGGCGCAATGCCGTAGCGGGCCGGATCGATCTCGAAGCCGACGTCGCCGGCGGCCTGCGGCCCCAGATCGATGCGGTGTTGCTGGCCGGTGGCGCTGCTCAGCACCACGCTCGCCTGCGAGGTGCCCGACTCCAGCGTGAAGCGTCCGACCAGCGGCTGTTCGCCGATCGACACGCTGTCGGTGCGCACGCTCACCTGCGAGCCGACCTGCGCGCCGAGCGCGAGTTGCTGCAGGTTCTCGAGCAGCGACGCGTTGCCGGCGCTCTGGCTGGCGAGCTTCTGCAGCGCTTCCATCTGGCTCAGCTGCGTCAGCTGGCCGACGAACTCGCTCGGGTCGGCCGGCTCCAGCGGGTTCTGGTTCTTGATCTGCGCGACCAGCAGCGTCGTGAACAGCTGCGAGGGCGCGCCGTTGCCGGCGATGGCCGCCGCGGCGGCGTCCGGGGTCTCGGCGGCGCCTTGCGCTCCGGTGGTCAGGAGTTGGGTCTGCATGGGATCAGCCCTCGCCCAGGCGCAGCAGCGACTGCTGCATCTGCTTCACGCGGCCCATCACCTCGACGTTGGTCTCGAAGGCGCGCGAGGCCGACATCATGTCGGTCATCTCGGCCACCGGATTGACGTTGGGGTAGTAGACGGTGCCGTCGGCATCGGCCAGCGGATGGTCGGGCTCGTGCGCGCGGCGCACCGGCTCGTCGCTCTGCACGACGTCCAGCACTTGCACACGGGCACCGGCGACGGTGCCGTCGGCGCTGCCGCCTTCGAATACCGACGCGAACACCGGCTTGCGGGCGCGGTAGGCCTCGGCTTCGGTGCCGGCGGCCGACTGCGCGTTGGCCAAATTGCTTGCGACGGTGTTCAGGCGCACCGTCTGCGCCGTCATCGCCGAGCCGGCGATCTGGGTGATCTGGCGGAATGTCATGCTCTCACTGTCCCGAGATGGCCTTGGCCAGGCCCTTGAGCTTCATGTTGAGAAAGGTCAGGCTGGTCTGGAAATCGGAAGCGTTCTGCGAGAACGCCGCCTGCTCCACACCCAACTCGACGGTATTGCCGTCCTGCGACGGCTGGTTCGGGACGCGATACAGTGCATCGGTGTCCAATGCCAGGCCCGCACCGCCTTCGTCGTTGACGACGCTGGCCAGCGTCGAGGCGAAGTCGATGTCGCGAGCCTGGTAGCCCGGCGTGCTCTCGTTGGCGATGTTGGAGGCCAGGATCTTCGTCCGCTCGGCGCGCAACTTGAGGGCTTCCGGGTGCAGTCCCAAGGCTTTGTCGAAATCGATACCCATGCGTATGCCTTTGAAGTGGAAGTGGGGGATGCGGTGTTGTGGTCAGGCCGCCGTCTGTTGCTGGCTGCCCCTGACCCTCGCGGCAGCCGCACCGCGAGCCGAGGAGACGGTCGAACAGGCCGCGCGCGAACTGCTGCAGCAGCAGGCCGAGCGCGACGGGCTGGTCAACCCGGTGTTTTCGTTGACGGTGCTCACCGGCGTGCGGCCGTTGCCGCCCTGCCCCGAGACACCGACGGTGGCGCCGCTCGACACCCGGTACCCGGCGCGCATGCGCTTTACCGTCACCTGCAGCGCGCAAACGGGCTGGAGCCAACCGGTGGTGGTGCGGGCCGAGGTGAGTGCCGACGTGGCGGTGACCACCGGCGCCATCGCGGCCGGCACGCCGATCGACCCCGCCGGCTTGCGCATCGAACGGCGCAGCATCACGTCGACGCCCGACGCGCTGTCCGACCCGCAAGCCGCGGCGGGCCGCGCCAGCCGCAGGCCGCTGCGCGCCGGCCAGGTGTTGCAGCAGCGGCAGCTATACGCGCCCCAGGTGATCAAGCGCGGCGACGCGGTGCGCATCGTGGCGCGCCACGAAGGGCTGGAAGTGAGCAGCGCGGGCGAAGCGCTGGAAGCCGGCGGCCAGGGCGAGACCGTCCGCGTGCGCAACACGCGCACCGGCAAGGTGATACGCGGGCGCATCACGTCGAGCACGACGGTGGAAGCGGAGATCAGCGCGCCCATGCCCGCTCACTCCCCTGACTGAAGGCGCGCGGCAATACGCGCCAGCTTGTCGGCGTAGGCCGGATCGGTGGCGTAGCCGCCGCGTGCCAAGCCTTGCGCAAACGCGTTGGCATCGCCGCCGACGTTGAGCGCTGCGCGGAAGCGCGGGTTGGCGGTCAGCATCGCCGCATAGTCTTGAAAGGCCGCGCCGGTGTCGGCATAGCTGCGGAAGCGCTCGGTCTTGCGCAGCGCGACGCCACCCTCGTACTCGGTGGTGAGGTTGTCGGCGGTGGCACCTTCCCAGCGGCTGCCGGCCTTGATGCCGAACAGGTTGTGCGTGTCGCTGCCGTCGGGGTTGCGCAGCGGCCGCTGGCCCCAGCCCGATTCGAGTGCGGCGTGTGCGGCGACCAGCTCGGGCGCGACGCCCAGGCGGCGGGCGGCCTCGGTGGCATGCGGCAGGATCTCGGCCAGAAACTCGCTCTGCGGGGTGTCGCCCGACACGCCGGCGAGAGCGGCGGCCGCGACCTCCACCGGAGCGTCGGCTGTGATCGGTGCCGGCGAGGCCAAGCGCGCCTGCCAGGCGCGGCCTTCAGCGCTCAGGCCACCGGCTGCGGCAGCCGATGCGCTGCCATGCTGGATGTAGTCGACCACCTCGTCGCGCACCTGGCCCATCAGGCCGGCAAAGCGGGCGCCGGCCGGTGAGGCCGACGGCACCACCGGCACGTGGGCGGGCTGCGCCGGTGTCGGCATCGCGAAGGCGGCCAACTCAGGTCGGAGCATAGGTATGCACCTCGCTGTGCAGCACGCGCTGCATGATCTCGTGCTGATCCATCATCAGCCGGCAATTGCGGGCATTCAGGGCCTTGCACTCGCGCACCAGCGCTTCCAGCGTCTGCCACCAGTCCTGCAGTGCGGCACGCGCCGGCGCGGGCACCAGCGGCACCAGCCGCTGCATCGACACCGGCGCATCCTTGCCCAGCAGTTCGGCGGCCAGCGCCACCCGCTCGCCGCGGCGTGCTTCGAGCGCCGCGGTCAGCGCGCTGATGCGCTCGGCGGTCTCGGCCATCTGTTGGCTGTCGTGGCGCAGCGCCACGTCGAACTGTTCCTGCAACAGTTCACGCAGGCGCGCATAGTCGGCCAGGTCGGCGCGCACGCCGAGCAGCAGCCGCGCCAGGGCCGGCGGCGCTTTCATCGGCCGCCCCCGTGGAAGCGCTCGATCAGGCCGGCCAGACGGGCGGCGTCGAAGCGGATGTCGCCACGTGCCAGCGCGTCGCGCAGGGCTTCGACCTTGGCGGTGTCGATCTCGGGCAGCGCTGCCATCGCGGCCAGCGCGGGTTTCATCACGTCCGACTGCAAGGCCGCCGGTGCAGCGCCGGCAGAGCTGGACGGGGCGCGCGAGTCGACGGCCGTGACCGGGGTCGGACCGGCGGCCGGTGCCAAGGCACCGCTGCCCGTGCTCGTGATTCTCATTCGATCACCTCGTGTCTTGTTGGTACGCATGTCGTCAGCGGTCGGTGCCGCGCGGTGCGGAGTCGATCAATCGGTCGCGCAGGCTGCTCGGTGTTTCGGTATCGGGCAGCGCCGAGTCGACACCATCGGTCAGCGGCTGCACCTGGTTCGGCACGCCGAACATCGCGGCCGTGGCGCGGGCTTGTGCGGTCGTCAGGATCAGCAGCTCAATGCGACGGTTGACGCCGGCGTCGGGGCGCTGTGCGTCGAGCGGCGCCTGGTCGGCCATGCCCACCACCTGCAGCACGCTGCTGCCCGGCATGCCGCCGGCCAGCAGGTGCGACCGCGCCACCATCGCCCGATTGGTCGACAAACCCCAGTTCGACATCGCCCCTGCGCCGCCGCCCGCGTATTGCAACGAATCGGTATGACCGACGATCAGCATTTGGTTCTCGATGCGGGCGAACAACGGCCCCATCTTGCGCAGCAATGCACGAAACTTTTCGCTCGGGACCGCGCTGCCGCGCTCGAACATGCCCTGCCGGTCGGTGTCGTGCAGCATCACCCGCAGCCCCTGCGCGGTCACCGCCGTCTGCAGGTTGCCCGCCAGACCGGTCTCTTCGCTCAGCTGCTCCAGCAACTTCGACAAGTCTTCCTGCTCGGCCGCGGTTTCGTAGCGGCGCTTCACCAGCGCCTGGCCCGGGGTCGGCTCGCCGGCCGGCGTGCGGCGGTCGGTGGCCGGGACCGGTTCACGCGAGATCAGGCTGCCCGGGTGGGTGCGCGCCGATTCGCCCAGCTTGGGGCCCCTGCCTTCGTCGATCTGGCTGCCCGCCGCAAGCGCTTCCTGCGCACGTTCGCTGTCGCGCGCGGAGAGCACCCACAGCAGCATGAACAAGCACATCAGCGCCAGGCAGAAGTCGGCGAACGCGACTTTCCAGCCGCCGCCGTGGCCCTCGTCCTCATGCTTGCGCGAGACGCGCTTGATGACGGCTTCGCCGTGCTTGTCGTGCTTGGAAGACATCTCGGGTGACCCCTGCCGCTCAGGCGCCGGCCTGCTGCAGCGCGTCGATCCACGACTCCAGCTGCGCAAAGCTCGGTTTGATGTTCAGCTGCACCAGGCGCCGCCCGGCGTCGATCGCCAGCAGCGCCGGCTTGCCGGAGACATGGGTGACCAGCACCACCTTGACGCATTCGAGCGTCGACATCTCCTGCGTCACCAGCTGCTTCATCATGTTGCTGATCGGATCGAGCACGCCGTAGCAGAAAAAGATGCCGATGAAAGTGCCCACCATGGCCGCCGCCACCTTGGTGGCGATGTCCGCCGCGGCGGCGCCGTCCGCCACCGTGTTCATCGCCATCACAATGCCCAGCACCGCGGCCAGAATGCCGAAGCCCGGCATCGCCTCGGCAATCTTGTGCAGCGACTTCGACGGCTGGGTCAGCTCGTCGTGAATCGCTTCCAGCTCCTGTTCCAGCACGCCTTCCAGCTCGTGCGCGTTGATCTTTCCCATCGCCATCAGACGAAAGTTGTCGACGATGAAGTGGAGCAGCTTTGGCTCTTCGAGGATCAGCGGATAACGCTGGAACAAAGGGCTCTCATGCGGGGCTTCGACGTGCTGGTCGAGTGCTTTCAGACCGCCGGCGGCGGTTTGCAGCAGTTCGTACATCAGCAGCAACAGCTGCCGCTGGAACTCCGACCCTTGTTTGCGCATGGTCACCAGCTTGCGCAGCTGGATCACCATCTCGTTGAGCACGTGGCGCGGGTTGCCGAGCACGATCGCGCCCAAGGCCGCACCGGCGATGATGAGCAGTTCGACCGGCTCCCAGATCACCTTCAGGGACCCGCCCATCAGCATGAACCCGCCGAACACGCAGCCGAGCACGATGCCGGCGCCGACTATTTGCTGCATTTTTCCGTTCTCCCTTCAGGACGCCTCGATGAAGCTCTTCATCTTCTTCAGCGCGCCCTTGTTGATTTGGCACACGCGTGCCTCGGTCAGGTCGAGCACCGCGGCGATCTCCTTGAAGCTCGCCTCGTATTCGTAGTAAAGCTGGATCACCTTCTGCTCGCGCTCGTTGAGCTGCAGCAGCGCCTGCTCCAGCGTGCGCCGGCGCACCAGCTGCGCTTCCGGCGACAGGGTGTCGGCTGCGTGGTTGCTCAATTCGTGAAGCAGTTCATCGAAACTGGCCAGCACCTCGGCGTTTTCTGCCAGCTGGTGCTCCTGGTAGGCCTCGCCGCTGATGCCCAGCGTCGCGACGATCTCCGCCTCGGTCGGCTCGCGCCCCAGCTTGCGTGTCAGTTCGCGCACTGCGTCACGCACGCGGTGGCTTTCCTGGCGCACCGCGCGCGGCCGCCAGTCCTGGCGGCGCAGCTCGTCGAGGATGGCGCCGCGCACGCGCATGGCCGCATAGGCGCCGAACTTCTCGTCGGGCTGGCCGTAGCGCCGCAGCGCCTCCAGCAGGCCCAGCAAGCCGATCTGCTCCATGTCTTCGCGGTCCATCGCGGCGCCCGCCTGGGCGCCGAGCTGGCGCACGATGCGCTTCACCAGCGGGGTGTAGGCGACCAGCTCGCGCTGTTCGTCCACCGCCTGATGGGCGCCGTGGTGACCGACCGACTGCTGCTCTGCGTACGCGAAATCCATGCCGTCACTCGATGATCAGCTTGCCCACCATGGCCTGCACGAACGGCTTTTCGATGCCGTCGGTCGCATAGCTCTTGGCATAGGCCTCGTTGAGGGCAGCGGTGAACTGCTCGATCGTCATCAGCCCCGCTTGCTGCAGCGTGTAGGACGACAGCGCCTGCACCGTGATGCTGCGCAGCAGCGGCAGCTGGGCCTTGGTCGCCTTTTCCAGCTTGGGCGAAGTGCGGAACACCAGATCCACCGCCACGTAGTTCGTCAGCGGCTCGCCGGCGCCACCGCGCAACATCACGATGACTTTGTCGAGCGTCACGTAGCGCCAGTCCTGCGGCTCGGCCGGCCTCGGCGCCGCCGCCGTGGCGGCGGCCTTGGCGTCGCCATGCGGCAACAGCCACCAGGCCGCGGCGCCACCGGCGCCCGCGAGCAAGGTGCCGCCCAGCACGAGCGTCAACACCAGAGTGCTTTTCTTCATGGTCGATCAGTCCCTGTCCTGTGTGAGCGAGAAGCGTCCGGGACGCGACTCGTGGGTG
Source organism: Caldimonas brevitalea (assembly GCF_001017435.1). NCBI lineage: Bacteria > Pseudomonadati > Pseudomonadota > Betaproteobacteria > Burkholderiales > Sphaerotilaceae > Caldimonas > Caldimonas brevitalea. The sequence continues at coordinate 4,388,083 of NZ_CP011371.1, forward strand.
CCGTCCGAGAGGGCCCGGCCGGGCTCTTCCTGTTCGGGCTGCGGCCGCCCCTGCTGACGCGCGTCACCATCGCGCTCGCGGCCCGGCTGCGCCACCACGACGGACACATCGCCGTACTGGCGCTGCACCAGGTCCTGGCGCAGCGTGTCGCCGATGGTCTGCAGCTGGCGCGCGACCTCGCTGTGGCTGGCGCTCAGTTGCACTTGCAGCGAGCCGGCCTCGTGCCGGATGACGATCTCGACCGTGCCGCCCATCGGCGGGTCGAGCCGGATCACCGCGCGCTCGATGCCACCTTGCACCTGCACCCGCAGGCGCTCCCCGAGCACTTCGGCGAGCGGCTGCTGGCCCACCGTGGCGCCGGCGTGCAGCGTCGGGCGGGTCGACGTTGGCGCAGCGCTGCGCACGACGGTTTGCAGGGCGCTGTCCCAGACCGGCAGCGCCGGCTGCGGCGCGGCTTCGGTCGGGCCGCCGGCCTCGACCCACTCGGCGCCGGCTTGGCCCGCCGCCAGGGCCGGCGTGTCGGCCACGGTGGCGGACGGCGAGGTGCCGGTGGCGGTGAGGTCGGCGGGCGCAGAGGCCGGCGCGCGGCCTTGCAGAGCCGCTTTCATGTCTTGCGCGACGGCCGCGAGCACGGGCAGCGCGCTCGGCGCCGCCGTCGGCGCGACCTGCACCACGGTGATGCCGGCGCTGCCGTTGACGACAGCAGGGCCGGATGCGGAGGCAGACGCCACGACAGGCACTGCCGCATGCCGTTCGAGCCCGACCTCGCCGGCTGCAGGCAGCGGCGCCAGCGACCAGCTGGCCGCCCCGCCTGCCAGCAGGTCTGCTGGTTGGGGCAACACCGCGGCCTCCACCTCGGCCTTCAGCACTGTCAGCTGGGCCGGGCGTGCCGCGTGCGCGCGCGGCGCCGCATCGGCCGGGCCGGTCGGCGCCGCCGCGTCGGCAGTCGACGCTGGCGCGGGCGTCGCGAAAACGAGCGCAGGAGCCAACGTCAGCAGGGTGGCCGGCAGGGCATCGGGAGTCTCGAGACGGTCCGATTCAGCAGCGGCAGGCGCCGCTGCTGAATCGGGGGCCGGCACACTCGCGAGGTCCGACAGTGGCACAGACCCTTGCGGGGCTGCCGCACTGCGGTTGAGCATCTGCGCGAACTGCGCCAGTGACGCGGGCACCGCCGTGGGCTCGCCTGCGGCCAGCGCGGGCAGGCCGATCGCGGCGGTCGGCGCCGCCGGCAATGCCGCCACGTCGCGCGGCATCGGCAGGTTGGGCAGCATCGGCGTCATGCGGGGCTCCCTTCTCCGGCGTCTGCCATCGCATACGCGAGCCAGCCTTCCTTGCGGCTGCCCAGATCGGCCAGCCGCGCTTCCAGCGCGGCGGCTTCGCCGGCGCACGCGGCCTGCGCCCGGCTGTGCGCATGCTGCAGCACGGCCATCGCGTCACGCACGCTGCGCGACTGTTCGGTCGGCGGCGCAAGGCGACCCAGTGCCTCGGCCAGCTCACGGTCGACCTGGGCCAGCGCGGCCCAGTCGCACGCGCTGGCGGCGGCACTCAGCCGCTCGGCCAGGGCCAGCAGTTGGCGCGCGTCAGCCACGCTGCGCCTCCACGCCCTGCCAGCCGCTGCGCAAGGTGGTCAGCAGCTTGACGACCTCGTCGACCAGGGTCGCGTCGAGTTCGAAGCCGGCCTGGTAGAGCCGATGGGCGCAGTGGTCGTAGAGCCGGCCGAGGTTGTTGACGACCTCGCCGCCGGCGTCCGTGTCGAGCGCGCTCGACAGCCCGTTCAGGATGTCGATGCACTTGTCGAGGCTGCGGGCCTTCAGCTCGATGCGGCGGGCCTGGATGTGGGCCCGGGCGCGCGCGAGTTCTTCCAGCAGCCCGTCCATCAGGATCAGCACCAGCTGCACAGGCGAGGCCTGGGCGGTGCGGGCTTCGAGGTTGACAGCGTGGTAGCTGCGATAGGCGTCGTGGTTCACGGCGGAGGTCTCTGTCTGGGTTGAAGCGTCGGCGTCAGCCGGCGCTGGTGAACAGGCCTGAGGTCTGGCTCATCTGCGACATCAGCGTCTGCAGCTGGCTGAACTGCAACAGGTAGCGGTCGTAAGACCGCTGGTATTGGTCGTCGAGTTGCGCCTGGCGTTGCCGGGCGGCCTTCTGTTGGGTTTGGACCGAGTCCTGGCGGCGCTTGATCTGGCCGCTGGTGGTGTCGGTCCACAGGTCGAGATGGGTGTCCAGCGCGCCGAGCAGGCCGGAACGAGCGGTCAGGCTGGCGCTGCCGAACAGCGTGTCGAGCGACAGCGTGCCGGCGGCCAGCGTCTTGTCGAGCTTGGCGGTGTCGAGCGACAACGCACCGTTGCGGTCGCTCTTGATGCCGAAGTCCAGCAAGCGCGCGCCGCCGAAGTCCTGGCGGATCAGGTCGTTGAGCTTGTTGCGCAGCGCCCGCACGCCCGAGTCGGAGGCGAACACGGCGGCTTCGGTGCCCTTCTCGGCATCGGCCGACTTGGTCAGCTCGTCGAGGGTTTTCTGCAGCGTGTTGTAGGCATCGACAAAACCGCGCAGCTTGTCGGCGGTGGCGGTCTTGTCGGCCGTCACGGTCAGCTGCACCGGCGCCTCGCCCACCGCCATCGCACGCTTGAACGTCATCGTGACGCCCTGCACCGAGGTGTAGGTGTTGGAGGCCTGCTGGATCTTGACGCCGGTGTCCTTGGCGCCGAGCCAGACGATGGCGTCTTGCGCCGCGACCAGCGTGTTGGGCACCGCGGCCAGCGTGGTCTTCAACGCGCCCGCGGGCATCGCCGAGGTGTCGAGCGTGATCTGGTTGGCAGCGCCGGTGGCCGTGGAGCTGAGGACCAGCTGGGTCGTCGCGCCCACCGTCACCACCATGGCCGACACCTGGCCCTTGTTGTCGGCGGCCTGGTTGATCGCACGGGCGGTCTCCGCCGGCGTCAGGTTGCCGTCGGCGTCGAGGTCGGCCGTGGCAAAGTTCACATTGAATGAGGTGCCGCCGGCCAGCTGCACGCCCAGCACGCCACCCTGCGCCACCGGCACGGTGGGCAAGTTGTCGTAGGCGATCTGGTGCGCCGTCGCAAGGCGCTCCACGTAAAAGCTGTGCGTGCCGGGCTGCGCCGTCGACGAGGCCGTCGCCGTGCCGATGTCGGCCGTGCTGAAGCTGGCTGCGTACTGCATCACGCTTTTGCCGGTGCCCGACAGGCCCGACGCAGCGGTGTTGAAGGTGCGCAGCGCCGATTGCAGCTTGGTCAACGCAGCCGCGACCGCGTCAGTCTTCTTGGTCTGCGTCGTCAGCTGCGTCTGCAGGCCTTGCGTGTAGGCGGTGGCCAGCTGGGTGGCCATCGTGGTGGGGTTGAAATCGGTCAGCACGAGCGGTCTCCTTGGACAGGGTGGGTCATGGATAAGGCGACCGCCGCGGCCGGTTGCTGAAACCGGCGCGATTCTTGGCGAGCGTGACGGCGGGCGTGGCGGCGGTTCATCGCTGCCCCCTCCACCACACCTGCGTGGCCAGCTCGTCCTGGCGCTTCTGTTCGCGCGACTCGTGTTCGCGCAGCAGCTGGGCCTGGCGGCGCGCCAGCAGCTGCTGAAAAACCTCCTGCTTGCGGGCGGCGGCGTCGAGCGCGCGCTGCGACACCGCCATGTCGGCTTCGTGCAGCGCCAGGTCCTGGCGGTGCAGATCGACCATGCCCAGCATGGCCTGCTTGTAGTTGCCGCAGTTGAGCGACAGCGCCGGCGGCAGCGCGGCGCTCGCGCCGCTGCCTTCGCACAACGCGGTCATGCGCTCGAGGCTGCGGCGGTAGCGGTCGCCGACGGCGCGCTTGTTCGCCACTTCGACGTTCAGACGCTCGACTTCGCGTTCGCGCAACTCGATCAGACGGTTCAGGCTGTGCACGCTCATGACGTCAGGGCTTCCAAATGACTGCGGGTTTCGGCCAATGGCGCCGCTTCGCGGGTGCCCTGGCGCAAAAAGGCTTCGATGCGGGGGTACAGCGACACCGCCCGGTCGGTCAGCGGATCGGCACCGGGCACATACGCGCCGAGCGGGATCAAGTCGCGCACCTGGGCATGGCGGGCCGCCATTTCCTTCAGGCCGCGCGCGGCGCGCAGATGCGACTCGGGCACGATCTGCGCCATGCAGCGGCTCACCGAAGCGGCGATGTCGATCGCCGGGTAGTGACCGCGCTCGGCGAGTTCGCGCGTCAGCACGATGTGGCCGTCGAGGATGGCGCGCGCGGTGTCGACCACCGGGTCCTGCTGGTCGTCGCCTTCGGCCAGCACGGTGTAGATGGCGCTCATGCTGCCGCGGTCGTGCTCGCCGTTGCCGGCGGCCTCGACCAGCTGCGGCAGCAGGCTGAACACCGACGGCGGATAACCACGCGTGGCCGGCGGCTCGCCGAGGGCCAACGCCACTTCGCGACGTGCCATGGCATAACGTGTCAGCGAGTCGACCAGCAGCAGCACATGCTGGCCCTGGTCGCGGAAGTGCGCGGCGATGGTGTGGCACAGCTCGGTCGCCATCAGCCGCATCAACGGCGATTCGTCGGCCGGTGCGACCACCACGACGGCGCGCTTCAGGCCTTCTTCGCCAAGCGACATCTCGATGAACTCGCGCACCTCGCGGCTGCGCTCGCCGATCAGGCCCACCACCACCACGTCGGCCACCGTCTGCCGGGTCATCAGGCCCAGCAGCACGCTCTTGCCGACGCCGCTGCCGGCGAACAGGCCGACACGCTGGCCCTTGCCGAGCGTCAACATGCCGTTGATGGCGCGCACGCCGACGTCGAGCGTCTCGCGCACCGGCTGCTTGCGCAGCGGGTGGACGCGCGGCGGGTGCGCCGGCAGCGGATGTTCGCCGCCCAGGCGGCCACGGTCGTCGAGCGGTTCGCCCATGCCGTTGACCACACGGCCCAGCCACGACGGGCCGATCATCAGATTCGATTTGTCCGGGCCGGGCAACACCCGCGCACCCGTGACCAGGCCGTTCGGCTTCTTGAACGGCATCAGGTAGGAGGTCTCGTTGCGAAAGCCCACTGCCTGGGCAGCCAGCCACTCGCCCGAGGCGGTCTCGATGCGGCAGCGCTGGCCGGTCTGCAGCGGGCAGCCGACACTTTCGAGCAGCAGCCCCGAAGCGCCGACCAACCGGCCAGTGGGGGTGGCCACCGGCACGCTGTCGAGTTCGAGCTTGCGCAGCACGTCGGCGATCACGGTGTCACCTCCGCGGCCTCGGCGCCGGGCAGCAGCTGCGCGGCGATCTGTTCCATGCTGGCGGCCAGCCGCTGCCGGCAGCCTGCGTCGGCCTCGCGGCCGTCGGCCTTGACGCGGCACTCGCCCGACTCCAAGCGGGGGTCGGGGATCAAACGCCAGCGTTGTGCACGCTCGGGGTCCAGCTCGGCGATACGCTGGGCTTCCTCGGGGTTGAGGTAGACCTCGACACCCTCACGCACCGGCGGCATCGTGGCCAGGGTCTCGTCGACCAGCGCGAGCAGCTGCACGGGCTGCAGGGCCAGTTCGCAGCGGATCACCTGGCGCGCCACGCGCGCCACCAGCTCGACCACTTCCTTGCGCAACGCGGTCTGGTAGTCGGACTGCAGCTGCTGCAGGCCCTCGAGCATCGCGTCGAGCGGGCGGGTCAGCGACTCGAAGCGGGCCAGTGCCTCGCGCCGAGCGTCGTCGCGGCCGGCGGCAAGGCCGGCCTCGCGGCCTTCGGCGTGGCCTTCTTCGCGGCCGCGCTGTTGGCCACTCTCGTAGCCTTCGCGGTAGCCGCGGTCCAGCCCCTGCTGGAAACCTTCGGCCAGCGAGGTCTGCACGTGCACCGACGCGCCAGGCTGCAGCGCCACGCCCGAGGCGAGCTGCGACAGCGGCGGGAAACGGTGCGGCCGGTGGTGTTTCATTCGACCACCGCCTCGGCGAACAGCTGCACCTCGATCTCGCCGGCGTCGGCCAGCGCCTTGACCTGCGCCATGATTTCCTGGCGGGTCTGCTCGACGCGGCTGAGCGGCACCGGGCCGTTGCGGCGCATGGTGTCTTCGAAGGCCTGCGCCTGGCGGCGCGGCATCGAGCGCAGCACCGCATCGCGCACCGCCGGCTCGGCGCCCTTGAGCGCGATCGCCCACTGGTCGAGCGGCACCTCTTCGATGATGCGGGTCAGCACCGCCTCGGTCTGGCGCGACAGCACGAAGAAGTCATACATGCTGACTTCGATCTTGGACACCACCTCGGGGTCGCGCGCGCGCAGCAACTCGACCATCTGCTGGCGGTTGCCGGGCAAGCGGTTCAGGATCTCGGCGGCCTGGCGCACACCTTCGACGCTGGCGCTCTGGTGGCCCAGGCCCTCGAGGCAGCGGTCGACCAGCGCGTCGAGTTCTTCGAGCAGCTCGCGGTCGATGTCGCCCAAACGGGCCACTTGCAGCAGCACCAGGTCGCGGCCTTCGGCGGGCAGCGCCTCGACCACGTCGCCCGCCAGCGCGGGCGGCAAGAAGGCGATGAACACCGCTTGCATGCACACGTGCTCGCCGGCGATACGCTCGGCCAGCCACTTCGGTGCGGCCCACTGCAGTCGCGCCATCTTGGGACGGATGGCGTCGCCGTAGATGCTGTCGAGCACGTTGTTGGCCACGTCGCTGCCGAGCGCGAGATCGAGCGAGCGCTTCAGGAAGGCACGCGACGCGCCGTGCACGCCGCTCTGCTGCCGGTAGTCGTCGAAGAAGTGCGTGATCGCGGACTTGACCGACTCGACCTTGATGCCGCTCAGGCGCGACATCACCTGCGTCAGCTCGAGCAGCTCTTCGCGCGACAGGCAGCGCAGCACCGCGGCCGCGGGCTCCTCGCCCATGCTCAACAGCACGATGGCGGCTTGCTCGATCTGGCTGGGCGCACCGTTCGACTCGGCGCGGTCGGCGGCTTGCGGTTTATTCAGCTCGGCCATGCTTTTGCATCCACTGCTTGACGACTTCGGCGACGCGCTCGGGCTCCTTGCCCGCGAGCACCTTCAGGTGATCGACCATCACGTCGACCGGCGAGCCTGCCGGCGGCAGGTCGTAGTTCTCCAGCAAGGGCACCACCGGCATGCCGCCGCTGCCCTCGGCTGCGGCATCGGCCTGCAGCGCCGGCGTGCCCATCGGCATCGCGATGGCGGCACCGGCCGGTGCGGCCAGCGCGCCTGCGCCATGGATGTCGCCCTTCTCACGTCCGCCGCCCGGCAGTTGCGCCATCGGCGGCGTGGGGATCTCGCGGGCCTGCACCGGCACCACGGCACGCTGCAGCATCTTCAGCAGCGGGCGCAGCACCAGCAGGTAGCCGAACAGCGCGGCCAACGGCGTGAGCAGCCACGAGCCCAGATCGACAAAGTTGTCGCGCTGCTCCCACCAGGCCTGCACCGGCACCTTGGGTTGGGCCGGGAAGGCCACCGACGTGACGGCGAGTTGGTCGCCGCGTTGGGCGTCGATCGCGAGGCCGGTGCTCAGCATCTTTTCGATGCTGGCGATCTCGGCGGGGGTCCAGCTGCCCTTGCCCGAAGGCGCGGCGGCGTTGTTCAGCATCACCGCCACACCCAGCTTGGCGAGCCGGCCGCGGCTGCGCTTGATGCGCGTGACGCTGCGGTCGTAGGCGTACTGGCGGGTGGTGGCGTTGTTCTTGTGGGCCGGCGCACCATCGACGGAGGCCGAGGCCGCTTCCGCCGCAGCCACCGGGCGGTTGCTCAGCGAGCCGGGCACGCCGAGCGGGATCGGGTTGCGGTCCAGCTGCTCGCGCATCGCCTCGTTGGTGACCTTGGGCGTCTCGCCGTAGCGCTCGTGCGTCTCTTCGACGCGGTCGTTGTCGACCACCGCCGTGACGCTGAGCTTGTAGTTGTCTTCACCCAGCACCGGCGCGAGCAGCTCGCGCACGTTGCGGCGCACTTCGTCCTGGGCGCGGCGGGTGGCATCGTCGGCATTCGCGCTGGCGTCGAAACCTTCGGTCAGGTCGACCCGGGCCGACAGCAGGTTGCCGGCCTGGTCGACCAGGCTGACGCGCTGCGGGTCGAGGCTGGCGACGCTGCCCGACACCAGCTTGATGATGGCGGCGATCTGCTCGGCGGTGAGCGAACGGCCGGGCTTGAGCGACACCACCACCGAGGCGGAGCTCTGCGAGCCGTCGCTGACCACGAACGACGAGGACTTGGCGATCGACACGTGCACACGCGCCGAGTCGACCGCGTCGAGCGACTTGATGCTGACGGCCAGCTCACCTTCGATGCCGCGGCGGAAGCGCACGTCCTGCACGAACTGGCTGACCCCCAGCGGATCGCTGCGGTCCATCAGTTCGAGACCGGCGGGCAGTTGCGCCACGACACCCTTGGAGGCGAGCAGCATGCGCACCCGGCCCAGTTCGGACTCGGGCACCAGCACCTGGCCGCTGTCGGGATGCAAACGGTAGGGCACCTGCTCGGCGTCCAGCACCGACATCATGTCGGACGCGGCCACCTTTTCACGTGCGCCGAACACCGGCTTGTAGGTGGCTTGGTCGCGCCACAGCAGCATCATCACGACGGCCGTGACGGCCACCGCGAGCACGACCAGCGGCAACAAGCGGTTCAGCAGCCCGGCGGGCAGCACGATGCGCACGCCTGCCGGCGCGACCCGCTGCAGGCCGTTCTTCACGAAAGCATTCAACACGACGCGGTTTCCTGACGGGCGGGTTTACAGCTGCAGCTTGATCAGCTCGTCCATCGCGCCGACCACTTTGTTGCGCAACTGGGTCAGCATCGCGAAGGACAGGCTGGCTTCCTGGCTGGCGAGCATGGCGCCCACCAGGTCGTCGCTGCGGCCGCTGTCGACCGCGGCCATGCGGTCTTCCGCCGCCCGCTCTTGCGCGTCGACGCTCTTGACCGCTTCCTTGAGGCTGTCCATGAAGCCACCCACGCTTGCGGGCGCCTCGCCTTCCGCCGGCGCGGGGGCCGGCATGGCGATGTCGGCCACGTCGGCGCCGATACCGGTGGCGGTACCGGTGCGGACCCAGCTTCCCAAATCAAAGCTCATTCTCGGTTCCTTGTATTCGCTGCGTGCCCGGTTTCGCCAAAGGCAGTTGAAACAGGGCTCTGTTCGGGCAGCGATGTTGCGACCGGAGATAAGCTTGCCGCTAAGGGGGATGCGGCAGAAGGACACCGGAAAATTCTTATCAAGCCGAGAGTTCGAGCAGGAATTCTCGGTTTTTGGGTGTGGCTGCGAGGTGGCCCTAAAGTTTTCTTCGCGACCTCATGATCACCCGCTTACGCCAGAGCTGGCGCCATTTCCGGTGGTTTTTCACGGGGCATGCGGCAGCCCGGGAAGCGCTTCACGAATGGCGCCGCCTGATAAGCAAATTCCTTATCTCGTGAAAAAGTCGCTCCCTACAATCCGTCCGCCTGAGAGATCGGATCGCAAATGGAGCCACTGCCGTCGAATAAGAGACGGCCTCAGCTCCACAAGGCGACCGTTCCAACGAAAAGATTAAATCCGAATTCAAGATTTTTCGAGATTCGACGATATCGCGCCGACCAGACGGCACACCCCTAGATCCAGACCGCCATGACACGACCGACGACCCAGCCGACGCCCCATTTGGTGCTCGACCCGTCCCTGCTGGGGCGGCCGGTGCACCGGCTGGGCGCCTTCAATGAGCGCTGGCGCGAGGACCTGGGCCAATGGCTCAAGGAGGGGCTGAACCGCCGCTACCGGGCCGCCTTCGAGGTCGGTGACGTGACGCTGGTGCGCGGCGAGCCAGAACCCACGGCGGGCCGCTGGCTCGGCTACTCGCACGCCAAGGGGCCGATCCATTTCGCCATCGAACGCTCGGTGCTCCTGGCCGTGCTGGCCTACCGCTACGGCGCCCCTGGCGGCTCGCCTGCCGTCGCCGCATCCGCCGACGCACTGCCCGAGACGCGCACCGAAGAACGCCTGGCGACGGCGCTCGGCCACCATCTGGTCGAGATGCTGGCGGCCCGCATGGCCGCCGGGCTGAGCGAGACCATCGAGTCTCCGGCCGAGCCGGGCTTCAGGGCCAGCGGGCGGCAGACGCCGCGCGGTGCGGCCTGGACCTTGCGCGCGGCCGTGATCGATGCGGCGATGAACGTCAGCGGCAGCGTTTCGTTCCGACTCGACGACGCCTGGATGACGCAGCTGCTGAGCCGTTTGGCCCCGCCGCGCAAACGCCCCGCCGACCCTGCCATCGACACGCCGTCGCTGCCGCAGCGACTGCAACTGACGCTGTCGGCGCGCCTGCTCGAGAAGGAACTGCCGTTGGGCGACCTGATCGAGCTGCGCGTCGGCGACCTGATTCCCGTGCGACTGGGCCCCACCGAGGTGCTGGTGGACGACGCACGCCTGTTCACCGCGACGGTGGCCGAGCACCAGGGCAAGCTGTGCCTGACCGCTTTCACCGTAGCCGAATGAAGACCGCCATGGACATGACCAGCGACCACACCGCCATCGATTCCCTGCTGGCCGAGGCGAACGAAGCCGGCGCCGAGACGCCGTACGCCGCAGCCGCCGACACGCGTCCCAAGCACGACCTGTCGCAGATGATGCGCAAGATCCCGGTCACGCTGACGTTGGAAGTCGGCAGCGCCAAGGTGTCGCTGCACGACCTGGCCAACATCGGCGCCGACAGCGTCGTCGAACTCGACACGCTGGCCGGCGAGCCGCTGCTGATCAAGGTCAACGGCACCACCATCGGCCGCGCCGAAGTGGTGGTGGCCGGCGACAACTACGCGCTCAAGGTGGTCGAGCTGGGTCAACTCGACCTGGGAGCGCTGGCCGCATGAAGCTGACGAGAGGCCGGCAGGCCTGGGCCCTGGGGCTCGGCGCCGCCCTGCTGCTCTCGCCCTCGCTGGCCGGGGCGGGCAGCATCGAGCTGCTGGGCAGCACCACCGGGGGCACGCCCACCGAGTTCACGGTGAAGACCCAGGTGCTGGTCATCATGACCCTGCTCGGGCTGCTGCCCGCGCTGGTGCTGATGATGACGAGCTTCACGCGCTTCGTGATCGTGCTGTCGCTGCTGCGCCAGGCCCTCGGCCTGCAGCAAGGCCTGCCCAACCGCATCGTCACCGGCATCGCGCTGATCCTCACGCTGCTGGTGATGCGGCCGGTCGGCGACCAGATCTGGACCCAAGCCTTCGTGCCCTACGACGAAGACAAGATCGGCCTGACCCAAGCGCTGCAGATCGCCGAAGTGCCGCTGTCGCGCTTCATGCTGGCGCAAACCAGCAAGGCGTCGCTGGCGCAGATCGTCGGCCTGGCCGGCGCGCCCAAGGTCGAAAAGCCCGAGCAGCATCCGTTCACGGTGAAGCTGGCGGCCTTCGTGCTCAGCGAGCTGAAAACAGCCTTTCAGATCGGCTGCATGCTGTTCATCCCGTTCCTGGTGATCGACCTGGTGGTGTCGTCGGTGCTGATGGCGATGGGCATGATGATGCTGTCGCCGTTGGTGATCTCGCTGCCGCTCAAGCTGCTGCTGTTCGTCCTGGTGGACGGCTGGACGCTCACCGTCAACACGCTCGTGACGAGCATACAGGCGTACTGACATCATGCTGACCCCGGACGTTGCCGTCGACCTCGTCGGCGAAAGCCTGCACCTCGTGATGCTGCTGGTCGCCGTGCTGTCGGTGCCCGGCCTGATCATCGGCCTGCTGGTCAGCCTGTTCCAGGCCGCCACGCAGATCAACGAGCAGACCCTGAGCTTTCTGCCGCGCTTGCTCATCACGCTGCTGGTGATCACGCTGGCCGGCCGCTGGATGGCCGGCACGCTGATGGACTTCTGCGTCTCGATCTTCGAACGCGCCGCCAGCCTGGTGGGCTGACCCGGGCTGAGGGCGTCCTGTGGAGCTGGTGTTCAGTCAACTCGTCGCACTGCTGAGTGCACTGTGGTGGCCGTTCTGCCGGGTGCTGGCGATGTTGAGCGCCGCGCCGGTGATCGGCGACGCCATGGTGCCGATCTCGGTGCGCGTGCTGCTGTCCTTCGTGCTCGCGGTGGTGCTGCTGCCGGTGGCCCAGCCGACGGTGGGCATCGACCCGTTCTCGCTGCACGGCGTGGTCGCCACGGCCGAGCAGGCCCTGATCGGCTTCGGCCTCGGGCTCGCTTTCCACATGACGATGGCCGTGATGACCGTGCTCGGCTTCATGGTGTCGTCGCAGATGGGTTTGTCGATGGCGGTGATGAACGACCCGATGAACGGCAGTTCCTCCGATGTGGTCTCGACGCTGCTCTACATGCTGTGCATCCTGGTGTTCTTCTCGGTCGACGGCCATCTCGTGCTGGGCGGCGTGGTGGGCGCGAGCTTCAAGGCCTGGCCGGTGGGGGCCGGGCTGCCGCTGGTGTCGCTGCACTCGATCGCGCTGAACATCGCCTGGGTGTTCTCGGCGGCCCTGCTGCTGGCCTTGCCGGTGATCTTCTCGACGCTGGTGGTGCAGCTCGGCTTCGGCTTCCTGAACCGGGTGGCGCCGTCGCTGAACCTGTATTCGCTGGGCTTTTCGGTGGTGACTTTGTTCGGGCTGTTCGTGCTGACGCAGATCGTGCGTTTCGTGCCGACCCACTACGTACGCATGAGCGAGCGGGTGCTCGAGATGCTGCAGCAGAACTTGAAGGCGGTGCCCCATGGCTGAGGCCGGCAACGACGACAAGACCGAAAAGCCATCACCACAGAAGCTGCGCAAGTCGCGCGAGCAGGGCCAGGTGGCGCGCTCGCGCGACCTGGCCACGGCGGTGGGGCTGTTGGTGGCGCTCAAGATCACCGTGGTGCTGATGCCTGGCTGGCTCGACGACTTCCGTTCCCTGTTCGCGCAAGGTTTTCTCGATGCCTCCGGCGACGGCACGCTGGGCAACGCCTGGTCGAACGCCTTCGTGACCACCATGCTGCTGCTGATGAAGATGGTGCTGCCGCTGCTGGCGGTGCCGCTGGCCGTGCTGTTCGCCTCGCTGGTGCCGGGCGGCTGGGTGCTCAGCGGCAGCAATCTGAGCCCCAAGTTCGAGCGCCTCAGCCCGATGAAAAATTTGGGCCGGCTGTTCTCGGGCCGGCATGCCAGCGAGTTCGGCATGTCGCTGCTGAAGGCCGGCGTGCTGATCGCGGTGCTCTACCACGTGGGCACCAGCACGGTCGAAGAGCATCTGCGCGCGCAGGCCATGCCGATGGCGCAGGCGGTGCCGCATGCGGTGAACGTCGCGCTCGACGGCGTGATGGCACTGGCCGGCGTGTTCATCGCCTTCGCGCTGCTCGACTTGCCGCTGCAGAGCTTTTTCTTCCTGCGCGGCCAGCGCATGAGCAAGCGCGAATTGAAGGAAGAACACAAGACCAGCGAAGGCCGCCCGGAAGTGCGCCAGCGCATCCGGCAGCTGCAGCAGCAGATGGCGCGCCGCAGCGTGCGCAAGACGGTGCCGACCGCCGACGTGGTGGTGGTCAACCCCGAACACTACGCGGTGGCGCTGAAGTACGACGAAAACCGCGCCCAGGCCCCCTTCCTGGTGGCCAAGGGGGTCGACGAGATGGCTTTCTACATCCGCCAGGTGGCGGCGGAGCACGGCGTGGAGGTGGTGTCGATGCCGCCGCTGGCGCGTGCGATCTACAACACCAGCCAGGTCCACCAACAGATTCCGGCGTCGCTCTACAAGGCGGTCGCCCATGTGCTCGGCTATGTGCTGCAGCTGAAGGCCTTCAAGGCCGGCCAGCGGCGCGCCCAGCCGGTGCTGGCCACCGACCTCGACGTCCCACCGCACCTGACCTGATCCAACCCGAAGCCCGACCATGAACGTCCTGACCCAGGCACTGGCCGAACTGCGCCGACACCGCTTCGCGATCCCGCTGTTTCTGCTCGCCCTCTTGTTGATGGTGATCCTGCCACTGCCCGGCCTGGTGCTGGACGTGCTGTTCACCTTCAACATCGTGCTGTCGCTGATCGTCATCCTGGTCAGCGTGAGCAGCAAGCGGCCGCTGGACTTCTCGATCTTCCCGACCGTCATCCTGGCCACCACCTTGATGCGGCTGTTCCTCAACGTCGCGTCGACGCGGGTCGTGCTGCTGCACGGCAACGAGGGCACGCACGTCGCGGGCAAGGTGGTCGAGGCGTTCGGCAACGTCGTGATCGGCGGCAACTTCGTCGTCGGCCTGGTGGTGTTCGTGATCCTGATGATCATCAACTTCATCGTGGTCACGAAGGGCGCCGAGCGCATCTCGGAAGTCTCGGCACGCTTCACCCTCGACGCTTTGCCCGGCAAGCAGATGGCGATCGACGCCGACCTGAACGCCGGCCTGATCAACCAGGAGAAGGCGCAGGCGCGCCGGCGCGAGGTGGCGGCGGAAGCCGACTTCTACGGCGCGATGGACGGCGCGTCGAAGTTCGTGCGCGGCGATGCGATCGCGGGCATCTTGATCCTGTTGATCAACATGGTCGGCGGTGTCGCGATCGGCGCGCTGATGCACGACCTGTCGGTCGGCGACGCCTTCCGCCAGTACGCCCTGCTGACCATCGGTGACGGCCTGGTCGCGCAGATCCCGGCGCTGCTGCTGTCGGCTGCCGCCGCCATCATCGTCACCCGGGTCAGCGATTCGGGCGACTTCGAACAACAGGTCGCCACGCAGCTGCTGACCTCGCCGAGCGTGCTCTACAGTGCCGCCGGCGTGATGGCGGCGCTGGCCGCCATCCCGGGCATGCCCTGGCTGACCTTTCTGTGCTTCGCCGCAGTGTTGGCCTACGTGGGGTGGAGGCTCAGCCAGCGCGCCATCAAGCCAGCCGAGCCAGACGCGGACGCCCTCAAGGCCGCGGTGCTTACCGAGCGCCCGCCCGAGCTGGACTGGCGCAGCCTGCCGGTGGTGGAGCCGCTGTCGCTCGCGGTCGGCTACCGGCTGGTGGGGCTGATCGATCCGGCGCAAGGGGCGCCGCTGACCAAACGCGCACAAGGCGTGCGCCAGTCGTTGAGCGAGTCGCTCGGCCTGCTGTTGCCGCCCATCGCCTTGCGCGACGACCTGACGCTCAAACCTTCTCAATACACGGTGCTGCTGAGCGGTAGCGTGATCGCCGAAGCCGAGGTCTACGCCGACCGGCTGATGGCCCTGCCCTCGCCGCAGGTCTGGGGCCAGCTCGACGGCATCCCCGGCATCGAGCCGGCCTACGGCATGCCGGTCACCTGGATCGACCCGCAGGACAAGGCGCACGCGCTGGGGCTGGGGTATCAGGTGGTGGAGGCGCCGAGCGTGATCGCCACACATCTGTCAAAGCTGGTGCGCGACCATCTGCCCGAGTTGCTGCGCCATGAAGACGTGCCGGCGCTGCTGGAACGTCTGGCGGCGCAGGCACCGAAACTGTCGGCCGCACTCGAGAAGGTGTTGACGCACAGCCAGCTGCTCAAGGTGTTCCGCGCGCTGCTGGCCGAGAACGTGCCGCTCAAGGACATCGTCGCGATCGCCACCACGCTGCTGGAAAGCGCCGAGACCACCAAGGACCCGATCCTGCTGGCCGCCGAGGTTCGCTGCACGCTGCGCCGCGAGATCGTCTCGGGTCTGTGCGGACGCGTGCCTGAGCTGAAAGTGTTCAGCCTGAGCGCAGAGCTGGAGAACATGCTGCTCGGATCACTGAACCAGGCACGCCAGGGCGGCAAGGTGGCGCTCGACAACTATCCGGTCGACCCGCAGCTGCTGTCGCAGTTGCAAAACCACATGCCAGCCGCTTGCGATCAGATGAAACGCCTGTCGCTGCCGCCGCTGCTCTTGGTGATGCCGCAGATCCGGCCGCTGCTGGCCCGCTATGCCCGGCTGTTCGCGCCGGGGCTTGCCGTGCTGTCGTACAACGAGATTCCCGAGCGGCGTGAGATCAGCATCGTCGGCACGCTGGGCTGACCCCCTGCTGGGGTAACACCCTCACCTCCAGACGCGGGTACAAGTCCCTGCTGACACCTAAGGATACCGGCGACAAGACCGGGCCTGTGCACACTTCAGCCCGTGAGCACAAGGCTCGCCGCCTTACTGCCGTTCGGCCCCTTGCGCGATCAACCTCTCGCCTTTTTCAAGGAGAAACGGATGATCCTGAATCTTGGTTGTGGCTCGCAGTTGTGCAACGATTGGACCAACGTCGACTACGCACTGGGGGCGCGCCTTGCCAAGGTGCCGTTGTTCCGGGCCGTCAATGCCCGGGTCAAGCTGTTTCGAATGGATTGGGACGACCGCATCGTCCTGCATGACCTGACCAAACCGTTTCCGTGGCAAAGCGGTACGGCCGACGGGGTCTACAGCTCGCATACGCTGGAGCACCTGGCGCGTGAAGACGGCCGCCGCTTCCTGCGTGAATGCCACCGGGTGCTGCGCCAAGGCGGGTTGATCCGCATCCTGGTGCCCGACCTGCGGCACCACGTGCAGTCCTATCTGGACGGCCGGGTGCGGGCCGACGACTTCGTCGAGCGGATGGACGTGCTGTACCACACGCACGGAGGTCCGTTGAAGCGCAAGCTCGCCCCCTTCGTGCAGTTCCCGCACAAGTGCATGTACGACACGCAGCGCCTGGTCGAGATCCTGCAAGAGATCGGCTTCGATGCCGAACCGCGGCAGCCGTTCGACAGCGGCATCCCGCACGTCAGGGAAGTGGAGACCGAAGAACGCACGCGCGACGCCGTGATCGTCGAAGGGCGCAAGCGCTGACGGCGCCGGGCGTCGCAGCGCCCCGACCTGACCGAGACGTCAGGCCGGGACGCCCAGGGCGTTACGCCTGAAGGCTACGCCCTGCCCACCGGGAGGCTCAAGAGTTGCCCGAGATGTAGGTGATGGAGCGGTCGTACACGGGCTTCACCGGCACCAGCGTCGTGCCAGCGTAGTTGCGCCAGTCCTGCACCGTCACCGTACCGCCTGCCACCCGGGTGTTGCCCTTGATCGTCGAGACGTAGGTGAAGTAGAGGTAGGTGCCTGAGAAGGCGTGGTTGCGCAGCGTGATCGGCAAGCCTCCCAGGTCGTTGTTGAGGATGGAGTTGAGCGTACAGGGCATGATCGAGTGCGTGAACTTGCCGTACGAAGTGAACCGGCGTGGCACACCCGACAGGTGCAACGACCGGATGCCCGATCGATCGAACACCGTGACGCCCGGCGCGTCGTTGATGAACTTGTTGCGCTCGATCCGGAAGCCGATGCACGGGCCCCACAACGAGAGCCCCACGCTGTGGATCTTCCTCGGGTTCCCCTCTCCGTCCACGCCGTCGATCACATTGCTGTGCACGACGTTGTCGGTGATCGAGAAGTTCGCGGCCAGCGCGCAGATGTTCACGTACTGGTTCTCGGTCACGTAGTCCAGGTCTTCCACCGTCAACTCGCCCACCGGCGGGGGCGGTACGTCGGTTCTGGAGCGCAGACGGTTCTCTGTCAAACGCGGGCTGCGCAAGCCGAAGGAGATCAGGTTGTCGCCGTGGTCCGCGCAGTCGTAGATCTGCGCGTACTTGCCCGCCAACGGTCCGTCGAGCCACGTCACGCAATAGTGCTGGTAGAAGGTCTCACTCACCGGCTGCGGGATGCTGCCGCGCTCCGGGTCCCCTTGGTTGCGCCAGATCAGGAGACGTCGAGGTGTGCCGTTCGTCATGCCCCGTTCATAGCTGCCATTGCGTCCGGTCAGCAGTTGATCCATGACGGGCTGGAGCAGGTTCTGGTTCGGCACCGCGTCCAATGCGATCGACTCCTCACGTACGCCCTTGAAGAAGTTGTGTCGTATGGTGGCGTCGTAGTGAGATTGATGTCGCGCCTGGGCGTAGTCGCCGTCGGTGGTGGCATTCAGCTCGGCCCAGAAGGCGTGGATGATGCCGGTGCGACCGCCTTCGATGTAATTGTTCCTGAACGTATTCTTTTCGCCGCCGGCACAGAAGATGTTGGCTGAAAGCGATTGCCGGAAGCAGTTGTAGGCGACCGTGGCGCCGCGCAGCGAGTGAGCCTGCAGACCGCCTTGGTGCCCGAGGAACTCGTTCCACTGCAGGTCGATCGTGTTCGCGCTGGTCGCACCGTAGGCCGGCGGAAGCGAGACCGCAATGGTCCTCGCCTCGGTGTTGCACGCGAAGGTATTGAACTGGATCACGAGTTGGCTCGTGTAGGACGCGCGGACCATGTACTTGGCCAGTTGCTCGAACCGGCAGTTGTAGATGTGCAGTCGCGCGCGCACCTCCAGCTCCGCGCTGCCGGTGAACCTGTGCTGCGGCCCCGACAAGTCGCTGTAGAGGCGCACCGCCATGGGTTCACTGCTGAACAGCTGCCAAATGGCGTCGAGCCGCGTGGTACCGCCCGGCTTGAGCCTGATGGGCCTGTTGACGCCGGTCCGCGTGTATTCCTCGCGCGCCGCGGTGATCGCGGCCTTCAGTGCTTCGAGGCCGTCGGTGTCGAGTTTGATCGGGTTGCTCGCGTTGAGCGAGGCGACGAGCTTCTGTCGCTCGATGTCACGCTGGGTTCTCCAGTTTTCCACCGAGGTGAACACCGTCTGGTCCAATGGCACGGCCGCAGCCTGCTCGGACCGGGCCCCGGCCGTACCGCTGTCGGCGTCCCCGTCCCCGCCGCCGCCGCAGGCCGTCAGCAGGGCGGACGAGGCGGCTCCCATCAGCAAGGCGCGTCGCGCTGGGGACACGACACGGTCGTCAGGGCAGGGGATGAGAGGGAATGTGTAAGGTGTGATGGGCATCGGCTGTTGTTCCTGTTCGGTGAGCCTGTTCGGTACGCCGCCTGGCCTGCAAGGCGGGGGCGAAGATGGATTGCATCTCAGGTTGCAATCCGATGCGCATGATGTTCATGAAGCGAACATCTGCGGTGACACGTGGTGTCGGCCGGTAACGGAGCCCACGGACCATCTACCGCCGCAAGCCCAAGCCGGAAGCCTTGGGTTACGGGGAACAGCGCCGCCCTTCAGGAAGACAAAAAAAAACCAACCGCGTTGCGGTTGGTTTCAGCGTCGTGCAAGGCGCCGGACACCGGCGCCAGACCCGGTATTACTGCATCAGCGACAGCACCAGCTGCGACATGCTGTTGCTCTGCTTCAGCATCGAGGTGCTGGCCTGCAGCAGCATCTGCTTGGAGGTCATGTTGGCGGTTTCGCTCGCGTAGTCGACGTCCATGATGCGGCCACGCGCTTGCGCGGTGGTCGTGCTCATGTTCGACAAGTTGTTGTAGACGTGGTTCAGGCGGTTGGAGGCCGCACCGAGGGCCGAGCGCACCACGCCGACCTTGTCGAGCGCCGTGGCGATCGTGCCGATCATGGCATTGGCACCGCCGCCGGTCAGTTCGGCGCCGGTCGCGGCAGCCGTGTAGTTCACGCTGACGGACGTGAAGGCGGTTTCCACGTCGGCCAGGGCCGTGGTGACGTCCACCGACATCGTCTCAGCGGAAGCCGAGCCGATCTGGAAGCTCACGGCGGCGGCCAGCTTGCCGGTGCCGGCGGCCATCACGGCTTCGCCACCGAAGGTGGTGTTCTTCATGATGTTGCTGACTTCGAGGCCCAGGGCGTCGAACTCGGCTTGCATCGCGGTCTTGTCAGCGGCGGTGGTCGAACCGTTGGCCGATTCGGTGGCCAGGTCCTTCATGCGCAGCATGATGTTGGTGATTTCGCTGAACGCGCCTTCCGCGGTCTGCATCATGGAGATGCCGTTTTGCGTGTTGCGCATTGCGACAGCCATGCCGCGGGTCTGGGCGTTCAAACGGGTGGCGATTTGCAGGCCGGCCGCGTCGTCCATCGCGGAGTTGATGCGGAAGCCGGTGCCCAGGCGGGTCATCGAGGTGTTCAGGGCGCTCTGGGTGGAGCCCAGGGCAGACTTGGTGGACAGGGACGCGGCGTTGGTGTGCAGGCTGAGCATGATGTACTCCAGGTAGATTCGTTGAGTCGGGGGGCAGGCGTTTCGCTGCCCTCCCCCTCATAAGGCGGCCGCCGCAACACGGGCCTTAAATCGCCTTCGCGCTTTCTGCACCAGCAACCGTGCGGTAGTTGGCACGGTTCGTGGAAGAAGCGCCTTTGGACCGCATCAGCGGGGGTGGCACACCCGCCGCCGCCTGGGCAGGCGCCGGCAGCAACACCCGGAAACGCAAAGGCGCCGGACCTTCACCATCGCCTGGCTACGATGCCCCGGCGTAGCCCAATAGGAGAAGCCGATGAAGATACCGACCGTCGCCCGCCTCTGCGCCGCCGCGCTCGCCCTGGCCACCACGGCCGCCGTGCAGGCGAGCGAGCCGCCGCGCCCGCTGAAGGTGCTCATCATCACGATGTTCGAGCCGGAAGCGACGCCGTGGATCTCGCCCTTCGCGCTGACGCAGGCGGTGCCGGTGCCGGGGCTCTCACAGGATGCGCCTGCACTGCGGTGCAATACCGACGATGTCTGCCTGTTGACCACCGGCATGGGGCACGCCAACGCCGCGGCCTCCACTTTGGCGGTGACGCTCGACCCGCGCTTCGACCTGCGCAAGACCTATTTTTTGATCGCCGGCATTGCCGGCATCGACCCGGCGCAGGGCACGCTGGGCACCGCGGCCTGGGCCCGCTGGCTGGTGGACGTGGGCATCGCGCACGAAATCGACGCCCGCGAGATGCCGCCGTCGTGGCGCACCGGCTATTTCGGCATCATGACGCGCGGCCCGGGCGAGAAGCCGAAATTCGATTACCGAACCGAGGCGTTCCGGCTCGACGAAGCCTTGCTGCAAAAGGCGCTGGAGCTCAGCCGCGGCGTGACGCTCGAAGACAGCGCCGAGGCGCGGGCCTACCGGCGCCGCTACCGCGAGCCGGCCGCCCACCATCCGCCGCGCGTCACACAATGTGACACGCTGGCCGGCGACACCTGGTGGCACGGTCACAAGCTCGGGCAGCATGCGCGCGACTGGACGCGCTTGCTGACCGACGGCGAAGGCGTCTACTGCACGACCCAGCAGGAAGACAACGCGACTTACAACGCCCTGGCGCGTGCGGCTGCCGCCGGCCGGGTCGACCTGAAGCGTCTGGCGGTATTGCGCACCGGCTCCAACTTCGACCGCCCCTACCCCGGCCAAAGCGCCTACCAGTCGCTGATGGCGTCGACACAAGGCCAGACCGGCGGTTTCGTGCCGGCGACGCGCAATCTGGAGCGCGCGGGCGGTGCGCTGGTGCGGGACATCGTCGCGCGCTGGGGGCTCTGGCAGGAAGGCGTGCCGCGTTGAGGCCACCGGTTTGGGGCCCCCACCGGCGGACGGCGCACCTGCGCTGTGCATGAGAACCGCATAGCACGAGGCCCGTTCAGGGTGCCGCCCGACACCCGAGCCAGACAGCCCGACCGTGACCAGGCGGCACGCCGCTTGGTCACTGCAAACGGCACGTCGATTGCTCCGATGCTTGGCCGCCGGCGCCGCCGGCGCGCTCCCCGCACGCTGGAAACCCACACTGATGAGCTACGACTTCGACTCCTCCCGCCTGGAGGAAGGCCTGCCCTTTCCTCGCGGTGCCACCTATGACGGCAAAGGCGTCAATTTCGCTGTCTTCTCGGCGCACGCCACCAAGGTGGAGCTGTGCTTGTTCGACGAACCGGGTGAGCGGGAAATCGCCCGCATCACCTTGCCGGAGTACACCGATGAGGTGTGGCACGGCTATGTGAGCGGGCTGCACCCCGGCACCCGCTACGCGTTCCGCGTGCACGGCCCTTACGAGCCTGAAGCCGGGCATCGCTTCAACCCGAACAAGCTGGTGCTCGACCCCTACTCGAAGGCCCATGTGGGCCAGGTGCGCTGGGCGCCCGAGTTGTTCGGCTACACGCTGGGTCATCCCGACGCCGACCTCAGCTTCGACGAACGCGACAGCGCGCCCTTCATGCCCAAGTGTGTCGTGGTCGACTCGCGCTTCGAGTGGAAGCAACCCAGCTGGATCCGCGTGCCCTGGGACCGCACGGTGATCTACGAGACCCACGTGCGAGGTCACACCATGCGACACCCGGCCGTGCCGGAACACTTGCGTGGCACCTTCGCCGGCTTCGCCTCGGACGAGGTGGTCGAATGCATACGGCAACTCGGGGTGACGTCGGTCGAACTGCTGCCGATCCAGATGGTCGTCGACCAACAAAACCTGCTCGAGAAGGGGCTGCGCAACTACTGGGGCTACGACACGCTGGGGTTCTTCGCCGTCGATCCGCGCTACCTCAGCGCCCCCTGGCTGGACGAGTTCAAGGCCATGGTCGATCGCTACCATGCGGCCGGGCTCGAGGTCATCCTCGACGTCGTCTACAACCACACCCCCGAGGGCAACGAGCTCGGCCCGACGCTGTCCTTCAAGGGCATCGACAACGCGAGCTACTACCGGCTGATGCCGGACAACCCGCGTTACTACATCAACGACACCGGCACCGGCAACACGCTCAACCTCAGCCACCCTAGAGTGCTGCAGATGGTGACCGACAGCCTGCGCTACTGGGCGTCCGAGATGCACATCGACGGCTTCCGCTTCGACCTCGCCACCATCCTGGCGCGCGAGCCCCACGGCTTCGACGATGGCGGCGGCTTCCTCGACAGCTGCCGTCAAGATCCGGTGCTCTCCAGCGTCAAGCTGATCGCAGAGCCATGGGACTGCGGCCCCGGCGGCTACCAGGTCGGCCGCTTCCCGCCAGGTTGGGCGGAATGGAACGACACCTTCCGCGACACGGTACGGGCCTTCTGGAAGGGTGACGACGGCCTGGCGCCCGAGATGGCCAAGCGGCTCACCGCGTCCGGCGACAAGTTCAACCGGCGTGGCCGCCGCCCCTGGGCCAGCGTGAATTTCATCACCGCCCACGACGGCTTCACGCTGAACGACCTGGTCAGCTACAACGACAAGCACAACGAGGCCAACGGCGAAGACAACCGCGACGGCCATTCCGACAACCGTTCCTGGAACTGCGGCGTCGAAGGCCCGACCGACGATCCGGAGGTGACCGACCTGCGCGAACGCCAGAAACGCAACCTGCTGGCCACGCTGCTGCTGTCGCAAGGCACGCCGATGGTGCTGGCCGGCGACGAGTTCGGCCGCACCCAGCACGGCAACAACAATGCCTATTGCCAGGACAACGAAATCTCGTGGATCGATTGGGAAGGCATCGACGAGCGCGGTCGCGGACTGACGGGCTTCGTGCGCAAGCTGCTGGCCCTGCGGCACGGGCTGCCGGTGTTGCGACGCAATCGCTTCCTCACCGGCGCCTGGAACGAAACCCTGCAGGTCAAGGACGTCAGCTGGCTCTGCCCGGACGGCAAAGAACTGGCGCCCGAGCAGTGGGATGACCCGTCGATGCGGTGTTTCGGCATGTTGATCGACGGCCGGGCGCAGGCTTCCGGCATTCCGCGGCGAGGCTCGGACGCCACCTTGTTGCTGGTGCTCAACGCTTGGCACGACCTGGTCGACTTCACGCTGCCCGACGTGCCGGGCGGCAGCCGCTGGACCTGCCTGGTCGACACCAATGTGCCCGAGCGCGACAGCCTTCCCGAGTTCGGCATCGGCGACCACTACCAGGTCACCGGACGATCCCTGCTGTTGTTCAGGCTGGACGCATCGGCCGAGTCGGAGCAGACCTTCGCCCAGCTGGAGACGGTGCTGACCGAGCCGAGTTGACGGCGCGAGCGGGCCGCAGCGATTGCGGCGCTTCGGCCGGGCCTCACGGCCCCGCCATCTGACCCTTGGGCGCTTCCAGCAAGGTGCGCATCGCCTTTTCGAGCGTGCCGAGGTCGACCGGCTTGGTGAAATGGCGGTCGAAGCCGGCCTGCAGCGTTCGCTGCTTGTCGGCTTCCTGGCCCCAGCCGGTCAGCGCGATCATCACCGGCGGCCGCGCGTGCGTCTCGCGCAGTCGGCTCGCCACCTGGAACCCGTTCAGCCGGGGCATGCCGATGTCGAGCAGACACACCTCGGGGCGAAACTCCTGCGCCACCGCGAGCGCCTGCTGTCCGTCGTAGGCGGTCCGCACGTCGTGTCCCTGCATTTGCAGGAAGGCCGACAAGGTTTCGGCGGCATCGCGGTTGTCGTCGGCCACCAGCACCCGGCGGGTACGCGCTGCCTGCACCGCGTCGCCGGAAGTTGTCGCCGCGGGCAGTCCGCCGTGTCCGGCACGCCCGAGCGGTAGGCGCACGATGAACTCGCTGCCGCGCCCGGGCCCCTCGCTGTGCGCCTCGACGCCACCGCCGTGCAACTCCACCAGACCGCGCACCAGCGCCAGCCCGATGCCCAGGCCACCTTGCGACCGGTCGAGCGAGGCGGTGGCCTGGGTGAACATGCCGAAGATGCTGCGCAAGGCGCTGCGCTCGAGCCCGATGCCGTTGTCGCGCACCGACGTGAACAACTCGCCGCCCTCGCAGTGTGCGCGCAGCACCAATCGGCCGCCCGGGTCGGTGTACTTGGCGGCGTTGGTGAGCAAATTGGCCAGGATCTGCGCGAAGCGCAGCGGGTCGGCCTGCAACCACACCGGCTCGGAGGGCAGGTCCAGCGTCAGGCTGTGGCGGCGTGCGTCGATCAACGGCTGCGCCGTCTCGACGGCCGAGCGCACCACGTCGCCCAGGGCCACGTGCTCCTTCTTGAGTTGGAGCTTGCCGAGCGTGATGCGTGACACGTCCAGCAAGTCGTCCAGCAGCAGGCTCATGTTGTGGACCTGGCGCTCGATGACACGCCGGCTCCAGCTGCGCTCGGCCTCACCGGCGGCCGGCATGCCGAGGATGTGGACCGCCTGCAGCACGGGCGCCAGCGGGTTGCGCAACTCGTGCGCGAGCGTGGCGAGGAACAAGTCCTTGCGGCGGTCCGCCTCGCGCAGATCGTCGACGAACTGCAAGCGCTCGTGCGCGATTGCGACATAACGCGCAATCGTGCTGAGGAACTCGACGTCGTCGTCGGTGAAGCTGTCGCGAGAGCGGCTGGCGAACGAGAGCGTGCCGAGCAAACGCTCGCCGTCGCCCAGCGGCATGCAGGCATAGGCACGCAGCCCGAAGCGCCGCGCGCCTTCGGTGCGCGGATCACGGCTTTCCTGGATGTAGGACGCGACGATGGGCTTGCGCTCGAGCGCCACCGCGCCACAGACACCCTGGCCGAACTCGATGCGCTGGATCACATGCGCCTCGTCCTGCGTGATCCCGGTGTACGACGACAGGTTGAGGGCCGCTTCGCCAGGCATGCGCATAAAGCTGAAATAGCAATCCAACTGCAGCTGCGGCGCCACCTTCTCGAACAGCTGCGACAGCATCGCCTTGGGGTTGCTGGCGTTCAGCATCACCTGCGCGGACGCCCACAGCAGCTTGAGGCGGTCGCTGCTCTGCGCCAGGGCCTGTTCGGTGCGCTTGCGGTCCGAAATGTCGATCACCGAGCCGACGTAGCCGAGGAATTCGCCGCGCTCGCCGAAATGCGGCGCCGCGGAGTTCAGCACCCAGCAATAGGAGGAAGCACCGGCACGCCGCAAACGGCATTCATGACGGAACGGATGGGGGTGCAGGCCGACGTGCTGCAAGGCCGACTGCGTGGCATGGCGATCATCGGGGTGCAGCGCCTCTATCCAGCCGCGCCCGAGGCCCAGCGACGGCGTCTGCCCGGTGAACTCGTACCAACTCTGGGACAGGTACGTGCAACAACCCTTGGCATCGGCGACCCAGACCATCACCGGCGCATGGTCGGCCATTGCCCGAAAGCGTGCCTCGCTTTCGCGCAGGGCCTCTTCGGCGCGTGCGCGCTCGACGGCCGCCCAGGTGCGCTCCGCCACCTCCCGCACCAGCGCCGCCTCATCCTCGCGCCAGTGTCGGGGCTGCTGCTGGTGCACGAACAGGATGGCCTCGAAGCGGCCGTCCTTCACCAGCGGCACGAGGCAGGCAGCGCGGGCATCGAGGCGCGCATAGGCGTCGGCGACCGCTGCGCCTTCCGTGAGAAGGTCGGTGCGCACATCCGCGATGCTGACAGTGGCGCCGGCGCGCAGGCGCTGGATCAAAGGCAAACCGAAATCGCTCAGGCGTCGGCGCCGCCCGGTCAGACGCCGCACGCCGTCCACGGCCCAGTCGCATTGCACGGTGCAGCGATCGCCGCCGTCGTCCACCTGCGCATACCCCACCCGCGACGCACGGAGGTGCTGTCCCAGCGACTGCAAGGACATGGCCATGATGTCGCGCGCGTCGCCCAGCTCGCGCAAGCGATCGCCGAAGGCGAGCAGAAACGCTTGCCGAGTCTCATTCCTTCTGAGGCTGTGCTCGACGCTGGCCGGGACTGTGTCGGCGGCAGCGCAGAAGATGCCGCGGACGACACCATGGTCATCGCGCACCGGAATACACGAGAAGGCGTAGCTGGCCTCCTGCGGATCGGTGCCCGCAGGGATCGACATGACGGGGAGGTCGTGCTGTGGCACCGAGTCGCCGGCGTACGCCCGCTCGACCAGTGAGGTCAGGCCCGCGAGCGTGTCGCCCAGGGTCCCGAGCGCCTGCCCCATCGCCTGGGGATGGCGCTCGCCGAGCCAGTCTCGGCAGCCGTCGTTGTAGACCAGCACACGCTCGGCGCCCCAGACGGTGAACATGGGCTGCCGGGACTGCAGCATCAGGCGCAGCAGCGTTCGCAACGGGGCGGGCCACTGCGCGGGCGGTCCGAGCGACGTGTTGGACCAGTCTCGGCTCCGTATCAGTGCACCGGTGTCGCCACCACCTGCAAGAAAGGTCAGCGCGCCGTTCGGGAACCCGTCCTCGTTGTCCATGTTGCGGTCTACCCTGAACGACCGAGGGCACCACGAAGCCTCGGCCTGAGGTTGATTGTGCACTCGCCACCTGTCCCTCGCCCAGACATGCAAGCCATGGCAAACCCGCATGGCGAACTCGCGCCGGGCGAGCGGCAGGACGCTTGACCCCGCGCATTCGCGGTGGATCAACGGCCATCACCTGCAATCTCTGACAGTCGCCGCGCTACCAGACGTTGTCTGATGATCCGGCTACGCCAAGTTGGCCGACCGGTGAGCAGCAAGGAGGCTGCCCGCGCTCCCCGTCCGGCCGATGTGCTCACCTGCTGCTTTTGCCAGTGCGTCACCTGCCGGAGCTGTACCACCGACGACGAGCCCTATCCCCGCCTCCCCTGCGCGACTGCGACACCGGGCCCCCTTGACGCCTACGCGGTCGCCGCCGGAGCGGGTCTTCGCCACAACACCTACACGACAGACGGCGTCCTTCGGCAACGACCTGCCCAGGCCGAGGACGCGTTGCGCCGTGCAGCCTTGTGTGAACGCATCCAGGGAACCAAGATGAACAACACCCACCACCACACCGACGCCTGCCCACACGACCCTTACGACGCTGAACGCCCCTTGCGGCTGCGTTGCCATTGCGGCGTCGACCACGGCGCTTCGCACCTGGCCACCGGCACCGCGCCGGCGTCACCGGCACGCGCGGTGGGCCCGGTCGAAGCGGCCTTCGTCAAGGCCCTGCTACCGCACGAGCCGCTGCGCCGCCGCTTCCTGCAGGCCGTCGGAGCCGACACGGCGCGCGCGGCGATCGCCTCGCTGCTGCCGCTCGGCGCGCTGGAAAGCATGGCGCAGGAGAAGGCGCCGCTCGAGAAGAAAGACTTGCGCATCGGCTTCATCGCCATCACCTGCGCCACCCCGCTGATCATGGCCGACCCGATGGGCTTCTATCGGCAGCAGGGCTTGAACGTGCAGCTGAACAAGACCGCCGGCTGGGCCTTGATCCGCGACAAGATGATCAACAAGGAGCACGACGCCTCCCACTACCTGTCGCCGATGCCGTTGGCCATCTCGATGGGGCTGGGCTCGACGCAGGTGCCCACCAGCGTCGCCACCATCCAGAACATCAATGGGCAGGCCATCACGCTGCACGTCAAACACAAGGACAAACGCGACCCGCGGCAGTGGAAGGGCATGCGCTTCGCAGTGCCGTTCGAGTTCTCGATGCACAACCTGCTGCTGCGCTACTACGTGGCCGAACACGGCCTGGACCCCGACCGCGACCTGCAGATCCGCGTCACGCCGCCGGCCGAGATGGTCGCCAACCTGCGCGCCGGCAACATCGACGGCTTCCTCGGCCCGGACCCCTTCAACCAGCGCGCCGTCTACGACGAGGCCGGCTTCATCCATGTGCTCTCGAAAGAGATCTGGGACGGCCATCCCTGCTGCGCCTTCGGGGTCAATACCGATTTCATCCGCCAGCACCCCAACACGTTCGCGGCCTTGTACCGCGCCATCCTCACCGCCGCCGACATGGCGCGCGACCCCAAGCACCGCGAGCTGATCGCCAAGGTCATTTCCACGCCCCCCTATCTCAACCAACCCGAGACGGTGGTGCGGCAGGTGCTGACCGGCCGTTACGCCGATGGCCTGGGCAACGTGCGACAAGTACCCGATCGGGCCGACTTCGATCCAATGCCTTGGCAGGCCATGGCCGTGTGGATCCTGACCCAGATGAAACGTTGGGGCTACGTCAAAGGCGAGGTCGACTACCGGCAGATCGCCGAGAAGGTGTTCTTGCTGACCGACGCCCGAAAACACATGAAGCAGTTGTCGCAGACGGTGCCGGAGACCCCGCGCCGCAAGATCGTCGTGATGGGGCGCGAGTTCGACCCGAACCACCCACGCGAGTACGTCAACAGCTTTGCGATCCGCCGCACCGCGGCATGAAGTAGGAAGGCAGGACAGCCCATGAACCATACCCCCACCGCGGGCCTCGACCCGTATGACGCCGACCGGCCCTTGAGACTGCGCTGCGCCTGCGGCCGCGACCATGGTTCGCCGTCGGAGCGCACGGCCGAGGCCACCGCCTCCGAGGGGCTGGAGCAGACCTGCAACCGCTACCTCGAGGCGGCCCTCATCAAAGCGATCTTTCCGCGCGAGACGGTACGACGCGCCTTCCTGAAAGCAGTCGGGCGGAGCACCGCCGTCGCGGCGATCGGCAGCGTGCTGCCCATCGGCACGCTGCAGGCGCTGGCGCAGGAGCGCGCCACGCCTGAGAAGAAGGACTTGAAGATCGGCTTCGTCAGCATCACCTGCGCGACGCCGCTGCTGATGGCCGAGCCGCTCGGCAGCTATCGCGACCAGGGCATCAACGTGCAACTGGTGAAGACCCCCGGCTGGGCGCTGATCCGCGACCGGGTGATCAAGAAGGAGCACGACGCCTCGCATTTCCTGTCGCCGATGCCGCTGGCGATGTCCTTGGGGTTGGGTTCGGCCAAGGTGGCGACGTCGGTCGCGACCATCCAGAACATCAACGGCCAAGCCATCACGCTGCACATCAAGCACAAGGGCCGGCGTGATCCCAAGCAGTGGAAAGGCTTCAAGCTGGGGGTGCCCTTCGTCTACAGCATGCACAACTTCCTGCTGCGCTATTACGTCGCGGAACATGGTCTGAACCCGGACACCGACATCGAGATCCGCATCGTGCCACCGCCGGAGATGGTGGCCAAGCTGCGGGACGGCGAAATCGACGGCTTTCTCGGCCCCGACCCGTACAACCAGCGCGCGGTCTATGACGAGGTGGGCTTCATCCACGTGCTGTCGAAAGACATCTGGGACGGGCACCCCTGCTGTGCCTTCGGCATGACCGAAGACTTCATCCAGCGGCATCCCAACTCCTTTGCCGCGATGTTCCGCGCCATCATCAGCGCATCGTTCATCGCCAGCGTATCGACGGATCGC
The DNA here is from genome assembly GCF_001017435.1 of Caldimonas brevitalea. Lineage (NCBI taxonomy): Bacteria > Pseudomonadati > Pseudomonadota > Betaproteobacteria > Burkholderiales > Sphaerotilaceae > Caldimonas > Caldimonas brevitalea. The sequence continues at coordinate 4,417,648 of NZ_CP011371.1, forward strand.
ACCCGCATGGCCAAGCTGATCGCGCCGCCCGCCTACCTCAACCAACCGGAAGCGGTGGTGGCGCAGGTGCTCACCGGCGAATACCCCGACGGGCTCGGCAACATCCGCAAGGTGCCCGACCGGGCCATCTTCGACCCGGTGCCGTGGCAGAGCATGGCGGTCTGGATGCTCACGCAGATGAAACGCTGGGGCTACCTCAAAGGCGACGTCGACTACTCGCAGATCGCCGAGAAAGTGTTCATGCTGACCGACGCGAAGAAACAGATGGGCATGGCCGGTTGGCGGCCGCCGGAGGGCGCCTACCGCAAGGCCAAGATCATGGGCAAGGTGTTCGATCCGGCCCGCCCGGACGACTACCTGAAGAGCTTCGCGATCCATCACACGGCCTGAGGCGGTTCCCGGTCGAGCACGACCGGGAATCCTCCGGCACGCCCGAGGACACCCACCCATGAACGCCCCACGCCGCCTTCGATGGCTCTCGGCCCTGCTGTCACTGCTGCTGCTGTTGTTGTTGCTGGCCGTCTGGCACGTCGCGACGCAGCCGTCGGCGGCGGCCGACGGCCCGCCGGGCGCCGACATGACGGCCGAGCAACTCGAATACGCGCAGCTGCTCGGCCATGGCACCACCACTCCCAAGAGCGCCGGCTTCCCGACGCCGGCCCAGATCGGCCAGGCGGTGCTCGACAACCTCGCCGACCCCTTCCGCGACGCCGGCCCGAACGACAAGGGCATTGCGGTGCAACTGGGCCACTCGCTGCTGCGCGTCGGGCTGGGTTTCGGCATCGCGGCGCTGGTGGCCGTGCCGCTCGGCTTTCTGATCGGCATGAGCCCGCTGGTCTACCGCGCCCTCGATCCCTTCATCCAGGTGCTCAAGCCGATTTCGCCACTGGCCTGGATGCCGCTCGCGCTCTACACCATCCAGGACTCGTCGATCTCGGGCGTGTTCGTGATCTTCATCTGCTCGCTGTGGCCGATGCTGCTCAACACCGCCTTCGGCGTCTCGGCCGTGCGGCGCGAATGGCTCAACGTCGCCCGCACGCTGGAGGTGTCGCGGTTGCGCCTCGCCTTCGAGGTGATCCTGCCGGCCGCGGCGCCGACCATCCTCACCGGCATGCGCATCGGCATGGGCATCGCCTGGCTGGTCATCGTGGCGGCCGAGATGCTGGTCGGCGGTACCGGCATCGGCTATTTCGTCTGGAACGAGTGGAACAACCTCTCGCTCGCCAACGTGATCTTCGCGATCCTGGTGATCGGCTGCGTCGGCATGCTGCTCGACCGGTTGTTTGCCGCCCTACAGCAGATGGTGACCTATGCTGAATGATCCGTCCAAGTCCGGGGCCGCGACGCCCTTCCTGCAGGTCGAGCACCTGGCCAAGGCCTTCGGCGACGCGGCCGACAGCGCGGGCGAGCCGGTGTTCGAGCAGCTCGGCTTCGAGGTCGAGGCCGGCGAATTCGTCTGCCTGATCGGGCATTCGGGCTGCGGCAAGACCACCATCCTCAACGTGCTGGCGGGCCTGGAGCGGCCCAGCGCCGGGCGCGTGACGTTGGCGGGGCATGCCCTCACCGGCCCCGGCCTGGACCGGGGTGTGGTGTTCCAGGGCCACGCCCTGCTGCCCTGGCTCAGCGTGCGCCGCAACATCGCGTTCGCGGTGCGCAGCCGTTGGCCCGAATGGCCGGCCCAGCGGGTCGAGGCCCAGGTGCGCAAATACGTCTCGCTGGTGGGGCTGGACGCGGCTTTGGACAAGAAGCCAGCTGCGCTGTCGGGGGGCATGAAGCAGCGCGTGGGCATCGCCCGTGCTTTCGCGATCGAGCCCCAGATGCTGCTGCTCGACGAACCCTTCGGGGCACTCGACGCACTGACGCGCGGCACCATCCAGGACGAGTTGCTGCGCATCTGCGCGAAGACACGCCAAACGGTCTTCATGATCACGCACGATGTCGACGAAGCGCTGCTGCTGGCCGACAAGATCTTGCTGATGAGCAACGGCCCGCGCGCACGCATCGCCGAGATCGTCGTCAACACCCTGCCCCGCGAGCGTGACCGCACCACGCTGCACCGCGAGCCTCATTACTATCCGCTGCGCAACCATCTGGTGGACTTTCTTGTGAAGCGCGCCGCGACGCTGTCGCACGGCCGCGCGCCGGCAAGGCCCAGCGTCGTCACCCCCGGGCTGCAGGCGCCGGCACAGCCACCGGTGCTGACCGCCGCGCTGCCCGGGCGCGGCAACCTGACGCGCGTGGTCTGAACTTTGCTATTCGCCCCCATTTCAACAGGAGCCATGCCATGAGCCGCATCGACGTCACCGAAAAGATCATCACCACCAAGGTCGCCAAGGGTCTCAAATGGGCCGATGTGGCCGCCCGCGTCGGCCAGAGCAAGGAGTGGACGACGGCCGCCTGCCTCGGCCAGATGACCCTCACCGCCGAACAGGCTGGCATCGTCGGCGAGATCTTCGGCCTCACGCCCGACGAGCAGCGATGGCTCACGGTGGTGCCCTACAAGGGTTCGCTGCCGACCAGCGTGCCGACCGATCCGTTGATCTACCGTTTCTACGAACTCATCAACGTCTACGGCACGACCTTCAAGGAACTGATCCATGAAGAGTTTGGCGACGGCATCATGAGCGCGATCGACTTCAAGATGGACCTGCAACGCGAGCCGCACCCGGCCGGCGACCGGGTCAGCATCACGATGTCGGGCAAGTTCCTGCCCTACAAGACCTACTGAGGACGGCCGAGCGCCGCGGCGGGCACGCGCACCGGCAGCGAATGCCACCAGGACAGGAAGCGCTCGGCGCAGCGCTCGATGGGGCCGCTGTTGTCGAGCACCAGCGCGCAGCCGGGCGGCGCGCCGAGTGAGGTGGCCCGCTGCAGCCGCAGTGCCATCGCGGCACCGTCTTCCCGCCCCCGTCGGGCCAGTCGCTGGGCCAGCACCTCCGGATCTGCCTGCACCAGGACCCCGAGCGCCTTCGGTGCGGCCGCGTGCAAGGTGGCCCAATGGCCGCGCGAGCCGTTCACGACCACCCAGCGGCCTTGCGCCAGCGGCGCCAGCTCCTCGGACCGGATGCCGTAGCGACACCCATTGGCCTCCCAGTAGAGCGCCAACTCACGCGTCGCCAGCAGACCGTCCATTTCCGCCTCGGCCACGTGCTCGTGCGCCTCGCCCCCCGGCTGTACCGCGCGCGTCAGGCTGCGGCGCGCGATGTGCAAAGGCGCGTGTGGCGGCAGCATCGCCCTGAGCCGACCGAGCAAGGTGTCCTTGCCGGCCCCGGAGGGGCCCATCACGTAGATCAGCCCGGCGCCTTCGGCCGGGACGTCAACACCAAAACGGTCGCTCATGGTGCTAAGGCAAAGCGCTGGACGACCCGAAACGGTGCACCGGGCTCGGGTTCGGCGAACACGGCGATCTGGTCGCAGCGCAGCGGGACCGACAGCGCTGCGGCGAAATGCTCACGGGCCGCGGCGGCGAACGACGCGTGTCGTGCATCCCCGTCGCGCCCCAGGCCGTCGCTCAGCGTCATGTGGAAACGCCAGCGGTCGAGCACATAGGGGTAACCGTATCGCTCGAGCAGTTCCCGTTGCCGGGCGTCGAGGGCGGCGATGTTGCGGCGCGCCCGTTCACGCGGGTCCGGCGGGGCGCGGAACCGGTCCAGGTCGGTCACGCAGGCATCGGCCAAGCGGCGCAGCGGATGCTGCGCCTGCAGCGGCTCGACCGGTTGCAAGGCGAGGAAGTCACCCAGCATCGCGACCTGCAGGCGCGGCATCTCGAACGCCTGGACGTCACTCGCAAGCCGAGCGACCGCTTCCAGCCAGGCGGACTCAGCATCGATGCTGCTCAGACGCAGCGGCGCCTTCAGCGTCGCGTGGAAGCCATAGCGCGCAGGTTCGCCCACGGGCACCGGGTGGCTCACGGGGCGCAACGCGGCGTCGGGGCGTTCCGGGTCGCATCGCAGCCAGGCGCAGCCGGCCTCCCACAACGGGTGCTCAGCAGCCGGCACGTAGTAGACGGCGTATCGGTACATGCTCGCCTCACTCGCCGGCGAAGTCATCAGGCACGACGCTGAGCTGCACCGCGTCGGATGCAAACAGCGTCATGCCGGCCTCGACCGGGCGCCCTTCGGCGTCGACGTTCAGGTAGTCCACCACCAGCACCGGGGCCGTCGCCGGTCGCGCCAGCGCATCGGCTTCCACTGCGCTGGGCATGCGGCACGAGACGATGCTGCGCGCGCGGGTGTAGTCCGACACCCCGAAGCGGCGCAACGACTCGGTGACCGAACCGGTCTCGGCGAAGGCCGCCGCCATGCCGGCGAAGCGCGGCAGCGGGAAGGCGCAGGTGCTCAGACCAATGACACGGCCGCGCACCGTCGCCCGGGTCTGCAGCACCTCGACCTTCTGCCGGGCCGTCAGGCGCAGCGCGGCGGCCCACCCGCCGGCCGGCTGCTGTTGCGCCGAACGCAGCTCACGGCTGGCCTGCTCGCCGCAGTCGGCCAGGTTCTGGGTCAACCGCGTGCGGCGCTGCAGCGCGTAATCGAGCACCAGTTCGCGCACGAAGGTGCCGCGGCCCTGCACCACCCGGACGAAGCCGCTGTCGGCCAACGACCGCACCGCCTGTCGCAGCGTGTGGCGGTTGACGCCGAAGCGCGCGGCCAGCGCGGTTTCGTTGGGCAGGCACTGGCCGGGCTGGAAACGCCCGGCGGTGATGTCGTCACGTAGCGCGGCGGCGATCGCCTCCCAGCGGCGCAACGACGATGACGGCGCGGCGGCCGCATCGGCTTCCATCAAGCTGTCTTTGAGCATCGCTTCAACAATCTGTCATCAAGCACTTGCACACTGCAGGGCATTATCAGGTCGTCTAGATGACAACACCATGTCGAAACACTTAAACGAACCCCACCCGTCCAGCCCGGAGGAACGCCGCCGCTGGTTGCAGGTGCTGGCGCGCGCCACCTCGGCCGAGCTGGCCCGCTGGGCAGCGCCGGTCGCCAACGCGCAGCGCTTCGACTGGCTGCGCCATCCCGAGCCGGGGCTGGTGATGCTGCGCGGGCGCATCGGCAACAGCGGCGACCGCTTCAACCTCGGCGAAGCCACGGTCACCCGCTGTGTGGTGCGGGTCTGCCTGCCCGAGGGCGAATCGGCCGCCGGCGTCGGCTACGTGCTGGGCCGGGACACGCAGCGCGCCTCCTGGGTCGCATGCATCGACGCGCTGCTGCAACTGCCGCTGTGCCGAGCCGACGTCATGCGCCGGGTGATCGAGCCTCTCGCTGCGGCAGCAGCCGCACGCCGCGCCGCGGCGCAGGCGCGCACCGCCACCAGCCGGGTCGAGTTCCACACGCTGCAAGCGGAGGTGGCCCGATGAGCCCCGGCCTCGCTGGCACCCCCGTCGCTGTCGCTGCCCTGGCACCCGGCTTCGCGGACCCGGTGCATGCTGCGCAAGCCACGTTCCGTCGACTGCTCGACGCGATGGCCCGCCCCGGCCGCGTCCAGACGCTGGACCGAGCGTCATTGCAGGGCCTGGAGCGCACCACCCCGATGGCCCCCGCCACGCTGGCCGTGCTGCTGGCGCTGGCCGACGCCGACACCCGGGTCTGGATCAGCCCCGAGGTGGGACGCGATCCACACCAGACCGACGCACTCGTCGCCTACGCGCGCTTCCATACCGGCATGGCAGTCGCACACGATGTGTCGTCCTGCGAATTCGCCTTTGCGCTCGTCGGCGCTGCTTGTGAAGACGTGCTGTGTCGCCTGAACCCCGGCAGCGATGAGGCGCCGGAAGATGGAGCCACCCTGGTGATCGAAGCCGCCGGGCTCGATGCGCTGGAAGAGCCCGCCGGGGCGGAACCGCCGACACAGCGTCTACCGGGTGACGGCGTCTGGGTGCGACTGACCGGCCCCGGCATACGGCATGCGCACCGCCTGCAGGTGGCGGGGCTGGACCTCGGGTTCTGGCAACAGCGAGCCGCGGCCCACCTGAGCTTCCCCCGCGGCATCGACCTCGTCTTCAGCTGCGGCGAGCAGCTGGCGGCACTGCCGCGCTCCACGCGGGTGGAAATCCTCGGCCACGACAGGAGCGTCTGAATGTATATCGCCGTCAAAGGAGGCGAGCGGGCCATCGATGCGTCGCGTCGCCTGCTCAGCGAAGAGCGCCGGGGCGACCCGGAGGTCCGCGAGCTCGAGGTGGGCCAGGTCGAGCAGCAACTCGGCTTGCTGGTCGACCGTGTCATGTCCGAAGCCTCGCTGTACGACCCCCAACTGGCTGCGCTCGCGCTCAAACAGGCACAAGGCGACGTCGTCGAGGCGGTGTTCCTGCTGCGCGCCTACCGCACCACGCTGCCCCGGCTGGGCTACGCCCTGCCGGTCGACACACAGCGCATGGCCGTGACGCGCCGCGTGTCGGCCATTTTCAAGGACCTGCCCGGCGGGCAGGTGCTGGGGGCGACCTACGACTACACCCAACGCCTGCTCGACTTCGGACTGCTGCGGCCCGCGACACCGCCGACCGCCAGTGCCCTGCCCTCCTCGCCGCAGGCCGACCCGGCCGCCCTGCCCGATGCCCTGAGCACCCTGGTGCAAGAAGGCCTGGTGGAAACCTGCGCACCGAGCGACGGCGACCCGGAGCCGAGCGACATCACCCGCACGCCCCCCAGCTACCCGCTGTCGCGGGCGGGCCGGTTGCAGATGCTGGCCCGCGGCGACGAAGGCTGGGTGCTGGGCCTCGCCTACTCCACCCAGCGCGGCTACGCCAACACGCATCCGTTCGCCGGCGAGATCCGCCTGGGCCCGGTACCGGTGGAGCTGGTGCCGGACGAGTTGGGCTGTGCGATCGAGATCGGCGAGGTCGAGTTGACCGAGTGCCAGATGGTCAACCAGTTCACCGGCAACGCCGACAAGCCGCCCCATTTCACGCGCGGCTACGGCCTGTGCTTCGGGCGCAGCGAGCGCAAAGCGATGGCGATGTCGCTGGTCGACCGCGTGATGCGGGCCGACGAGTTCGGCGAGGACCGCACCAGCCCGGCCCAGGACCAGGAGTTCGTGCTGCCGCACTCCGACAGTGTCGAAGCCTCCGGCTTCGTGCAGCACCTGAAGCTGCCGCACTACGTGACCTTCGAGAGCGAGCTGCAGCTGGTGCGGCAGCTGCAGTCCGAACATGGGCGGCCCGAGGGGGCGGCCGGCAAAAACGGCGCAGGGGAGCAGCCGCAATGAACACCACCACCGTGCAAGCAGCCGCCGAAGGCTACAGCTTCGCCTACCTCGACGAGCGGACCAAGCGCATGATCCGCCGCGCCATCCTCAAGGCCGTCGCCATCCCGGGCCACCAGGTGCCGTTCGCCTCACGTGAAATGCCGCTCGCCTATGGCTGGGGCACCGGCGGCATCCAGGTCACGGCGGCGGTGATCGGCCGGGCCGATGTGCTCAAGGTGATCGACCAGGGCTCGGACGACACCACCAATGCCGTCAACATCCGGCAGTTTTTCGCCCGCACCACTGGCGTGAAGACGACCGAGCGCACCCGCGAGGCGACCCTGATCCAGACCCGCCACCGCATCCCCGAGGCGCCGCTCACCGAGGCGCAAACCTTGATCTACCAGGTGCCGCAACCGGAACCGCTGTACAAGCTCGAACCACGCCGGACCGAAACGCGCAAGCTGCACGCGCACCGCGAGTACGGGCTGATGAACGTCAAGCTCTACGAAGACATTGCACAGTGGGGCCGCATCGAGACCACCTATGACTACCCGGTGCTGGTCGACGGCCACTATGTGATGGCACCGTCGCCGATCCCGAAGTTCGACAACCCCAAGATGGATCACATGCCGGCCTTACAGCTGTTCGGCGCCGGGCGCGAGAAGCGCATCTACGCCGTGCCGCCGTACACCCGGGTCGTTTCGCTCGACTTCGAGGACCACCCCTTCACCGTCGAAACCTCCGACCAGCCCTGCGCACTGTGCGGCTGCACCGGCAGCTATCTGGACGAAGTGGTGCTCGACGACGGCAACCGGCTGTGGACGTGCTCGGACACCGACTGGTGCCGCGAGCAGCGCGAGGTGCAATCATGAGTGCAGCCATGGAGGCCCCGGACAGCGACCCGATCGAGGTGGTGATCCGGCCCGCCACCCGGGACGACCTGCCGGCCGTGCTCGCGCTGTACGAGGCCGCCGGCCTCGATGCGCCCGGCACGCACGACCTGGCACGCGCGCAAGCGGCCTTCGACCGCATCAGCCGCTATCCCGACTACACCGTGTGGCTGGCCGAGCTCGAGGCTCGCCCCGTCGGCACGCTGGCCCTCGTCATCCTCGACAACCTGGCGCACGGCTGCGCACCGTCGGCGCTGGTCGAAGACGTCGCGGTCGCCCCCGATGTGCAAGGCCAGGGTCTCGGCCGGCGACTGTTGACCCACGCGATGCAACATGCGCGCACCCGTGGTTGCTACAAGCTGGCGCTGTCGAGCCGTGCTTCACGCGTCCGCTCGCATGACTTCTATCGTCACCTCGGCTTCGAGGTGCACGGCTACAGCTTTCTGGTGACCCTCGATGATGCATGACAAGGCGCAAGCGCTGCTGCGCGTACAAGGTGTGGGCCATCGTTTCGGCGACGGCCTGTGGGCGGTGCAGGACGCGAGCTTCGAGCTCTACCCGGGCGAGGTGCTGGCCGTGGTCGGCGAGTCCGGTTCCGGTAAGTCGACGCTGCTGGGGTGTTTGGCCGGACGGCACACGCCGACCCGCGGCAGCGTGCACTACCGCTCTCGGGACGGCCGATGGGTCGACGTGCATGCCATCGGCGAAGCGCAGCGGCGCTTGCTGGCGCGCACCGAGTGGGGCTACGTCGAGCAGCAGGCGAGCGACGGGCTGCGCATGTCGGTGAGCGCGGGCGGCAACATCGGCGAACGCCTGATGGGGCTGGGCGAACGCCACTTCGGACGGCTGCGCGCCGAAGCCTGCCAGTGGATGACGCGGGTGGAACTCGACGCCGCACGCATCGACGACCTGCCGCGCGAGTTCTCGGGCGGCATGCGGCAGCGTCTGCAGATCGCCCGCAACCTCGTCACCCGCCCGCGCCTGGTGCTGATGGACGAACCCACCTCGGGGCTCGACGTGTCGGTGCAAGCCCGCTTGCTCGACCTGATCCGCCTGTTGGTCGCGCGGCTGCACCTGTCGGCCATCATCGTGACCCATGACCTGGGCGTGGCCCGGCTGCTGGCGCACCGCACCGTCGTGATGCGACGGGGCCACATCGTCGAGCACGGCCTGACCGACCGTGTCTTCGACGACCCGCAGCACGAGTACACCCAGCTGCTGGTGTCGTCTGTCGTGACCCCTTGAGACCTGAACCCCAGATGAACACGCCCATCCCCGACGGCCTGCCCGTGATCGACGTGCAAGACCTGAGCAAGACCTTCACGCTGCACTTGCGCAGCCACCACCGCCTGCCGGTGCTCGACCGCTTTTCACTGCAGGTCCATGCCGGCGAGTGTGTCGCCTTGGTCGGCGCCTCCGGGCAAGGCAAGTCCACCGTGCTCAAGTGTTTGTATGGCAACTATGCCGGCGACGATCTGCCCGGGACCCGCGTGACGGTACGCACGCCGGACGGCGCAACCGATCTGCACCGCGCCTCGCCGCAGGAAGTGCTGGCGCTGCGCCGACACGGCGTGAGCTACGTGAGCCAGTTCCTGCGCGCGGTGCCGCGCGTGTCGGCGCTCGACGTGGTGGCCGAGCGCTTGCTCGAAGACCAGTTGCAGGACAGCCCGGCCGGACTCGACGATCCGTGCTGGGAAACCCAGGCGGAAGCCGCCCGCGAACAGGTGCGCGAGTTGTTCGCGCGACTCCACCTGCCCCCCGCCCTGTGGGCGCTGCCGCCGTCCACCTTCTCGGGCGGCGAACAGCAACGTGTCAACATCGCGCGCGGATTCGTCAAGCACACGCCGGTGCTGTTGCTCGACGAACCCACCGCGTCGCTCGATGCAACCAACCGGCGCGCGGTGGTGTCGTTGGTCCGCGCGGCGCGGGTGCGCGGCGCGGCCATCGTCGGCATCTTCCATGACGAAGAGGTGCGCGACGCGGTCGCGACCCGCTGCGTCGACCTCTGAGGGACGGCACGACATGACAGAACTGGTCTTGAACAACGCCCGCCTGGTGCTGGCGCACGAGGTGGTGCGCGGCAGCGTGCTGGTGCGCGACGGCCGCATCGCCTCGGTCGACCACGGCCCCAGCGCGCTGCCCCAGGCGGTGGACCTGGACGGCGACTACCTGCTGCCCGGCCTGGTCGAGGTGCACACCGACAACCTGGAGCGCCACATCATGCCGCGGCCCAAGGTGTCCTTCCCGGCCCAGCCGGCGGTCCAGGCGCACGACGCCGAAATGGCGGCCGCCGGCATCACCACCGTGTTCGATGCCATCGGCGTCGGCGACCCCTACGGCGAGGGCTTCCGGGCACAAGACCAGAGCGAGCTGCTGCGGGTGCTCGACCTGCTGGACGAGGCCGGCGTGTTGCGCGCGGACCATTACGTCCATGTCCGTTGCGAGCTGCCGGCGCCCAATGCGCAAGCCCTGTTCGCGCCGTTCGCGGGCCACCGGCGGCTCAAGCTGCTGTCCTTGATGGACCACACGCCCGGTCAGCGGCAATGGACCGACATCGAACACGCGCGCACCTACTACACCGGCAAAAAGGGCTGGAGCGACGAGAAGTTCGAGGCGGAACTGCGGGCCGCACCGGAGCGCCAGACCCGGCATGCCGAGCCCAACCGCAGCTGGTTCGTCGCGCACTGCCAGGCGCATGGCATCGCGGTGGCCACCCACGACGACACGACCGTCGCGCATGTCGACGAAGCCGTCGCGCTCGGCGCGGTGATGAGCGAGTTCCCCACCACCCTGGCCGCGGCGCGTCATGCCAAAGCGCATGGGTTGTACACGGTAGCGGGTGCGCCCAACGTCGTGCGCGGGGGGTCGCATTCGGGCAACGTCGCCGCGATCGAACTGGCCCGTGAAGGCGTGCTCGACGCGCTCTCGTCGGACTATGTGCCGTCCAGCCTGCTGGCCGCGGCCTGGTGTCTGCAGCAGGCTGCCGGCTTTTCGTTGAGCGAAGCGGTGGGTGTGGTCACCCGGGCGCCTGCGTGCGCCACCGGCCTGGTGGATCGCGGCCAGATCCACCCTGGGTTGCGTGCGGATCTGGTGCGCGTGCGCGAAGTCGCGGGCCGCCCGGCGGTGCGGATGGTGTGGCGCGCAGGCTGCCGCGTCGCGTAAGGCGGCGTCCCTACGGCTTCGGATGACTCAAGTGCCGTGCCTCGAGGCGGCCCACGACGAGGCTGATCTGCACTGCCACCTGTCGCAGCACCCGCTGCTCGGCGCTGGTCCACAGCCGGGGATGGCCAGTCTGTTCGATGCAGACGACGCCGAACACGCGGCCGTTGACCTTGAAGGTGGTGTCGAGCAGGGAGCGGATGCCGCGGGGCACGAAATAGGGCTCCACCAGCCCGCGCAGGTGCGGGTCGTCGAGGACGTCGCGGCAGGCGTAGACGCCGTGGCGCAGCAGCGTCTCGAAATACTCGCGGTATTCGCCCTGCTGCAGCGTGTCGCCGCCTTCGGACGCACCGTCCTGGGCGTCGAACACTGCCGTGCAGGTCAGCGACAGGTCGCCGGGGACGCGGCCGCCGAAGCGCCACAAGCTGGCCCGTGAGCAGTGGAAGGCGCGTTGCAGTTCCACGCACAGCAGGGCCCGGTAATGGTCGTGCGACAACCGCCCGGCCAGCAGGTCGGAGCTGTGCCCCTGCAAGCGCGCAGGGAGGGACTCCAGCGTGGGTGCCGCCGCCGCTTGCGGCCCGATCGCCGCGTTGTGTTCTACCGTGCTCATAGGTTCAGCCACTGCTCGCTCACGCTGCAGCTGCCCGACGTGCGCGGTGGCCCCGCGGCTGCGGTCTCGGCGAGACCGCAATGAATTCCGGGGACCGGCCCTTTGAGGGCGCCGCGACAGCACGTCGGGCTACTGCCCAAAGGGTGTCTATGGCGTTTTCGGCGTGGCGTGAAAGATCTTGAGCAAATAAGTCACGCCGGCGGCGCCGTCCTGGCCTCCGGAGGCAGGGGGAAACCCTCAGGCGATGCTGAACGAGCCGATGCCGGTTCGCGTGTCGATGAAAGGCCGGGCCACCACACCTTCGAGCACGCCGAGGTAGTAGTGCAGCGGCGGCGTGCGCTTGCCGGGCTGCTTGGCTAGGTCGTCCCACCGCCGCAGTTGCAGCGTGGCGACGGCATGCGGCCCGGTCTCGAAGGTCAGCGCCTCGTCAAGGCTCATCGGCCCGCCCTGCAGCAAGAGCGAGTGCGCCGACGCCGCGCTGAGGCCGGCCTGGTAGCCGGGGTCGCGCGCGCAAAGATAACGCTTGGCCTGCACATGCAGGCGGATCGGCTCGGTGACCTGCGGGCCGAAGTCGGCCCGCAACAGCGTCAGGGCGCGGACCTCGTGCTGGTCGTCCTCATGGTCGGCGGCCGGCGTCTCGTCCATCAAATGGCCCAGGTCGTGGAGAAAGGCGGCGGCGACGAGTGTCTCGTCGGCCTCCGCCCACTCCGCCAGTTGCGCACACTGCAGTGCGTGGTCGAGCGCGGTGACCGCCTCGGCGTGTGCGCCGCTATAGAGACGCTGGCCGCGGGTCAGGAACAGATGCTCGATCTGGGCCAGCACCGGCCGGTCTTCGAGAGCGTCGTCATCAAGGGCTTCCATCGGGGACTCCTTTCGGCTCTGTTCAACACAGCCGCACCGCCCGGGTGCGGCCGCTCACATCAACCGTTTGCGCAAGGCCGACGACAGCACGTCGATGATCGACACGGACACGACCAGCATCGCCAACACCGCCGCCGTCTCGGCATACTGGAAGCCGCGGATCACCTCCCACAGCACCATGCCGATGCCGCCCGCGCCGACCATGCCGACGACCGAGGCCGACCGCACATTGGCCTCGAAGCGGTACAGCGAATACGAGATCCACAATGGCGCCACCTGCGGCAACACGCCGTAGGCGATCTCCTCCAGCGGGTGCGCGCCGCTGGCCCGGATGCCTTCGACCGGCTGCGGGTCGATCGCTTCCACCGCCTCCGAGAACAACTTGGCCAGGCTGCCAGTGGTGTGGACCCACAAGGCCAGCACGCCGGCGAACGGGCCCAGGCCGACCGCGACCACGAACAGCAGGGCGAACACCATCTCGTTGATGGCACGGCAGCCGTCGAGCAGCCGCCGCACCGGCTGATGGAGCCACCACGGTGTGATGTTGGACGACGCGAGCAAACCGAGCGGCACCGAGCACACGATTGCGAGCGCGGTGCCCCACAGCGCGATCTGCAGGGTGACGATCAACTCGCTGGCGTAGTACTTCCACTCGCGGAAGCTGGGCGGGAAGAAGCCGACCAGGTATTCGGTGACGTTGCCGGCGTCGCGGAACAAGTCGAGCGGGCGCATGTCGGCGCCCTTCCACGACCCTGCCAGCAAGGCCAGCAACAGGCCCCACAGCAGCAAGCGCCCGGTGGACGCCTGCGCCGCGCGCGGGGCGGCCGGCGGCGGGCTGCCGCTCAAACGCTGGGTCAGCGTGTCGGACATGGTGCGCCGATCCGATTATTTGGCGCTCGCCAGCAGCTTCTGCAGCTCGGCGAGGCGGGCGTCGATGTCCTGCAGCCGCCGACGCTTCTCGTCGGCCGACAACGTGGTGTCGGACTCGGCCTTGGCGCGGTCGCGGGCCAGCTCGAGCTGCCGGATCGGCAGCAGCTGCTGGTTGTCCGAGGCGACGAAGCCGGCGAAGGTCAGCGTCTTGAGGATCTCCTTTTCGCGTGCGTCGCGGCCGTAGCCGAGCAGGAAGTCGCGCACTTTCTGACGCGCCGCAGCGTCCAGATCCTTGCGCCACACCATCGGGTCGCTCGCGATCAACGGCGAGCGCCACACCTCGCGCAGCAGGGCATGACGTTCCGGCTGCTTGATCTTCATGCGGTCGACACCGTCGCTGGCGACCGTGGCCACGTCGACCTGCTTGCTCGCCACCGCGAGGATGTTGGTTTCGTGGTTGGCGCGCACGGTGCGCTTGAAGTCCTTCACCGGATCGACCTGGTTCTGCGCGAAGGCGTAATAGCCCGGCACCAGCGAGCCCGAAGTGGAATTCGGGTCACCGAAACCCAGGGACAGCTCCGCACGGCGCTTGAGCACGTCGTCGAGCGACTTCAGCGGGCTGTCCTTGTGCACCAACATCAGGCTCCAGTAGCCGCCGGCGCCGTCGGCCTGCGTCACTTTGGCGAACACCTCACCGCCGGCCCGGTCCACCGCTTCCAGCGCCGACTTGTTGCCCATCCAGGCGACCTGCACCTTGTTGAAGCGCATCGCTTCGATCACGCCGGCGTAATCGGGCGCGAAGAAAGCGTTGACCTTCAGGCCGGTGGCCTTTTGCATGTCTTCGAGCAGCGGCTGCCATGCGCTCTTCAGGTTCTGCGACGACTCGGTGGAGATGAAACCGAAGTTGAGGGTCTGGGTCTGCGCGACGGCGCAGGGGCCGAGCAGGCCGAGGGCCAGCGCAGCGAGGGACAAATGACGGCGTTTCAAGGGAAGCTCCTGGCGGAAACGGGACAAAAGGGGTACGGCGAGCACACGGCGCAACGGGGTCACGCAAGCTGCAGTGCCGGCTGTGGGGCGGCGGTTCGGGGCGACGGGGCGACACTGCCCGACAAGGCGTGCTCGAACAATTCGTCGCTCTGCGTGCCGTAGAGGTCTTTCAGGCGCTCGCGTGTCAGCGAACGGGTCGGGCCGTCGTACACCACCTCGCCGTGCCGCAGCGCGACGGTGCGCGGGCAATAGGCGAAGGCGTAGTCGACCTGGTGCAGCGAGACCAGCACGGTGACACCCTGCTCGCGGTTCAGCTCGGCCAGCAGCTCCATCACGCGGCGGCTCGATTCCGGATCGAGCGAGGCGATCGGCTCGTCGGCCAGGATCACCTGGGCCCGCTGCACGATGGCCCTCGAGATCGCGGCCCGCTGCTGCTGACCGCCCGACAGCGTGGAGGCACGTTGCCAGGCCCGCTCGGCCATGCCCACCCGCTGCAAGGCCTGCAAGGCCGACGCCAGCTCGGCCGGCGGGAACCGGCCCAGCAGCGTGCGCCATAGCGGCAGGCGGTGGAAGGCGCCGGTGAGCACGTTGTGCAACACGGGCAGACGGTCGACCAGGTTGAACTGCTGGAAGATGGTGGCCACCGTGCTGCGGATGCTGCGGGCCTGGCGATCGAGCCGGCCGCCCTGCTGCACCAGCCGGCCCAGCATCGTGATCTCGGAGTGACTGCCGGCATCGGCGCGGTGCAAGCCCGAGAGGTGGCGCAGCAAGGTGGACTTGCCGGAGCCCGAGGCGCCCAGCAGGGCCACCATCTCGCCCTGCCGCACCGTCAGGTCCACGCCCTTGAGCGCGCAACAGTCGCCGAAGGTCTTGCGCAAACCGCGCACCTCGATCACCGGGTCGGACATGGACGTCTCCTGAGTTTGGTTGATCTGTGTGATGCCCAGCATCATCTAGACCACTCGTGACTGCGCGGTGAACCGCTCGTGACGCCCCGATGACAGCTTCGCCGGCTCGGCACGGGAATGGGGCTTGCCCGCCGACGGACATGCCGTCCCTGCTTCGACGCGCGCTGGCCCCTCGACCGGCCCTGCCCGGTTGGGAAACGCTGCACGACTTTGCCGACCGCTGGCGCGCCCAGCCCACCGCCGGCGTGGTCACCGATCTCGACGGCACCGCGCTGCAGGAGCGCGCAGGGCGCAGCGTCGTGCCGCGGGCCATCGCAGACGGCCTGCGGGCGGTGCACCGGGCCCACCGCCCGGTCATCATCGACACGCTGCGCTTTCCGATGTCGGTGATGCGGGAGATCGCGCCGGACTGGTTGCGCCACGCCGGGTTACCGATTCCGCTGGTGGCGATGAAGGGCAGCCAGATCGGGCAGATCACGGCTGCGGCCAGCGGCCTGCTGCGCTTCGAGGAGACCGCGGCCTATCCGCTGCAGCCTGAGGAAATCGTCGAAGTGCTCGACGGCGTGGACGGTCTGCTGCGCGACGGGGTCGACGAGCTGAGGGTGTTTTTCTATCCGCGCAACTGGCAGGTGGGCGAGCAGATCTGGACGCCGCGCCCCGCCCATCTGAGCGAGGTGCTGCAAAAATACCCGAGCGCGTCGCGCGTCATCGCCGGTCCGCTGGCGACCCTGAGGGCCCAGCTGCTGGCGACCGAGATCTGCATGATCTTCCTGCTGATCGACGCACCGCAGGACCGGCTGATGGCCTACCAGCACACACATCGCACCAGCTTCTTCACCCATGCGGGCGTCGACAAGCGCTCGGGCGCCGAGCATCTGGCGGCGCGGCTCGGTGTGGATCTCGCCTGCTCGGTGGGCGCCGGGGACGCCCCGCCCGACACCTTCTTGTCGGGCGTCGGGTTGGCGGTGATCGTCGGCAATGCCGAGCTGGACTACAAGGGGCTCGAGCAGACGCTGCGCTTGCCCGACCCGGCAGCCTTCGGTGCGTTGCTGGCCCGACTGAGCACGCCGGACGCGAAACGCCGTTGACACGCCGAGGCGCACCGTCCCGTGCGCGCCGATGTTTCGAATCGACCGCCGATGGACACCGGGCCGCGCCTCGCTGTCACCGGCGATTCACCGAGCGCCACTACGCTGCGCCGCTGCCCCACTCTGCGAGACAGCGATGCTCACGAAACACAAACGACAGTTGGCCGCCGACACCTCCCGGCGCCGCTTTATCCGCGACCTCACCCTGGGCTCGGTGGCGCTCGGCAGCGCCCTGGGGTTGAGCGGCTGCGGCGGCGGTAACGACGACGACCCGCCGCTACCGCCTGCCGAAGGGCCGGGCTCGGTCGCCTTCCAGCATGGCGTGGCCAGTGGCGACCCCTTGTCCGACCGCGTCATCCTCTGGACTCGCGCTACGCCGGCACGCGACGAGCGCTTGACGCTCGACTGGGAGCTGGCGACCGACGCCGAGTTCCGACAAGTGGTCGCGAGCGGCCGCGTCGACACCGATGCAAGCCGCGACTACACAGCCAAGGTCGACGTCACCGGCCTGACGCCCCACACCACCTACCACTACCGCTTCCGCCACGGCGAGACCCGCTCCCCGGTGGGCCGCACGCGCACGCTGCCCACCGGCGACGTGTCGCAGGTGAAGCTGGCGGTGTTCTCGTGCTCGAACTACCCCGCTGGCCATTTCAACGCCTATGCCGCCGCCGCGCGGCTCGACGATGTCGATGTGGCCGTGCATCTGGGTGACTACCTCTACGAATACGGCCGCGGCGGCTATGCCGACGACGACGCGGCCCGCCTCGGCCGTGTGTCGGAGCCGGCCCACGAGATCGTGGTGCTGGCCGACTACCGCGCACGCCACGCGCAATACCGCAGCGACCCCGACCTGCAGGCGCTGCATGCCGCCCTCCCGATGATCGCGGTGTGGGACGATCACGAAATCACCAACGACACCTGGCGGGACGGCGCCGAGAACCACCAGGCCCCCGCCGAAGGCGAGTTCGCCGCGCGCAAGGCCGTCGCGCTGCAGGCGTATTTCGAGTGGATGCCGGTGCGCATGCCCGACCCGGCGCAGCCCGAGCGGCTCTACCGCTCGTTCGACTTCGGCGACCTGGTGTCGCTGCACATGCTCGACACCCGCGTGATCGGCCGCGACCAGCAGCTCGAGCTGAGCCGTTACCTGAGTGTCAGCGGCGGCTTCGACGCGGCCGCCTTCCGGGCTGACGTCGGCGCCCCCGACCGCCAGTTGCTGGGGGCAGCCCAGACGCAATGGCTGCAGCAGCGTCTGCAAGCGTCCGGCGCGTTGTGGCAGGTGCTGGGGCAACAAGTGCTGATGGGCCGCATGAACATGCCCGCACCGGTCCTGTTCAACCTGATGAGCGGCGGTGCGCAGGGCCTGTCGATGGCCGACTACCTGGCGCTGGCGCACAAGGCGCGTGTCGCGCCCGGCACCTTGACGCAGCAAGAGCAGGCGGTGTTGGCGCAACCGGCGCTGCCGTACAACCTGGATGCATGGGACGGCTACCAGGCCGCGCGCGAGACGGTGCTGGGGATGGCGAGTTCGCTCGACCGCAACCTGGTGGTACTGGCTGGTGACACCCACAACGCCTGGGCCAGCAACCTGCGCACGGCGGGCGGGGCTGCGGTCGGGGTGGAGTTCGCGACGCCATCGGTCACCTCTCCGGGCTTCGAAGCCTATCTGCCCCACGTCAACCCGGCGCAACTCGCCGGTGCCCTCACGCAACTGATCGGCGACCTCGAATACGCCGACACCAGCCGACGCGGCTTTTTGGTCGTCACCGCCACCCGCGAAGAGTGCCGGGCCGACTGGCACTACGTGAGCCGCATCGATCGCCGCGACGCCACGGCCAGCCTCGGGAAAAGCCTCAAGGTCTTGCCTGGTAGCGGCCAGCGCAAGCTGGTCGAAGCCTGAAGCCGCGCCCCTCGCGGCCACTTCGGGCGGCGGGTCGGCAACCCCGGCCCGCCGTTGCAAGCCCACCCGCCCCGACACCTCAGGCTGTCTAGACAACGCCTCGACTGCAGAGTCCGGCCTTCGCGCTCCATCACCGGCAGCGGCGGGTGCCGCCGAGACCTGGGACGGGATGACGGCAAGGACAGCGCTGTCTCACACCGATGGCGCGGCCGGCTCTCCCTTGGACTGCATGTGCCTTGCACCTGCCACCGGTAGCCCCTACAAGCACGCGCCCTGTCGCTGGCGCCCAGCCAGGCGCGCCCGTGCATCAACACCCGCTCGGCTGCTGGCAGGGGCAGGGGCAGGGGCAGGGGCAGGGGCAGGAACAAGCCTTGCCTCTACTGCTGCGACCCTGGTGTAGAGGTCTGCCCTCCCCCGCCGTCATCAAGATCCGGCCACCTGACTTGTCGCCGATCTTCCTGTCACCGTTCAAGCTGGAGGCTCACCGTGGTTCACGCACTTATCGTCGAAGACGATCAGGAGTCCGCGCAAACGCTGGCGAGCCTGCTTGCTTGCGAAGGTCATTCCGCGGCAACCGCCGGCAGCCTATATGACGCACGCCGGCAGATTGCCTTCCAACGCCCGGACGTCGTGGTGCTCGACCTGCGGCTGCCGGACGGCAGCGGCCTCGACCTGCTGACATGGCGCGAAATGCTCGAAGACACCCGAGTGGTGCTGCTAACCGCCTATGCCAGCATCGAGTCGTCCATCGCGGCACTGCGCAACGGGGTGGTCGACTACCTCAAAAAACCGCTGCGTTTCGACCAGTTGCGCGAGTTGCTCGCGGACATGCCCTCGAACGCGCGCCCCGGTGTCGAACCTGCGCAGCTGCCACGGGCGTTCGCTCAACTGCTCGGCTCATCGGCCGCGATCGGGCGTCTGCGCACCGCCGTCTCGCGCGTCGGGCGTCACAACGTCACGGTGCTCGTGCAAGGCGACACCGGCGCCGGCAAGGAAGTGGTGGCACGGGCCATCCACGAGTCGAGCCGTCGTGCCGGGTTGCCTTTCTATGCCGTCAATTGCGGCGCGCTGTCGCCTCAGTTGATCGAGAGCGAGTTGTTCGGACATGAGCGCGGCGCTTATACCGGTGCCAACGAGCGTCGGGCCGGTCTGTTCGAACAGGCACATGGGTCCACCTTGCTGCTCGATGAAGTCACCGAGATGCCGCTGGCCTCACAGGTCAAGCTGCTGCGCGTGCTGGAAACCGGCACGTTCTCGCCCGTCGGCTCGGTCGAAACCCTGACGACGGACGTGCGGGTCATCGCCACCACCAACCGCAACCCCGAGGAGGCGGTGGCACAAGGGCACCTGCGCGAAGACCTGTACTACCGGCTGCAAGTCTTTCCGTTGCACGTGCCTTCGCTGTCGCAACGGATGGAAGACCTGCCGCTGCTGGCCAACGCCGTCCTCGCCGACCTCGCGTTGCGTGAAGGACACCGTAAACACTACTCCGACGCAGCCTTGCACAAGCTGGCACAGCACCCGTGGCCCGGCAACGTGCGCGAGCTGCGCAATGTCACCAGCCGCGCTTACCTGATGGCACCAGGCGAGGTGATCGAGCCCGACGACATCGAACTGCAGGTGTTGCCGAGCCGGGCCCCACCGGCAGGCATGCCACAGGTGCGGCTCGACGTCGGCACCAGTGTCTCGGAGGCGCACCGCCTGGTGACGCTCGCCACGCTGCAGCACTGCGGCGGCCACCGGCTGAAGACCGCCCGGATGCTGAACATCAGCATGAAAACGCTGTACACCCGCCTGCTGGAGTACCAGCAGCACCAGGCCGTCGCTGGCGATCCCGATTCTGCAGATCCGAACGATCTCGCCGACCCCGACGCGTCGCCCACCGACCACGAGCTCGAATGACACCATGACCCGTGCTGCCTCCAACTCCCATCAGCCCATGCCGAGCGAAAGCCAGCTCGACAGCACCATCGCCCTGCTGGCCAACCCCTACAGCTTCATCACCGAGCGGTGCAACCGCCACGGCAGCGAGCTGTTCACCGCCCGCATCATGCTGCAGCCCACCATTTGCATGAGCGGCCCACGGGCGGCCCAGTTGTTTTACGACGCGCGGCGCTTCACCCGGGTGTCGGCTGCGCCCGAGCCCCTGCGTGCCACCTTGTTCGGCGACGGCGGCGTGCAGACGCTGGACGGCGAGCCGCACAAGATACGCAAAGGCCTGTTCATGGCCGTGCTCGGCCCCGATCGGGTAGCCGCGCTGGCCGATCGATGCGCTCAGGAGTGGCATCGGCACGCCGAGGCATGGGCCCGGCAAGGCGGACAGGTGGTGCTGTATCCGGCGCTGCACACCTTGTTGACCGCGGCGGTGTGTGACTGGGCCGGCGTGCCGGTGCCGCCCGACGAACTGCCCACCCGCGCCGAGCAGCTCACCGCGCTGTTCGACCGGGCTGCGGCCAAAGGCGCCGGGCATCTGCAATCGCGCCGTGCGCGCAAGCACGCCGAGGACTGGATCAGTGGCTTGATCGAAGACATACGGGGCGGCCGCCTCGAGACACCGCCTGACAGTGCCGCCGCACGGGTGGCCCAACACCGCGATGCCGACGGCAGCCTGATGCCGCCGCGCGTGGCGGCGGTCGAACTGCTCAACGTGCTGCGGCCGACGGTGGCGGTGTCGGTCTTCATCGTGCAGGCGGCCCATGCGCTGCACGTCTACCCGGAGTGCCGACTGCCGCTGCAGAAGGCCGAACCCGGCTACGCGGACGCCTTCGTCGACGAGGTGCGTCGCTACTATCCCTTCTTTCCGGCGGTGGTCGCGCGGGTGCGCGACGATTTCGAGTGGGAGGGCTATCACTTCCCCAAGGGCCGCCGGGTCATGCTCGACCTGCACGGCACCAACCGCGACCCACGCGCTTGGCGAGACCCCGATGTGTTCCGGCCCGAGCGCTTCCGTGACACGCCGCCGGGCCTGTACAACTTCATTCCGCAAGGCGGCGACGTGGCGGCCACGCACCACCGCTGCCCGGGCGAAGGCGTGGCCAAGGCGTTGACGAAAGTGGCGCTCGACTTTCTGGTGCAGCGCTTGCGCTATCGGGTGCCGGAGCAGGACCTGCGGCTGAACCTCAAACGCCTGCCCTGCATCCCTCACGACGGTTTCGTGATCGAGGCGGTCGAGTTGCTGGCGTGAACAGCGCGGCCGCCGAGGGCGGGAGCGGCCAGGTCAGCGCAGCCGACTGGTGGTCTCCCGCACCATCAGGCTCAACGTCGGCATCTGCGGTTGTGCGGGGCCGCCTTCGATGAGCTGCAGCAGCGTCTGTGCCGCGAGCTTGCCGACCTCGAACATGGGTTGACGTACGGTGGTCAAGGGCGGCGTGGTGTACAGCGACGCCGGCAGGTCGTCGAACCCCACCAGCGCGAGGTCTTCGGGCACCCGCACGCCGCGACGGTACAGCGCCAGCCGGGCGCCATAGGCGGTCTGGTCGTTGGCTGCGAACACGGCGGTGAAGCTGCGCCCGCTGTCGAGCAGCCGGTTCATCGCCAGCAACCCGCCGCTCTCGCTGAAGTTGCCCGAGGTCACCAGGTGAGGATCGAAGTCCACACCGAATTCCTGCAAGGCACGCCGATACCCCGCCAGACGCTCCGCGGCATCACAGGTGCCGGGCCAGCCTTCGATGTGAGCGATCTGGCGGTGGCCGAGCTCGAGCAGATGACGTGTGGCGAGGTAGCCACCGGCCTCGTTGTCCAGCCGCAGCCCGCGCAGCGGCGAGGCCGACGTCTTGAACTGACGCCCGGTCGCGACGATGGGCACCTGCTGCGCCAGGCGGCGCAAGGCAGGCTCGGCCAGACGCCCGCTCAGCACGATCACACCGTCGACACGGCGCGCGATCAACCGCCGGATGCGTTCGGCCTCTTCCTTGGGGTTCCAGTGCACGCTGGTGATGAGCGGCTCGTAGCCGCTGCCGTCGAGCGCCGCTTCGACACCGAGCACGGTCTCGGTGAAGAAGGGGCTGTTGACGTCCTGCGTCAACACGCCGATGGTCATCGAGCGGCCGCGCTTCAAGCTCGCGGCCAGCAGATTGGGCTTGAAGTCGAGTTGGGCGATGGCCGCTTCGATGGCCTCGCGCTTGGCCTCGGAGACCCGGGTGACGCCGGTCAGAAAGCGCGAGACGGTGGCGACGGACACGCCGGCCGCTTCGGCCACCTGCACCGTCGTGACCGTCGCGCCTGAACTGCGCTTGCGCTTGGGGGTGGTGTTCATGTAAAGGCCGGCGAGGGCGATGCGACGCGATTGTATCGACGCCCTCCCGGCCCGCTGCCCACCGCTCGTGGCGGGGGGCAGCGGGCCGGCACGCTCAAGGCGCGGCGGCGATCGGTGCGCCGTTGCACCCCACGTTGGGCGTGCGCTTGGGCTCCCAACGGATGTTCGCGACGGCAGCTTCGAAGCGGCCAGACGTGTACATCAGGAAGGGCGTGTTGACGATGGCCAGGTCGGTGCCGGCGTCGGCGAAACACTGCAGCGACACCGCCACTTCCTTCCAGGCGTTGACCGGCTGGGCCTTGACGGCGCTGGTGACGTCGATCTCGCCCAGACAGGGCCAGCCGCAATCGACGCGCAGCTTGACCGGGTCGGTCGGCGCACTGACGACACGCAGGTCGAACACCAGCGCGCCACCGGAGTTCTGATAGGCCATCAGGTCCACCAGGTCGCCGGGGTTGGCGCTTTGCATGTAGAGCTGGCCGGGCTTGTCGTTCCAGGTCGCCTTCACCGCCGCCCATTGCCGCCCGGCCTTGTCGTCCACCGGCACGGCCTGCAGTTCGTTGGACGGCGTCGACGTCACCGCGCTGCTGGCCAGCGTCACATCGTTGCTCCAGCTCGACTCGGCGCCGATGCGCAGCTTCCAGTTGCCCTGGTTGGCTCCGCCTTCGAACACCGCCAGCGGCTCGGCCGTGGTGCCGCCGCCGTCCTGGATGCCGCAGCCGACCGTGGCACTGCTTTCGTCGTACGCGCTCTGATCGGTCTCCTCGCCGTATTGAAGGCCGTAGCCATAAGCGTAGAGCGGGTCGTAGGTGGCGTCGCCACGGTTGAGCGGCGTCTGGCAGGCCGACTTCGGCCACGAGAACGACAGCTTGCCGCTGAAGCCATGCGCGACGCTGCCGTCGGCCGCACGGAACAGCACGTCGGCGACGCCGTCGCCTTCGGTGCCGGGCAGCCACGCCGCCACGAAGGCGTCCGAGCGGTTCAGCTCCTTGTTGACGTAGAGCGGGCGGCCGGAGACCAGCAGCGTGACGATTTTCTTCACGCCCTTGGCGCGCAGGCCTTCGATCACGGCGAGGTCTTCTGGACGCAGCTTGGTGAGTTCCAGCGTCTTGCTGCGGCCGATGTCTCCGACACCTTCGGCGTACGGTGTTTCACCGATCACGACGATCGCGGCGTCGTAGGCATCGCTGCCCTTGGCGCCGTCGGCGCTGGTGTCGAGTTCGGCATTCGGGGCGATCTTCTGGATCGCCTGCCACACGGTCGTGCCGCCGCCGAAATCGGCGTTGGCGTTGCCGGTGCCTTGCCAGCTGAGCGACCAGCCGCCGGTCTGGTTCTCGAGGCTGTTGGCGCTCTTGCCGGCCACCAGGACCTTGGCATTGCGTGCCAGCGGCAGCACCCGGCCGTTGTTCTTCAACAGCACCAACGACTTGCGCACCGCTTCACGCGCGAGCGCCCGGTGTTCGGCGCTGCCGACCTCGCGCGAGGCCAGACGGGCGGAGGGTGTGGGCTTGTCGAACAGACCGGCGCGCAACTTGACGCGCAGGATGCGCCGCACCGCGTCGTCGATGCGCTCCTGCGCGATCTCGCCTTTGCGGACACTCGCAATCGTGTTGGTGATGAAGGCCTTCCAGTCGGCCCGGTACGGCACCATCACCATGTCGATGCCAGCGTTGATGGCCTCGGGGCAGTCGCTGTTGCTGCAGTTGCGCGTCGCGTTGCTGTTCTCGGTGGTGACCTGGCCGATGCCGTTCCAGTCGGACACCACGAAACCGTCGAAGCCCATCTTCTGCTTGAGGGCCTCGGTGAGCAGGTAGCGGCTGCCATGCATCTTGAAGGCCTTGGCGCCCTCGCCCTGCGACGGGTCCTGCCAGCTGTTGAAGGAGGCCATCACGGTTTGCGCGCCCGCCTCGAGCGCGGGGATGTAGCCGCGCGCATGGACGTTCAACAGGTCGCGCTCGGTGACCCGGGTGACCCCCTGGTCCTTGCCCTGGTCGGTGCCGCCGTCGCCGACGAAATGCTTGGCGGTGGCCACCACCTTCTCGTTGGCCTTCGCGTCCTGCGCCAATCGGCCCTGCAGGCCTTCGACCATCTTGCCGGCATAGGAGACGACGATTTCGGGGTCTTCCGAATAGCCTTCGTAGCTGCGGCCCCAGCGGTCGTCGCGCACGACCGCCAGCGTTGGCGCGAACACCCAGTCGATGCCGGTGCGTGCCACTTCCAGCGCCGTGGCGGCGCCGATGCGGGCGACCAAGTCGGGGTCGCGCGCGGCGCCCAGGCCGATGTTGTGCGGGAAGATGGTCGCGCCCTTGACGTTGTTGTGGCCGTGGACGGCGTCGGTGCCCCAGATGAGCGGGATGCGCCGCGGCTTGGCGGGATCCATCGACGCGGCCCACAAGGCGTCGGCCACCGCCAGCCAGTCGGTCACCGCCGCGCCCTTGTCCTGCTTCGGGAACGAACCACCGCCGTTGAGCACGGAGCCGATGTGGTACTGCCGGATCTCCTCCGGCGTCACCTCCTGGATTTCGACCTGCGTCATCTGGCCGACTTTTTCTTCCAGCGTCATCGCCGCGACGAGTGAGTTGACGCGGCTTTCGATCGCTGCGTCGGCGGTGATGCTGCTGTTGATGCGAGGCCAGTCTTTCAGCACGGTGTCAGTCGGGGGCTCGGGTTGACCAGGTGCGGGCTGGGGGGCGGTGCCGTTGTCGTCGCCGTCGTCATCACCACCACCGCAGCCTGCGACGGCCAGACACAGCACGGCACAGCCGAGCGCTAGGCGGGTCATGCGACCCCTCGGATGCAGGAACATTGTCTTCCTCCAGTCGTTGTCGAGATGTGCGGCACGCGGGCCAGCACCGGCGGAACGATAGAAGGATTTGAAAACGTTTACAAGGGTTTTTTGAATGTTTCCTTAATTTCCCCTACAGGGATGCAAACCAACGTTCAAAGAGCAAGAAAACGTATTCAGGACGACAAGGACGCCACGTTGGAGCTCGATTTGCCCGAGGCCAGGGCCAGGGCCAGGCAGGCGAGGCTCGGCGTCCAGCGACGCATCGAGTCCCAGGTGCTCCAGAGGAGCCGCGTTGCGGTTCGCACCGCTAGCGACACCGATGCGGTCGCGAGCGGCGATGGCGCGGCGGGTAGTTTTGCCCGGCCGCGTCTCCCCGCCTAGTCAGGCAAAGCCGCGGTACATGCGTAGCCAACCCAGGGGGGGCGTGCGGGACCGGTCGACGAGGCTCCGGAGCAGCGGCTCAGCAAGTCCACCAGTTGCTCCGCCATCAAGCGGTGCACGCGCGTCGTCTTGTGGGCGCTGTCCCAATGGACGAAGGTCTCGCCCACCGCCTGACCGTCACCGTAGACATCGTTGACGCAGGCGGGGACCGCGATGCACTGCTGGCTGACCTGGGTGAAGCCATAGTTCGACGGGTTGCGGATCATGTCGGCGATCGCGGCATAGGCGTCATAGAGCCGGATGTCGGCCGCCGTACGCTGCTTGACAGCGACGGCGGCAGCCTTGATCGCGACATTGAGGTCGACCCCATTCAGGTCGTCGTCGCTGCCGAGCGTCATGCGCGGTGTGCGGGTCGCTACCACGATGCGCCGGGCGCCGAGCGCGTAGAGGCGCTCGAGTGCGAGTTCGATGTTCGCACGCGCCGCCGCGATGCGGCGATCGAGGTCGCTACGGTTGGCACGTTGGGCACCGACCAGATCATTGGAGCCGATCCACAGCAGCGCCACCTCGTGTCCGACAAGGCGGCCCCCGGCTTGCCCGAACTCGTCCAACTGCCACGTCAGGCCGGTGCCATTGAGCCGGCTGTACTGAGGGTAAGAGGCAGACACCACGTTGTGCGTTCCTGTCGTCGCGCCCCCGACCGCATGGCTGTACAACTGCGCACCCAGCAGCTCGGCCACGTATTCGCTCACCACCGGCCCATTGGAGTCACGGCCCTGCCAGCGGGGCGGCGCGGGGTAATGCTGTTGCGTCAGCGAAAACAGCCCGCCGCTGTCGACGTTGCTGTCGCCGAAGACCACCAGGCGGCCCACCGGCCCCGCCGCTTGCGCAGCCGCCGCGCCGGCCATCAGAGAAATGGCCGCCAGGGCCTGGAACAGGCTGCTTCGTGTATCGCGCTCCATGGACACTCCTTCTCGCTCAGACCCGCGGCCGCCTCGACCTCGGGGCGGCCACAAGGCGCCCGCGCGCCTGGGTCATGGCTGAACAAATTCTTCTAGTTCAGAAGAAAGTCCAGGACAAGCTTGAAGCAGGGGGGCGCGCGGGGGTACCGCGCGGAGCATATGAACGACGGCCACAGCTGCACACGCTTGGCTCCAGGCGATGTGAGCAGGCGGACCGTCGCGACACGCGGGCGCGCCGTGATGCTGCGGCCACTGGCCTTCTTACGACGGAGCCTGAAGACACTCGAGCAAGGCCCGGATGACCGGAACGAGGGCGCGGTGCCGAAGCAGGGCACGCGGCCCTGGCGCGGTGACAGGGGTGATGGGCGCCACGCCGACGAGGGCCGCTGTCAAATGGCCTGCCGAGGTTCGACCGAGACGCACGGCCCTCTACGCCCACGGTCGTCAAATAGGCCCGTGCGGCTTGATTCGCAGGTAACCGTCCTTCTGCCCTGCGCAACAACAGCCGGCATAGTTTGCCGCAACGAATTCCCGCCCTTGAGGATTCAACGTCGCAGCGCCGGCAGTATCTCGGAAAGCCCGCGCAGCCCAATGAAATCAGAGATGCCGAGGAACGTCCTGAGGCCCCGCTGCCGCATGGCCTCCCAGCAATGCGCTTCGACGTCGCGCCGCGTTGCCGGCGGGAATGCGGCCGGGCCGCGCAGTGCGGCCGGAGATTTGGCCGCGCCCCGCGCAGCGCTTGCACGATGCACAAAGAAAAACCCCAACCGCAAGCGGTTGGGGTTCTATATGGTGGAGCCGGCGGGAATTGAACCCGCGTCCGCAAGCCATCCTCAGGCAGTTCTACATGCTTAGCTCACTGATTTGATTCTCACGTCGCGGTCGCGCAGGAGCACGCTACCAACGACGCCAGTCACTAGATCTCGTTCTGAACCGTGTGACCCGGCTCAGAACCAGCCGATATGAATGACCTCTCAGCCCTTGCGGGCCCGGCCTATCGGCCAACCGTTGAGAGGCTCACCGGTGTTAAGCGGCGAGAGCGAAACGTTCGTCGTTCGCAGTTACTTTGTTTCCAGTGGATTTACGAGCGAACTGGTGCTCGGCATGCCCTACTCTGATTCCGCACCCACGTCGAAACCAGGTCGGCCCCTTGGTCGGTATTGTAGTTCGGGTTGGATCGCGCCGCTTCAAGAGGGTCAACGCAAAAATTCACGCGCCCCGGTCGTCGCTGGGCAGTTCGACACCGATGAGCGGAAGAAGTTGCAGCAGATGAGCAATGACGGCGTCGGCCCGCCAGGCGGTCAGGTCGGGCGTTTCGCCCAGATAACCGTAGGCCGCCGCCACCGCCGGCATGCCGGCGGCGCGCGCCGCCTCCATGTCGCGCAAGTCGTCACCGACGTAGAGCGCCTGGCCCGGCTCGATCTGCAAGCGGCGACAGGCTTCGAGCAAGGGGGCGGGATGGGGCTTGGAGTGAGGCGTGGTATCGCCACCGATGACGACCGACGCCGTGGCGGCCAAGCCGAGACCTTCCAGCACGGGACCGGTGAAGCGCATCGCCTTGTTGGTGACGACCCCCCAGGCAATGCCGGCGTGTGTGAGCGCCTGCAGCACGGCGGCGGCACCGTCGAACAACACCGAGTCGACGTCGAGCGCCGACTCGTATTCGGCCAGGAACTCATCGCGCAGCGCTTCGTAGTCGGCCTGCGCCGGGCTGACGCCCAGGCCAACCGCCAACATGCCGCGCGCGCCGGCCGAGGCCACCGGCCGCAGCTGCTCCAGCGGCAGGGGCGGCAGGCCGCGACGCACCCGCATCCGGTTGACGGCGCCTCCCAGGTCGGGCGCCGTGTCGGCGAGCGTCCCGTCGAGATCGAACAACACGGCGCGTGGGGCCCAGCGAGCGCCCTGGTCGGTGGTGACAAAAGACGTCATGACTTGCGGCAAGCCAGCAGGTAATTCACGCTGGTGTCGTCGGACAGCCAGTAGCGTTGGGTCAGCGGGTTGTACTCCATGCCGCGGGTTGCCGCGAGGTCCAGCCCGGCGGCCCGGCACCACGACGCGAGCTCGCTGGGGCGGATGAACTTGGCATATTCGTGCGTACCCTTCGGCAGCAACTGCAGCACGTACTCGGCACCGAGGATCGCAAACAAGAACGATTTGGCGTTGCGGTTCAAGGTCGAGAAGAACACCCAGCCGCCAGGCTTCACCAAGGTGGCCGCTGCTTGCACGATGGCGCTTGGATCGGGCACGTGCTCCAGCATCTCCATGCAGGTCACGACATCGAACGTTTCGGGCTGCTCGGCGGCCAACACCTCGGCCGCCACCTCGCGGTACTCGACGTTGTCGGTCCCCGCTTCCAGCGCGTGCAATTGCGCCACCTTCAAGGGCTTGGACGCGAGGTCGATCCCGAGCACCTGCGCGCCTTTGCGCGCCATCGAATCGCTCAAAATGCCGCCGCCGCAGCCGATGTCGACCACGCGCTTGCCCGACAGCCGGGCCTGCTTGTCGATCCATTCGAGCCGCAACGGATTGATCCGGTGCAAGGGCTTGAACTCGCTATCGGGATCCCACCACCGGTGGGCGAGGTCGCTGAACTTGGCCAGCTCTTGCGGGTCAACGTTGGTCGCTTGGGTCATGACGGTGAATTGTGCCCGGAAGCGGAGGGGCTGCGGTGGCATCGCCAACGCTGGCGATGCCACCATAAAAAAACCCCGCCGAGGCGGGGTTTCCAGAGGAGAAGCGGATCAGCGGGTGCGCGTGCCAACCACCTCGATTTCGACGCGGCGGTTCTTCGCGCGTCCATCGGCGGACTTGTTGTCGGCGACGGGCTGCTTTTCGCCCTTGCCTTCGGTGTACACGCGGTTCTTCTCGATGCCCTTGCTGGTCAGGTAGGCCTTGACGGCTTCCGAACGGCGCACGGACAGCTTCTGGTTGTAGGCGTCTCCGCCAACGGCATCGGTGTGGCCGACGGCGATGACGACTTCAAGGTTGATGTCGCTCATCTTGCTGACCAGGTCGTCGAGCTTGGCGCGGCCTTCGGGCTTCAGCACAGCCTTGTTGAAATCGAAGAACGCGTCGGCCGCGAAGGTCACCTTCTCGCTGGTCGGTGCAGCGGGAGCGACAGGAGCGGGAGCGGGGGCGGGGGCCGGTGCCGGAGCGGCCACCGGGGCAGGAGCAGGAGCAGGAGCTTCGGCGGGCTTCAGGGCGCCGTCGCAACGTTGATCGGCCGTCGCGGGCGTCCAAGTGGCATCGCGCCAGCACAGTTCACTAGTGCCGTTCTTCCACACGTTGCCGTCCACATTGCGCCAGTTGTCGACAGACTGAGCGAGCGCGCCAGAAGCCAGTGCGGCCGAGGCAAACAGCATCGCCACTTTGTTGAGTTTGTTCATGTTTCTCCTCTCAAGAAAAGCCGCAGAGTGACTGCGTAATCGTCCATTAAAAGATCGGACGGCTTAAGGAAACACGCGGTTACGCGCGGGTCTCGCTACCGACAAATCATTGTGCCATAGCACGTCACATGGACAAGTTTTTGTCTATAGGGTGCGGTACTCCACACCCCCCTGTTGCGCCACGGCCACAACGCCCCCCATTTAGAATCGGGGGCTCTTGGCTTTTTGCGCCGAGACCCACCGGCTTCCGGCTGCTCGCAGCATCGATTTCAGGCATCGCATGACCCAGTTCGCTAAAGAAACTCTCCCCATCAGCCTCGAAGAAGAGATGCGGCGTTCGTATCTCGATTACGCGATGAGCGTGATCGTCGGTCGAGCCCTACCCGACGCTCGAGACGGGCTGAAGCCAGTGCACCGCCGCGTCCTGTTCGCGATGCACGAACTGAACAACGACTGGAATCGGCCGTACAAGAAGTCGGCCCGTATCGTCGGCGATGTGATCGGTAAGTACCACCCACACGGAGATTCAGCGGTCTACGACACCATCGTGCGGATGGCGCAGGACTTCTCGCTGCGGCACATGCTGGTCGACGGCCAGGGCAACTTCGGCTCGGTCGACGGCGACAACGCCGCGGCGATGCGGTACACCGAGATCCGCCTGGCCAAGATCGCGCACGAGATGCTGGCCGACATCGACAAGGAAACGGTCGACTTCGGGCCCAACTACGACGGCTCCGAGAAGGAGCCGCTGGTGCTCCCGACCCGGCTGCCCAACCTGCTGGTCAACGGCTCGGCGGGCATCGCGGTGGGCATGGCGACCAACATCCCGCCGCACAACCTCAACGAGGTGGTCGACGCCTGCTTGCACCTGCTGAGGAACCCGGAGGCGTCGATCGACGAGTTGATGGAGATCGTGCCCGCACCGGACTTCCCGACCGCCGGCATCATCTATGGCCTCTCCGGCGTGCGCGACGGCTACCGCACCGGGCGCGGCCGTGTCGTGATGCGCGCGAAATGCCACTTCGAGGACATCGACCGCGGTTCGCGCCAGGCGATCATCGTCGACGAGATCCCTTATCAGGTGAACAAGAAGAACCTGCTGGAGCGGATCGCCGAACTGGTCAACGACAAGAAGATCGAGGGCATCAGCCACATCCAGGATGAATCCGACAAGTCGGGCATGCGGGTGGTGATCGAACTCAAGCGCGGCGAAGTGCCGGAGGTCGTGCTCAACAACCTCTACAAGCAGACCCAGCTGCAGGACACCTTCGGCATCAACATGGTGGCCCTGATCGACGGCCAGCCGAAGCTGTGCAACCTGAAGGACTTGCTGAGCATCTTCCTCGAGCACCGGCGCGAGGTGGTGACCCGGCGCACGGTCTACGAACTGCGCAAGGCGCGCGAGCGCGGCCATGTGCTGGAAGGTCTGGCGGTGGCGCTGGCCAACATCGACGAGTTCATCACCATCATCAAGAACTCGCCGACGCCGCCGATCGCCAAGCAGGAGCTGATGAACAAGTCGTGGGACTCGTCGATGGTGCGCGAGATGCTCGCGCGCGCCGAGACCGAAGCGGCCGGCGGCCGTGCCGCCTATCGGCCCGAAGGGCTGCCCTCCTCCTACGGGTTGCAGAGCGACGGCCTGTATCGCTTGTCCGACGTGCAGGCCAACGAAATCCTGCAGATGCGTTTGCAACGCCTGACCGGTCTGGAGCAGGACAAGATCATCGGCGAATACAAAGAGGTCATGGCGCACATCGCCGACCTGCTGGACATCCTGTCGAAGCCCGAGCGCGTCACGGTCATCATCTCGGAAGAACTGACGGCCCTGCGCCAGGAGTTCGGCCAGACCAAGCTGGGCGCACGCCGCAGCGTCATCGAACACAACGCGCAGGAGCTCGACACAGAAGACCTGATCGCGCCCACCGACATGGTGGTGACGCTCAGCCACACCGGCTACATCAAGAGCCAGCCGCTGGTCGAGTACCGGGCGCAGCGCCGTGGCGGGCGCGGCAAGCAGGCCACGGCGACCAAGGAAGACGACTGGGTCGACCAGCTGTTCATCGCCAACACGCACGACTACATCCTGTGCTTCAGCAACCGCGGCCGCGTGTACTGGCTGAAGGTGTGGGAGGTGCCCCAAGGCTCGCGCAATTCGCGCGGCAAGCCCATCGTCAACATGTTCCCGCTGCAGTCGGGCGAGAAGATCAACGTGGTGCTGCCGTTGACCGGCGAGTTCCGCAGCTTCCCGGCCGATCACTACGTGTTCATGGCAACCGCGCAAGGCACCGTGAAGAAGACCGCGCTGGATGAATTCAGCAACCCGCGCAAGGCCGGCATCATCGCAGTCGACCTCGACGAGGGCGACTTCCTGATCGGTGCCGCGCTGACCGACGGCAAGCACGACGTGATGCTGTTCAGTGACGGCGGCAAGGCGGTGCGCTTCGACGAGAACGACGTGCGCTCGATGGGCCGCCAGGCCCGCGGCGTGCGCGGCATGACGCTCGAAGAAGGCCAGAGCGTGATCGCGATGCTGGTGGCCGAGGACGAATCGCAGAGCGTGCTGACGGCCACCATCAACGGCTACGGCAAGCGCACCTCGATCGTCGAGTACACCCGGCACGGGCGTGGCACCAAGGGCATGATCGCGATCCAGCAGTCCGAGCGCAACGGCAAGGTGGTCGCCGCCACGCTGGTGCGGGCGGAAGACGAGATCATGCTGATCACCGACAAGGGCGTGCTGGTGCGCACCCGCGTCGCCGAGATCCGCGAACTCGGCCGCGCGACGCAGGGGGTCACGCTGATCTCCCTCGACGACGGGTCGAAGCTCAGCGGTCTGCAGCGTATCGTCGAGAACGACGCGGCCGACAAGGTTGCCGAGCCGGGAGCCGACGAGACGCCGAGTGCCGAAGAAGGCGGTACGCAGGAGTAAACAACACGAAGGGCCTGCCGGCCCTGCCGCGACCTCAGGCCCAGGCCGATGTCGCGTTTCCTAATCAACATCTCCAGGAGCCCATTTTGTTCACAACCCGCTTGCTAGCCTGCTCAGCCGTGGCCTTCGCCTTGGTCAGCGTCGCCGTGCCCGTCCAGGCGCAAACCAAGAAGGAACTGGTGCAGAAGCTGCTGCAGTTGCAGCAGCCCGGCATCGAGGCGCTGGCTCGCAACATCGCCGAACAGCCGGCGGCGCAGCTGATGAACGAAGCCGGCCAGTTGCTCAAGACCCAGGTGCCGGAAGCCAAGCGCCAGGCCGCCGCGAAAGCCATCGAAGCCGACATCAAGAAGTACCTGGACGAGGCGACGCCGCTGGTGCGCGACCGCGCCGTAAAGCTCGCCCCTTCGACGCTGGGCGCCGTGATGGAAGAGAAGTTCAGCGAAGACGAACTCAAGCAGATCATCGCGTGGCTCGAATCGCCGGTCAGCAAGAAGTACCAGCAGTCGCTGCCCGACCTGCAGAAGTCGCTGGCGCAGAAGCTCGTCGACGACACACGGCCGAGCGTCGAGCCCAAGATCCGCCAACTGCAGGCCAACATCCGTAAACAACTGGGCATCGCCGAGCCGGCCGCGGGCAGCGCCTCGGCCCCCGGTACCGCGGCCAAGCCGAAGAAGTGATGCCGATGAAGCGCCCGTACAACTTCTCCGCCGGGCCGGCGACCCTGCCGCCGGAAGTGCTGGAACAAGCGGCGGCCGAAATGCTCGACTGGCATGGCAGCGGCATGGGCGTGATGGAAATGAGCCATCGCGGCCGCGAGTTCACGTCGATCCGGGACCAGGCCGAGGCCGATCTGCGTGAGCTGATGGCGGTGCCGGCCCATTTCAAAGTCTTGTTCATGCAGGGCGGGGGGCTGGCGCAGAACGCGATCGTGCCGATGAACCTTTCCCGCGGCGGTGCGGCCGACTTCGTCGTCACCGGCAGCTGGTCGCAAAAGTCGCACAAGGAGGCGAAGCGCTACTGCACGGCCCATGTCGCCGCCAGCAACGACGCCGATCGCCACACCCGCATCCCGGCGCCGGAAAGCTGGAAGCTCGACGCCAAGGCCGCCTACGTCCACCTGTGCACCAACGAGACCATCCACGGCGTCGAATTCCAGTCGCTGCCTGACCTGAAGGCTCTGGGCAGCGACGCGGCGCTCGTGATCGACTGCTCGTCGCACATCGCCACCCGGCCGATCGACTGGTCCCGTGTCGGCCTGGCGTTTGCCGGCGCCCAGAAAAACATCGGCCCCTCCGGCGTGACGATCGTGTTCGTGCGGGAAGACCTGCTGGGCCATGCGCTGCCGGTCTGCCCGTCGGTGTTCGACTACAAGGTGGTGGCCGACAACGATTCGATGCTGAACACGCCGCCGACCTACGCGATCTACATCGCCGGGCTGGTGTTCCAGTGGCTCAAGCGCCAGGGCGGCATCGCCGCGATGGAGCAGCGCAACGTCACGAAGGCGCAGCTGGTTTACGACTACGTCGACACCTCGGGCTATTACCGCAACGAGGTCGACAAGAGCTGCCGCTCGCGCATGAACATTCCCTTCTTCCTGCCCGACGACAAGCTCAACGACGCCTTCCTCGCCGGCGCCAAGGAGCGCGGCCTGCTGCAGCTGAAGGGCCACAAGAGCGTGGGCGGCATGCGCGCCAGCCTCTACAACGCAATGCCACTGGCCGGCGCCCAGGCGCTGGTCGACTACATGCGAGAATTTGCTGCTCGCCATGGCTGACCTCCCCCCCACCGCCGACCTGAACACGCTGCGCACCCTGATCGACCGCGTCGACCGGGAGTTGCTCGCGCTGCTGAACCGTCGTGCTTCGCTGGCCCAGGCGGTCGGCGAGTTGAAGAAGAAGGAAGGCTCGGTGGTGTTCCGCCCCGAGCGCGAGGCCCAGGTCATCGACGGCCTGAAAGCCGTCAATACCGGCCCGTTGATGACCGAATCGGTCGCACCGATCTGGCGCGAGATCATGTCGGCCTGCCGCGCCCTGGAAACACCCACCCGGGTGGCCTATCTGGGCCCGGCCGGCACCTTCAGCGAGCTGGCGGCGCTCGGCTACTTCGGCAACTCCATCGTCAGGATTCCGTGCGTCAGCATCGACGAGGTGTTCCGCACCACCAGTGCGGGTGCGGCCGACTTCGGCGTGGTGCCGGTGGAGAACTCGACCGAGGGTGTCGTGGCCCGCTCGCTCGACCTGTTCTTGACCGAGCCGCTGTTCATCATCGGCGAGACCAGCCTGTTCGTGCGCCACAACCTGCTGCGCAAGCACAACACGCTGCAAGGCATCGAGGCGGTGTGCGCACACCCGCAGGCGCTGGCCCAGTGCCACGGCTGGCTCAGCAACCACCTGCCCAACGTCGAGCGGCGGCCGGTGGCGAGCAACGCCGAGGGCGCGCGCCTGGCCGCCGAGGACTCCCGACTGGCGGCCATTGCCAGCGACCGCGCCGCCAGCGAATACGGCCTGCATGTGTTGTCGCCTGGCATCCAGGACGACCCGCACAACCGCACCCGCTTCGCGATCGTGACCCACCCCACCCGGCATCCGCAGCCCAAGTCGTCGGGCCACGACTGCACCAGCCTGGTAGTGTCGGTGACCAACCGCCCCGGCGCGGTGCACGACATGCTCGTGCCGCTGAAGCAGCACGACGTGTCGATGACCCGGTTCGAATCGCGACCGGCCCGGTCCGGGCAATGGGAGTACTACTTCTACATCGACTTGCAGGGCCATCCCGACGATGCCAAAGTGGCAGCAGCCTTGAAGGAGCTGCGCGCGGTCTGCGCCTTCTTCAAGCTGTTGGGCACCTACCCGATCGACGTGCACTGAGCCGGCGGAGTTTGCACAGATGTTCAATCAACTGGGTGTGATCGGCTGCGGCCTGATGGGCGGTTCGTTCGCGCTCGCCCTCAAGCGCGCCGGCCTGGTCAAGCGCGTGATCGGCTATAGCAAGTCGCCGTCGACCACAGAGAAAGCCAAACGGCTCGGGGTCATCGACATGGCGGCCGAATCGGCCTTGCTGGCCGTGTCGGGCTCGGACGTGGTGCTGATTTCGGTGCCAGTGGCCGCATCGGAGGCCACCTTCAAGGCGATTCGGCACCTGGTCGAGCCGGGCGTGCTGTTCATGGACGTGGGCTCGACCAAACGTGACGTCGTCGACGCTGCGCGGCGCGCCCTCAAGGACCGTGTCGAGTCGTTCGTCCCCGCCCACCCGATCGCGGGCAAGGAGGTGTCGGGCGTCGAGAACGCCGACCCCCTGCTCTACTCGGGACGCCAGGTGATCTTGACGCCGCTGCCGCAGACCGATCCCAAGCTGCTGCAGAAGGCGACCGACGTCTGGGCCGCCATCGGCGCCCAGGTGCTCAAGATGAGCCCCGAAAACCACGATGCCGCCTTTGCCGCCGTCAGCCACCTGCCTCATTTGCTCGCCTTCGCGTATTTCAGCTCGATCCACAAGCAGCCTGCCGGCAAGGACTTTTTGTCGTTGGCCGGCCCCGGATTCCGCGACTTCACGCGCATTGCCGCCAGCGACCCTGCCATCTGGCGCGACATTTTGCTGGCCAACAAGGAAGAGATCCTGAAGCAGTCGATGCGCTTTCGGCACACCCTCGACGCACTCGAGCACGTGATGAAGAGCGGCAATGCCGAAGCGCTCGAAGACCTGATCCGCAGTGCCGCCGATGCCCGCTCCGGCTGGCAGATGTCCACCCCCAAACCCACCCCGGGCCGCTGACGCGGCACACCCTCGACCGGCTCGCCGGCCCCCGCGCATGTACGCCACCGAGTTCCTCGACCTTCCCCCGATGCACGCGGCCGCCGGCACCGTGCAACTGCCTGGCTCCAAAAGCATTTCCAACCGATTGCTGCTGCTGGCGGGGCTGTGCCAAGGCCAGACCGTGTTGCACGACCTGCTCGACTCGGACGACACCCGCGTGATGATCGCGGCGCTGCGGCAACTCGGCTGCGCGATCGAACCGCGGCAGGACGGCGGGCTGCGTGTGACGGGGCTGGGCGGGCGGCTGGCGGTGAAGCAGGGGCAGCTGTTTCTCGGCAACGCCGGGACGGCGATGCGGCCGCTGTGCGCGGCGCTGGCGGTGCTGAGCGCGCGCGAAGGCGGCAGTTTCGAGGTCAGCGGCGTCGCCCGCATGCACGAGCGACCGATCGGCGACCTGGTCGACGCGCTGCGCGGACTGGGCTGCCGCATCGACTACCTGGGCCACGAGGGCTATCCGCCGTTGCGGCTGGCGGGCGGAAACGTGCACATCGGCGCGCAGATCCGGGTTCGCGGCGACGTTTCCAGCCAATTCCTGACCGCGCTGCTGTTGGCCTTGCCGCTGGTCAGCGACCACGGCGCCGTGGTCATCGAGGTCGAGGGCGAACTGATCTCCAAGCCCTACATCGAGATCACGCTCAATCTGCTGCAGCGTTTCGGCAT
This sequence comes from Caldimonas brevitalea, assembly GCF_001017435.1. NCBI lineage: Bacteria > Pseudomonadati > Pseudomonadota > Betaproteobacteria > Burkholderiales > Sphaerotilaceae > Caldimonas > Caldimonas brevitalea. The sequence continues at coordinate 4,455,277 of NZ_CP011371.1, forward strand.
CCAGGTCGAGCGCAACGGCTGGCGCCGCTTCACGGTGCCCGCCGGCAGCGTTTACCGATCGCCCGGGCAGGTGCACGTCGAAGGCGACGCGTCGTCAGCCTCCTATTTCGTCGCGTTGGGCGCGCTGGCGGCCCAGCCGGAGGCCCCGCTGCGCATCGAAGGTGTCGGCGCCGACTCGATCCAGGGTGACATCCGCTTCGTCGAGGCCGCCGAGGCGATGGGGGCGCAGGTGAAGCGCGGCCCCAACTGGCTGGAAGTGAGCCGTGGCCGCTGGCCGCTGCGCGCGCTCGACCTCGATTGCAACCACATCCCCGACGCGGCCATGACGCTGGCGGTGATGGCGCTTTATGCGGACGGCCCGACGACGCTGCGCAACATCGCCAGCTGGCGTGTCAAGGAGACCGACCGTATTGCCGCGATGGCGGCCGAGTTGCGCAAGCTCGGCGCCGAGGTGCGCGAGGGCGACGACTTCATCGAAGTGCATCCGTTGTCGGCGTGGCAGCCGGCGGCGATCAAAACCTATGACGACCACCGTGTCGCCATGTGCTTTTCGCTGGCAGCTTTCAACCCGCTGGCCGGGGCGAGCGTGCCGGTGCGCATCCTCGACCCGAAATGCGTCGCCAAGACCTTCCCCGACTATTTCGAAACACTGTTCGGCTGTGCCCGCGCGCACGTCGACGACATCCCGGTCATCACGATCGACGGGCCGACGGCGTCGGGCAAAGGGACCCTGGCCAGCGAAGTGGCCAAGGCCCTCGGCTACCACCTGCTCGATTCGGGCTCGCTCTACCGGGCGACGGCGCTGGCCGCGTTGCGGCAGTCGGTACCGGCTGACGACGAGGAAGGCGTGGCGCGGCTGGCCACCGCCTTGTCGCTGCGTTTCGACGACCACCGCATCGAGTTGGACGGTCAGGACGTGACCGAAGAACTGCGGCGCGAAGACGTGGGGCTGCTCGCCTCGCGCGTGTCGGCGCATGCCCGCGTGCGCGACGCGCTGCGCGAACTGCAATTGTCGTTCCGGCGCCTGCCCGGCCTGGTGGCCGACGGCCGCGACATGGGCACCGTCATCTTCCCTCAGGCCGCCCTGAAGGTGTTTCTGACCGCGAGCGCCGCGACGCGCGCCGAGCGCCGTCATAAGCAATTGATTTCTAAAGGCTTTTCTGCTAACATTTCCGACCTCCGGCAGGATTTGGAGGCGCGCGACGCACGGGACCGCTCCCGCAGCGCCGCCCCGATGAAGCCTGCCGAAGACGCGGTGTCGCTCGACAACTCCGCCTTGAGCATCGAAGAATCGGTGCAGCAAGTGCTGGCGTGGTGGAAGCAGCGCCAGCCGTTTTGATAGCCGGGGCCGATACGCTGACCGTTCGCCGCTGGGGTTGGCGCCAAAACTGGCGCTGACACTGGGGTCTGCCGATCCAGCGCCGCCCAGCGGTCGATGCGGTACCGTCTCGCGCGTGCGAGGCACCAGGCCCGGACTTTCCCCTCCTGTGCGGCAAAGCACGCTGAAAGTCCGGTTCGACAACGTAACCCGCAACTTCGGTTGCAGCCACCGCCAGCGACGGCTGGCCCCAGGAACCTGAATGTCTCAAACCACCCAAACCGCCCAAGGGTCGGAATCTTTCGCCGCCCTGTTCGAAGAATCGCTGCAGCGCTCTGAAATGCGCTCCGGCGAGGTGATCACCGCCGAAGTCGTCCGCGTCGACTACAACTTCGTCGTCGTGAACGCCGGCCTCAAGTCGGAGGCCTACATCCCGATCGACGAATTCCGCAACGATCAGGGTGAACTCGAAGTTCAAGTGGGCGATTTCGTCTCGGTGGCCATCGATTCCCTCGAGAACGGCTACGGCGACACCATCCTGTCGCGCGACAAGGCCAAGCGTCTGGCCTCGTGGCTGTCGCTCGAGCGCGCGCTCGAGTCCGGCGACTTCGTCACCGGCACTGTCTCCGGCAAGGTCAAGGGTGGCCTGACCGTCCTGGTCAACGGCATCCGCGCCTTCCTGCCCGGTTCGCTGATCGACACCCGCCCGGTCAAGGACATGACCCCCTACGAGGGCAAGACCCTCGAGTTCAAGGTCATCAAGCTCGACCGCAAGCGCAACAACGTGGTGCTGAGCCGCCGCGCCGTCGTCGAAGCCTCGATGGGCGAAGAGCGCGCCAAGCTGCTCGAAACGCTGCAAGAAGGCGCCGTGGTGCATGGCGTGGTCAAGAACATCACCGAATACGGTGCGTTCGTCGACCTGGGCGGCATCGACGGCCTGCTGCACATCACCGACATGGCATGGCGTCGTGTGCGCCACCCGAGCGAAGTGGTGCAGGTCGGCCAGGAGCTGACCGCCAAGGTCCTGAAGTTCGACGCCGAGAAGAACCGCGTTTCGCTGGGCCTGAAGCAAATGGGCGACGACCCCTGGGTCGGCGTCTCGCGTCGCTACCCCACCGGCACCCGTCTGTTCGGCAAGGTCACCAACATCGCCGACTACGGTGCGTTCGTCGAGATCGAGCCCGGCATCGAAGGCCTGGTGCACGTCTCCGAAATGGACTGGACCAACAAGAACGTCGCTCCCAGCAAGATCGTCACGCTGGGCGACGAAGTCGAAGTCATGGTCCTCGAGATCGACGAAGACAAGCGCCGTATCAGCCTCGGCATGAAGCAGTGCAAGCCCAACCCCTGGGAAGAGTTTGCCGAGAACTTCAAGCGCGGCGACAAGGTCAAGGGCCCGGTCAAGTCGATCACCGACTTCGGCGTGTTCGTCGGCCTGGCGGCTGGCATCGACGGTCTGGTGCACCTGTCCGATCTGTCGTGGAACGAGCCGGGCGAAGCCGCGGTCCGCAACTACAAGAAGGGCCAGGAGGTCGAAGCCGTGGTGCTGGCCATCGATGTCGAGCGCGAGCGCATTTCGCTGGGCATCAAGCAACTCGACGCCGACCCGTTCAGCAACTTCACCGCCGTCAATGACCGTGGCACCACGGTCACCGGCGTCGTGAAGACGGTGGACGCCCGCGGCGCCGAGATCCAGCTGGCCGACGACGTGATCGGCTACCTGCGTGCCTCGGAAATCTCGCGCGACCGTGTCGAAGACGCTCGCAACGTGCTGAAGGAAGGCGACGAAGTCACCGCCCTGATCATCAACATCGACCGCAAGACCCGCGGCCTGCAGTTGTCGATCAAGGCCAAGGACAACGCCGAGCAGCAAGAAGCGCTGCAGCGCCTGTCGGCCGAGAACCGCGAGAACGCCGGCACCACCAGCCTGGGCGCGCTGCTCAAGGCCAAGCTGAGCGACCAGCAGAACAACGGCTGATCCAGCCCGCGTTCCGACTGATCATCCGACGCCCCGATCCCGCTCAGGATTCATGACCCGATCCGATCTCGTGAACCAGCTGGCCGAACGTTTCGGCCAGCTCACCCACCGCGATACCGAGTTCGCGGTCAAGACCATCCTGGATGCGATGTCCGACGCTCTCGCGCGCGGGCACCGCATCGAGATCCGGGGCTTCGGCAGTTTCTCGATCAATCGCCGCCCGCCGCGGGTGGGGCGCAACCCCCGCTCCGGCGAGCAGGTGATCATTCCCGAAAAGCTCGTCCCCCACTTCAAGCCGGGCAAGGCCCTGCGTGAAGCGGTCGACGCACGCACCGCCCCCGAGGCTGAATCAGCCGAACCGGATGACGCAGCATCTGCTGCATCGGTAGACAAGGCTGCCGCCTGAGCGGCCACCGAGCCCGGCATCCACGATGCCCCTACACGGCTGCGCACGGCCTGACGCCGTGTGTCGCACCTCGACGAGGCGACGCGGGTCGCAGCTAGAATCGCTGCGATGCGAGCCCTGCTCTGGCTCTTCCGAGCCGCCATCTTCTTTCTGCTCTTCGCTTTCGCGCTGAACAATCAGCACGAAGCGCTCCTCCACTGGTTCTTCGGCTACGAGTCGCGCGCCCCGATGGTATTCATCGTGCTGGCAGCGTTTGCGCTCGGCTGCGCCTTCGGCGTGCTGGCGATGGTGCCGAGTTGGTGGCGCCATCGGCGCGCCGCCCGCAGCACCCCGCTGCCCACGCCTGCCGAAACGCCGGCGGCCACGGCGCCGGTGGTCGTCGAGGAAGCCCTGCCGCTGATGCACCCCCCGCGCGATGGACTTTGATTTCCAGTGGCTGCTGCTCGGCCTGCCGCTGGCCTTCGCGCTCGGCTGGCTTGCGTCGCGCATCGATGTGCGACAACTGCGCTCGGCGGAACGCGAGTCGCCCAAGGCGTACTTCAAAGGGCTGAACCTGCTGCTGAACGAACAGCAGGACAAGGCCATCGATGCCTTCATCGAGGCGGTCCAGCACGACCCCGACACCTCCGACCTGCACTTCGCGCTCGGCAATCTGTTTCGCCGGCGCGGTGAGTACGAGCGGGCGGTCCGGGTGCACGAGCATCTGCTCGGGCGGGCCGACCTGCCGCGCGAAGAGCGCGAGCGGGCGCAGTTCGCACTCGCCCAGGACTTTCTCAAGGCGGGTCTGTTCGACCGGGCAGAGATGGCCTACCAGGCGCTCGAAGGCTCGGCCTTCCGCACCGACGCCTGGCTGGCCCTGCTGACCTTGTACGAGCGCTCACGCGACTGGGGCAAGGCGATCGACGTGGCGCGCAAGCTCGAAGCGGCCGGCGCCGGATCGTTCTCGAGCCGCATCGCGCACTGCTGGTGCGAGATCGCCCTCGACGCCGACGCGCGCGCCGATGCCGCAGCGGCCGAAGAGGCCTTGCGTGAAGCACGCCGCGTGGCCCCTCAGGCGCCCCGCCCGGTGGTGCTGGCCGGCCACCGCCTGGCCCGCCAGGGCCGTCACGCCGAAGCGCTGGAGATGTGGCACGAATTGATGACCGCCAACCCGGCGGCATTTGCACTCGTGGCCCAGGACTATGCCGCCTCGGCGCTGGCCTTGCAGCAGCCGGAGCTGGCGAAGGAACGCCTCAAGGCCCTCTACGAGCGGGCCCCGTCGGTCGACCTGCTGGCCGCCTTGCGGCAACTGGAAGACGACCCGCGCATGCGCCGCCACGCCATCGCGCAGCATCTGTCCAAACACCCCTCGATGGCCTCGGCCCTGCACCTGCTCGACGAGAGCACTGTGCAGGGACAGGCGTTGTCGCCGGCCGAGCTGCAGCACCTGCAGCAGGTGCTGGCGCATTCGGCCAAACCCTTGCAGCGCTACCGCTGTGCCGCGTGCGGCTTCGAGGCCTCGCACTACTTCTGGCAATGCCCGGGCTGCCACACCTGGGACAGCTATCCGCCGCGGCGCATCGAAGACTACTGACGCCGGGGGCCAGAGGCCCTGCGCACGCGCGAGCACAAGAAGCGTGTTCGCCATGCGCTCCCTCCCGCCGCCTTTCATGCCGTTTCAGGGTCGCCTCTGACGGTAGTGCTTGACAGCCTGTGCATTCCTCCCGCTGACCTGCTTGACAGGCGACGCTTCCACCTCCCCGTCCTAGACTGCGTGCAGCTTGTCAGAAGCGTCTGGCAAGCGCCACACAACACCTCGGGAGGAAACGCATGCTGAAGAAGATTGTTCTGGTCCTGCTCACCTGTCTGGCCACCGCGGCCTCCGCCGCCGTCGATGCGAACAAGGCCGATCAAGCCCAGCTCGAAAGCATCAAGGGCGTCGGCGCGTCGCTGTCGACGCGCATCATGACCGAGCGCAAGAACGGCCCCTACAAGAACTGGGACGACTTGATCTCGCGGGTCCAAGGGGTCGGCAAAGGAAGCGCCGCACGCTTGTCGAAAGAGGGGCTGACCGTCAACGGTGCGCCCTACAGCGACGCGGTTCCGCAGACCAAGAACGACGACAAGGCGGCCCCGAAACCGGCCGCCCCCAAAGCAGCACCGAAGCCGTAAGAGCCGCTCAGTTCGACTGAGCCGCCACGGCAGTGAGTACGCCCCGGGTCCCGGGGCGTACTTTTTGATGCTGCAGACGAAGCGGCCGGCTCCGGGCGCCAACCGGTCATAGCCGGTTCAGCGGAGCGCCTTCGTACCGAGTTGGGTTGAGACCAGCCGCAGGTTCACGAGGGCGCCCCGGCGTAACGGCGGGGCCGCCACAGGCACTACCTACCACTTCGCGTTTCGAGCCAACTCCAGCGCGTATTCAGGGAACCACTGTCCGGCTTCCGGGCCTCCGTTGGCCGGACCATCCGAATCGCCTGGCACCTTGATGTAGAGATAACCGTCGACCAGGGGATGTGCGACCGACAACGTCGGCCGCTCGCCGAGCGCCCGTCCTGGGGGGTTGGCCCACTCATTGTTGGGGGCCGGACCGTTGCCGTTGCGGCTCGTATCGATGACGAAATGCTTGCCATCGACCAGCTTCGAAATGCTCTCGCCATAGCGGACGTTCTCCGCTGTCCAGTGAAAGTTGGAGACGTTCAGCGCAAAGCCGTTGGCCTTGTCGATCCCGCCCTGGCGCAAACGTGCGGCCATGACCTCGGCGGTTTTCCAGCTGGGATTGCCCGCATCGAGATAGACCTGCAACTGCGGATGCTGACGCAGAATGAGCACGGCCTCGCGCAGCATTTCGAGGCGATCGGCCTGTTGCGCTGCGGTCAATTGATCCAGCTGTGCCAGCGCATCGGGCTCGACCACCACCACCGCGGGGCGGTTGCCAAGGCCTGCTGCCACAGCCCGCACCCAATTCAAATAGGCCGCCTTGTCCGCCTCGCCACCCGAGGAATAGCCGCCTGCGTCGCGCAGAGGAATGTTGTAGAGGACCACCGTCCCCACCCGCCCCGCACGTGTCGCCGCTTCGATGTAGCGATTCGCTTCGCCCTGTACGTCGGCGAACCAACCGCCGATCCATAGCGCCACCGGTTGCGCTGCCATCTTGTCCATCTGCGCTGCGTCGGCCGGCCGAGTGGTGCGCCAAGCGTCAGCCTGCACTTTGGCCTTGTTTTCCGGGTTGACGTAGAGCGGCTTGCCGTACAAGGGCTTCGAGATGGGTGCAGGCGTTGGTGCGGGTGCGGGTGCGGGTGCGGGAGCCGGAGCCGGAGCCGGAGCCGGAGCCGGAGCCGGAGCCGGAGCCGGAGCCGGGGCAGGTGCAGGTGCAGGTGCAGGTGCTGGTGCTGGTGCAGGTGCAGCCCCCGTATAGATGTCGAAGCTGGTGCGCCCGATCTCCGCTCCATTCGAAACGGCATAGGCCACATAGGTGATGCGGTAAGGACCGCTGCCCTTCCAGTTCCAGTCGGCGACATTCACCAGCGCTTCCTTGTGCGGCGCATCGGTCTGCGAGTCACGCATCTCATGCTCTTGCACGCGACTGAAGTCGTTGTCCACCACCCAGTACATCTTGTAGGCATTCAGGCCCCAGCCCTCGACCACTCCTTTGAATGGCAGCGATCCGGACACGCGCGACCCTTGCACCGGCCACCAAGTTCTCACCTCGGGGCCATCCGCGCTGGCCGCCTTGTAGATGTTGAAGCTGAGCCGGCCGATCTCGCTGCCGTTCAACTCCGAGGCGATGTAGGTGATCGTGTAGGGGCCGTTGCCGCGCCATGACCACCGATCGATGTTGACGGTGGCCTGCTTGTGAGGCCCCCCGTCCCAAGAATTCCGCATCTCTTGTTGCTGCACATTGGAGAAGTCGTTGTCGACCACCCAATGAAGGCGGTAGGAGTCCAGCGCTCGATCGCGGATCAGTCCTTTGAAGGGCTGGTCGCCCGAGATCGCCTTGCCCTCCGTGGGCCACCACGAGATGAGCGAGCTGATGTATTGCTGCTGCTCAGCCTCTTTCTGAGCAGTGCGCCCCGCCTCTTGCGCGCTGCTCGCGCTGGCGGGGCCCGCGGCGTCCGTCGTGTTGCTTCCCCCACCACAGGCGGTCAGCCCGGTGGCGGCGCTCGCGATCAATGTCAGGGTGCGGTAGTTCAGGGTGCGATAGCGTCGCATGACGATCTCTGCCAAGTTGGGTGGGGGCCTCGCGGGCTGAATGCCAACGCGGCGGTCGTGCGAACGCTTGATGAGCAGCCTCGCGGAAGGCCGAGTATCGAAGTCCCTCCAAACGAGATCAACTACGGCTTTTCGGTTGCAAGGCGCTGCACACGTTCCAACTTGTACAGCTGTGCATCATCGCCGGGAGGCACTTGTCGGCACGCGAGCAAGAATCAAGTGATCGCCAACGCGACAGCTCTGCGGCGAGGCTGGTGGTGTGTGGGGTGCCGGGAAGGCAAGCCGGCGACGCGCCGCCCTCAGGCCCGGACCTCGATCTGGCCGCTCCCTGCGTCGGCCGTTCGGGCCTGCCAGCCGAAGAAGCGGATGACTTCGTCGCGTCGCGCCAGCGTGTCGTCTCGCCCCAGCGCCATCAGCTCGCGCGTGTAGTCGGATTCGAACAGCAGATAGCTGGCCAATGCGGCGCCGCGGGCGTCGCCGGGCACACTGGTCACGCCCAGGGCGCGCAGCATGGTGCGGATCGGCAGCGGCAATGCCGCCACATGGCGGCCGGCGATGTCGTCCAGGCGCTGGCTCGGGGCGATCACCAGCACGTCGAGCGGACGCAGCGACGTGCGGCTGCGCAGCTCAGGCGGCATCAGCGACAGGGTGTGGTTGATACGTTGCAGCCGCTCCACATCGACCGCCAGCGCATCGAGGAAGATGTTGGACAACGCATGTCCGGCGATCTGCGCCAGGTTGGGATAGTCCTGCGACACGATGCGGCGCCCCGGCGGCTCGTGCAAGCGCCCGGCCCCCACCACCAGGATGCGCTGCGCGCCGAGATGTACCGCAGGCGAAATCGGCGCTGCCTGACGCATCGAGCCGTCGCCAAAAAACTCGCGCGCGCCGGCCAACGGCAGCGGCACCGCGGGAAACACGAAGGGAATGGCCGACGAGGCGAGCAGATGCTCACGCGTGATACGGTCGCGGACCGCGAGGCGCTGGGAACGGGTCCACGGCAGGATGTCGTCGCTGCTCTGGTAGAAGGTGACGTGTTGCCCGGACGAGTAGCTGGAGGCCGTGACGGCAAGGGCCTGCAAGTGGCCCTCGTCCATCAGACCATCGAGCCGCTCGAACGGGATCATCTCGTCGAGCAGTGTCGCCAGCGGCGTGTTGTCGAGCAAGGAACGCGGCCGCGCCCGCCGCCACCGGGCGATCACCCACCCGAGCGACAGCATCGACAACCAGCGCGCCCCGCTGCGCATCACGCCCACCGAGTCGGCCCGGTAGACCTGTTCGGCACGGAAGTTCGACCACACCTCTCGCAGGTTGTGCACCGCGCCGAGGAAGTTGTCGGCCTTGCATGCCAGCGCGGAGCCGATGATGGCGCCCGCCGAGGTGCCGGCGATGATCGGGAAAGGATTGCCGCGGTCGTGGGCACCGCAGTCGCGGCAGATGTCGGCAATGGCTTCGAGCACGCCGACCTGATACGCCGCACGGGCACCGCCGCCCATCAGCACCAGTCCCGTGTTGGTGTGGTTGTGCATGGCCGGCCTTCAGCAGCAACAGAGGTGGAGCGTCGCGCTACGCCCTTCAGTCGTGCTTGTGATGTCCGTGTTTGTGATGACCGTGTTTGTGGCCGTGATGGCCGTGGTCATGCCCGCCGCGTCCGTGATCATCACCGCCGCGGCCATGACCGCGGTCGTGGTCGCGATCATGATCCCGATCGCGGTGGTGATGATGGTGGTGCCCACCGTGGTGCTGGCGGTAGCGATCGTAGTCTTTCACGAAGTAGACCGGCGTGCCGCACGCGTCGTACTTCCTGCAGTGCTTGCCCCAGTTCTTGGCATGCCCGGGGGGCACGTGCATGTAGATCGGCTGTGGCGCCACCCGGGGGCGCTGGATGATCACCGGCTGCGCGTAGATCACCGGCGGCGGCGGCGCATGGCCGATGTCGATGCGGCCGTACAGGCCCGGCTGGCTGACGCTCACCGACACACCGACATCCGTCGCTCCAGCCACGCCGGCGGCACCGGCCAGGAAGAGAACGACGAGGGCTGATCTTGCTTTCATAAAGGCTCCCGGGAAGGGCACCGGTCTGTGACGGCGGCCCTGCATGACTCTGGAAGCCCAGATCTTAGTGCCCCGGCGCGCTCGGAAAGGGAACAGTTTCCACAATCGGACACCTCACCCTGCCAAGCGGCGCGAGAAGCACGAATCCGTCACAACCGCGGCGCCGGTTCCTCGTACACCACGCTCGCCACCCCGGCCTGGGCATCCTGGCGCCACCGCAGCAGCGCTTCGTCAGTGGGGTAGAAACGCGCGTCCTCGCCCAGGTCGAGCTCGCCGTAAGCCATCGCCCGGTGCAGCAGCAACCGCACCGTCAGGCCCTGCAGCAGTTCCCCGTGCTCGGTCGCCGTGCGCTTGGGCGGAAACTGCCGCACCAGCTCGGCCACCGGCGGTGTCGTGCCGTTGACCGCGACACGGAGGTATTTGCCGAAACGGCAGCGTGCGCTGGTCAGGTCCCAGACCTGCTGCACGTTGAGCCGCAGGCCACCCGAAAAGCGGTCGGGCTGCACCTTGCCCTGCACCACCAGCAGTTCGTCGTCGCGGAACAGCTCGCGGTTGGCGTCGAGCAGCTCTTCGTTGGCCACCGCCTCGATCACCTCGCTCTTGTCGTCGAGCTTGAAGATCGCGACGCGACCCCGCTGGCCGTTGACCACGCGCAAGTCGCTGACGATGCCCACCAGCAGCTGCGGCTCGCGGCTGTCGATCAGGTCGGCGATCTTGCGCTTGGCGAACTGGCGCACCTCGGGCTCGTATTCGTCGAACAGATGGCCCGACAGGTAGAAGCCGATGGCGATCTTCTCGAACCCCAGCCGTTCCTTGATGCTCCACTCTGCGGCGGCGACCAATTCGGGCTCCTGCGCTGACGACGCATGCGAATCGCCGAAGTCGAACAAGCCGCCCTGGTCGGCATTGGCTGCCTGCGCGTCGGCATATTCAAACGCCAGCGGGATGCTCGCGACCAGCGCCGCGCGGTTCGGCTCCATTGCGTCGAACGCGCCGGCCTTGATCAGCGCCTCGACCGTGCGCTTGTTGATGCGGCTGCGGTCGACGCGCGCGCAGAAGTCGAACAGGCTTTTGAACGCCCCACCCTCCTCGCGCGCCTGCACGATGGCTTCGATCGCGCTTTGGCCGGTGCCCTTGACCGCACCCAGACCGTAGCGCACCACCTTGTCGGCCACCGGCTCGAAGCGGTAGGTGCCGGTGTTGACGTTGGGCGGCTCGAAGCGGATGCCGAGCTGCACCGCGTCGTCGTAGAAGATCTTCAGCTTGTCGGTGTCGTCGAGCGCGACGCTCATGTTGGCCGCGACGAATTCGGCCAGGTAGTGCACCTTGAGCCAGGCCGTGTGATAGGCCAGCAGCGCATAAGCGGCGGCGTGCGACTTGTTGAAGCCGTAGCCGGCGAACTTCTCCATCAAGTCGAAGATCTCGTTGGCGAGGTCCGGACCGATGCCGTTCTTGGCCGCACCCTCGGCGAAGATCAGCCGGTGCTTGGCCATCTCTTCGGCCTTCTTCTTGCCCATCGCGCGGCGCAGCAAGTCGGCGCCGCCGAGCGAATAGCCGCCCAGCCGCTGGGCGACCTGCATCACCTGCTCCTGGTAGACCATGATGCCGTAGGTCTCCTCCAGCACTTCCTTCATCAAGGGGTGCGGGTAGGCCACTTCTTCGCGGCCGTGCTTGCGGGCACAGAAGCTGGGGATCAGGTCCATCGGGCCCGGGCGGTACAAGGCGACCAGCGCGATGATGTCCTCGAACACGCTGGGCTTGGCGTCGCGCAACATGCCCTGCATGCCGCGGCTTTCCAGCTGGAACACGGCCACCGTCTTGCCTTCGGACAACAGCTGGTACGACGCCCGGTCGTCCAGCGGGATGGTCTCGAACGCGAAATCGCGTTGGTCCGGATGGCGCTTGACGATGAATTCCTTCGCCGTCTCCAAAATGGTCAACGTCGCCAGCCCCAAGAAGTCGAACTTGACCAGGCCGATCGATTCGACGTCGTCCTTGTCGTACTGCGACACCGCCGAGTCGCTGCCCGGCTGCATGTAGAGCGGGCAGAAGTCGGTGATCTTGCCCGGGGCGATCAGCACGCCCCCGGCGTGCATGCCGATGTTGCGCACCATACCCTCGACCCGCTCGGCCAGCGCCAGCAGTTCGGCCACCTCTTCTTCGTTCTTCTCGCGCTCCTCGATCTCGGGCGCTTCCTTGCGCGCATAGATGATGCCGCTGTCGGGCTTGTCGCCCGGCCGCTTGAGCGTGACCGTCTTGCCCGGCGGGGCGGGGATCAGCTTGGCGATCCCGTCCACATGGCCGTAGCCCATGCCGAGCACGCGACCCACGTCGCGCAAGGCGGCCTTGGCCGCCATCGTGCCGAAGGTGGCGATCTGCGAGACCGCCTCGCGACCGTACTTCTCCTTCACGTAGTCGATCACGCGGTCGCGGTTGGCCTGGCAGAAGTCGATGTCGAAGTCGGGCATCGACACCCGTTCGGGGTTCAAAAAGCGCTCGAACAGCAGGTTGTAGCGCAGCGGGTCGAGGTCGGTGATCTTGAGCGCATAGGCCACCAGCGAGCCGGCGCCGGAGCCCCGGCCCGGCCCCACCGGGCAACCGTTGTTCTTGGCCCAGTTGATGAAGTCGGCCACGATCAGGAAGTAGCCGGGGAAGCCCATCTTCAAGATCGTGTTGATCTCGAAGTCGAGCCGCTCCACGTACCGCGGCATTTCCTGCTCACGCTTGGCGGGGTCGGGAAACAGCAGCTCCATCCGCTCCTTCAGCCCCTCGTGCGAGGCGTAGCGGAAGTACTCCTCCATCGGCAGGCGTCGGCCGTCGACCTCGGGCGTCGGGAAGTCGGGCAGCTGCGGTTTGCCGAGCACCAGCGTCAGGCTGCAGCGCTTGGCGATCTCGACGGTGTTGGCGAGCGCCGACGGAATGTCGGCGAACAAGGCCTCCATGTCGGCCTGCGGCTTGAAGTACTGCTCCCGGGTGAAGCGCTTGACGCGCCGCGGATTGGTCAGCGTTTCGCCTTCGGCGATGCACACCCGCGCTTCGTGCGCGTCGAAATCGTCAGGGGTCTGGAACTGCACCGGGTGGGTCGCCACCACCGGCAGCCCCAACTCGGCGGCCAACGGCACTGCGGCGCGGACATGGGCCTCGTTGCCGGGCTGCCCAAAACGTTGCAGTTCGATGTAGAAGCGTTGCGGAAACAGGCCGGCGAGACGCCGCGCCAGCGCTTCGGCGCGTTTCGGGTCACGCGCCATCAACGCCTGGCCCACGGCCCCCTGCTCGCCGCCCGACAGCGCGATCAAGCCGCCGCCCAGCGCCTCCAGCCACTCCCACCTGAGGCAGGCCTGGGCGCGGTTGACGTTCTGCGTCCAGCCCCGCGCCAGCAGCTCGCACAGGTTCAGATAGCCTTGCTTGTCCTGGATCAGCAGCAGCAATCGGCTGGGCAGCTTGTCGCCGGAGCCGGGCTCCGGCTCCAGCCAGACATCGGCGCCGATCACCGGCTTCACCCCCTTGCCGCGCGCTTCCTTGTAGAACTTGATCGCGCCGAACAGATTGTTCAGGTCGGTGATTGCCAGGGCGACTTGTTGGTCGGCGGCGGCAGCGGCCACCAGCTCGTCGATGCGCAAGGTGCCGTCCACCACCGAGAACTCGGTGTGGGTGCGTAGGTGTACGAAGGCCATGCCGGGATTTTAGGAGGCGACCTCCCTAAAATCGCCGGCGTGACTGACGTTCTGAACATTTCCGCCTATAAGTTCGTGACCCTGCCGGATGCTGCGGCGTTGCGCGAGAGCATCCACTCACGCGCGGCAGCGTTGGGCTTGAAGGGCACCGTGCTGCTGGCCGAAGAAGGCCTCAACCTGTTCCTTGCCGGCCCCGTCGACGGTGTGCGCGACTTCGTCTCGTGGTTGCGCGAGGACACACGTTTTGCCGACCTGGCACCCAAGGAGAGCTGGTCGGCCGAGGTGCCCTTTCGCAAGCTGCTGGTCAAGGTCAAGCGCGAGATCATCCGCATGAACCACCCGACCATCCGGCCGCAGGCCGGCCGCGCGCCGGCGGTCGACCCGCGCACGCTGGCCCGCTGGCTCGACCAGGGGCACGACGACGAGGGCCGGCCGGTGGTGACGCTCGACACCCGCAACGCGTTCGAGGTCGACTACGGCAGCTTCGACGGTGCGATCGATTGGCGCCTCGGCAAGTTCAGCGAGTTCCCCGAGGCCGTGCTGGCACACCGCGACGAGCTGCAGGGCAAAACGGTGGTGAGCTTTTGCACCGGCGGCATCCGCTGCGAGAAGGCCGCCATCTTCATGCAGGAAGCCGGTGTGGAACACGTCTTTCAACTCGAAGGCGGCATCCTCAAGTACTTCGAGGAGACCGGCGGCGCCCACTACCACGGCAGCTGTTTCGTCTTCGACGAGCGCGAGGCGCTGGGCGCCGAGTTGGCGCCGCAAACACTCGTCAGGACTTGAGCACGGCCAGCACCTCGGACTGGAACTCGCGCTGGAACAGCACGTAGACCACGCCGGCGCTGCCGACGGCGAACACCAGCGGTGAAAAGAACCAGCCGATCACCGCGAACGACATGTAATAGGCCCGCAGGCCGTCGTTGAAACTCTCGGCCGCCAGGCCCAGGACACGCCCTGCCCGGTCGGCGAACTCCTCGCGCGACGCCTCGCCCCGCTCGAACACGCGGAAGTCGGGCGCGGCCGCCACCATCAGCGCGCCGAAGGTGTATTGCCGCAGCGACCAGGTGAAGCGGAAAAAGGCGTAGACGAACACGCCGGTGAGCACCAGCAGCTTGAAATCGAACACCGCCGCCGACGTCCGCGCTGCGAAGGGGATCTCCTGCACCAGCGCGTTGGCCCGCTCTGAGGTGCCCAACAGTGCCAGCAGACCGCCGATGATCAGGATGGTGGTCGAGGCAAAGAACGACGGGCTGGTGGACAGGTTTTGCAGCACCACACCATCGACCACCCGCACGTCGCGCCAGGTCGTCTGCACCATCCACAAGTGCCGATAGTGGTTGGTGGTCGCCAGCAGCGACATCGACGACACGCTGCGCCGTCGCGCGAACACGGCGTAGCCGATCCAGGCGACGAAAAACCCGGCCAGCGCGAGCCAGTCGGGCCACGGCAACAGGGTGAGGATCTTGAGTGGGGTGACAGCCATGACCTGGCACTGTATCAAGGCCGTCGCCCCCTGCGCGCTCACAGGGGGCGACGGCCTCAGGCGGCCAGCTCGAACACCAGCACCTCCGCCTGCTGCCCCTGCGCCAGGCTCAGCACGCTCTCGCCCTGCAGCTTGGCGGCGTCGCCGGCGTCCAGCGGCGTGCCGTTGACGCTGATCGAGCCGCGTGCGACGTGCACATACGCCAGCCGCGCCGGGTCGAGCGCAAGCCGGGCCTGCTCGGCGCCGTCGAACAGCCCCACGTACATGCGCGCGTCGGCGTGGATCTTGACCGAGCCGTCGGCCGCGTCGGGCGACGCCACCAGGCGCAACCGGCCGCGCTTTTCTGCTTCCGAAAAGTTCTTCTGCTCGTAACCCGGTTCGATGCCGAGCACGTTGGGCTGGATCCAGATCTGCAGGAAATGGGTGGTGGCCTGCGGCGCATGGTTGTATTCGCTGTGCAGGATGCCCCGCCCGGCGCTCATGCGCTGCACCTCACCGGGCTTGATCGCAGCGCCCGTGCCCAGCGAGTCCTTGTGCGCCAGCTCGCCTTCCAGCACATATGAAATGATCTCCATGTCGCGATGCCCGTGGGTGCCGAAGCCGGTGCCCGGCGCGATGCGGTCTTCGTTGATCACCCGCAGCGGCCCGAAGCCCATGTGCGCCGGGTCGTGGTAGTCGGCGAACGAAAAGCTGTGGAAGCTCTTGAGCCAGCCATGGTCGGCATGGCCGCGTTGGTTGGATTTGCGCAAGGAGATCATTCGCGTGTGCCTCTTCGTGGTGGGAGACTTGAATCTACGGCCTGGTGGCGCCCCTACCGATGGGGCTCGCTTGATGGCATCATTCAATTCCCTTGAACATGCCTGAGCGCCGCAACGTCCTCACCCCCGAAGCGCTGGCGATGGTCGACGTCATCGCCCGCACCGGCAGCTTTGCGGCCGCGGCGCGCGAGCTGGGCAAGGTGCCGTCCGCGCTGACCTACAGCGTGCGCCAGCTCGAGGAAGCCCTCGACGTGCTGCTGTTCGACAGGCGTTCGCGCCAGGCCCGCTTGACCGCCGCCGGCGAAGAGCTGCTGCAAGAAGGCCGACGCCTGCTGCAGGAAATGGACGCGGTCGCCAACCGGGTGCGGCGCGTCGCATCGGGCTGGGAGACGCAGCTGTGCATCGCAGTGGACGCGATCTTGTCCAACCTGACCGTGTTCGAGCTGTGCGAGGCCTTCTACGCCCTCAATCCGCCCCACGGGCCCGGCACCCGGTTGCGGCTGCGCTCGGAAGTGCTGGCTGGCACCTGGGAGGCGCTGGTCAGTGGCGTCGCCGACCTCGCCATCGGGGTGTCGCCGGTGCAGACGCTGCCGCCCGGCATCTCGATGCAGCCGCTCGGCGAACTCGACATGGTGTTCGTTGTGGCGCCGCACCATCCGCTAGCAGGCGCCGGCGAGCCGCTCAGCGACGCCGAGCTGGTGCATCACCGCGCGGTCGCGGCCGCCGATTCGGCGCAGCGGCTGGCGCCGCTGACCGTCAACCTGCTGCCCGGCCAGGACGTGTTCACCGTCCCGAGCGTCGGCGCCAAGCTGGAGGCCATCCTGCGCGGGCTGGGCTGCGGTTTCCTGCCCGAAAGCTTGGTGCGAGGGCATGTCGAGGTGGGGCGCCTTGTGATCAAGCCCGTCACACGGCCGCGGCTGACCGGGCGTTTGTCATATGCCTGGCGGTCGGCGCCGTCGCATGCAGTGCCGCGCGGGCGCGCCCCGCTGGGACTGGCGCTGTCGTGGTGGCTGGAACAGCTGGAGCGCCCGGCCACGCGCACCGCGCTGCTGGAGCGCCACATCGGCTGGCAGCCCGGCGTGATCGGCTGAGGCGGTGAGCGCCGGTCGCTACATCGGGCGTTTCGCCCCGTCGCCCACCGGGCCCCTGCATGCGGGCTCGCTGGTCGCCGCGCTGGCGAGCTGGCTGGACGCGCGGGCGCAAGGGGGACGCTGGCTGGTGCGCATCGAGGACGTCGACACGCCGCGCTGCGTGCCCGGTGCCGACCGGCTGATCCTGCAGCAGCTGTCGGCCTCCGGCCTGCAGCCGGACGAGACGCCGGTGTGGCAGTCGCAGCGCGGCGATCGCTACCGACAGGCACTCGACCGGCTGGTCGACGCCGGCTGGGCCTACCCCTGCGGCTGCACGCGCAAGGACATCGAATCGGCCTGGGCAGCCGCCGGACTGGTCCGCTCGCGCCACCACGAGCTGGTCTACCCCGGCACTTGCCGCAGCGGGCTGCAGGGCAAGCCGGCCCGGTCGATGCGGCTGCTGTGCGCGGCCCGAGCTTCAGGTGGAGGTTATGCCGACCTGCAGATCGACTGGCACGACCGGCGGCTCGGCGCGCAGCGGCAGAACCTCACGCAGGAGGTCGGCGACATCGTGCTGCGGCGCGCCGACGGGCTGTGGGCCTACCAGCTGGCGGTGGTGGTGGACGACGCCGAGCAAGGCGTGACCGATGTGGTGCGAGGAGCCGACCTGGCCGACAACACGCCGCGCCAGATCCACCTGCAGCGGGTGCTGGGCCTGCCCACCCCGCGTTACCTGCACACCCCGCTGGTGTTGGGTGCCAACGGCGAGAAGCTGTCGAAACAGAACGGCGCCACGGCCTTCGACATGACGCACCCTCTGCAGGCGTTGCAGCAGGCCGGCGCGGCACTGGATCTGCAACTGCCGCCGTCCACCCCCGCGACCACCGCCGAGTGGCTGGCCCAGGCCGTGGCGCACTGGCGCCGACGTTATCCGGTGGTGTGGTGAACCACCGGGCGGGGCCGCAGCCCGTCAGGGCTGCAGCAGGTGCTGCCGGTAATACAGCAGCTCGTCGATCGACTCGTGGATGTCGGCCAGCGCGGTGTGCTTCTGCGCCTTCTTGAAGCCGCTCATCACCTCGGGCTTCCAGCGACGGGCCAGTTCCTTCAGCGTGCTCACGTCCAGGTTGCGGTAGTGGAAGAAGGCTTCCAGCTTGGGCATGTCCTTGGCCAGGAAGCGCC
This sequence comes from Caldimonas brevitalea, assembly GCF_001017435.1. Taxonomy (NCBI): domain Bacteria; kingdom Pseudomonadati; phylum Pseudomonadota; class Betaproteobacteria; order Burkholderiales; family Sphaerotilaceae; genus Caldimonas; species Caldimonas brevitalea. The sequence goes on from NZ_CP011371.1 coordinate 4,473,389, forward strand.
GGTCCTGGCAGATCGAGTTGCCGCACATCGGCGAGGTGTTCTTGCTCACGTACCGCTTCAGGAACTCGATCACCTGCTGCTCGGCCTCGGCCTCGTCCACGGTCGACGCCTTGACCCGGTCGATCAGGCCCGAGCGCCCGTGCGTGCCCTTGTTCCAGTTGTCCATCTTGTCGAGCGTTTCGTCGCTCTGGTGGATTGCGAACACCGGCCCTTCGACACGCACCGTGAGCTGGGGATCTGTGACCACCACCGCAATTTCGATGATGCGGTCGCGGTCGGGGTACAGGCCCGTCATTTCGAGGTCGATCCAGACCAGGTTCTGGTCGTTGAACGGCAGTGCGGGGGCGGCGGGGGCGTCGGTCATGAATTCTCCTGCGGCAGCCGTCGGGCAGTCGCGCGATGGCGGTCAAACCTCGATTCTCGGCGATCCCGCGGGCCGGTGCTGCCGCCTCGCGCTGGGGCCCTCGACAGTGCCGTCGACGCGGTTTAGCGCAGCCACCGGGAGCCAAGGGCGCCGCCCGCCTACACTTGCGCCTTATGCAAGAGTCCTCCACGCTGACACTGGCCTTTGCCGCCGCCATGCTGGCGTCGCTGGCCGTCAAGTTCTGGCTGGCGAGCCGCCAGATCCGTCATGTCGCACGGCACCGCGACGAGGTGCCCGCGGCGTTTCGCGACACCGTCACGCTGCACGCGCACCAGCGCGCCGCCGACTACACCATCGTCAAGACGCGTTTCGGCCTGCTGACGACCGCCTTCTCGAGCGCCGTGCTGCTCGCCTGGACGTTGCTCGGCGGGCTCGACACCCTCAATGTCGCGGTGCGCGACGCCGTGCTGCCCGCCTGGGGGCCGCTGGCGTATCAACTGGCCCTGCTGGCCGCCTTCACGCTGGTGTCCAGCGCGCTGGAACTGCCCTTCGAAGTGTGGAGCACCTTCCGGATCGAGCAGCGCTTCGGTTTCAACCGCATGACCTGGAAGCTGTTCGTCGCCGATCTGCTCAAGGGCGCCGCGGTCGGCACCGTGCTCGGCCTGCCGCTGGCGGCGCTGATCCTGTGGCTGATGGGGGCCGCCGGCGGCCTGTGGTGGCTGTGGGCCTGGGGCGTGTGGGTCGGCTTCAACCTGCTGATGCTGGTGATCTTCCCGACCGTCATCGCACCGCTGTTCAACAAGTTCCAGCCGCTCGACAACGACAGCCTGCGCCAGCGCGTCGAAGCCTTGATGGCGCGCTGCGGCTTCGCGGCCAAGGGTTTGTTCGTGATGGACGGCTCGCGCCGGTCCGCGCATGCCAATGCGTATTTCACCGGTTTCGGCGCCGCCAAGCGGGTGGTTTTCTTCGACACCCTGCTCAACAAGCTGTCGCCCGAGGAGGTGGAAGCGGTGCTGGCGCACGAGCTGGGCCATTTCAAGCACCGCCACATCGTGAAGCGCATGGTGGCGATCTTCGGCGTCAGCCTGGCCGGCTTCGCGCTGCTCGGCTGGCTGTCGAACCAGACCTGGTTCTACACGGGGCTCGGGGTCGAGCCCAACCTGGCCGCGCCCAACGACGCCGTGGCGCTGCTGCTGTTCCTGCTCGCCGGCCCGGCCTTCATGTTTTTCGTCTCGCCCTGGATGGCGAGCGTCTCGCGCCGGCACGAGTTCGAGGCCGACGCGTATGCCTGCGCACAGGCCAGCGGTCGCGACCTGGCCGGTGCACTGCTCAAACTCTACGAAGACAATGCCTCGACGCTGACGCCCGACCCGGTCTACGTCCGCTTCTACTATTCGCATCCGCCGGCCTCACAACGGCTGGCGGCCATGCAACCTTCAGGCGCTTGAGACGATGAACACCAACCCCTTGCTGCAACAGAAATGCCAGCCGCTGGAAGGCGGCAAGCCGATGCCGGCCGCCGAGATCGAGGCCCGCTTGCGGGAGGCGCCCGGGTGGGCGCTTCAGGACGGCGCGATCGAGAAGACCTACCGTTTCGAGAACTACCACCAGACCATGGCCTTCGTGAACGCACTGGCCTGGATCGCCCACGCGGAAGACCACCATCCGGACCTGCTCGTCACCTATGGCAGCTGCCAGGTGCGCTTCAACACCCATTCGGTCGGCGGCATCTCGATCAATGACTTCATCTGCGCGGCCAAGGCCGACGCACTGCTGGGCTGACCCGTTGGGCAAGCACGCCGAGTTGGACGTCGGGTTGGTGGTGGCCGGCTATGGCCGCCACTACGTGGTCGAAACACCGGAAGGCCGGCGTTTGAACTGCCACCCGCGGGGCAAGAAGAGCGATTGTGTGGTGGGCGACCGGGTGCGCTGGCAGCCTGCCGGCTCCAACGCCGGCGGCGAGGGTGTGATCGAGAAGATCGAGCCGCGGCGCAACCTGCTGTACCGCCAGGACGAATGGCGCACCAAGTCGTTCGCGGCCAACCTCGACCAGCTGCTCGTGCTGGTCGCGGCCGAGCCGGTGTTCAGCGAGTCGCAGCTGAGCCGCTCTTTGATCGCCGCCGAGCATGCCCGCATCCCCGCCTGCCTGGTCCTCAACAAGGTGGACCTGCCGCAGGCCGATGCCGCCCGCGCCCGCCTCGCGCCCTACCGCGCGATGGGCTACGAGATGCTCGAGCTGGCGCTCAAGGCGCGCCCGGACGAGTCACGGGAGCGGTTGAGCCCGCGCCTGGAGGGGCGCAGTACGCTGGTGCTGGGCCCGTCGGGCACCGGCAAGAGCACCTTGATCAATCTGATGGTGCCCGAGGCGCGAGCGCAGGTCGGCGAGGTGTCGCAGGCCCTGAATTCGGGCCGTCACACCACCACGGCGACGCAGTGGTACTGGCTGGATGCGGAGCGCACCACGGGCCTGATCGACTCGCCGGGTTTCCAGGAGTTCGGGCTGCGCCAGGTGGAGGCGGCGCAGCTGCCCGCCTACATGCCCGACCTGCGCGAATACGCGGGTCAGTGCCGCTTCTACAACTGCACCCACCTCCACGAGCCTGGCTGCGGCGTGCGGGCCGCGGTCGAGGCAGGGGCCATCAGCCCCTCGCGCTACCGCATCTACGGCGAAATCTATGCGCAGCTGACGCAGCCGGCCTATTGAGGGGGGCCGGCGACGCCTCAACCCACTAGGTTGGCGAGCGAGAGCAGCGCCAACAACAGCATCCACAGCACGACAGAGCGCCACACCAGGCCGACGACGCTGCGCAAATGGCCGAACTCCGGCGGCATGCCGGCGGTGGAGCCTTCAGCATCGGCGGCCTCGGCCGCCGCGCCGATTTCAAACGTCTTGGAGCGGTCGGGCGTCACCGCCGGGGCGCTGCTGCCCCCCAGGCGCACACCCACCGCGCCGGCAGCGGCCGCGAGGATGATGCCGTCGTTCGCGAAGCGCCACAAACGCGCATGGCGGCGCCAGCTGTCCACCGCCTCCTCGAAGTTGCCGACCACCGCAAAGCCGAAGGCGGTCAGCCGGGCAGGAAGGTGATCCAGGATGCCGAACAGCTGCTGCGCCAGCTCCATCAGCCTCGGATTGGTCGGCACGCCGACGGTGCGGCTCTTGTAGGCCCAGTAGCGGCTCGAGAACTCGGCCATGCGATAGAGCACCGCGCCGGCCGGCCCCAGCCCGAAGCTGGCCAGCAGCACGAACCAAAAGAACACGCCGAAGACGTGCCGGTGGGCCGCCAGCAACGAGTGTTCGATCACGTGCCGCAACAGCTCGGAACGCGGTAGCTCGCTGGCATCGAGATGCCGCCACTCCGCCAGCAGCGCGCGCGCGGCGGTCTCGTCACCACGCTCCAGTGCGTCGCGGATGTCGGTGAAATAGTGGCTGAACTGCCGGAAGCCGAGCGTCACGTAGAGCACCACCACGTTCCAGGCCAGCGCCAGCAACAGGTTGACCTCTCCGAGCCCGCGATACAGCGCCCAGGTCAGCAGCGACGGCACCAGCACCGTGATGCACCACACCACCCAGGCGTGGACGGCCTTGCCCGCGTCGAAGTTGCGCCCTGTCCAGCGCACCCACGCCATCAGGGACTGGTGCACGAAGTTGCCTCCGCGCAGAGGTTTCAGCTGCTCGATCAGCAGCGCGAGGAGTACCGAGAAAAAACTCATGGCCGGCATCATAGCGGCCGGGCGCCAGGGCCTGCTGTGCCGGCGCCGCCCGCCGGCCCCGTCAGGCGGCCAGAAACCGGTACAGATTGCGCAGCATCGCCGCCGTCGCGCCCCAGATGAAATAGGGTTCGGCCGGTGCGGGCGTGCCGCCCTGCCACGGCATGGCGAAGAATTCGCGACGCTCGCCCTCGAACTCGAAGGCGTGCCGCTGGTGGTGCGCCGGCTTCATCAGGAAGGCGAGCGGCACTTCGAAGACGTCGGCCACTTCGTGGGGGTCGGGCCGCAGCTGGAAGCCGGGCCGCACCAGCCCCACCACTGGCGTGACCAGGAAGGCGGTCACCGTCTTGTAGATCGGCAGGTGGCCGATCACTTCGACATGGTCGGGCGGCAGGCCCACCTCTTCTTCCGCCTCACGCAGTGCCGTCGCGGCCGCGTTGGCATCGTGCGCTTCGGCTCGTCCTCCAGGAAAGCTGATCTGGCCGGCGTGGTCGCGGAGGTGGTCGGTGCGCCGCGTCAGCAGCACCGTCAGCTGATCCCGCATCACGAGCGGGATCAACACCGAAGCGTGCGCTGGCGCCCGGGTGGCCAGCGGTCGCTCGGTCTGCACCTCCGGCTCCCAATGGGGTGGCGCACGGAAGCGCTCGCGCAGCGCCTGCGGCTGCAACCGCTCGGTGGGCACCTCCGGCAGGTGGTGGTCGACACCGATGACGGGCAGTTCCTGAGGGTTGAAGATCAAGGACATCGGGCGGTGGCAGACAACTGGGGCAGTGTGCAGCGAGCGGCAAAGAAAAAAGCCGCCTGGCGTGATGCGGCAGGCGGCTTCGGCTGGATCGCGGCAGCGCCGCCGATCAGGACAGCTTTTCCTTGATACGCGCCGACTTGCCGCTGCGCTGACGCAGGTAGTACAGCTTGGCGCGGCGCACGTCGCCACGGCGCTTCACTTCGATCGACGCGATCAGCGGGCTGTAGAGCTGGAAGGTCCGCTCGACGCCTTCGCCGCTCGACACTTTGCGGACGATGAAGCTGGAGTTCAAGCCGCGGTTGCGCTTGGCGATCACGACACCTTCGTAGGCCTGCACGCGCTTGCGGGTGCCTTCGACGACGTTGACGTTGACGATCACGGTGTCGCCGGGCGCGAACGCCGGCACGGTCTTGTTCAGTCGAGCAATCTCTTCTTGCTCGAGTTGGGCGATCAAATCCATGGGTTCTCCTGGTGATCGTGCCGGCGGCCCTGAAATTGGCACGCGGCCCACTCAGGGTGGGTGCGTGTCGCAGCAGGTTTCTGACGCCTTCAAACGCCGCCCGAAAGCGCCGCGCATGGGTGAGCAAAAGCCTGTTGCGCCCAGGCCGTCATGGCTGACGACCTGGTATCCCCGGCAGAGGATCGAAAAGCCGATGATTATAGCCCAAACGCGGCGAGGTAGCGCTCGTCCGCCTGCGTCAGCTCGCCCCGTGCGCGCGCCTGGGCGATCAGCTCGGGCCGCCGCTCTGCCGTCAGGCGCAAGGACTGCTCGCGGCGCCAGCGCGCAATCGCGGCGTGGTGCCCCGACAGCAGCACCGGCGGCACCGGCACCGCGCCGTCCTCGGCCGCCAGCACCTCGGGCCGGCTGTAGTGCGGGCAGTCGAGCAGGCCGGCGCTGAAGCTGTCCTGCTGGTGCGACTGCGCGTCGTTCAGCACCCCTGGCTGCAAGCGGGCAACACCGTCGAGCACCGCCAGGGCCGGCAGTTCGCCGCCCGACAGCACGAAGTCGCCGAGGCTGAGCTCGAGGTCGACGTGGCGGTCAACGAAGCGCTGGTCGACACCTTCGTAGCGGCCGCACACGAATATCGCCCCGGGCCCCTGCGCCCACTCGCGCAGCAACGGCTGGTCGATACGACGTCCGGTGGGCGTGAACAAGATCACGGGGGCTACCGGCGCCTCGGCGGCGCGACGCGCCTCGACGGCCGCGGCCAACGCCCGCTCCAGCGGCTCGACCAGCATCACCATGCCGGGGCCACCGCCGTAGGGGCGGTCGTCGACACGACGGTAGTTGTCTTCGGCGTAGTCGCGCAGCTGCCAGAAGTGAACGTCCACTTGCCCGCTCTCATAGGCGCGGCGGGTCACGCCTTGCGTCAGAAAGGGCTGGAACAGTTCGGGGAACAGCGTCAGGACGTCGAAACGCATCGACCCGTGGCGGACTCAGTAGTCCAGCCCCCAATCCACGGTGATCACACGTTCGGTCTGGTCGACCTTGTCGATGTAGGCGGCGACGAAGGGGATCAGCCGCTCCACCGGCTCGGCCTGCGTCTCGTCGAGCACCCGCAACACGGAATGGGCCCCGGTGTCGAGCAGGTCGGCGACGGCGCCGAGTCGCTCACCCTGCCGGTTGACGACGGCCAGGCCGATCAGGTCGACCCAATAGAACTCGTCGGCATCGGCGGTCGGAAAGCTGGCGCGCGAGATGAACACCGCCCAGCCCTTGAGCGACTCCGCGCCGTTGCGGTCGTCGATGTCCTGCACGGCAGCGACCACCACGTCGCCGTGGTCCTTGGCCTGCGTGATCTTCAGGAGCCGGGGCGCGCCGGTGCGCACCTTGCCCGTGCCGGGGCTCGGGCCCTCGGACGGTTTGATGAACCAGCGACGCGAGGAAAAGAGGGCCTGGGGATCGGAGGAATAAGGCTGGACCTTGAGCCAGCCCTTGATCCCCCAGGCGTCGACGATGCGCCCCACTTCGACCGCGTCTTCCGGCCACACCACGTCGTCAGCGGACGAGGTCGGCAGGTTCACGGGCGTGGAGCGTGTCGGCGAGACAATGACTGTCTCAGGCGGGCGTGGCGGCCTTGGCCTGCTTGATCAGGCGGGCCACGGTCGGCGACACCTGAGCGCCGTTGCTGACCCAGTGGTCAACGCGGTCGTGCGCGACGCGCAGCGACTCGGCAGCGCCCGAGGCCACCGGGTTGTAGAAGCCGACGCGCTCCAGGAAGCGGCCGTCGCGGCGGTTGCGCGAATCGGTGGCGATGATGTTGTAGAAGGGGCGCTTCTTGGAGCCGCCGCGTGCGAGTCGAATCACGACCATGATGTTTCCTTTGAATCTCTTGTTGTCCGCCGCACCAGGAGACACTCAGGCGCAAAGCATCCGGGGGTCGACGCCGTAGATACGTGCCAGCCACCCGGCCAGCCGACGTCGAGAACCCGAAAGTATAGCAATATGAGACTTGCGTGGCGAGGCAACCGGTCACGCCCTGCGTCGCATGGCAGCGCCGTTACCCGGCCGCGCCGTTACAGTACCGCTGCGATGAAACCTCCCTCCCCCGGCTACAAATCCAAGACCCTCGCCACCTGGACTGCACTGATCGGCGGCAGCCTCGGCCTGCATCGTTTCTATCTGCACGGCTTCGGGGACCTGCTCGGCTGGCTGCACCCGTGGCCCACGCTGATCGGGCTGTACGGCGTGCAGCGCATGCGCGAGCTGGGGCAGGACGACCAGCTGAGCTGGCTGCTGATTCCCGTGCTGGGGCTGATGCTGTCGATGACGATGCTGCGCGCCATCCTCTACGGACTGATGCCCGACGAACGCTGGAACGCCCACTACAACCCGGACGGTCCGGCCCACCAGACGGGCTGGGGCGCCGTGCTCGGCGTCGTCGTCGGCCTGATGCTCGGCGCCGGCATCCTGATGGCGACGATCGCCTTCGGGATGCAGCACTTTTTCGAATTGCAGATCGAGGCGGCGCGGCAGATCAGCCAATAGCGCGGCGACGCGCTGCGGTCACAGCAGCTGGCGCCCGAGCCAATAGGACACCGCGGCCACGAAGGCGGATGCCGGGATCGTGAACACCCAGGCCCAGACGATATTGCCCGCCACGCCCCAGCGCACCGCCGACGCCCGCTGCGTCGACCCGACGCCGACGATGGCACCGGTGATGGTGTGCGTGGTCGAGACCGGAATGCCCAGCGCCGTGGCCAGGAACAAGGTAATCGCACCCCCCGTTTCGGCGCAGAAGCCGCCCACCGGCTTGAGCTTGGTGATGCGCTGACCCATGGTCTTGACGATGCGCCAGCCGCCGAACATCGTGCCCAGCGCAATCGCCGCATAACAGGCCCAGATGGTCCAGCTCGGCGGTTGCGCGTCACCCGCCGCGGCATACCCGGAGGCGATCAGCAGCATCCAGATGATGCCGATCGTCTTTTGTGCGTCGTTGCCGCCGTGCCCCAGCGAATAGAGCCCGGCCGACACCAGTTGCAGCCGGCGGAACCAGTTGTCGACCCGCAGCGGCGAGGTGCGGCGACACAGCCAGGCCACGATCACCATCAGCATCGAGCCGAGCAGAAAGCCCAGCAAGGGCGACACGAAGATGAAGGCCAGCGTCTTGGCGATGCCGGCGGCGACCAGGGCACTCGCGCCGGCCTTGGCCATCGTCGCGCCGACGATGCCGCCGATCAGCGCATGCGACGAACTCGACGGGATGCCGTAATACCAGGTGATCAGATTCCAAGTGATGGCGCCGATCAGCGCGCCGAACACGACGTAGTGGTCGACCACGCCGGGCACCACGATGCCCTTGCCGATGGTCTTCGCGACGCTCAGGTGGAACACCGCGATCGCGACGAAATTGAAAGCCGCCGCGAACACCACCGCATGCTGGGGTTTCAGCACGCCGGTGGACACCACGGTGGCGATGGAGTTGGCGGCGTCGTGGAAGCCGTTCATGAAGTCGAACGCAATTGCCAACAACACGAGCAGAACCACCACCCAAAAACCGACCTGTACCGCTTCCATGCGTTGAGTCTCCGGAACAGCGCGCGGCTCAGGAATTCTCGAGGACGATGCCCTCGATCAGGTTGGCAACGTCTTCGCACCGATCCGAGATCGACTCGAGTTGCTCGTAGATGGCCTTCAGCTTGATCAGCTCGCGCACGTCCTCCTGCTCGCGAAACAGCTTGGACATCGCAGCGCGCATCACGCGGTCTGCGTCGGACTCGAGCTGGTCGATCTCCTCGCAGGTCTTGATCGCCGCCTCCGCCGCGTCGTGCTTGCTGAGCTGGTTCAACAGCGACACCGCATGCACCACCCGTTCGCAACACTTCACGCTCAGATGCGTCAGCCGCACGACCTCCGGTGTCATCGCCTGCACGTCGTAGAGCGACATGGTTTCGCTCGAGTCCTGCAGCAGATCGAGGATGTCGTCCATCGCGTTGATCAGCGAGTGGATCTGCTCGCGGTCGATCGGCGTGATGAAGGTCTTGTGCAGCAAGCGGTTGACCTCGGCGGTCACCTTGTCGGCCTGCCGCTCGGCATGGATCACGGCCGACGCATGGCGCTCACGCTCCTCGATGTCGGCATAGTTCTCGACCATCGCCGTGAAGGCGCGCGCCCCTTCGACGATCCTCGCGCCGTGTTCGTTGAAGAGTTCGAAGAAGTTGCCCTCCCGGGGCAGGAGCTTGCGGAAGATCATGGGAAAGACCTCGGTCGCCGCTGGCACGCCGTCAAAGCAGGCACAGCGGCACGTCACGAAATTGTCAAAAGGCCTGCATTGTGACAGCAGGGGGCATGCCCGGTCTGCCGCTGGCCCGGCGGGCCACTCTGTCAGCGGTGCGCCGCGAGCCGGGCCGAGAAGAATGCGCGGGGCCCCTGGAAGGACTCGAGTTCCTGCATTAGCCGCGTGAAATCCGCCTCACGGTGAATCGGGTTGAAACCTTCGGTGTCCACCGCCAGCAGCGGCGCACCCTGGTAGACCTGAAAGTACTCATGGTAGGCGTCGGACAACGCCTGCAGGTAGGCCGCGTCGATGGCGCGCTCCATCCCGATGCCGCGCCGGCCAATGCGTTGCAACAAGGTCGGCGGCTCGGCCTGCAGCCAGATGACGAGGTCAGGCTCGGGTATCTGGGGCGCGAGATGCTGGTACATCTGTGAATAAAGCCGGTATTCGTCGTCGCTGAGGGTCAGCTTGGCGAACAGCGCGTCCTTGGCAAACAGGAAGTCGCTCACCACCGGCCCGCCGAACATGCCCGGCTGCGCCAGCTCGCGGTACTGCTCCAGCCGCTGGAACAAAAAGTACATCTGGGTCTGGAAGGCATAGCGGCTGCCATCGGCGTAGAAGCGTTCGAGAAACGGGTTCTCTTCGGGCTTCTCCATCATCAGCTCGGCGCCCAGCACCGGGGCCAGCTTGCGCGCGAGCGAACTCTTGCCCACGCCGATCGGACCCTCGATCACGATGTGGCGGCACTGTGCAAAAGAAAATGAACTCATGCAGAGCGAAACATGAAATAGACGGCGCCCACCAGGCACAGCCCGGCCCACACGAAGTCGAGCTTGAACGGCATCTTCATGTAGACCATCGCGAACGGGATGAACACCGACAGCGTGATGACCTCCTGCAGGATCTTCAGCTGCGCCAGCGTGAAGGCGCCACTGGCGAAACCGATGCGGTTGGCCGGCACCTGCAGCAGATACTCGAACAAGGCGATACCCCAGCTCACCGCGGCCGCGACGTACCAGGGCTTGGTGGCCAGGTTCTTCAGGTGCCCGTACCACGCGAAGGTCATGAAGACGTTGGAGGCGACCAGCAGCAAGATGGTCTGCAGGGAAACAGGCAGGACATTCATGGCGATGGGCGCCCTTCGCGAGCGGCGCGGTTCAAGACAGGACTCACAACACAGGCTTCACGCGAGCAACGGGTCGTCGGTGCGCACGATGGCCTGCTCCCGCACCGGCGTAAGCAGCTCGGCCACCGGCCCCTGCCCCGGCACGCACAGTCCCGGGGCGAGCTCGGCCAACGGCAGCAACACGAAGGCTCGTTCATGCAGCCGCGGATGCGGCAGCGTCAGCGTCGGCAGTGCCAGGCACTGCTCGTCCCACAGCAGCAGATCGAGGTCGAGCGTGCGTGGCGCATTGCGATAGGGACGTTCACGCCCATGGGCCAGCTCGATCGCTTGCAGGTGGGCCAGCATCGCCAACGGCGTGCCCTCGTCGGCCTCGAACCCCACCACCGCATTCAGGTAGTCGGGCCCTGCGGCGCCCACCGGCGCACTGCGGTAGACCGACGACGCGCGCAGCGTGTGCACCCCGGGCAGCGCCCGCAGTGCTCGCACCGCGGCACGCAAGGCCGACAGCGGCTCGCCGAGATTGGCTCCCAGGCCGACGTAGACCGCCGCCACACAGACTCCGCGGCGCCCAGGCTCAGTCCGACTCGCCGGCCGATTCGGGCGCGCTCTCCCCGCCCGTGTCGGCCGCCCCACCTTCTTCGCCGGTCGGCTTGCGCCGGCGGCGGCGGCGCTTCTTGGCCGGCGCGGCGCCTTCGGCCTGGCCGCGCGCGCCGCTGCTGCTGCTGCGGCGCGTTTGCTCCTGCTCGCGCGCCTGGTCGACCAGATCGCGGCGTTCGTCGGCGTCGGCCAACGAAAAATCTTCCCACCAACGGGCCAGTTCGGCGTCGATCTCGCCCGCGTCCGCGCGCAGCCGCAAAAAGTCGAACCCGGCCCGGAAACGCGGCTGCTCGACCAGCACCGACGGCCCGTTGCCCGAGCGCTTCTCGAAGCGCGGCTGCATCATCCAAATCTCGCGCATGTCGGCGGCCAGCTTGCCGCGGCCCGAGATGTCGCCGATGCGGGCGTCGAACACCTCGTCGATCGCCGCTTGCAGCGACGGGAAGGGATGTTCACCCTGCTGGCGTCGGCGGGCCCAGCCGTCGAGCACGTCGTGCCACAGCATGCAGGCCAGCATGAAGCTGGGCGCGACCGGCTTGCCTTCGGCCACCCGGCGGTCGGTGTCGGCCAAGGCGAGCTGCACGAACTTCTCGCGCCCGTCGTGGCGCTGCTGCTCGTCGAGCACCACGTCCAGGATGGGGAACACACCGCGGTGCAGCCCTTCCTTGCGCAGCTGTTCCAGCGAGGCCAGCGCGTGGCCGGTCTGCAGCAGCTTGATCATCTCGTCGAACATGCGCGACTGCGGCACGTTGTCGAGCAGGTCGGCCATGCGCTTGATCGGCTCGCGCGTCTTGGGCTCGATGTCGAACCCCAGCTTGGCCGCGAACCGCACCACACGGATGATGCGCACCGGGTCTTCGCGGTAGCGCGTTTCCGGGTCGCCGATCATGCGCAGCACACGCTGCTTGGCGTCGCGGATGCCGTGGTGGTAGTCGACCACGATCTCGGTCTGAGGGTCGTAGTACATGCCGTTGACGGTGAAGTCCCGGCGGGCCGCGTCTTCGATCTGGGGCCCCCAGACGTTGTCGCGCAGCACCCGGCCACTGGCGTCGACCACATGGGTCTTGCCCACCAGGTCGGCCTTGGAGGTCTTCTCGTTGCCTTCGACCTGCTGCGCCGCGGCGTTGTCGAGGTAGGCGCGGAAGGTCGACACCTCGATCACCTCGTGCTCGCGGCCGCGGCCGAACACCACGTGCACGATGCGAAAGCGCCGCCCGATGATGAAGGCGCGCTTGAACAGGGCCTTCACCTCCTCCGGCGTGGCGTTGGTGGCGACGTCGAAATCTTTCGGCCGCAAGCCGAGGATCAGGTCGCGCACCGCACCGCCGACGATGTAGGCCTCGTGGCCCCCGTCCTTGAGCGTCTGCACCACCTTCATTGCCCGGTCGTCCACCAGCGAGCGATCGATGCCGTGCTCGCTTTTCGGCACTTCGACACGTTTGCCGATCTGGTGCCCGGCCTTGTCTGGCTTGGCCGCGCCCGCCGGGGCGGTCTTGCCGAGCAGCCTATCGATGAATTTCTTGATCATTGAACAGTTTCAGGATGCGCCAGCCGCGCTGTTCCGCCGTTTGTTGCAGCGCGGGAGAGGGGTTGGTGGCCACCGGATCGTTGGCACGTTCCAGCAGCGGCAGGTCGTTGGGAGAGTCGCTGTAGAACGTGGTGCGCCCGAAGTCTTCCCAACGCGCCCCGAGCGACTGCAACCACTGGTCGACCCTCGTGATCTTGCCCGCCTGGTAGGACGGCACCCCAAGGATCCCTCCCGTGATGTTACCGGACGCGTCGCGTTCGAGTTGCAGTGCCAGCAGGTGCTCGACGCCGAACGCCGCCGCGATGGGGGCCGTGACGAACTCGTTTGTCGCGGTCACGATCGCGACCAGATCCCCCTGCGCCTGGTGACGGCGCACCAGGTCGACGGCGGGCGGCAGGACGCGGGGCTGCACCACCTCGGCCAGGAACTTCTGCTGGGCCCAGGCCTGCTCGGCAGCGCTGCGGCCGCGCCACGGCGCGGTGGTGAAACGAATGTAGGCCTCGACGTCGAGCCGCCCGGCCAGGTACTGGGCATAGAAGGCATCGTTGCCGCGCCGGAACTCCTGCGCGTCGGCCCAGCCGATCTGCACCATGAACTCGCCGAAGGCATGGTCGGAGTCAATCGGCAGCAGGGTGTGGTCGAGGTCGAACAAGCACAGGTTGCGAGGGCCCGGGCGCACCGTCGTCATTGCCGCTCCTCGGCCAGCATCTGCTTCAGCAGCGGCACCGTCACCGCGCGCTGGGCGGCCAGCGCGAAGCGGTCGAGCCGGTCGAGCAGGCCCATCAGGCTGCCGAGGTCACGCGAAAATCGAGTCAACAAATAGCTCATCACATCGTCCGAAAGAAAGATGCCCCGGCGGTCGGCCGCCTGCCGCAGCACGGCTCGGCAATCGCTTTCCGAAAGCGGCTGCAGGTGGAACACATGGCCCCAGCCGAGGCGGGTGCGCAGGTCGTCGCGCAGCGGCAGGTCTACCGGCGGCCAGCGCCCGGCCGAGGCGATCAACTGCCCGTGGGTGGTGGCCTGCACAAACAGCGCAAAGGCGCGCTGCTGCTGGTCGGGGCCGTAGCGCTCACTATCGTCGAGCACCAGCAAACGCCAAGTGTCGTCGAAATCCATCTCCGGCGACGCGCCAGCGTCGTACCAGCCGACCCGCCCGCCGAGCGCCTTCACTTCCAGCGCGAGGCTCTGCAGCAAATGGGTCTTGCCGGCGCCGGCCTCGCCCCACAGGTAGACCGGCGCCGGCCGTTGGTGCGAGTTCAAAGCATGCAGGTGGGCGACCACCGCGGCGTTCGGGCCGGGAAAGTAGTTGTCGAAACTGTGTGGCTCGTCGGGCCCCAGCCCCAGCGGTATCTGCCTCATGTCGCCCGCCGTTCGGGACCGCACCACGAGGACCGGCAGGTGTCGACCGGCCGGCCTGTCACCGCGCGCTGAGGCACGGCGTCGCCAGCGACAGCCGACGGCCGCGGCGCGGCGCGGCGCCGCAGGGGCAGACCTGGTTTTGGCGCAGTGCAGAGGGTCATGGGGCAATGAAAGAAGCCGCGTCGCGGGACGAGGCCGGTAAAATCGCGCAAATTCTATAGGCCGGCCGTTTTGCCCCGGCATCCTGAACATGTCCAACACTCCTTTGTCCTACCGCGATGCCGGCGTCGACATCGACGCCGGCGACGCCCTGGTCGACCGCATCAAGCCCCTCGCCAAGCGCACGCTGCGCGAAGGTGTGCTGGGCGGCATCGGCGGCTTCGGCGCCCTGTTCGAAGTGCCCAAGCGCTACAAGGAGCCGGTGCTGGTCAGCGGCACCGACGGTGTGGGCACCAAGCTGAAACTCGCGTTCGAATGGGGCCGGCACGACACGGTGGGCATCGACCTGGTGGCCATGAGCGTCAACGACGTGCTGGTGCAAGGCGCCGAGCCGCTGTTCTTCCTCGACTACTTCGCCTGCGGCAAACTCGACGTCGACACCGCGGCTCGCGTGGTGGGCGGCATCGCCCGCGGCTGCGAAGAATCGGGTTGCGCCTTGATCGGCGGCGAGACCGCCGAGATGCCCGGCATGTACCCTCCCGGTGAATACGACCTGGCCGGCTTCTGCGTCGGGGCCGTCGAGAAGAGCGGCATCATCGACGGGCGCAGCATCGTCCCCGGTGACGTCGTGCTGGGCCTCGCCTCCAGCGGCGTGCACTCCAATGGCTATTCGCTGGTGCGCAAGATCGTCGAACGCTCCGGCGACGCCCTGCCCGAGACGCTCGACGGCCAGCCCTTCCGCGACCGTGTGATGGCGCCCACCCGGCTCTACGTGAAGCCGGTGCTCGCGACGCTGCAGGCGGTGCGGGTCAAAGGCATGGCCCACATCACCGGCGGCGGTCTGGTCGAGAACATCCCGCGCTGCCTGCCGGCCGCGACCAAGGCGGTGCTCGATGGCACCGCTTGGCCGCGCCCCGAATTGTTCAGCTGGCTGCAACGCGAAGGCGGCGTGCTGGAGAGCGAGATGCACCGCACCTTCAACTGCGGCATCGGCTTCGTGCTGATCGTCGCCGCCGAGGATGCGCAACGTGCGACCGAGGTGCTGCAGGCCCAGGGCGAAAGCGTCTACCGCATCGGCCGGATCGAGCCGCGCCAGGGCGACGAGCACCAGACCCAGGTGGCCTGAGCGGCCTGCCGCAAGAGCGCCCACTGACGCGGGCGCTCACCCTCCCACCATCAGTGCAGCCGCGGCGGCCCGGTGCGTCGCAGTTCTTCGAGGCGGTCGGCCATTGCCAGGCGATCGTCGGCTTCGTCGGCCTGGTGGACGTAGGCCGCCAGATCCGAGATCGCTTCGTCGCGCCGGCCCAACTCCGCATAGGCCAGGCCGCGATCGCGCCGCTCCTCCAGCGCGTGCGGCAGCAAGATCACCAGACGTTGCGCGATCGCCAGCAAGTGCGGCCAGTCTTCGCGCGCGCGGTAGATCTCCTTCAGGTTGCGCAGCATGCGGGCCACCACTTCGCGCGGCGTGGCCGATTGCAAAAACAAGCCGAGCGGCACGTCGAATTCGCCCACCAGGCCCTGCTGGCGCTTGTAGGGGTCGAGCCGCTCGTCCAGCTCTTCGCGTGACAGTGACGCACCCGAAAACGGGTCCATCACGACCTCACCTTGCGGCATCTTCAGCTTGACGAGAAAGTGGCCCGGGAACGACACCCCGCGCGCCGTCAGCCCGACCTGACCCGCCAGCTCGATGTACAGGATCGCAAGCGAAATCGGGATGCCGCGCCGCGTGCGCAGCACTTCGTTGAGGCAGCTGTTGTGCGGGTCGTAGTAGTCGTTGACGTTGCCGCCGAAGCCCAGCTCTTGGAAGAAGTAGCGGTTGAGCATGCGCAGACGCTGCATCGGCGAAGCGTCGGCCGCCAGCCGGCGGGCGAGCCGCTCGCCCAGAGCGTCGATCTCGGCCAGGGCGGCCTGCATGTCGAGGTCGGGGAACTCATCCTGCGCCAGCGACAAGGCCACCTCGGTGAGCGAGAAGCTGGCATCGTCGGCGACGAGCGAAGAAAAATACTCGATGGCGGAGGGGACCGCGAAGTGCATACCCGCAGTGTAGTCCTCCCTGCCGCGGCGGTTCAAACCGCGGTGTCGAACGCGGGCGAGGCGCACCGACACTGCCGGCGCAAGGCCGGCCCGGTCGCGGTCGTGTGCTTTCCCTACCCCCGCCTCACGAACTGGCGCACACGCAGGCCCAGCAGCATCAACACCGCGAAATACAGCGCGCCGGCGGCGCCGACGGCCAGCGCCATCCAGCCCGCACGCCACCACGGTGAGGCGCCCAATGCGACCCAATCCAGGGTGTACGCCAGATACGCGAGCCCGCCCCCCAGCAGCGCCGAGGCGAACCCCACGCGGGCGAGAAAAGCCCACCACCCGGGCGCGGGCTGGTAGGAGCCGCGCCGCTTCAGCCCCCACAACAACCAGCTCGCGTTGACCAAGGCGGCCAGGCCGATCGACAAGGCCAGGCCGGCATGCCCGATCCACGGCACGAACACGAGGTTCATCAGCTGCGTGAGACACAACACGACGACGGCGATCTTGACCGGCGTGCGGATGTCCTGCTTCGCATAGAAGCCCGGCGCCAGCACCTTGACCGCGATCAGCCCCAGCAGGCCGACACCGTATCCCATCAGCGCGACCACGGTTTGCTGCACGTCGCGCGGCGTGAAGGCGCCGCGGTGGTACAGCACCGCGACCAGCGGCTCGGCAAACACCACCAGCGCCACCGCGCACGGCAAGGCCAGCAGCACGACCAGGCGCAAGCCCCAGTCGAGCAGATCTGAATAACGCGCATCGTCGCCCAGCGCGCGCGCCGACGACAGCTGAGGCAGCAGCACGACACCCAGCGCCACGCCCAGCAAGCCGGTGGGGAACTCCATCAGCCGGTCGGCATAGGTCAGCCACGAGACGCTCCCCGGGCCGAGGTGCGAGGCGATCTGGGTGTTGATCAGCAGCGAGAGCTGCGCGACCGACACGCCCAGCAACGCCGGCGCCATCTGGCGCAAGACGCGGTGCACGCCGGGATGGCGCCAGGCGGCCGAGGGTTTGCGCAGCCGGGGCAGCATGCCGATGCGAGCCAGCGCCGGGAACTGCACGCCCAACTGCAGCAGGCCACCCACCACAACACCGGCGGCCATCGCATAGATCGGCTCGATGTCGTACACGGCGAAACGCGGCGCCAGCCAGGCGGCCGCGGCGATCATCGCGACGTTCAGCAGCACCGGCGTCGCGGCCGGGACGACAAAGCGCTTCCAGGTGTTCAGAATGCCCGCCGCCAGCGCCACCAGCGACATGAACCCGATGTAGGGGAACATGAAGCGGGTCATCACCACCGCGGCGTCATACCCCTGCGGTGTGCTGCGCAGGCCCGCCGCCATCAGCCAGACCAGCACCGGCGCGCCGACCACCCCTAGCACGCAGGTGACAACCAGGGCCCAGAACAACACGGTGGCGACCGCGTCGACCAGATCGCGCGTCGCGGCGTCGCCGTCGCGGGCCCGCGTCTCGGCCAGGATGGGCACAAACGCCGCCGAGAAAGCGCCTTCGGCAAACAAGCGGCGCAGCAGATTCGGAATGCGGAACGCGACGTTGAAGGCGTCGGTCCAGGCGCTGGCGCCGAAACTGGCCGCGATCAGCAGTTCGCGCACCAACCCGGTGACGCGTGACGCGAGGGTGAACAGCGAGACGGTGGAGGCGGCGCGTAGCAGGTTCATGGCAAGCGGCCGCCCGGCTGAAGGCAGCGCGGGCGGCCGGGACGTGGAAAACGCGGGATTATAGAAAGCACCCACTCGCGCTCTTGCCACACCTTTGCCTTGACATCCGAGAAACTGCTATACTCTTCGTCTTTCGTCTATGCCACCCGGGGCCTATCGATCAGGCCCAGCTCAACCGGAAAGCACCCGCATGGCCACCTCTTCCAAAGCCAAGAAGACCGTTCGCATCGCGTCGGGCCGCAAGCGCGCCCGCCAAGACGTCAAGCTGAACGCCGCGAACACCGCACTTCGCTCCAAATTCCGCACGGTCATCAAGAACGTGCAAAAAGCCGTGGTTGCCGGCGACAAGGCCAAGGCAACCGAGCTGTATACCAGCGCCCAGAAGGTCATCGACTCGGTGGCCGACAAGGGTCTGTTCCACAAGAACAAGGCCGCTCGCCACAAGAGCCGCCTGTCTTCCGCCATCAAGGCGCTGTCCGCCTGATACGGCAGACCGGGCTGGCACAGACCAAGGGGTCCGCATCGCGGGCCCTTTTTCATGAAGGGCTCGCATCGCGGGCCCTTTTGCATTGCGCCGTCGTCATCGACGGGCGGGCGCCGCCTCAGCAAGCGCGTCAGGCCTTCTTGGCGCCGTCAGGCAGCAAACAGGCCTCCGCCACCTGCAGGTTGTTGTCGCGCGCGAAATTCATCACGAAGTCCCACGCCATCGGCTCGATCGAGCGCACCGCTTCGTTCACGACCACACACTTGATGCCGTTGACCACCATCGGCACGCAGTAGGGCGAATAGCTGATGTGGCCGCCACGACGCGCGACGCCGTCCGGCCTGAAACACGACATGACCCCGGCCAGCCGTTCGGCCCAGTCGCTGGGGCGGAAGGTGCGGCCGTCTTGAGTGATCCCCTGTATGAAGATCTCGCGGGGTTTGGCTGTCGTCATGCGGTGGTGACAGGTGAAAAGTCGCTTGTGGCGGGGAGCGCGAAGTGTAGTGGGCCGCCGCGCGGTATCCGTCGGTGGGAACGGTATCTTATTAAAGAGTTCCTGAGTAACGGCATAGACCGGGCATAGACCGCTCACATGGCCGACATAGCGCGGCATGGGCAAAGGCCGAGGCCCAAGATCGTCCTTCCTAGTCGCCCTTCCTAGACGACGCTCCTATGATGGCAGGTCACGCTGTCAGTTTGCTTTCCATGCCCGCACGTGCGGGCCTATAGAATGAAATCCCAACGCGGAGTTGGGCCTCGCTGGTGCACGGCAGGCTGCCTCCGCGATTTTCGTTTTTGGAGCGAGCCCGCGATGAACGCACCCGACCAATCGATGCACCCTCAAACCCACGTGATGAACACCTACGGCCGCCTGCCGATCGCGCTGTCGCACGGCCGAGGCTGCTGGGTCTGGGACACCGAAGGGCGCAAGTACCTCGACGCGCTGGGCGGCATTGCCGTCAACACGCTGGGGCATGGCCATCCCAAGCTGGTGCCTGCCCTGCAGGACCAGGTAGCCAAGCTGATCCACTGTTCCAACTACTACCAGAACCCGCTGCAAGAGCAACTGGGCGCCAAGCTGGCGGAGTTGTCCGGCCTGAGCAATGCCTTCTTCTGCAACAGCGGGCTGGAAGCCAACGAAGGCGCGATCAAGATCGCGCGCAAGTATGGCCACGACAAGGGCATCGACCTGCCCGAGATCGTCGTCTACGAAAAGGCCTTCCACGGCCGCTCCATCGCCACGCTCTCGGCCACCGGCAACACCAAGGTGCAAAAAGGCTTCGAGCCCCTGGTGACCGGGTTCGTGCGGGTGCCGTTGAACGATGTGGCGGCACTCGAGGAAATCGCCCGGACGCGGCCCAACGTGGTGGCGGTGTTTCTCGAGACCATCCAGGGTGAAGGCGGCGTCAACCCAGCC
Source organism: Caldimonas brevitalea (assembly GCF_001017435.1). Classification (NCBI taxonomy): domain Bacteria; kingdom Pseudomonadati; phylum Pseudomonadota; class Betaproteobacteria; order Burkholderiales; family Sphaerotilaceae; genus Caldimonas; species Caldimonas brevitalea. The sequence continues at coordinate 4,493,298 of NZ_CP011371.1, forward strand.
CGCGCCGACTACCTGCAGGCGGTGCGCCGGCTGTGCGACGAACGCGACTGGCTGCTGATGATCGACGAAGTGCAGTGCGGCCTCGGGCGCACCGGCAAATGGTTCGCACACCAATGGGCCGGCATCAAGCCCGACGTGATGCCGCTGGCCAAGGGCCTCGGCTCGGGCGTGCCGGTCGGTGCCATCGTGGCCGGGCCCAAGGCCGCGGGCGTGCTGCAGCCGGGCAACCACGGCACCACCTTCGGCGGCAACCCGCTGGCGATGCGGGCCGGCGTCGAGACGCTGCGCATCATGGAAGAGGAAGGTCTGCTGAAGAACGCTGCCGATGTGGGCGCCGTGTTGCGCTCGGGGCTGGAGCGTGAACTGTCGGGCGTCGCCGGCGTGCAGGAAATCCGTGGCCAGGGCCTGATGCTGGGCATCGAGCTCGACCGGCCCTGCGGCGTGTTGCTGAACCGCGCAATGGAGGCCGGCTTGCTGATCAGCGTGACGGCCGACAAGGTGATCCGCCTGGTGCCGCCGTTGATCCTGAGTGCGGCCGAGGCCGAGCAGATCGTGGCCACCCTGTGCCCGCTGATCAAGCAGTTCCTGGCCGAGCCAGCGGCTTGAGGAGTCTGCGATGAAGCCCGGACACTCGCTGATCAGGCACTACCTGCAGTTCAAGGACTTCCGCGCCGAGGAATACGCCTATCTGTTCGACCGCGCCGCCATCATCAAGCAGCGCTTCAAGAACTACGAGAAGTACACGCCGTTGAGCGACCGCACGCTGGCGATGATCTTCGAGAAGGCGTCGACACGCACTCGCGTCAGCTTCGAAGCGGGCATGTACCAGATGGGCGGCTCGGTGGTGCACCTGACCACCGGCGACAGCCAGCTCGGCCGCGCCGAGCCGGTCGAAGACAGCGCCCGCGTGATCTCCCGCATGGTCGACCTGGTGATGATCCGCACCTATGAGCAGGCCAAGCTGGATGCTTTCGCGGCGCATTCGCGGGTGCCGGTGATCAACGGCCTGACCAACGAGTTCCACCCCTGCCAGATCCTGGCCGACATCTTCACCTACATCGAGCACCGCGGCTCGATCGAGGGCAAGACGGTGGCCTGGGTCGGCGACGGCAACAACATGGCCAACACCTGGCTGCAAGCCGCCGAAGTGCTGGGCTTCAAGGTGCATGTCAGCACGCCGACCGGCTACGAGGTCGATCCGCATCTCGCCGGCATCGACGACCGCCGCTGCTACCAGACCTTCCGCAACCCGATGGATGCCTGCCGTGACGCCGACCTGGTCACGACCGACGTCTGGACCAGCATGGGCTTCGAGGCCGAAAACGAAACGCGCAAGAAGGCGTTTGCCGACTGGTGTGTCGACGCCGAGATGATGGCGGCGGCCAAGCCGGGCGCGCTGTTCATGCACTGCCTGCCAGCGCACCGCGGCGAAGAAGTCGCCGCCGACGTGATCGACGGCCCGCAATCGGTGGTCTGGGACGAGGCCGAAAACCGCATGCACGTCCAAAAGGCCTTGATGGAGTATTTGCTGCTCGGCCGCATCGGCTGAGCAGCCGCCCGCCTGCCGCCCGACGGCGGCGGGCACCCGCGCCGCTCAGCCGCGCGCGCGGTACTCCGAGAAGATGCCCAGTTCGACGTGCCGCTCGACCTGCAGCAGTCCGTTGCCGGCGAGCGTGCGCAACACGTCGGCCGGGGCCGCGCAGGCCTCGATGGTGTCCCAGTAGTAACGCCACAGCATCGGTGTGGCCGGCGCACGCGAGACGACCCGGGCCAGCAAAGGCACGACGCCCCGCATGTAGGCCTTCAGCAGCGCATTCGACAGCCGCCCCTCGGCGCGCGTGATCTCGAGGATCAGCAGCGTGCCACCCGGGCGCAGCACACGCCGGAATTCGGCAAACGCCGCCGACAGGTCGGCGATGTGCCGCAAGGCGTAGCCCATGACGATGAAATCGGCACTCGCATCGGGCAGCGGGAGCGCTTCGGCGCGCCCCTCTCGGCACACCACCTCGGGCGGCAATGCCGCCTCGCGCATCATCCCCGGGCTCGGGTCGACGCCCACCAGGCGCTGGGGCTGCCCGGTCACCCGCAGGATCTCGCGCGACACCAGCCCGGTCCCCATGCCGACGTCCACCACGTCCATGCCCGGCCGCAAGCCGGCCCGCTGCAAGGCCTGGCGGCGGTACCAGGAGCCGGTGCCGAGACCGAGGATACGTTCAAGCCGGTTGTAATCGACCGCGGTGTCGTCGAAGGTGCGGCGCAGAAAACGCTCGCGCTCCTCGCTGTCGCCGCTCGGGTAATAGTCGGGCAGTGGCCGGTGCGGCAGGTGCACCAGCGAGTCTGAAGCCGGGGGGGTGGGGGGGTTCGCCATGGCGCTCGCTCCGTGGGCGCACGGTCTCGGCGCCCTTTTTGAGCCGGTCATGGTACTCCTTCACATTCCCCCTAAGGAGCGGGAGATCCTGAATGGTAGCGTTTGGTAAACTCCTTCAGATGATCGCCGATGCGGCCGCCGGTCACATCCTTCGCCCGGCCCGGTCCGTTGCACCCACCGGAAAAGGTGCTCGCGCGATGTGCTGCCGCCGTCCCAGCCGAGGCTCGGACCCGGGCGTCGGCCACCCGACAACGCCCGAGGGGGGCGACACAACAAACGCCACGAGACAGGACAGGCAAGCATGACTTCTGCCGACGAGAATTTGCAGCGGGAGGTCGCGACGCTCCTGGTTGAAAGCCTCAACCTCGAGATCGCCCCCGAGGCCATCGATCCGCACGCGGCGCTGTATGGCGAAGGACTGGGCCTGGATTCCATCGACATCCTCGAACTCGCCCTGGTCGTCTCGAAACGGTACGGCTTCCAGTTGCGCTCGGACGATGAGAACAACGCCCGCATCTTCGCGTCGCTCGCCAGCCTGACCGAGCACATCGCGGGACACCGCACGCTCTGACCATGGAAACGCGCGTCCGCTACCTGCTGGCAGCGGCTGGTGGCTTGGCCTATGCGGTCGTGTCACACCAGTTGATGACGCGCGCGCCAAACCAACCGCTGGTACCGCTGGCGCTGTTGGGGCCGTTTCTGATCTGGTGGATCATCAGCCTGTGGCGCAACGGCAAGATCGCCTCCGCCTGCGCCGTCGGCGCCTTTGCGGCGGGCCTCGCGGCGCTGGTCGGCTGGGGCAATGCGGTATCGCCGCAAACCTTGTACCTCGGGCAGCATGCCGGCATCCACCTCGGCCTCGGCCTGCTGTTCGGCAGTTCGCTGCGCCCCGGGCAGCAACCCTTCATCACCCGGATTGCCGAGCGGGTGCACCGCACCTTCCCACCGGTCATGCGGGTCTACACCCGGCAGGTGACGGTGGCGTGGACGGTCTATTTCGTCGTGATGGCCTCGCTGTCGCTGCTGCTGTACTGCTACGCGCCGTTCTCCGCCTGGTCGGTGTTCGCCAACTTGCTCACGCCTTTGTCGCTGGCCGCGATGTTCGCCGGCGAACACGTCCTGCGCTACCGGTTGCATCCCGACTTCGAACGGGTCGGCATCACCGAAGCGATCCGGGCCTACACCACCTACCAAGACGACGGGCGCACGTGAGCCGACACGACCTTCCCTTGCTTGGCGGCGACACCCTCGACGCGCCGCTCGCCTGGCGCCGTGGGCGCCCGATCAGCCGCGCCCACTATTTGCAGGACCTGCGCCGGGTCGCCGCCGCGCTGCCGGCGGCAGGCCCGGTGCTCGCGATGACCGGCGACCGTTACCGCTTTGCGCTGGCGCTCGGCGCGGCCCTGTTGCGCGGGCAAAGCAATCTGCTGCCGCCCAACCACACACCGGACACGGTCGCCCGGCTGCGTGACCTGTTTCCCGGCGCCTACGCCTTGGTCGAAAGCGGCGCGCCGGCCGTCGCACTGCCCCAGCACACCTTCCCCGAGCTGCTCGAGCCTGGCGACGTGCCCGGCGCCGTGCCGGCAAGCACCCCGGCCATCGCCGCCGACGCCGAGGTGGCCCACGTGCTCACCTCCGGCTCGACCGGCGCCCCCAGCGTGCACCCGAAACGCTGGGATCTCCTGGTCGAAAACATCAGTGCCGAAGCCGAACGCATCGCCGAACACCTGGGCCGGCCCGACCTGCGCGGTGTCACGCTAGTCGGCACGGTGCCGCCGCATCACATGTACGGCTTCGAATCGACCGTGCTGATCGCGATGCTCGGGGGCGCCGCCTTCACCGCCGAGCGGCCCTTCTTCCCGGCCGACATCGTGCAGGTGCTGCAACAGCTGCCGGGGCCGCGGGTGCTGGTCACCACACCGTTCCACCTGAAAACCCTGCTCGACGCCGGCCTCGACCTGCCCCCCGTCGACCTGTGCGTGTGTGCCACCGCCCCGCTGTCGCCGCAGATGGCGGCGCGGGCCGAAGCCGCGCTCGGTGCGCCCTTGATGGAGATCTACGGCTGCACGGAAGCCGGCCAGGTCGCCACGCGCCGCACCACCGAGGGGCCGGAATGGCGCACCTACCGTGGCCTGACGCTGCGCGGCGACGCCGAACGGGCGGTGGTGCAAGGCGGCCACGTGCCCCAACCGACGCCGTTGGCCGACGTGCTCGAGGTCGTGTCGCCGACACGCTTCCGGCTGCTCGGCCGCTCCAACGACCTGATCAACGTGGCCGGCAAGCGCAGTTCGCTGTCCCACCTCAACTACCACCTCAACAGCATCCCCGGCGTGCTCGACGGTGCCTTCTGGCTGCCGCCGGCGGCGCAGGTCGAGGATGTCGCGCGGCTGGTGGCCTTCGTGGTCGCCCCCGGCGTGACGCGCGAGCGCTTGCTGGCGGAACTGCGGCAGCGGGTCGACCCGGTGCTGCTGCCACGGCGCATCGTCCACCTCGACGCCTTGCCGCGCGACCCGACCGGCAAGCTGCCCGCGTCGCGGCTGGCCGCGCTGGCCGACAAATGGCTGGCGCGCGACACGGCGGCCGAACGCGCCTGACCCAGAACCGCCGCATCATGCCCAGCGTCTCCCTGCGCATTCCTGTCGACCACCCCAGCTTCGTCGGCCACTTTCCGGGCCAGCCGCTGCTGCCGGGCGTGGTGCTGCTCGCCGAAGTGCTGGAAGCCCTGCTGGGCGATCCGGAGATCGCCGTCCGGCTCGGCTCGGCGCCCCGCCTGGGCGCGGTGAAATTCCTCGCCCCTGTCGGCCCGGGGGCCGGCTTGCGCGTTGTCTGGGAGGCCGCCGGCGCGCGCGTGCGTTTCGACGTGCTGCGTCTCGATACCGACGTCGAGACGCCCGCGGCCACCGGACACTTCGAAGCTGGAGCAACACGCTGATGAACGGCAAGGCCGCCGCACGGGGGACTGATACCCCCGCCGACTCCCCCGCCGCCGCCGACTGGACGGCGCAGCGCGAGCGCAGCAACCTGCTCACGCTGCGGCTGATGGCCTGGATCGCCACCACGCTGGGCCGGCGTGTGGCGCGCGCCGTGCTGCATCCGATCACGCTGTATTTCCTGTGCTTCGGCGGCGCCGCCACGCGCCACTCGGCCGCCTATCTCGAGCGCGTGCTCGGGCGCCCACCCCGCTGGGCCGAGCGCTACCGCCACATTCACCATTTCGCCGCCACGGTGCTCGACCGCGTCTACCTGCTGCAGGAACGCTTCGACAACTTCCAGTTCGAGGTGCGCGGGGCCGAGCACCTCGACCCGGTGCTGGCCGAGGGCCAGGGTGCCCTGCTGGTCGGCGGCCACCTCGGCAGCTTCGAGGCGCTGCGCGCGCTCGGGCAGGGGCGCCATGGCGTGCGCGTGGCGATGCTGATGTACGAAGACAACGCGCGCCTCATCAACGCCACCTTGCACGCCATCGCGCCGAAGGCCGAGCTGCACACCATCGCCCTCGGCCGGCTCGACGCGATGCTGACGCTGCAGCAGTGGCTCGACGGCGGCGGTGTGGCCGGGCTGCTGGCTGACCGCACCTTGCCGGCGCAAGGACAGCGCTCGGGCGCCCAGTCGCTGCCGTTCCTGGGAGACCCCGCGGCCTTCTCGGACGGCCCGTTCCGACTCGCCGCGCTGCTGCGCCGCCCCATCGTGTTCATGGCCGGCCTCTACCACGGCGGCAACCGCTACGAACTGCGCTTCCTGCCGGTGGCCGACTTCCGCGACCGGCCGCGCGGCGCCGCACTCGACGCCGCCGTGCGCGACGCGATGGCGCGCTACGCCTCGATCCTCGAAGGCCTGTGCCGCGAATCGCCCTACAACTGGTTCAATTTCTTCGATTTCTGGGCGCCCCCCGCGGCCCCCGCCCCGACCCATGCCCCAACTGCCTCCCCTGCCCCGGCTGAAGACGGCGACCACGACGCCGAACGCCTTGCCGCCTGAGCGCAGCCGCCGTGCCGCCACGCTGCTGGCAGCGCTGTGCCTGGGCCTCGGCTTGGCGCTCGGCTCACCAGCGGCACGCGCGTCCACCCCGATCAACCTCGAGCAGTTGATGCGCACGCTGGCCGAGGTGAAGGCCGGCGAAGCCACCTTCACCGAACGCCGGCAGGTCGGCGAACTGCAGCAGACGCTGACGTCGTCGGGCCGTTTGTCGTTCAGCGCGCCCGACACCTTCGTGCGCGAAACCCTCAAGCCGCGGCCAGACCGGCTGGCGGTCACCGGCAACACCCTGACGATGAGCCAGGGCAGCCGCAGCCGCACCGTCGCCCTCGACAGCGCCCCTGAGGCGCAGGCCATCGTGGAGGCCGTGCGCGGCACGCTGACCGGCAACGCAGCGGTGCTGCAGCGCCACTTCACGACCGAGTTGGCCGGCACGCTGGACCGCTGGACGCTCGAACTGATCCCGAAGGAAGCACGTTTGCGCGGTCAGGTCGCACGCGTCACCGTGGCGGGCCAGCAGGCGGTGGTGCGCGAGTTGCGCATCCTGCTGAGCGACGGCGACCTGTCGGTGATGACGATCGAACCCGTGTCCCCGGGCGCGCGATGACACGCGCCCTGTGGCGCCGCCCGGCCCTCTGGGCCTGGCTCGCGTTGATGCTGCTGGGCGCGCTGGTCGCCAGCCGCACGCACTACGTCGCCGACCTGTCGGCCTTTTTGCCGCAGGCGCCCACCGGCGAACAGCGGGTGCTGCTCGAGCAGCTCAAGCGCGGCGGCACCGCCCGGGTGATGTTGATCGGCCTGCGCGGCGGTGACGCCGCGGTGCGTGCCGAAGGGTCGCGCACGCTGGCCGCGGCGCTGCGCCAGAGCGGCGAATTCGACGCCGTGCACAACGGCGACAACGCGGCCTGGGAAGCGGCCGGCCAGTTCCTGGTCGATCACCGCTATCTGCTCAGCCCCGCCGTCGATGCCCACCGCTTCACCGTGGACGGCCTGCGCGAAGGCCTGGCCGACACGGTTTCCCTGCTCGGCACCCCGACCGGCAGCCTGATCAAGCCGCTGCTGTGGCGCGACCCGACCGGCGAGACGGTGCGCATGGCCGAAGCCATGCTGCCGCCGGCCGCGCCGCGGGTCGAAAACGGCGTCTGGGTCTCGCGCACCGAGCCACGCGCCGTGCTGGTAGCCACCACCCGCGCCGAAGGCGCCGACCTGGACGGGCAGGAACGTGCCATCGCCGCCGTGCGCAAGGCCCATGCGCCGCTCGCCGCGCGCGGGCTGCAGCTCGAACTGTCCGGCCCCGGTGTGATGGGGGTGCAGTCGCGCAGCCAGATCCAGGGCGAAGTCGAACGCCTGGCCACGCTCGGCACGGTCGCCATGCTGGTGCTGCTGGTGGTGGCCTTCGGCTCGCTGCGCGCGGTCGGCATCGCGCTGTTACCGGTCGCCAGCGGCGTGTTGGCCGGCATCGCCGCGGTCAGCCTCGGTTTCGGTCAGGTGCACGGCATCACGCTCGGCTTCGGCACCACCTTGATCGGCGAGGCGGTCGACTACGCAATCTACTACCTGATCCAGGCCCGCCCGGCGCCCGGCGCGGCCCCCGGCACCGGGCACCTGGGCTGGCGGCAGCAGAGCTGGCCGACCGTGCGCCTGGGCCTGTGGACCTCCATCGCCGGCTTTGCCGCGCTGGCGTTCTCCGGCTTCACGGGGCTGGCCCAGTTGGGCGTGTTCTCGATCGCCGGGCTGGTTGCAGCGGTGCTGACCACCCGCTATCTGCTGCCGGCGCTGGCGCCGGACGGCGCTGCCGGCACCGGCCTGCGGCGCCCGCTGGGCCGCGCCGTCGCCACCCTGACGCTGTGGCTGCCGCGCCTGCGCTGGCCGCTGGCGGCCTTGTGCGCCGCGGCAGCGCTCGCGCTCGCGTTGCAACCCAGCGCCTGGCGCGGCACCCTGGCTGCGCTCAGCCCCGTCACCCCCGCCACGCTGCAGCTCGACGCCTCGCTGCGCGCCGATCTGGGCGCGCTCGAAGCCGGCACGCTGGTCGCCGTCGAGGCGCCGGACGAAGCACAAGCCCTGCTGCGCGCCGAACAGGCCGGGGCACGCCTGGCGGCATTGGTCGAGCAAGGCCGGCTGCTCGGCTACAGCTCGCCCGCCCAACTGTTGCCCAGCCCCGCGACCCAGGCGGCGCGCCAGGCCGCATTGCCCGACGCGCCGACCTTGCGCGCCCGGCTGGCCGAAGCGACCGAGGGCGGCCCGCTGCCGGCCGCACGGCTGCAGCCATTCATCGACGACGTGCAGGCCCAGCGCCGCGCCCCGTTGGTCACCCGCGCCGACCTCGCGGCAACGCCGCTCGCCAGCGCCCTGCAGGCCCAGCTGCTGCCCGGCCACGACGGTGGCCCGTGGATCGCGCTGCTGAGCTTGCAACTGCCCGCTCAGGGCGCGGCGACGGCGCAAGACTTGAGGGCCGCCCTGGCCGGCCTGCCCGACACCCGGGCGGTGCAGATCCAGGCCGAGTTGGACGCCCTCTACACCCACTACCTGCACGAGGCCACCTGGCAAGCCGCGCTGGGCGCCGTGGCCGTGCTGCTGCTGCTGTGGGCACATCTGCGCTCGGCCCGCCGCCTGCTGCAGGTGGCGCTGCCGCTGGCCGGCAGCGTGCTGCTGGTGCTCGCCGCGCTGTCGCTGGCCGGCACGGCCCTCGGGGTGCTGCACCTGGTCGGCCTGCTGCTGGTGGTCGCCGTCGGCTCGAACTACGCCTTGTTCTTCGATTACCTGCGCCATCACGGGCAGCCCGACACCGAAACCCTCGCCTCGCTGGCAATGGCCAACCTGACCACCGTGGTCTCGTTCGCGCTGCTCGCCAGCTCCGGCGTGCCGGCCCTGTCGGGCATCGGCGAGGTGGTTGCGCCCGGCGCCCTGCTGGCCCTCGTGCTCGCGGCGGCCTTCGTTGCCGCGCCGGGTGCCGTGGGCGCGAGCCGCCCACTGGCGGGACGCTCCTGACACCACCACAGTGGCTCACTGCTCGCTCACCTGCCCCGGCGCCCGGCAATTGTTGGCTCGGAACGACCCTTTTAGGGGGATCGCGAAACAACGGCCTATGGGAAAATCGGTCACCGCCGGTCCTTCCCGTCCCGCCGCCCGGCGGGCCGCCACCATAGGCGCTGCCGCCCGCCTTGCCACCGCAACATGAGCCCCACGCCGCCCTTGCCCCGCGCGACACGCTGGCCGCTGCCGACGTTCGTCAAGCTCACCCTCGTGTGCCACGCGCTGGCCGTGCTGCTGCTGTTGGCCCTCCCCTCGGCGTGGCGCTGGTCGGTCGGGCTGCTGCTGCTCAACCATGCCGCGATCACCGCCATCGGGCTGTGGCCCCGCTCGCACTGGCTGGGTGAGAACGTGACCCGTTTGCCGGCACCGGCCGTCGCGCGCGGCGAAGTGGCCCTGACCATCGACGACGGCCCTGACCCCGAGGTCACGCCGGCCGTGCTCGACCTGCTCGACGCCGCCGGCGCCCGGGCCACCTTCTTCTGCATCGCCGAACGGGCGGTCGCCCACCCCGAGCTGCTGCGCGAGATCGTGCGACGCGGCCACAGCGTGCAGAACCACACTCAGCGCCATGACCACCGCTTCTCGCTGCTCGGCACACGCGGCTACGTGCGCGAGATCGGCGCCGCACAGGCCAGCTTCGAACGCCTGACCGGCACCCGCCCCACGCTGTTCCGCGCCCCGGCCGGGCTGCGCAATCCCTTTTTGGCCCCGGTGCTGCACCGTCTGGGCCTGACCCTGGTGAGCTGGACCCGGCGCGGCTATGACACCCGCGAACGCGATCCCGAGCGTGTGCTGGCACGGTTGTGCCACGACCTGCGCGCCGGCGACATCCTGCTGCTGCACGACGGCAATGCCGCACGCACCCACGCCGGGCGCCCGGTGGTGCTGGAGGTCCTGCCGCGCCTGCTGCGCCGCTGCGCCGACGCCCACCTGCGCCTGGTGACACTGCCGCAGGCCCTCGAGACGCCACCGCTGCCGGCCCTGCCAGCCCGCTACGAGAGCTTGACCCCTTCGTGATGACCATCGTTTCCTCCGACGCGGCCTGGCGCCGCCTGCTCGACACGGCCAGCGCGCCCTACCGCGCCGCCGGTCGCTTCGCCTGGCATTTCGCCCGCGGCAAGCTGGGCATGGACCCGGTGTTCCGCCACCTGCTCAGCCAGGGGCAGATCCCGCCCGGCTCGCGCGTGCTCGACATCGGCTGCGGCCAGGGTTTGCTCGCCAGCCTGCTGCTGGCGGCCGGCGCCACCGAGCCGAGGCCCGAGCTGTGGCCCCAGGAGTGGCCAGCACCGCCGCGCGGCACCCGGGTCACCGGCATCGAGCTGATGTCGCGCGATGTCGAGCGCGCCCGCGCGGCCTTGGGCGCCGCCGGCGACGCGGCCCGCTTCGTCTGCGGCGACATGCGGCAGGCCGAGTTTCCGCCGTCCGACGTGGTGGTGATCCTCGACGTGCTGCACTACGTCAACCACGCCGAGCAGAACCGCGTGCTGGAGCGTGTGCGCGATGCGCTGTCGCCGGGCGGGCGTTTGCTGCTGCGGGTCGGCGATGCCGAGTCGCGGCGCGGCTTCGCGATCAGCCAGTGGGTCGACCGCCTGGTGACCTGGACCCGCGGCCACCGCGTGCCGCCCACCTTCGGCCGCCCGCTGGCCGCCTGGATCGCCCAGCTGCAGTCGCTCGGTTTCGACGTCGAGCCCCGGCCGATGAGCCAGGGCACACCCTTCGCCAACGTGCTGCTGGTGGCCCAGCGGCGCGCCGCCCCCGGAGCGCCCGCCTGATGAAACAACCCCTGGCCATCACCCACTACACGCTCACGACTGCGCTCGGCGCCGGCATTGCCGCGCACCGGGCCGCGCTCGAAAGCGGGCGCAGCGGCCTGGCCCCCTGTGCCTTCGCCGACGTCGACCTGCCAGGCTATGTGGGCGAGGTGGCGGGCGTCGATGCCGTGCAGCTGCCGCCCAGCCTGAATGAATTCGACTGCCGCAACAACCGGCTGGCCTGGCTGGCGCTGCAGCAGGACGGGTTTGCCGAAGCGGTGCAAGCGGCACGCTCCCGCTGGGGCGCCCACCGGGTGGCGGTGCTGGTGGGCACCAGCACCTCCGGCATCCTGCAGACCGAGCTGGCCTACCGCCGTCGTGGTGCCGACGGCGCGCTGCCGTCCGACTTTCATTACGAAGCGACCCACAACACCGGCTCGCTGGGGAGCTTCATCGGTGCGGCTTTTGGGCTGACCGGCCCGAGCATGGTGGTGTCGACCGCCTGCTCGTCGAGCGCCAAGGTGTTCGCCAGCGCGCGGCGTCTGCTCGAAGCCGGCTGGATCGATGCCGCCGTGGTGGGCGGCGTCGACAGCCTGTGCCTGACCACGCTGTACGGCTTCAACTCGCTCGAACTGTTCTCGGCCGACATCTGCCGACCCTGGGATGCACACCGCAAAGGCCTGTCGCTCGGCGAGGCCGCCGCTTACGCGCTGATCGAGCGCAACGCCGACAGCGCCCAGGGCTGGCTGCTGGGCAGCGGCGAAAGCAGCGACGGCCACCACATGAGTGCGCCGCATCCGGAAGGCGCAGGTGCCGTCGCCGCGATGCGCCAGGCGCTGGCCGAAGCCGGGCTGGCGCCGTCGCAGATCGACTACATCAACCTGCATGGCACCGCCACGCCAGGCAATGACGCCGCCGAGGACCGCGCGGTGTGCAGCGTGTTCGGCACCGAAACACCTTGCAGCTCAACCAAAGGCGCCACCGGCCACACCTTGGGGGCTGCCGGCGCGGTCGAGGCCGCGCTGTGCCTGATCGCCCTCGAACAGGGCTTGATGCCGGGCGGCTTGCATCTGCAGCAGCGCGACCCTGCGCTGCAGGCCCACTACCTGACCGAGAACCGCCATGCGCCGCTGCGCGCGGTGCTCAGCAATTCCTTCGGCTTCGGCGGCTCCAACGCCAGCCTGGTGCTGGGAGCCGCACGATGAGCGCGGTCAGCGTCAAGCTGCTGGGGATCGGGCTGATCGGTCCCGGGCTCACCGGCTGGGCGGCGGCGCGTGAGGTGCTGGCGGGGCAGACGGCCCATCTCAGCGCGCCCACCGCGGTGCCCTCGCCCCAGCGGCTGCCGGCCGCCGAGCGGCGCCGCGCCGGTGTGGCGATCAAGGTCGCCATGGCGGCAGCGGAAGAAGCCTGCGCCGACGCCGGGCTGGCGCCGCAGACGCTGCCCACCGTGTTCACCTCGTCGAGCGGCGACGGTGTCAACTGCCACACACTGTGCGAGGCCCTGGCCGGCAGCGACCGCCTGATCTCGCCCACCCGTTTCACCAACTCGGTCCACAACGCGGCCGCCGGCTATTGGCACATCGGGGTGGCCGGGCAGGCGCCTTCGACCAGCTTGTGCGCTTACGACGCCAGCTTCGGCGCGGGACTGGTGGAGGCCGTCACCCAGGTGCGGCAGCATGCGACGCCGCTGCTGCTGGTGGCCAGCGACACACCCTATCCGGAGCCCTTGCAGTCGGCGCGGCCCTTGCCCGACAGCTTCGGGCTCGGCCTGGTGTTCGGGCCTGCCGACGGCGCCGGCCTCACGCTGAGCGTCAACCTCGTGCCGGCCAACCCCGCCACCCGACCGACACCTTGCGCCGACCCCGGGCTCGAAGCGATGCGCCGTGCGCTGCCGAGCGCCCGCGCCCTGCCGCTGCTGGAGGCGGTCGCACGTGGCGGTGCCGTGGAGCAGGTGGTGTTGCTGGAGTACCAGGCCAGCTTGCACCTGCGCGTCGAAATCTCCGGTCAAGGCCCGACATGACCCAAGGCCCGAACGCGCCGACACTCGACCACCGCGGTATCGAGGCGCTGATCCCCCACCAGGGCCGCATGTGCTTGCTCGACGGTCTGCTGAGCTGGGACGCCGAGCGCATCGAGTGCCGTGCGCTCAGCCACCTCGACGCCGACAACCCCTTGCGCAGCGCCAGCGGCCTGTTGGCCACCGCGGCGATCGAATACGCCGCCCAGGCGATGGCACTGCATGGCTCGCTGCTGGCCCAGGCCGATGGTGGCGCTGCGAGCCCCGGCTTCCTGGCCAGTGCGCGTGGCGTGCAGTTGCACCGTCTGCGCCTCGACGACCTCGACGGCCCTCTGCAGGTGCAGGCCCTCCGCCAGGCCGGCGATGCGCGCCAGATCCTCTATGCCTTCACGGTGAGCGACGCCACCGGCGCCCCCGTGGCCGAGGGCCGCGCCGCGGTCGTGCTGGACACGCCGCTGGCAGCGCCTGTGGCCCCCTGAAGGCCATCCCCACCGCCAGGACACTGCGATGACCCTCCCCCTTGCCCAAAAGCGCGCCCTCGTCACCGGCGCCAGCGGAGAACTCGGCAGCGCGATCGCGCGGCGCTTGGCCCGCGAAGGTGCGCACGTGATCGTCCATGCCAACTCGCGGCTGGCCGCCGCGCAGGCCCTGGCCGCCGAGTTGGTCGACAGCGGCGGCTCGGCCGAGGCGGTCGCCTTCGACGTGACCGACCGCGGCGCCGCGCACACGGCCATCGAAGCCTTGTTGCAGGCCGGCCCGGTGCAGATCGTCGTCAACAACGCCGGTCAGCACGACGATGCGGTGTTCCCGGCCTTGCGCGAAGAGCAGTGGAGCCGTGTCATCGACATCTCGCTGAACGGCTTTTTCAACGTCACGCAGCCGCTGATGATGCCGATGATCCGCACCCGCTGGGGCCGGGTCATCAACATCTCGTCGGTTGCCGGCATCGCCGGCAACCGCGGGCAGGTCAACTACGCGGCAGCCAAAGGCGCCATCAACAGCGCCACCAAGGCGCTGTCGCTCGAGGTCGCGAGCCGCGGCATCACGGTCAATGCGGTGGCGCCCGGCATCATCGCCTCGCCGATGGCCGACGCCGTGTTCGACGCCAAGACCATCCAGCAACTGGTGCCCGCCAAACGCGCCGGCACGCCCGACGAGGTCGCGGCCCTGGTCGCCTTTCTCGCCGGCCCGGAAGCCGGCTACATCACGGGACAGATCCTGTCCATCAACGGGGGCATGGTCTGATGCGCCGCGCTTCGGCACGCCAGCGGCCGAAGCACTCCTGTTCTTGACGCTGCAGCCGGGGGGCCGCCCTCGCGCCCCCGGTGCACGGCACAAAACACACGATACCGACAACATCTTCAACGACCGGAGGGGTCTCTCACATGCATCAAAAAACACCGTCGCGCCGACTGCTGGGTCCGGCCTTCCTGCTCGCCGCCACGCTGGGCGCCGGCTGTGCCAACCAGCCGTCGAACACGTCTGCGGCGCCCGCCGACAGTGGTGCGACCACGCCGGCGGGGAAGCCCGCCTCGGGCGCTCAGGCGACCGTCAAGCCCGGCACGCCGGCGGCGGCGGCAGGCAAGGCTGCTGCGGGGATGAACAGCCAGGGAGAGGTGGTCGACTCGTCCAAGGTCGAAGCCGGCCAGGGGCGCAAGGTCAAGGGTTTGAACGACTGGGAAGGCGAGATCACCGGCAAGCCCGCGCCGCGCAGCAAGTTCACCAAGCTGCAAATCGGCATGACGATGCGCCAGGCGGTCAACATCGCCGGCCAGCCGAGCGACGAAGGCGCCTACATCACCGGCAAGGCCTGGATTCCGTTCTATTTCGGCGGCGACCGTCACCGCTACGAGATGGTCTACAAGGGCCAGGGACGGCTGGTGTTCGCCGGCGGATCGCTGGGCGACTACACCGGCGGCAACCTGATCTGGATCATCCACAACGCCAACGAGCCGGGCACCCGCTGAGGTGATGCCCCTCGCCGGGCCGGCCCTGCGCATCGCCGCGGGTGCCGGCCTGCCTGCGGGGCTAGTGACGGGCCACTAGGGTTGGAACGGCGGACGCCGGCGCACCCGGCGCAGCGCCAGCAGTGGCAAGCGCAGCAAGAACTCGAGCATCAGCCGGGTGTGCATCCAGGTCAGCAGCACGTTGTCGCGTCCGTAGCGGAAATGCGAAACGCCGCCCTCCTCGGCCTTCAGGTACTTGACCGGCGCGTCGAGGTTGACCGGTTTCACGCCCCGCCACGCCAGGCGCACCACCGCTTCGGTGTCGAAGTCGAAGCGGCGCATCCACGGCTGGCCCTGCATCACCGCGATCAACTCGGCGATCGGATAGACACGAAAGCCGTAGAGCGAATCGCCGATGCCGGCCCCCAGCGTTTCGAGGTTGGTCCACCAGTTGGAAACACGCCGCCCGCGCACGCGCAGCAAGGGCGCGCTGGCGTCGAAGACCGGACGCCCCAGCACCATCGTGTCGGGCCGCTCGGCCGAGGCCTGCATGAAGTGGGGAATCAGCTCGGCCGGATGTTGCCCGTCCGAATCCATCGTCAACGCGTGGGTGTAGCCCTCGGCCAGGGCGGCGTGCAGCCCGAGCAGCACGGCCGCGCCCTTGCCGCGGTTTTGCGGCAGCAGCAGCACGCGCAGCCGCTGGTCTTCGGCCGCCAGGCGTTGCAGCCCTTCGGCGGTGCCGTCGGTGCTGCCGTCGACCACTACCCACACGTCGTGCCACTGGGCGAGCGCCGCGCGCACGGTTTCGTAGACCTTGGGGCCGGTGTTGTAGCTGGGGATCAGCACCAGGTGCCGGGCGGCGGTCATTGCGTCACCTCCTCCGTGCTGTGCACCGCGGTGCGAGCGCCTTCGGACGGCCGCACCACGCTCAGCTCCCGCCTGAAATAGTCCTCCAGCTCGGCCAGGGCGGCTGCATGGTCGGCACGCGGCTCGAAGCGCTGCCCCAGCCGCACCTTGAAGACGATGGGCAACTGCGGCAGGCGCCAGATCGGCCAGCCCTTGCCGAGGTAGGGCGTGTCGGTTTCGATGAACACGGTCTGGATCGGGACGCGGGCCTTGTGGGCGATCATCGTGATGCCGGGGCGGAAGGCGTTCAGCGGCCGCCGCTCGGTGCGCGTGCCCTCGGGGAACAACACCAGCTGGCCGCCCTCCTGCAGGCTCGCGATGGAGCGGCGCACCAGTTTGCGCGGCGAATCGTTGCGGATGTAGCGCGCCAGGCGCGCCCCCGCTCCCAGGAACACATTGCGCATCAGCGAGGCCTTCATGATGCAGACGCTGCGCGGCAAGCGGGCCACGATCAGCAGCGCATCGAGCATGGTGGGGTGGTTGGCGGCGATGATCAAGCCGCCCGGCTCGTCCCGCAAGGCGTCGAGCGTGCTCGCGTCGATGCGCATCAGGCCGCTGGCCCGCGCGCAGGCCCAGTACCAGCGATAGGCGTAGGCGATGGCGGCGCGGCCGATCACCCGGCCACGTTCGCGCGGCAACAACGGATACAGCACGAACGCCACCGTGTTCCAGCTCAGCGACAGCAGGCCCAGGCACAGCAGCAGCAGGTACAGCCAGGCAGTGAGCAGCACGTGCATGAACATCGCAGCCAGGACCCGCGGTCAGTCGTCGACCAGGACCATCTCGCCCGAGGTGGCGAACACCCACGACACGGCGATGCCGGCCGTGAAGTGCTGGCGCCGCTGCACCAGCGGGCTGTCTTCGAAGGTGGCGCCGTCGAGGTGGTCGTAACGCACGAAGGCGCCCATCCAGGTGCGCTCGAAGCGCCGCGACACGGACGCCAGCGCCTGCCAGCCGGCGAAGCCACCGCTGGCGCGATAGGCCGGGCGTTGTGCCGTGGCGTCCGCGGCGTCGACGCCGTAGAAGTGTTGGTGGTAGTGGCGCGTCGCGAACATCGGGCCGCCCAGCAGGCCCACGTGCCAGCCGCCGGCCACACCGTCCAGGTCGAGGTTCAGGTTGGGGGTGAACACGGTGCCGATGCTGCGCGGCGAGCGCTCGAGCGTGATGGCGGTGCGCACCGGCAGGCGCAGGTCCAGACGCGCGCCGCGCGACCCGGAGCGCCACAGCGTGACGTTCAGATTGGGACCGATCTCGACCGTGGCGGGCAGGTCGTCCATGCCGGCCCGGGCACCGTCGTCGCGGTTGCGACTCGGCGGTGAACCGTTGACGCTCAGATCGATCTCGACATTGCGCGCATCCAGCAGCACGGCTCGCGCGCCCTCGCGATCCGCGCGCAGCCATTCGCCACGGTAGGCCACGTACGGCACCGGCAACACGTGGTTGCTGCGCTCGGCCGCCCCCCGGTAGTCGGGCAGGCTCAGCCCGCCGACGCCCAGGCCCAGTTCCCACAGGGGCCGCGCGACGCGCCGGCGGTCGGGCTGGGGGCTGGTGGTATCAGATGACACGACCACATCGGACGGCGCCACCGGTTCGGCCGTCGGTGCCGCCCACGTGGCACCCGTCCAGCCGAGGCCCAGCGCCAGCGCCAGGGGGAGCAAAGGATTGCGGTTCATCGGCGGCCCCCTGCCCCGGTGTCGATCACGCTCTGGGCTTCGATCTCGACCAGCAGGTCGGCGCGGCAGATGTCGGCGCGCAGGT
Organism: Caldimonas brevitalea; assembly: GCF_001017435.1. NCBI lineage: Bacteria > Pseudomonadati > Pseudomonadota > Betaproteobacteria > Burkholderiales > Sphaerotilaceae > Caldimonas > Caldimonas brevitalea. Next base: position 4,511,049 of record NZ_CP011371.1, read on the forward strand.
AGACGGCGTCGCGTGCCGCGGGCGACGCCGGGCCGACGCGCTGCTCGAAGGCCGTGCGCACGGCCTCGAGGTCGGCTCGGTCGCGCACATAGACGGTGTAGTCGAGCCGGTCGAGCCGGTGCCCGGACGCGGCGTCAACCGCCCGGGTATGCGGCGCGGCGGCTTGCAGCACCGCCTCGATGTTGTCGAGCGTCTCGATGGTCTGACGTCGCACGTCACCCAGATGCAGCGTGGCATGCCCGACGATGCTCGCGGTGCCGGAAATGAACAGCGCCTCGCGGTCGCCGCCAAGCGGCGCCACCGCGGCACGTGAGAAGGTGGGGCTGCGCGGGCCGTATTCCTTGGGATAGTGGTAGGCGCTCACCTGACGGGGATTTTCGATCGCCTGCGGCGGCACCTGGCCGGCCAGGAAATGCACGGTCAGCGGGCCCCCTTCGGTGCCCAGCGCGCAGGCCGCCGGCGCACCGGCAAAAGCGGGGCGACGTGCCGCCAGGAAGGCCTGCTGGCGCCCGACGTTGAAGTGCCGGTAACGCTCCAGGCCGTCGCACGGCTGGTTGATGCCGGCGACGTAATTCCACAGCCTCAGCAAATGCGGGCAGCCGCTGTTCTCGAGCAGTTCGAACAGCTCGGCGTAAGCCCGCAGTGCGGCGGCCTGCAGCCCGCCCGGCTCGCGCCGGTCGTCGATGCAGGCGGTCCCGTAGAGCCACTGCCCGTTGGTGCTGTAGCTCAAGCAACCGCGCTGGAAGTGACGCACCTCGCCCGTCACCCACCAGGCTTCGCCCACCGGTCGGGCGGGCAGCAGCAAGGCCGGCGCGGCCTGGTCGACCCCTTCCTGCGGGAGGTGCCAGCGCTGCGACAACAATCCGTTCGTCGCATTGGCGCGACCGGGCTGGGCGGTGTCGCCATCGGCACGCAGGCGCCGGAACGACAGGGGATGCGCGGCCGACACGGCCGACTCGGACAATACGGCCGTCACGAACTGCTCACCTCGACGTCGCGGATGTTCATCCTGCGCTGCTTCCAGGCGCGGAAGGTGCGCCCGAAATTGCGCAGCGATTCCATGTAGTACAGGCCCTTGAGCACCCGCAGCGCGCCCCAGATCGGCGTCTTGCCATAGATGTCGCCGGCCAGCAGCGACAGCAGCGCCTCCTTGACCCGCCACGGATTGGCCGGGTACATGAAGAACTCGCGCATCGTCGGGTTGGTGACGCGGAAGATGAACCACGAGAATTCGCGCGGCCCGAATCGCATCATCGACTCGAAGCGTTTGCGCGCGGCCGCCGCTTCACGCGGGCGGTCCAGCGTGGTGGTGACCACCTCCACGCCGGCAAAGGCGCTTTGCATCGCGAGGTAGACGCCGGACGAGAACACCGGGTCGATGAAGGCGAAGGCGTCGCCCAGCATCATGTAACGCTCGCCGGTGCAATGGCTGGCGCTGTAGGAATAGTTGCCGGTGGCGTGCACCTGGTCGTCGACCAGCTCCGCGTCTTTCAGGCGGTCGGCCAGCTCGGGGCTCATCGCGATGGTGTCGCGGAAGAACTCGACCAGCGGCTTCTGGCGCGACTTCAGGTAGTAGGGCCAGCAGACCGCCCCGACGCTGGTGGTGCCGTCGGCGAGCGGAATGAACCAGAACCAGCCGTGCGGAAACCACAAGATGCTGATGTTGCCTTCGAGCTTGCCCTCGAGCCGGCGCGCGCCGCGGAAGTGCCCGAACAGCGCCGAGCTGTTGTGCTTGGGGTTCTTCTGCTTGCACTTGAAGTGGTTGGCCAACAGCGTGTCGCGGCCCGAAGCGTCGACGAGGAAGCGGGTGCGCCAGGTCTGGCGCGCGCCGTCGTCGAGTTCCACCAGCACCGTGGCACCGTCGTCGTCGAAGCTCACATCGCGCACGCGATGGCCTTCGAGCGTGCGGGCGCCTGTTTTCGTCGCGTGGCGGAACAGCAGTTCATCCAGTTCCGAACGGCGGACCTGCCAGGCGTACGGCATGGATTTGTCCCAGGCGTCGCCAAATTCGAGGTAACTGCGGTGCTGGTGCTGCGGCGAGACGAATTCGACCCCCCACTTGGCCATGCCGATGCGCTCCACCTCCTCGCGCAGCCCGAGCTGATCGAACAGCTGGACGTTGGCCGGCAGCAACGATTCGCCGATGTGGAAGCGCGGGTGGTGTGCCTTCTCCATCACCACGACGTCGCGGCCTTGGCGCGCCAACAAGGTGGCAAGGGTGGAACCGGCGGGGCCACCGCCAACGATGAGCACCTCGCAGGACAAGGTGTCAGAAGGCTGGGATGCGGTGTTGGATTCCATGGATCGGGACGGCTGTCTCGGCCGGTGCAGCGCCGTCTGCTAGTGCGTCTGTCGGGGCGTGCCGGGGGTCGACACGAGGCGCGATTCTAGCCCGGGGTCTCCCCTTGCCCTGTCGCCTGTTTGGGGGATAACTCGGTGATTCCCGGCATATTTCTCAGCTGCGGCGTCGGCGGTGTCGTGAAAGAACTAATGCATATGCGAAAAGGTTCACGACCAGCACGACCGCCCCGAGCCAGGCCTGGATCGAGGCGGTCAGCCCGACCGGGTAGAGGATGGGCATCAGGTAGTGCTCGACGAACGACCCCTGGTACCCCGCCTCGCCCCCCAATGCCCGCAACCGGTTCTCGAACGGCGTGAGGGGGCAGATGCCGGCGCTGAACTCGATCCAGATGCCCCAGGCGACGGCCGGCAGATGCAACCACGCCAGCCGTGGCCACCGCCACACCAGCAGCCCGCCGAGCATCACGAACACGACAAAGGCGAGATGGGCAGTGACCAGCGCGTCGGCGAGCAGGCGATAAATCATGGACGAAAGCGGTATCGGTGAAAACGCGAAACCGAGGTCTTGCGGCCGGCAGCAGCGGCCTCGTCGCACCGCCGGCAGTGGTAGCCTGCGCGGCATGCGACTGCGCACTGAACAGCAACAGGAACTCCTCGGCGAATGGCAGGCCTTGTGCGAGCGGCTGGGCCTCGCCGGCCGTGCCGGCGTCGGCGTCGGCACGGCCTTGCTGCAGGCCTGGAGCCGCTGGCCGCGCCGCTACCACGACACGCGGCACTTGCTCGCCTGCATCCGCCATTGGCGCGAGTGGGCCGGCCACACCGAGGACCCGGACGCCGTGGCGCTCGCATTGTGGTTCCACGACGCAGTCTACTGGCCCTGGGCACGGGACAACGAAAGGCGCAGCGCCGACTGGGCGCGGCGCTTCATCGTGCAGGCCGGGCTGCCGGCGTCGCGGGCCGGCGAGCTGGCCGAGCGCGTCGACCGGCTCGTGATGGCCACGCTGCATCACGACGGGCCGCTCGAGGGCGACGCCCGCTGGGTGGTCGACATCGACCTCGCCATCCTGGGCCAAGCGCCGGCCGTCTATGACGGTTTCGAGGCGGGCGTGCGCAGCGAGTACCGGTGGGTGCCGGCGCGCGCGTATGCGCATGGCCGCAGCAAGGTCCTGCGCGGCTTTCTCGCGCGGCCGCGCATCTATGCCACCGACGTCTTTCATCAACGCTATGAGCAAGCCGCCCGCGCGAACCTTGAACGCGCCCTCGCCGCGCTGCAGCCCTCCTGAGCATGAGCCATACACCACGGGCCGAAGCGGCATGCACCGCAGCACGCCGCACGGAGGTCAAGCCATGAGCACCACCCTCACCGCCGCCCCCTCTCCTGCCAATCCCTGCGTGCGCTGTGGCGCCTGCTGCGCCAGCTTTCGCGTCGACTTCGCGCGCGAAGAACTCGACGAAGCCGGCGGCCATGTGCCGGCCGGCTTGACCGTCGACGTGACCGAGCACACCTGCCGCATGCGCGGCACCGACCACGCACGCCCGCGATGCGCGGCCCTCGTCGGCACGGTGGGGCAGCAGGCGCACTGCGGCATCTACGAATGGCGCCCGTCGCCTTGCCGGGAATTCGCCCCCTGGGCGCCGGCCGGCGTGGGCGACGACGCCTGCACGAGGGCGCGGGCACGCCACGGTTTGCCACCGCTGTAGCGGCCTCCGGGCTGCCCAGCGCCGCGCCGATCGGAAATGCGTGGCACGTTGGAAATAACCGACACCACACGTTTTTTGCCGGTGCTACTGTCCTGTCATGAAACGCCTGTGGGACATCTCGCCGCCTCTGGCGGCCGGCAGCCCGGTCTTTCCCGGCGACACGCCGTATCGGCAGCAATGGACAGCCACGATGGGGCCAGGCTGCCCGGTCAACGTGAGCCAGATCACCACGTCGCCCCACGCTGGCGCGCACGCCGATGCTCCGCTGCACTATGCCGAGGGCGCGGCGGCCATCGGCGCGGTCGACCTGCATCCCTATCTCGGCCCCTGCCGGGTCGTGCATTGCATCGGCGTGCGGCCGCTGTTGCGCATCGAGCATCTCGCCGCCGCCTGTGACGACGACACCTTGCCACCCCGGGTGCTGGTGCGCACCTTCCAACAGGCGCCGGTGCAGCACTGGGTCGACGACTTCGCCGCCTTTGCGCCCGAGACGCTGGAGTGGCTGGCCGACCGCGGTGTGCAACTGGTGGGGCTGGACACGGCCTCGGTCGACCCGGCCGACAGCAAGACGCTCGACGCGCACCAGGTGCTGCGTCTTCGCGACCTGCGCGTGCTCGAGAACCTGGTGCTCGACGCTGTGCCCGCCGGCGACTATGAACTGATCGCGCTGCCGCTCAAGCTGGTCGAGGCCGACGCCAGCCCGGTACGCGCGGTGCTGCGAGAGCTTTGAGCTTTTTTCTTTTTCTCTCTCTCTCCCTCTCTCTGAGGAGCTGTCTCGATGACGAGTCGTGAAGACTGCCTGGCGCGAGACCAGGCCGACCCCCTGGCGTGTTTGCGCGGGTTGTTCGACCTGCCCGACGGCACGCTGTACCTCGACGGCAATTCGCTGGGTGTGCTGCCGAAGGCGACAGCGGCGCGGGTGCAGGAGGTGGTGCGACACGAATGGGGTGTCGACCTGATCAAGAGCTGGAACAGCGCCGGCTGGATGGACCTGCCGCGCCGCGTGGGCGACAAGATCGCGCAGCTGATCGGCGCCGGGCCCGGCGAGGTGGTGGTGGCCGACTCGACCTCGGTCAACCTCTACAAGGTGCTGATGGCGGCCGCGCGCCTGCAGCAGGAACGCTCGCACGAGCGCCGCGTGATCGTCTCCGAGCGCAGCAACTTCCCCACCGACCTCTACATCGCACAAGGCGTGTGCGAACCGTTGGGCTGGGAGTTGCGACTGCTCGACGCGCACGAGCTCGAAGCCGGTTTTGCGCCGGACACCGCGATCCTGCTGCTGACCCACGTCAACTACCGCACCGGTCGTATGCACGACATGGCCCACCTGACGCGGTTGGCACACGAGTGTGGCGCTCTGGCCGTGTGGGACCTGGCGCATTCGGCCGGCGCGGTGCCGGTCGACCTGACGGCATGCGAGGCCGACTATGCAGTGGGCTGCGGCTACAAATACCTGAACGGCGGCCCCGGCGCACCGGCCTTCGTCTGGGCCCATCCGCGACATGCCGACCGCTTCGCGCAGCCGTTGTCCGGCTGGCTCGGGCATGTGGCGCCGTTCGAGTTCTCGCCGCACTACACGCCGGCGCCCGGCATCGCGCGGTATCTGTGCGGCACACCGCCGGTGCTCTCGTTGGCCGCGTTGGAGTGCGGCGTGGACACGGTGCTGGCCGCCGAGCCACACGGCGGGTTGTCGGCCTTGAGGGCCAAGTCGCTGGCCTTGAGCGAGCTGTTCGTGCAGCTGGTCGACACGCGCTGCGCCGGGCACGGGCTCACGGTGGTGTCGCCGCGCGACGCAGGACGGCGGGGCAGCCAGGTTTGTTTGAGCCGTGCTGAGGGTGGCTACGCGGTCGTCCAGGCCCTGATCGCCCGCGGCGTGATCGGCGACTTTCGCGCCGGCGACAGCCGCACGCCCGACATCCTGCGGTTCGGCTTGACACCGCTCTACACACGTTATGTGGACGTGTGGGACGCAGTCGAACACCTGCGCCAGGTGCTGCAGGACGGCGAATGGCAACGGCCCGAGTTCCACCGGCGCCAGGCGGTGACGTAAGGAGTGGTCGCACGACCGTCATTGCACGCCATTCGACCTGCCCAGTCTTGACCTCATCGCATCCGAAGCGACCTGATCTCCGACGACCCATTGGTGCCCCTCATGGAACCACAACAGCCCCCACCCGCCACGCCCGAGCAGATCGTCCATGCCGAACAGGCGCGGCTCGATTTCGCACGCGAGATGAGCTACGGCGATTACCTCCGCCTCGACGAAGTGTTGAGTGCGCAGCACCCGCTTTCGCCGGACCACAACGAGATGCTGTTCATCGTGCAGCACCAGACCAGCGAACTGTGGATGAAGCTGCTGCTGCACGAACTGCGCGCCGCGATCGAGCATGTGGCACACGACGAGTTGCCGCCGGCCTTCAAGATGCTCGCCCGCGTGAGCAAGATCATGGAGCAGCTGGTGCATGCCTGGGATGTGCTGGCGACGATGACACCGCCGGAGTACTCGGCGATCCGGCCCTATCTGTCGAACTCGAGCGGCTTCCAGAGCTGGCAGTACCGCTGCATCGAATTCCTGCTGGGCAACAAGAACGCCGCGATGTTGAAGCCGCACGCGCACAAGGCCGAGCGACTGGCCGAGGTCGAGCAGGCGTTTCGCTCACCGTCGCTGTACGACGAGTCGTTGCGGCTGCTGCAGCGGCGGGGTCTGCCGGTGCCAGCCAGCCATCTCGAACGCGACTGGACCCAGCCGTATGTCGAGAGCGCGGCGGTCGAGCAGGCCTGGCTGCAGGTGTATCGCGACCCGCGGCGTTATTGGGACCTGTACCAGCTGGGCGAAGAGCTGACCGACGTCGAGGACGCGTTCCGGTTGTGGCGCTTCCGGCACGTGACGACGGTGGAGCGGGTGATTGGGTTCAAGCGCGGGACCGGGGGGACGTCGGGGGTGGGGTATCTGCGGAAGATGTTGGAGGTGGTGTTGTTTCCGGAGATATGGCGGTTGAGGACGGATTTGTAGGAGGCTTGGCTTGGTGTTGTCTACACCCCGCACTCCAACAACACGAGCAAGAGCATCCACTCAACAAGTGCCCGCGCCCACCCCAAAAAGTAAACCCGACGCAGAGTGTCTCCACTCCGCGCCGGGCAACCGGGCCTCTGTAGCACAGGGCCCCCGGAAGTCGGTCGCCTCCCTGACGGCCCCTTGCCTAGAAGACAAGGACCGCCCCTATCGACCGCTCCCGAGGAGATGGCCACCACCACCAGCAGCAACAACATCAACATCAACTCGAACCATCGCCGATGGCAGTGGTGCTTGGGCGTTGCGCCGAGGCCCCGGTATCTCCCGTGGTGTCCTCGCCGCGATGACAGCGTGGACGCAAGTGTTGCAGCCTCGGGGTAAACCCACCATCCCCCACGGGAGGGACCTGCAGCCCCTCACCCAAGGGGTTCCCCTGGCAGATGTACCATCGCGGTCTTGCCCTGATTCATCACACTCCATCAGCACCGCACTGACGCACATCACCATGAGCCAACAGATCGCCAACGTCGCCGTCAACACGCAGGCCAACGTCTATTTCGACGGCAAGTGCATCTCGCACACCATCACCTTGCAGGACGGCACCCGCAAGAGCGTCGGTGTGATCCTGCCGTCGACCCTGACCTTCAACACCGGCGCACCGGAAGTGATGGAGACCGTGGCAGGCGCTTGCGAAGTGAAGCTTGCAGGTCAAAACAACTGGACGCGTTATGCGGCAGGTCAGCGCTTCGACGTGCCGGCCAACTCGAGCTTCGAGATCAAGGTGGAAGGCGAGCCCTACCACTACATCTGCCACTTCGGTTGAACCACCTGCCGCTTGCAGCGCAAGACGCAATCAAAGTAGCACAGCAATGCAAAGCAGAAGGGCCGCGGATGTGCGGCCCTTCTGCTTGGTGCTTGCGGGCGCATCACCCGCAAGCCGCTTCAGCGGTTCTTGGAGGCCGGCGTCGTGCCGCCCTGCACACCGAGGCGACCGCCGGTGCCCAGACCACCGCGCACTTCCTGCGCCCTGTAGTTGCGCACCGCCCGCACCATCTGGTTGTACGAATCCGCAAAGGCGGCGATCACGACCTTGCCCTGCGGCGTGTTGCCATAAGCACTGGCGCCCACCGCAGTGCCCCTGAAGGCACCCGCCAGCAGACCGAAGTCGGTGTTGCGCGAACTGCCCTCGGCGGCAGCCAACTGCACGCCCGAGCGGTTGTCGATCAGGGTGAGCATGGTCGACGCTTCGTTGAACTTCATCTGGCCGCCCACCAGCGCCGCGACCGTGCCGACACGCCCGCCCACCAGGCCGCCGAGGCCGCCGGTGTCTTTCTGGCTGAAGGTGACGCTCGGGCTCATCGTGTAGTCCGCGGCGACCATCTGGCCCTTGGCGAAGTTGCTGCCCTCGCGCAGTTCGCCGCTGTCTTGCAGGCCCCGCTCCTGGCGCATGTTGTGCATCGCCTGGCCGCGCTCGACCACCACGAAACAATTGGACTGCTGCACCAGCATGCGCAGCACCGGGATGGTGGATTGCAGGCGATGGCTGCGCATTTCGCTGTACCAGGACGATCCCTGGTCTTCCACCAAGGCCACCGTCCCGAGCGACTCGCTGCAGCGCTCCATCTCGGAATTGGCGTTTTCGGCCGTCGAGCCGGCCGTGGCGCCGGTGGCCACCGTCTTGGCCCGGCTGTCGCCCATCGTCGGGCTGGTGGCCATGCAACCGGCCAGCGCCAGCGCCGCCGCAACCGCACCTGCGCTGCGCACCCAAGGCCGATGCATCACGACATCTGCCACACCACCCACTACCGTTTTGGACACCGCTTCCATCTGCACCCCTCCAGGCAAGTCGGCCCGTCTTGGTCACGCTGCTGCACCTCCGAAAACAGTGGAGATGCGAACAGCCGATGCGGGCCATCGTCATTCATCAAGGTGCGAGATGGTAGCCAGCATGGGGGGGTTTGGCTGTCCCTAACACTAGGTACATCCATTCGGGGGGCCGGCCGCCACAGTGCGCCTCCCGATACAACACCGGGCAGGGCCCACCGCCTGGGCCCCGCCGGCACAAACGCCGCCCCCCTCGTTCTTGTCGTGCTCCCTGTCGTTGTTGTGATGCTGCAGCGCAATATGCCGCGCGCGCATGGCGGCCGTGTGACAGCGGGAACGACGCCCCAGCGTCAGATCACCAGCGGCTCCGGTTCCAGCCGAATGCCGAAGCGCCCGTACACACTTTCCTGGATGGCGCGCGCCAGCGTCACCACCTCGGCGCCGATGGCCCCGCCCCGGTTGATCAGCACCAGCGCCTGCTTCTCGTAGACGCCGGCGCGGCCGATGCTCTTGCCTTTCCAACCGCAGGCGTCGATCAACCAGCCGGCGGCGAGCTTGTAAGTGCCGTCGGGCATCGGGTAGTGCACGATCTCCGGGTCGCGGCCGATGATGTCGCGGCACTGATCTTCGGTCACCACCGGGTTTTTGAAGAAACTGCCGGCGTTGCCCATCACGGTCCAGTCGGGCAGCTTGGCGCGGCGGATCTCGCAGATCCAGTCGTAGACCTGGCGTGCCGTCGGCTGGTGCTGCCCGGTCTCGGCCATCTTGCGCTCCAGGTCGAGGTAGCCCAGCACCGGCTGCCACGGCTTGGGCAGCCGAAAACGCACCCGCGTGATCAGGCTCTTGCCGGCCAGCGCCTGCTTGAAGATGCTGTCGCGGTAACCAAAGCGACACATCGAGGCGTCCAGCCGGACGCTGCGGCCAGTGATCAGGTCGACCGCGTCCAGCGTATCGAATCGGTCTTTCAGCTCCACGCCGTAAGCGCCGATGTTCTGCACCGGCGAGGCGCCCACTGTGCCGGGGATCAGCGCCAGGTTTTCCAGCCCGGGCAGGCCCTGGTCGAGCGTCCAGGTGACGAAATCGTGCCAGTTCTCGCCGCCGCCGGCCTCGACGATCCAGGCGTCGGCGCGCTCGTCGACCACCCGCCGGCCCGGCACCTCGACCTTTAGCACCAACTGGCTCACGTCGCGCGTCAGCACGATGTTGCTGCCGCCCCCCAGCACGAACTTCGGCGCCCGGCCCAGGGTGGCATCGCCGAGCACACGGCGCACGTCGGCGTCGGCCTCGATGCGCACCAGGGTCTGGGCCACCGCCGGCAGGCCGAAGGTGTTATACGGTTTGAGGCTGACGCCCGTCTCGATTTGCATGGCAGAATTTTCGCCTATTCCCTCCAAGGACTGCGTCTACTGACGCCGCCGCCGACACACAGCACTATGCCCAGCTTCGATACCGTCCTCGAACCCAACCTCGTCGAAGTGCGCAACGCCGTCGACCAGAGCAACAAGGAAATCGGCACCCGCTTCGATTTCAAGGGCACCGACGCCCGCATCGAACTCAAGGACAAGGAACTGACACTCTACGGCGACAGCGACTTCCAGCTCGGCCAGGTGCTCGACGTCCTGACCGTCAAAATGACCAAACGCAGTGTCGACGCACGTTTTCTCGACATCGGCAAGATCGAGAAAATCGGCGGCGACAAGGTCAAGCAGGTGATCAAGGTCAAGGCCGGCATCGAGTCCGAGCTGGCCAAGAAGATCCAGCAGCTGATCAAGGCCAGCAAAATCAAGGTGCAGGCCAGCATCCAGGGTGACGCCGTGCGCATCAGCGGCACCAAGCGGGACGACCTCCAGGCCGCGATCGCGCTGCTGCGCAAAGACGTCACCGAAGTGCCGCTGACGTTCAACAACTTCCGCGATTGACCCGCTGATCCTGCCAACGGCCCCGGCCCGCCACGCCGCTCCACGACACGCCCACGGGCAAGAAAACCGACTCCGATGAAGTTCTTTCGCTGCGGCCTGGCCGTGATGACGGCACTGCTGTGCCAAACCGGGCTTGCCCAGACCGTCGCGCTGACCGGCAGCCTGGGCAGCAACAAGGCCTTGCTGATGATCAACGGCACGCCACGCACGCTGGCCGTGGGCGCCAGCGCCGACGGCGTGCGCCTGGTCAGCCTGAGCGGCGGGCAGGCGGTGGTCGAAGTGGGCGGTCAGAAGCAGACCCTCGCGCTCGGCGGGTCGCCTGTCAGCCTGGGCGGTCGCGGCGGCAGCGGGGGCGGCACCCGCATCGTGCTGACCGCCGGCGCCGGGGGCCATTTCGTCACACAGGGCCAGATCAACGGGCGCAGCGCGCGCTTCCTGGTCGACACCGGCGCCACCTCGGTGTCGATGGCGGTCAGCGACGCCGAGCGCCTGGGCGTCAAGTACCAGGACGGCCAGCCCATCTACCTGAACACCGCGAACGGCGTGGTGCAGGGCTATCTGGTGTCGCTGCATTCGGTGCGCGTGGGCGACGTCGAGCTGTACAACGTACAGGGTGTGGTGGCGGCACGCGAGATGCCCTACATCCTGTTGGGCAACAGCTTCCTCAACCGCTTCCAGATGAAGCGCGAGAACGACCAGTTGACCCTCGACAAGCGTTTCTGACGGTGCTCCCCGGGTCTACCCTTATGTCGCCGCTGAGACAGGGTTTTGCGAACGATCGTGCTTAAACTGCTCCGCTAAGCCTGGCGTGCCGGCAGCGGCAGCCGCAGCGAAGGAGACACAGCAATGGATTTGAACTTCACGCCGGAAGAACAAGCCTTCCGCGAGGAGATCCGCGCCTGGGTGCGGGCCAACCTCCCCCAGGACATTAGCCACAAGGTGCACAACGCCCTGCGTCTGCACAAAGACGACTTTCAGCGCTGGGCCAAGATCCTGGGCAAGAAGGGCTGGCACGGCTGGGCCTGGCCCAAGCAGTTCGGCGGGCCCGGCTGGAACGCCATCCAGCGTCACCTGTTCGAAGAAGAATGCGCCCTGGCCGGCGCGCCGCGCGTGGTGCCCTTCGGCCCCGTGATGGTGGCCCCGGTGATCATGGCCTTCGGCACCCCCGAGCAGCACAAGCGTTTTTTGCCCGGCATCATGAGCGGCGACGTCTGGTGGAGCCAGGGCTATTCCGAGCCCGGCGCCGGTTCCGACCTGGCATCGGTCAAGACGCGGGCCGAGCGGCGCGGCGACAAATACATCGTCAACGGCCAGAAGACCTGGACCACGCTCGGCCAGTACGGCGACTGGATCTTCTGCCTGGTGCGCACCAGCACCGAAGGCAAGCCGCAAACCGGCATCTCGTTCCTGTTGATCGACATGAAGTCGCCCGGCATCACGGTGCGCCCCATCATCACGCTCGACGGTGAACACGAGGTCAACGAAGTGTTCTTCGACAACGTCGAAGTGCCGGCCGAAAACCTGGTGGGCGAAGAAAACAAGGGCTGGACCTACGCCAAATACCTGCTGGCCCACGAGCGCACCAACATCGCCGATGTGAACCGCGCCAAGCGCGAGCTGGAGCGCCTGAAGCGCATTGCCAAGGCCGAGAAATCCGGCGGGCGTTCGCTGATGGACGACGTGCGCTTCCGCGACCAGCTCGCCCAGATCGAAGTCGACATCGTCTCGCTCGAAATGATGGTGCTGCGGGTGCTGTCGGCCGAACAGGGCGGCAAGCAGGCGCTGGACGTCGCGGCACTGCTCAAGATCCGCGGCTCGGAGATCCAGCAGCGCTACACCGAGCTGATGATGCTGGCCGCCGGCCCCTACTCGCTGCCCTTCATCCACGAAGCGATGGAAGCCGGCTGGCAGGGCGATTACGTCGGCGCCGCCCACTGCGCGCCGCTCGCCTCGACCTACTTCAACGTTCGCAAGACCACCATCTACGGCGGCTCGAACGAAGTGCAGCGCAACATCGTCGCTCAGACCGTGATGGGCTGAGGCCGGCAGGCAGGAAGGAAGCAGCAAATGGACTTCGATTACACCGACGACCAGCAACAGTTGCGCGACGCCGTGCAAAAGTGGGTCGAAAAGGGCTACGACTTCGCCCGCCGCCATGCCATCGTCAAGGCCGGCGGCTATTCCGATGAAGCCTGGCGCGAGATGGCCGACCTGGGCCTGATGGGGCTGGCCGTGCCCGAAGCGCACGGCGGCCTCGGCTTCGGGCCGGTGGAGGCGATGGTCGTGATGGAGGAGCTGGGCCGCGGCATCGTGCTCGAGCCGTACGCGGCGGTCGCCCTGGTGGGCGCCTCCCTGCTCAGCCGTCACGCCCCGGAGGCGGTGCAATCCGCCTGGCTGCCGCGCGTGGCCACCGGCGAAGCGAAAGTGGTGCTGGCGCATCAAGAGCGCGACGCCCGCTACGTGCTGCGCCACGTCACCACCGCGGCCCGCCAGCAGGGCGACGCCTGGACCGTGAGCGGCAGCAAGAGCGTGGTGCCCGTGGGCCATCTGGCCGACGCCTTCATCGTGCCGGCCCGGGTCTCGGGCGCGGTCGACGCGCCCCAGGGCATCGCGCTGTTCCTCGTCGAGCGCGGCGCCAAAGGCGTGACCACCCGTCCCTATTCGACGCAGGACGGCGCCCAGGCGGCCGACGTCGGTTTTGCCGACAGCCCCGCGACCTTGCTGGTCGGCCCTGACGACGGGCTGTACGCGCTGGAGGCTGCGGTCGATGTCGGCATCGCGGCGCTCAGCGCCGAGGCGGTCGGCGCGATGGACAAGCTGCTTGCCGTGACGGTCGAATACCTCAACACACGCAAGCAGTTCGGCGTCACGATCGGCACCTTCCAGGCCTTGCGCCATCGCGTGGCCGACATGAAGATGCAGCTCGAACTGGCCCGTTCGATGAGCTACTTCGCGACGCTCAAGCTCGGCGAGGACGCACCGCAGCGCCGCCGCGCGCTGTCGCAGGCCAAGGTGCAGCTCGGTCAGTCGATGCGCTTCGTCGGCCAGCAGGCCATCCAGCTGCATGGCGGCATCGGCGTGACCGACGAGTACATCGCCGGCCACTACTTCAAGCGGCTCACCTGCATCGAGATGACCTTCGGCGACACGATGCACCACCTCGGCGAGGTGTCGGCCCGCATGCAGGACACCGCGGGCGTTTTCGCCTGACGCGCGGCGCCGCGGCGCGCCATCGAAGGCCGGGCCACCCGAGGGTGTCGCCCGGCCTTGTTCATTTCGGGCGAGGCCTGCACAGCCGCTAGACTTGCGGCCCTCGGCGGGCCCTTCTGCCCCGCGCCCTCGTCATCTGCTGGAGACTCCCCCGATGCGCCTGGCTCAAGTTCTGTTTTCGCAAGGCTTCGGCACCCGCCGGGAGTGCGAGAACCTCATCCTGGCCGGCGAAGTGCGGCTGCAGGGCCAGGTCTGCGACGACCCCGACCACGACGTCGACACGCGCGGCCTGGTGTTCACCGTCGAAGGCCGCGACTGGCCCTTTCACGAAAAGGCCTACCTGATGATGCACAAGCCGGCCGGCCATGAATGCTCGCAAAAGCCGTCGGCGTGGCCCAGCGTCTACACGCTGCTGCCGTCGCCGCTGCGACTGCGCGACGTGCAAGCCGTCGGACGGCTCGACCAGGACACCACCGGCCTGCTGATCCTGACCGACGACGGCGCGCTGATCCACCGGCTCACGTCGCCCAAAAAACACGTGCCCAAGGTCTACGAAGTGGGCACGGCCGACCCGATCACCGACCGGCAGATGGCCCAGCTGCTCGCCGGCGTGGTGCTGCACGACGACCCCAAGCCGGTCGCGGCGGCCGCTTGCGAGCGCGTCGCCGAGCGGCATCTGCGCCTCACCTTGACGCAAGGCAAATACCACCAGGTCAAGCGCATGCTGGCCGCCGCCGGCAACGAGGTGGTGACGTTGCACCGCAGCCGTTTCGGCGCCCTCGAACTGCCGGCCACGCTGGCTCCCGGGCAGTGGTGCTGGCTGGCCGGGCCGCAGGACATCCTGGCGCCGGCCGGGGCATCTTGAGCCGCCCAAATCGCTCACGCCGACGGTGATGAGGCGGGTGAAAGCAGTCTCTGGGCCGGAGGACGTTCAAGCCAGCGCGCGACCGCAACGGCAACCGACACCGTCACGACCACCATCCACAGCAGCTCCGTCACCCAGAACGCGGGTATGGACTCCCCCACCGCCCACAGCAGCACCACCAGCACCAGCGCCGCGTAGCCCGCGTACATCGACGCCAGCAACCAGCAGGGCCGCCTGAACAGCACCGCCACGGCAACGCCGTAGACGACACCGACGTAGCCACCGATGAGCGCACCGGAGCGCAACCACAACTGATCCACCAGCCACCGCTCGCCCCACCAGCCGCCCAGCGTGTGCACCAAGGCGGTGACCTCGACATACATCGCGGCCACCAGGCTCCCCAACACCGGCAACAGCAGCAAACGCGTGGACAGCCCGAACTGCAGCGGCACACCGCGGCGACGAAGCACGACGGCGAGACCCACCATGCCGATCACCAGGGCCAACGCCAGCCCCTGGGCTGACGGCAGGCAGCGGGCCTTGAGCTGGCCCAGCGCCGCGAAGAACAGCGTGAACCAGAACGCGCTCGCGCGCACCCACCGTGGCTTCATGATCGACCTCCCTCGTTTTGGTCCGGCGCCCGGGTTCATGGTGCCCCGGTGCAGCGCGCAGTGTAGGCGGGGGACGGCGCTGAGCGACGGAGTCTGTGGCCCGCGCCGCCCCCGCCCTGGCGACAGCGCGGCCCCCGCCGGCCCGCCATAATCCGCGCATGCACGTCTTTCGCGGTTTTCACCATGCAGCGCTGGCGCCGGCCTGCGCCCTCACCATCGGCAATTTCGACGGGGTGCACCGCGGCCATCAGGCCATGCTGGCGCTGCTGAAGGTCGAGGCCGAGCACCGCGGATTGCCCAGCTGCGTGCTGACCTTCGAGCCGCATCCGCGCGATTTCTTCGCCGCCCAGGCCGGCAAGCCCGAGCTGGCGCCCGCCCGCATCGCGACGCTGCGCGACCAGCTGAGCGAATTGCAGCGCTGCGGCGTCGACCAGGTGGTGGTGCTGCCGTTCGACCAGCGTTTGTCGCGCTTGTCGCCCGACGAGTTCGTGCGCGAGGTGCTGCTCGACGGGCTGGGCGCTCGTTACGTGCTGGTCGGCGACGATTTCCGCTTCGGTGCCAAGCGTGCCGGCGACTACGCCACGCTCGACGCCGCCGGAGACCAACTCGGCTTCGACGTCGCCCGCATGAACAGCTACGAGGTGCACGGCCTGCGCGTGTCCAGCTCGGCCGTGCGCGACGCGCTGGCGCGCGGCGACATGGACGCCGCCGCCGCACTGCTCGGTCGCCCCTACAGCATCAGCGGCCACGTCATCCACGGGCGCAAGCTGGGGCGCGACCTCGGCTTTCGCACGCTGAACCTGCGCTTTCATCACCGCAAACCGGCGGCAATGGGCATCTTCGCGGTCCGCACCCATGGCCTGGCCGACAGCCCGCTCGACGGTGTCGCCAGCCTGGGGGTGCGCCCGACGGTCGAGGACGCCGGCCGCGTGCTGCTCGAAGTGCACTGCCTCGATTGGCCGGCCAGCCTGGGCGCCGAGGGGGGCTACGGTAAACTCGTGCGTGTGGAACTGCTGCACAAACTGCGCGACGAGGCCCGCTACGACGGCCTGGACGCATTGACTGCCGCCATCCGTCAGGATGCGGAGAACGCGCGCGCCTTCTTCGCGTCGCTGCACGTCCAAACCCGGCGCCAAACCACACGCGACCGAATTTAAAGCTCGCCGCCCCCCAGCGAGCCCGGCCCGCCGACGCCGACAGATCCACGACGCGGCGGCCGCCACCAGCTTTTCTGCGCAGAGCCTGCGCCGCCCATCATGAGCGACACGCCCCAAGACTATCGAGCCACCCTCAACCTGCCCGACACGCCCTTCCCAATGCGCGGCGACCTGCCCAAGCGCGAACCGGGCTGGGTCAAGGCCTGGGACGAGCAAGGCATCTACAAGAAGCTGCGCGACGCCCGCTGCAACGCACCGAAGTTCGTGCTGCACGACGGCCCGCCCTATGCCAACGGCCAGATCCACATGGGGCACGCCGTCAACAAGATCCTCAAGGACATGATCGTCAAGGCGCGCCAGCTGGCCGGCTTCAACGCCGTCTACGTGCCCGGCTGGGACTGCCACGGCCTGCCGATCGAAAACCAGATCGAGAAGACCTACGGCCGCAAGCTCACCCGCGAGGACGTGCAGGCCAAGAGCCGCGCCTACGCCGCCGAGCAAATCGCCCAGCAGATGGCCGACTTCAAGCGGCTGGGGGTGCTGGGCGACTGGGGGCGGCCGTACAAGACGATGGACTTCGGCAACGAGGCCAACGAGATCCGCGCCCTCAAGCGCATCATCGAGCGCGGCTTCGTCTACCGCGGGTTGAAGCCGGTGTACTGGTGCTTCGACTGCGGCTCGTCGCTGGCCGAGTTCGAGATCGAATACGCCGACAAGAAGTCGCAAACGCTGGACGTCGGCTTCCAGAGCGCCGAGCCCGACAAGCTGGCCGCCGCCTTTGGCCTGCCCAAGCTCGACAAGGACGCCTACATCGTCATCTGGACCACGACCCCGTGGACCCTGCCGGCCAATCAGGCGCTCAACCTCAACCCGGCGCTCGAATACGCGCTGGTCGACACCGAGCGCGGTTTGCTGGTGCTGGCCAGCGCGCTGGTCGAGAAATGCCTGGAACGCTACGGCCTGACCGGGCGGGTGGTCGCGACGACGCTCGGCGAAAAGCTCGACCGCCTGAACTTCCGCCATCCGCTGGCCGGCGCGCATCCGGGCTATGACCGCCTCTCGCCGGTCTACCTGGCCGACTACGCCACCGCGGAAGACGGCACCGGTATCGTGCACTCGGCCCCGGCCTACGGCGTGGACGACTTCAACTCCTGCGTCGCGCACGGGCTGAAGTACGACGACATCCTCAACCCGGTGCAAGGCCACGGCAGCTATGCCGCGGAACTGCCGCTGTTCGGCGGCCAGAACATCTGGAAGGCGGGCACACCGATCATCGAGGCGATGCGCGAAGCCGGCCGCTTGTTCGCCACCTCGGCGCTGGTGCACAGCTACCCGCATTGCTGGCGCCACAAGAGCCCGGTGATCTACCGCGCCGCGGCGCAATGGTTCGTGCGCATGGACGAAGGCGAAGGGGTGTTCACCGTCGACAAGGCGCCCAAGACGCTGCGGCAGATGGCGCTCGAAGCGATCGAGCAGACCAGCTTCTACCCAGAAAACGGCAAGGCCCGCTTGCGCGACATGATCGCCGGCCGCCCCGACTGGTGCATCTCGCGCCAGCGCAACTGGGGCGTGCCGCTGCCCTTCTTCCTGCACAAAGACAGCGGCGAGCTGCACCCGCGCACGCTGGAGCTGATGGACCGCGCCGCCGAGCTGGTCGAGCAAGGCGGTGTCGAAGCCTGGGCGACGCTCGATCCGCGCGAGTGGCTGGGCGACGAGGCCGGGCAGTACACCAAGAGCACCGACATCCTCGACGTCTGGTTCGACTCCGGCACCACCCACTACCACGTGCTGCAGAAGAGCCACGCCGACCAGTCGACCTGGCCGGCCGACCTCTACCTCGAAGGGCACGACCAGCACCGCGGCTGGTTCCACAGCTCGCTGCTGACCGCCTGTGCGATGTATGGCGCCGCGCCCTACAAAGGCCTGCTGACGCACGGGTTCACGGTCGACAGCCAGGGCCGCAAGATGAGCAAGTCGCTCGGCAACGGCGTGGACCCGCAGGAGACGTCGAAGAAGCTGGGCGCCGAGATCATCCGCCTGTGGGTGGCCGCCAGCGACTACTCGGGCGACATTGCCGGCGACGACAAGATCCTCGCGCGTGTGGTCGACGTCTACCGCCGCATCCGCAACACCTTGCGCTTCCTGCTCGCCAACACCAGCGACTTCGACCCCGAGCGCGACGCGGTGCCGTTCGACCAGCTGCTCGAGATCGACCGTTATGCGCTGGCGCGCACCTCGGCCTTCCAGACCGAGATCCTGGCCCACTACGAGGTCTACGAATTCCACCCGGTGGTGGCCAAGCTGCAGGTGTACTGCTCGGAAGACCTGGGCGCGTTCTATCTGGACGTGCTGAAGGACCGGCTCTACACCACCGCCCCCGGCTCGAGCGCCCGCCGCTCGGCCCAGACCGCGCTGTGGCAGATCACCCAGGCGATGCTGCGCTGGATGGCCCCCTTCCTCAGCTTCACCGCCGAAGAGGCGTGGCAGCTGGTGAGCGCCGGCCGCTCGCCGTCGATCTTCGTCGAGACCTACTGGAAATTCACCGGCGACGACGAGGCCTTGCTGCTCAAGTGGGCTCGGCTGCGCGAGATCCGCGAAGCGGTCAACAAGGAAATCGAGGCGGTGCGGGCCGAAGGCCGCGTCGGCGCCTCGTTGCAGGCACACATCGGCATCGCTGCCGGCGCGGACGACCGCGCGCTGCTCGAAAGCCTCGGCGACGACCTGAAGTTCGTCTTCATCACGTCGGCCGTGGCGGTGTCGCCCGGTGACGAGCTCAAGGTCACGGTCACGCCTTCGACCGATCCGAAATGCGAGCGCTGCTGGCACTACCGGTCGGATGTGGGACACGATGCGGCACACCCCGCCCTGTGCGGCCGCTGCACCAGCAACCTGTACGGCGCCGGCGAAAGCCGCAAGGTGGCGTGATGGCGGCAACCGCAAACAAGAAAAACGGGCGCTCGTTGTCTGCCTCGTCCAAGGGTGCGCTGTGGCCCTGGCTCGGCATTGCCGTCGTCGTGATCCTGCTCGATCAGTTCACCAAGACGCTGATCCTCGGCTACTACACGCTGGGGCAGAGCACGGAGGTGGTGTCGTTCTTCAACATCGTGCGCGTCCACAACACCGGGGCCGCGTTCTCGTTCCTGGCCAAGGCCTCGGGCTGGCAGCGCTGGTTCTTCATCGGCCTGGGCGTGGCCGCGGCGATCTTCATCACCTATTTGTTGAAGCGCCACGGCGGGCAGAAGCTGTTTGCCTGGGCGCTCGCGCTGATCCTCGGCGGCGCCATCGGCAACGTGATCGACCGCGCGCTGCACGGCTACGTGGTCGACTTCCTCGACTTCCACCTGCGCGGCTGGCACTTCCCGGCCTTCAACGTCGCCGACGCCGGCATCTCGGTGGGCGCCGCCTTGTTGATCCTCGACGAGCTGTTGCGGGTGCGGCGCAGCCGTTGAAAGGTGCTGGCCACCGTGGCCAGCACCCGGCCCGCCTGCGGGCTCGCAAGGCGCTGCCCTCGGCAGCCCCTCCCCTCGCTCGCGAGCCGTTGCGTCTTACTGGCGCGGCAGCACCACGCTGTCGATGACGTGGATGACGCCGTTGTCGGCCACGATATCGGTCTTCACCACCTTCGCATCGTTGACCATCACGCCGCTACCGCGGGTGCTGACGGTCAGCTCGCTGCCCTCCACCGTCTTCACCTTGCCGGCCTTGACGTCCTTGGCCATCACGTTGCCGGGCACGACGTGGTAGGTCAGCACGGCCGCCAGCTTGGCCTTGTCGGCCAGCAGGGCGTCCAGATCCGCTTTCGGCAGCTTGGCAAAGGCCGCGTCGGTCGGTGCGAACACCGTGTACGGGCCCTTGCCTTTCAGCGTCTGCACCAGGCCGGCCTTGTCGAGTGCCGTGGCCAGGGTCTTGAAGTCGCCGGCCGCCACGGCGGTGTCGACGATGTCCTTGGCCTGCACGGCGACGGCGGCGAGTGCGAGGGTGGTGAGGGCGATGATCTTCTTCATGGAGGACTCCTTGGTCAGCAGGGAACAGCGCAAGGCTGCAGGATGAACACCGCATCGACCGCGAAAATCACGCCGTAACCCGGCGGCACAGCGGGCCAACCAGGCCGGCGCACCCGACGAGACACAACGTTTCAGGGCTGTCGAAGCAGGTTGATTTGTCCTAGACAAACCAACCATGAACAGTAAGATAACCGCAAATCTCCGGATTGGCAATATTTTGTCCAAGACAAACACAGAAGGCACGAGCTACACGATCGCCGCGGTCGAGCGAGACGTCGGCTTGTCCAAAGACGTGTTGCGGGTCTGGGAGCGCCGCTACGGCTTCCCCACGCCGGCACGCGACGGCAAGGGGGAGCGGCTGTATCCGGCCGAGCAGGTCGAGCGGCTACGGCTCATCAAGCGCCTGATGGATCAAGGCCACCGGCCGGGTGGGCTGCTGACGCGTACGCTGGCGGAATTGCAGGCCCTGCCCTCACGGCGGGCGGCGGCGACGGCGGGGGCAGCAGCAGAGCCGGGCGATGGCAGCGCCGACTTGCTCACGTTGATCCAGCGGCACGAGAAAGAGGCCTACCTGCAAGCCCTGCAGCAGCGACTCGCCCGAGAAGGTTTGCAGCGTTTTGTCCAGGACACGGTGGCCCCGCTCGCGCGGCGCGTCGGCCTGGCCTGGGAAGAAGGTCGATTGCAGGTCTTCGAGGAGCACCTGTTCACCGAGTTGACCGAGCGGGTGCTGCAGCAGGCGGTCGCGGCGGTCCCCGGTGGGGGTGCACCGCGGGTGCTGCTCACCACCGTGCCGCACGAGCAGCACGCGATGGGTTTGTTGATGGTCGAGGCGGTGCTGGCGCTCGAAGGCGCGCACTGCATCTCGCTGGGGACACAAATGCCTTTGGTCGAGATCACCCGCGCGGCGGTGGCCCACCGTGCCGACATCGTGGCCCTGTCGTTTTCAGGCGCGTTTCCGGCGCGCCAGATCGCCGGGCTGCTGCAGCAGTTGCGCGCCCTGCTGCCGCCGGCCACCGGCTTGTGGGCGGGGGGCGCCGGCGTGCGCCGCGTGGCCGCAACGGATGGCGTCCTGGTCCTTCACACGCTCGAAGAAGCCGTCGCCGGCGTGGCCGCGTGGCGCGCCGAGCAGGCCTGAAGCTAACCGGTCAGCGCCGCTGGGCGGCACCGGCGCGCGACCCTCGCCTCAGGGCAACAGCACGCTCGATCCGGTGGTCTTGCGCGCCTCCAGGTCGCGATGCGCCTGGGCGGCCTCGCGCAACGGATAGCGCTGGTCGATGCGGATCTTGACCTTGCCGCCGGCGACCATTTCGAACAGGTCGTCGGCCATCGCCTGCGTCGATTCGCGCGACGCGAGGTGGGTGAAGATGGTGGGGCGCGTCACGTACAACGAGCCCTTGGCCGACAGGGTGGCCAGGTTCACCGGCGGCACCGGGCCCGACGCGTTGCCATAGCTGACCATCAGCCCGAGCGGCTGCAAACAATCGAGCGACGCCTCCCAGGTGTCGCGGCCCACGCCGTCGTAGACCACCTTGACCTTCTGGCCACCGGTGATCGCCTTGACACGGTCCACGACGTTCTCTTTCGCGTAGTTCACCACGTGGGTGGCGCCGTGCTCCAGCGCGAGCTGGCACTTCTCGTCGGAGCCGGCGGTGCCGATCAGCTGCAGGCCCATCGCGCGCGCCCACTGGCAGGCAATCAGGCCGACCCCACCGGCAGCGGCGTGGAACAGCACGAAGTCGCCCGCCTGCAACCCGCCCGGCGGGTGCGTCTTGCGCAGCAGGTATTGCACCGTCAGGCCCTTGAGCATCATCGCTGCGGCGGTTTCGTCGTCGATGCCGTCGGGCAGCCGGACGACGTTGCGGGCCGGCATCACGCGCACCTCGCTGTAGGCGCCCGGCGGCTGGCTGGTGTAGGCCGCGCGGTCACCGGGGCGCAGGTGGTCGACCCGCTCACCCACCGCTTCCACCACCCCGGCCGCTTCCATGCCGAGCGTGGCCGGCAGCGGCAGCGGGTAGAGCCCGGTGCGGTGGTAGACGTCGATGAAGTTCAAACCGCAGGCGCGATGGCGGATGCGGATCTCACCGGGGCCCGGTTCGCCGACCGTCACGTCGACCGCCTGCAACTGCTCGGCGCCGCCCGGTTGCTGGATCTGGATGGCCAAAGGCATCTGAAAGTCTCCCTCGTGCAGGATGGTGAAGGCGGGCCACACCTTACGCCGAGTGCGAAAAGCTTGCACGGGTCAGCCCGCTGCATCTGCGGCCTTCGCCCGCCGCAGCGGTGCCCTAACATGCGCCATGATCAAGTTGACCCAGGCTCCCAACATCGTGGTCGCGACCTTGTGGGCCGATCAGCTCAGCCGGGCCGGCCTCGATGCCAGCGTGCAGCGGCAGTACGCGAGCGGCATCGCCGGCGAAATACCGCTCGACCAGAGCCTGCCCGAGGTGTGGTTGCACGACCCGCTGCGCCTGGCCGAGGCGCAGCAGTTGTTGCGCGAACTGCAGCGCCCGCGCGAGCGGCGCTGGCGGTGTCCGCAATGTGACGAGTTGGTGGAGGGCCCGTTCGAGCAATGCTGGAACTGCGGCGCTAACATGCCGGGCGCTTGAGTTCCCGAAGGGGCCGCGCCCGAGCCTCGCATGTTGTCCTCGCCCCACCCGGCCTTATGAGCTCACCTCGTTTGACCCTGAAAACCACCTTGCTGTTGACCCTGCCGCCGCTGCTGTGGGCCGGCAACGCCGTGGTGGGGCGGCTGATGGTCGGCTCGGTCGCGCCGTTGACGCTCAACTTTTTGCGCTGGGTGCTGGCGGCGCTGATCCTGATGCCGCTCGGCTGGCGGGTGCTGCGCCCCGGCAGCCCGCTGTGGCCGCGCTGGCGCAGCTTCGCCCTGCTGGGCCTGCTGGGCGTCGGCAGCTACAACTCGCTGCAATACCTGGCGCTGCAGACCTCCACGCCCCTCAACGTGACGCTGATCGCCGCGAGCATGCCGGTGTGGATGCTGGCCGTCGGTGCCCTGCTGTACGGCGAGCGGCCGCGGCTGGTGCAGCTGTGGGGGGCGGTGTTTTCGCTGGCCGGCGTGATGCTGGTGATCGCCCGCGGCAGCTGGGTCGCTTTGATGCAGGTTCGGCTGGTGCCGGGCGATCTCTACATGATCGTCGCGGTGATCCTGTGGGCGCTGTACAGCTGGATGCTGGCCCGCCCACGCGACCCGGCGCCACGGCAGTGGCCGTGGGCCGAGTTCCTGCTGGCCCAGATCGTCTTCGGCGTGGGGTGGGCGACGCTCGCCTCGGGGGGCGAATCGCTGCTGCGCGAGGTGCGCTTCGACTGGACACTGCCGGTGATCGGCGCGCTCGCCTATGTGGCCATCGCGGCGTCGCTGGTGGCCTACCGCTGCTGGGGTGTCGGGGTGGGTCTTGTCGGCCCCGCGGTGGCGGCTTTCTTCAGCAACCTCACGCCGGTGTTCGCGGCGGTGCTGTCCGCCGCGCTGCTGGGCGAAACGCCGCAGTGGTTCCATGCGGCGGCCTTTGCGCTGATCGTTGGGGGGATCGTGGTGTCGTCCAAGCGGTGACGAGCGCACAGTCGCTACCGCAAGCCGGCGCTGCGCAGCCGCGGCTCTTAGGTCGATGGCGTCTTGCCGCTGGTGCCGTTGTGGCGGTGACCTGCCTCCGTCGGCGTCGGACTATCGGGCCGCGGTCGGCTACTTCTTCCTCGGCGTAGAGATTCCTGTTCGACAGGCTATGCCTCAAATACCAAAGTATTGACAGGCTCAGTCCTCGCCAGGAACGGGCTAGAGTCGAAGCAGCCCGGAAGTCAACGGGCTGCACACAATATTCAAGGAGGAACGCCATGGCCGCATTGGTATGGCCGCTTGAGCGCAACGAGATTCGTCGGCACAAGCAGAACAACACGTTCGGGATGGTCCGTGACGGCGGGACCCGTGCGCACCAGGGGTGGGATTTGTATGCGCTCCCCGGTACACCGTGTCACGCAATCTCAGACGGCACCATTCATTTCGCTGGCATTTCAGGGTCGCTCGGTAAGGTGATCTTGCTCCGGTTCAGCTACCAGGGACAGACGTTCTATGCCGCTTACTGCCATCTCAGCTCGACACTCGTACTGGAAGGCAACGACGTCGCGCGGGGAGAAGTAATCGGTCTGACCGGCAACACAGGCAATGCGCAATCCATGCAGGGCCAAGATCAGCATTCGCACTTCGAGATACGCACCATTCCTTCCCCTGGCCTTGGGCTAGGTGGCCGCGTCGATCCCGCTACCTTGTATGGCGCCGCCCCGACCGGGTGGACCTTCTTCGAGGGGCACGGGCACAAAGTAAGAACAACGGGTATCCCGGGACTCAAAATCGTCCGGGAGCGCATTGAATGAGGACGCGCGTATGGGCCCTGTCACTTGCGTTGCTTGCAGGAGGAGCAACGGCCGATCGGTCCGGCGGGAGGGGCGTTGAGGATGAGGTCCGTGCTTTGGTTGGCACGCAATACTCGGCACAGCGGCCCGGTGATCGCGTCGCGCCCCATCTCTCCTGCGTGGTCGAGGGCGGCGGCGTGCTATGGGTCGACGGGCAGTCCGCTGATGACTGGTCCTTTGGGACGTTCGACTGTCGAGGTCGTGCCGTCCTCGTGCTTCAGAAGATCACGCCGAATGCGAATGGGGGCAAGACAAAACAGATTGTTGACTCGCTCTTGATGCCCAGGTTTGAGCGCCGGCCGGAGTCGCAGCGCCCCAGCTCGCTCCAATTCTTGGTCATGGGGGAGTGCGCGCTTGACGGCAGCAGGGACAACTTTTTTGTCGCCCTCGGACGCTATGGCAAACGGAACCGCATAGACGGGCGTACGGGGGTCCAGCATGCGTGGGGCTTCGATGTGAAGCAGGGCCGTATCGTGCCGTTGCCTACCGAGCGAATTGCCTGCGACCGACCCGATCCGGCTTGAGTTGCGCTGCCGACCTGGAACTTGCGCGATGATGTCCCGGGCGCGCGCCGACAAGGCGCGCCTCACACCTCAAAACGTCCCCGGATACGCCCCCCCATCGACCAGCCAGTTCTGCCCGGTGATATAGCCCGCCTGCGCACTGCACAGAAAGGCACACGCCGCGCCAAACTCCTCCGCGCTGCCAAAGCGCCCCGCCGGAATACCCTTCATGCGCGCTTCGCGCGTCGCCTCGTAGCTCGCCCCCCGGTCACGCGCCGACGCTTCCATCGTCTTGCGCAGACGGTCCGTGTCGAATGCACCCGGCAGCAGGTTGTTGATCGTCACGTTACGCCCGACGGTCTTGCGCGCCAGGCCGGCGACAAAGCCCGTCAAACCCGAGCGCGCCCCGTTCGACAATCCAAGCACGTCGATCGGCGCCTTCACCGCGCCCGAGGTGATGTTGACGATACGCCCGAAGCCGCGCCCCATCATGTCGTCGACGGTCGCCTTGATCAGCTCGATCGGCGTGAGCATGTTCGCGTCCAGCGCCTTGATCCAGTCGTCACGCGACCACTCGCGGAAATCGCCCGGTGGCGGCCCGCCGGCGTTGTTGACCAGGATGTCCACCTGCGGGCACGCGGCCAGGGCGGCCGCGCGCCCCTCGGCCGTGGTGATGTCGCCGGCCACGCTGCGCACCTCGGCCCGGTTGAAGGCCCGCAGTTCGTCTGCCGTCGCCTCCAGCGCTTCGCGCCCGCGCGCCGTCAGCACCACGTTGACACCTTCTTGCACCAGCGCCGCGGCGCAGCCCTTGCCCAACCCCTTGCTGGACGCGCACACCAGCGCCCACTTACCTGCCAGTCCCAAGTCCATGTGAAGTCACTCCTCAGTGTTCATTTGCCCTCGGCGACTCGCGCCCGGGCCAACATCCAGATGCCGATCAAGACCAGTGCCGTGCCGGCCGCAATCCACAGGCTGAAGGGCTCGCCCAGCAGCACCACGCCCATCAGCAGCGTCGACAGCGGGCCGACCATGCCGGTCTGCGCGGCCAGGGTCGCCCCGATGCGCTCGATCGCCATCATCACCATCAGCACCGGGGCCACGGTGCACAAGGTCGCATTGAGCAGCGACAGCCACAGCACCTCGGGCGCCACCACCGCGGCCGAGAGGGGGCGCAGCACGGCGAACTGCCCGATGCAGAACACGCAAGCCACCAGGCTGGCCCAGCCGACCAGCCGCAGCGAGCCGAGCCGCTTGACCAGTTCACCGCTGTAGACGAGATAGATGGCGTACGACACCGCGCTGGCAAACACCAACACGCTCCCGAGCGCGACGTTCGAGCCCAGCGTGCCGATCTCGTGGCCGAACACCACCAGCACACCGCTGTAGCTGACGCCGGCCGCGATCAGCTGCCGCGCCGTCACCTTCTTCTTGAACAGCAGCACGCTGAGCGCCAGCACCAGCGTCGGGTTGAGGTAGAGGATCAGCCGTTCCAGACTCGCACTGATGTACTGCAGGCCCAGGAAGTCGAGAAAGCTCGCCAGGTAATAGCCGCTGATGCCGAGCCCGACGATGGCGGCCCACTCGCGCCGCGTCAGCGGCGGCTTGCCGCGCCCGGCCCACCAGGCGATCAGCGCGAACAGCGGCAACGCGAACAGCATGCGGTACATGATGAGCGTGACCGCATCGACGTCATAACGGTAGGCCAGCTTGACGATGATGGCCTTGCCTGAGAAGGCGATGGAGCCGAGCAGCGCGAGCGCAAGGCCGGGGCCTACGGCAACCGGCACGGGCGGCGCAGCAGCGCTCAAAATCCCACCGCCTGGCCGTCGCGCCGCGGGTCGCTCGCGGCGAGATACCCCTCGGTGCCCGGGTCGCCCAATCGCCAGATGAACTGGCCGGCGCCGAAGTCCTGGTAGGAGTCCTGGATCACGTCGATCTGGTGGCCCCACGCCACCAGGTCCTGCACCACGGCCGGGTCCATCGTCGCCTCGACGTTGAGCGACAGGCCGCTGTTGTAGCGCCAGCGCGGCGCGTCGCAGGCGGCCTGCGGGTTCTGCCCGTAGTCAAGCATGCGCACGAGCGTCTGCAGATGCCCTTGCGGCTGCATGTTGGCGCCCATCACGCCAAAGCTCATCACCGGAGCGCCACCGCGGCTCAGAAAGCCCGGGATGATGGTGTGGAAGGGCCGCTTGCGCGGCGCCACCACATTCGGGCTGGCCGGGTCGAGCGAGAAGCCGTGGCCGCGGTTCTGCAGGGACAGCCCATAACCCGGCACGACCACGCCCGATCCGAAACCCATGTAGTTGCTCTGGATGAAGCTGACCATCATGCCGCTCTCGTCGGCGGCGGTGAGGTAGATGGTGCCGCCTTGCGCCAGGTTGCCAGGCCCGAAGTGCTGCGCACGCCGGCGGTCGATCAGCTGGGCGCGGCTCGCCAGGTAGGCATCGTCGAGCATCTGCGCGGGCGTCACCTCCATCGTGGACGGATCGGCCACATGGCGGTAGACATCCGCGAAGGCGAGTTTCATCGCTTCGATCTGCAGGTGCTGGGCCTCCGCGCTGTCGAGGGGCAGCGACGCGATGTCGAAGTGAGACAGGATGCCCAGCGCCACCTGGGCCGCAATGCCCTGCCCGTTCGGCGGCATCTCGTGCAGCGTGTAGCCGCGGTAGTCCTTGGCCAGCGGCCCGACCCACTCGGGTTCGTAGGCGGCCAGGTCGGACTCGGTCAGCGCCGCGCCGTCCGCCGCCGCATGCCGGGCCACCGCCGCGGCGATCTCGCCGCGGTAATAGGCCTCGCCTTCGGTCTGCGCGATCAGGCGCAGGCTCCGCGCTGCCTCCGGCAAGCGCCACAACTCACCGACGGTCGGCGCACGCCCTCCGGGCAGAAAGGCGGAGGCGAATCCGGGCAGGCGCCGCAGTTCGGCCACCGGCGCCGCCCACTTCTGCGCCACCACCGGCGGCACCGCATAACCGCGCTCGGCCAACTCGATCGCCGGCTCCATCAGGTCGGCGAACGGCAGCTTGCCAAACCGCCGGCTCAACGCCACCCAGCCGCCCACTGCGCCGGGCACCGTGACGGAGTCCCAACCGCGCTTGGGCGGCGTCTTGGCATCGGCGCCGTATTTGGCGAGGAAGTAGTCGCGCGTCCACGCCGCCGGCGCCCGGCCCGAGGCATTCAAACCATGCAGTTGCGTGCCGTCCCAGACCAGGCAGAAGGCATCGCTGCCGAGCCCGTTGCTGACCGGCTCGGCGATCGTCATCGCGGCCGCGGTGGCAATCGCCGCATCGACGGCGTTGCCGCCCTTCCACAGCATGCGCAGCCCGGCGGTCGCGGCGACCGGGTGCGAGGTGGCCACCACATTGCGGGCGAACAGCGGCAAGCGCGCCGTCGGGTAGGGGAACTCGTAGCGGAACGGCTTCATCGCACACCTCCAGCAAGCGGAAGATTATCGGCTTGCCTGGCAAGGTGTGCAGGTGTTCAGCGTGGGTTCAGTGTGGGCGGGCAGTGTCCTTCACGCCGCCCGGTGCGCCAGCTGATGCAAGCGCCGCAACCCACTCCACACGGCCCCTGCGATCAGCGGTATCGCGACCGCGACCAACAGTTCCGGCGACAAAGGCAGCAACCCCGCCTCCTTGCCGCCCTTGGCGAGATAACCCACCAGCCCGGCGCCATAGTAGGTAATGGCCGCCACCGACAAGCCTTCGACCGCGGTCTGCAGCCGCAGCTGCACCTTCTGGCGCCGGTTCATCGCGTCGAGCAAATCCTGGCTGCTTTGCTGTTGCTCGATCTCGACCCGCGTGCGCAGCAGGTTGCTGGTGCGCGAGATGCGCTCCGACAGCTGCTGCTGGCGCCGTCCGGCCCAGGCGCAGGTCTGCATCGCCGGGCCCAGGCGGCGGTCCATGAACTCGCCGATGGTCTGCAAGCCGGCCAGCCGGTGTTCGTGCAGTTCGTCGATGCGCCGCTGCACCAGCTCGAAATACGCAGCGCTGGCCGAAAAGCGGGCATGGGTGCTGGCATACAAGCTCTCGACCCGGCCGGCCAACTGGGTCAGCTGGCGCAGCAGCTCGGGCTCGCGGTCGCGCTCGGCACTGCGGATCTCGCCGGCAATGCGCGCCAGGTCACGCTCGGCATCCGACAAGGTGGCCGCCACCTCGCGCGCCGCCGGCAGGCCCAGCAGCGCCATCATCCGGTAGGTTTCGATCTCGAGCAGCCGCTGCACCGCCCGGCCAAGGCGACGCGGGTGCATGCTGGCCGCCACCACCACCACCCGGCCGAAGCCGTCGCCGTGCAGACGGAAATCGGTGTAGACCTCGGCCTGGCCGTCCATCACGACCGAAGCGACCAGGCTGTCTTCGTCGAGCGAGCCCCGCACCAGTGGGTCGCTGCCGTCCTCACGGCTGGAGCTGACGGCCACGTGCAGCCCGACCAGCCACTGCCCGGGCACACCCCGCAGCCAATCTTGCGGCACCGACGACACCGCGGTGGGGTCGAACGAGGTCGGGTTGTCGGGCAGCTGGCGCCAGAAGGTGTAGGTCTGGAACTCGGTGTGCTGTTCCCAGCGCAGATGCAGGCCGCCGAGGTCGATGCTCAGGTGGCCTGCCTCGGCCGACGGCAGCGGCAAGTGCCGCGCACGCAACAGCGCGTGCAGGTGCTCCCGGCTGCGCGTTTCGCCAGGTGGGGTCAGCAAGGCCAGATGCGTCAGCGCCAGCGGTGCCGACAGCCGCTCGTAAGGGCGGGCGTGGACTTCGTTGTGCAGCGTTTCGCGCAAGGGATGCGGTGTGAGCATCAGGGTTCCTCCTGAAACTGATTATCCCGATCGCGTTTTGCGCTGCAGGCCGCGCCAGCACTGGGCTGGCGCCCCGTTGGCACAGGCCTGGCGCGAGGCCCTCGGCCGCCGCAGTTCACAACATGAAAAAGGGCCGCACATGGCGGCCCTCGATGCACCGGGCGTGCGGGTTGTCAGTCGGCGTCCTGGAAGGCCTCTTCGCGCTTGCGCCGGATGTTGGGCAGCAACACGATCACGATCATCGCGGTGGCGGCGAACAACAGGCCGGCCGACAGCGGGCGCGAGATGAAGGTACTCCAGTCGCCGCGCGAGAGCAGCAGCGAGCGTCGCAAATGCTCCTCCATCATCGGCCCGAGGATGAAGCCGAGCAGCAGCGGCGCCGGCTCGCAGCCGAGCTTGTAGAAGATGTAGCCGACCAGGCCGAACAGCGCCGCCAGGTAGACGTGGAAGTTGTTGTTGTTGAGCGTGTACAAGCCGATGGTGCAGAACACCAGGATGGCCGGGAACAGGAAGCGATACGGCACGGTCAGCAGCTTGATCCAGATCCCGATCAACGGCAGGTTGAGGATCACCAGCATCGCGTTGCCGATCCACATCGAGGCGATCAGGCCCCAGAACAGGTCGGGGTTGCTGGCCATCACCTGCGGGCCGGGCTGGATGCCCTTGATCGTCATCGCGCCGACCATCAGCGCCATCACCGGGTTGGGCGGGATGCCCAGCGTCAGCATCGGGATGAACGAGGTCTGGGCGCCGGCATTGTTGGCCGACTCGGGCCCCGCCACCCCCTGGATCGCGCCTTTGCCGAACTGCTCGGGGTGCTTGGAGACCTTCTTCTCGAGCGTGTACGACGCAAACGACGACAGCAGCGCACCACCGCCGGGCAGCACCCCCAGGATGGAGCCGAGCGCCGTGCCGCGCAGCACCGCCGGCGCGGCGTCGCGGAAGTCCTGCTTGGTCGGCCACAGGCCCTTCACGTCCTTGGTGAACACTT
This sequence comes from Caldimonas brevitalea, assembly GCF_001017435.1. Lineage (NCBI taxonomy): Bacteria > Pseudomonadati > Pseudomonadota > Betaproteobacteria > Burkholderiales > Sphaerotilaceae > Caldimonas > Caldimonas brevitalea. Next base: position 4,542,350 of record NZ_CP011371.1, read on the forward strand.
CGCGCTGTTCCGCCGGCTGGCCGAGGTTGGCGATGATCTCGCCGAAGCCGAACACGCCCATCGCGATGATGACGAAGTCGATGCCGTCGGTCAGCTCCGGAATGTCGAAGCTGAAGCGCGGCACGCCGGAGATCACATCGGTGTTGATCTGGCCCAGCAGCAGGCCGAGCAGAATCATCGCGATCGCCTTGATCAAGGACCCCGAGGCCAGCACCACCGAGCCGATCAGGCCCAGCACCATCAGCGCGAAATATTCGGCCGACCCGAACTTGAAGGCCATTTCGGTCAGCGGCGGCGCGAACGCGGCCAGCACCAGGGTGCCGACCGAACCGGCGAAGAAGGAGCCGAGGCCGGCCGCTGCGAGCGCCGCGCCCGCGCGGCCGCGGCGTGCCATCTGGTAGCCGTCGATGGCCGTCACGACCGACGACGATTCGCCTGGCACGTTGATCAGGATCGCTGTGGTGGAGCCGCCGTACTGGGCACCGTAGTAGATGCCGGCCAGCATGATCAGCGCCGGCGTGGCTTCGAGCGAGTAGATCGACGGCAGCAGCATCGCGATCGTCGCGACTGGGCCGAGGCCCGGCAGCACGCCGATCAGCGTGCCCAGCAAGGCACCGAGAAAGGCATAGCCGACGTTGGAGAGCGTCAGGGCGGTCTGGAAACCGAGGGCTAGGTTGGAAAGCAGGTCCATGTCAGGTCCTCAGTCGTGGCTCAGGCGCCGAACACGGTGGGCCAAAGGGGGATGGTCAGACCCAGGCCCTTGGAAAAGATGCCCCAGGCCGCCACCGTGAGGACCACGCAGCTGATCAGGACGTCACGCCAACGGAACTCGGTGCTGGCGAAGCTGGCCATGATGATCAGCACCGGCAGCGCGATGACCAGGCCCAGGCGCGGCAGCGTGAAGCCGAACAACAGCACAGCGCTCAAGATCAGCACCAGCGGCCTGAAGGCGATCGAGCCGATCGGGTCGCCACCTTCGCGCTCGATGCTCAACGAGGTGAACAGCACCACGGCGCCGAGGACCGCGAGGATCAGCCCCAGCAGCAGCGGGAAATAGCCGGGCCCCGGCTGGGCCGAGCTGCCGAACGAGTAGTTGGTGGCGCCGACCGCGAACGCGATGCCGACCGCCACGAACATGAGCCCCGAGACGAAGTCCCGTTGGCTTTTGATCTTCATCGTTGCGCTCCTCTTCCAGCTTTCTTTAAGCTTGCTTGAAACCTGTGGGATTCTAGGGAGATGCCCCGACACGGGGCGCTGTGGATTACACGTAGCGCCGGCGCGGTCTGCAGAGCGAAACCGGCGGAGGTCAACGTGTCCACGCGGGTGTCGCGCGCAGCACTTCATCCAGCGTCGTCACGCCTTCGGCGACCTTCATCGCACCGGCGAGCCGCAGTGGGCGCAAACCGTCCTGCGCGGCCTGCTGTCGCAGGCGCGACAGGTCCGGCGCCTGCCCCATCAAGGCCTTCAAGGGCTCGCTCACGGTCAGCAGCTCGTACAGGCCGGCACGGCCGCGGAAGCCGGTCATGCGGCACTCGATGCAGCCAACCGGTTTGTAGGGTCGGAAGCCGCCGGTCATGCGCCAGGGCTGGATGGCCTCGGCCAGCGTTTCGCGCTCGAAACCTTCGTCCGGCTGCTTGCAGTGCGGACAGAGGGTGCGCACCAGCCGCTGCGCCAGGACACCGAGCACGGTGGCGTTGATCAGATAGGCCGGCACGCCGAGGTCGAGCAAGCGGGTGATGGCCGAGGTGGCATCGTTGGTGTGCAGTGTCGTGAACACCAGATGCCCGGTCAGCGCGGCCTGGATCGCCATCTCGGCGGTTTCGAGGTCGCGCACCTCGCCCACCATGATGATGTCCGGGTCCTGCCGCATCAGGGCCCGCAAGCCGTTGGCAAAACCGAGATCGAGTTGGGGCTGCACCTGGGTCTGGTTGAAGGCCGGCTCGACCATCTCGATCGGGTCTTCGATGGTGCAGACGTTGACCTCGTCGGTGGCCAGCCGCTTCAGCGTCGAATACAGCGTCGTCGTCTTGCCCGAGCCGGTCGGCCCGGTGACCAGGATCACACCATGCGCCTGGGTCACCAGCTGCTCCCAGCGCTGCGCTTCGTGCCCACCGAAGCCGAGTGCGTCGAGGCTCTTGACGGTCGAATCGGGGTCGAAGATGCGCATCACCAGCTTTTCACCGAAGGCGGTCGGCAAGGTCGACAAGCGCATCTCGACCTCGTCGCCCTCCGGGTTGCGCGTCTTGATGCGCCCGTCCAGCGGCCGGCGCTTCTCGACCACGTCCATGCGGCCCAGCAGCTTGATGCGGCTCGTGACGGCGGCCATCACCGTGAGAGGCAGCTGGTAGACGGTGTGCATCACGCCGTCGATGCGAAACCGGATCGCGCCGATCTCGCGCCGTGGCTCCAGATGGATGTCCGAGGCGCGCTGGTCGAAGGCGTATTGCCACAGCCAGTCGACCACCTGCACCACCCCCTGGTCGTTGGCGTCGAGCTGCTTGCTCTTGCCCAACTCGACCAGCTGCTCGAAGTTGGCCGGCGCCATCGTCGCCTCGCCGCTCTTCTGCGCCGCCCGCACCGACTTGGCCAGCGTGTAGAACTCGGTCGTGTAGCGTTGCAGTTCACCGGGGCTGACCAGCACCAGCTTGATGGTCTTGCGCGAGTGGGCCTCGATCTCGGCCACCCAGTCGGTGTCGAACGGCTCGCAGGTGGCCACCGTCAGCTCGTGAGGGCCGATCTGCACCGGCAAGGCACGCCGGCGCTCGGCGTAACTGATCGACATGACGTCGGCCACGCGGCCGACATTGACCTTGAGCGGATCGATGCGCAGGTACTCGAGCCCCGAGCGGCGCGCCAACCATTCGGTCAAAGCCTCGGCGTCGAGCGTCTTGCCGGTGCCGGCATGCATCAAGCCGACGTTGGCCAGCCGCACCAGCGGATGCTGGGCACTGTCGCCTGCCGCCAGCCGCTGCTGCGTGCGCTGCGCTTCGGCCGGCGTGACCACGCCGTCCTCGCGCAGCCAATCGATCAGTTGGCGCCACTCCAGGCGCCCCTTGAAGGCCGACCGGGGGCGTCGCCCGGCACCCGGGTTCGGCAACGGCGGTGAAACAGGCAGGGAACTCATGGGGCTTACCTTGGGGCTGCTGCCAGGCCCGGGGTGCAGGCAGCGGCTGCCGCTGCGCCGTGGGCCTGTCGCAGGCAAAGGGGTCGGGTCGACGCCGTCATGGGCGCAGATGCTTCATCATGCGCAGCCACTTGCCGGCCGGCAGAGAAAACCGAGTTTCGATGTTTTCGGCGCGAGCGGCAAGCACGGCGCGGGTGACGTGGGGCTGATCTTTCGTGGCGAGCACCACGGTGTTGCCCTCCTTGGTCGGTTTGAGGGCCCACAGCGTCTCGAGACCGAAGGCAGCCGCAATGCGCTCGACACTGCGTTCGAAACTGGCGTCGCGGCCGAACAGGTTGACACTCATCACACCCCCCGGTGCCAGCAGGCGATGGCAGGCGCGATAGAACTTCTCGTCGTCGAGCACCGGGCTGGCCGCCTCGTGGTCGTAGAGGTCGACGCACAGCACGTCGGCGGTGCCCTCGTGCTCGGGCGCCTGCGCGTAGCGCGCCGCGTCCTGCTCGAGCACCTGCAGCCGGTCATCGTCTTCGGGCAGCCTGAACCAGCCCCGGCACACTGAGATCACCTCGGGATTCAACTCCACTGCCGTGGTGTGCATGCGCAGCTTCTTGTGGCAGAACTTGGTGATGGCGCCGGCGCCCAGCCCCAGCTGCACCGCATGGCCCGCGGTCAGTTCCTCTTCGGGGCGCAGCAGCATCCACGCCATCATGCGCTGCACATATTCGAGCTCGATCTCGTACGGCTTCTTGACCCGCATCGCCCCTTGCACCCACGGTGTGCCGAGGTGCAGGAATCGCACGCCGTCGGCTTCCGAGACGGTGACCGGGGCGAGGGTCTGGGTTTTACGACGGTTCATCAGTCAAGGATCAAATCAGTCCGTGGCGGTCGAACACCGCCCGCCACGCCGCCAGCTTGCGTTCGAAACTCCATGAGGCATTGGCGGGGCTGGTCGACGGCAGCCGGTAGACCGCCAGGCCGAGCGCCTGGGTCAGCTTCATCGAGCGGGCCGACTCGCCGCCGTTGTGGGCCAGCGCCTGCAGGCCGGGGGCGAGTTGCAGCAAGGCCGGCAGATCGTTCAGCTCGGCCGCTTCGATCGCGCTGTCGAGGCTGCCTTCGCGTCGGCAGCGCGCATACACGTCCCAGATGCCCAGTCCGCGTGCGCGCACCACCTCGAGGCGCTCGGCGTAGGGCAGCGCCCGCAGGTCGACGTCCCACAGGGCCGACAGGATCGGCCAGAAGTGGTTGCGCGGGTGCGCATAGTACTGCTGCGCCTGCAGCGATGCGACGCTCGGGAAGCTGCCGAGCACGACCAAGCGCGTGTGCGGCGCCACCACCGGGGCCAGGCCCGACAACACGTCACGCGTGTCCGCCGGCCCGCTCACCGCCCGGTCATCGCGCCGACTCACGCCGCCTCCAGGGCGGCCAGCCGCGGCAGCACCGCGTGGGCGTTGGCCGCGGTGCACGATGCCAGGTCTTCGAGCCGAAGCCGGCGCAAGCGCGCCAGTTCGGCGGCGATGCGCGGCAGTTCGGCCGGCTCGTTGCGGCTGCTCTCGCCGGCCGCGCGTTGCTCGGCCGTCTTGTAGAGCCAGTGGGGCGGGATGTCCGGCGCGTCGGTTTCGAGCACCAGGCTGTCGAGCGGCAGGTCGGCGGCAAGGCGGCGAATCTGGTGCGCCCGCTCGAAGGTCATCGCCCCCCCGAAGCCGAGCTTGAAGCCCAGCTCGATGAAGACGCGGGCCTGCTGTGCGCTGCCGTTGAAGGCATGCGCGATGCCGCCCACCACGCCGGCCCGCCGCAACTGCTTGAGCACCGGGTCGACCGCGCGGCGCGTGTGCAACAACACCGGCAGCCCCATCTGGCGCGCCAGCTTCAGCTGCGTGACGAACAAGGCCTCCTGGCGCGCGCGGTCGAGGCCGGGTGTGAACAGGTCGAGGCCGATTTCGCCGACCGCCACCAACCGCGGGTCATCGCGGCAGGCGATGAGGGCGTCGCGCAGTCGCTCGATCACGTCGTCGGGCTCACTGTCGGCGACGAGGGGGTGCACCCCGAGCGCATAGCTGAGCCGGTGCCGATGCGCCAGCTCGCGCACCGCGACGAAATTGCCATGCCCCACCGCCGGCAGCACCACTTGCGTCACGCCGGCCGCCCTCGCCCGGCCGATCATCGCATCGCGGTCCGCATCGAATTCGGGGGCATCGAGATGAGCGTGGGTGTCGATCCACATGTCCGGCTTTGTCGCGCGGCGCGACTCAGGCGAGCAAGCCGGACACGAGGTGCACCGCCCGGTCGCAGCGACGCGCGATGGCCTCGTCGTGCGTGACGACGATGAAGGCGGTGCCGCGTTGCCGGGCCAGTGCGAGCATCAGGTCGAACACCGTATTGGCGGTGCCGCGGTCGAGATTGCCGGTGGGTTCGTCGGCCAGCACGCAGGCCGGGTGCGCCACCAGCGCGCGGGCGATGGCCACACGCTGGCGCTCGCCACCCGACAACTCGGCCGGCCGGTGCAGCGCGCGCTCGCCCAGGCCGACTTGTTGCAGCATCTCGCGTGCACGCTGGCGCGCCTCGGGCTTGGGCTGGCGGCGGATGCGCAAGGGCATCGCGACGTTGTCGAGCGCGGTGAACTCGGGCAACAAATGGTGGAACTGGTAGACGAACCCGAGGTGACGGTTGCGCCACTCGCCTTGCTCGGCCGCGTCGAGCGCGGCAAAGGCGCGGCCCTTGAGCTGCACGTCGCCGGCCGTCGGCGCATCCAGGCCACCCAGCAGGTGCAGCAAGGTGCTCTTGCCCGAGCCCGAGGCGCCGACGATGGCGAGCGTCTCGCCGGCGTGCACCGAGATGTCGACGCCGCGCAGCACGTGGACGTCGAGCGGGCCTTCGCGAAAGCGCTTGTGCAGGCCTTGTGCCCGCAGCACGACTTCATTCATAACGCAGCGCCTCCGCCGGTTGCACACGGCTGGCACGCCAGCTGGGATAGAGCGTCGCGAGGAAGGCCAGCACCAGCGAGATCAGGGCGATCGGCACGATGTCGGACGCTTGCGGTTCGCTGGGCATGCGGCTGATCAGATAGATGCTGCCGGGCAGGAAGCTGGCGTTGAACACACGTTCGAGAAACGGCACGATGACGTCGATGTTGAAGGCCACCAACAGGCCGAGCCCGAGCCCAGCGGCCGTGCCGATCACGCCCGAGACGGCGCCTTGCACCATGAACACGCCCATGATGGAGCGTGGGCTGGCCCCGAGGGTGCGCAGGATGGCGATGTCGGCGCGCTTGTCGGTGACGGTCATCACCAAGGTCGACACCAGGTTGAAGGCCGCCACCGCGACGATCAGGGTCAGGATGATGAACATCATCCGCTTCTCGAGTTGCACCGCGGCAAACCAGTTGCGGTTGGTGCGGGTCCAGTCGCTCACCACGAGGTCACCGCTGAGCGAGGCGCCGAGCGTCTGGGCGACGTCCTGCGCCTGGTGCACGTCGTGCAGACGCAGTTGCACGCCGGTCGGCCCTTCGAAGCGGAACAACTTGGCGGCGTCCTCGAGGTGCACCAGCGCCAGCGCGCTGTCGTATTCGTAGTGACCCGCGTCGAAGGTGCCCACCACGGTCATTTGCTTCAGGCGCGGCACCACGCCCGCGGGCGTCATCTGGCCGCCGGGCGAGACGAGGGTGACCTTGTCGCCTTGCCTCACGCCGAGCTGGCGGGCCAGCTCGCCGCCGAGCACGATGCCCCACTCGCCCGGCACCAGACGGGCGAGCACCGTGTCCTTGAGCTGCTGCGCGAGCGGCGTGACGCTCGGCTCGTCGGTCGGGGAGATGCCCCGCACCATCACGCCACGCATGTCCTCGCCCCGCGCGACCAGGGCCTGGCCCGCGATGAAGGGGGCAGCGCCGACCACCTGCGGATGGCGGCGCGCCTCGTCGGCGGTCTTGCGCCAGTCGGGCAGCGCCTGGCCGCCGGGCGCATAGACCTCGACATGCGAGATCACCGACAGCATGCGGTCACGTACTTCCTTCTGGAAGCCGTTCATCACCGAGAGCACGATGATCAGCGCGGCGACACCCAGCCCGATGCCGAACATCGAAACGCCAGAGATGAAGGAGATGAAACCGTTGCGCCGGGTGGCACGGCCGGCGCGCGTGTAGCGCCAGCCGATCTGCAGTTCATAGGGCCAGTTCATGAGGGGTGGTGTACCGCCAGAAATAAATGATATGCGCGCCTTTGGCGCAGCGTTCGATGCTAACCGAGGCCATGCCCGGCCCGCCGCGACCGATAATTGCGGCCCATGCACCTGTTGATCCCCCATGCCTGCGCCCTCGCGGAGGCCTGCCACCACACCCTGTCCGACCTCGATCTGCCGGTGCTGTCGCAGTTGCTCGCCCGCATGGCGGTGGTCGAGCGCTCGGAAGGCGACGAGTACAGCTACTCGCCGCCGCACGAACGGGCACTGGCCGCGGCGCTGGGCCTCGCCGGCCCCGACGGCGGCGTGCCCTGGGCGGCCTACTGGGCGCAGCGCGACGGCATCGCCCCGGGCGACCTTGCCTGGGGCTTGCTGACGCCGGCGCACTGGCATGTCGGCACCGATCAGGTCAGCATGCTCGACCCGCAGGCGCTGCAGCTCGACGCCGCGCAGTCGCGCGAGATCCTCGAGGCGGTGCACTTCCTGTTCGAGTCGGAAGGCTGGGCCCTCGCCTATGGCGCCCCGACCCGCTGGTATGCCGCGCACGAGAGCCTGGCCGACCTGCCCACCGCCTCGCCCGACCGGGTGATCGGACGCAACGTCGACGCCTGGATGCCCGACCACCCACAAGCCCGCTTGGTGCGCCGGCTGCAGAACGAAGTGCAGATGCTGCTCTACACCCACGAGGTCAACGACCGCCGGGCCGAGCGCGGCCTGCTGCCGGTCAACTCGTTCTGGCTCAGCGGCTGCGGCCTCGCCCAGCCGGCCGCCGAGCCGCCCGACCTGGTCGTCGACGAGCGACTGCGCGCCGGCCTGCTGACGGGCGATTGGGCCGCCTGGGCCGACGCCTGGCGTGAACTCGAGCGGGGGCCGCTGGCCGACGCGCTCGCCGCCCAGCATCGCGGCGAGCGCGTGCGCCTGACCTTGTGCGGCGAGCGCCATGCGGTCAGCCTCGAAACCGACACCCGCGGCTGGTGGGCCCGCTGGACCTCGCGGCGCAGCCGCCAGGCGCCCGTGGCCCTGCTGCAATCCCTCTGACGCGACTGCGACGAAGATGAAGATCACCTCCAGAGACGTTCCGCCGCGCGCTGCCTGGGCGCTAGAACAGGCGGGCGTCCACCCGCTGCTGGCGCGCCTGTTCGCGGCGCGCGGCATCGCCAGCCCCGACGAGTTGGACGACTCGCTGACCCGGCTGCTGCCGCCCGACACCCTGCACGGCAGCGACGCGGCGGCGGTGTTCCTGGCCGACGCGATCTCGGCCGGCAAACGCATGTGTGTGGTGGCCGACTACGACTGCGACGGTGCGACCGCTTGTGCAGTGGCCCTGCGCGGCCTGGCCCTGCTCGGGGCGCGTCGCGAGCACCTCAGCTACGTCGTCCCCGACCGGGCGGTGCACGGCTACGGCCTGTCTACAGCGGTGGTCGACCTGGCGATGAAGCAGCGCCCCGACGTGCTGATCACGGTCGACAACGGCATCGCCAGCCTGCAAGGTGTGGCGCATGCCCGCGCGCTCGGGCTCGACGTGCTCATCACCGACCACCACCTGCCGGCGCTGGTCGATGACCAGCTGGTGCTGCCCGACGCCAATGTCATCGTCAACCCCAACCAGCCGTGCTGCGGCTTCACGAGCAAATGCCTGGCGGGCGTGGGCGTGATGTTCTACGTGCTGCTGGCGGTGCGCGCCGAACTGCGCCGCCGTGGCGCCTTCACGCCGCAGGAGCAGCCCCGCCTGGACACGCTGCTCGACCTGGTGGCGCTCGGCACCGTGGCCGACGTCGTGAAGCTCGACGCCAACAACCGCCGCCTGGTCGCGCAAGGCCTCAAGCGCATCCGCGCCGGCCGCATGCATGCCGGCGTGGCGGCCTTGTTCGCGGCGGCCAAGCGCGACCCGGCGCGCGCCAGCAGCTTCGATTTCGGCTTCGCGCTCGGCCCGCGCATCAACGCCGCCGGCCGGCTGGCCGACATGACCCTCGGCATCGAATGCCTGTTGACCGACGATGTGCAGCGCGCCACCGAGCTGGCGCAAACGCTCGACGGCATCAACCGCGAACGGCGCGACGTCGAGGCCGGCATGCGCGAGCAGGCCGAGATGCTGCTCGAAAGCCTGATGCCGGAAGACGAGCCGCCGCCGGCCGTGAGCATCTTCGACCCCGAATTCCACGAAGGTGTGGTCGGCATCGTCGCGTCGCGCCTGAAGGACCAGCTGCACCGCCCGACCTTCGTGTTCGCGCTGGGCCAGGACGGGCTGCTGAAAGGCTCGGGCCGCTCCATCCCGGGGTTTCATTTGCGCGACGCGCTCGACCTGGTCAGCAAGCGCCACCCGGGGGTGCTGAAGAAATTCGGCGGCCATGCGATGGCGGCCGGCTGCACCCTCGAAGAAGAAGACTTCGACGTTTTCGAGCAGGCCTTCCAGCAGGTGGCCGCGGAGTGGCTGGACCCGACCCTGCTGTCGCGCACGGTGGCCACCGACGGGCCGCTGGAAGCGCGGTGGTTCGCGCCCGAGGTGGTGCAGGTGCTCGACCGTGAGGTGTGGGGCCAGGCCTTCGAAGCCCCGGTGTTCAGCGACGAGGTGGAGATCGTCTCGCAGCGTATCGTGGGCGAGCGCCACCTGAAGCTCGCGGTGCGGTGCGGCGGCGCGGTGCGTGACGCGATCTGGTTCGGCCGCAGCGAGCCGCTGCCGGAGCGGGCGCTGCTCGCGTTTCGGCTGTCGCTCGACGAATACAACGGCGTGCAGCGCGTGCAGCTGGTGGTCGAAGGGGTGGCTTGAGCGGATCGGCGGCGTTGCGCCGGCATCGGAGCGACCGCTAACCTGCCAACTTTGCCACCAAAAACCACGACCATGGCTCAGGATTCGCGACCCGATCAGCAAGACAACCCACCGCAGTTCGACCGCCGTCGTGCACTCGCGCGTCTCGCCGCGCTGAGTGCGGCGGCCGCGGGTCTGCCGAGTTGCGGTGGCGGCTCGTCGGGCGACCCGGCCCCGGCGCCCACGCCCAGCCCGAGCCCCACTCCGGCCCCGAATCCGGCGCCGAACCCGACGCCGGTCGTGCCGCGCGTCACCGCCCTCGCCTCGGGCCTGCACCAGCCCTGGAGCTTGTGTTTCCTGCCCGACGGGCGGGCGCTCGTGACCGAGAAGCCGGGCCGTTTGCGCTTGCTGGACAAGGATCTGAAGCAATACGCGAGCGTCTCCGGCGTGCCGTCGGTGTTCTATGAAGGCCAGGCCGGCTTGTTCGACGTGGTCCTCGATCCGGCTTTCGCCACCAACCGGCGCCTCTATCTCAGCTATGCAGAGCCGGCTGAGAGCGGCGGCACGAACGGCCTCACGGTGCTGCGCGCAGAGCTGTCGGCGGACCACACCCGCCTCGAGAACAGCCGCGTGATCTTTCGGCAGTCTCCGAAGATCGCCGGCTCGAAACACTATGCCGGCCGGTTGGTGTTCGGCCGCGACGGCAGCCTGTTCGTCACCTTGGGCGAACGCGACAGCCAGCGCGACCAGGCGCAGAACCTCGCCAATCATCTGGGCAAGATCGCCCGCATCGACACCGACGGCGGCATCCCGGCCGGCAACCCCTATGCGAACGCAGCCGGGCTGCAAGCCTCGCTGTGGAGCTACGGGCACCGCAACATCCAAGGGGCGACGCTGCATCCCGAGACGGGCGAGCTGTGGGTCTGCGAGCACGGGCCGCAGGGCGGCGACGAGGTGAACGTGGCCCGCCCCGGCACCAACCACGGCTGGCCGCTCGTCAGCTACGGCTGCGAATACAACTCGCCGGAGGGGGACGCCTGCCGCATCGGCGGCGGCGTCCATGCACCGCGCTTCGTCGAACCCCTCACCACCTGGACCCCCACCTCGATCGCGCCGAGCGGCCTGGCCTTCTACACCGGCGACCGCTTTCCCGAATGGCGCGGCAACCTGTTCACCGGCGCATTGGCGGGCAAGGCGCTGTGGCGACTGACGCTCGACGGCGAGCGGGTGTTGGCGAAAGAAAAGCTGTTGGGCGACCTCGACGAACGCATCCGCGACGTGCGCCAAGGCCCGGACGGCTGGTTGTATGTGCTGACCGACAGCACCGAGGGCCAGTTGCTGCGCGTCGAGCGCTGAGCGGCACGGGCGGCCGCGGCCGCCCCGGGAAGCAAGCGGCCCTTGGCAGCGGCGGCACCCTTGCGGCACGATACGCGCCTGCCATCTTCCGTTGGAGCGCGTGCCATGGTTCGACCCCCTCGAGGTGTATTGCGCGGGAGCCGCCGGGCCCTCGCGGCGGCCTTCGCCCTGCTGTTGTGGGCCGGTGCGGCCGGCGCCCAGGCCTTGAAACCGGTCACGGTGGCCAAAGGCTTGCAGCATCCCTGGAGCCTGGCCTTTCTGCCCGACGGTCGCATGCTGGTGACCGAGCGCCCGGGGCGGTTGCGTGTCGTGTCGGCGCAAGGCGCGCTGAGCCGGCCGCTGCAAGGCGTGCCGGCCGTCGACCACCGCGGCCAGGGCGGGTTGCTCGACGTCGCCGTCGATCCGCAGTTCAAGGACAACGGCTGGATCTACCTCAGCTACGCCGAAGCCGGCGATGGCGGCAATGCGACCGCCGTGGCGCGTGCCAAGCTGCAGGGCGAACGTCTCACCGACCTGGCGGTGATCTTCCGGCAGACACCCCGCTACGACGGCGGCAACCACTTCGGCTCGCGGCTGGTGTTCGCCCGCGACGGGCGGCTGTTCATCACGCTGGGCGACCGCTTCAGCCTGCGTGACCAGGCCCAGGCCCTCGACAACCATCTCGGCAAGATCGTGCGCATCGAGCCCGACGGCAAGGTGCCGGCCGACAACCCGCTGGCGCGCCGCGCCGGCGCCAAGCCCGAAATCTGGAGCTACGGCCACCGCAACGTGCAAGGCGCGGTGCTGCACCCGACCACCGGCGAGCTGTGGACGCACGAGCATGGGCCGCAAGGCGGCGACGAGGTCAACATCGCCGAGGCGGGCAAGAACTACGGCTGGCCGGTCATCACCTACGGTCGTGAGTACGGCACCGGCTTCAAGATCGGCGAGGGCGACGCCAAGCCCGGCATGGAGCAGCCGCTGATCCATTGGACACCGTCGATCGCACCCAGCGGCATGGCGTTTGTGACCAGCGACCGCTACCCGGGCTGGCAAGGCAGCCTGTTCGTCGGGGCGCTGCGCAACCAGGCCTTGCTGCGCCTGGAACTCGACGGGCGCAAGGTGGTGCGGCAGGAGCGGCTGCTGCAGACGCTGAACGAACGCATCCGCGACGTGCGCCAGGGGCCCGACGGCTGGCTCTACGTGCTCACCGACAGCGAAGACGGCAAGGTGCTGCGGCTGCAACGCTGACCGGCGCGGCCCGGCGACGCGCAGGCGCCCGACCGTCAGGCGCGTCGTGCTGCGGCGCAACAAGGCCTTTCCGGGTCGCCACAGCGGGGGCCCTCCGCCCTCTCTACAATCACGGGGTGCACACCCTCAACGCCGACCTCCATTGCCATTCCAGCGTCTCCGACGGCACTCTCAGCCCGGAAGACGTGGCCGCCCGCGCCAAGGCGAACGGCGTGCAGCTGTGGGCGCTCACCGACCACGACGAAGTCAGCGGCCAACAGCGGGCGCGCGCCGCGGCCGCCGCGCTGCAACTGCCCTACCTGACCGGCACCGAAGTGTCGGTGACCTTTGCAGGTGAAACCGTCCACATCGTCGGCCTCGGCTTCGACGCCGACGACAGCGCCCTGACCGAAGGGCTGCGGCGCACCCGCGGCGGCCGCGAGCTGCGGGCACGCGAAATGGCCGCAGGCCTGGCGCGCGTGGGCATCCAGGGCAGCTACGAGGGCGCGCTCAAATACGTCGGCAACCCAGAGCTGATCTCGCGCACGCATTTCGCGCGCCATCTGGTCGAGACCGGCGTGTGCCGCGACACGCAAGAGGTGTTCCGCAAATACCTGACCGAGGGCAAGCCCGGCTATGTCGAGCACCGCTGGGCCACGTTGCCCGATGCGGTGGGCTGGATCACCGGCGCCGGCGGGATCGCCGTGGTGGCCCACCCCGGCCGCTACAAGTTCAGCGCGAACGAAGAGTACGCCCTGTTCTCGCAGTTCAAGGACTTGGGCGGGCGCGGCGTGGAGGTGGTGACCGGCAGTCACACGCCGCACGACTTCGTGAAGTACGCCAAGCTGGCCCAGGAGTTCGGGCTGCTGGCCTCACGCGGGTCCGATTTCCATTCGCCCACCGAAAGCCACACCGATCTCGGCACCCTGCCACCGCTGCCGGGCGAGCTGAGCCCGGTGTGGGAAGCGCTGCAAGACAGGGTGTGGCGCTGATGCGCGCGGTCGGGGAGGCGCGGCTCGGCCGCGGTGGCCGGCTTGCCCCCGGCCCAGCGGGCACCTGACCCGATCATGACCCGACAGCAGCACCCTGCGCTCGGGATCTCGTTGATCCTGCTGATGGCGGCGTGTTTCGCGACGCTGGACACGACCGTGAAATACGTCGGCGCCGCCCTGCCGGTGCTGGTGCTGCTGTGGTCGCGCTACTTGTTCCAAGCCATCGTGATGGCCGGCTGGCTCGCACGCCGCGGCAAGGCGGCATTCCGCGTCGCGCGCCCCGGCTTCCAGCTGCTGCGCGGCGCGCTGCTGCTGTCGACCAGCTGCATGTCGTTCTTCGGTCTCCAGTACATGCCGGTGGCCGAGTTCACCGCGGTCGCGATGCTGACGCCGGTGGTCGTCACGGTACTCGCCGCGACGGTGCTGCACGAGCGCGTCTCGCTGCTGCGCTGGGCGCTGGTCGGCATCGGGCTGCTCGGCGCCTTGTTGGTGGTGCGGCCGGGAGGTGCGGTGTTCGGCTGGCCGGTGGTGTTTCCGCTCGGCCTCACGCTCGCCTACGGCGTGTTCCAGGTGCTGACGAGCCGGCTGTCGTCGCTCGAAGACCCCTACACCACGCACTTCTATACCGGTCTGGTCGGCGCCGTTGTGGTCAGCCTGGGCGCGTGGTGGAGCCCCGTCGCGGTGGTCGACGTGCTGGTCGCGGCCAGCCCCGCGCAATGGGGCCTGCTGTGCCTGATCGGCGCGATGGGAACCATCGGCCACCTGTGTCTGATCCTGGCACTGGGCACCGCACCTGCTTCGACGCTGATGCCCTTCAGCTACAGCGCCCTGCTGTTCGCCACCCTGGGCGGCATGCTGGTGTTCGGCCATCTGCCCGATCGCTGGGCGCTCACCGGCATGCTGGTCATCGCGGCCGCGGGCGCCGCCTCGGTGTGGCTCAACATGCGCGAGGTGCAACGCCGGCATCCGGTGCCGACGGTGGCGCTGGACACGGTGGGCGACTGACCCATACAAAACATCACGACAACACCATGGCCCAGTACTTCGAAGTCCATCCCGACAACCCGCAGCCGCGGCTGCTGAAGCAGGCCGCGCAGATCCTCCATGCCGGCGGCATCGCCGCGGTGCCGACCGACTCCAGTTATGCGCTGGTGTGCCACCTGGACGACAAGAACGCCGCCGAAAACCTGCGCCGCATCCGCGGTGTCGACGACAAGCACCACCTGACGCTGCTGTGCCGCGACCTGTCGGAGCTGGCCAGCTACGCCAAGGTGGACAACCGGCAATACCGCCTGCTGAAGCTCGGCACGCCCGGGCCCTACACCTTCATCCTCGAGGCCACCAAGGAAGTGCCGCGCCGGGTGTCGCACCCGTCGCGCCGCACCATCGGCCTGCGGGTGCCCGAGCACGGTGTGGCGCAGGAGCTGCTCGCGGTGCTCGGCCAGCCGCTGCTGGCGACGACGCTGATCCCGCCGGGCGAGAGTGAACCCTTGAACGATGCACAGGAGATCCGCGAGCGCTTCGAGCGGCAGATCCAGGCCGTGGTGGACGCTGGCGCCTGTCCGATGGAGCCGACCACCGTGATCGACCTGAGCGGCGACGAGCCGACCGTGGTGCGACACGGGCGGGGGCGGTTGGAAGCGTTGGGGCTGGGCTGAGGCCGGCAGCCGGCAGCCTCGCTCAGCGGGCCACCGCCCGCGCCACGCGTTCGGCGTCGAAGCCGGTCTGGCGCTGCCCCTTGACCACCAAGGTCGGCACCCCCACGGCCCGCAGCTGCTCGTAGGCCTGCTGGCAGGCCGGGCTGACGCTGATGTTGCACTCGGTGTAAGGGACATCGCGTTGTGTCATCCAGCGCCGCGCCTGGGCGCAATACGGACACTCGGTGGTGGTGTACATCACGATGTCGCCCGGGCGCGCCTGCTGCGTGAGCACCTGCACCGTCGCGCGCTCCTGCCAGTGCTGCGCCAGCCCCACCGCGGCGAGCACCAGTGCGGCGAACAGCCCCAGGCTGGCGAAGCGACGCATCCGGCCCACGGCAGCCCGCCTCAGGCTCGCGGCTGCGGCAACGCCGCCGTGACCACGATCTCGATCTTCCAGCCCGGCCGAGCCAGGGCCGCCTGCACGGTGGCCCGCGGCGGCGCGTGGCCGGCCGGTACCCAGGCGTCCCAGACCTCGTTCATGCCGTCGAAGTCGGCCAGGTCGGGCAAGAAGATCTGCGCCATCAGCAGATGGCGCTTGTCGGTGCCGGCCTCGGCCAGCAGCCGGTCGACCATCGCCAGCACCTCGCGTGTCTGCCCGCGGATGTCGAGTGTGGCGTCGTCCGGCACCTGGCCTGCGAGATAGACGGTGCCGTTGTGGACCGCCATCTCGGACAAGCGAGGCCCGACGTGGAATCTGTGAACCATCTCAGCGACCTTTGCGTGTATGGGACTTGGCGTGGGGTTTCGCGTGAGGGTGGACGGCCGTCGACGCAGCCGCTGCGGCGGGCGCCGCGGCCTTCTGGCCGATCTTGCTTTCCTTGCCTTCGATCAGCTTGCGAATGTTGGCGGCGTGGCGCCAGACCAGCAGCATGCTCATCACGATCACGGCGCCCAGCACCGGGCCAGCGCCCCAACCGAGCAATTGGAAGAACGGCGCGAACACCGCGGCCACCAGCGACGCGAGCGACGAATAGCGGAAGAACACCGCGATGATGACCCAGGTGGCCAAGGTCCCCAGGCCCAGCCAGGGGTCGAGCCCCAGCAGCACACCGGCGGCGGTCGCCACGCCCTTGCCCCCCTGGAAGCGGAAAAAGACGGGAAACAAATGACCGACGAAGGCCGCCAGCCCGACCAGGGCGGCGCCGCCCTCGCCGATGCCGAGCGGGCCGCCGTAGTGCACGGCCCACAGCGTCGGCAGATAGCCCTTCACCGCGTCGAGCAGCAGCGTCAGCAGCGCCGCAACCTTGTTGCCCGAGCGCAGCACGTTGGTGGCGCCGGGGTTGTTCGAGCCGTAGGTGCGCGGGTCGCGCAGCCCCATCAGGCGGCTGACGATCACCGCAAATGACAGCGACCCGATCAGATAGGCGACCAGGGTCGCCAGGACGATGTTGAAGCTCTGCATGAAGTTCTGCTGCGCGGTAAGCCTTGAAAAACGCGACCCACATTGTGCACTCCGGGCGGCACGAGGCCAGCCTTCGTGGCGGGCCGCGAACCGCCGATAGGAACATCCCTTGCTCGAAACGCTTACTGCGTGCGGGCATCTCTTACACACGTCCCGCGGCCGCCGTTGCCCCCTGGCCTTGGTAAAGCCTACACGCGCTTGTAGAAGCGCCTGCGGCCACGGTCGGCCGCCACGGCTCAGATTCCTCCCGCGGGCAGCAGGAGCCATCACCCACAACTGTGAAAGGAACCGTGATGTATCAGCGCAACTATGGAGATCAGCGACGCCCCGAAAGCGGTGACGACGAATACCGCGCGCGCGGCGAGGAGCGTTATGGCGGCAGCGATCGCTGGCAGGACCGGGGGTCCGGCCAGGGGCGCGCCGGGGGTCGGGACTACGAGACGGCCCGCAGCGGCGAATACGGCGGCGGCTCGGACTTCCAGGGCGGCAGCGACTACGGCGCCGGCAGCAGTGGTTCGATGGGCGACTACTACACGGGTGGCCAGCGCGGCAGCCAATACAGCCGCGGCGGATTCGGCGGCAGCTACGGCGCACAGTCCGCGCACGGCGGCTCGCAAGGCTGGGAGGGCTCGCGCGGCGGCCAGTACGAAGGTGGCGGGCAATACGGTGGCGGGCAATACGGTGGTGGCCAGTACGGCGGGGGCCAGTACGGTGGTGGGCGTTATGGCGGCGGAGCCTCCGGCATGGGCCAGGACCCGCGCCAGGGCGGCTCGTACGGCGGCTACGGCCAGGGCGACGACCAACGCTACGGCGGCCAGTACGGCCAGGGCCACGAACAGCAGCGCTATGGCCAAGGGTCCGAACAACGCTATGGCGGGCAATATGGCCAACAAGGCAGTCAGCAAGGCGGCCGCTACACCGGCCAACAAGGCAGCGACCAACGTTATGCGGGCCAGTACGGCGGCCAGCAAGGGGAGTCGCAACGCTACGGCCAACAAGGCGGCGGCGGGCAACAGCAGCACAGCGGCCCCTATGGCTCGCACGAGGGCGGCGGTTATGCCAGCATGTATGGCGGCTATGGCGGCGGCAGCAGCGGTGCCGGTTATGGCGGCGGATATGCCGGACAGGGCGGCTACGGTGGCGGCGGCTACGGCGGCCAGTCGTACGACGAAAGCTCGCGCGGCACCTATGGGCGCAACTACGGCGGGGCCGGCGACCACGAGGGCTACAGCTACCAGGGCCAACGCCATCTCGACCCCGATTACCACCAATGGCGCACCGAGCAGATGCGCAACCTCGACGAGGACTACCACCACTGGCGACAGGAGCGGTACAAGAAGTTCTCCGAAGAGTTCGGCCAGTGGCGCCAGACCCGCCAGCAGTCGGGCCGCAGCGGGCAAGGCGGCGCGGCCCAGAGCGGCAGCGGCCTCGGCAGCGAGACACAAAGCGGCTCCGGCAACAACCTCGGCTTCTCGAGCGGCGTGAGCGGCTCGGGCTCGACCAGCACCGGACTGACCGCGGGCAACGGCGGCTCGCTGGGCAACCGTGGTTCGAGCGGTGACACGTCGGGCCTGGGTGCCTTGTCGGGCACCGCCAACAGCGGCAGCGGTGCGGGCTCGACCGGCGCGACCGCGGGCAGCGGCGGCGTGTCGGCCAGCAGCGGATCGGCAGCGGGCGACGACCCGGCCACCCGCGCCAGCGGCAGTCCCAACGTCGCGTCGTCGTCGGGCAGTTCTTCGTCGTCGAAGAGCAAGTGACCGTGCCAGCCTGAGGTGGGTCGCAACGGCGACGGTCTTCCGCCCGCCGTTGCAGCCCCTCCCCCAAAAACAAGCGCCGGCAGTGCCGGCGTTTGCGTTGGTACGGGCAACAGCAGCGCCTTGGCGGTGCGGCTTTACCTCAGACGTGCTTGCGGCGCTTCTCGACCGACGGCAAACGCATCATCTGGCGGTACTTGGTGACGGTGCGTCGGGCCACGCTCAGCCCCTGTCGCGCGAGTTGGCGGGCGATCTGGGCATCGGACAAGGGGTCGGAGGCGTCCTCGGCCTCGATCATGTCCTTGATCACACCGCGGATCGCCGTCGCCGAGCACGAGCCGCCGCTGACGGTGGGCAAGGCGCGCGAGAAGAAATACTTCAACTCGAACACACCCAGCGGGGTGGCCATGTACTTGTTGTTGGTGACGCGAGAGACGGTCGACTCGTGCAACCCCAGTTCCTCGGCAATCTCGCGCAGGCCCAGCGGCTTCATCGCCAGCGCGCCGTATTCGAGGAAGTGACGCTGCCGCTTCACGATCGCCTGGGCCACATGCAAGATGGTGGCGAACCGCTGTTCGACGTTGCGCACCGTCCAGCGCGCCTCCTGCAGGTGGGCCGCCAGCTCGGAGTGCCCCGAGTCGCGGTGCCGCTGGAACAACTCTGCGTAGACCTGGTTCAAACGCACCTTGGGGATCACGTCGGGGTTCAGCGTGGCGGTCCACACACCGCGCACCTTGCGCACGATCACGTCGGGCGTCACGAACTGCGTGTTGGACGGGCCGAAGCGCCAGCCGGGCCGCGGGTCGAGATGGCGGATGCGCTCGCACACCGCCTCCACCTGCGCGACGCTCGCGCTCAGCGCGCGCGCCAACCCGTTGACGTCGCGCGTGGCAAGGCGGTCGAGGTGCTCCTTGACGATACGCCGGGCCAGTTCTTGTTCCGCCGGCTGCTCGATGTCCTTGAGCTGCAGCAGCAGACACTCGCGCACGTCGCGGGCCGCGATGCCGCTCGGGTCGAGCGATTGCACCAGCTTCAGCGCGACATTCATCTCGGTTTCGTCCGCCGGCGGCGCGCAACCGGTCAGGCCTTGCAACTCGTCCAGCGTCAGGCGCAGGTAGCCGTCGTCGTCGAGTGCCTCGATGATGGTGCCGGCGAGGGTGCGGTCGCGCTGCGACAAGGGCATCACGTTGATCTGGCTGTGCAGGTGCTGGCGCAGCGACACGTCGGCCGCGACCATCTCGACCAGATCGAGTTCACCGTCGCCGCTGCTGCCCCGCGACGAGCCGCCGCCCGGCGAGCCCCAGCTCTCGCGGTCCCAGGTCTGGTCGGCAGCGGGCGCTGCGACGGGGGTCACGTCGGCCCAGGTCGGCACCGCCTCGGCGGTGGCCGCTTCAGGGGCCGCAGCGGCGCTCGCGTGGGCGTCGGCGTCTTCCTCAAGGAAGGGGTTGCTGCCGACCGCTTGCTGAACCTCCTGTGCGAAGTCGAGCGACGACAGCTGGAGCAGGCGAACGGCCTGTTGCAAGCGCGGCGTCAGGGTCTGGTGTTGCCGGTGCTCAAGTCGAATGACCGGTGCGTTCATGCAGTCCTCCCGATGAAAACCCCCACACCCGGCGCCGGCAGGTCAGTGAGGTTGCACATGTGAATGAGCAAGGATGGAAAACGAACCAGGCGTCGTACACGATG
This sequence comes from Caldimonas brevitalea, assembly GCF_001017435.1. Lineage (NCBI taxonomy): Bacteria > Pseudomonadati > Pseudomonadota > Betaproteobacteria > Burkholderiales > Sphaerotilaceae > Caldimonas > Caldimonas brevitalea. Next base: position 4,562,486 of record NZ_CP011371.1, read on the forward strand.
CCGCCCCTTCGCTCCGGCAAGAGCGGGCATGTCAGCGAGGGCGGGAAGGATAGGCACGGACTCTGGATTCTGAAAAACGAAAGCAGATCGGCCAGTGGCCGTTCTCGTCCGGCGTGATGGGCAGCGTGGAACTGCCTTTCGCTCACGGACGCGTCCTGTTTGAGCAACCCCTATGCCAGTCAATCAGGTCGCAAAGATCGATCGGCAGCAGTCGTTACCAAAACCCCAGAGCGCTACAAGAAGCGTCTGAAATGCCGCATCGTGAGAAGTGGAGGCCCACATAGCCCTGAAATACGCGAAACACTTGACAGGGCGTCCAGAACCGGTCCGGTTTGATCAGCTCCTCACCAGGCGCAGGCGCGGGCGACCGGTAACTGCTGCAGCACCTGTTGGCAAAGCGCGCGCCTGAGCTTGCGACAAATCTTCATTGACGGGAACAAATTGTGCAGTTTGCCGCAATAAATGCTGAAATTCGCCGGCGAGTTGCGGGTGCTCCAGGGCCTGCACGAGGTTCGCTTCCAGCCAACGTAATGGCGAGGCGCAATCGAAGCAGCGGCCCGAATAGCGATAGCTAAAAGCCGGCTCGGTGCGCAGCACTGCCTCGATCACGTCACGCAAGTCGCCGGTGTGCGGGCTCTGCGCGTCGGCCATCTGCTCGAGGTTGTCGAACACGGCCCTGGTGAGGATGCAGCGACCCACCGGCGACCACAGCCGGGCGTCGGCTGGCGGGCGGTGATCCAGCGAGGTCGCGACGCGGCGTATCGACGCCAGGCGCAGATCGCCAGCGGCCGTTTCCAACAGCCCCTCGCTGCCCATCGTCATTTGCGGTGTCGCCGGTTCGACGGCAAAGATGGAGCCGGGCGTTCGCTGAAACTGTGCCACGAGCTGCGCCAACACCGTCGGCCGCGCCTCGGTCACCTGACCGGGCAGCAGCACGGCGCAAGCCTCGTCGTCCAGCAGGTGACGCGCCGCCAGCAACGCCTGCCCGACGCCTTGCGCCGCGTTGTGCCGCACGAAATGGGCGCGCACACCGCGCGGCAGCATGTCCACCTCGAGGTCGAGTTGTTCGTCCAGCGCTCGTTTGCCGCGGTCCACGATGAAGACCAATTCCTCGATGCCGGCGCTCAAGGCCTCCGTCACCGCATAGTGAATCAGCGGTCGGTCGACCACCGGCAGCATCTCGATCGGCAACGCGTGTAACGCCGGCCAAGCGTTCGTCCCCTGCGCCATGACCGGAATGGCGGCCCGTCGCAGGCGCAGGTCCTGTGCAGGCGCCGGGCCGTCAGGTGCGGCACGCGATGCGCCGAAGGCGCGCCGCAAGCGGGCCAGCAGCTTCATTTCGGGCTCTGCAGGTTGCGCCGGTAAACCTTGTCGGTCACCGGGCCGCGATCGGTGTCGACCAGTCCGCGCTCGAGGTCGTTATGGGCCTGCTGCATCATGTCGCGCTGCTCGGGCTGCTGCTCATCTTGGCTGTCGGCCGATTCATCGCGCTCATGGGGAAGCCGGGGCTGCCGGTGGTGAGCCTGGTTGGCCGTGGTATCGCCGGTGCGCACACGCGCCGGTTCGCCAGGGCTCTGGCCGGGAGGCAAAGAGGTGGGCATACGCTACTCCAGGAAGAGATGTTGCCAGTCAGGCAAGGCCCGTGCCGTTGCAGCCCGGCTCCTGCCGGGACGCGCCCGACGGCACCGAAACGGGGAACAGCAATTGCTGAAGCGTGCTGGACCGGGGCCGACGCCGGCTCACAAGGAGTGCCCATGACAACACGCAACTCGAGCACACGAGCCGACGTCTTCGACCTGCTGAAAGACGACCACAAGCGGATCAAGAAGGCCTTTCGAGACTACGCGAAGCTCGACCCGGACACCGACCACGAAGCGCGCCGACAGTACGTCGAGCAAGTGTGTGCGCACCTCGAGCGGCACGCGACGCTGGAGGAAACGCTGTTCTATCCCGCTGCACGGACGGCGCTGGACGACCAAGGGCTGGTCGAGGAAGCCGAGGTAGAGCACGACGCTGCGAAGGCGCTGATCCTGCAAGTGCGCGCCACCCCACCCGACCACCCCCGGTTTGCCGCCCTCTTCACGGTGCTTGGTGAATATGTGAAGCACCACGTGAAGGAAGAAGAGAACGATCTGTTCAAGCAGATCAGCCGCGCCGACATCCAATGGGGCGAGCTGTTGGCCGACATGAAGGCCCGCCGCGCCGAACTGGAGCGCGAGGGGGAGGCGACCCCGAGCGCGCACACCGATCACGACCTCGATCAAGACGGGCACGGGGCCCGCGGTGCCGGCACCCCGCTGCCGCCCCCGCGCGGCACGCGCTCCTCACAGCAGCACAAGGTCATCCGCTGAAGCGCGACCGGCCCGCTGCCCCCATGCCGCGCCGGCTCGTGCTTGCGTCCGCCGTCCGCCAAGCCCTTCCGGGCGCTCGCGGCGGCCCGCTGCCTTCCCGGCCTACCGAACCTCGAGCAGACCGCGCGCAGGAGCCGGCGCCACCGGCTTCGGTGGCGCGCCACGCCGCGCTTCGCCGCCCTGCCGGCTCGGGCTCGAACCACTTTTTGTGGGCCGCGCCGTCGCCACGGCGCCTCGCATCACGCCATCAGGAGCATCCATGACCGGGCGACACCTGCTCGTCTTCTCGCATTTGCGCTGGGACTTCGTGTACCAGCGGCCACAACACCTGCTGTCGAGGCTGGCCCGGCACTATCCGGTGCTGTTCGTCGAAGAGCCCGTGTACGACGTCACCGCGCCCGCCCACCTGGAAGTGGCGCAACCGTGCGAGGGTGTGGTGCTGCTGCGGCCGCACACGCCCGTGGCTGCCGGGGGCTTTCACGACGACCAGCTGTCGGTGCTGGCGCCGTTGTTGCAACACCACCTGGCCGAGCACGCCGTCGACGACCTGATCGCGTGGTTCTACACGCCGATGGCCTTGCCACTGATCACTGGCTTGGCTGTGCATGCCGTGGTCTACGACTGCATGGACGAACTGGCGGCCTTCAAAGGCGCGCCCAAACAGATGCGCCAGCGCGAGTCGGCGCTGTTGAAGCAGGCCGACCTGGTGTTGACCGGCGGACCCAGCCTGTACGAAGCCAAGCGGGCGCTCAATCCCCATGTCCACTGTCTGCCGAGCGCCGTCGACGCGCCGCACTTTGCCCCCCGCCGCGCGGCCTTGTCGGACGCCGCCCACCGCGCCCAGCGCCACCTGCCGCCGCCCCGGCTGGGCTATTACGGCGTGATCGACGAACGGCTCGACCTGCCGCTGGTCACCGCGCTGGCGGACGCCGACCCGCGCTGGCAGGTGGTCATGGCCGGGCCGGTGGTGAAGATCGACCCCGCCGCACTGCCGCAGCGCCCCAACCTACACTGGCTGGGACGCCAGGCCTACGAGGACCTGCCGGCCCTGGTGGCGGGCTGGGACGTGTGTTTGCTGCCATTCGCGCTGAACCAGGCGACACGCTATATCAGCCCGACCAAGACGCTGGAATACATGGCAGCGGAAAAGCCCGTGGTGTCGACCGCGATCCAGGACGTGATCGGCATGTACGGACACGCCGTGCAGATCGGTCACGACCGCCAGGCCTTCATCGCAGCCTGCGCCGCAGCGCTGGACGAAACGCCGTCGCAGCGCACCGAGCGCATTGCGCAGATGTGGGGCTGCGTGATGCGCATGTCCTGGGACGACACGGCTGCCACGGTGCTGCAGTTGCTCGACGACGCGGTCGGTGCTCGCCGGGGCCGAGTCGAGCCATCGGCTGCACCCGACGAGCAACAACCCCTCGACGTGCCGCTCGACGCGGCCGCGGCCGTGGCCCTGCCCGTGCCCACCGCCCTCGCCGCCCAGCCCGCGGTCGACGCGCAACCGGTGCTGCCCGCCGTGGCGGGGGCGAGATGACACGATGATCATCGATGCGCATGTGCACTGCACCGGGCGCGAGCGCGTCGACGACGTGCTGCGTTCCCTGGACGAGGCCCAGATCGACATGGCGGTGCTGCTGGCGCCGTTCTTGAGCGACGGCTACCGCCTGGACGACCCCGTCTCGCTGCGCCACGGCAATGCCCGGCTGGCCCAACTGGTGAAGGGGCACGAAGACCGCCTGGTCGGCTTTGCGGTCGTCGACCCGCGCCGTCCGGACGCGCCCGACGACTTGCAGCGCGCCGTCGACCAGGGGTTGCGCGGCGTCAAGATGGTCCCCAGCGGCTGGTATCCCTACGATGCGGACGTGCAGCCCCTGTTCGCCAAGGCGCATGCGCTCAAGCTGCCACTGCTGTTCCACAGCGGCATCTTCATCGACGGCCGCTCCGGCCGCTTCTGCCGCCCGACCTTTTTCGAGGCGTTGCGGGACTACCCCGGGTTGAAGGTGGCCCTGGCCCACCTCGGCTGGCCCTGGACCGACGAAGCGATTGCCGTCGGCCTGATCGAACGCATCCACGGCATCGCCCCGGACAACGTGATGTTCCGTTTCGACATTTCCTTCGGACCGCCGCCGGCCTACCGAAAAGAGGTGTTGGCCAAGGCGCTGAGCGTGCTCGGGCCCGAGTTGTTGCAGTTCGGCAGCGACTGTTTCCTGCCCTGCCCTGGCCCGCGGATCGCCGAGCGGCGCGGCTGGGTGGCCGACTTGCTCGACCAACTCGAGGTCGACGCGCCGGCACGCGAGCGGATCTGGAGTGGCACGGCCGCTGCCTGGCTGGGGCTGGATGTCGAAGCCGCGCGAGCCGACGCTGCCCGGCGCGCCGAGCAGCGGCCCGCGCAGGCCGCATGGCCACCACGCCGGGCCGGCGGCCTGTTCAGCTCTCTACTCGGTGGGGACGGAGATCGCGGCAGCGGCTTCTCCCCGGTGTGCTGCTAACCCGAACAATAGCCATGGCCTCCGTGCAAAACCCCCAGCGAACCCACGTCCTCCAGATCGTAGGCAACGCCATCGTCGGCGGCATGGAAACCTATGTGTTCCGCCTGATCGAACGGCTGCCGCCCGAGCGTTTCCGTGTCACCGTCCTGTGCCCTTGGGAGAGCCAGGTGAGCGAACAGCTGCGCCAGCTGGGCGTCGAAGTGCTGGTGGTGCCGATGCCAGACGACCCGCCCTGGGCCTCGATCCAGACGACCAGCGCCATCATCAAAAGCCATGCGGTGGACGTGCTCCACGCCCACCTGCCCAACGCCCACCTGCTGGGCGCGCTGGCCGGCCGGCTCACCCAGACGCCGGTGCTGACCACCATCCACAGCCGGCAGTTGGCCATCTGCGATGTGGAAGCGCATCGGCTCGCGGGCACCCACCTCAGCGTGATCTGCCAGTACACCTACTTCCAGGCGCTCACGCTGGGCGTCACCGCTGCCCAGCTGCACGTCATCCCCAACGGTGTGGACACCGACATCTTCAAGCCGGCCAAGGTGCGCGAAGGGCCGCTGCGTTGCCGCCTCGGCATCGCGGCCGAAACGCCGCTGGTGGGCTTCATCGGCCGGCTCTCGTGGGAGAAAGGCCCGGAAAGTTTTCTGCGTGCCGCGCTGATCGCCCATCACCAGCGCCCCGATCTGCACTTCGTGCTGGTCGGTGATGGGCCGATGCAATCGCAATGTCGCACCTTCATCGAGAACTTCGGCATGGGCGCGTACGCACACCTCGCCGGCTTGCAGGTCGACATGCCGGCCGTCTACCCCGAACTCGACCTGGTCGTCTCGACGTCGCACTCCGAGGCGATGCCGCTGGCCCTGATGGAAGCGATGGCCTGCGGCCTGCCTATCGTGGCGACCCGGGTCGGCGGTGTGCCGGAGATGGTTCAGCATGGTTTGACCGGGGCGCTGCACAACCCGGGTGACTTCGACGGCATCGGCGCACAGATCGCCCGCCTGTTGAATCAGCCCGACACGCTCGCCGCCATGGGCCAGCGCGCCCGCCAACGTGCCGAATCGCAGTTCTCGCTCGCCGACTCGGTGGCGCGCACCGGTGAGTTGCTGGCGCGTCTCGCCCAGTCGCGCGAGGACCGCCGCCGCATCGCCGCCGTGCCGCTCGACGCACCACCGACCGGCCGCGCCGTCGCCGCCTCTCCGGCGGCACTCGGCGCTGCTGCGGGCAGCGCGGCCACCGGCAGCGGCGGACGCAGCACCGGCAGCCGCTCGGCGACCAAGCAGGCGCGGGCTTGAGCCCCGCCCGGCCGCCCGAAGGGGCTCGTGCCGTAGTGCGAAGCACGGAGGTTACCAATGAGCCCCGCCCGGCCGCCCGAAGGGGCTCGTGCCGTAGTGCGAAGCACGGAGGTTACCAATGAGCCCCGCCCGGCCGCCCGAAGGGGCTCATACCGCAGTGCGAAGCACGGAGGTTACCAATCAGCCTCGCCTCGCCCGGCGGTCCGATCAAGCCCCTGGGGCCGGGCGGGCACGTCGGTTGCGTACCGCCTAGAGCTGGCGGCACTCCGCCACAACGCGTGATCAACAACCAAAGGAGTGAATATGAAGAAGCTTGTCCTCGCAGCGATGATGGCTGCCACAGGTATCCTGGCCACGACCGGCTGCGCCGTCTCCGACGGACAGACCAGCGTCGGCCAGTATGTGGACGACGCGACCATCGCCACCCGTGTGAAGACCCGCTTCGCCCAGGACGACACGGTCAGCGCGATGCGCATCGAGGTCGAGGCGCTGCAGGGCACCGTCCAGCTGTCGGGATTTGCCACCAGCGAAGCCGAGAAGTCACGCGCCGCCGAACTGGCGCGCAGCGTGGCTGACGTGAAGAGCGTGCGCAACGACATCATCGTCCGGGCGCCCGCCAAGTAAACGCGCGGGGCCGAGCGGTGTCGCTATGTAAATCCCACAGCAAATCCGACCGGCCCCCCACCTACCCCCTACCCTCGCATGCCCCACGTCCTCATTGTTGACGACTCCCCCGACGAACTCGGGTGGATGAGCGAGGTTGTACAGGCGCAGGGATGCACTGTGGCGACCGCAGATTCTCTGCGTGCGGCCCGTGTGCAGCTGGTGCGCCAACAGCCCGAAGTGCTGCTGACCGACATCCAGCTGCCCGACGGCAACGGCTTGCAACTGGTGCACGACCTCGAGGCGCCGGCACAAACCGAGGTGGTCGCGATCACGGGGCATGCGTCGGTCGACAGCGTCGTCGAGGCGCTGCGCCTGGGCGCCACGGACTATCTCGTCAAGCCCGTCGACATCGAGCGCTTGCGAGCCATTCTGAAACGCCAGCCCGAAGCCGCCGAACTGCGCCACGAGATCGGTGAGTTGCGCGGAGAGCTGCGCAAGGCGGGCCGGTTCGGGGCCTTGTTGGGTGGATCGCCGGCGATGCAGTCGCTCTACGACAAGCTGGCGCGCGTGGCACCGACCTCGGCCACCGTGCTGCTGATCGGTGAAAGCGGCACCGGCAAGGAATTGGCCGCACGCACCATCCACGACCTCAGCCGACGCCGCAAGCTGCCCTTCCTCGCCGTCAACTGCGGTGCAATCTCTCCGCAGTTGATCGAGAGCGAACTGTTCGGTCACGAGAAGGGCAGTTTCACCGGCGCCGACCGGCAGCACGTGGGCTTTTTCGAGCGCGCCAACGGCGGCACGCTGCTGCTCGACGAGGTCACCGAAATGCCGCTCGAACTGCAGGTGAAGCTGCTGCGGGTGCTGGAGACGGGCAGCTTCGTCCGCGTCGGCACCACCCAGCCCATCTCGACCGACGTGCGCATGGTGGCGGCCACCAACCGGCTGCCCGAAAAGGCCGTCGCGGAAGGCCGCTTTCGGGAAGATCTGTACCACCGCCTGAACGTCTTTCCGGTGCACCTGCCGCCGCTGCGAGAACGCGGCAACGACATCGAGATGCTGGCGCAGTATTTCCTCGACGAACTGAACCGTCAGGAGGGCACGCACAAGACCTTCTCCCCGCAGGCGATCGCGAAGCTGTACGAGCGCAGCTGGAGCGGCAACGTGCGCGAGTTGAAGAACTATGTGCAGCGCGCCTTCATCCTGTCCGACGATGTGGTGGAGGCGGCCGAGAGCACCGAAACCCAGCCTGAGGAAGGCCCGTCCGACGTCATCAGCATCCGCATCGGCACGCCGCTCGACGAGGTGGAGCGCCGCGTCACGATGGCGACGCTGGAGCGGTGCGGCCAGGTCAAGCGCAAGACCGCGGAGGTGCTGGGCATCAGCCTCAAGACGCTCTACAACCGTCTGGAGGTCTATTCGATGAAAGACCAGGCGCGCGACGGCGGCGACGTGCGCCGCCAGGCCGGCAAGGACCGGCCGACGGACAACTCCACCAGCCCGCCGAAACACTGACCGGAGCCTGTCCAGACGACGCGTGGTGGCGTGCCGCGGTCACGCACGTCCGCCTGGGGCCGGCATCCCTTGCGGCGTGTTGTCGTCCCGCGCGCCGTCGACGGTCCAGGCCAGCGCCGCGCCCAGCAACAGGATCTGCGAGGCGTAGTAGACCCACAGCATCACGACCACGAACGAGCCGGCGGCGCCGTACCCCGACGAGACGCTGGCGCGGCCGAGATAAAGGCCGATCAGATGCTTGCCGAAGGCAAACAGCACCGCGCTGACGACCGAGCCGACCAACACCGAGTGCCACCCGGGCGGCTCGTCCGGCAGCCAGCGCAGCAGCGCCGCGAAGGCGAACGACAACACCAGCGTCGACACCACCAGATCGAGGGCCGCAATGAGCGCCTCGGCCGGTGGATACAGGCGTGACAGGTAGGCGCCCAGGGCTGCGAGGGCGGCACTGAACACCAGCGAAACGATGGACAAAAAACCGAAACCCAGGACCAGGGCGAACGCCACCAGACGCGCACGCACGAAGGCGCCGATCCCCGACGGGGTTTCCTTCAGCCGGCCGAGCCGGTTGAGTGCATTGCGCAACGCGACGAACACGCCGCTCGCCCCGACCAGCAGCGCAATCACCCCGAGGGTGCCGGCGAGGCCGCTGCGGTCACTGCGCCACGACGACTCGATCATCGCCTCGATGCTCTGTGCCGCGGTGCGCCCGACCAGGCCTTCGATCTCCTGCACGATCTGCCCGCGTGCCGCCTCGGCACCGAACACCGCGCCGGCGATCGTGATCACCAGCACCAGCAGCGGCGCGATCGCGAACATCGAATAGAACGCGATCGACGCCCCCAGCTGCGGCCCCTGCTCGTCGAGCCAGGCATTGACGGCGGTGAACGTCAGGGAAGTGGGTCGGCGCAGCCGCCGGGGCACCAGGCTCCAGGCGCGCTGCTGCAGCGCTTGCGCATCCATGATGTGGCAAGCCAGGCAGGCGCCATGCCCGACGCCGGCGCGCGCCCTCCCATCGGGTTAACAGGCCCTAGTGCGCCTTGTCCCAGTTGGGCCCGACGCCCACCTCGGCCAGCAGCGGCACCCTCAGCTGCGCGACCCCGGCCATCGCCCGCGGCACCTCGGTGCGCACCCACTCCAGCTCCGACTCCGGCACCTCGAACACCAGTTCGTCGTGCACCTGCAGCACCATCTTGGTCGCCTTGCCGGCAGCGTCGAGTTCGCGTTGCACGGCCAGCATCGACAGCTTGATGAGGTCGGCCGCGGTGCCTTGCATCGGCGCGTTGATGGCCGCCCGTTCCGCCGCGCTGCGGCGCGGACCGTTCGGGCTGTTGATCTCGGGCAACCACAGGCGGCGCCCGAACACGGTCTCGACGTAGCCCTTGTCCTTGGCCGACGCCCGCGTTTCGTCCATGTAGCGCTTCACTTGTGGGTAGCGCTGGAAGTAGCGGTCGATGTAGTCGCGCGCCGCCTTCTGCTCGATGCCGAGGTTGGCCGCGAGGCCGAACGAACTCATGCCGTAGATCAAACCGAAGTTGATCACCTTGGCATAGCGGCGCTGCTCGCTGCTGACCTGCTCGGGCGGCAGGCCGAAGATCTCGGCCGCGGTGGCACGGTGCACGTCGAGGCCTTCGGTGAAGGCGCGCATCAGCGAGACGTCTTCGGCGATGTGCGCCATGATGCGCAACTCGATCTGCGAATAGTCGGCCGACACGATCACATGGCCGGGCGGCGCGACGAAGGCCTCGCGGATGCGCCGGCCTTCCGGGGTGCGGATCGGAATGTTCTGGAGGTTGGGCTCGTTGCTCGACAGCCGGCCCGTCACCGCCACCGCCTGCGCATAGTTGGTGTGCACGCGCCCGGTGGCCGGGTTGATCATCTGCGGCAGCTTGTCGGTGTAGGTGCCTTTCAGCTTCGACAGGCTGCGGTGCTCGAGGATCTTGGCCGGCAACGGATAGTCCTCGGCCAGCTTCTCGAGCACCTCCTCGTCGGTGGACGGCGCGCCGCTCGCCGTCTTCTTCACCACCGGCAGCTGCAACTTGCCGAACAGGATCTCGCCGATCTGCTTGGGGCTGCCGAGGTTGAACGGCTGGCCCGCCAGTTCGTGCGCTTCGCCTTCCAGCGCGACGATGCGCTGCGCCAGCTCCTGGCTCTGGCGGGCCAGCAGGTCGGCGTCGATCAGCACGCCGTTGCGCTCGATGCGCTGCAGCAGCGCCGACACCGGCATCTCGATCTCTTCATAGACCCGCCGCAGCCCGGCCTCGGCCTCCAGCCGGGGCCACAGGGTTTCGTGCACGTGCAGCGCCATTTCGCTGTCCTCGCACGAGTATTCGGTGGCCCTGGCCACTTCCACCTGGGCAAACGGAATCTGGCTCGCACCCTTGCCGCAGACGTCCTCGTAGGACAGGCCCTTGCGGTCGAGGTGACGCTCGCCCAGGCTTTCCAGGCTGTGCGGCTTGTGCGCCTCCAGCACATAGCTTTCGAGCATCGTGTCGTGCCGGTAACCGCGCACCTCGACGCCGTGGTTGGCGAACACGTGCAGGTCGTACTTCACGTGCTGGCCCAGCTTCGGCCGGCTGGCGTCCTCGAGCCAGGGCCGCAACCGTTGCAACACCTCCTCGAGCGGCAGTTGCGCCGGCGCGTCGGCATAACTGTGGCCCACCGGCACATAGGCGGCCTCGCCCGGCGTCACGCTGAACGAGATGCCGATCAGGCGCGCGCGCATCGGGTCCAGCGAGTCGGTTTCGGTGTCGAGCGCGGCCAGGGGCGCCGCCTGCAGCCGCTCGATCCAGGCCTGCAGCGTCTCGATGTCGAGCACGGTCTCGTAGCGCTTGTCGCGCACCGCGCGCGCCGGCGGGGCCGCCGTGACGCCGAACAGATCGCCGGTCTGGCCCGGCGGCAGGGGCGCCTGGTTGCCCACCGCGGCACTCCGGCCCAGCTGATCTTCCAGCTCCTTGCGCCAGGTCTTGAAGCCGTAGCGCGTGAAAAAGGCGAGCAGTCCCTCGCGGTCGACCTCGCGCAAGGCCAGCGCCTCGAACTCCGGCCAGTCGGTGACATGCCCGGTGAGGTCGCAGTCGGTCACCACCGTGACCAGGCGCCGGCCCTGCGGCAACCATTCGAGCGCCTTGCGCAGGTTGTCGCCGGCCACCCCCTTGATCTTGTCGGCCGCGGCCATCACGCCGTCGAGCGAACCATGCTCGAGGATCCATTTGGCGGCTGTTTTCGGCCCCACCTTCTCGACACCCGGCACGTTGTCGACGGTGTCGCCGACGAGCGTGAGGTAATCGACGATACGCTCCGGCGGCACGCCGAACTTGGCGCTCACACCGGCCACGTCGAGCGTCTCGTTGCTCATCGTGTTGATCAGCGTGACGTTCTCGTTGACGAGCTGGGCCATGTCTTTGTCGCCGGTCGAGATGATGACGCGGCGCCCGTGGCGGCAAGCCTCTGCGGCCAGGGTGCCGATGACGTCGTCGGCCTCCACCCCGGGCACTTCGAGCACCGGCCACCCCAGCAGCTTGACCACCGCATGGATGGGCTCGATCTGCGCCGCGAGCGCGTCGGGCATCGGCGGGCGGTGAGCCTTGTACTCCGCATACCACTGGTTGCGAAAGGTGTCGCCCTTGGCGTCGAAGACGCAGGCCGCGTGGCGCGCCGGGAACTGCTCGCGCAGCCGCCGCAACATGTTGATCATCCCGTAGATCGCCCCGGTGGGCTCGTCCTGGGCATTGCGCAGATCGGGCATCGCATGGAAGGCCCGGTAAAGGTAGCTGGAGCCGTCGACCAGCAGCAGGGTGTTCTCGCTCATCGCGGCATTTTCCCGCAAGCCCTCGCCGGCCATAAAATCGGCCGCATGAAACCCACCGCCTGCCGCCTGGCCCCCCTCGCCGTCCTGCTCGCCGCCGTCGTGACGTCCCCCGCCTCGGCCCAGACCACGGCCGCGCCGGCGGGCGGTGAGCCGGCGGTGCAGCGCACCCGCATTGAAGACGACAACGCCCGCATCGACGAGTTGCGCGTTCGCGGCCAAAACCAAAGCATCAAGGTGCAGCCCAAGAAAGGCGGCGCCGCCTACGAAGTGCTGCCGGCCGACGGCAGCCGCGATCTGTCCGGCGACGGTACGCGTGGCGCGGCCGGCCAGCGCGTCTGGCACCTGCTGTCGTTTTGACCTCCGCGTTCCGGATCTGTTTTTTCTTCTTCTGTAGTCTTAGCTCGCGTGCACGGCACGCCGACCCGTCATGGCCGTCTTCACGCCCGTTTCCCTCGACGCCGCCGCCGCGCTCGCCGCCCGCCTGAACCTCGGCGCCGTCACCGAGCTGAAGGAAATCAGCTCCGGCATCGAAAACACCAACTATTTCATCACCACCGAACGCGGCGAGTATGTGTTGACGCTGTTCGAACGCCTGACCTTCGAACAACTGCCGTTTTACCTTTACCTGATGAAGCACCTGGCGCAGCGCGGCATCCCGGTGCCCGAGCCGCAGGCCGACGCGGCCGGCGAGATCTTGCACAGCGTGGAAGGCAAGCCGACCGCGGTGGTCGACAAATTGACCGGCAGCCACCAGCTCGCCCCCAGCGCCCTGCACTGCGAGCAGGTCGGCGCGATGCTCGCCCGCCTGCACCTGGCGGCACGCGACTATCCGCGCAGCCAGCCCAATCTGCGCGGCCTGTCCTGGTGGTGCGAAACGGTGCCGGCGGTGCTGCCCCACCTCGACGCCGGGCAGCGTCAGTTGATCGAGGACGAGCTCGCCTTCCAGCAGGGCCTGGCCGCGTCGCCCGTATACGCCACGCTACCGCGCGGGCCGATCCATGCCGACCTGTTCCGCGACAACGTCATGTTCGACGGCGACCGCCTGACCGGCTTCTTCGATTTCTACTTCGCCGGCGTCGACACCTGGTTGTTCGACATTGCGGTGTGCCTGAACGACTGGTGTGTCGACCTCGACACCGGCCGTCTCGTCGAAGAACGTGCGTCTGCCTTCATGGCGGCGTACAACCGCGAGCGTGAGATCACGCACCACGAATCGCGCCTGCTGCCGGCCCTGATGCGCGCCGGTGCGCTGCGCTTCTGGATTTCGCGGCTGTGGGACTTGCACCTGCCGCGCGAGGCCCAGGTGCTCAAGCCTCACGATCCGACGCATTTCGAGCGCATCCTGCGCGAACGCATCACCAACCCCTGGCACTACGTGCCCGACGCCTGACCATGAAACTCCGTCTCGTGCGCGCCCGCCGGGGCACGCTGTGGGTGCAACAGGCGTTCCGCGTGTTCTTCCGCCAGCCGCTGGCCTTCACCGCCCTGCTGTTCGTGTTCCTGTTCGGCGCCTCCATGCTGAAGGTGGTGCCGATGGTCGGGGGCATCGTGATGTTGACGCTGCTGCCCGCGGTGACCCTGGGCTTCATGATCGCGACCCACGAGGCACGGGCCGAGCGATTTCCGATGCCCACCGTTTTCGTCGCACCGTTCCGCACCGACCGGGCCCGCGTGAAGGCGCTGCTGCAGATGGGCCTCGGTTATGCCGTCGCCGGACTGTTGGCGATGACGCTGGCCGACTGGGCCGATGGCAACGCGCCGTCGCTGCAAGATGCGATGCAGGCCGGGCAGGCGGGTGGCGCCGTGATGGACGACCCGCGGTTCCAGCGCAGCCTGTTGTTGCACCTGTTGCTCGGCGCGCCGGTGAGCCTGGTGTTCTGGCATGCGCCGGCACTGATCCACTGGAGCGGTGTCAGCGCTGGCAAGGCCGTCTTCTTCAGCGCGGTCGCGTGTTGGCGCAACAAGGGCGCCTTCATCGTCTACGCCCTCACCTGGGCGGGTGTGGTGGCGCTGTTCGGCGTGCTGTCGGCCCTGGTGTTCTCGCTGCTGTCGATGCCGCAGTTGATTCCGCTGGCGGCCTTCCCCGCTGGCTTGATGTTCACGACGGTGTTCTACATCTCGCTGTATTTCACGTTCGTCGACTGCTTCGAGGTCGAACTTCCCGACATGGCCGCACCCTGACGGCGACCCATCGCCGCACGCGCCCTGTCCCCATCTTCCCGCCGCCGCGGCATGCCGGCGGCCGGCCTGCCTTGTGTTGTTGAAAACACGGCGCCCCCGCCCCGCCGGGCCCGAACCGTGACCTACGACACAGCCGCCCGATGTATCGATCAGGCGCACCCGGACACATCTCAAAGCACCGCAAACATTTCTTAACATGGGCGAGTTGCCCCTTTCGGGCGACGGTCGGACAACTCTGAATAGAGAAGGACAAGAAATGCAGCGACATGCCCTGTGGGCCGCCATGCTGAGTGCAGGTCTCCTCGCCGCCTGTGGCGGCAGTGGTGGAGGGAGCAAGAACTCCGCGCCGAACGAAGGCGCAGCCAACGTCTCGATGAGCGGCACCGCCGCCAAGGGGCGCATGGCGAATGCCGTGGTCACCGCTCATGCGGTCAAGGCCGACGGCACGATCGACGCCGGCGCGCTGGCCTCGACGGTCACCGATGCCCAAGGCAACTACACGCTGCGCTTCAGCGCGCAGGCCTCGCAGCCCTATGTGATCAAGGTGTCGGCCAAGGCCGACGGCAGCACGACCCACCTCGACGAAGTGTCGGGCACCACCCAGACGCTGCCGGTCGGCTTCGAACTGCGTGCGCTGTTCGTGCCGGCGACGGGTGGCAATGTGACCACCAGCGCCAGCGTGACGCCGTTCAGTGAGCTGGCCGTTTCGGCGGCCGAGCGCTCCAGCGGCGGCCTGACCGAGGCCAACGTGGCGCAAGCCGTCTCCACGGTGACCCAACTGCTCGGCTTCGACCCGACCGGCGTCGCCGTCACCAGCACGACCGACGCCGCCGCGGACGTGAACCAGCAGAAGCTGGCCCTGCTGCTGACCGCTGTCTCCCAGCTGGCCAACAACGGCGCCCTCGGCTGCGACGCCGGTACGGCCGGCGCGAAGGTCGCTTGCGTGGTCGACAAGATGGCCGAGTCAGCCTCTAGCAGCTCGCTGAAGCTCGACGCTGGCGTCTCGTCCGCCTTGTCGACGGCCGTCAACACGGTGCTCAGCGACCCGGCCCTGCGCGGCAACGTCAACGGCGCGGCGCTCACCAGCATCGTGGCGAACCTCGATTGCGTCGGCGACGCCTGCAAGCCCGCGCCGGTGGGGACCACCCCTGAAGACAAGCCGGTGCCGACCGCCATCGCGGCGGCCAAGCTGATGTTCACCGACGTCCGCAGCGACTGGATTTCCGTGTTCGGCACCGGCGCCAAGCCCGGCGCCGTGCGCGGTGAAGCCAGCAAGTTCGAGCAGGCGATGAAGGGCGTCCAGGCCCCCGTCGAGATGCTGATGAAAGACTCCAGCGCGCTGCTGCTGGGCGTCGACCTGTACAACGACTACAAGGCCGGCCGCACCACGCTGACCACCGTGACCGGCGGGGCCAACCTGCTGGCAGGTGACACGTGGGCCTTCGAGCAGTTCAACAGCGTCGCGTGCACGCTGTATCAGGACGAAGCCGCCACGACCCAGGCGACGGCGATCGCCAACGCCAACTTCGTCGGCTGCAGCGCAACCTACTACGTCGCGGCCAACACGCCCAACCCCGGTGCCTTCACCACGTGGCGCCACGGCTTCACGATCAAGCCCACCGCGACCGCCGGCAGCTACGAGTACGCCACCCGCGCACGTCAGCGCACTGGTACCGCCAACGTGTCGCTGCAGCCGAACTTCTACACCGGCACCGTGTCGGTCCAGACGGACGAACAGGGCAGCATCAACGGCTTCCAGATCGCCGGACAACTGGCCGGTGCGTTCAAGTCGGGTGACATCGAGCTCGTCAACGAGTACCACGACTGGACCCTGAACGGCACCCGCCAAGGCGCGACCAGCACCGTGACCGGCTCAGTGGTGGCAAAGGACGCCGCCAACACGACGCTGGCGACGCTGGAGGTGAAATCCGCCTCGCTGACCGAGATCCAGGTGTCGCGTGACAGCTTCGGCAACATCGTCCACCCGGAGCACCCGAACGCCGTCGACACCGCCGGTGGGGAACTGTCGGAAGGCAGCGTGCACCTGCGTTGGACGATCCCGGGCGCCGATTTCGAAGGCAGCTTCGCACTGAGCGGTTCGCAGTGGGACAAGTCGCTGACGATGCACACGCCGACCAAGGCCGTGTTGAGCGGCTCGCTGCGCACGGTTGAGGGCGGCACCATCAGCGAGTTCCTGACGGGCAAGCTGACCGCCTCGGTGATCGGCTTCGACACCTATCGTCGCGACCTGCCGAGCTCGCCCGACAACTACTACAAGGCTGACCTGAGCTTTGTCGGCAAGGCCACCGCCCCCGGCCGTCCGCTGTTGGAGCTGACCATCGGCACCTCGCTGAAGAGCTACGAGGACGAAGTGTCGTCGGTGTCGCTGCAGTACCGCAGCCTGGTCAACGGCACCCCGCGACTCGTCGTCAGCGCCTCGGCCAGCCGTGACAGCAACGGCGTCGAGACCTTTACGCTGAGCGAAGCGACGTCCAACCTGTCGATGAAGGTCCAGGGCGAGGCCACCACGGCGACGCTGCTGCTCGGCGGCACCACCACGGTGGGCACGCTGGACGTCGACAAGGGTCTGATGACCTTTGCCGACGGCAGCTTCGTCTCGGTCGACATGGGCCTCTGATCGGCTCTCGACGTCAGGCCGCCGCATTCGGGGCGGCCTCACCCGAGGGGTCCGCGTGTCGGACCCCTCTTTTCCTTGTCTTCCCCCCATGAAGCCTGTCGACTCCCGGCCCTACGCGCCGCTCCACCGCCTCGGAGCCCTCGCCGCCCTGCTCGGCGCGCTCGGATCGGCCGTGGCCCAGACCGCGCCCCCGCCGGCCGCGCCGTGGCAATTGCAGCTGCGGACCGACCGGCACAGCGATTTCCTGACGCTCAAGCAACTCGACGACGAAGCGATCGAGCACCTGCACGCGCGCTCGGGACGCAACCTCGCCTACATCGACGACGAGGTGCGCATGAGCCATGCGAGAGGTCCATGGACCTGGAGCCTGCTCGCCCGCAGCACGGCGACGCTGGTCGTCAACCGTGACGCCATCGAACTGGTGCGCCATGCCACCACCGATCCCTCCGAAAGCGACCGGCAATGGCAGGTCGACGCGCGGCTGCGCGGCTTCACCGGCGGGGGGCTTGAAGTGCGCCGCAGCATGGTGCTGGGCGAGCGCTGGCAGGCCAGTGTCTCGGCGCAGGCTTTGACGATCGCACGTTGGCGCGACCGCAGCATCCAAGGCCAGGTGCAGTTCGATGCACAGGCCGACCGCTACGAGGTCGACGTCCGATCGACCGAGACCTACGACGGCCTCGAGTTTCCGTTCCAACAGGACTTCGCGTCGCGCGGGGCCGGCTTGCTGTTCGGCGCCGAGCTGGTCTGGCAGGCCCAGCCGTTCACCGTCGCCCTCAGCGCGCGCGACGCCGGGTGGCTGCGCTGGAATGGCATCCCCAAGCAGGAGATGGTGCTCTCGACCTCGACCGAGGGGCGCGATGCCGACGGCTTCGTCATCTACCGCCCGCTGATCCAGGGCCAGAACAGCCAGACGCGCCGCACCGAGCGGTGGCCGGTGCGGTGGGCGCTGAAGGGACGCTGGCAGGCGACGCCCCACGGCGCATTGGGCGTCTCGGTCGACACTTTGCCGGGCTTCGGTCTGCTGCCCGGTGTTTCCTGGCGGCAAAACTTCGGTGCCCTCGAAACCGGCCTCGGTTGGCGCTTCCACGAACGCCGTGCGGTCGCCTCGTTGGCATGGAAGGGCTTGCAGCTCCAGTTCGGCGCCGACCGGCTCGGCAGTGACGCCAGCTCGCGTATGGTGGGGTTGAGCTACGGCGCGGCCTTGTGACCGGGCGCTGAACGTCCCGATCGCCTGGGGGGTTACATCCGCGTGACTTTGTTGTACCCCGGATGCAAGCCCGCCGGCGTGCCGGCCCCCTGCCGTCGATAATCGCGCAGTCTTCAGATTCCTGATGGAGCCCTCATGCGCCCTGCCCCTTCCCCTCTGCTGCTGCGCCGCCTCGCCGGCCTGTGCGGTGCGGCCTTGCTCGCCACCGCACTCGGCGGTTGCGCGGTGGTCAGCGTCGCCGGAGCCGCGGCCGGCGCGGCCATCTCGGTGACGGGCGCGGTCGTCAGCACCGGCGTCAAGGTCACCGGCGCGGTGGTCGAAGCGGCCGTCTCGGACGACGAAGACGATTGAGGCTGGCGGCGGCGCTCCGCACCGCCGCTGCGCTCGCGCTCAGCGCGTCACCGAACGCTCGAGCCGCGCCCCCAGTGCTACCAGGCGCGGCCGCACTTCCTCCAGCAGGAAATCACGGCTCAGGTTGAACGCCGGGCCGCCACAGTTGATGGCCATCAGGCTGCGGCCCCCGTCCGGGCGGAAGGCGACGGCGATCGCATTGACGTCCTTCTGCCAGTCGCCGAACGAACAGCACACCCCCAGCTCCCGATACTGCGCGATCGCCGCCTCGATGCCTTCGTGTATGCGCGGCCAGGCCAGTTCGTCCAGTTCGCGGATGCGGTCCATCAGGTCGTTGCGTTCCGCCTCCGAACACATCGCCAGGTACGCTCGACCCATCGCGGTGGTCGCAAGCGGAATGCGCGACCCGACGTCGAGGCTGAGCGTCAACGCTGACTGGCTGCGACAGTTCTCGACGTAGATCATGCTGAGGCGGTCGCGCGAGCCGAGCGACACCATCGCCTGCGAGAAATCGGCCAGGTCCTGCATCAGGGGTCGGGCGATCTGACGCACATCCATACGCGCTAGCATCGCGCTGCCGAGCGACAAGGTGGCGCTGCCGAGCCGGTAGCGCCCCGACTCTTCAACGTAATCGAGGAAGCCGAGCTTGGTCAGCGTGTAGGTCAGGCGCGAGACGGTCGACTTGGGCAGGCCGCAGCGCCGCGCCAGCTCCTGGTTGCCCAGCATCTTGTCACTGGAGCGGAAGCAGCTCAGCACCTCCAGCCCGCGTGCGAGCGCGGTAACGAAGTGGCGGTCTTCCTTGACCTTGCCCTTGGGGGGCGCGCCGGCCATTTCATCATCGCCAGTCTCGGGCGACCCGATGGCGGAGTCGTCTTCCCGGCCGGGGCCCAGCGGGTCCGGTGCGGCGCTGTCACGTCCGATCAAAGAGCTGTGCATCTCATTCCCCTCTCGCTTGTTGTGCTGGCACCGCCGCCATCTCGCGCAGCTGGTTCTTGAACACCTTGCCGGTGGCCGATGCCGGCAGTTGCGGCATCACGACGATCTGCGACGGCACCTTGTAGGGCGACAACCGCTCGCGCAACCAGGCGTCGAGCACGCCGGTGTCGAGCGTGCGGCCCGGGACGGGCTCGACGAACGCCACCACTTCCTCGTTGCCCGGCACCGTGCGCCCCACCACGGCGGCCTGCACCACGTCCGGATGAGCGCACAGCACCTGTTCGACTTCGACCGGGTAGACGTTGAAGCCCGAGCGGATGATGAGTTCCTTCGAGCGGCCCACCACCTGCAAGGCACCGTCGGACTCGATCCGTGCCAGGTCGCCGGTGTTGAGCCAGCCTTCGGCGTCGATGGTCTCGCGCGTCAGTTCGGCGTTGCCGTAGTAGCCCTTCATCACGTTCGGGCCGCGCACCCACAGCTCGCCGGCCTGCCCCTCGGGCAGCGGCTCGCGGGTGCGCAGATCGACGATGCGCACCTCGATGCCGGGGATGGGGGGGCCGACCGAGCAATCGCGCCGCGGCGCGTTCAACCGTGTTTGCGCGATCGACGGTGACGCCTCGGTCATGCCATAGCCGTTTTGCAGCACGATGCCGAAGCAGCGTTCGAATTCGTCCTTCAGCGTCTGGTCGAGCGGCGCGCCGCCCGACTGCGCGATGCGCAAGGCCGGCGCCCGCAGGCTGTTGCCCGGCCGGCGCCCCCATTCGAGCAGCTTGGCGTACATCGCCGGCACACCATGCGCGACCGTGATGCCGCCCTCGGCGAAGGCGCGCGCCATGTGCTCGGGGTTGAAGCGCGGCACCAGCACCAGACAGCCGCCGGCATGCAAGGTCGCGAGCAGCACCGCGGTGAGCCCGTACACATGCGACAGCGGCAGCACGCCGTAGACCCGGTCACTCGACACCAGTTCGCGGGCGCGGCGGGCGTTTTCGGCGATGAACACCAGGTTGGCGTGGGTCAGCATGACCCCCTTCGGGCTGCCCGAGGTTCCCGAGGTGTAGATCAGCGTGGCCACCTGCTCGGTCGCCGCGCCGTACACGGGCTCGGGTTTTGCCGCTTCGTTGAGGGCCGACAGCGACAGCGGACCGACGCCCGGCCATTGTTCCGGCGTGGCTGCGAGCCGCTCGGCGTGTGCCCCCGCATCAGGCGACACACGTCCGAGGAAGACGACCCGGCGGGCCCCGGAGTGCGACATGAAGTTCTCGATCTCGCGCACCGACAGGCGGGCGTTGACCAGCGAGAACCACACATCGAGCGCACTGCTGGCAAGCGCCAACACCGCCGAGGCGACGGAGTTCTCGCCCACCACGAGCAAGCGGTCGCCGGCGCGCAGGCCCGCCGCCTGCAAGCGTTCTCGGGTCTGCTCCACGGCTTGCGCCAGCTGCCGGTAACTGAGCTGGGTGGTGTCGTCTTCGATCGCCGGGGCGTCGGGCGTGCCGGTCACCCAGCGGTCGATGACACGGTGCAGCCGGGTGGGCAGGTCGACGGGCGCCGGCGGGCAGGACGAGGAACCAGTGGAGGCGGAGGCAGAGGCAGGAGACGGAACTTCCATGACCGGGAGAGCGAGGGTTGTGCAGAGGGTGGCGGCGCGCGCCGAGCACGCTGATGCTGGCATGCAGAACGGTCAGCGTCAACCTGAAAAACGGAACTGGGTTCCCACACGCAGAACAGTAAGTGAAATCCCTGATGCTCCGGACGGGCCGTCGCAGGAGGCTAGGGTCCTTGCTGTTGACCGCCGGGCCGACTTCTTTCATGATCCGGCTCGCGCTGAATCAAAACGGAACGTAATTCCGCAATGCAGAACACTGACCTCGATCTATCCCTCCCCGCGGTCGACGCGGCGGGCCTGCGCCTGGCCGTTGTCGGCAGTGGTGTCATGGGCCGCGGCATCGCGCAGATCGCCGCGCTCGCCGGCCTCCACGTCACCCTGCACGACGCCAAACCGAATGCCGCCCAGGAGGCGGTGCGCGAACTCGGCACGACGCTGGACCGCCTGGTCGAAAAGGGCAAGCTGGGTGCCGATGCGGCCCAGGCGGCCGTCGCCCGCCTGCAGGTGGCCTCGGGCCTTGGCGACCTGGCCGGCTGCGACGTGGTGGTCGAAGCCATCGTCGAAGACCTGGGCATCAAGCGCGCGCTGTTCGCCGACCTGGAAGCCGTGGTCGGGCCACATTGCGTGCTGGCGACCAACACGTCGTCGCTGTCGGTCACGGCCATTGCCGCCGGCTTGAAGCGGCCGCAGCGCGTGGCCGGTTTCCACTTCTTCAACCCGGTGCCGTTGATGAAGATCGTCGAGGTCATCGACGGCTTGCTGACGGCGCCGCCCGTGTCGGACTTCCTGCTCGGCCTGGGCCGACGTTGCGGCCACACCGCGGTGCGGGCGAAAGACACACCGGGCTTCATCGTCAACCACGCAGGTCGCGGCTACGGCACCGAAGCGCTGCGCTTGCTCGCCGAGGGCGTGGCCGAGTTCCACCAGCTCGACCGCATCCTGCGCGACACAGCGGGCTTTCGTTTGGGCCCGTTCGAGTTGATGGACCTGACCGCGCTCGACGTCTCGCACCCGGTGATGGAGTCGATCTACCACCAGTACTACGAAGAGCCCCGCTTCCGTCCGCAGCCGCTGACGCGCCAGATGCTCAATGCCGGCGTGGTAGGTCGCAAGGTGGGGCGTGGCTTTTACCGCTACGACGGCGGGCAGCAGCAGCGTTTCGACGAGGCCCCGGCCCCGGCCGAACGGCCGTCTCGCGTGTGGATCAGTGCCCGCCGCCCCGAGGCGCGTGAACGCCTTGCCGCGCTGGTCGCCCAGCTGGGCGGCACGCTCGACGAGGCCGCGCGCCCCGCGCCCGACAGCCTGTGCATCGTCACACCGCTCGGGCACGACACGACCACCTGCGCCACCGCCGAAGGCCTGGACCCGCGCCGCACTGTCGCGGTCGACTGGTTGTTCGACCACAGCCGCCGCCGCGTCGTGATGACCACCCCGGTCACCTCGCCCGAGACGCGAGCGCAGGCCCGCGGGCTGTTCGGCGCCGATGGCGTGCCGGTGTCGGTGGTGCGCGACAGCGCCGGCGGTGTCGCGCCGCGGGTGCTGGCGACCATCATCAACATCGCTTGCGAGATTGCCCAGCAACGGATTGCCGCGCCGGCCGACATCGACCGCGCCGTCACGCTGGGCCTCGGCTATCCGTTCGGCCCGCTCGCCTGGGGCGACCGCCTCGGCCCCGCCACCGTGTTGAGCCTGCTCGACGAACTGCTCGCCAGCACCGGCGATCCCCGCTACCGCGCCAGCGGCTGGCTCAAGCGCCGCGCCCAGCTCGGCGTGTCCCTGCTCACCGACGAGGAATGACGACGATGTTGAATGCCTATCTCTACGACGGCCTGCGTTCGCCTTTCGGGCGCCACGGCGGTGCCCTGGCCGCGGTGCGGCCCGATGACCTGGTGGCCGAGGTGATGCGCGCCCTGGTGGCCCGCTCCCCCTGGCAGGCCGAGCAGATCGAGGACGTCATCCTCGGCAACACCACGCAAGCGGGTGAAGACTCGCGCAACATCGCCCGCAACGCCCTGCTGGCCGCCGGTTTCCCGGTCAGCGTGCCGGGGCAGACCGTCAACCGCCTCTGCGCCAGCGGGCTGGCGGCGGTGATCGACGCCGCACGCGCGATCACCTGCGGTGACGGCGACCTCTACCTGGCCGGTGGCGTCGAAAGCATGAGCCGCGCGCCCTTCGTCGTGGGCAAGAGCGAAAGCGCCTACAGCCGCGACTTCAAGGTGTTCGACACCACCATCGGCGCCCGCTTCCCCAACCCGAAGGTCACCGCGAAATACGGCGGCGACACGATGCCCGAGACCGGCGACAACGTGGCCAAGCAGTTCGGCATCACACGTGAGCAGGCCGACCGCTTCGCCGCGGCATCGCAAGCCAAGTTCGAACGCGCCCGTGCCGACGGCTTCTTCGCCGGCGAGATCCACACCATCGAGGTGCCGACCGGCCGCAAGACGCCGCCGATCGCGGTCAGCGAAGACGAGCATCCGCGTCCCGAATCGACCTACGAGACGCTGGCCAAGCTCAAGCCCCTGTTCGAAGGCGGTGTCGTCACGGCCGGCAATGCCTCGGGCATCAACGACGGTGCCGCAGCGCTGCTGGTCGGCAGCCTGGCGGCCGGCGAGAAGGCCGGCCGCAAGCCGATGGTGCGCATCCTGAGCGCCGCCGCCGCCGGTGTCGAGCCTCGCATCATGGGCGTCGGCCCGGTGCCGGCGATCCAGAAGGCACTGCAACGAGCGCAGCTGACCCTGGGCGACATGGACATCATCGAGATCAACGAAGCCTTCGCGAGCCAGGTGCTGGGTTGCTTGCACCTGCTCGAAGTGCCCTTCGACGATACACGCGTCAATCCCAACGGCGGCGCCATTGCGGTGGGCCATCCGCTCGGCGCATCGGGCGCCCGCCTGGCTCTCAGCACCGCGCGCGAGCTGCAGCGCCGCCAGGGCCGCTATGCCGTGGTCAGCCTGTGCATCGGCGTCGGCCAAGGCCTGGCGATGGTCATCGAGCGAGTTTGAGCAACACCGTTTTCATCCATTCCCCATGAATCTCGACTTCACGGCCGATGAGCAGGCCTTCCGCGAAGAAGTTCGCGCCTTCGTGCGCGACCAGCTGCCCGCGCCGATCCGCCACAAGGTGCTCAACGGCCTGCACCTCACCAAGCAAGACCATGTGACGTGGCAGCGCACGCTGCACGACCAAGGCTGGGGCGGCCCGAGCTGGCCCGAGCGCTTCGGCGGCACGGGCTGGGACCCGGTGCGCCAGTACATCTTCGAAGAGGAATGCGCCGCAGGTGGAGCGCCCCGGTTGATCCCCTTCGGGCTGAAGATGGTCGCGCCGGTCATCATGGCCTTCGGCAACGCGACGCAGCAACAGCGGTACCTGCCGAAGATCCTGGCAGCCGAAGAATGGTGGTGCCAGGGTTATTCGGAGCCGGGCGCGGGCTCCGACCTGGCCTCGCTGCGCACCCGCGCCGAGCGCATCGGCGACCGCTACATCGTCAACGGCCAGAAGACTTGGAACACGCTCGGCCAGCATGCCGACTGGATCTTCTGCCTGGTGCGCACCGACCTCGACGTGAAACCGCAGCGCGGCATCTCCTTCCTGTTGATCGACATGAGGACGCCGGGCATCACGGTGCGGCCCATCATCACGATGGACGGTGCCCACGAGGTCAACGAAGTCTGGTTCGAGAACGTCGAGGTGCCGGTCGAGAACCTGGTGGGTGAAGAGAACCAGGGCTGGACCTATGCGAAGTTCCTGCTCGGGCACGAGCGCACCAACATCGCCGGCATCGGCATCGCCAAGCGCGAACTGGCGCGGCTCAAGCGCATTGCGACGATCGAGCGCAAGCGCGGCCGCCCGCTGATCGACGACCCGCTGTTCGCCGCCAAGCTGGCCGAGGTCGAGATCGACCTGACGGCCCTGGAGCTGACCAATCTGCGCGTGCTGTCAGCCGAAGCCGAGAAACGCGCGCCGGGCCCCGAGGCCTCGATCCTGAAGATCAAGGGCACCGAGATCCAGCAGGCCATCACCGAGCTGCTGGTGCAGGCCGTGGGCCCCTATGCCCTGCCCTACCGCCGCGAAGCGCTGGAAGCCGGCTACCAGCAAGACCCGGTGGGCCCGGCCCATGCGGCCAGCCTGGCGGCCAACTACCTGAACATGCGCAAGCTGTCGATCTACGGCGGCTCCAACGAGATCCAGAAGAACATCATCTCCCAGCAGATGCTGGGACTGTGAGAGTGGGCCCGACATGAATTTCAACCTGACCGAAGAGCAGCAGCTGCTCGACGACACCGTGCGACGTTTTGTCGCCAAGGAATACGGCCTGGAACAGCGCCGTGCCGTGATGAACTCGGCCTCCGGCTGGAGCCGCGAGGTGTGGGGCCAGCTGGCCGACATGGGCCTGTTGGCCCTGCATGTGCCCGAGGCACACGGCGGCCTGGACGCCGGCGCCGTCGAGACCCTGGTGGTGATGCAGGCGCTCGGGCAAGGCCTGGCGCTCGAACCCTTTTTGGCCAGCGCCGTGATCGCCACCGAGCTGCTGCGCAGCACCGGCGACGACGCGCAGCAGGCCGCCTGGCTGCCGGCCCTGGCCAGCGGCGAGCGCGTGGCCGTGCTGGCACATGACGAAGCACCGGCGCGCGGCATCGACCTGCACGTCGACACGCGGGCCCACCGCACCGGCGACGGCTATGTGCTGAACGGGCACAAGTCGGTGGTGTTGCACGCCGGCGCGGCCGACGTGCTGCTGGTGTCGGCACGCACCCACGGCGAGGCCGATCAGGCCGACGGCGTGTCGCTGTTCCTGGTGCCACGCGACACGCCCTCGGTGGTGCTGCGCGAGTACCGCACCGTGGACGGCCAACGCGCCGCCGACGTGCAGCTCAATGGCACGTACGTGGCCGCGTCGGGCCGTCTCGGTGCCGAGGGCGGGGCCTGGCCGGCGATCCAGCGCGCGCTCGACATCGGCCTGGCCGCCTTGTGCGCCGAGGCCGTCGGTGTGATCAAGGCCGTGGTCGACGCCACCATCGAATACCTGCAGACGCGCAAGCAGTTCGGCCAGCCCATCGGCCGCTTCCAGGCTTTGCAGCATCGCGCCGCCGACCTGCTGATGCACTATGAGCAGGCCAAGTCGATGAGCATCTATGCCGCGGTGCGCTGCCGGCACGACGATGCCGCCGAACGCGCCAAGGCGCTGTCGGCCGCCAAGGTGGTGATCGGGCGCGCTTGCCGCTTCGTGTCGCAGCAGGCGGTGCAGCTGCACGGAGGCATGGGCGTGACCGACGAATTGGTGGTAAGCCACCAGTTCAAGCGCCTGATGGCCATCGAGCTGAGCCTCGGAGACACCGATGCCCACCTGCAGCGTTACAGCGAGCTGAGCCGCGAAGGGCGACTTCAGCCGGCGTGAACAGGTTCTCGGTCGCCCCGGATTTCCGTGTCGCCGCGTCGCTCGGGCGACACGAACCGGGGACTGCTACCGAGGTCGCCCACCCCTTCCCCTCTTACACTGGACTGAACAACAAGTTACCACGTCGTACATCACGACACGGGTCAGATCAGTCCTCCGCGCCGGCACCCCGCCGGGCGGTTGTAGGAGAGGTGTATGGGTTTGGGTTTTGGGTTCAAGGGCCGCATCGTGGCCTGCGCAATGTCGTCTCTGCTGGCGACCATCGCAGCGCCGGTCTGGGCGGCGGCTGACATCGTCATCGGGCAGGTGGCGCCGCTGACCGGTGTGATCGCCGGGACCGGCGACGAATACGTCGCCGGCGCTCATGCGTACTTCGCGCATGTGAACGCCAAGGGCGGCGTCAACGGCCGCAAGATCCGCGTCGTGGTGAAGGACGACGGCTACAAGCCCGACCAGACGCTGGCGCTGACGAAAGAGATGATCGCGCAGGACAACCCGGTGGCGCTGTTCGGCTTCGTCGGCACCGCCAACGTGCTGTCGCTGGTCAAGAACAAGGTGCTGAGCGATGCCGGCATCGCACTCCTGGCGCCCTACACCGGCTCGCTCGACCTGCGCGAGCCGATGAATCCGAACATCTTCCACATCCGTGCCAGCTACACGGACGAGACCGCGAAGATGGTCGAGCACCTGCACACGATCGGCATCCGCAAGTTCGCCGTGATGTACCAGGACGATGCGTTCGGCAAGAGCGGCCTGGCCGGTGCCGAGTCCGCGCTGGCCAAGCTGGGGTTGAAGGCAGTGGCGACCGGCAGCTATGACCGTACCAAGCCGGAAGAGGTGGGCGCCGCGATCAAGGCCATCGAGCCGGCCAGCCCCGAGGCCATCATCATGGTGTCGGTGAACAAGGCCTCGTCGGCCTTCATCAAGCAGCTGCGCGCTGCCGGCAGCCGCGCCCAGCTCTACAGCATCTCGGTGGTGAACTTCAAGGAACTGCTGAAGAACGCCGGCGAAGAGATCGTGCGTGGCGTCGGCATCGCACAAGTGATGCCCTTCCCGTATACGCCGGCCACCCCAGTGGTGCGCGAGTTCCAGGGCCTGATGCAGCAGTACGCGCCGGGCAAGGTGATCTCTTACGCGAGCATGGAGTCGTTCGTCGCCGCGAAGGTGCTGGTGGAAGCGCTGCGCCGCGCCGGCCCCGAACCCACCCGTGAAAAGGTGTTGGCCGCGCTGGAAGCCGTGCGCGACTACGACGTCGGCGGTTTCAAGATCGGCTTCGGGCCCAACAACCGGATCGGCTCGCGCTTTGTCGATATCACCGTGATCGGCCGCGACGGCAAGCTGCTGAAGTGAGTCGGTGACTGAGGGGCGGGCCCGTGCGCCCCCCTCGATCCCACGCAGCCGGTGCAACGCCGGCCGCTGCACCGTCCCTTTTCTGGTGAGCCGATCGGCTCAAAGCCGTCTCGTCTCACCCCTGCCGGCAGCCCCGGTCTTCAAGCTCCGACCCGGCGCCGCACGATGGGTCGCGATGGCGAGCGACGCTCCCGTTCCTCGAAGCCGGCGGAGAGAAACGCCGACAGCACGCCGTGGTAGAGCTCGGACGACCCCATCTTGCGCTGCGGGTCCACCGGATAAGCTTCGACCCACTGCGCGCCGTGGTCCCGCGCCAGCCCAACGGCGCCTTCGATCAGCGCCGACATCAGCCCGCCGCGGCGAAACCGCTTGGCCACCACGAAACAGGTGATGCTCCACACGGGCGTGTCGTCCAGGGGCGCCAGCGTGCGCGAGCGCGCCAGCCGCGGATAGTCGTCACGTGGCGCGATGGCGCACCAGCCTGCGGGCTGCGCATCCACATACGCCAGCACACCTGGTGGCGGCCGCGACGCGGAGTCGAGCCGGGACAGAAACCAGACCTTGTTGCCCCCATCCAGCCCCTGCTCGAAGGCCTGGCGGGAGCGGGCAAAAAAGGCACACCAGCAGCGACGCGCGTCGCCGCAGTCTTCGAACACCGCGGCGAGGTCCGCGCGTCGTTCGGGCGTGGCGGGGTGAATCTGGACCTCGGGCATCGAAGGCTCCAAATGGCGACGGGAGCTGCCAGCATAGGCAGCTCCCGCACGTTTTGGCCAGTCCCGCGACGGAAGACCGTCCGGCGGCTCGCGTCAATGCGCCAGCTTGAACACCGAGACCGACTGCACCAGCGCTTCGGACTCGGCGCGCACCGACGTGGCACTCGCCGCCGCCCGCTGCACCATCGCCGCGTTCTGCTGCGTGACCTGGTCGAGTTCGACGATGGCCTGGTCGATCTGCGCGATGCCGCTCTCTTGCTCGGCAAAAGCATGCGCAAGGTCGCCGATCAGGCCGCCGACCTTGCCGACCGCCGCGACCACCTGATCGATGGTCTGGCCCGCCTGGCCGACCTGCGCCGAGCCGGCCTCGACCTTGTCGACCGAGTCGCGGATCAGCGCCTCGATCTCCTTGGCGGCCGTCGCGCTGCGCTGGGCCAGCGTGCGCACCTCGGCCGCCACGACCGCGAAGCCGCGGCCGTGTTCACCGGCACGGGCCGATTCGACGGCGGCGTTCAACGCGAGGATGTTGGTCTGGAACGAGATGCCGTTGATCATGGTCGTGATCTCGGCGATCTTCTTCGACGCGGCCTTGATCGCGTCCATGCTCTGCACCGCCTGCACCACGGCCTGGCCGCCTTCGGCCGCCAGCGTGGAGGCGTCGCGCGCCAGCCGGTTGGCTTCGTTCACGCTCTGCGCGCTCTGCTTCACGGTGGCGGTGATCTCCTCCATCGTGGCGGCGGTCTGCTGCAGGGCGGCGGCCTGGCGCTCGGTGCGCGAGGCCAGCTCGCTGCTGCCGCTGGCCATCTGGCCCATGCTCTGCGCCACCGTGTGCGAACGTTGGCGGACATCGCCGACCACACGCACCAGGTTGCTCTGCATGTCCTCGAGCGCCGCGATCAGCTTGCCGACCTCGTCCTGCGCCGTCGACGACAGCGTGCCGCTCAGGTCACCCTGGGCAATCCGGTGGGCGGCGGCCAGCGCGGTCTGCAAGGGCCCGAGCGTCGCCTGGCGGATCAACCAGAAGCTGGTCGCCAGCACGGCGATGCCCAGCAGATTGATGAACATCACCGAGACCTTGATGAAATTCACGACTTCGGCCACCAGCGGGCCGAAGCGGTTGGTGTTGTCGAGCACCTGGTCCATGTCGGGCTTCAGCTTGGCCACCAGCTCCGGCGTCACGCCGCTGCCGGGTTCGCTCGCGATGATGTCGCGCATGCGGTTCAGTTCGACGATGTCCTTGCGCGGCAGGTCGATGACACCACCGAACCCGATCATGGAGATGGCGCCGCGCTCGATGGCGAACAGCTCGATGTCGACGTTCCCCGCGATGTCGCGCGCCTTCACGATGTCGCGCACCAACTCGTCGCGCGTCACCTTGTCGGCGGTCCGGGCGCCTTCGGAGACGCGGTCCATGGCCTGCTTCAGGTTCAGCACAGTCGCGACGTGGTCCCGCTCCATATAGTGAAACAAGGCAGCCTTGCCCAGCAGCCGGGTGCCGATCAGCACCAGCAGCGAGACGACCACAACGGCGATCAGGCCGAACTTGAATTTCTGACGGAGGGTAAAGCGATTCACGGCGGCGGGTCCGGTAGGGGAAACAAATGCCTGCCGCGGCATGCGCCGCGACAAGACGTCTCGCTCCCCTATATCGGCCGCCGCCGTAAGGGCTTGAGCCCGGTGTCGGGCTTAAGTTGTTTCCTGATGCTGCCGCGCGCCCGCGTCGGGCCGGTGCCTCAATCGACCGGCGTCAGCTTGGCCACGCTCAGCGCCAGCCACTTCATGCCGTGGCGCCCGAAGTTGATTTGCGCCCGGGCGTCGGCACCGCTGCCTTCGAGCGTGACGATCACGCCCTCGCCGAACTTGGTGTGGAACACCGACTGGCCGGTGCGCAGCGCGACACCCTCGGACGTCGCGACCTTGGGCGCCAATGTCTTCTCGCCCGCGCCGGCGGCGGAGCCCCGCCCCGAGCCGCTGCTCCAGGCTGCGCGGTAATCGCGCGCGTAGCCCGAGCCGAAGGCCTGCGCCTTGGGCGTGATCCACTTCAGCGCGGCCTCGGGCAGTTCTTCGAGAAAACGGCTCTTGATGTTGTAGCGCGTCTGGCCGTGCAGCATGCGCGTCTGGCTGTGGCTCAGGTACAGCCGGCGCCGCGCGCGCGTGATGGCCACATACATCAGGCGGCGCTCCTCCTCCAGCCCGTCGTAGTCCGACAGCGAGTTTTCGTGCGGGAACAGGCCCTCTTCCAGCCCGGTGATGAAAACGCAGTCGAACTCCAGGCCCTTGGCCGCATGCACCGTCATCAGCTGGATCGCGTCCTGCCCGGCCTGGGCCTGGTTGTCGCCGGCTTCCAGGGCCGCATGGGTCAGGAAGGCGGCCAGCGGCGACATGATCTCGCCGGTCTCGGCGTCGGGCGCTTGTTCGGTGCGCGCCACGGCCGGGGGGTCCCCCTCGGCGATGGTGCCGGGCGAGACCACCACGGCGCCGGCGTGCTCGTCGACCGGCAAGGCCACCGCGTCCTTGCCGAAGCCCTCCTGGGTCACGAAAGCCTCGGCCGCGTTGACCAGTTCGTCGAGGTTCTCCAGCCGCTCGCGGCCTTCTTTCTCGTTGCGGTAGAAATCGGCCAGCCCGCTGGCCTGCACCACGTGCTCGATGATCTCGCGCAGCGTCAGGCCGCGCGTGTTGTCGCGCATCGCGTCGACCAGCGTATTGAAGGCTGCCAGGTTGGCGCCGCCCTTGCCGGTGACCGCCCCAACGCTCTGGTACAGGCTGCGGCCGGTCGCCCGGGCGGCGTCCTGCAGCTGCTCGAGCGTGCGGGCGCCGATGCCTCGGGTGGGGAAGTTCACGACCCGCAAGTAGCTGGTGTCGTCGTTCGGGTTCTCCAGCAGCCGCAGATAGGCCAGCGCGTGCTTGATTTCGGCGCGTTCGAAAAAGCGCAGACCGCCATAGACCCGGTAGGGGATGCCGGCGTTGAACAGCGCACTTTCCAGCACGCGGGACTGGGCGTTGGAACGGTACAGGATGGCGATCTCCGATCGCGGCGTGCCGTCGCGGTGCAGCTGCTGCGCCTCTTCGAGCAGCCACTGCGCCTCGGCGTAGTCGCTGGTCGATTCATAGACCCGCACCGGCTCGCCCGGCCCCGCCTCGGTCCGCAGGTTCTTGCCCAGGCGCCGCGTGTTGTGCGAGATCAGCGCGTTGGCCGAGTCGAGGATGTTGCCGAAGCTGCGGTAGTTGCGCTCCAGCTTGATGACCTGCTCGACGTGGAACTCGCGCTCGAAGTCGCTCATGTTGCCGACCTGGGCGCCGCGGAAGGCGTAAATGCTCTGGTCGTCGTCGCCCACCGCAAACACGCTCGTCTCGGGCCCGGCGAAAGCCTTCAGCCAGGCGTACTGCAGCCGGTTGGTGTCCTGGAACTCGTCGACCAGGACATGCCGGAAGCGCCGCTGGTAGTGCTCGCGCAGCGCCGGCTGGTCGCGCATCAACTCGTAGGTGCGCAACATCAGTTCGGCGAAATCGACCACCCCTTCACGCTGGCACTGGTCTTCGTAGGCCTGGTAGATCGCTGCCAAGGTGCGGCTCTGCTCGTCGCGCACTTGCACGTCACGCGGCCGCAGCCCTTCTTCCTTGCTGCCGGCGATGAACCAGGTCACCTGCTTGGGCACAAAACGCTCTTCGTCGAGGTTCATCGCCTTGATGACGCGGCGTACCGCCGACAACTGGTCTTGCGAGTCGAGGATCTGGAAGCTCTGCGGCAGATTGGCGAGCTTCCAGTGGGCGCGCAGGAAGCGGTTGCACAGCCCGTGGAAGGTGCCGATCCACATGCCGCGCACAGGAATCGGCAGCATCGCACCCAGCCGCGTCAGCATCTCCTTGGCCGCCTTGTTGGTGAAGGTGACGGCCATCACGCCGGCCGGCGACACCTGACCGGTCTGGATCAACCAGGCGATGCGGGTGGTCAGCACCCGGGTCTTGCCCGAACCGGCCCCGGCCAGGATCAACGCCGGTCGGCTTGGCAAGGTGACGGCGGCGAGCTGCTCCGGGTTCAGGTTGTTCAACAACGACGTGGGCGCAGCGGGGGCGAAATCGAGACTCATGTCGCGATTCTAGGGAGGCGGGCGATGCCCCTTCCCGGCACACCGGGCCGCGATGAGTAGAATCAACCACCGGGCCCAAATTTTGGCGTCCGGTTTTTTGTTTGCGCGGCACCCTCCCCTGCTGGAGCCTGTGCCACCGCCCGCCCCGCCGGGGGCGCGGCGCGCCGCGCAGCCGGTTCTCCAAGTCAAGCGCTCGCAGCCTCGACGCCGCACTGCATCAACGCGGCGTCCTATCTGCTACTGGAGCGATCTCTGATGGAAATCTTCGACTACGACAACGTTCTGCTGCTGCCGCGCAAATGCCGCGTGGAAAGCCGTGCCGAATGCGACACCAGCGTCGAGTTCGGCGGCCGGCGGTTCAAGCTGCCCGTGGTGCCGGCCAACATGAAGACGGTGGTGGACGAGCGCATCACCGAGACCCTGGCCGCCAACGGCTATTTCTATGTGATGCACCGCTTCGATCTGGACAACGTGGCCTACGCCAAGCGTATGCGCGAGCTGGGCTTGTATGTCTCGATCAGCTCGGGTGTCAAGGCGGCCGACCACGACGTCATCGACCGATTGGCGGCAGAAGGAGTGGGCGCCGACTACATCACGATCGACATCGCCCACGGCCATGCCGACTCGGTGCAACGGATGATCGGCCACATCAAGCACAAGCTGCCGCAGGCCTTCGTGATCGCCGGCAACGTCGGCACGCCCGAGGCGGTGATCGACCTGGAAAACTGGGGCGCGGACGCGACCAAGGTCGGCATCGGCCCGGGCAAGGTGTGCATCACGCGGCTGAAGACGGGCTTCGGCACCGGCGGCTGGCAGCTGTCGGCGCTGAAGTGGTGCGCGCGGGTGGCGACCAAGCCCATCATCGCGGACGGCGGCATCCGCGAACACGGCGACATCGCCAAGAGCGTGCGCTTCGGCGCGACGCTGGTGATGATCGGCTCGCTGTTCGCCGGCCACGAAGAATCGCCGGGGCGCACCGTCGAGGTCGACGGCAAGCTCTACAAGGAGTATTACGGCAGCGCGTCCGACTTCAACAAGGGCGAATACAAGCACGTCGAGGGCAAGCGCATCCTGGAGCCGGTCAAGGGCCCCCTGGCGGGCACGCTGCGCGAAATGCAGGAGGACCTGCAGAGTTCGATCAGCTACGCCGGCGGGCGGTACCTGGCGGACATCCGCAAGGTGAACTACGTGATCCTGGGCGGCGACAACGCCGGGGAACACCTGTTGATGTGACAGCGGCACCCGGCCGCGGGGGACGGCCGGCAGCGGCTAGCCCGTAGAATCAGGGGAATCCCGAAGCTCGGCGGCGCCTGTGGGGCGCCGCTGCCGTTTCCAGACCGACGCCCGACAGATTCCCGACAGACGTTACGCAGCACCGACCGGCACCATGTCCGACACGCCCAAGTCATTCGAACCGAAAGCCATCGAAGCCAAGTGGGGCCCCGAATGGGAACGCCGCGGCCTCTACGCCCCGACGCTGGACGAAACCAAGCCGTCGTTCTGCGTCCAGCTGCCGCCGCCCAACGTGACCGGCACGCTGCACATGGGCCATGCGTTCAACCAGACCATCATGGACTCGTTGACGCGCTACCACCGCATGCGCGGCTACAACACGCTGTGGGTGCCGGGCACCGACCACGCCGGCATCGCGACCCAGATCGTCGTCGAACGCCAGTTGCAGGCGGCCGGCCAGTCGCGCCACGACCTCGGGCGTGAGAACTTCGTCCGCAAGGTCTGGGACTGGAAGCAGCAATCGGGCTCCACCATCACGCAGCAGATGCGCCGCATGGGCGACTCGGTGTCCTGGGAGCACGAGTACTTCACGATGGACGACAAGCTGTCCAAGGTCGTGACCGAAACCTTTGTCCGGCTGTACGAAGAAGGCCTGATCTACCGCGGCAAGCGGCTGGTCAACTGGGACCCGGTGCTGAAGTCGGCGGTGTCCGACCTGGAAGTCGTCAGCGAGGAAGAAGACGGCTCGCTGTGGCACATCCGCTACCCGCTGGCCGACGGCTCCGGTGAGCTGACCGTGGCCACGACACGCCCCGAGACCATGCTCGGCGACGTCGCGCTGATGGTGCACCCCGAAGACGAGCGTTACCAGGCGCTGGTGGGCCACCAGGTCACGCTGCCCCTGTGCGACCGCACCATCCCGGTGATTGCCGACGCTTATGTCGACCGCGCGTTCGGCACCGGCGTCGTGAAGGTCACGCCGGCGCACGATTACAACGACTACGCTGTCGGGCAGCGGCATGCCCTGCCCGTCATCGGCGTGCTGACGCTCGACGCCAAGATCAACGACAACGCCCCGCCCGCCTACCGCGGCCTCGACCGTTTCGAGGCGCGCAAGAAGGTGGTGGCCGACCTGGAAGCGCAGGGTTTCCTGGTCGAGGTCAAGAAGCACAAGCTGATGGTGCCGCGCTGCGAGCGCACCGGCCAGATCATCGAGCCGATGCTGACCGACCAGTGGTTCGTCGCGATGAGCAAGCCCGACGCGAGCGGCAAGTCGATCGCCGAAAAAGCCGTCGAGGTGGTGCAGGACGGCCGCGTGCGTTTTGTGCCCGAGCAGTGGGTCAACACTTACAACCAGTGGATGAACAACATCCAGGACTGGTGCATCTCGCGCCAGCTCTGGTGGGGCCACCAGATCCCCGCCTGGTACGGCAGTGGCGGCGAGCTGTTCGTCGCCCGCAACGAGGACGAGGCCCGCGCAAAAGCGAAGGCGGCGGGCTACGAGGGTGAACTTCGGCGCGACGAAGACGTGCTCGACACCTGGTACTCGTCGGCCCTGGTGCCGTTCTCGTCGCTCGGCTGGCCCAACGAGACCAAGGAACTCGATTTGTTCCTGCCCTCCAGCGTGCTCGTCACCGGCTTCGACATCATCTTCTTCTGGGTCGCCCGGATGATCATGATGACGGTGCACTTCACTGGCCGCGTGCCGTTCCGCCACGTCTACATCCACGGCCTGGTGCGCGACGCGCAGGGCAAGAAGATGAGCAAGTCGGAAGGCAACGTGCTCGACCCGGTCGACCTGATCGATGGCATCGAGCTGGCGCCCTTGCTCGAAAAACGCGCCACCGGGCTGCGCCGCCCCGACACCGCGCCCAAGGTACGCGAGGCGACGAAAAAGGAATTCCCTGACGGCATTCCCGGCTACGGTGCCGACGCCCTGCGCTTCACGTTCGCCGCCCTCGCGAGCCTCGGCCGCAACATCAACTTCGACGCCAAGCGCTGCGAGGGCTACCGCAATTTCTGCAACAAGCTCTGGAACGCCACCCGTTTCGTGCTGATGAACTGCGAAGGCCAGGACAACGGGTTGGCCGAACACGGCGCCGACGCCTGCGGCCCCGGCGGTTATCTCGATTTCTCGGCGGCCGACCGCTGGATCACCGGCGAGTTGCAGCGGGTCGAGCACGCGGTGGAACAAGGTTACGCCGACTACCGGCTCGACAACGTCGCCAACGCCCTCTACCAGTTCGTCTGGGACCAGTACTGCGACTGGTACCTGGAAATCGCCAAGGCGCAGATCGCCAACGGCGACGCCGGGCAGCAACGGGCCACGCGCCGCACCCTAATCCGGGTGTTGGAAACCGTGCTGCGGCTGCTGCACCCCATCACGCCCTTCATTACCGAAGAGCTGTGGCAGAAGGTCGCGCCGGTGGCCGGCCGCAAGGCGCCCGACTCGGACGCGTCCATCGTGCTCGCGCCCTACCCCCGCGCCCAGTTGGAGCGCATCGACGCCCAGGCCGACGCCTGGATCGAGCAGCTGAAAGCGGTGGTCGGCGCGTGCCGCAACCTGCGCAGCGAAATGGGTCTGTCGCCGGCCGAACGCGTGCCCCTCTACACCATCGGCGACGCCGACTTCGTGACCCAGGCGGCGCCGTTGTTGAAGGCGCTGGCGAAAGTCAGTGAAGTGAAACGCTTCGACGACGAAGCGGCCTTTGCCGACGCAACGCGCCAGGCACCGGTGGCGGTGCAAGGTGCGACGCGGCTGGCGTTGCACGTTGAGATCGATGTGGCCGCGGAGCGCGAGCGCCTCGGCAAGGAAATCAAGCGTCTCGAAGGCGAAATCGCGAAGGCGCAAGCGAAACTTAGTAACGAAAGTTTTATCGCCCGCGCTCCCGCTAACGTGGTGGAACAGGAAAAAGTCCGGCTGTCCGATTTCACTGTTACTCTCGAAAGAGTGCGTGAACAGATCTCCCGGCTGGCGTGAAGCTTGCAGTATGGTCTGCCACTCGAATATCAGGAGGAAAACCCACATGCACGTCACCAAAGCAGTCTTTCCGGTCGCCGGCCTCGGCACCCGCTTTTTGCCCGCCACCAAAGCGCAGCCCAAAGAAATGCTGCCGGTGGTCGATAAACCGCTGATTCAATACGCCGTCGAAGAAGCGTATTCCGCCGGCATCCGGGAAATGATCTTCGTCACCGGCCGCACCAAGCGCCCGATCGAAGACCACTTCGACATGGCCTACGAGCTCGAAACCGAACTCGAAGCCGCCGGCAAGCGCGAGTTGCTGAACATCGTGCAGTCGATCAAACCCGACGACATGGAATGCGTGTTCGTGCGGCAACCCAAGATGCTGGGCCTGGGCCACGCGGTGCTGTGCGCCGAGCGCCTGGTCAACGGCCATCCGTTCGCCGTGCTGCTCGCGGACGACCTGATGGTCGGCAAACCGCCGATCATGAGGCAGATGGTCGACCAGTTCGCCGACTGGAAAGCCACCATCATCGCCGTCCAGGAAGTGCCGCCCGAACAGACGCGTCGCTACGGCATCGTCGACGGCACCCCCGTCAACGACCGTCTGATGGACATTCAGCAGATCGTCGAAAAGCCGGCCCCCGAAGCCGCGCCGTCGCGCCTGGGCGTGGCCGGTCGCTACATCCTCACGTCGGGCATCTTCGATGAGATCCGCCGCCAGCCCAAGGGCGTCGGCGGTGAAATCCAGCTCACCGACGGCATCGCCGGCCTGCTGCGTCGCGAAAAGGTGTTTGCCTATCGTTATGACGGCGTGCGCTACGACTGCGGCAGCAAGGAAGGTTTCCTGCAAGCGTCGGTCGAACTGGCACTCGCCCACCCGCAGCTTGGCGCGGGCTTCCGCGAGTATCTGCAGGGTCTCGAACTCTGAAAATGCAAAGGCCCCGGCCGAAACCGGGGCCTGCGCCCCGCTGCCCGGCGGGGTAAGCGCTATCCAGGTGCGCTGGTCACGACGACCGGGCCGGGACCCTGCGGCGCATCACGCGTCGGCCGCCGGCTTCATCGGCTCCCGGGCTTTTTCTCCCCTTGCGTACGTCAGCGGCGCCGCAGCACGTGCACGAACTCTTTGTCGAGCGTTTGCTGCTCGACCAGTTCGTTGCCTGTCTGCTTGGCGAAGGCCTGGAAGTCGCGCAGCGAACCCGGGTCCGTTGCCACCACCTTCAGCAGTTCTCCGCTGTGCATCTCGGCCAGTGCCTTCTTCGCCTTGAGGATGGGCAGAGGGCAGTTGAGCCCGCGGGTGTCGAGTTCTTTGTGAGCGTCCATGGCAATTCCTTCAGGGACGCTGATTTTAGTGGCAGCGCACACCGCAGGAGGCCTCCCCTTCAGCCGGACGGCGCCCGATCGCTGCGGGGATGGCATCCATCCGCACGGTTCCCCGCGTTCTTTGCCTCAGCAAGGGGCGCGGTCGGCCTGGCACAGCGGGAATCGATTCAAAAAACAAAGTCGCCGGCAACCCTGCGCTCACGCCCGTCAACGCCGCGGCAGTTCGACGTACTGCGGCTCATGGCCGCGACGCCGCAGCCACTGCGCCAGGATTTCGCCAGTGCCGGCGCGCCAGCATTTGACATCCTGCGGTGCCAGCAGCTTGTATTCGGCCAGTTCGGGCGACAGCACGATCTCGCCGTGGCAGACCGCGTGGTAGGCGATGATGACCTGGTTCATCTGCTGAAAATCGCAAACGCCCTCCAAGTGCAACGCCGAGACCTGCAATGAAGTCTCCTCGGCGATTTCACGCTTGATGCCTTCCTCGGGCGTCTCGCCAGCCTCCATGAAGCCGGTGACCAGCGCGAACATGCGCCCCGGCCAGGCCGCGTTGCGCGCCAGCAGCAAGCGGCCTTCGCGGTCCGACAGCTCGATGATGGCGGCCAGCACCGGCGTCGGGTTGTTCCAGTGGGTGTAGTGGCAGGCCGGGCAGCGCAGGCGGTCCCGCTCGCCGTCGTGCACGCTGTGCAACTCGGTAGCGCAACGTGGGCAGAATCTGAAGTCGTTCATGGACACGCATCCCCTCACTCGATCAGCGGTGGATCCTACCCGAGCCCCCGAAGCGTCCCTGTCGCCTACGCGCACCGCCTCCTCGCGGCAGGTCAGCAGCAACCAGGCCGGGCCTCACCCACGGCTCGCGCAGGTGGTCGACCGCCACCTGAACACGCGCTTTCAGCGACCTGTCGCGCCCTACAACCATGCCGCCTTCGAGCAGCTGTGCAGGCACTGGGACGGCCGCTCGCCGCTGGTGCTGGACAGCGCCTGCGGCACCGGTGAGAGCAGCGCTGCACTCGCCGCGCGCCACCCGGAAGCGCTGGTGATCGGCGTCGACCAGTCGGCGCAACGGCTGGCGCGCGGCCAGCGCAAACTCGACGCGACGGCAGCGCCCCGCAACCTCCTGCTGCTGCGGGCCGACGCGACCGACCTGTGGGCCCTGATGGCGGCGCACGGCCTGCGGCTGGCGCGGCACTACCTGCTCTACCCCAACCCCTGGCCCAAGGCCGAGCATTTGCAGCGACGCTGGCACGGCCACCCGCGCCTGCCCGACCTGCTGGCGCTCGGTGGAGCGCTGGAACTGCGCAGCAACTGGGCGCTGTACGCCGAGGAGTTTGCGTGGGCGTTGCGGCGGGCCGGCTGGCAGGCCGAGGTCGAGCCGGTGCCCCCCGAGGGGCCGGCCCTGACGCCGTTCGAACTCAAGTACCGCGCCTCGGGCCACGTGCTGTGGCGCGTGCGCGCGGCGCCTCAGGCCGGGAACACGCCGGTCGAGAGATAACGGTCGCCGCGGTCGCAAACGACAAACACGATCGTCGCGTTCTCGACCCGCTGCGCCACCTGCAGCGCGGCCCAGCAAGCGCCGGCTGCGGAGATGCCGGCAAACACGCCTTCCTCGCAGGCCAGCCGGCGCGCCATGTCCTCGGCGTCGGCCTGCGACACGTACACCAACTCGTCGACCCGGCTCGGCTCGTAGATCTTGGGCAGGTACTCCTGCGGCCACTTGCGGATGC
Organism: Caldimonas brevitalea; assembly: GCF_001017435.1. NCBI lineage: Bacteria > Pseudomonadati > Pseudomonadota > Betaproteobacteria > Burkholderiales > Sphaerotilaceae > Caldimonas > Caldimonas brevitalea. The sequence continues at coordinate 4,602,257 of NZ_CP011371.1, forward strand.
CGGGGATGCGCGAACCTTCGCTCGGTTGCGCACCGATGATGCGCACCTCCGGGTTCTGCTCCTTCAGGAAACGCGACACGCCGGTGATGGTGCCGGTGGTGCCCATCGCACTGATGAAATGGGTGATGCGGCCCTGCGTCTCGTCCCAGATCTCCGGGCCGGTGGTCTCGTAGTGGATGCGCGGGTTGTCGGCATTGGCGAACTGGTCGAGCACCCGCCCCTTGCCGTCGCGCTGCATCTGCTCGGCCAGGTCACGCGCGTACTCCATGCCACCGGCCTTGGGCGTCAGCATCAACTCGGCGCCGAAGGCCTTCATCGTCTGGGCCCGCTCGATGCTGAGGTCCTCCGGCATGATCAGCAGCATCCGGTAGCCCCGAACGGCCGCTGCCATTGCCAGCGCGATGCCGGTGTTGCCCGAGGTCGCCTCGATCAGCGTGTCGCCCGGGCGGATGTCGCCGCGCTCCTCGGCACGCCGGATCATGCTGATCGCGGCCCGGTCTTTCACCGAGCCCGCCGGGTTGTTGCCTTCGAGCTTGCCCAGGATGACGTTGCCGCGCCGCGCCTGCTCCACGCCGGGCAGGCGCTGCAGCTGGATCAACGGGGTGCGGCCGATGGTGTCTTCGATGGTTTTGTACTGGGGCATGAGCGTTCTCCTGCCCACATTGTCTCAGGCTTGCGTCAGGCCCGCGGCGCTGTGACATAATCGCCGGCTACATCACCGCGGCATCGCCCGGGGTGGTTCAAGACCGACGCAGCGCACGCTGCGTCACCGCCTGCCCAGGTGGCGAAATAGGTAGACGCAAGGGACTCAAAATCCCTCGCCAGCGATGGCGTGCCGGTTCGAGTCCGGCTCTGGGCACCAATTCAAGCGGTCGCGGGCACTAGCGGTTTCCGCAGCAGTTTCTACGCCTCTTCCGCGCCAGTTTCCGCATCAACCCGTTTTTCGATCGCTGTCCCGCCACGGTGAGTACTTGGCGCGGGCGGTCGAGGCGTCGCTGCAATTTGAAACGCCGCCAGGCCCCGCCTCCCCTAGAGTGGCGCCAGCCCCAACGAAGGGCGCAGGGAGGAACACATGAGCATCTTTCACCGGCTGTGGGACAACCACCCCGGCACGGGCAAGCCGTGCGAGGTCGATGGCAAGCCGAGCTTCGAAAACCAGTGCGCCATCAGGATGGGCGTGGCATTCACGAAGTCAGGCATCAGCATTAAGTCCTGGGGTCTGCGTCACTGCTGGCACCACGACAAGGCCTAAGGTCATGCGCTGGCAGCCGAGGAGATGGCAAACGCGCTGACGAGGGTCATCGTGCCGGGGATGAAGCGCGTCGAGCGCTACAACGGCGCCGAAGCCTTCGACAAGATCGATGGGCGCAAGGGCGTGTTCTTCTGCAAGGACTTCTATGGCGCGCCGCAGACCGGCGACCATATCGACCTTTGGAACGGCTGGCGCCTGACGGCTTTCCAATCGGTCATTAGCATCTACACCAGCTTCGGCAGCCAATACACCAAAGGGCGCATCTGGTTCTGGGAGGTCGCTTGAAACGCATGGCCCATGTGCTTGCATTCGTCGGCGTGCTTCTCGGCATAGGTGCGGCCTGGTGGCTTGCAGGTGCTGCCGTATTCCTATACGCCCCCTACGCCACTGCCGCGGAACAGTTGGACAACGCGGCAGTGATCGGACTTCTTGTTTCCGTGACGGTCCTCTGCCCGCTTCTCGCGTGGGTCGGGTGGCGCATTGGCAACAGGAAGCGCTGACACCCCTAGAGAGAGCGCCCGGCCCGCTGCTTGCCGTCATCTAGTCTGGTGTCCCGGCCCACAGGGCGTCAGTGCTGAAAGCTCACCTGCTGCGGCCGGCCAGGCAAGTGCAGCGACGCGACGGCCGCCGGCGTGGTCGCCACCACCCGCCCCGCGCGCATCACCGTCAGCCGCGTCGCCCTCAGCCGGATCGCCTCGATCGGGTCACGCGCCTGCAGCAGCACCAAATCGGCGCGGCACCCCGGCGCCAGCCCGTAGCCCTCCAGCCCCAAAATGCGCGCCGGCGCGGCCGTCACCGCCTCGAAACACTGCCGCATGGCCTCCTGCGAGGTCATCTGCGCGACGTGCAACCCCATGTGCGCCACCTCCAGCATGTCGGCGCTGCCCATGCCGTACCACGGGTCCAGCACGCAGTCGTGGCCGAAGGCGACCTCGACACCCGCCGCCAGCAGTTCGGGCACGCGTGTCATGCCGCGGCGCTTGGGGTAGCTGTCGTGGCGGCCCTGCAGCGTGATGTTGATGAGCGGGTTGGCGATCGCCGCCACGCCGGCCTCGCGGATCAGCGGCAGCAGCTTGGACACGTAGTAGTTGTCCATCGAATGCATCGACGTCAGGTGCGAACCCGCCACCCGGCCCTGCAGGCCCAGTCGCTGGCTGTGGAACGCCAACGTTTCAATGTGGCGCGACCAGGGATCGTCCGATTCGTCGCAATGCATGTCGACCCGCAACCCGCGCTCGGCCGCCAGTTCGCACAACAGGCGCACCGATTCGGCGCCGTCGGCCATCGTGCGCTCGAAATGCGGGATGCCGCCGACCACGTCGACGCCAAGGTCGAGCGCGCGGGTCAGCTGGTCGAGCGCGCCCGGGGTCCTCAGCACACCGTCCTGCGGAAACGCCACCAGTTGCAGATCGAGATAGGGCCGCACACGCTCGCGCACATGCAGCAAGGCCTCCACCGCCAGCAAGCGCGGGTCGCAGACGTCGACGTGCGAGCGGATCGCGAGCAGGCCCTTGGCGACCGCCCAGTCGCAATAGGCCAGCGCGCGCTCCACCAGCGCCTCCTGCGTCAGCAGCGGCTTCAGCTCGCCCCACAGCCCGATGCCCTCGAGCAAGGTCCCGGTGCGGTTGACCCGCGGCAGCCCGTAGCTGAGCGTCGAATCCATGTGGAAGTGGGCGTCGACGAACGGCGGACAGACGAGTTGGCCGGCGGCGTCGATTTCCTGCCCGGCGCTGGCTTGCAAGGCCGGCTGCACCACGCTGATGCGTCCGGCCTCGATGCCGATGTCGTGGTCACGGCGCCCATCGGGCAAGGTGCAGTGACGCAGGATCACGTCCAACATGCGCGATTTCCTTCACAGGTGTGTGGAAGCGCCAATGCTGCCATGGCCCGCCGCGGGCCAGGCGACGATAAGCCCGCGGGGCGGCAGCCCATACCCCCGCGGCTATCATGCGGGGCTCCGCCATTCGCCTCGTACGGCAGACACAATGCCCCCCTTGCCTCCCATCGTCCAAGCGCTGCTGCTGATCAACGTCGCGGTTTTCTGCATCGACGCCATCAGCGGCCCCTGGTTGACCCGGCTGTTCGCGCTCTGGCCGCCCGGCCACGGCCTGTTCATGCCGTGGCAGGTGGTCAGCTATGCCTTCCTGCACGGCAGCGTGACGCATCTGTTCTTCAACATGCTCGGGCTCTGGATGTTTGGCAGCGAGCTCGAGCGGCTGTGGGGCGAGCGTCGTTTCCTCCAGTTCTACACGGCGAGCGTGCTGACGGCGGCGGCCGTGCAGCTGGTCTTCTCGCTGCTCACCGGCATGGCCAACCCGCTGGTCGGCGCCTCGGGCGGCTTGTTCGGCCTGTTGCTGGCCTACGGCATGACGTTTCCGAACCGGACCATCATGCCCTTGTTCCCGCCCATTCCGATGAAGGCCAAGGTCTTCGTCGCCGTGTACGGCGCGCTCGAGCTGTTCCTCGGCGTGACCGGCACGATGTCGGGTATTGCGCACTTCGCCCACCTGGGCGGCATGTTGGGCGGCTTCCTGATGATCCGCTACTGGCGCGGCCAACCGCCGTTCAAGGGCCGCCGCCGCTTCTGACGGCCCCGCGCGGCGCCCCTCGGCACCCCAATCCCCTGTGCATGCCCGGGGGATGACGAAAGAGCGATGCTGTCGCATCCGCTCTTGCTGCAGTGGGGTGCCGCCATGATCACGTCGGGTGAGTTGTTCCTGCCGTTTGTCGCAAAGTGGCGCTCGAGGCGCCCCGGCCGCAGCAGGCCCGTGGCCACCGGCCTGCGTCGACTGGTGTTGCCCGTCGTCCTGCTGCTGTCGAGCTTCGCCTGCGCAGCCGCTCCGGCAGACGCAGAGGCCGACATGCCGGAGGGCTTGCCAGCCGAAACGGCGAATGAAACGGAAGCCGACGCCGCCGCAGCTGCGGCTCGCAGTGCCGCCGAAGACCCCGAGGTGATCGAACAGGCCCGCCGCCTGCGGGCGGCCAGCGCCAGCGTGGTGGGCGTGCGAGCGGTGGCGACACCCGACGCGCGCTCCAGCGAGACCTTGGGCCCGGTGCGCGAAGGCTCCGGCGTGGTGATCGGCTCCGACGGGCTGGTGTTGACCATCGGCTATCTCATCATGGAAGCCGAGCGGGTCGACGTGCAGACCGAAACCGGCAAGGTCTTCCCCGCCCGCGTGGTCGCCTACGACATCGCCACCGGCTTCGGCCTGCTGCAATCGGTGGTGCCGATGAACCTGCAGGCCGCGCCGCTCGGCTCATCCGCCAGCGTGGACGAGACCGAGCCGTATGTTGTCGCGAGCGGCGGCGATGCAGGCACCCTCAGCCTGGCCCAGGTGGTGTCGCGCCGGCCCTTCTCGGGCTACTGGGAATATCACATCGACGATGCCCTCTTCACGGTGCCGCCGCGCACCGACCACAGCGGCGCCGCGCTGTTCAACCAGCACGGCCAGCTGGTGGGCATCGGCTCGCTGATCGTGATGGAGGCCGGCCCACCGGGGCTGGCGCAGCCGGGCAACATGTTCGTCCCGATCGACCTGCTCAAGCCGGTGCTGCCGGAGTTGCGGCAGCGCGGCGCGTCGGCGCGCAGCACGCGCGCCTGGCTGGGCGTCAACTGCATCGAACAACAAGGGCTGGTGCGGGTGGTGCGCATCAGCGAAGACAGCCCCGCCGAAGCGGCCGGCCTGCGCCCCGGCGACCTGATCCTCAAGCTCGACGGTTTGCCGATCGACAGCCTCGAAACCTTCTACAAGAAGCTGTGGGACAACAGTGCGGCCGAACGCGAAGTGACGATCGAGGTCGGGCGCGGGCCTCAGGTCGAGAACGTCAAGGCCCGCACCATCGACCGGATGAAAACGCTACGCCGGGCATTGGGCATTTGAGGGCGCGGCCCCGGGCGCGCCGTCGTGACACGCCTGTCACAGGCCCTCTTGCACCGTGGGGTACCGCAGGCGCAACCGCAGTTCGCGCTTCAGCCGGTGGTTGTCGAGCCGGCGAGATTCGCGCAAAAAGGACAACGACGCCGCGCTCAGTTCGCGCTCGGCATCGGCGCGCGCCAGCCGACGCGGTCGTGGCAGCCCTGCCAGGTCCGCCGCAAGGTCGAAGTAATCGCCCATCTTCAGTTCAGTGTCGTCGCTCGCGTGCAGCACCCGCTGCGGCAAGCCCCGAAACAGCGCGGCCACGCAGGCGCGCGCCAGGTCGTCCGCGTGGATGTGATTGGTGTACACGTCGTCCTCTGCGCGCAGCACCGGCGTGCCCCTGGCCAGCCGCTCGCGCGGGTGGCCACCGACACGGTCGCGGGCGTAGATGCCGGGGATGCGCAAGATGGACACGCGCACGCCGAAGCTGCGGCCGAACCAACGCACGCGGCATTCGGCGTCGACCCGTCGGTGCGCGCGGTCGGATGCCGGCCGGACCGGCCGGGTCTCGTCGAAGCGCGCCCCTTGGGCGTCGCCGTAGACCCCGGTGGTGCTGCCGTAGACCAGCGTGCGCACGCGCGCCTTGCGCGCCAGTGCCTGCAGCAGGTGTGCCGTGCGGCTGTCGGTCAGGCCACTGGCGGGCGGCGGCGCGAGGTGCAACACCGCGTCGGCCAGCCCTGCGAGCCGGCCCAGCGTGGCCGGCCGGTCGAGATCGCCGACGATCGGCACCGCGCCCAGATCGCGCAGCGCCGCAACCGCCTCGGGACGCGACGTCAGTGCAAAAACCCGCCAGCGCGGTGCGAGCAGTTTCAGCACACGCTGCCCGATGTCGCCGCAGCCGACGATCAGCAGACGAGGACGGTCGAGGCGGGCAGAGGCAGGGGCGGCAGCGGGCATCGGGCAAGAAAGGGACGGCAGGAGCGCGGGCTGCCGGCGGGGCCGGAACCGCCACGCGGCGAGGGGCGGCCCATCTGCGGGCACAATCACGGGCGGCACAGTTTATAAGGTCTTCCCATGACATTCACAGTGACCGTGCAGCCCAGCGGCCACACGTTCGAGGTGCAACGCGACGAGACCGTCCTCGCGGCTGCGATCCGCCAAGGCGTCGGCCTGCCCTACGGCTGCAAGGACGGCGCCTGCGGCTCCTGCAAGAGCCGGCTGCTGGGCGGCCGTGTCCTCCATGGCGCCCACCAGGTGAAGGCGATGTCGCCCGCGGAAGAAGAAGCGGGCTACACGCTCACCTGCTGTGCCACGCCTCAGACCGACCTGACGATCGAGTCGCGCGAGGTGGTCGGCGCCGGCCAGTTCCCGGTCAAGAAAATGCCGTGCCGCGTCAGCTCGCTGGAGAAACGGGCACCCGACGTGGCCGTGCTCAAGCTGCAGCTGCCGGCCAACGACCAGCTGAAGTACCACGCGGGCCAATACGTCGAGTTCATCTTGCGCGACGGCGCCCGGCGCAGCTATTCGATGGCCAATGCGCCCCACACTCAGGCCGAGAAACCCGGCATCGAATTGCACATCCGGCACATGCCGGGCGGCCGTTTCACCGACCATGTGTTCGGTGCGATGAAGGAAAAAGAGATCCTGCGCATGGAAGGGCCGTTCGGCAGCTTCTTCCTGCGCGAGGACAGCGACAAGCCCATCGTGCTGCTGGCCTCGGGCACCGGTTTCGCGCCGATCAAGGCCATCGTCGAGCACATGCAATTCAAGGGCATCCAGCGCCCGGCCGTGCTGTACTGGGGCTGCCGCAGCCGGCAAGACCTGTATCTGCACGAATGGGCCGAACAGGCGGCGGCCGAGATGCCCCATCTGCGCTACGTTCCCGTGCTGTCGGAGCCGAAACCGGAGGACGACTGGCAGGGTCGCACCGGATTTGTGCACCAGGTCGTGATGCAGGACCTGCCCGATCTTTCCGGCCACCAGGTCTACGCCTGTGGTGCGCCGGTGATGGTCGAGTCGGCGCAGCGTGACTTCGTCGCGCGCTGCGGCCTGCCGGAGGCCGAGTTCTATGCCGACTCGTTCACATCTGAAGCAGACAAACACTGACCGACGACGCTCCCACGACGGCGCGCAGGCCACCATGAATCGACGCCTCTGGCTGCAGTCCCAGGCCTTCGGGCTCGCCGCCCTGTGCGGCCCCACCGCGCTGCGCGCGCAGTCCCAGCCCCTCAAGCTGGTCGTGCCCTACCCGCAGGGCGGCCCGCTCGACGCGATCGCCCGGCTGCTCGCGGAAAGCGTGCGCGACACGCTCGGGACGGTGGTGGTCGAGAACAAGGCCGGCGCCGGCGGCAACCTCGGCGCCGATTGGGTTGCCAAGGCGCCCCCGGACGGCCACACGCTGGTGATGGGAGCGGTGGCCACCCACGCCATCAATCCGTGGCTGTACGCCCGCATCCCCTACGACCCGATCCGCGATTTCGCGCCCATCACGCTGGTGGCCCGGGTGCCCAACGTGCTGGTGATGAACGCCCAGACCGCCAGCCGGCTGGGCATCGCCTCGCTGCAAGACCTGGTCGCTTATGCCAAGGCCCATCCGGGCCAGCTGAACTACGGCTCGGGGGGCAACGGTAGTGCCGGGCACCTGGCCGGCGAGATGTTCAAGGGCCAGGCCAAGGTGAGCATCGTGCACATCGCCTACGCGGGCGCGGCACCGGCCCAGCTCGGCTTGCTGTCCGGCCAGGTCGATCTGAACTTCGACAACCTGGCAGCGGCGGCCGCGAACATCCGCGCCGGCAAGCTCAAGGCCCTGGCGGTGACCACCGCGCGCCGCGCCCCCGCGATGCCCGAGCTGCCGACAGTGGCGGAGTCGGGACTGCCGGGCTTCGAGGTCGACACCTGGTTCGGCCTGTTCGCGCCGGCCAAGACACCCCCGGACACCGTGGCGCGCTTGAACCAGGCCTTCGTGCGAGCGCTACACACGTCCGACGTCAAGACACGTTTCGCCACCTTCATGGCCGAACCGGCGCCGACCACACCGCAGCAGTTCGCCGCCTTCGTGCAAGCGGAGCTGACGAAATACAAGGGTGTGGTGCAGCGTAGCGGCGCGAAGATCGAGTAGGTCGGACGCGTTCTCGGCGGCGGCGCCCGCTGGCGCCGGACGTCGACGAGCAGGGGCGAGGCTCAGGGCAAGAAAGCCGCGGGACGCTGCACTCGAGTGTCAGCGCCGCGGCGGCTCAACGGCGTGCGGTCACGCGATCTTGAACACCGATACCGCCCGCACCAAGTGATCGGCTTGGGTCTGCAGGCTGGCCGCCGCCGCTGCCGATTGCTCGACGAGCGCTGCGTTCTGCTGCGTGCTGTGATCCATCTGCTCGACGGCGCTGTTGACCTGCGCGATCCCCTCGGCCTGCTGTCGGCTCGACGACGTGATGCTGCCCACCGCCTCGGTGACCGACTTGATGCCGCGGACGATGCCGGTCATCGTGCTGCCCGCTTTCGCCACCAGCTGCGCCCCGTCGCGCACCCGCTCGCCCGACTCGGCAATCAGCGCCTTGATCTCCTTGGCAGCCGTTGCCGAACGCTGCGCCAGCACCCTCACCTCGGCGGCCACGACCGCGAAGCCGCGCCCATGCTCGCCGGCACGGGCGGCCTCGACGGCGGCATTGAGGGCCAAGATGTTGGTCTGGAAAGCGATGCCGTCGATGACGCCGACGATGTCGTTGACCCGGGTCGACGCCGACTCGATCGAGCTCATGGTCCCGACCACGTCGGTCATCAGCCGCCCGCCCATCTCGGCGTCGTTGGCCGCGCTCTGCGCCAGGCTGTTCGCGTTCAGCGCATGCTCGGCGTTCACGCGTACCCGCTCGGTCAGTTGCTGCAACGAGGCGGCGGTCTGCTGCAAGCCGGCCGCCTGGGTTTCGGTGCGGGCCGACAGGTCGACGTTGCCCCCGGCAATCTCCTGTGTGGCACGCGCGATGGCGTCGGAAGATTCGCTCACGCGGCGCACCATCTCAGTCAGGTTCTGCGTCATCCCCCGCACCGCGCTCAGGACCTGGGCCACTTCGTCGCGCCCCGGGTCTTCGGCGACGCAGCTCAGGTCACCCTGTGCGACACGGCGCAACGAGCGCACGGCCTCGGCCAGCGGCCCGGTGATGCTGCGCGTGATGACCACGGCCGCACCCGCAGCCGCCAAGGCGGCCAGCGTGCCGACGGCGAGCATGAACAAATCGACCCGCTGCCCCGACGCGTCGGCGGCGGTGAACAGGTCTTGCGTGTGGCGGTTCTGCAGGTCGGCAAACTCGCCGAGCTTGGCGAGCAGCTGCTGCTGCAAGGGATCGACCTGCTTGTTCACCACCGAGATGGCGGTGTCGCTGTCGAACGCCAACGACAACGCGACCGCCTGCGTGAAGGGCCGCTGCAGCTCTTTCTCGAGCTGCACCAGCGCGTCCAGCGTGGTCTGTTCGGAAGGCGACAGGCCGCCCATTTCGACCAGACGCGCGCGGGCGTCCTGGAAGGCCTTGAGCTGCTGCTTGACCTTGGCCTCTTCCTGCTGGATGGGCGCCACCTCGCTTTGCAGCACCAGGTTGCGCATGCCGACGGCGCTCGACAGGATGGCCGAACGCATCGCCACCGCCAGTTGCGCCTTCTCGGCGGAGCGGTTCAGCCCCTCCACCAGGTGGTCGCGATTGCGGTGGCCGATGATGCCTGCGCTGAGCAGCGCTGCGGCGAGCAAGAGGATCGCCAGGCCGAAGCCGAGATACAGCCGGGTGCCGATACGCATGCTTCTCAGTTGCATGGAAGCCTCCTGTGCATGTGCGGGCGCGGCGCGGCCTGCGCGGGCCGCGGCGCGCCCGGCTTGTGTTGGCGAAGTGGATTACTTGTAGATGCCGCAGCCGATCAGCACGTCACCGGCGCGTTCGATATAGCTCGACTTCGGCTCGACCGCCTTGCTCACCGGATTGGGCCACTTGTAGTCGACCCAGCCTTTGCCGGCCGGACCGAACGCGAGGTCGACGAAGCCCTTGATGATGGGCTTGCCATCCACGTCTTTCATGTCGATCAGGTTCTTGCCGATCAGCTTGGGATTGCTGCCGATCGACAGCACCGTGCCGGCCTTGTCATAGACGAAGATGTACAGATCCCGGTCGCGGAACTGCCCATCAGGCTTGTTGAATTCGGCAAACGCCTTCTCGGCCCCGTTGGCCTTGTAGAAAGCCACCGCCTTCTTGGTCATCGCCATCGCCTCGTCGGCCGACCCCTTCTCGTTGGCCGCCTGTGCCGGCGCCGTCAACGAGACCACGAAACACAGACCAGCCAGCAGCTTGGCACACCACGTCGTCATCACATCGCTCTCCTCTGCGCCCGCCACGGGCGCCCTCACCCATCACAGATCGCCGGCGCTTTGATGCGGCTTGTCGAGACACGACGTCGCCCGCGCCTGGCGAGGGGTCAGGACCTTCGTCCTTCCATGCCCTGATCCGATTTCGGCCGCCGTAAGGCGGCTCATGATCGGGACTAACCCTGAAAGGTGTGCGTTTTCGTGCCGGCCTTGCGCGACGTCAAAAGGCAAACAGGAGAGCGGTCTGTCGCAGCTTGCTCACAGCTTCTGAGCAAGCCCGAGGTTGACAACGATGGTTAGCGCTTGAAAGATGTGACGATGCCCAGCACCATTTCCATCGCCATTCCCGAAGCCACCGTCGAGTACGTGGATGCTCGTGTTGCTTCTGGAGAGTACGGCAACCGCTCGGAGTACATCCAGGATCTGGTGCGGCGCGACCAACGCGAACAAGCCAAAAAGCGCCTGCGGGCACTGGTAGAAGAAGGTTTGAGGTCGGGCCCGGCGGAGCCGATGACCGACGCGGATCGCAACGAGCTGATGGCCATTGCGCGTACGCCTGCTCCGTGATTGTCAGGACATTGCAAAGCTCGTCTGCGAACTGACCACAAAAAAAGCCGCCCCTCGGGCGGCTTCTCTCGAGCGGCGACCACTCACTCGCCCAGATAGGCCGCCCGCACCCGCGGGTCCTTGAGCAGTTGGTCGGCCGGCCCGTCCATCGTGATCTCGCCCGACTCCATCACATAACCGCGGTTGGCGATCTGCAGCGCCCGGCTCGCGTTCTGCTCGACCAGCAGCACCGTGACGCCCTGCCGGTGGATGTCGTTCACGACCTCGAAGATCTTGTCGACCATGATCGGCGACAAGCCCATCGACGGTTCGTCGAGTAGCAGCAGCTTGGGGCGCGCCATCAACGCGCGGCCCATCGCCAGCATCTGCTGCTCGCCGCCCGACATGGTGCCGGCCAGCTGGTTGCGGCGCTCCTTCAGCCGCGGGAACCACTCGAACACTTTTTCGATGTCGGTGTCGATCTCGCGGTCCTTGCGGATGAAGGCACCCATCAACAGGTTCTCTGTGATGGTCATGCGGGTGAAGGTGCCGCGGCCCTCGGGCACCATCACCAGGCCCTGGCGCACCAGGTCCCACGCGCCCTTGCCCTTGCACGGCACGCCGAGGTACTCGACGCCGCCATCGGCGATGGGCTGGGTGCCGGTAACGGCCTTCAGGGTGGTGGTCTTGCCGGCACCGTTGGCGCCGATCAGGCTGACGAGCTCGCCTTCCCTGACTTCGAGCGACACGCCCTTGACGGCCTGGATGCCGCCGTACGCGACTCTCAGGCCGCTGATCTTGAGGATGGTCTGGGTCATCTTCGAACGCTTTCGTTTCGGGGGCGGGTCAGTGGGCCGCGTGGCCGGCACCGAGGTAGGCCTCGATGACCTTCTCGTTGCGCTGCACGTCGTAGGGCGTGCCTTCGGCGATCTGCTTGCCGTAGTCGAGCACCGTCACGCGGTCGCACAGGCCCATCACCAGCTTCACGTCGTGTTCGATCAGCAAGATGGTGCGACCGTCCTTGCGGATGCGGTCGATCAGCTCGCGCAGCACGACCTTCTCGGTCGCGTTCATGCCCGCCGCCGGTTCGTCGAGCGCGATCAGCTTCGGCTCGGTCGCCAGCGCCCGGGCGATCTCGAGCCGTCGCTGGTCACCGTAGCTGAGCGTGCGCGCCTTGTAGTCGGCGTACTTGCCGATCCCCACGTAGTCGAGCAGCTGCAGCGCGCGCTGGCGGATCTGCTCTTCCTCGTCGCGGAACGACTTGGTGCGGAACATCGCGCCGAACAGGCCCGAGCCGGTGCGGATGTGCCGGCCCACCATCACGTTCTCGAGCGCGGTCATCTCGGCGAACAAGCGGATGTTCTGGAAGGTGCGCGCAATGCCCGCCTTGGCCACCTCGTGCACCGCGGTGGGGCTGTAGGCCTTGCCCTCCAGCTCGAAGCTGCCGGAATCGGGCGTGTACAGCCCGGTGATCACGTTGAAGAAGGTGGTCTTGCCGGCGCCGTTGGGGCCGATCAGGCCGTAGACCTGCCCGCGCCGGATCTCGATGCCCACGTCGGACAATGCCTGCAGCCCGCCGAAACGCTTGGAGATGCCGGCGACCTTGAGAATGATGTCGGAGTTGCTCATCTCGGTCTCCTTACTTCGTGGCCGGCTGGGGTGCCGCCTTGCCGTGCTCGGGTGAGGGCCACAGACCGCGCGGGCGCAGCAGCATCACGATGATCATCGCCAGCGCGATCAGCAGCTGGCGCAGGATGGCCGCATCGAGGCGGCCGCCAGTGGCCTGCTGCAGCGGGCCGGCGACATAGCGCAGCACTTCGGGCAGCGCGGCCAGCAGCAAGGCGCCCAGCACCACACCGGGCAGGTGGCCGAGGCCGCCCAACACCACCATCGCGACGATCATCACCGACTCCATCAGGCTGAACGACTCAGGCGAGATGAAACCCTGGAAGGCCGCGAACATCGAGCCGGCGACGCCGCCGAAGGTGGCGCCCATGCCGAACGCGAGCAGCTTCATGTTGCGCACGTTGATGCCCATCGCCTTGGCCGCGATGTCGTCTTCACGGATCGCCATCCAGGCGCGGCCGATGCGGGAGTTCTGCAAACGGTGGCAGATCAGGATCGAGAACAGCACCAGCGCCAGGAACAGGTAGTAGTACAGCACCACCGGCGGGATGCGGTACTCGCCGATCACCAGCGTCTTGCCGAAGTCGAAGCCGAAGATCCGCATCGAGTCGATCGCGCTCAAGCCGCGCGGGCCGTTGGTGATGTTGATCGGCTGCTCCAGGTTGTTCATGAACACGCGGATGATCTCGCCGAAGCCGAGCGTCACGATCGCCAGGTAGTCGCCGCGCAGACGCAGCACCGGGGTGCCGAGCAGCACGCCGGCCAGCGCCGCGACGCCTGCGGCCAGCGGCACGATGACCCAGATCGGCGTGTGCAGACCATTGGGGAACATCTGGGCGAACGCCGGGAAGGTGTCGGACAGATGCGGCGACGCCATCAGCGCGAACAGATAGGCACCCACCGCATAGAACGCCACGTAGCCGAGATCGAGCAGGCCGGCATAGCCGACCACGATGTTCAGGCCCAGCGCCAGCATCACGTAGAGCAGCGCCAGGTCGATGATGCGCACCCAGCCCTGGCCGGCGGTCAGCACCAGATGGGGCAGCACCACCAGCGCGATGCCGATCAGCACGTAGAACAGCAGCTTGTTTTTTTGCAGCATGGAGGTCTCCAGCGGTCAGGCTCGATCGGCCACGCGCTCGCCGAGCAGGCCCGAAGGACGCAGGGTCAGCACCAGGATCAGGACGAGGAAGGCGAAGATGTCGGCGTAGTGGCTGCCCAGCACACCGCCGGTCAACTCACCCAGATAGCCCGAGCCGATCGCCTCGATCAGGCCGAGCAGCACACCGCCCACCATCGCGCCGGTCAGGTTGCCGATGCCGCCGAACACGGCGGCGGTGAAGGCCTTCAGGCCGGGCAGGAAGCCCATCGAATGCTGCACCGTGCCGTAGTTGGCGGCCCACATCACGCCGGCCACGGCGGCGAGCGCCGCGCCGATGATGAAGGTGGCCGAGATCACCATGTCGGGCCGCACGCCCATCAGGCTGGCCACGCGGGGGTTCTCGGCCGTGGCGCGCATCGCGCGGCCGAGCTTGGTCTTGTTGACCAGCCACAGCAGGCCGACCAGCAGCACCGCGGTGGTGACCAGGATCAGCACCTGGGTGGTGGTGATGACGGCGCCGCCCACCTCGATCACTTCGGTCGGCAGCAGCAGGGGATAGGGCTTGGGGTTGGGCTTCCAGACGATCATCGCGAGCGTCTGCAGCAGGATGGACATACCGATCGCCGTGATCAGCGGCGCCAAACGGGGCGCATTGCGCAGCGGCCGGTAGGCGATCTTCTCGATCGCGAAGTTGAGCGCCGCACACACCACGATGGCGCACAGCAGCGAGATCAGCATCATCGCCCAGCCCGGCATGTTGGGCGCCACCTCCTGCAGGTAGCTGACCACCGTCCAGCTGGTCAGGGCGCCGACCATCAGCACTTCGCCGTGGGCGAAGTTGATCAGGCTGATGATGCCGTAGACCATCGTATAGCCCAGTGCCACCAGCGCATACATGCTGCCGAGCACCAGACCATTGATGATCTGTTGGAGAAAGATATCCATCAGTCGGGTCTCCGAGAGATTGAGTAAATGTCGGGCCGGAGCAAAAGGTGTGCCCGCACATGCGCGCCCGTTGGCCCGCAGTGCGGAGACAGAACCCCAGCCAGACACCGGGCCGATGACAGGGAAGACCCCGTAGACCGGCCACAAAATGGCGCGGATTGTAGCCAAGCGCTGCTTGGTGAAAAGTTCGGGGTTTACCCTTCAGAGGCCGTCAATCCAACGACGCGTCGAAAAGATCATCGTTTTTTGCGCGATTGTTCGTTCTTTTGGCGCAATTCTTCGAGTTTTTCTCCGATGCGGATCTCGAGCCCCCGAGGCGCGGGGTGGTAGAAGCTGAGGTCCTCCAGGCCGTCCGGCAGGTAGCGTTCGCCGGCCGCGAAGGCGTCTTGCTCGTCGTGGGCGTAGCGATAGCCCTTGCCGTAGCCGATGTCCTTCATCAAGCGGGTCGGGGCGTTGCGCAAGTGCAGGGGCACCGGGCGGGTGCCGTCCTGCTTCACGAAGGCCCGCGCGGCGTTGTAGGCCGCATAGACCGCGTTCGACTTCGGCGCCATCGCAAGATAGACCACTGCCTCGGCCAATGCCAGCTCGCCTTCCGGCGAGCCGAGCCGCTCATAGGTTTCGGCGGCGTCCAGCGTCAAGCGCAGCGCCCTGGGGTCGGCCAGCCCGATGTCTTCCACCGCCATGCGGATCAACCGGCGCGAGATGTAACGCGCGTCCACGCCCCCATCGACCATGCGCACGAACCAATACAGGGCGGCGTCCGGGTCGGAGCCCCGCACCGACTTGTGCAGCGCCGAGATGGTGTCGTAGAACTGCTCGCCGCCCTTGTCATAGCGCCGCAGTTGCTCGCCCAGCGAGCGCTCCAGCAGGGCTTCGTCGATCTCCAGCACGCCCTGCGGGCCGCTCATGCGCACCAGGTTCTCATACGTATTGAGCAAGCGCCGCGCGTCGCCGTCGGCGTAACCGATCAGGCGGTCGCGCGCGGCCTCGGTCATCCCCGGCGCGCCGAGCAGTTGCTGCGCCTTGCCGAGCAGCACCTGCATGTCCGCATCGCCCAAGGCCTGCAGCACGTGGACCGTCGCGCGCGACAGCAGCGCCGAGTTGACCTCGAACGACGGGTTCTCGGTGGTCGCGCCGATGAAGGTGAACAGCCCCGACTCCACGTGCGGCAGAAAGGCGTCCTGCTGCGCCTTGTTGAAGCGGTGTACTTCGTCGACGAACACGATGGTGCGGCGCCCCATGCTGCGGGCCACCTGCGCCTGTTCCACCGCTTCGCGGATGTCTTTCACGCCGCCCAGCACCGCCGAGATCTGGATGAACTGCGCATCGAAGGCGTCGGCCATCAGCCGCGCCAAGGTGGTCTTGCCGACGCCTGGCGGCCCCCACAGGATCATCGAATGGGGCTGACCCGATTCGAACGCGGCGCGCAAGGGCTTGCCCGGACCGAGCAGGTGCTGCTGCCCGATCACCTGGTCGAGGGTGCGCGGGCGCAGGCGTTCGGCCAGTGGTGCATCGGGCGCCGCCTCAGGCGCACCGGCAGAGAAAAGATCGGACATGCGCGGATTTTCGCAGGGACGCGAGGGCCACGCAGGGCGCGGGCCGGCCGAAGCAGTCGGATACCGCACCCCTCCGGCGATGCGGTGCAATATAGGAACAAAACCTGCTGTTTCGATTGCGTCTTCAACCACCGTCAGAAGGAGACGTGTATGAAGCCCTATTCCCCAGTGCCCTGGCGGCTGGCAGTTCCGCTGCTGGCCGCCTTCGCCTTTGCCGGCTGCGCGCATCGCACGCCGGAGCCGAGTGAGCAGATGGCCGTCAGCCAGGCCGCGGTCGACGGCGCGGTCAGTGCCGGTGCGCAGCAATACGCGCCGCTCGAACTGAACCAGGCGCGCCAGAAGCTCGATGCCGCCAAGAACGCCATGCGCACCGACGACAAGCTGAACGCCCGCCGCCTGGCCGAGCAGGCCGAAGTGGATGCGCAGGTGGCAAGCGCCAAGGCGGCCGCCGAGAAGTCACGCAAGGCCGTCGGCGAGATCGAGCAAGGCAACCGCATGCTGCGCGAAGAACTGGCGCGGCCCCAGGGCCGCCCGGCCTCGTGACCTGAGGAGCACCCGATGAAGAACAACCTCTGTCTGACGGCCGCAGCGATGGCTGCCGGCCTGCTTGTCGGCTGCGCCAGCGGCCCGACCCAACCCAACGCCGCGCTAGAGGAAGCGCGGCAGCTGTATGGCCGCACCAGCACCAGCCCCGCCGTCGCCTCGACCGCCCAGGTCGAACTGGAACGCGCCCGTGCCGCGCTGGCCCGCGCCGACGCTTCCTGGACCGGCGAAGGCGACACCGCCGAAACCAACCACCTCGCCTACCTGGCCAAGCAGCTGACCGTGGTGGCCGCCGAAGCCGGCGCCCAGCGAGAGGCCGAAACCCGGGTGCAACAAGCGAGCGCCGAGCGTGAACGCATCCGCGCCGACGCCCGCACCACCGAGGCCCGTGCCGCGCAGGCCCAGGCCGCCTCCGCGCAAGCCAACGCCGCGGCGGCGCAGCAACAGGCGCAATCGGCATCGCAGCGCGCCAGCCAGCTCGAACAGGAGCTGCAGCAGATGGCGGCCCGCGCCACCGAACGCGGCATGGTGCTGACGCTGCAAGACGTGTTGTTCGACGTCGGCCAGGCCACCCTCAAGCCCGGCGCCGAGCGCACGCTGGAACGGGTGGCCGAGCTGCTACGCCACTTCCCCGAACGCCGATTGCTGATCGAAGGCTTCACCGACAGCACCGGCAGCGAAGGCGCCAACCTGGAACTCTCGCGCCGCCGTGCCGAAGCCGTGCAGCAAGCGCTGGTGACGCGTGGGGTCGGCCGCGACCGCATCGACGTTGCGCCGCACGGCGAGGCCTACCCGGTGGCCAACAACGAGACGCCGTCTGGGCGCCAGATGAACCGGCGCGTCGAACTGCTGTTCTCCAACGAGCAAGGCCAGCTCAGCGAGCAGCGCTGATCATCCGGTTGGACGATGAACCCGACGCCGCCCTCGCGCCCCCCCTTCCCTGCCACGCCGCGTAGCGGCGGCGGCGTGCCGCGCTGGGTCGGCGTCGCCTTGCTGGCCATCGCGCTGGTGTTCCTGCTCAAGGCGGCCAAGACGGTGGCGCTGCCGGTCACCGTCGCGGTGATGCTCACCTTCGTGCTCGCCGCGCCGGTGCGCAGCCTGCAGCGCGCCGGCGTGCCGCCCTCGCTGGGGGCGGCACTGGTGCTGATCGGCCTGCTGGGGTCGCTGCTGCTGTTCGGCAGCACCCTGGTGACGCCGGCGGCGGCCTGGTGGGAGCGTGCACCGTCGAACCTGCAGCAGCTGATGGAGTCGCTCGAGCGGCTGCGCGCGGCCCTGCCGGGGGCCGGCGGGGTCGATACCGGCGGCGCCGGGGCGGCGGCGAGCACCGAGCTGCGCGAGCAACTCAAAACCGAAGGCATGGCGCTGACCCGGGTGGTGCTGGGTCAGTTCTGGCATTTCCTGATCTCGGCCGCCGCGACGTTCATCCTGCTGTATTTCATGCTGGCCAGCGAACACTGGCTGGTGCGCCACACCGTCGCCGCGCTCCGGCGCCGCCGCACCCGGGCCCTGGTGCTGTCAGGCATCCGCGAGGCGCAGCGTGACATCGGACGCTTCCTGACCACCATGACCATGCTCAACATCGGCCTGGGCGTGGCGACCGGGCTGGCGTTGCACCAGCTGGGCATGCCCAACCCCATCATGTGGGGCACGCTGGCGGCGGTGCTCAACTTCGTCTTCTACATCGGGCCGGTGCTGATGACCGCGGCGCTGCTGCTCGCCGGTATCACCACCTTCGTCTCGGCCGGGCAGATGCTGGCACCGGCCATCGTGTTCCTGGTGCTCAACGGCATCGAGAGCAACCTGGTGGGCCCGTGGCTGATGGGCCGGCGGCTGCGGTTGAACCCGGTCTTCGTGTTCCTGTCGGTGATGTTCTGGGGCTGGGTGTGGGGCATGGCCGGTGCCCTCATCGCCGTGCCCTTGCTGCTCGGCCTGCGCAGCGTCTGCCGGCGTGTACCGCGGCTGCGGCTCGTGTGCGTGCTGATCAGCGACCCGGGCGCCGGCGTGCTGCCGCTGGCCGCGCCGCGGCGCGCCGAGCCCCACGGCGACGAGGCCTGCACACCACGCTGACGCCACGCGGGTGCCCGCGCCGCGCCGGGATGGGTGTTGTGCAGACAGCACATCACCTCGACCGCCTGTCGGCCCGCAAGCCGCGCTGGTGCTCACTTGCGCGCCAGTAACAAGCCTGCCTGGCCACAATCGCGCAGCCCGTCTGTCAGAAAGATTCTGACAAAGTCTCTGGCCGCCCCCCGACTATTGCCATTTCGAGTGGGTCCCTACAGTGCGGAGCACCGTCAGAGGCATCCCTTCCACTCGAATTCCAATGAGCACTACTGCTGTCCCCGAACCGACCGGCGTCGCTGATCTCTATCGCCGCGTCTGGCACTTCGCCGAGGGCGTGCGCCTGCGCTGGAGCGTCGCGATGACGCTGCTGGTCTGCTCGCAGCTCATCAAGCTGTGCGCGCCGTGGCTCGCCGCACAAGCGATCAACAGCATCCAGACCGGCGGCAGCCAGGGGCTGGCCAAGGCCGGCGCCTGGATCGCGGCCATCGTCGGTGTCTACGTCGGCGCCTGGGCGCTGCACGGCCCCGGCCGGGTGCTCGAACGCTCGGTGGGCGTGCGCGTGCGCCGCGGCGTGTCCGACGCGCTGTACGGCAAGCTGACCCGGGTGCCGCTCGCGTGGCACGACAAGCACCATTCGGGCGACGTACAACACCGTGTCGACCAGGCCAGCCATGCGCTGTTCGACTTCGCCCAGAACCAGTTCATCTACCTGCAAAACGCGGTCAACCTGCTGGGCCCCATCATCGCGCTGACCCTGCTGTCGCAGATGACCGGCGCCATCGCGGTGGTCGGCTATGTGGTCGTGGGCCTCGTGATCGTGCGTTTCGACAAGGCGCTGATGCGACTGGCCGCCCAGGAGAACCAGGCGGGCCGCCGTTATGCCGCGGGCCTGCTCGACTTCATCGGCAACATCTCGACCGTGATGAGCTTGCGCCTGCAAACCGCCTCGCAGCGCCTGCTCGACAAGCGTCTGCTGGCCGTGTTCGCGCCGCTCAAGCGCACCATCGTGCTGACCGAGTTCAAGTGGTGCGCGGTCGACCTGTTGACGCTGGGACTGACGTGGGGCCTGGTGGTGACCTTCGCGTGGCACACCGCCGGCGCCGGCGCGACGCTGATGATCGGCAGCCTGTTCATGATCTACCAATACGCCCAGCAAGCCGGTGGTGTCGTCGGCTCGATCGCCTCCAACTACCAGAACTTCGCCCGCATCCGTACCAACTTCGCCAGCTCCAACGAGATCTGGGAGGCCCCCGAGCGCGCCCACACCGGCCCGGACATCGCCGACAACTGGGACCGCATCACGCTCGCCGACGTCAGCTACAGCCATGCCGGCGCCGACGCCGACCGCGGCGGCCTGCACCACCTGTCGTTCACGCTGCAGCGCGGCGAGCGGGTTGCGCTGGTCGGCCCGAGCGGCGGCGGCAAGAGCACTTTGCTGCGGGTGCTGGCGGGTCTGTACGACACCCAGCACGGCCACTTCGAGGTCGACGGCGTCGCTCAGCTGGGCTTGCGCCACCTCGGCGGCATCTCGACGCTGATCCCCCAGGAAGCCGAGATCTTCGAAGCCACGGTGCGCGAGAACATCACCTTCGACATGCCGGCCAGCGAGGCGGCGATCGCCCAGGCGGTGCACGTCAGCGCCTTCGACACCGTGCTGGAACGCATGCCGATGGGCCTGGACACGCCGATTTCCGAGCGCGGCTTCAATCTGTCGGGCGGCCAGCGGCAGCGTCTGGCGCTGGCCCGCGGTGTGTTGGCCGCCAGCCAAAGCTCGCTGATCCTGCTCGACGAGCCGACCAGCGCGCTCGATTCGATGACCGAGCTGCATGTGCACCACCGGATGGAAGAAGCCTTCCCCGACGCCACCATCGTGGCCTCGGTGCACCGCATGAGCCTGCTGGCCCACTTCGACAAGGTGGTGGTGATGGCCGCCGGCCGTGTCGTGGACGTCGGCAGCGTCGAAGAACTGCTGGCCCGCCAGCCGCTGTTCGTCGAACTCTATCGCGGTGCCGCGGCGGCCGAGGCAGCCGAGCAGGACGACGGGGTCAGCGTGCAGCCGACCGAGCCGGCTGCGAACGAGGCGACCATCGCCGCCTGAGCGCGTCGACGCCGCAGGACCGCGAGGCCCTCGGCCATCCGGCCTGAACCGGGGAGCGCGAAGGCCGGGCCTTCACGCTGCCCTCGACGCCCCGCCTGTGCGGGGCGTTTTCATTGGCGGCGTCTCAGCGGGGCGTCTTCATGCCGCGCTCGCGCGGCGCCGTGACACTGCCCTCGCGGCCGGCACCGCTCTCGCGTTCTTCGGCGCGGCCGCCGAAGGCGCCACGGGCGCATTCTGCCCAGGACTCCCGCGGGCCAGCCGTGCAACTGGCCATCTCGCTGCGGCTGCGCGCCTCGGTGCGTTCGTTGTCGCCACGGGCCGGCGCCCGCAGCCGCTCGGCGTCACTGCCGCCGGCGTGGCGTACTGCGTCGGGTTGGGTCACCGGTGGCGGCAAGGTGTCCGGCGCGGGCGTGCTGCCCGGCATCGACCCCGGGCTGGTCTGCGCACACACGGCACCGGCGGCCGCCAGGGACACCAGGGTCGTGATCAGGATCGGCTTCATGTTGGCTCCTTTCGCTCTGGGCCGGCGTGCGAAGCTTCGCCTGCCGGGGCTCCCATAGCGGGCAATGGGCATGCCGCCATCGCCGCGGGCGGTGGCGCCGCCAGACAGGGCGCCGGCAGCAGGCGGGCGGGAATATTGATTGCTGGTGAGGCGCATCGCAGCCAAGTCCCCGATTCGGGGCTCGCCACCGCCCATGCCCACCCTCCGCACGGCTTCCTCGTTCTGGCCCGCCGCACCGATGCCGCCCATTCCGAAGACCGGCGCCACGCCTTCGGGTGGCAGCCTGGGAGGCGCCGGCGCTGCTGCGCGCGCGAGCCGCCATGCCCGCACGCTCGCGCATGCGCTGGACCGGCCGGTGACCCCGGGCAATCGGGTCGAGGTCTTGATCGACGGCCCGGCGACTTATGAAGCGATGTTCGCGGCGATCGATGCGGCACGCGACCACATCAACATCGAAAGCTACATCGTCGAGGCCGACGGGCCGGGCGACGAACTGGCGCGCCGGCTGATCGCCAAGCGGCGCCAGGGGGTGAAGGTCAACCTGCTCTACGACGGTTTCGGCTCGGTGCGCACCTCCGCGCAGTACTTCGAGCAGCTGCGCCGGGCCGGTGTCGAGTTGTGCGAGTACAACCCGCTCAGCCCGCTGAAGAACACCCTCAGCCGCGCACTGCACCTGCGCGACCACCGCAAGCTGCTGATCGTCGATGGTCGCGTCGCCTTCACCGGCGGCATCAATATCAGCAGTGTCTACTCGGCGCCGTCGAGTGCCACCGCCGGGCGGCGCGCCAGCGAGGAATCCGAATGGCGCGACACGCATGTGCGGGTCGAAGGCCCGGTGGTCGCGACGCTGCAACGCCTGTTCCTCGACCATTGGTGCGGGCAGACGCATGGGGCGGCGCAGCGGGCGCGCTACTTTCCGCAGCTGCGCGCGGTCGGCGAGCACCACGTCGGCGTTGCCGCCTGCGATGCCGGGCGCCGCCGCAACCCGTTCTACCGGGCCTTGCTGCGCGCCATCGCGACCGCCGAGCAACGCATCTGGGTCACGGTCGCCTATTTCGTGCCGACCCGGCGGTTGCTGCGCGCCTTGTGCGCTGCCGCCCGGCGCGGTGTCGACGTGCGCCTGGTGCTGCCCGGCATCAGCGATTCATGGGCGGCGATGCATGCCGGCCGCGCCCATTACGGCCGGCTGCTGCGCGCCGGCGTGCGCATCTACGAACGGCACGATGCCCTGTTGCATGCCAAGACCACCGTGATCGACGGCGTCTGGTCGACGGTCGGCTCGAGCAACCTCGACTGGCGCAGCTTTCTGCACAACGCGGAGGCCAACGTGGTGGTGCTCGACGCCGGGTTCGCCGACGCGCTCGAAAAAGTCTTCCAGCGCGACCTTCAGTGCAGCACCGAGGTGCAGCTGTCCGACTGGCGGGGGCGCGGCTGGAAAGCCAAGTCGCTGGAGTGGCTGGCGGCACGCTTCGAATTCTTGCTGTGAGCGCGCGTCCGGGAGCACCGGCCGAAGGGCGTTGAGGGTGGGCCGTGTCGTCTGCTGTCCATGCCGCCTTGTCGACGCACGCCTTCGTCAGCGACTTCTGCGAGCGGGTCGGCCCCGGACTGTGGGCCGAGCCGCTGAACGTCGGCAGCAGCCTGGCCTTCGTGGTCGGCGCGGTCTGGCTGGCGCGTGACATCGCCCGGGCGCCGGCAGGCGCAGCCGGGGGCCGCCGCTGGTCGCTGGCGTTGCTGGCAGCCTGCCTCGGCTTCATGGGCGCCGGGTCGATGGCGCTCCACACCCTGGCCACCGGCTGGGGGGCGTCGCTCGACATGCTCGCCATCCGCTGCTTCTTGTTGTGGTTCGTCACCTGCTTTCTGCGCTGGATGATGGGCTGGAGCTGGCCGTGGGCGCTGCTGGGCATGCCTGGGCTGTACCTGCTGGCCGAAGGCTGGCTGCGCCTGGGCGGACCCGAGGCGCTGTTCGGCCTGCATGCCTACCTGCCCGCGCTGTGGACGCTGCTCGCGTGCACCCTGGCTTTGGCCGCGCGCGGCGACCCCGCCTGGCGGCTGTTTGCGCTGGCGGCCGTGTCGCACGGGGCCAGCCTGGCGTTTCACCGCCTCGACGGCGAACTGTGTCGGGCGCTGCCGCTCGGCACGCACTTCATCTGGCACCTCTTCAATGCGGCGCTGTGTTTCGCGGTGGCCCGCTGCGTGACTCGCCGCGCGCTCGACAGGCTCGAGCATCCCGGCGTGGTGCCGGCAGGGGCGCCGCCCGTCGCGGGGTGAGACGCCGCGCGACAGTCCGGTTCAGCCCAGGCCCTGCGCGGCCGCGACCGGCAAGGCGGGCGGCGGGGCGGCAGCGCGCCAGGTCTCGCTGTCGTCGAGCGGCAGCGGCTCGTCATGAGGGAGCACGGGGGCCAGCGACACGACACGACGGTCGACGTCCAACAAGCGGCGGAAGTAGGCGATCGTCTCGCGCAGGCCGTCTTCGAGGTGCACCTGGGGTTCCCAGTCGAGCAGCCGGCGCGCACGACCGATGTCGGGGCAGCGTCGCTTGGGATCGTCGGCCGGCAGCGGGCGGAACACCAGCCGCGACCGGCTGCCGACCAGCCTCAGGACCAACTCGGCCAGCTCGAGCACGGTGTTCTCGCGCGGGTTGCCGAGGTTCAACGGGCCCTCCACTTCTGCATGCATCAACCGCAAGATGCCTTCGATCAGGTCGTCGACATAGCAGAAGCTGCGGGTCTGCTCGCCCGCGCCATAGATCGTGATGTCGTCGCCGCGCAGCGCCTGCACGATGAAGTTGCTCACGACACGGCCGTCGCCGGGCTGCATGCGCGGCCCATAAGTGTTGAAGATGCGGGCGATGCGCACCGGCACCTGGTGCTGACGGTGATACGCGAAACACAGGGTCTCAGCGCAGCGTTTGCCCTCGTCGTAACAGGAGCGCGGCCCATGGATGTTCACATGTCCCGCGTAGCTCTCGACCTGCGGATGCACTTCGGGGTCGCCGTAGACCTCGCTGGTGGACGACTGGAAGATGCGCGCCCCACAGCGCAGCGCCTGCTCCAGCAGGTTGTGCACGCCGACGACGCTCGACAAGGTCGTGTGGACCGGGTTGCGCTGGTAGTGCAGCGGGCTCGCCGGGCACGCGAAGTTGAAGATGCCGTCGGCGTCGAGCGGGAGGGGCCGCACCACGTCGTGCTCCCGGAGCTTGAACCGGCGGTGCCGGGCCAGATGCTCCAGGTTGCGACGCGAGCCGGTGGAGAAGTTGTCGAGCACTGTCACGCGGTGGCCAGCCTCGAGGAGGCGGTCGCACAGGTGGCTGCCGAGAAAACCGGCGCCGCCGGCGACGATAGCGTGTCGAGGAGTCATCACAGCTGAACAGAGTCGTGCTCCGCCACGTTGAGCAAATGCCATTCCCTCCCGCCATCAGGGCCAGCCTGCGCGGCGTCGGCTCAGGCGTTGGCGATCTCGTGCGCCGCCAGGCGCCGCCCGATCTCGAAGTTCAGCTCGCTGGTCAGCTGCTGCCGTGTCACGGCATTGGGGTGGTACCACACCAGCAGCTCGAAGCCCTTGGCGCCGCCGCCGAGCGACAGCAGGAACACGCTGGGTTCGGGCTGCTTCAACACATGCGTGTTGCCCGCCGCCACCTCGATCAGCAGCCCGCGCACCAGTTCGATGTCGCTGCTGCCGGCGACGTTGACGGGCACCCGCAACCGGACCGGGCTGTTCAGGTAGGCCAGGTTGAAGACGTTGTCGGTGATGAAGCGTTGGTTCGGCACCAGGATGGCGACGTTGTCGTTGGTGACGACCGTCGTGCGGCGCGCACCGATGTCCTGCACCACGCCCTCGATGTTCGCCAGCTCGATGCGGTCGCCGATCTTGATCGGGCGCTCCAGCATGATGATCAGGCCGCTGATGAAGTTGCTGAAGACGTTCTGGAGGCCGAAACCGACGCCAACGCCCAATGCGCCGGCCACCACGCTGAACGCCGTCAGGTTGACGCCGGCGTTCTGCAGCACGATGACAATGCCGACGATCAAGACCAGGTAGCGGACCACCGAGCCGATCGCCTGCCGGGTCCCCAGGTCCATCTGGAACCGCACCAGCAGCCGCGCCACCATCCACCGCCTCAGCTGCGCGGCGATCACGAACACCAGCATCAGCGCCAGCGCCAACTTCATCAACGACAACACCGTGAAGTTGGTGCCGCCGAAGGAAAACAACCGGATGTCGAGCGCGCCGAGTCGCGCGCCCCAGGTATCCCAATCCACGCAAAGACCTCCGTTTCGTCAGTTTCGTCAGTACAGGGCTGCATTAAAACAGGTGTTACGCCTCACTTCCGCTCGCGCCGGCCCCACAGCCGGATACACGGCGGGAACACCGTTTGCTGTTCAGCTCGGGCACAAAACGCAAGGGGGTCAGAGTGCGCATCGCCTACATCACGGAGACCTATCCGCCTGAACTCAACGGTGTGTCGCTGACGGTGGAACGGACCGTCGAGCATTTGCGCGCACATCACGAGGTCGAGTTGGTACGCCCGCGCCAGCCGCACGAAGCGGCACGCAACGACGCAGAAGAATGGCGCACCTGGAGCCTGCCGCTGCCGATGTACCGCGACCTGCGCTTCGGCCTGGCGCTACAGCGCACCCTCCGAGAGCGCTGGCAGGCGCGAACGCCCGAGCTGGTTCATGTCGCCACGCCCGGCCCCCTGGGCTGGGCGAGCGTGCGCGCGGCCCGCTCGCTGGGTGTCGCCGTGACCAGCGACTTCCGCACGAATTTCCATCAATACAGTCACTATTACGGGCTGGGGTGGTGCGAACCCGTGGTGCGGGGTTATCTGAAACGCCTGCACAACGGATCACACCGGACCTTCGTCCCCACCCACGGCATGCGGCGCATGCTGGCCAAGCACGGTTTCGAACGGCTGGCGGTCGTGGGCCGCGGTGTCGACACCGAACACTTCTCGCCGATCCACCGCAGCAACAGCCTGCGCACCCAATGGGGTGCCAGCCGTCACACCCCGGTGGTGTTGTACGTCGGGCGCCTCGCCGCCGAAAAGAACGTGCCGCTGGCCTTGTGCGCCTTCGATGCCATCCGGGCCGCCCATCCGCAGGCCCAGATGGTGGTGGTCGGCGACGGCCCGATGCGCAAACGCTGGGAGAACGAATACCCGTCGGTGCGCTTCGTCGGCGCCCAGCGTGGCGAGGAGCTGGCACGCCATTACGCCTCCGCCGACATCTTCCTGTTCCCCAGCCTCAGCGATACCTTCGGCAACGTTGTGCTCGAAGCGATGGCCTCGGGTCTGACCGTGGTGGCCTACGACACGGGCGCCGCCGGGGAACACATCGACGATTGCGAAAGCGGCTTGCTGGTGCGCCCGGGCGACGAGGCAAGCTTCATCGCCGCCGCCTGTGCGCTGGCCGCGCAACAGGGCGAATTACGGCCGATGCGCGACGCCGCGCGTCGGGCGACCCTCGAGATGACCTGGCGTTCGATCCTCACCCGCTTCGAAACCCATCTGCTGGATGCAGCGCATGCAGTGGAAACAACGCACGCACGCACCGCTTGCCCGGCTTGAGTTCGGGCTGTTGAAACAACACCGGACCCTGTGGGCGCAACGCGACCTGCTGTGGACACGCCGTCTGCACCAGGCGTCGAACTACCGCGTCCTGGTGCTGCTGCTGGCCCTCGTCAGCCGGCTCGGCAACGGGGTGCTGTGGTATGCGAGCATGGGGGTGCTGCCCCTGGTCGCGGGCGCGCAAGGCTGGGCCTGCTCGCTGCGCATGATGCTGCTGGGCCTCGTGAACCTGACCATTTATTGGCTGCTCAAACGCTGGGCGGGCAGGCCACGGCCCTTCGTCGCCTGCCAGGACATCCGCGCCTGCACCCGCGCGCTCGACCAGTTCAGCTTCCCGTCGGGCCACACGCTGCATGCGGTGGCCTTCTCGACGGTGCTGCTTCAGTATTTCCCGGCCCTGGCCTTCGTGCTGCTGCCTTTCACGCTGCTGATCGCCCTGTCGCGCGTGGTGCTGGGCCTGCACTACCCGAGCGACGTGCTGGCCGGCGCGGCGATCGGGGCCTTGATGGCGGTCGGCGTGCTGATGTTGTTCTGAGCCAGCGGCAGCGACGCGTCGTCCTGCGGGTGCCAATAGGTCGCCGGCAGCGTGGCGGCGCAAGATGTCTCTTGCCACTGGCGCACGAACTCGGCCACGGTGTAGGCGCGGCGGTACTGCAGATGCCAGGCCAACAGGCGCTGCCAGGAGCGCCGCACCCAGAAGTGGTCGGCATCGTGCGGATGCAGCTCGAACCGCACCAACAGTTGCGAGTCCTGCCCGGCCTGATAGAGCGCGCTGTTCCAGCACACCGATGCCAGCCGGCGCCAACCGGCGCGCGTCGAGTAGCACACGCTGGGGCTGGTGATGGCCTGGCGGTGGGGCAGCGTGTAGATCTTCCGCAAGGTGCTGGTGTAGCTCAGCGGCACCACCGACAGCGCCTGCCAGGTGCCGGGGCTGAGCAGCCAGGCCGGTGCGACGAAGCCATACAGCGGCCAGCGGTTGGCCTGGAACCAGCGCACGCCGGCCACCAGGCGCTGGGTGGCGGCCTCGCAGCTCAAGGCTGCGAACTCGCCTTCACCGGCCGTGTACCACTGGCGGCGCAGCCGGTCGATCGGCCCGCTGGGCGTGCCGTCGTCCTGGTGGGTGTACCCGTGCAGCGCCAGTTCGTCGCCACATTCCTGGCGTTGGGTCAGCGTGGCCTCGAATTCAGGGTTGCGCGGCGAGCCGTGGTAACGCGGCACCGCCAGCAGTGTCAGCGGGACGGGCGCGACTTCGCCCACGGCGTCGATCACCCGCTGACAGGCGGCCCAGGTCGACGGGGCCACGTCATGCAGTACGACACAAAGACTCGGTTCCATCAAGCCTCCGTTGGGGATGAGAGCGACAAGCTAGGAGCCGCAGCCGCGCGCCGCATCAGCAGGCGGCGGTAGCGGGCCATCAGGGTGGGCATCACGCTCGACCAGTCGTAGAGCTCGGCCCGGGCCCGCGCGGCGCGAGACAGTTCTCGCCGGTCGCGGGCAAAACAGGTTTCGATCGCCTGTGCGAAGTCGTCCGGATGCGCGCGGTCGACACCGACCCCGACGCTGTCGTCGACCAATTCGGCCAGGCCCTCGGCGCGGCGCGCCACCAGCGGCAGACCACAGGCCATGGCCTCCAACGCCGCCAACCCGAAGGTCTCCTGATCGCCGGCGTGCACGAAGGCATCGGCGCTCGCCAGCACGCGGGCCAGCCGCAGGCTGTCGTGCTCGAAGCGCCGCACCACCACCCGGGCCCCGCTCGGCGGGGTCGGGCCTGCGCCCAGCGCGAGCAGCACATAAGGCGGCCCGAGCCGGGCGACGGCGCTGCACAGCAGATCGAGATGTTTCTCCGGCGCGAAACGACCGGCATAGACGAGCAGCCGTGCATTCGGGGGCAGCCCCAGCGAAGCCCGCCAGACGGCGTCGAAGCGCTTGGGATGGAACACCTGCGTGTCCACCCCCAACGCCTGCCGCTCGACACCGTCCAGGCCCATGTCCTGCAGATGCGCGCGCATCGCTTCGCTGGGGGCCAGCACCAGGTCGAACTGGCTGTAGAGGCGTTTCATATAGAGGCGTGCAGCGCGGGCGGCGAGCCGGCCGCCGACGCGCTGCGCCATCGCCTCGAGGTTGGAATGGCAGAAGGCGACGGTCGGCACCTCGAGACGGCGACCGGCGTCGAGCACCGACCAGGCCAGGCGATAGGGGTCGCCGGACTCGAACAGGTCGGGCGCCAGCCGGGTCAGCACCTGCGCGCACGCGCCGCGCTGCAACGGCATGCGGTAACCGTGCGAGAACGGCAACGGCACGGCCGGCACCCGGACCATACGCTCGCCGTCGTTGACCGGCGCGGCAATCGTGTGCCGCCAATCGGTGCAGCGCTGCAGCCAGGCGCGCTTGGCGTGCACGTAGCGACGCACGCCGCCGCTGGCAGCACTCCAGAACATGGTCACGTCGGCAAGGTGGGTGGAGGCCATGCGTCAGTCCTCGCTTACGCGGAGTTCAAAGCCCGGCGCCGCGTCAGGACGCAGGCACGTCGCGACGGCGCGGTTCACGCCGCCCTCGCCGGAACGAAACCAACCGCGGAACGCAACCAGATATGGCTTTCCGTAACCGAGCGCTGGCTTGGGCAGGGGATAAATTCCACGAAGCTCCCTCGTTTTGTTGGTGGGCAATGGCCTGCTTCAAGGCCGCATGGCGCTTCGGGAGAGGGCGGGGACCCGCCGCCTCCCGAGAGGCCGGCGGATGTCCTGTGGCAAACACCGTGCCTACGGCGCCTGGGCACGGCGCCTGCCGGTCGCCCTTGTCCGCCGTCGGCGGGCCCTCTTCCCCCTGGATACGAAAGGAGTCCGTCCATGAACCCGGTTTCTTCTCCTGGCGAGCGCGACGCCGTCCGCCCCGGCGGCGGTATGGCGCTACTGGCCACCATCGCTTTGGTGCTGCTGATCATCGGTGGCCTCAATTGGGCGCTGGTCGGGTTGCTCAACTTCGACCTGGTCGCCGCGATCTTCGGCCCGATGTCCGCGCTGTCGCGCGTCGTCTATGTCCTGGTCGGTGTGGCCGCGCTGTACGGCCTGGTGATGCTGCCACGGCTGATCCGACGTCCCTGAACCGTCGCCTGACGCTGGCGCTCACCTCCCGCCAGCGCCAGCGCGCGAGCGGCGCGGCGGCCACGTCGCAGCGCCGCTCGCCCATGGTGCCCGTCGGGGCGGTTACCCCCTGGTTCTTGTTGCAGTGCGGGATGCTTTTTGCACTGCACCTCGAAACCGAATCCCAAAAGTGCAGCAGGGTGTATTTTTTTCAGGAGACTTCATGCAACGATTGAAAACTCTTTGTTTCCTTTTGCTCGCGGGTTCGGTCACCCTGGGCGGCTGCAAGCCGCGTGAGAACGAGCCCTCGGAAAACGTTCAAGGCACGCCCGACAGCCGCCCGCAACCCGTTGCCACCCCCACCGGCCCCACCTCCACCGGCGCAGTGGGCAGCCCGTCCGACACCGGCACTTCGGGCGCGACCGGTACGGGGCCGACCGGCGGCAGTGCAGACAGTGCCACCGGGGTGGGCCAGGAAGCTGGGGGCACCGGTGTGCCGCCCTCTTCTTCGGCCGCCGGTGCCAGCGGCAGCGGCCCCTCGAACACCCAGAGCGGGGCCGGCAGCAGCATGGACAACAGCAGCGTGGCCGCGACCGGCAGTGGTGCGGTCAACGTCGAGTCGCCGCGCAGCACACCTGAAACGAGCAACCGTCTGGCAGGCGGTGTCGTGAGCGCCAGCGCGCAGCCGCCGGCCGCCGCCGCCAGCCGCGTCAATGCCAGCCCACTCGCGCTGGTCGACCAAAACTTCCTGACCAGCGCTGCCGCGGCGGGCCTGTTCGAGATGGCCGCCTCACGCGCTGCGGCCGACCGCGCCACACATGCCGACGTCAAGGCCTACGCCGCGATGCTGGTGAAGGACCACAGCGCCGCGCACGAAGACCTGCGCACGTTGGCGGCGCGCAAGAGCGTCAACCTGCCGACCGAAGTGCCCGCCGGACAGGTGCCCACGCTCGAAAAGCTGACCAACGCACGGGGCACCGACTTCGATCGCGCCTTCGTGCAGACCATCGGTGTCAGCGCTCACAAGACCGACATCTCGCTGTTCGAGAAGGCCGCCAATACCGCGCAAGATCCCGAGGTGCGTGCCTGGGCGGCCAAGATCCTGCCCAAGCTGCGCGAGCACCTCGCGGCGGCCCAAAAGCTGCCCGGCGCCTCCGGCGCCTGAACCGGAGACGGCATGCCCGCAACCACCCGCAGTCCCCGCACGGCCGCCCCAGGCGGCCGTGTCCCGGTGCCCTCCCCGGCCAGCCGCCCCGCCCCCACCGCACGTCGGCGTGCACGTGCGGTCCAGGCCGTAGGCGCTGCGCTCGCTCAGGCCTTGCAGCCACCCCCAGTCAAGCTCAAGTACGTGGCCGACACGATGCCGGGTTTCACACGCGTGAAGCGCGGCGCGGGCTTCGCCTATCTCGATACGAACGGCCAGCCGGTGCGCGACAAGGCACAGCTGCAGCGCATCCGGCAACTCGCGATACCACCGGCCTACACGGACGTCTGGATCTGCCCGTTGGAGGACGGCCATATCCAGGCGACCGGCCGAGATGCGCGCGGGCGCAAGCAGTACCGCTATCACGCCGAATGGCATGCCCAGCGTGACGCGGACAAGTTCGACCGCATGCTGGCCTTCGGCGCCGCGCTGCCCCGGCTGCGCGCGCGCGTGAAGCGCGACACCGAACGCCGCGGCCTGCCGCGCGAAAAGGTGCTCGCGACCATCGTGCACCTGCTCGACACAACCTTCATCCGCGTCGGCAACGACGAATACGCGCGCACCAACGGCTCCTACGGCCTGACCACCTTGCGCGACCGCCACGCCGACATCCAGGGCGATACGGTGCGGCTGCGCTTCAAGGGCAAGAGCGGCGTCCTGCATGAAGTGAACGTCAGCGACAAGCGCATCGCGCGCATCATGCGCAGCTGCCAGGACCTGCCGGGCCAGGAGTTGTTCCAGTACGTCGACGAGGACGGCGAGATCCGCACCGTCGGGTCGAGCGACGTCAACGACTACCTGCGCGAGAACACCGGTGAGGACTTCACCGCCAAGGACTTCCGCACCTGGCACGCCTCGGTGCAGGCAATCGAGTGGCTGATGCCCATCGTGGCCGAGAACAAGCGTGAGGCGAAGCGCCACATCAAGGAAGCCTTGACCGCGGTGTCCTCGCGGCTGGGCAACACGGTGGCGGTGTGCCGCAAGTCCTATGTCCACCCGAAGGTGCTGGAGTGCTTCACCGAAGGCACGCTGGCCCAGCACTGCGAGCCTTGCCGTCGTTTGCGGGTACCCACACGCTTGCTCGCCTC
This sequence comes from Caldimonas brevitalea, assembly GCF_001017435.1. NCBI lineage: Bacteria > Pseudomonadati > Pseudomonadota > Betaproteobacteria > Burkholderiales > Sphaerotilaceae > Caldimonas > Caldimonas brevitalea. Next base: position 4,634,621 of record NZ_CP011371.1, read on the forward strand.
GGAACAGCGTCTGATGGTGTTCCTGCAGCTGTCGGCCAAGGCCGCCAAGGCGAGCGCGCGCAAGGCGAAATAACCCGAAGCGGTATGCGGCGAGGTCATGCACAACTTGCATAACCCCGTCGTCCCAATCGACTGCGCCAAGCCTACAGTTCTGGTTACGCGTTCGGGCCACAAGCCCGGGCCACCAGAAATGCTTTTCATCGAAAGGATACGGCGTGAGTCTGTCTTACGTGAACCCCTCGGTCGACAGCCCGTGGGGCACTTACTTGTCGCAAGTCGACCGTGTGATTCCCTATCTCGGTCCCCTGGCCCGCTGGGCCGAAACCTTGAAGCGCCCGAAGCGGGCGTTGATCGTCGACATCCCGATCGAGATGGACGACGGCAGCGTGCGGCACTTTGACGGCTTCCGGGTTCAGCACAACCTGTCGCGCGGGCCCGGCAAGGGCGGCGTGCGCTACCACCCCGACGTCACGCTCGAAGAGGTGATGGCCCTGGCGGCCTGGATGACGGTGAAGAACGCCGCGGTGAACCTGCCCTACGGCGGCGCCAAAGGCGGCATCCGGGTCGATCCGAAGCAGCTGTCGCAGAAGGAACTCGAGAAGCTGACGCGCCGCTACACCAGCGAGATCGGTTTGATCATCGGCCCACAGCAGGACATCCCGGCACCGGACGTGAACACCAACGCGCAGATCATGGCGTGGATGATGGACACCTATTCGATGAACGTCGGTGCCACGGCCACCGGCGTCGTCACCGGCAAGCCGATCCACCTCGGCGGCTCGCTGGGCCGCGTCAAGGCCACCGGGCGAGGTGTGTTCGTGACGGGCCGTGAAGCCGCCCGCCGCATAGGCCTGAACCTCGACGGCGTGCGCGTCGCGGTGCAAGGTTTCGGCAACGTCGGCAGCGCTGCCGCCGAGTTGTTCGTCGGCGCCGGCGCCAAGCTGGTCGCGGTGCAGGACCACACCGGCAGCATCGCCAACCCGAACGGCATCGACATGGCCGGCTTGATGGAAACGCTGCGCTCGGAAGGCGGCGTCGGCGGCTTCCGCAATGCCGAGCACCTCGACGACGAATCGTTCTGGGACGTCGATTGCGACATCCTGATCCCCGCCGCACTCGAAGGCCAACTGACCGCCGACCGTGCACGCCGCACCAAGGCCAAACTCGTGCTCGAGGGTGCCAACGGCCCGACGCTGTCGAGTGCCGACGACATCCTCCACGACCGCGGCGTGTTGGTGGTGCCGGACGTGATCTGCAATGCCGGCGGTGTGACCGTCAGCTACTTTGAATGGGTGCAGGACTTCTCGAGCTTCTTCTGGAGCGAGGACGAGATCAACGTGCGCCTCGACAAGATCATGGTCGACGCGTTGAAGAAGATCTGGGACACGTCGGAGCGGCACCAGATTTCGCTGCGCACCGCCACCTTTGCAGTGGCCTGCGAGCGCATCCTGATGGCACGCCAGGAGCGCGGGCTCTACCCCTGAGCCCCTGGCGGAGACCGTGGCGAGCGGGCCAGCCCGGCCGGCCCGTTCGCTCTTCTCAGCCGGCCACCTCGTCGAGCACGTCCAGCCAGTCGCTGACAAAACGCTCGATGCCGAAGCGCTGCAGGGCATAACGGCGGCCCGCCTCGCCCAGTTCGCGGGCTTCGAGCGGGTCGGCCAAGAGCCGCTGCATCGCCTCGATCAAACGCTCCGGCCGGGTGTCGATGTAGCCGTTCTCGCCATTGCGGATGACGGTCACCAGTTCGGTCGTCGCCAGGCCGACCACCGGCACGCCGACCATCATGGCCTCGATGATCGACAAGCCCAGGCTGGTGTAGCGGATCGGGTTGAAGAAGAAGCGGTACTGCGCCATCACCTCGGCGAGGCGGTGGTTCTCGACCTCGCCGATCCCGCCCGCGTCCTGCAATTCCAGCGCGCCCATCCCGACCAGGCTGAGCGGCACAGCCTGGCGCACTTGGCGGTAGACGTCGAGACCCAGCCGCCGCCCCCGGCGCTGCAGGTTGTTGACGACCACGATGCCCTCTGCCTTCTCGCCGGTGTAGCGCGCCGGCGCCATCAGTTTGACGCCGTGCTCGACCACCCGTGTCGGCGTGTCACCGCTGTCCCACATCAAGGCATTGAACGGTGTGCAATGCACCAGCATCACGTCTCGGTCCTGCACCCAGTGCCGGGTGTTGGTGGGATGCTCTTGGGGCGGATCGTGTTCGAGGTAGATGCGCGGCAGGCGCTGCTGAGCCGGGCTGAGCAGCCGGTACTGCTCCTCGACATAGGCGTCCTTCGACTGGAACATGATGACGTCGAACGACATATCGCGGATTTGTTCGACCGGTGCCTCGTGCACGTTGTCGCCCCACGGCAGCGTGCCGCTGCGCCCGCTGTGGTGGGTCGAGCGCTCGGCGTCTGTGACCAGGTAGAAGTCGTGCGGCACCTGCGTCAGGTAGTACAGATAGTTGCCATGCACGTGCCAGGTGAGGATCTTGAGCCGCTTACTGCGGGACATGTTCGATTTCTCCTGTGAGGCAAAGTTGGGCCGCGTCGATCACGGCTTCGGTGGATATCGCGAGGGCACACTCGTGGCCACTCGGGCACAGTTCATGGCTGCAGGGTCGGCACGGCAGGTCGCACCACAACACGCGGTGCAGCCCGCGGTCGAGCGGCCCCCAGCGCGCCACGTCACCACCGGAGCTGATCACCACGCTCGGCCGATGCAGGGCGGCCGCGATATGCGACACGCCGGTGTCGTTGCTGACCACCAGCCGCGCACCTTCGATCAGCGCGCCCAGCTCCCACAAGGTGGTGCGCCCGACCAGGTCGACGGCCCGATGGCGCATCGCCGCTTGCAACTCGCGCGCCAGCCCGGCTTCGGCCGGCGTGCCGGTCAGCACGACCGGACAGCCCTGTTGCGCGAGATGGTCGGCCACCGCCGCAAAACGAGCCACCGGCCAGCGGCGCGAGCGCAGCTGCGCGCCAGCATGGAGGCAGACATACTCGCCCGCACAGCGGCGCGACGCCGGCCAGACCCGCTCGAGCGCACAGCGGTCGGCCTCCTGCACCGGGAACTCCAGCCCGCGCCCCTGACGCGCCACCCCCAGGCGGTCGACCACCCGCAACAAGCGGTCGATCTCGTGACCGCTGTCGGGCCATGGCACGTACAGGTCTGCATCCGGGCAGTAAGCACCGGGCACGTAAAAGCCGCCAGCGCGCCGGGCCCCGAAACACGCGACCAGCGGGTTGGCAATGCCACCGCTGCCGTGCAGCTGCAGCACCAGGTCGAAGCGCCGCGATTGCACCTGGCTCAAGAAGCCGGGCCAGGCGGCAAGATCGGCCGGCTGCTCGGGCCACGCCGGATGGCCGGGAAAGGCGATGAAGTCGTCGAGTTGCGGCAGCCGTTCGACCAGCGTCCGGGCCCACGGCAGCCCGATCAGCGTGATGCTGGCCTGGGGGAAGCCGAGCTTGAGTGCGCGCAGCGCCGGCACAGCACACAGCAGGTCGCCCAGCATCAGGGCGCGGAACACGCCGATGCGGCGCACCGAATGAGCATCGAGCGGGGCACGGGCCGTGGCGGCTGCCGCTGCGGGATCGCCGACGGCGGCGGCGCGGGCCCTGTCCATCGCCGGCCTCAGAAGGCGCCGCGGTAGAGCGCGCAGTGCTGACAGACCTGCGCTGGCGTGCCGCTGGCGAGTTGCTCGCGGAACTGCTGCGCTGCCTCGCCCTGCCACGCGACGGCGACACCGTCTTGCAGCACGTTGCCGAAGTTGGCGCGGTCGGGCGTGCCCACCATGCAGCAGGGCAGCATGTCGCCGCGCGCCGTGACGTAGAGTTGGTCCCACGGCCAGGTGCACGGGCGCGCGTCGGGGTTGGGCGTCAGTCGCGGCAGGTGCAGCCTGACCCCGAGCGCGGCTGCCAGCCGCGACGCGTGGGCGAACAGCTGCATCGCACGCGGCAGGTCCTGCTCGGTCAGCTGCGCCTGCTGCACATAGTCGCGGATCGGGATGTAGCGCCCCGGCAGCGAAGGCTGATCGAGATCGCTCGACAGGCGTTGCACCAGCACCTCCCCGATGCCGCAGCGCTGGGCCAGGCGCAACACCGCCGCCAACTCGTCGAGGTTGCTGCGCATCAGCACCATCACCAGCCGCAAGTGCAGATGCACCGCCCGCGCCTCTTCGCGCGCCTGCACCAGGCGCTGCAAGTTGCGCACGACTTTCTCGAACGAGGCCTTGAGGCGGATCGCCTCGTACACCTCGCGGTGCGCAGCGTCGATCGACACCGACAGCGAATGCAGGCCGCTGCTGGCGACACGGCGGGCCCGCTCCGGGGTCAGCAGTGTCAAGTTGGTGTTGGCCGACACGCGGATGCCGCGCGAGACGGCCAGCTCGACCATCTCGAAGAACTGCGGATTGAGCATCGGCTCGCCCAGTCCCTGCAGATGCAACTCCTCCAGCTGCGGCAACTGGTCGAGCAAGCGCTCGAACTGCTCGAGCGTCAACATCCCGCCCTCGTCGGCCCGGTGGTTCACCGTGCACATGCGACACGCCAGGTTGCAGCTCCCCGTCGGTTCGATCTGCGCAAAACGCGGCAGCGGCGGCAAGCGGTCGATGGCTCGGGCGGAGGGGGTCATCAGCGAGACGCTCATCCGGGCAATCCCCTCATCACATGAACGGCACGCGGAAGCGCACGGCTCCGGCCAGCCGCCAGAACACCGACAGGAAGGGAATCGCGACCGAGGTCACGACCATCTCGGCCACATGGCGCGGCTCGTGCGAGGTGTCGCGCAGACGCTGCCATGCGAAGTTGCCGATCAGCCCGAGCGCCACCAGCGCCAGCAGCGTCGCCAGCCCGGGAGAGCCGCCCAGCCCTGTGATCAAGGCACCGAGCGCGCACACGACGATGAGGTAGTAGCGCACCGGCGGCAGGCGACGGATCAGCTCCCGGTAGTGGCGCGGGTGCTTCTTGTAGAGCAGCGCGTCGAAGAACATGTTGGCCTGCTGGCCCAGGCTGACGCCCCACGGCGCCGGCCTGACCGGGTGCACCACCATGGCGGCCGGCACGGGGTCGACGGTGCCGAAGCGCTGCAGCAGCGAGAAGTACAGGTCGGCGTCCTCGCGCCAGGCACGCTTGAAGCGTTCGTCGAACCCGCCGATCGCGTCCAGCGCATCGCGACGCACGAAACAGTTGGCGGTGACGAACTCGGCCTCTTCGAGGCCGCGGGTGTTCTTCTCGTGGTCGGTCGGCACGTCGGGCGTCGGCACCACCACCCGGCCCCACACGGCGACACGGTCCATCGACATCGCCAGCACGCCGTAGCGCAGCCAGTCGCGATCGGGAATGGTGTCGTCGTCGGTGAAGGCGATGATGGGCGCGGCGGCGGCGCGCCAGCCGCGGTTGCGTGCCGCAGCGGGGCCCCGCGTGCCGTCGGGCCGCAGGTAGCGCACCTCCGGGGAGCCGCGGGTCTGCTCGGCCACTTGCGCGACCACCGCCTCGGTCTCGTCGCACTGGCCATCGTCGACCACGACGATCTCGTAGGCGGACGGTTCAAATCGCTGGTCGACCAGGGCGTCGAGACAGCGCAGCAGCAGTTGCGGCCGTTTGTAGGTCGGAACGACCACCGACACGCGCAGCGTCATGCATTTTTCTCCAACAGGAAAGATCCGATCACCAAGGCATCCAGTGGAGTGCTGTAGAACGCGTTGATCGCGTCGCGCGGCGTGTTGACCACCGGCTCGCCTCGGACATTGAATGAAGTGTTGACGAGCACCGGCACGCCGGTCAAGGCTTTAAAGGCCTTCAGCAAGTCGTAGTAGCGCGGGTTGCTGTCGCGGCGCACGGTCTGCACGCGGGCGGTGTGGTCGGCATGGCAGACCGCCGGGATCCGGCTCGCTTGCTCAGGTAGCACGTCGTAGATGAACAGCATGAAGGGCGCGCTGCCGCCATTGGCGGCCGCCGGCGTGAACCAGGCGGCCAGCTCGTCTTCGGGGACCACCGGAGCGACCGGTCGGAAGTCCTCGCGATCCTTCAGCTCGTTCAGGCGCGCCTGCATCTCGGGCCGGATCGGTGATGCCAGGATGGAACGGGCGCCAAGCGCGCGCGGGCCGAACTCCATGCGGCCCTGGAACCACCCGATGATGCGGTTGTCCTGCAACAGCCGCGCCGTTTCGCCCGCCACGTCGGTCAAGCGGCGGTACGGCAGCTTGGCCCAGGTCAGCAGCTGTTCGATCTCGGCATCGTCGTAGCCCGGGCCCCAGTAGGCGTGCTCCATCCGCCAGCGGCGCAGCGCCGGCGCGCCGCCCGCGCTGCGGGTGCGCTCCTGCCAGTCGGTCCACAGGGCCGCGCCGAGCGCAGTACCGGCGTCGCCCGCAGCGGGTTGCACCCACACCTGGTCAAAGACGCCGGCGTCACGCAGCTTCGCGTTCATGACGCAATTCAAGGCGACGCCGCCCGCCATCGCAAGGTGCCGTTCGCCGCTGGCCTCGCGCAGCCACCGTGCGAGCTGCTGCACGGTTTCTTCCAGCACGGCCTGCAGTGAAGCGGTCAGGTCGAAATGATGCTGCGTCAGTGGCGCACCCCGCACACGTGCCGGCCCGAACAGGGCCGCCGGGTCGAAGCGGGCGATCTCGTAGCGGCCGTGCTCGCGCACCCGCACTAGGTCGCGGAAGGTGTCGAGGTAGCGCGGCTGGCCGAGGGCCGCCAGCGCCATCACCTTGTACTCGTCACTCGAATGCAGGAAGCCGAGGTGGCTGGTGATGCGCTCGTACAGCATGCCCAGCGAGTGCGGCATGGTGACCTCACCGAGCGGCTCGTAACGCCCGTCGGCATAGCGGCCGTAGCTCGTCGTGGTGTCCTCACCGCGGCCGTCCAACGTCGTCACGGCGCAGCGGTCGAACGGGGCGGCGAGGAACGCGCTGGCCTGGTGCGACAGGTGGTGGTCGACGAAGTGCCAGCGGTAGGGGCCGTCGTGGCGCACGCCTGCGAAGCGCGCCTTCAGATGATGCGGCGCGCCCGATGCCAGTTGGCGAGGCGCGTTGACGATGTAGCTCGCGAACAGCGGGTCCCAGACGCTTTCCCAGTCGCCCGCGGCGCCGGCCGACGGCTGCATCGGCAGCGTGACGGTGTCGCCCTCGATGCGGCCACGGATGAACCGCGCCGGGTCGTAGCTGTAGGCGACATGGTCGACCTGTGCGAGCGTCAGGCCGGCCTGGGCCAGGCAGTAGTCGATCGCATGGTAGGGCAGCTCCCAGGTCGAGAACGGCACCGGGCGTTTGCCGTGCTTGATGCGTGTGAAGCGCTCTTCTTCGGCCGCCGCTATCAGCTCGCCGTCGACCACCAGGGCCGCGGCACTGTCGTGGAAGGCTGCGTTGATACCGAGTGTGATCATGCGTAGGCAACCGAGGGGGTGGCGGGAGGGGGCAGGTTGCAGCCAGCACCGGTCGTCGCGTCGCGCGCGTCCTGTTCGGCCAAAAGCTCGAAGGCAGCGGCCGCGACATCTTGGGGCTCGACCTTGCGCAGGCAGTCGTGGTGCCCCTGCGGGCACACGCTCTTCAAGCAGTTGCGGCAGGGCACGTCGTGATTCAGCACCCGTGCCGCGACCCGCCACGGGGTGTGCTGCGGATTGGTGAGGGCGTAGAGATCGACCACTGGCGTGCCGAGCGCTGCGGCAATGTGCACCGGGCCGCTGTTGTTCGACATCAGCAGCCGGGCCCGTTGCAGCAGCGCCGCGAACTCGCCGAGCGTGAGTTGTCCCGCCAGCGACAGCGAAGGCCGCTGCATCTGGCTTTGCGCCGTCAGGATCAAGGCTTCCTCGTCGGCGCCGCCACTGAACACGATGCGGCAGTCGCCCCCGCTCGCCACCAGTTCGGCAGCCTGACCGAACTGCGGCGCCGGGTAGCGGCGCGAGGCCGCCGTGGCCCCCGGGTGCACCACCACCAGCCGCTCGTGCGGCGACACGCCCAGCCGCTCCAGCTTCACCGCGAGGCCGGCCGTATCTTCGGGCCGGCACTGGAAGCGCATGCGGTCGTCCGCCGTGTACAAGCCCACCGATGCCACCAGGGCCAACTGCCGCTCCACCTCGTGCCGGATGCCTTGCAGCGGATCGGGGTCGGCGACCCAATCGCTCAGCAGGTCGTACGGGTTCTCGCGACAGTGCGCCAGGCGCAGCGGGATACCGGCGAGCCGGCACATCATCGCGGCCGGCAACGCTGTTTGCGTGTAGACCGTGAAGATGACCGCCGCGTCGTAACACCCCTCGCGCAGGCGCTCGATCATCGCCAGATCGGCTTCCGGCGATCGCGGCGCGCCGCCGCCCTTCACCCACGGCGCGTCATAGACGATGGCATCGTCGACATCGGCCAGATGAGGCACCGCCGCGGCGCCGCTTTTCGAGCACAGCAGCGTGAGATGCGCGCCGGGCAGGCTTTGCTTGATGGCGGCGAGCGCCGGCGTGGTCATCAGCACGTCGCCGAGGTTGTCCAGCCGCACGGCCAGGACACGCCGCGCCCCCCGCCACCGCCGGCGTGCCACGAGGTCAGTGCCGGGGTTGTTGCGGTTCATGCGCAAGCGTGTCGCGAGGCAAAAAGGTCGGATGGCTGAGGCGCTCGGCCTTGACGATGGCTTGTGCGGCCTCGAGCAGGTTGGTCGCCCGGTGATGGGGCACGCGGTGCTCGCCGCTGCGCCAGACGGTCTCGTTGCCGACGTCCAGCATCACGGTCTTGCAGCCGGCACGCCGCCCGGCTTCGATGTCGTCGAGGATGTCGCCGACCATCCAGGATCGGTCGAGGTCCAGGCGCAACTCGCGCGCCGCGTCGAGCAGCAAGCCCGGGGCGGGTTTGCGGCACGCACACGGCGGGCGCGAGGCCGACAGCCCGGGTGCGTGGGTGCACGCGTAGAAGCCGTCGAGCGTCACCCCGTGGCCGGCAAGGCGCTCGGTCAACGCGACCTGCAATCGCGTCAGCGCCGCCTCGTCGAACAGCCCGAGCCCGACACCCGGCTGGTTGGTGATCATCACCAGCCGGAAGCCCTCTTCGGCCAACAACTGCAGGCCGTCGATCGCGTACGGCGTGAAGCGCACCAACGCGGGGTCGACGTTGTAGGGCACGTTCTCGACGACCGTGCCGTCCTTGTCGAGGAATACGGCTTTCGCGAGCCCACCCGGGGCCGCGTCCTGCATCAGGGCCATGACGTCTCCAGCACGGGCAGCACCATCAGTTCGGGGATCACCGACTCGCGCGGCATCTGCAGCAGCATGCGAACCGCTTCGGCGACGTTGGCCGGGTCTTGCAGCTTGGTCTGGTCGATGCCTTCGAAACGGTCGAGCAAGAACGGCGTGCGCATGCCGCCGGCGATCAGCGTCGAGACGCGCACGCCCTGGGGCCGCAGCTCGGCGTGCAGCGCATGCGACAGACCGACCAGGCCCCACTTGCTGGCATGGTAGGCGCTGGCGTTGGGCCAGGCGCGCTTGGCAGCGGTCGACGCCACGTTGACCACCTGGCCGCCCCGCCCGCCATCACCCTGGCGCAGCGCATCGACGGCGGCCTTGCACATCACGAAGGGGCCGCGCAAGTTGGTGGCGATCACGCGGTCCCACTCGTCGAACGACAGTTCGTCGATCGACTTGGTGACGTCGGTGCCGGCGTTGTTGATCAGGATGTCGAGCGAGCCGAAGTGGCCCACGGTGCGCACCACGGCTTCACCGGCGGCCTTGGCATCGGCCACGTCGAGGGCGAGCGGCAGCACGTGGCGCCCGGCAGCGTCCAGCTCACCGGCGATCTTGTCGGCGGCGGCCTGGTTGATGTCAGCCACGACGACGCGCGCGCCGGCAGCGGAGAGTGCCCGGGCGATGGCCGCGCCGAGACCACTGCCCGCGCCCGTCACCAGGGCAGTTTGGTTCTCCAGCGAGGTCATCTGGGGAGCTGAGGTCGATGTCATCTTTCGTTTTCTCCTAGCGGCGGGTGATGGAAGAAGGGGTTAGACGGGAGCGCCGGCATGCTCAGGTCGCCGCGGTCTGGACCGCGGTGAGACGGGTGGTGCGCCGGCGCATCGCGACGACGACGCCCGAGCGGGCTTCCGTCGTGTGTAGCGTGCTGAAGGTCGCGCCCAGTTGGGCGGCCACGCGGTCCCAGGTGAACATCGAACGCGCGCGGCGGATGCCGGCGCGGCCGAGGGCACGCGCATGGGCAGGGTTGTCGTGTAGGTAGGCCAGGCGCTCGGCCAGGGCCTGCGGATCGTGCGGCGGCACCAGATAACCCGTCACGCCCTGCATCACGGTGTACTGGATGCCCCCGACCGCGCTGCCGACCACCGGGGTGCCACAGGCCATCGCTTCGAGCGGCGTGATCCCGAACGGCTCGTACCAGGGTGTCGTGACGAAGACGTCGGCCGCGCAGTAATAGCGGCGCAGTTCGCTGCGCTGGCGGCGTCCGGTGAAGGTCACGCGGGCCCGCACGCCCAGCGATTCGGCGATGCCGCGCAGACGGGCGATCTCCGGCGTGACGGCCTCGTCCGGCGTGTCGGACTCGCCACCGACCACCAACAGGCGCACCGGCATCTCGGCAGGCAGGTGGGCCAACGAACGGATCACGTTGTCGATGCCCTTGCGCGGCACCAGGCGGCCGAGTTGCAGCACGACGAATTCGTCCGGGTCGAGCCCCAGCTCACGGCGCGCCTGCAAACGGTCCATCGGCGCAAACTCGCTGGGGTCGAAGCCGCACGGCACCATCACCATCTTGCTCTCGTCAGCGCCGTACAAGCGCACCAGGTCCGACTGGTCCTGCGGGCACTCGGCCACGATGCAATCGGCCTCCTCCACCAGCATCTTCTCGATGTCCACACGTTCGGCGGGGAACGCGTCGGCCGAGCGCTGATGCTCACGGCGCACCAGGCCCAACGCGTGGAAGGTGATCGCGAACGGCAGGCCCAGCACGCGTTTGAGGTGCAGCGCCACCATCCCCGACATGAAGAAGTTGGCGTGGACGACGTCGTAGCCACCCGCATTGCGGCACAGCAGCTCGCACGCCTTCGAAAACTCGGGCATGTACTGCAGCAGCTCTTCCTTGGGCACGAAGCGGGCCGGTCCGGCCGAGATATGGATCACGCGCAGCCCAGGACGCAGATGGACGACCGTTTGCAGCGTCGGATCATCGCGACGCGTGAAGACGTCCACCTGATGCCCGGCGCGTGCCAGGCACTGCGCGACATGCATCACATAGATGTTCTGCCCGCCCGCATCGACGCCACCGAGCGTGGCCAGAGGGGACGCATGTTCGCTGATCAGGGCGATCTTCAGCGCGGATCTTTTGGAGGGTGGTCTCATGGTGATCCATCGTTAGAAGTGGTCACCCGACCTGGCAAACAGCGTGCCGTGGCCACCCTGCGCGGCGTGTGGATACCCCCCACACCTTCACATGTAAGTTGCGGCGGCGGCCCTCGGTAAAACTTCCCGAGGGGGTTTCAGCCTTCCGGCAGCCCCATGTGCCCCCTTAGAACAGGACCCGCATCTAGCCCTGCAAAAAGTAAAAGCCGGCGGCCCCGCAAGGCACGCCGGCTCTGGTTAGAGGACGTCAGATCTGGGCGCCGTTGCCGGAAACGCTACGCAGCGAATCGGACGACGGGCGGCTGTCGCCGACCGGATCGACAGAGCGGGCCAGGCTGGTGCTCGGGTCTGAACCCAGCCCCTGCATGTCGCTCTCGTCTTTCCAGCGATCCTGCCGCTGCTGGTTGTGCGTCGCCAGCGTACCCTGCTGCGACTGCAGCCGACGCTGCCGCATCCGGTAGGCCGCGATGCTGCCGCCGGCGATGAGGCCGAGCGCCAATGTCATCCACAGCGTGCGGTTGGATTTGAGCGTCGCGCCGCGCGCCACCAGCGTGTCGCGGGCCTGTTCGATCAAACGCTTGCCGGTTTCGAGGTTGAAAGCTGCGCTGTCCATCGTGTTCACTCCCAGAAAGGCCGAGACTTGTAATGCGTGTGCACGTTCTGATGCCAGCTCAGATCTGCACTTTCGGGCCATTGATCCTTGTCGAAGCCCGGCGCGCTGTCGAACAGTGTTTTGTCGGCATCGAGGACGAAACACTTCTTGTCGGTATCAAGGGTGAGGGCTGCCCACGGAATCGCGAACAGCTTGTCGCCCAGGCCGAGGAACCCGCCCGACGACATCACCGCGTAGGCAATACGCCCGCGCGGCACGTCGAGCATGATGTCGCTGATGGTCCCGAGTGTGTCGCCCTGGCGGTTGACAACTTTGTCGCCAGTCAACGTGTCGGCCGTCATCAGCCGTGGGCCGGGCCCACTGTCGTTGACGTCGAGGCGGGCACCGTGGCCCGTGATGTTAGTGTCCATGGCAAGGTCCTTTCACTTCACTTGGCTTCGGAGGAATAGAACTGGCGGTTCTGCTGCGACCAGCGCTCGTCGTGCAGCGACGGCCAGTTGTTGGGAGCGAAGCTGGGCGCGTTCTCGACGCGGTCCTTGGCAATGTCGACGCGCAACCGGCCTTCCCCGTCGACCTGCACGTTCTGCCACGGCACGGCGCGCATGCGCTCACCGGCCCCGAGCACGCCGCCCGACGAGACGATCACATAGGCAAGGGCCCCGTCCGGGCCCAGCACGACGTCTTCCACCTCGCCGATCTTGTCACCCATCTTGTCGTGCATCTGGGTGCCGATGATCTGGCTCACTCGATGGGTCCGCTCCCAGCGGTCGTTGGCTCGCATGGCTTGATACGTGGTGCGCCCGCCGCCAGGCGGCGAGGCCTCCTTCTGGCTGGAGCTGGTGCCCTGTTGTGCTGGCGCCGTCTGGGCCGAGAGCCTCTGGGACCCGAGGGCGATCGCCATCGCGGTCATCCACAAGAGCAGGTAGCGCAGGCTCACTCCGTTCTCCTTGGTGGTCAGCGTTGCGGGCTCGACGCGAGCCCTCCCGTGTTCTGGCAAGCGATATGCCCATGGCCGCAACATGCCGGCGAGCCGAGACTCACAGCGGGCGCTCACTGCACCGCTGTCGTTACATTCAGTTCAGATTCAGTGGCCGAAGCTGCGCACCATCTCGCTTGAGGCCCTCCGCGTACGGCGAGCCGATCCGACTCTTGCGACTGCGACTCCTCCTCTTTCATGTTCTATGCAAAGCAGCGGGCCCGCTGGCCACACAGGTCAGACCCAACGGGCGTCCCCAGCCGGCGCCGGTTGTTCCGGTGGCCCGCGTCGTCCTTGCGTGCGTACTTCGTCGTCGTGATCCTGGTCGCCACCGTGCCGCTGGCGGCTTTCGTCTCCTACTTGATTTACCAGGAAACGGTCAGCGGACGGGCCCAGCTCGAGGAGGGTCTCAAACGCACCGCCGACACCTTCGCGCTGGCGGTCGAGCGGGAGATCGTGTCGTCGATCGATGCACTGGGCATCCTGGCGTACTCCGAAGCGCTGCAACGTGACGACGTGGCCGGCTTCTACCGCAGCCTGACGCTGCTGCCGACGCTGCGGGCGACCTGGAGCAGCGCCTATCTGATCAGCCCCGCGGGGGAGGTGCTGTTCTCGACCGACCGGCCCTACGGTGCGCCGGTGGGCAGCGTCCTGGGCTCGCCCGACTTCGAGCGCGTCAAGCAGCGTCGTGAAGCGGTGGTGACCGAACTGATGCCGGGCCACGAGCGCGATCAGCTCGTCACCGGCATCCAGGTGCCTGTGGTCTTCGACGGCAAGCTGCGCTATGTGCTCGGCGCCCGCATCGCGGCCAGCAACTGGCAGGCGCTGATGCACAACGCCAGCGTGCCCAAGGGCGGCTTCCTGTCGCTGTTCGACGCCAACTCGCGCATCATCGCCCACAGCCTGCACCCCGAGCAGTTCATCGGCACCGACCTGCGCGCCGCCCTGCCCTTCGCCGGCGCGCCAGGAACGCTGCAGACCGGGCCGTCCGCAAGCATGAACGCCACCTATGCGGCCTGGCAACGCGTGCCGCTGGCGGGCTGGGGCGTCGGCGTGGGCATCGCAGCGGCGCCGCTCGACCGCGCCCACCTGTCGGCGGTGGGGTCGGCCATCGGCGCCGGTGCGCTGTCGCTCTCGCTCGGGCTGATCCTCGCGCTCATCGTCGCTCGGCAGGTCACCGACCCACTGCTGCAACTCGCCAACGACGGGCCGGGTGCAGCGGCGGGCGCGATCGTGGTGCGTGAGATCGCAGTGCTGCGCGACGCCCTCGTCTCGGCAGCCGAACAACGCGAGGTGGCGCGCCAGCGGCTGCAGGCGAAGGCCGACGAATTCGAAGCGCTGTTCAACAGCAGTCCGATCGGCCTGGCCATCACGCAGGACGTCGGCTGTCGGACGGTGTTGATGAACCCGGCACTGGCCAAGATGTTCAATGCCGTGCCAGGTCGCGGTGAACTGCCGCCGCAGCGACAGCCCCTGCCAGCCGAGTGTCCACGGGTTTTCGGCAAGGGGCGCGAGCTGGCGGTGGAGGAACTGCCGATCCAGCTCGCCTGCAGCCAAGGGCGCGAACTGAGCGATGTGGAACTGGACGTGGTGCACCCGGACGGGCGGACGCTGAACCTGATCGCCTATGCCGTGCCCTTGCTCGACGCCGCCGGCCAGCCGCGGGGCGCCATCGGCGCCTTCGTCGAGATCACCGAGCGCAAGCACGCAGAGGAGCGCCTGATCAATGCAGAGCGGCGCCTGCGCGAAAGCCAGAACCTGGTGGAGTTGGCCCAGGAAGCCGGGCACGTCGGCTTCTTCGACTACCACTTCGCCGACGACAGCGCGGTCTGGACGCTGGGCCTGGCGAAGCTGTTCGGCGTCAAGCCCGAGGAGGTCGACCCGGGGTGGATCAGCTGGTCGAAGGTAGTCCTCGCGGAAGACATCGAGGTGGTCCGACGCGCGGTGCTGGATGCGGTGGCGCAGCAGGCCGAGCAGACGACCTATGAATTCAGGGTGCGTCGGGCCGACGGGTCGCTGCGTTGGCTGGCCAGCCGGGTGCTGCTGTCGTACGACGAGCAGCACCGCCCGAGCCGGATGATCGGCGTGTGCGTCGACGTCACCGACCAGAAGACGGTCGAGCAGGAACGGGCCGCATTCGTCGCGCGCGAGCAGGCGGCCCGCCGCGATGCAGAGAATGCCAACCGCGCCAAGGACGAGTTTCTCGCGATGCTGGGCCATGAACTGCGCAACCCGCTCGGCGCCATCGCCGCCGCGGTCGAGGTGCTGAACCGCGTCGACGCCCACACCGACACGGCGCAGAGCGCGCGCCGCATCATCGGCCGCCAGACCCACCACCTCGCGCGCCTGATGAACGACTTGCTCGACATGGCCCGTGCGACGGCCGGGAAGATCACGTTGACCCGGCAATGCCTCAACCTGGCCCAGCTGGTGCAGCGCTCACTCAGCGCGCTGGAGTTGTCGGGCGGGCTGAAACAGCACCAGGTCGAGGTCGAAATCGACGACGTCTGGGTCGATGTGGACGCCACCCGCATCGAACAGGTCGTGACCAATCTGCTCACCAACGCGGTCAAGTACACCCCGGCGGGCGGCACGGTGAAGGTGCGGGCCGGCGCCGTCGGTCAAGAAGCGGTGCTCGAGGTGCGTGACAGCGGCATCGGCATTCCTGCCGCCCTGCTGCCACGTGTGTTCGATCTGTTCGTACAGGGTGAACGCACGCTGGACCGTCGCCAAGGCGGGCTGGGCATCGGCCTGACCCTGGTGCGCCGGCTGGTCGAGTTGCACGGCGGATCGGTGCAGGCCGAGAGTTCGGGACCGAACCTGGGCAGCAGCTTCACCGTGCGCCTGCCCCGTGTGCAGGGGCCGCAGACGGCGGCGCCCGCGTCGCCACCGATGAATGGCGGGGCCAAAGACGTCGTGGTCGTGGAGGACAACGAAGACGCGCGCAACGCGATCGAGAACCTGCTGCGGCTCGCCGGCCACCGCGTCACCGTGGCCGGCGACGGCACCAGCGGGCTGGCGCAACTGCTGGACCGCCCGCCCGACCTGGCCCTGATCGACATCGGCCTGCCGGGCCTCAACGGCTACGAAGTGGCGCAGCGCCTGCGTGCTGCGGGGCGCCGCACCCGGCTGGTGGCCCTGTCGGGCTACGGCCAGCCGCAAGACGTCGAGCGGGCCCTGGCGGCCGGTTTCGATGCCCACCTCGTCAAGCCCGTCGACCTGAGCGCCCTGCAGCGCTTCCTGGCGTCCACCTGAAACGCCTGGAAGCGCCGCCGGCGGCCTCAATGGCCGGTGCGACGCTCGATGTCGTCGTTGTCCTCGGTGGTGCCTTCGTCCTCGTCGATGGCGAGGTCGGCATCGTCGATGTTGACGTCGTCCAGGTCCTCGTCGGCCGAGAGCTGAAGTTCCTCGTCGTCGGGGCCTTCGATGCGGTCGGGCGCGATGTCGCCGCCTTCGCGGTAGCCGCTGTCACGGTCGGCCAGGGCGCGCTCACCACTACCGACGGCGTCGCTGTCGCTGTCGAGGCTGGCGTTGCCGAAGTCGGCGCCAGGGCCGCCGCGGCGGTCGAGGTCGGACGTCGGGCCGGCGTCGAGGCCGAGCGCCTGGGTGTCGACCAGGCCCGGGCCGCCTTGGATGTCGCTGCCGCTGTCGGATGTGTCGCTCGGCCCCAGCGTGCCGATGCGGCTGCCTTCGTTACGCTTGGGCGCCGGGCGCCCGCCCAAGATGCTGCTTTGTGCCATGAGATGCTCCTGTTGCTGTTGCAGACGAGAGCAGCAATCAGGGTGCCGTCGCATTGTGCGGCGGCGGCGACGTGCTCGCCGCGCCCTTGCTGCGAATCACGCTGAAGCCACCGTCAGCCTCCATGTAGGCCGCCTTGACTTCGGCGATGTGCTCGATGCCCTCTTCCCGCAGCTTGCTCTTCAACTCGTCGATCGACAGGTACTCGCGCCGCAGGTTGCGGTGCAGCACTCGCCCGTGCAGGATCAACGGCAACGGGGGCGCTTGCGCAAAGCGCCGCACCCGGGGATAGCGAAAGCTGGCCCAGTCGAGTAAGACGTTCCAGCCGATGATGGTGGAGACCAGCACACAGCCTTCGGACACCGTGTTGTACCCGCCGGACATGGCGTTTTGCGAGGCGTCCGCGATCACCACGAGCACCAGCACATCGGCCACCCCGACCGCACCGACGTCGCGGCGCACGACGAAGCGGAAGATCAGAAACAGAAACCAGTACATCAGCGTGCCGCGCAGCATCAGTTCGGCAGCGCTGACGTGGAAGGCGAACAGTTCGCTCATCATCCGAGTCGGCGCCGCGCCGCCCGGCGGCAGCGGGGCGGCGCGGGTCTCAATGGAGGGTGGTGGTGCTGGGAGCGACGCTTGTCGTCGGCTGGGGCACCGTCGAGGCGACAGCGGCGGGGCTCTCTGCCCGACGCTGCGCCGCGGGCTGGGCACCGGCAGCACGTGCGGTGTGGACGGTGCGAACCAGTCGCTGCACATCGAAGCCTTCACGCCGGGCGATCGCCACAAACTCGTCGTAGGTCTCTTCGTCCAGCGTGGGCGCGCGCGACAACAGCCACAGACCATCGCGCTCCGGCGTTCCGACCAGGGCGGCCGAATAGTCGGATTCGACGTGCATGACCCAGTAGTCGGCCCAGGAGCCCGGCCACCACCGCAACCAGCTCGGTCCAAAGCTGACCTCCAGGCGCGACGGATGTGCTTCGTCGGTGTGGCGCACGCTGCCCTGCTCGCGGCGCTCACTGCCGTCACCGCGCAGGCACAGGGTGGTCAGCGTGACGCTGCCGTCTTCCTGGGGCTCGAACTCGGCGCGCACGTCGCTCGCGCACTGTTCCTCGACGCGGCTGGGCAGGCAGGCGATCTCGTACCAAGTGCCGGCGTAACGTGTCAGGTCGAACTCGACCGCGGTGGTCAACTCCACCGGATCGTGGCTCGAGAAGGGCAGGCCGAGGCGGGCCAGAAAGGCCGATCCCTTGCGGCCCAACAGCGGCGCGGCCAGCGAGGCCACCAAGGGCACCAGCGCCGGCCGCATCAAGGCTTGCAGCCATCCGCCGCGCGAGCGGTCGTCGCGGTCGCGGCCGCGCCGCCGGCCGTGCTTGCCCCGTGTCAGGCGGCGCAACAGCCAACCGCTGACGAGGGTGGTGGCGCCACCGACCAACAGCGTGCGCACGCGCTGTTTGCCGGCCAGCTGCGCCTTCTGCCAACTGGCGCCGGTGCGGGCATCCTGCATCCGCACCTGCGCTTCGCATTGCTCGATCTGCGCGTCGATCTGGCTCAAGTGAGAACGCAGCATGGGGGCTCCATCCGAGGGGTGTCAGGGGGTGGGGGTGTCAGTGCAGGGTCTGGGCCGGTGTGTGGGACGGCGGTTTCTGCTGCTGCGACGACTTCAACTGCCGGATCGTCGCCGGGAAGCCCAGTCGGCGCACCAGCCCGCGCATGTACCAGGCCAACAGGCCGGCAGCCACCAGGTTGAGGGCGACCACCACCAGCAGCGCAACGCCCCAGTGCACATCGGCACTGAGCACCAACCAGGCCGCGATGCCGCCCATCAGCCCGAGCCACGACGTGACGACCAACACGGCGGCCACCACGGCATACAGGACCATCTGCACCAGGGTGAGGCCAGTGCGCTGCGCTTCGAGCGAGAACAGCTTCGCACGCTCCTGCAAGGAGCCGCGCAACTCGTGCCACAACGAGCCAGCGGCCTGGGAGAAGGTCATCGTAGGGCCGCCAGCCGAGGCAGCAGCGTGGTGCGCTGCTGCCTCGTCAAGCCCGCTGGGCGCCTCGGGAGACATCGCGGGCCCCATGATCAGCGGCTGCTCGTCAAGCGAGCGATGACCATGCCCGCGAGGGCCGCCACGGCGACGGCCGCGAACGGGTGCTCACGCACATAACCGCGTGCCGACTCGACCCATTGCTCTTCCATCGCGCCGAAGTCGCCCGCCTTGGCATTCAGCTGTTCGCGGGTGCTGTACGCGCTGCTGCGCAGCTTCTCGAGGGCCGGGCCGGCCTTGGCCGCGACACGATCCACCGTGTCGTGTGCAGACTGGGCCAGACGGTCCACGACGTTCGTGCTGCTGGTGCTCGATGCGCCCATGGTGCTGCTCGACCCGATGCCGTTGGCCGAACCGGTGCTGCCGGCGCCCGATGTTCCGATGGAGGTGCTTGGCTGGTTTTCCATGGAGGTGCTCCTGTGGCGGGCGATGCCCGCAGGTTTAAGGGGGATTTAAGTAGGAATTGCAGAGAGATTTGCAGCGGGCGAGGCGAGCAGCCAGGCGCCCGCCCGCGCTGTCAACGGACGCTGCCGCGTCGTAGCAGGTTCACCACGGCCAGCAGGATGACCGCCCCGACCAGCGAGACCAGCAAGGCCCCGACGCTGAACGCGTCCTGGTTGATGCTGGGCACGCCGACCAGCGGCGAGATCAGCCAACCGCCGAGCGCGGCACCGATGATGCCGACGACGATGTTGAGAACGACGCCCTGTTGGGCATCCGTACGCATGATCATGCTGGCGATCCAGCCGATCACGCCGCCGACGACTAACCAAACGATGAAGTTGATCACGGGCATGCTCCTGTTGAAAAGTTGGTGGAAGGTCATGTGCGCAGGCGCCGCTTTAACGACAGATGGGCGTCGAATCGGCAGCCCCGCTCACGCTTCCCACCGCAGCAACCAGCGTGCCGCGCTACTTCGCGGACTTACCCCAAGCCCATCGCGGTGCGACTTGTGGCTGGGAAGGAATTGCCGCTTGGGTGTAATGCATGCTGTCTCGCAGCAAGCCAGGGAAGCCGCGGCCTTGGCCGACCAAAGCGGCAATGCCGCGCAGTGCCCGTCCCGCACGATGACTCTGCAGGCACGTCTCTTGCGCTGTAGCGTGTTGTGTACTCCCTCGAGCTGCTTCCCGCCGTCTCACGGCGTGCTGACGCTCAGGAGAGCTTGTCCCAGATCTTGCGCGCTTTGCCTCTGCCGGTCGTTCGCCGCAGGCGCTGGCGGCTACCCACCTGCAGGAGAGATTTCGATGGCCAGCTCCACAGCCCCTGATGCCCGGGGCGCTTTCGAGCGCCGCCTGAAGCGGCAACCCGAAGTTCATGCGAGCGGCGAGCCGCTCCATCTCGGCGAGTCCGGCTTCCACGACATCGCGGACGATGCGGCGGACACCGACCCGGGCGGCGACGCCGACGGTGGCAACGCGCCTGGTTTACCGCAGCCCTGGGAGCGGGCGGCGCGCTACCGTTGAGCCGGCCTGCCGCAGCGTGGCTGGCGAATGAAAGACCGGTGCTCGCCGGGGTATACCCCAGATCCATGGCAGCAGCCCACGCCAGGCGGCACTTACGTGCCGCACTGCCGGAGGCGCTTCCCCATTGGGTGCGAGCCGCGGTCGTCGTGCGCCCGATCGCCCGGCCACCGCGGCAGGGCGGCGTGTCCATCCATCCCCAGATCTTGACTTTCCTGCGCCGTCCTGTCGGACGGCGCGGCACCCGCTAAGGAAGGTGCATGCAAGCACAAGCCAACGCTGGCGCCACTGTCCCACCCATGTTGACCGACGCCGGCGTCGCGCTCGGGGAGCTTTACTTCGTCGCCATGGACCCGGGGCCGACCGGTCACGCCTGGGTGGCCAGCGCCGGGGGCGCGCTCCAGGAACTGCTGGGCAAGCGCGCCGAGGAAGTGTTGGGCCAACCCCTCAACGCGTTGCTGGAGGGCGTGGACAGCCTGCTCGATGGGGCGCGCGGCTCGGATGAAGCACAGGCCTCGGTCGCGCGCCTGCTCACCGGAGCGCAAAGCCAGGGTTATGTCCAGGCCCAGCCTCTGCACACCGTCGCCACACCGGCTTGGCTGGTCAGCTTCCACACCTTGCGGGCGTCCGCCGGCGGCCCTCAGACGCCGCTGCCGGCCCTGGCCGGGCTGCCGTTCGCCGGTGTCGCGCACGCCGTCCCGGCACTGTTGTTCGCCTGTTCGCCCGACGGCAAGGCCGTCTACGTCAACCAGCATTGGTTCGAGTACACCGGCCTGAAGAACGACTGCTCGCTGGCCGACGAATGGCTCAACCTGGTGCATCCCGAAGACCACCTGACGCTGATCGAGCAATGGCGCCGCTGCCACGCCGAAGGCGGACGGTTCGAAGGCCAGTACCGGCTGCGCAACGCGCGCGGCCAATTCCGCTGGCACCTGTGCCGCGCGCAACTGCTGTGCGACCACGTCGGCGAGCCCTTGCTGTGGGCTGGCATGGCGACCGAGATCGAGCACCAGAAGCAGATCGAGGATGCGCTGGATCAGCGCGAGCGCGAGTTCCGCACGCTGGTGGAGAACGCACCGGACGTCATCACGCGGCTCGATCGGCAGTTGCGCCACGTCTACGCGAACCGCGCGATCGAGACCGCCTTCGGCATCCCGCCGGCCGCGCTGATCGGCTGGACCAGCGGGCAGGCCGGCTTGCCGGCGGTGGTGGCCGAGGAATGGCGTTCGGCCGCGCTCGACGCCCTGCGCTCGGGGCGGGAGCGCGAATGCCAGTTCACGGTGGAACGCGAGGACCCGCGCCGGCCGGTGAGCCACTACATCTGCCGGCTGATCCCGGAGCGGGACCGGGACGGCGCCGTCGAGACCGTCTTGTGCATCGCCTACGACATCACGCAGCGCCGCCATGCGGTGTCGGCGCTGCAGGAGAGCGAGCAACGCTTCCGCCAGTTCGCCGAGAGCAGCGACGACGTGTTTTGGCTGGCCGACGTGAACGGCGGCCAGCTGCTGTACGTGAGCCCGGCCTTCGAACGTGTCTGGGGCCGCGAATGCGAGGCCCTCTATGCGGACCCGGGCGTGTGGAACCGCGCCCTCGTCGCCAGCGATGCCGTCCGACAGGTCGAGCCGTTTTTTGCCGATATGGCCCCGTCCGGCTCCCAGGAAGCGGTACGCGAGTACCGCATCCGGCGCGCCGACGGCCGGCACCGCTGGATCCGTGACCGGCGCTTCCATTTGCGCGACGAGCACGGCACCGTGGTGCGCATCGGCGGCATCGCCGAGGACATCACCGATCGCAAGGAGCGCGAAATCGAGCGCGAAGCGCTGCTCGAGCGCGAGCGGGCCGCCCGCGCCGAGGCCGAAGCCAGCGCATCGGCCAAGGACGAATTCCTCGCGGTGGTCTCGCATGAACTGCGCTCGCCACTCAATGCGATTCGAGGCTGGGCGCATGTCTTGCGGCAAGCAGGTAATCTTTCCCAGGCGCAGCTGCGGGCCCTGGACGCGATCGATCGCAACACGCAAGCACAGGCCCGCATGGTCGACGACCTGCTCGACACGCAGCGCATCCTGCGCAGCAAGCTCGACCTGGAAACACGCAGCGCGCCGCTCGCCCCGATGGTCGAACAGGCGATCGACAACGTGCGTCCGGCGGCTGAGGCCAAGCGGATCACGCTCGACGTGCAACACGATGTGCAGATCGAGATGGTCAGCATGGACGTGGAACGGATGCGGCAGGTGCTCGTCAATCTGTTGTCCAACGCCGTCAAGTTCACGCCCGAAGACGGCCGCATCGCGGTCATCACGCGGTTGCGGCCGCATGCGCTCGAGATCGAGGTGCGGGATTCGGGCATCGGCATCGACCCGCAGCTGCTGCCCCGCGTGTTCAATCGTTTTCAACAAGCCGACGGATCGCGCACCCGTCGGCAGGGCGGCCTCGGCCTCGGCCTGTCGCTGGCGCGCCAGCTGGTGGAACTGCACGGCGGGCGGTTGCGCGCTGCCAGCGACGGCATCGGTCACGGCGCCTCCTTCGTCGTGGAGTTGCCGCGCCGGCTCGCAGAGACGGTGGCGCAGGACGGGCGTCGCAGCCACGACGGCCGTGCGCATGCGCTGGCCCGCAAGCGCATCGTGGTGGTCGAAGACGACCTGGACGGGCGCGAGATCCTGTCTTTCATCCTGACCGACCAGCATGCCGAGCTGATCAGCTTCGACCGCGCCGCGCCCGCCTTTCGCTACCTGGCCGAGCTGCCGCCGCAGCAGCGGCCCGACGCGCTGATCTCGGACATCGCGATGCCGGACGAGGACGGCTACAGCTTCATCCGGCGCTGGCGAGAGGAGGAGGCGCGGCTGGGCGTGCCGCGCCTGCCGGCGGTGGCACTGACCGCCTTCGCGAGCCCGCGCGACCGCGCCAAGGCGCTCGACGCCGGCTTCGATGCCCATCTCGGCAAGCCGGTGGACTCGGCGGCGCTGATCGACACGCTGGTCGAAGCGGTCGCGGGGCCGACGCCGGTCGCGTCGGCATCCTGAACTTCATCGCGCGCACGGAGCCCGGCGGGCCTGCTGCCGCGCGGTTTTGACACATCTTGCAATCATTGTCCCGATGCTTTGGATCGGGACATTCGGCAGCCCTGCGTTGAAATGCCCTGTTCGCGCCCCATAATTGACGCTCGCAACGCACACCTGGGAGCGTCGCCCGTGTTGACATGTGCGGCGGCCCGGGTCGCCCGGTGGGTCACCGCCGGGCTTGTCGGGCCAGCGGGCCGTGCAGCCGCGTCCGGCAGGGGAGTTCAAGAACAAGTCCTGCGGCAGGGAGCAGCCGAAGAACAAGGTTGTCATGAAAGAGCGTAGCTGTCCGAGCCCCGGGGCCGGGCCGCTCGCGTGGGTACCGGGTGCTTTTCTTGCCTGCCGCGGCTTCGGTCGCGGCGGTGGGCCGCTCCTTCGAGAGCGGTCGTCGTTCAAACGCGGACTCGGGTCGCTCGCACCCGGGTCTGCATCACGGAGGTAGAAGATGGGGCACGCACTCATCGTCGAAGACGATGCGGATTCGGCCGAAATGATGGCGGCGCTGATCGCGAGCGAAGGCTTCACGGCGGCGACGGCAACCAGCCTGCGCGATGCACGTCGGCAGCTGGCGCTTCAGGAGCCCGACATAGTGTTGCTGGACCTGATGCTGCCTGACGGCAGCGGCATGGAACTGTTCAACGAGCCCGAAACACTGGCCAACACCGAGGTGGTGCTGATCACCGGCCACGCCAGCCTGGACACCTCGATCCAGGCCTTGCGGCTCGGGGCAGCCGACTATCTCATCAAGCCGGTCAACATCAAGCAGCTGCAGGGCATCCTGTCGCGCGTGATGCGGCCGTCGACGCTGAAGGCCGAGCTGGCCGACCTGAAGGCGGAGTTCGAACGCAGCGGCCGCTTCGGCCTGTTGTGGGGCCGTTCGTCGGCGATGCAACGCGTCTACGAACAGGTGGCGCGGGTCTCGAGCACGGCGGTCACGGTGCTGATCACCGGCGAGAGCGGTACCGGCAAGGAGGTGGTCGCGCAGACCATCCACGAGTTGAGCCGTCGCCGCAAGAAGCCTTTCCTGGCGGTCAACTGCGGTGCCATCTCGCCACAGCTGATCGAAAGCGAGATCTTCGGTCACGAGAAAGGTGCCTTCACCGGCGCCGACCGGATGCACCAGGGCTTCTTCGAGCGCGCCCACGGCGGCACGCTGTTCCTCGATGAAATCACCGAGATGCCGCTGGAGCTGCAGGTCAAGCTGCTGCGCGTGCTGGAAACCGGCACCTTCATGCGGGTCGGCTCGACGCAGTCGCAAGAAGCCGACGTGCGCGTGATCGCGGCCACCAACCGGGTGCCCGAGCAGGCCGTGACGCAGGGCAAGCTGCGCGAAGACTTGCTGTACCGGCTCAACGTGTTCCCGATCCACCTGCCGCCGCTGCGCGACCGCACCGAAGACGTGGCCCTGCTGGCGGAGCACTTCCTGCACGACATCTGCAAGCGCGAAGGCGAGAACAAACGCTTCGGCCCGCAGGCGCTCGACAAGATGCGCACCTACCGCTGGCCGGGCAATGTGCGCGAGTTGCGCAACGTGGTGCAGCGCGCCTACGTGATGGAAGAAGGCCCGTTGATCGGCGATGAGTGGCTGGTGTTCGACACGCCCGCGGTGCAGGAGCCCAAGGGTCCCTACCTGACGGTGCGCGTCGGCACGCCGTTGGCCGACGTCGAACGCTCGCTGATCCTCGCGACGCTGCAGCACTTCGGCAGCCACAAGGAGAAGACCGCGGCCGCACTCGGTGTGAGCCTGAAGACGCTGTACAACCGTCTGAAGGAATACTCCCAGGAGCCCGGCGGCGGCGGCGAGCGCGAGGGCTCGTCCTGAGCCCTGCTCGCGCCCCTGCCCTAGGGCCCTTCAGCAGGCCCTAACCCGCCCGCGCCGCCCCGGCCTGCACCAAGGTCGGGGCCAGCAGGCGCACCACCTCGCTCGGCGACAGGCTGACCAGAAAGCCGCGCCGCCCGCCGTTGATATAGATGCGATCCAGCTCAGCGATGCTGGCTTCCATGTAAACCGGCATCGCTTTGCGCGTGCCGAACGGCGAGGTCCCGCCCACCAGATAACCCGTGTGCCGCTGCGCCACCTCCGGATCGCACGGTTGCACGCTCTTGAGCCTGGCCTCGCGCGCCAGCTGCTTGGTCGACACCGTCATGTCGCCATGCATCAGCACGATCAGTGGCTGCTTGCGCTCGTCTTCCATCACCAGCGTCTTGATCACGAGGTGCTCGTCGACCCCCAGCTCGCGGGCCGATACCCGCGTGCCGCCGTGCTCCTCATAGTCGTACAGATGGGGCTCGAACACGACACCGTGCCGCCGCAGGAAGCTGGTGGCAGGTGTCTCGCTGGCGTGGTCTTTGCGAGCCATCGGGCGGTCGGGTCAAGGTGACGGTGGGTGGCGGGTCACTGCGCCGGGTCGCGCAATTCCCAACGGATGCGGTCGATCTCGGCCAGCAGTTCGGGCGACAGCGTGGTGCCCCAGGCGTCGAGGTCCTCGTCGAGCTGGCGCCGGTCGGTGACCCCGATGATGGTGCTCGCGACCTGCCACTTGGTGTAGCAGAAGGCGAGCGCCATGCGGGTGGGCGTGAGGCCGTGATCACGCGCCAGCGTGTTGTAGCGGCGCGCGGCGGCCAGCGCCTCCAGGCGGGCCCAGCGCTGCTTTTTCATCGTGTCGTAGCGGGCCAGTCGTCCGCTGGCGGCGGCCGGGGTGGCCAGGCCTGCCTCGTCGTACTTGCCGGTCAAGCTGCCGAAGGCCAGCGGCGAGTACGCCAGCAAGGACACGTCGAGGCGGTACATCACCTCGTCGAGGCCGTTCTCATGCGTGCGGTTGAGGAGCGAATACGGGTTCTGGACCGACGCGATGCGCGGCAGGCCGTGCTGCTCGGCCAGCCGGACGAACTCGGCGACACCATACGGCGTCTCGTTCGACAGGCCGACCGCGCGCACCTTGCCGTCGCGCACCAGCCGGCCCAAAGCCTCCAGCTGATCGTGGATCGAGGTCACCGGCAGGTCGCGCCGCGGGTCGAAATAGACACCGCCGAACATCGGCACATGCCGCACTGGCCAGTGGATCTGGTACAGGTCGATGCGGTCGGTGCGCAAGCGCCGCAGGCTGTCGTGACAGGCCGCGACGATGTTGTCGGGCGTGAGGTCGGGGCTCGCGTTGCGGATCCAGTCATAGCCGCGCGACGGCCCTGACACCTTGGTCGCGAGCACCACGCGGTCGCGCACCCCGGGCCGGGCGGCGAACCAGTTGCCCAGAATCGACTCGGTCCTGCCGAAGCTCTCGGCGCGCGGCGGCACCGAATACATCTCGGCCGTGTCCAGGAAGTTGACCCCGCGCTCGAGCGCGTGGTCGAGCAGTGCATGGGCCTGGGCCTCGTCCACCTGCTCCCCGAAGGTCATCGTCCCCAGGCACACCCGAGACACTTGCAGGCCACTGCGGCCGAGCGTCGTCAACTCCATCTTGTTCGCCTCATATCAAAGACACGCGAGTGTGCCGCAGCCGGGCGCGGCTTGCAGGCGGCGCCCGGCCGGCCGGCGCGGGCCAGCGGCGGGCAGGTGCGATCTCCACCGATCGCTTCACTGGTGAAATTCTGCTGGAATACCGCGCCGGACGGCGGGAGCCGCGCGAAACGCGGGCGGCGGCGCAGGCCAGCCTGCCGGCCTCAACGCCCGTCCCGCGGCGCCGGGTTTGGCCACGGAAGCCAGGCCAAAGACGGAAAAAAGTCCGTTGCCGGGCTGTGCGTAAGGGCGTCGAGTGGGGCGCCGGCGGCGTGCCCTCGCCGGGCAAGGCAAAATCAGGCCTCCGCACCTCACCCGCTGCGGCCCGGTCCGCCTGCGGCGGCCGCGAGCGGTGGGGCGCATCGGCGACCCGCCGACGCCAGAACAAACCCACACGCTCATGCGCATCCCTGATTTTTCGAAGCACCGCCTGCTGGTTGCCGGCGACGTGATCCTCGACCGCTACTGGTCGGGCAGCACCACCCGCATTTCGCCCGAAGCGCCGGTGCCGGTGGTGAACATCCGCCGCTCCGAACAGCGCGCCGGCGGTGCGGCCAACGTCGCGCTGGGCCTCGCCGCCCTCGGCGCGCCGGTCTGTTTGCTGAGCCGGGTCGGCGAGGACGAACCGGCCACCATCCTGCGCGAGGTCCTCGAAACCGGCGGCGTGCGCTGCGAGCTGGAAGCCGACCCGGCGCTGACCACGATCACCAAGCTGCGGGTGGTCAGCATCCACCAGCAGATGATCCGGCTCGACTTCGAGAACCCGCCCGCGCCGGCCGCGGCGGTGCGACTGGCATCGTTCCAGCGCCAACTGGCCGACGCCGATGCCGTGGTGCTGTCCGACTACGGCAAGGGTGCGCTGCTCCAGGTTCAAGAGCTGATCCAGGCCGCGCGCGCGGCCGGCAAACCGGTGCTGGTGGACCCCAAGCAGGCCGACCTGGGCGTCTACCGCGACGCCTCGGTCATCACGCCCAATCGCGGCGAGTTCGAACGCGCAGTCGGCCCGTGCCGCAGCGAGCAGGAGCTGATCGACAAGGGCTTGGCCCTGCTCGAGCAGATGGGCTGGGAAGCCTTGGTGATCACGCGCAGCGAAGAGGGTATGACGCTGCTCGAAAAAGGCCGGCCGCCGCTCAACATCCCCGCGCAGGCGCAGGAGGTCTACGACGTCACCGGTGCCGGCGACACCGTGATTTCGGTGCTTGCCGCCGCGCGCGCGGCCGGGCAGAGTTGGGCCAATGCGGTGTGGCTGGCCAACCTGGCCGCCGGCATTGCGGTGGGCAAGCTGGGCACTGCCACGGTCAGCCTGCAGGAGCTGCGCTCCGCGGTCGAGAAGCAGTTGCGGCCCACCTCGACGCATGGTGTGGTGTCGGAAGCGGAACTGCTGGTCCAGGTCCAGGAGGCACGCCGCCGCGGCGAGCGGGTGGTGATGACCAACGGCTGTTTCGACATCCTGCACCCGGGCCATGTGAACTACCTGGCCGAAGCGCGCCGCCTGGGCGACCGCCTGGTGGTGGCGGTGAACGACGATGCCTCAGTGCAACGCTTGAAGGGCCCGACGCGGCCCATCGTGCCGGCCGAAGACCGCATGGCGGTGCTCGCCGGCCTCGCCTCGGTCGACTGGGTGGTGCCGTTTTCGGAGGACACGCCCGAACGTTTGATCGACAGCGTCGCGCCCGACGTGCTGGTCAAAGGCGGCGACTACCAGGTCGAGCAGATCGCCGGACACCGCGGTGTGCTGGCGCGCGGCGGCGAGGTGCGTGTGCTGCCGTTCGTCGACGGCCGCTCCACCAGCGCCATCGTGCAGCGCATCCTGGAGGCCGGGCAATGAAGCCGCCGATGGTCGGGCAGCCGCCCGTGTCGGTGTTGATGTACCACCAGGTGGGGATGTTCCCGCGGCCGAAGGCGCACCGCGCGGCCTTCTGCGACGTCAAGCGCTTCGCCGCTCAGATGGCGTTTTTGAAATGGGGTGGCTACTCGGTCATCAGCCTCGAGCAGGCCTACCGCGGTCTGTTCGAAGGTGCGCCGCTGCCGGCGCGGCCGGTGGTGCTGACCTTCGACGACGGCTACCAGAACTTCAAGGAACACGCCTGGCCTGTCCTGCAGCGCCACGGCTTTCCGGCCAGCGTCTTCATCGTGACCGAGCAGTCCGGCCGCCACGCCGGCTGGCTCGCTGCCGACTTCACGCCGGCCCCGCTGATGGATCATGCGACCCTGCGTCAGCTTGCGCGTGAAGGCGTGAACTTCGGCTCGCACACGCTGAACCACCGACGCTTGTCGCAACTCGACGAGACGCAGCAGCGGCGTGAGATCTTCGACAGCAAGGCCGCGCTCGAAGACGTGCTCGGCCAGCCGGTGCCCGACTTCTGCTACCCCTATGGCGACTACGACCCGCGCGCACGCGACCTGACGGCCGAGGCCGGCTACCGGCTCGGGCTGACCTGCATCCGCGGTGCCGCCAACACCGCCGACAACGCCTTCGAGATCCCGCGCAAGGCGATCTCGTACGGCGACAACGTCATCGGGTATGCCTGGAAGCTGCACATGAAGCACGCCCGCAAGGACAAGCCGGCGGCGCATGCGGATGTCTATGCATGAGCGGGGGCCCGCCAACCCAAGGCGCTCGCACCGCACGCCGGAGCACGGAGGTCGTCCAATGAGCCCCCCGGGGCCGGCGCCGGTGATGTCCTCGATCTTCTTCGACCGATGAGCTCATCGATGCGACCGATGCGGATCGTGCAGGTGCTGCACAGCCATGGCTATGGCGGCGCTGAACGCCATGCGCTGGCGTTGATGCGCGGCCTGCGCGGGCTGGGGCATGAGGTGCTGTATGCCGGGCCCGAGGACGCGTGGCTGACGCGCGAATGCCGGCAGGCCGGCATCGACACGGCCCATTTGGGCATGTCGGGTCTGTTCGACCTCGGCTCGCACCTGCGCTTGCGGCGCCTGCTGCGCGAGTGGGGTGCCGACGTCGTGCACGGCCATCTGGTGCGCGGCGCCCACTATGCCGGGTGGGCCGCGTGGCGGCAGTCCGCTGTCCTGCCGTTGTGCACCGCGCACGCCACCACGGCCGCCAAACACATGCGGCGCTGCCGGCACATCATCGCGGTGTCGGAGGCGGTCAAGGCCAACTTGATGGCGCACGGCCATGCGGCGCAGGACATCACGGTGATCCACAACGGCATCACGGCGCCGCCGGCTGGCGACCGGGCCGCCGTGCGACGTGCGCTGGGCATCGGCGACAGCGAGTTCGCGGTCATCAGCGCCGGCCGGTTCATCCGGGACAAGGGCCAGGACCTGATGGTGCAGGCCGTGCGCGCCTGCCGCCGCCCGGTGTCGCTCTATCTGGCCGGTGCGCCCGACACGGCCTATGCAGCCGAGGTGCGCAGGCTGGCGGGTGGTGACCCGAAGGTTCACTTCTTGGGCTACCGCAGCGACGTGCAGGGCTTGCTGGCCGGCTTCGACGCCTATCTGTCGGCCTCGCGCCGCGAAGCCTTCGGCATGTCGCTGGCCGAGGCCGGCGCCGCCGGGCTGCCCATCGTCGCGACCGCGGTGGGCGGCGTGCCCGAGGTGGTGCAGGACGGCAGCACCGGCCTGCTGGTGCCCAACGAAGACGTGCCCGCGCTGGCAGCCGCGCTCGACCGCCTGCAGGACGACCCGGCCCTCGCCGCCCGGCTCGGCCAGGCGGCGCGCGAGCAATACCTCGCCCGCTTCACGGTCGAACAGATGGTGCAAGCCACCGCCGCGTTGTGCTCGCGCTTGGGACGAAAGGCGGCGACATGAGCGGCAATGTGCAGCGCATCCTGGTGATCCGCCTGTCGGCGATCGGCGACGTGGTGATGGCGTCGGGCTTGATCCCGTCGCTGCGGCAGCTGTACCCGAATGCCCACCTCGCCTGGCTGGCCGAACCGGCGGCAGCGCCCTTGCTTGTGCACAACCCGCGCCTCGACGAGGTGATCGTGTGGCAGCGCGGCGAATGGCAGCAGTTGTGGCGACAGCGGCGTTACCGCGACGTGTGGCAACGGCTGCGGGCGCTGCGCCGCCAGCTGCGCGAAGGCCGCTTCGACCTCGTGATCGACGCACAAGGCCTGCTCAAGAGCGGCGTGTGGTCGTGGCTGAGCGGTGCGACGCGGCGCGTGACGCTGGTGGGCCGCGAGGGCAGTCACCGGCTGGCGACCGAGCGCGTGATGCCACCCGAGGGCGCCGACGCGACCTCTGGCGTGCCGCGCCTGATCGGCTCCGAATACCGGCACCTGGCCGCCCATCTCGGTGCGACACCACAGGCCTATCGGCTCGACCTGGCGGTCGGCAGCGCGGCGCGCGAGGTCGCCTGGGCCCAACTCGACGCGTTGGGCGTGCCGGGCGGCGCCTATGCGGTGTTGTGCCCCTTCACGACCCGGCCCCAAAAACATTGGTTCGAGGACCGGTGGGCCGAGTTGGCGCAGCAACTGGCCGAGCGCGGCCTGCAACCCGTGCTGCTGGGCGGACCGGCCGACCGTGAGGCCGCCGCGCGCATCGCCGCCCAGGCGCCGGTCATCGCCAACCTGGCGGGCCGACTCAAGCTCGATGAATCGGTGGCGGTGATCGAGTCGACGCGCGTGCTGATCGGCGTGGACACCGGTTTGACCCACATGGGCAGCGCCTTGCGACGGCCGACCGTGGCGCTGTTCGGCTCGACCTGCCCCTACCAGGACGGCGATTCCCTGCTGACCAGCGTGATGTACGACTGCCTGCCCTGCTCCCCCTGCCGCCGTCGTCCGACCTGCGGCGGCCGCTTCGACTGCATGCGTTCGCTGGAAGTGGACGCCGTGCTGGCGCGGGCGCAGCGCATGATGGAGATGGCGGGATGAAGGTGCTGCATGTCGAGGCGGGCAAGCACCTGTACGGTGGCGCGCTGCAGGTGGTGTTTCTGCTGGAAGCCTTGCGCCGGCCGGGCGACGAACACGTGCTGGCCTGCCCCCGCGGAGCCGCGATCGCCGACGCGGCGCGGCCCCACGCAGCACGGGTGCACGAGATCGAGATGAAGGGCGACGCCGACATCGGCATGGTGGGCCGGTTGCGCCAGCTGATCCGCGCCGAGCGACCCGACGTCGTGCACCTGCACAGCCGCCGGGGCAGCGACCTCTGGGGCGGCATCGCCGCCAGGCTGGAGGGTGTGCCGGTGGTGCTGAGCCGGCGCGTGGACAATCCCGAGCCGCGCTGGTGGGTGGGGCTGAAGTACCGCTTGTACGATCGCGTCATCGCGATCTCCGAGGGGATCCGCCAGGTGCTGTTGAGCGAGGGGCTGGCGGCGGACAAGGTGGTCTGCGTGCACAGCGCGGTGGACACGCAACGGTATCGGCCCGGGTGCGACGACGTCGAGTGGTTCCGCGCGGAGTTCGGCATTGCCGAGGGCGAGCTGACGGTCGGAATGGCAGCTCAGTTCATTCCACGAAAGGGACATCGCATGCTCCTCGAAGCACTGCCCGCCGTCCTCGCGGTTCATCCCAACACGCACGTCCTCCTGTTCGGTCAAGGGCCGGAGCAGGAGCCAGTGAAGCGCTTGATTCAGGCGGCCGGCCTCGAGAACCGCGTGCATGTCGAAGGTTTCCGGCGCGACCTCGACCGAGTGCTGCCCTGTCTGGACGTCTTGGCGCATCCCGCCGAAATGGAGGGCCTGGGCGTTGCACTGCTGCAGGCCGCCGCCTGCGCCGTGCCCATCGTGGCATGCCGTGCGGGCGGGATTCCCGAGGTGGTTCGGCACGGACTCAACGGCGAACTCGTCGCCCCGGGTGATGCGCCGGCACTTTCCGAGGCCCTGACCAAGCTGCTCAGCAGCAGCAGCTTGCGCCGAGCCTACGGAGACGCCGGGCGTACCCTGGTACTTGAGCGTTTTTCGATCGGGGCGATGGCAGCGGGCAACCATGCGGTTTATACGACCGTGCGCAAGGCAGCATGATGGACACAAGACCGAAAACAGCGGTACTGCATCAATACACCGGGATCGGCGATCTGGTGTGGCACATCCCCTACTTCGAAGCAGTGGCCCGTCAGAGTCACGACGACAAGGTCGCCGTCATTGCCCAGCCATCGACCTCTGCCCGACAACTTCTGAAAAACGAGCCCTGGGTCGGCGAAATAATCGACCACGACCATCGTCCTCGGCGCTCCGACAAGCGGCCTGCGCAACACGCCGGAATTTCGGGCATGGTGCGCATGGGCAAGTTACTAAAAAGCCGGCAATTCGATCGAATCATTCTGTTTTCTGGGCGCCCGAGCCGGGGTCTCATCGCACAGCTTTCCGGCATCCCACAACGATTGGGATACGGTTATCACGCCCTGCAGCGGCTTTTTCTCAACGTACCGCCCTATATTTCCCGGTATGAGGGCAACGCCGTTGCAGCGCCGAAGGAGATGGCCGCCTTTGCCATCGCGCATGGTTTCTGTACCGAACCTCTGATTCCCCGATTGAAAGTGGGTCAGGACGAGTTGCGCGCGATGGGAGAACGGCTGCGCGACCTCACCGGCCCGATATATGCGTTCGCGATCGGCACCTCGGAATTGCACAAGCAGTGGGGGGCTCAGAATTTCGCGGCGTTGGCGCAGTTCGTCGCGCAGGCCGGAGGCAACGTCTTGCTCCTCGGAGGACCGTCGGAAGCCACGCTGGCACAAACTATCATTGGTGGCATTCCTCTCCAGCACCGCCATCTCGTCCTTCCGATCACGGATGTGCCGCTGATGGGGACGGCTGCAGCACTGGAGTACGCCGACGTTTGCATCGGCAACGACACGGGTGTCGTCAGCATTGCGGCGGCGTGCGAATGCCCTACCTTTGTCTTGCTGGGCGATCGCCCGCTTTTGGAGCACGACCCGCTGATTTCCTGCCTGGTTGCACCCAGCCTAGCCCGCCTCACGCCCGAGGACGTATGGCAGCAAGTGGCCCGCGCGCGCATCGGTCAAAGGCGTCGGCCCGGCGCGCACGTGCCTTCCCCACGGGACGGAGACCGTCCCGGGGAGCAAGCGTCGGCAGGCTAGAATGTGTAGGCCGCCTGCGTTTTTTCACAAAACTTTCGCAATGTCTCGTTCAGTCAAGACCTACGTTATCAGTTTGCCAAAGAGCACAGAGAGGCGGCGCGCGATGCAGGAGCGACTGCAGCGAGCCGGGCTCGTTGCCGATTTTTTCGACGCAATAGACGGACGGGCGCTGGATACTAACGCTTTCCCAACGATGGACCCGTCGAACCCTTTGTCAGCGGGCGAACTTGGCTGCTACCTGAGCCACGTCGGCATATGGAAAACGGTGGCCACCGGCCCTGACTCGCACGCGCTGGTGCTCGAAGACGACGTTCAATTGCGTGCCGATTTGCGCAGCATTTGCGAGGAACTGCAAAAAACGGAAATTCCGTTTGACCTGGTACGCCTGGGCAGTCAGCTGCCGTTGCGGGGGCTACGGGTGGCAGAACTGGCAGGTAAATGGCAGCTATTTCTGCCGACAATGGACCCGGACGGCAGTTACGCGTATTTTGTTTCACGACAAGGTGCAAGCCGGCTGCTCGACACGTTGCGCCACCCACGCCACCCGATCGACCGGGAGTTGAACCTTTATTGGCGTCATCAGCTTCGAATTCTGGCACTGTCGCCACCGGTCGTGGAGCACGACGCGGAAAGCGTTTCCACCATCATGCCCAGCGGCCGTGCAACAGTAAACACATCGCTGCATTTCCTTGCGCGATGGCGTCGCTCGATCCTAAAGCGCTGGAGCATTTACCAGATATCTCGCAGCCTCAACTGAACGTGAAACGCTGCGACTTTTTTCTACGCCCACGCGCTTCACAAACTGCGCACCTTGCGCCCAATCACGGCAAAGCGGCGAATATAGATACAGGGAAATCCTGCTGATCGCCGGCGCGCCCTTCCCACCGTCGCGCAGCCGGGAGCCCACTCGCCCGTCAAGACACGCCCATGAACGAAAAGTCCGCTTCACCGCTCCACAACCAACGCTACTGGTTGAACAAGAATGGAGAGGAGTATCTTCAGCAGCAACGGCTCAGGAGCACCTCTGGGAATTCGGCCTACGCCACGCAAGAGGCCTGGCTGCTCACTTACCTGCTGAACCGGGCGAAGGCGCAGTCGCGGCGGCTTCGAGTGCTCGACTTCGGGTGTGGCTTCGGCCGATTCGCTCGTTTGCTCGCGGAGCATCCGAGCATCGATTACTACGGCTATGACTTCTCCGACGCGATGGTGGCGCCGCTCTTCGAAAGCCCTCCACCCGCACTCGAGCCGCTCCATCACCGCGTCAGGGTACGACCCTCGTTCACCACCGCGTTCGCTGGAGACCGGTTTGATGTGATATTCACCGTGTCCGTGTTGATTCATAACACGCCAGAAGACGCACGGGCCCTGCTGGAAACTCTCGCCGGCCACCTCGAACCCGACGGGCAAATCTGTCTGATTGAAAACCGCTTGACGAGCATCAGCGTCAAGGAAAACAACTGGCACGGCGGGTGCTGGGTGCACGACTTTGCCGGAACGACGGCGTCGCACATGAGCGTCGCGGTCCATCACAAGCATCTGGAAATTCACGACGTCTACGTCCTGCAATTACCGGACGCAGGCGCAGAGCGACGCCTGCAGTTGTCCGAGAACGGCGGAGAACTGCGCGCCACCACGCTCGAGGAGCTTCGCCTTCTGGGCCTCGACCGCCTGAAGCAAGCAGTTCAGGGCCTGGAACAGGCCATTGAGGCACAAGCAGGTTTGGAAGGACAACTGAGAGACCTCGAGGAACTGGCGGGGAGTACAGCGCAGAGGCACCGAGAGGTGGAGCAGGCTTGGTCGACCATTCAAACGGCATTCGCTCCCGAATTCGGCGAACAAGCTCCGCCGAGCGACCTTGCCGATGCCGTTGCGTCGATGGTCGATCGATCCCGCGTGAGGCGGAAGCTCGCCGCAGGACTCTTGCTCGAAGAACACCAAGCTCATGATGTCCTGCGCGCCCCGCAGGACATGGGGACAGACGCAGCTGTCGCAACGAAGGAGAACGCGGCTTACAGTTGGAACGCCCTCCGCGACACCCGCTATTCACATCACGACGATCGCTTCGGTCGGGTGTGTCACCTGTTTCACGGTGAGTGGGTCGGCATCCGTGCAGCAGCTGGATCGCTGCCGGGTAACAAGCTCGCGATTTCTGCCGAGCGCAAGCTGCGACGCGCCGAGATCGAGGAGATTCGCGCCACCCTTGACCGGGCCAGGATCAACCGCCTGATCGTGCACGGCATGTCGGAACCGATGCGTCTGCTGCTGGCCGCCCTCCTGGCCGCGGGGATGTCCGAGCAGTACCTCGTGTGGCACGGAACCCCGGCGCAATGGGTCTACACGGAGGAGCGGAGCTTCGCGTTCACAGCTCTGCGCCTGGCCCGTGAAGGAAAACTGAAGAAGTACCACGCGATTCGACGCGGTTACGGCGGCCTTGCGGGTCCCTTGAATTTCGCGCCGCAATTGCTCAACCCTCCGCCTCGCCTGGGCCAAGCGTTTGGAGCAAGAAGTGGCCGGGAATCAGGGGTTCGGGTTCTGGCGCCTTCGTGGAATCTTTTTCACAAGAATTTGAGCGCGAACGTGGTGGGCGCCGGACTCACCGACCAAGTCAGCGAGATTTGGGTCACGGCCAAAGACGTATACCTGCCACGGTGGCTCAAGCCATCGTTGAAGTTTGTCGGCCAGCGACAGGGTGATGCGATGCTGGCGCTGATGGCTGCCGCGGACGTGGTGATGAATGTCAGCGTCGTGGACTGTCACCCGATGGTGGATCTAGAAGCACTCGCGCTAGGCACTCCGGCGTTGCGAGGTCCGCTGTTTCTCGACGCCCTGGAGGATCACGCCTATTCGCGATTGACCACGGTGCACAATCCCCTCAGCCTCGACGATATTTCTAACCGATTGAGCGCGGTGATTCAAATGAACGGCAGCGAGTTGGCTGGAATCATGGACGATTACAAGTCCCGTTTGACGGCTCTCTCACTCGATCGTTACGCCGACTTTGCCGACCTTTAAGGACTCCAATGCGCGTCTTTGTCACCACCGAGCTACACCCCTTTACGGCCGGCGGAATCGGCCGCGTGGTCGCAAACATCCTTGCCACCTCATCCGCCGCTGAGCTGAAAGAGACCGTCCTCGTCACCGTCGGCATCAAGGCCATTGAAAACACACGCGTGCAGGCTATCTACCCTGGGGTGCGGGTGTTCCCGGTGTTTGCTGATGGGTACCGAGTGATCGATGACGCGGGAAGCTTGTATCCGCCCGAGGAGGCCTTCGACGACACGCCGTGGCACTGGCAATCGGTGCACGTGATGCAACTGTTGAAGCGGTTGGACGTTGAACTGGGGCCGCTGCACTATATCGAGTTCCCCGACTGGGCCGGTCTTGCTTTTGCCACCACTCAAGAAAAGCGCCTCGGACGTGCTTTCCTTGCCAGCCAGATTGCCGTCCGACTTCACTCCTCCGACGGCATTTTGGCGGCATACGAGCGTCGGGGCATCGATGCACACGCACTCGCACTGCACGATCTCGAACGCAAGGCGATGGCCGATGCCGATCTGGTCGTCGGGCAATTGCCGTCGGTCGCCCAAGCCGTTGCCGATTTCTATCAGTTCCCGGAAACCAGCTGGACGCCCCGTCTCACCGTTCACTCGCCGCCCGTCTTGCTAGATCATCCAGCGCGAGAGGATGGACCGCTAGAGATTTCAAACGAGACGCCTATCGTATTTTCTTCGAAGATTCAGGATTTCAAACGCCCGGATGTTTTCATTCGCGGCGTGAGCGGCTTCTTGAGATCCAACCCGGGATACCAGGGCAGCGTCGTCTTCCTGGCTCACAGCTTTGATGAGCGCTATTTTTCGAGCATCCAGGCACTGATCCCTCCGGACCAGAAAAGCAGGTTCCGGTTTACATCCTTTGCCTCCTCATCCGAGCGCGCGGCGGTCATCTCCCGATCTGTCTGCGTCTTTCCCTCTGCTTACGAATCTTTCTGCCTTGCGGCTTACGAGGCCTCGATGTCGGGCGCGCTTTGCTTGCTCAACCGGCACAATCCCGCATTTGAGCCCGGCACACCGTGGGAGCACGGCAAGAACTGCATCACCTTCGACGGATCGCCCAACGGTTTGTGCGAAGCACTGATGTCGATCTTTGAATCGCGGCCCCTGGTGGGCCGGGTGGTGCCGACTCAAACGGAGGCGCCCTGGAGCCAACGCACTCAAGGCGGCTCAGACGCTCACTCGTCCACAGGTAGCGTGCCGTCTGTCACCGCCATCGTCACGCACTTCAACGAGGAAAGCACACTGCGTGGGACGCTGCAGCACCTGCTCGACTGCGGCTTTCCCAAGCTCGAGATCATCGTCGTCGACGACGCATCGTACGACCCGGTGAGCAAGGCCTACATCGAAAAACTCGCCGAGTGTCAGACCGCCAGTTTTCGCGTGATCCGTAGCCCGGCGCCAGGGGGGCTGGCGAGAGCGCGGAATTTCGGTCTGGCGCAGGCCAATGGAGACTATGTACTCGTCGTGGAACCCGGCGTCCGCATTTCTCCGGAGTTCATCGGGCTCGCCGTCAAGGGGCTGCAGCGTGACCCGGACTTCGACTTCGTCGTGACGCCGTGCACCGATTTTCGCCCGGGACAGGACCCCTTTTCGGGCGACCGGGACGGGCTGCGCCGCACCCGGGTTCTGATCGGCGAGGCCGGCGCGATCGGTTTGCACGAGAACCGATATTTGCAGGGGGCAATCTTCGGGCGCACCGCGGTACTGCGGACATTGCGGTACCGTGAAGAAATGGACATTCCCGAGGACTGGGACCTCGGCATGCGTGCTGTGGTCGCAGGCCATCGAATCCTGGTCACCAGCGACATCCATGCCTTCCGCGAGGTCGCGGGTAAGACGCGCCGCACACCAAGGGAGCCAAGCACGCAAGAACTTCGGGCCGCGATGCTCAGGGACAAGAGATTCCGCATCGGTGCCATCCAGCTTCCGATGTATGCGATGACGCCGGCCGCAGCCGCCCCGGTACGGCAGGACACACCGCCCTCCGAGTCATCATCCAGACATTCCATTGAACGGTTTGTCGCTCGCTGGAAACGTCGGCGCAACAAGTGGAAACGCAGCATACAGAAGCGTCTTCAGCGATTTCGGTAAGGCAAAGCTTCATGGACAATAGTCTCAAAACTACTGCGCGACGCCTGTTTGGATACATCAAGCCCCATAAAAGGGGCATGTTCCTCGGCGTCCTCAGCTTTTTTCTTTCCGCAGCCATAGAGCCGGCTGTGCCGGCACTGTTCAAGCAACTGCTGGACAGCGGCTTCAAAGCGCAACTGGGGTTTCCGTTGTGGATGGTGCCGGTTGCCGTCATCGGCCTTTTCGCGACGCGGGGGCTGCTGGCGTTTGTCGGAACCTATTTGTTCAACTGGTCGACTTCGCAAGCCGTGTTGGCGCTACGTCGCGACTTGATACGGTCGGTGATGAACGCCGACGCCAGCTTGTACAACAGCTTGAGTCCCGGTGTCGCAGCGACCCGCGTGATCAATGATCCTCAAGGAGCGACGAGTGCCTTGGCGAGTTCGGTCACGACCATCCTGCGCGATGGCACCACACTGGTGGCGCTGCTCGGATACCTCTTCTATTTGAACTGGAAGCTCACCCTGGTATCACTGATCACGATGCCGCTGTTGGCACTGGTGGTACGCAAGGTGCAGAAGCGGGTGCTGTCCGTCGGGACCCACTCCTACGAATCGCAGATCCGTCTGGTGGGCATCGTCGACGACATCACGCGCGCATGGCGCGTGGTCAGAACTTTCGATGCCGCGGAGTTCGAGGCACGACGCTTCGAGGCCGAGGCACAGAAGTTGCGCCGGGCGACCCTCAAGACTGTGGCCGCGGGGGCCACGATGACACCGCTCACGCAAGTCGTGGCCAGCACCGGTGTGGCGCTGATACTGGCCTTGGCACTGGCGGAAGCCAACCGTGGATCGTCGACGGTCGGTGAGTTCGTCGCGTTCATTACTGCCATGCTGATGACCATATCGCCGATGCGCCACCTGACCGACGTGACGCAACCCATCGTCGGCGGCCTGATCGGCGCCCGTGCCTGCTTCGATCTGATGGACACACCGCCAGAACCGGACAAAGGCACCCGCGAAGTCGACAACTGTGCCGGAGAACTGCGCTTCGACCAGGTTGACGTCCTGTATCCCGGCAGCGACCGCCCAGCGCTCAACGGCCTCAGCCTCGATATACCGGCAGGTGCGACGATCGCCCTGGTCGGACCCTCAGGTGCCGGAAAGTCGTCCATCGTGAATGCCGCGCTGGGATTCGTCGCGCCCAGTGCCGGCTGCATCACCCTCGACGGCGTCGACGTTCAATCTATCCGCAAGGCGTCACTGCGGAAGCAGTTTGCCGTTGTTTCGCAAGACATCGTGCTCTTCGACGGCTCGATCGCCGACAACGTGGCGTACGCGCAGCCGAAAGATGCGGCCCGTATCGAGGCCTGTTTGCGCGCAGCCAACTTGTGGGAGTTCGTCAGCGGGCTGCCCGAAGGCGTGCAGACGACCATCGGCACGAACGGGAGCAGGTTGTCAGGCGGGCAGCGACAGCGTGTCGCGATCGCCCGTGCGCTCTACAAAAACGCCAAGGTCTGGATCTTCGACGAAGCCACCTCTGCACTCGACACTGAGTCCGAACGTGTGGTGCAGCAGTCGATCGAGCGGTGGCAGGGCGAGAAGACCCTGATCCTGATCGCGCACCGCCTCAGCACGGTCCGAAACGCCGATCGCATCTACGTGCTGTCCGATGGACGTGTGGTTGAAAGCGGCACCCACAAGGATCTGATGGAGCGCGGCGGTCTTTACGCTGGGATGGTGCAGGCGCAGGCGATGGATTGACGCCGGCATTTTTCGTCCGTAGCTGCTTTATTCACGATACCCCGCCCATGACCTATACGCCAAGCCGTCGCTCGACCAACAACACCCTCGCCGTGCGCGGACTGCACTACCACGTGCGCACCTGGGAGAGCGCAAGTGCCAGGGACGTCGG
This sequence comes from Caldimonas brevitalea, assembly GCF_001017435.1. NCBI lineage: Bacteria > Pseudomonadati > Pseudomonadota > Betaproteobacteria > Burkholderiales > Sphaerotilaceae > Caldimonas > Caldimonas brevitalea. Next base: position 4,675,363 of record NZ_CP011371.1, read on the forward strand.
GCGCCCTCCCCTCGTCCTCCTCCACGGCTGGATGGACGTCTCCGCGTCGTTCCAGTTCGTCGTCGACGCACTGCACACCGAGCGACACATCATCGCGCCCGACTGGCGCGGCTTCGGGCCAACCGAGTGGCCCGGCACCGACACCTATTGGTTCCCCGACTATCTCGCCGACCTCGACGCCATACTCGACCAGCTGCTGCCCGAGCATCCGCAGATCGACCTGCTGGGCCACAGCATGGGCGGCAACGTCGCGATGTTGTATGCCGGCGTGCGGCCGGAGCGGGTGCGCCGGTTGATCAACCTGGAGGGTTTCGGCCTGCCCGACAGCCGCGCCGAACAGGCGCCGAAGCGGTACGCGCAATGGCTCGACGAGTTGAAGCAGCCGGCCGAGCTGCGCAGCTACGAGTCGCTCGACGCGGTGGCCGAGCGGCTGCGCAAGAACAACCCGCTGCTGCGGCCCGAGTTTGCCGAGTGGCTGGCCCCGCACTGGGCGCGCCAGGACGCGCAAGGCCGCTGGGCCATCCTGGGCGACCCGGCCCACAAGCGCGCCAACCCGGTGCTCTACCGCAAGGAAGAAGTGCTGGCCTGCTGGCGCCGCATCACCGCGCCGACGTTGTGGGTCGAAGGCGACCGCACCGACGTCAGCAAATGGTGGGGCGACCGCTACCCGCGCAGCGATTTCGAGTCCCGTCTGGCGGTGGTGCCGCAGCTGCAGCGCCACGTCCTGAGCCCGGCCGGCCACATGTTGCACCACGACCAGCCCGAGGCGCTGGCCGAACTGATCGATGCACATCTGAACGCCCCCTGAGCCGCCGACGGGCGCGCTGCGTGAGAAAATCGCGTGTTTTGAGAAGGACATGAGACATGGACGCAGAACGCATCAACGCCCTGGGCGCCTCACTCGAAGACCTGACTCGGCGCACCGCCGAGCTTCGGAGGTATCTTTGACTGGGAGACCAAATCCCACCGCCTGAGCGAAGTCAACGCCGCGCTCGAAGACCCGACGGTCTGGAACGACCCCAAACACGCGCAGGAACTCGGCCGCGAAAAGAAGGCACTCGAAGCCGTCGTGCTGACCATCAGCCGGCTCGAGTCGGAGCTGTCGGACAACAGCGAACTGTTCGAGCTCTCGAAGGACGATGACGACCACGCTGGCCTGCAGGCCATCGAGGCCGAGGTGAACGGCCTCACCGCCGAACTCGAACAGCTCGAGTTCCGCCGCATGTTCAGCAACCCGGCCGACCCCAACAACTGCTTCATCGACATCCAGGCTGGCGCCGGCGGCACAGAAGCCTGCGACTGGGCCAGCATGCTGCTGCGCCAGTATTTGCGCTATTGCGAACGCCGCGGCTTCAAGACCGAGGTGATGGAAGAGTCCGAAGGCGACGTCGCGGGCATCAAGAGCGCCACCATCAAGGTCGAAGGCGAATACGCGTTCGGCTATCTGCGCAGCGAAACCGGCGTGCACCGCCTGGTGCGCAAGAGCCCGTTCGACTCCTCGGGCGGGCGCCACACCTCGTTTGCCAGCGTGTTCGTCTACCCTGAGGTGGACGACTCGATCGAAATCGAGATCAACCCGGCCGACGTGCGCACCGACACCTTCCGCGCCTCGGGCGCCGGTGGTCAGCACATCAACAAGACCGACTCGGCGGTGCGTCTCACGCACATGCCCACCGGTATCGTGGTGCAGTGCCAGAACGACCGCTCGCAGCACCGCAACCGCGACGAGGCGTGGCAGATGCTGCGTTCGCGATTGTTCGAGCATGAGATGCGCAAGCGTCTGGCCGAGCAGCAGAAGCTGGAAGACAGCAAGACCGACGTGGGCTGGGGCCACCAGATCCGTTCGTATGTGCTCGACCAGAGCCGTATCAAGGACCTGCGCACCAACGTCGAGATTTCCAACACCCAGAAAGTGCTGGACGGAGACCTGGACGCGTTCATCGAAGCCAGCCTGAAGCAAGGCATCTGAAATCCCGGGCCCGGCGTCCTGTTGCGCACGCCGGGCCGCAACGAGAGAAAGACACCACCATGCGAGAAGGCACTGCCGCCGTGACCCGCCGCGAGGACTACGCCCCGCCGGCCTACTGGATCAAGACCGTCGACCTGACCTTCGACCTCGACCCTGCCAAGACGCTGGTCTTCAACCGCATGCAGATCGAGCGCAACGAGCAGGTGCCCGTGCAGGCCTTGCGCCTCGACGGCGAAGACCTGAACCTGACCCGGGTGCTGGTCAACGGCGAGTCGGTGTCGTTTCGCGTCGAGAACCACCAGCTGGTGCTCGAGAACCTGCCGGCCGAGCCCTTCACACTCGAAGTGCGCACCACCTGCGCACCCGAGAAGAACACCCAGCTGTCGGGCCTCTACACCTCCAGCGGCGGCTTCTTCACGCAATGCGAAGCGCAGGGCTTCCGCCGCATCACCTACTTCCTCGACCGGCCCGACGTGATGGCGGTCTACACCGTCACACTCAAGGCCGACAAGGCGCGCTTCCCTGTGCTGCTGTCCAACGGCAACCTCATCGAGCAAGGTGAGCTGGACGGCGGCCACAAGCACTACGCCAAGTGGAGCGACCCTTTCCCCAAGCCCAGCTATCTGTTTGCGCTGGTCGCAGCCAAGCTGGTGTGCCGCGAGCAGAAGATCCGCTCGCGCTCGGGGCGCGACCACCTGCTGCAGGTCTACGTGCGGGCCGGCGACCTCGACAAGACCGAGCATGCGATGCGCTCGCTGATCGCCTCGGTGGCGTGGGACGAAGCGCGTTTTGGCCTGTCGCTCGACCTCGACCGCTTCATGATCGTCGCCGTCAGCGACTTCAACATGGGCGCGATGGAGAACAAGGGCCTCAACATCTTCAACACCAAGTACGTGCTGGCCAACCCCGCTACCGCGACCGACACCGACTTCTTCGGCATTGAGAGCGTGGTGGGGCATGAGTACTTCCACAACTGGACCGGCAACCGCGTCACCTGCCGCGACTGGTTCCAGCTGAGCCTCAAGGAAGGCCTGACCGTCTTCCGCGACCAGGAGTTCAGCCAGGACCTGGCCGGCTCGCCGAGCGCGCGTGCCGTCAAGCGCATCGACGACGTGCGCACGCTGCGGCAGCATCAGTTCCCCGAAGACGCCGGCCCGATGGCGCACCCGGTGCGGCCCGACAGCTACATGGCGATCGACAACTTCTACACCGCGACCGTCTACGACAAGGGCGCCGAGGTGGTGCGCATGATGCAGACGCTGGTGGGCCGCGAGGGGTTTGCGCGCGGCATGACGCTCTACTTCGAGCGCCATGATGGCCAGGCGGTGACCTGCGACGATTTCGCCCAGGCGATTGCCGACGCCAACCCCGACAGCGCGCTGGCGCGCCAGTTGGACCAATTCAAGCGCTGGTACAGCCAGGCCGGCACGCCGCGGGTGCATGCGCGCGGCTATTACAACGCCGAGATGCGCACCTACCGCCTAGAGCTGAGCCAGTCGTGCCCCCCCACACCCGGCCAGCCTGACAAGGCGCCCTTCGTGATCCCCGTGGCCCTGGGCCTGGTGGGCCGCGACGACGGCCGCGCCCTGCCGCTGCAACTGGTCGGCGAAAACGCCGCGGCGGGCACCGAGCGGGTGCTGGTGCTGTCGGAAACGACCCAGCATTTCGAGTTCGTCGGCCTCGACGCCGAGCCCGTGCCGTCGCTGCTGCGCGGCTTTTCGGCACCGGTGGTGCTCGAAGACACGCTGAGCGACGCCGAGCTGCTGATCTTGCTGGCCCACGACCACGACCCCTTCAACCGCTGGGAGGCCGGGCAACGGCTGGCGCTCAACCGGCTGCTGGCGGCGGTCAAAGGCGACGGACAGGTGCACCTCGACGCGCCGGTGATCGACGCCTTGCGCGCCGTGCTGCACCACCCGACGCTCGACGCCGCCTTCAAGGAACTGCTGCTGACCTTGCCGGGCGAGAGCTACATCGCCGAGCAGCTCGAGGAGGTGGACCCTCAGCGTATCCATGCCGTGCGCGAATCGTTGCGGCTGCAGCTGGCGCAGGCGCTGCACGCGGATTGGGAATGGGCCTTCGACCACTACCAGGTGGCCAATGAAGGCTACTCGCCCGACGCCGCGTCAGCGGGCCGCCGGGGTTTGGTCAACCTGGCGCTCGGCAACCTGTGCCTCGCGGCGGTGGAGCGGCAGTCGCCGTTGTGGCCCGGCAAGGCCTATCAGCGCTTCAAGGACGCCGACAACATGACCGACCGCCTGGGCGCCTTGAGCGCCTTGGTGGGCGCGCACAGCGAGCTGGCCGAGCCGGCGCTCGAGCGTTTTCACGCGCTGTTCAAGGACGAGGCGCTGGTGATCGACAAGTGGTTTGCGCTGCAGGCCTCGGCGCCCGAGAAAGACGGCAAGGTGTTCGCCCGCGCACGGCAGCTGCTGTCGCACCCGGATTTTTCGCTGCGCAACCCCAACCGTGCGCGCAGCCTGATCACCGCGCTGTGCTTCTCGAACCCGGCCGCGTTCCACCGCCGCGATGCGGCCGGCTACGTGTTCTGGGCTGACCGCGTGCTCGAGCTCGACGCCATCAACCCGCAGCTGGCCGCGCGCGTGGCACGCGCGATGGACCGCTGGCGCCAACTGGCCGAGCCTTACCGTAGCGCCGCGCGCGAGGCGATTGCGCGTGTGGCGGCACGGGCGGAACTGAGCGACGACGTGCGCGAGATCGTCACGCGCGCGCTGGGCGACTGAACCAAGGTGTCCCCGGCCGACGGCCCCGGGGCCCGTCTGACTCGATAATGCATTTGTTCACTTTAGGGAGTCTTTGAGATGAGCACCAAACGCGTGAGCCTCACGCAATACCTGGTCGAGCAGCAGCGCCTGCACGGCCATATTCCGGGGCAGCTGCGCCTCTTGATCGAGGTGGTGGCGCGCGCGTGCAAGCGCATCGCCATCAGCGTCAACAAGGGCGCCTTGGGCGACGTGCTCGGCACGGCCGGCACCGAGAACGTGCAAGGTGAGGTGCAGAAGAAGCTCGACGTGATCGCCAACGAGGTGCTCATCGAGGCCAACGAATGGGGCGGCCATTTGGCCGCGATGGCGTCGGAGGAGATGGACGGCATCTATGTCGTGCCCAACCGCTTTCCTCAAGGCGAATACATGCTGCTGTTCGATCCGCTCGACGGCTCCAGCAACATCGACGTCAACGTCAGCATCGGCACCATCTTCTCGGTGCTGAAGAAGCCCGAGGGGCACGCCGGCGTCAGCGAAGAAGACTTCTTGCAGCCCGGCCACCAGCAGGCCGCGGCAGGCTATTGCGTCTATGGACCCCAGACCACGCTGGTGCTGACCGTGGGCGACGGCGTGGCGATGTTCACCCTTGACCGTGAACAGGGCTCGTGGGTGCTGACGCAAGACGGGGTGCGCATTCCGCCCGACACCAAGGAATTCGCGATCAACATGAGCAACATGCGCCACTGGGCCCCGCCGGTGCGCCGTTATATCGACGAATGCCTGGCCGGCAAGGAAGGCCCGCGCGGCAAGGACTTCAACATGCGCTGGGTGGCCTCGATGGTGGCCGATGTGCACCGCATTCTGACCCGCGGCGGCATCTTCATGTACCCGTGGGACCAGCGCGAGCCGGACAAGCCGGGGAAGCTGCGCTTGCTGTACGAGGCGAACCCGATGAGCTTCTTGGTGGAGCAAGCCGGTGGGGCAGCCACGAATGGGCACCAGCGGATTCTGGACGTGAAACCGAGCAAGCTGCACGAGCGCGTGAGCGTGGTGCTGGGGTCGAAAAACGAGGTGGAGCGGGTGACGGCTTATCACCTGGAGGCGGGGGGGCGGTAAGGGCCTTCGACGGGGTGAGGGTGGGCTGGAACGGAGCTGGCGCCCTCTTCCCTGATCGCGGAAAGAACTGCTAGAATCGCGTTTCTTTGCCGGTGTAGCTCAGTTGGTAGAGCAGCGCATTCGTAATGCGAAGGTCGGGAGTTCGACTCTCTTCACCGGCACCAAGACACAACGCCCAACCGCTCTCGGTTGGGCGTTTTGCTTTCTGGGTTTCCCGCAACGGCGCGGGGTTCCCGGCCGTTCTGCGTAGGCCACGCCTGCGTCCTTCCCCGCCGTTTTTGGCCCGGTTGGACTCTCTTTTCCTCTCTCTTCTCTAAAAAGTAGGGCAACTTTTTCCGTCTGGCCTACGCAGAAGTCCTTTGCTGACGCGGACTTACGCGAGGGTCGAATAGAGCGGTTTTCCAGGGTCTTGGTGTAGCAAAGACGCACGAAAAACAGGGGCCTGCCGGCTGATGACTAGTATGGAAAGGAGTGGCCGCCGCGTCCCGACCCGTTGCGGCCGTTACACGTGCCGACGCCGATGACTAGTACGCAGAGGTTGCTCACGGTCACGGCCTGAAGAACGGCATTCACGCTCCCTTCCACCTTTCGGCCTTTCATCGAAGCCGAAGCGCAGAGGTCTGAATGGTCGAGGTACGAAGCGCAGCAAACGTTGAACTCACCGCGCCTACTCGCACCACGCGGGCGACCACGTTTTGACGACTTGACCTGACACTTCCGAGCCCACTTGGACCAACCCAAAATCGAGTCGATCCGAAAGGCAGGTGGAATTAGACATTTCGTCACATAGTCTCTTGGGGATTTAGAGCAAGATCGGCCGCCGACAGTCGGGACCGCTCAACTCGAAGCCGGATGACCCTAGATAAATCATTTTCTCCAGCTGGGCCAGTCATTGGGAACCAGTGCCGGGGGATCGGTCCAAGGTTGCTCGACCAGAGCATCCTGGAACCAGGTGTCGGCGAAGTTTGCGTGCTCCGTTACGATCAACTGGAATCCGGGCACCAGCTTCGTGGTGAAGCGCAACAAGGTCTCGAACAGCCTTCTTGCGGCCATTAGATCAACGTCGACAGTCTGGGTAAGTTTGGCATCCCCAGCAACTGACTCGTAGATGGTCTGCGAGGGAAAGTACACCTGTGTGGGCTGGTCCAGCATCAGAAACCGAGGAATTGGGACTCGGTTCTTCGCCGCATAGTGATGCAGGGCGAGCAGCGCTGAGATGTGATACGCAAGCCAGTTGGCACCGCCCCCTGTGCGATTCATGGGGACCGGATCTCCCGGGCGCTCGACCACAACGGTCAGCTTGTTCACATCAAGCCTGAACGGGAACTCGTGGAAATAGGCTTTGAATTCACGAACCAGTTCCGTCAGCGTCGCGGACACGTTTGTGAGAATTGACTCCAATCGGGCCTCGGCGTCGTCGTCAGAGCCTGCGAGTTTTGCCCAGTGATCAACCTTGGCTTCGAGTCGATCGACTTTCAGCTTGAGGGCGGCGAGGGAGTCGCTAGGCTTGATGCTGTCGAGGAAAAAGCTAACTCGACCCTGAACTCTTGCTGCTTGTGTGTTCGCGTCCTCTTGAGCCGAGGCCTTCTCTTCTGCCAGGACGGCCGCTGCCAGGTCCGCCTCAACCTCGCGAATCGCCTCAGATACCTCACTAGCGCGCTTGGTCAGCGACGCAAGGTGCTCTTCAAGACGAGGTCGCGTCCCTCCGACGTTTGCTAAATCGCTATCGAGGCTCTTCAGCTCCTGAAGAAGCAGCTCCGCAATGCCTTCCATTCGGGCGTCGGATTCACTGAGAAACGGCCACTGCCACGCACCGTTCGCGTCGCGCGGCAATGCCTTGATGGACTCAAGCCTTGAGCGCTGTTCCTGGGCTTCCTTCTCAAAGTCGGAGACGCCGTTTGTGTAGCGTTGTGCGGCAACGATTTGGTCCTGCAGACGCCGGCGCTCGGCACGCAGTTTGACTCGGCGTGCCTGCAACCTCGACAACTCCCCATCGCCCAGCAGAGGAGTCGGCCCAGGCCTCCAGGCCAGCACCTGTCGCAGCGAGTTGATCAGGTCGCTCTCGCTCGCGCCTCCCGCCGGCACATTGGAGAATGGAATGCCAACAGTTCGGGCCTCTGCCAAAAGCCCAATCCCGCGCGTGTCCAATGCATCCTCAGACTCTTCCGCGGCGCGAAGTTCCTTTTGAGCAATCCGCAGCTCACGCTGAGCTGCCCGCCGGTATGCCTCCGCCTCGATATCACCAACCTTCGACACGCCGAAGAGGACGGCGAACGTATCGCGGATGGTCTGTGGCAAGTGCTCCTCGCCCTGTCGATAAAACAAGAGATCCTTGCTGGCTACCAAGCCCTGCTTCTGAAAAAGGTAGAAGACCGTGTGCTTGACGTTGACCGAGTAGCTCGCGCGACTGCTGTTCTCAGGAACTGCTGTTTTTGCCTCTGGAATGCCGAGCAGGGAAGATAGAACCTCTTGCACCAGCTCATCGCCGCCGTCGTGCTTAAGGGCCGAGAAGGGCGGCGGCTCAATCTTCGCTCCTCGTCTAACCATAGCAAGCGAGCATTTGACCTGACCCGGCTTTGGGTTCGGCTTAGCGACGAATACTTGCTCTGCAGGGAACTGAAATGTGACTGCGAACCAAGAAACCTTCTCCCGGATGAAACCCTCTGCAATCTTGCAGTCTGCCTCGCCCATGCAGTACTCGACGATGTCCGAAAGAGAAGACTTTCCCGTCGATGCCAAGCCGGTAATGATGTTCAGCCCATCGGTGTTGAAAGGGAGATCCCGCCGGCGACCGTCATGGCTATAAATGTGGATCGAAGCAATCTTCATGGGCGAATAGACAAGCTGGTATAGATGGTCACGCGGTCATTGATCTGCGCAAAGTCGCGGCCGAGGATGGCGGCTGCTACGCGGCACTGCTCGGCGTCCTCCGTTCCCAATGGCTCTGGTGAGACCCTCCGTGGGAGCAGTTGAATACCGCCGGCCTCGCTGACGGTAATGCACTCGCGGCTTGCTAAAAGTGCGAGAGCCTCCATGGCGTGTTGAATGAGACCCTGGGCACGCCGCGCGAAGTCAACCAGCAAGTCGGGACGCCTGGCGAGTACGCGGAGGACTGAGACTTTTTTGTTGGCGCAGATCTCGTCACGCATTTCTTGGTGCAGGCACAGTGGCAGCACGAGAAGCGCTAGGGAGTACGGCATTGGAGCCTGAGCTTGCTTCTGGTAAGCGCGGAGCGCCGACGCAAGCACAAGCGCGCAGTACGCCGGATTGAATAGATTTCGCTCCTCGATCGGGCGTGAAGACCAGTCAATCATCAGTTCGCCTGCAGGGTGGTCTTGAGGCGCTCAAGAAACCTGGGGTGCCAATGCACTCCAGGGATAGGTTTCCGATCGGCAAGGATGTGGAATGTCCCGCGGCGAACGTACTCCTCGGTAACTCGGGCCCTGATCTGGATGTGGGCAGACTTTGCTTCGGCCCATTCGTAGAGCCGCTGCCCGGCATCCTGAAGCTTTTCTTCCGTATCTGTCTCGGTCACCTTGACGTAGGCTTTCGCTCGCTTCCACTCATCAACTAGCCGCTGCTCAAACTTGGCCATTTCTCCGTTGAACAGCACGTTCACCCGGGCCCAGTGAGACCGCTGCGAGAAGGCCCGATGGAAGTCGAGGATGGCAAGCTCAAGGCTATCGGTCGGCATTCCAATGGCCCGAAGCTGTTCGACAAATTGACGTGTGTCGTTGGATGGGTCAATACCACCCGCCGGAAAGCTATCGTCGAAAGTAATCGGCAGGTTGTCGTCGGCGTACTCGCTGTTGATGCTGGCAACCTTGTCCCACACCTCAGCGCCGCTGATGGGCTCACGGTCTCGAACGATGACGCCAATCGCCTGCCGCGTCCACCATCCCTCTAGTCGTTCCTGGACATCCGCTCGATACAGCCTAGGAACTGCTTTCAGTTGCTTGGCGATTTCTGTGTCGAGGCTCTGGATGCGAGGCGAGCTGTCGAATATGACGACTCGAGAGAGAAAGTCGCGTCGCTCGTCCGTCGATAGCTTGTCGAGCTCGGCTTTGATCTCTCGGCTCAGTTCCGTGCTCGACCGGTCAAGTTCGGCGACGAGGCGCGCTGGGAAGTCGTCGGACATGGGCTCGGCACCACTGAGGAAGTACTTCAGCATCGAGCTCGGCCCGACGCGCGCGGTTGTGGCCATGCAGAAGGAGTGTTCGCAAGCGAGCCTCCCATCGCGGGCGTAGCGGTTGAGCCAGATTCGGACAGACTTCCAGAAGTCGACCGACAGCGTACCCACGGTCTCGCCTTCCTGCTTGTGCTTGAGGGAGACCAGCGTGCTCTGGCCATCCACATCGACCAGCTGAACGTCGTCATCGGCTTCGATGAAGAGAGACTGGCTTTCGTCCTGCTTCATCAGATGCGCGAGCGCAAAGCGAATCTGATAGACGTAGCCCAGGCCTTGCTCACCAGCCGAGTACTTATCCTTTTTTGTTGCCATCTATCGTCCTTCTCGCCGGGCGACCTTCTTCCAGGATCACCTGTTTTGTTCACTTTGGGCCTACGGCTCTCGCCCGACTCGATATCCAGCGTCACAGCGTGTCTTCTGCTTTGATCGGGTAGGTAAATCTCCCGCCGGGCTATGCCAATACTGGGTTAAGGCGTATGCCCAGCGCAAAGCTTGTACCGCGGGCTGAAGGGGTTGTCTAGCATGGTTTGGTTGCGCTGGCACAACCGGTTCGCGAGACGCATCGACGACGTGGCGGTAGTTGGCGTAACCAGCAGCGTCGAGCTGCCGAGCCCGCGGAGCCAAGCGCGTACTGCGACTACACAACTGGGGTCGGGCTGGTCGCGAGCGGGCTCCCGGCCGCTGAACTCGAGCGACATCATTCAGCCTGAAGCGATCAGTCAGGCCGCGAACTCGAAAGACAGTTCTTTGCCCGAGACCCGGCGGCCGCGCGCGCCGCTGCGGCAAATCATTCTCACGCGGCGCAAAGATCCTCGACCCTGCAGACCGCCGCATCGTCGTGAATATTTCACGCTTCCTTAACTGCGTCGCCCGCACGCTTCCCCGCCTCGTAAACATCGAAAACTGACGAATGCAGACCGATCGCTGCCTGGACTCAATCCAGCTTGCTCTGAAGGTCAGCGCTGGCCGGACGGAGGTGGCGGCGTCATGGATTCGGAAAGCGCTTAGCAGAGCCAGGACTGTCGGTAGCTGAAGGCTTGCGTGCCGACGCGCACCAGCTCGACGCCGCTGGCCACGAAGTGTTTGCCGCGCATGGCGGTGACGGCGGCGTGATCGAGCTGCGGCAGCAGGTGCGGCCCTGAGGGTCCGGGGCTTTCCCTGAGCTTTGCTACGGTCACGCTCTCGTCCGTGAGCAGGCGGCTGGAGATGAGCTAGAGGCGACTCTGCGTCGAGGCAACGCTGAAGGCAGCGAACTCCTGCGGCGGCACCTTCTTGCCTTCGACGCGCATCTTGCGAACAGCGACCAACATGAAAGAATCAAGTGAATCTGTATAGGGTGCAGAGAGCGGCGTCTTGGCCGGTCCAAACGCACCGCCGGTAAGACGCGGTGCTAGTCGGCGCGCTCGTTGAAGTATGCTCGGCCTCCGTTCTTTTGGAGTACCGTTCAAATGCCGAAGACCTATGCGCAACTTCAAGAACAGATGGAAGCCCTGCGTCGCCAGATGGAAGTGGCGAAGCGAAAGGAAGGGACCGGGGTCCTGAAGGAGATCAGGAAGCAGGTCGCGCTCTACGGCTTCACGCCTAAGGACGTGTTCGGGGGCGAGCAGAAGGCGACGGGACGCAAAGCATCGACGTCAGCGGTGCCGAAGTACCAAGACGGGAACGGCAACAGCTGGTCCGGTCGTGGTCCCCGCCCGGCCTGGTTGCGGGCTGCATTGGAACGCGGCGAAGCGCTTGAATCGTTTCTCCTGAAGCCAGCGCGCAAGTCCAGTGGAGTAAGCGATGGCACTGCGCCCGTTCCCGTCAAGAAGGGTCGCGCCGGAGTGAAGACGGCTGCAGCCAAGAAGACCACGGCCAGGAAGACGGCTCGTGGGGCGAAAACCTCCGCCAATCGGAAAGCAAAGGACACGACTGCATCGCGTCGAGCGGGCGTGTCCAGCGTCGCATCCAAACAAGTGCGCAAACGCGCCTCGGTGCCCCTCGCCCCCGCCAGGCCGGCCGCAAAGAAGCGTCGGGCCGCAAAGGCTTCACCCGCTCGACAGGATGCTCATCAGACCGACGCCCCGTAGAACTGAGGGCCGAGCTGGCCTAAGCATGAAGGGGACTCGTATAGCAGGTCACTGCACGGTCAACCGAGATCACGCTGGTGGCCCTGAAGGCCACCAGTTCGTCAGATTTGGCCGCCGCAAGCCACCTCTGGTCCATACAGGCGGCGGGCCGCTGAGGTCGCTCTGCGCCCCCACCACCGCCGACAGCTCAGTCGATGGCCAGCACCAGACGCTCGACCATGATCCTCTGGGTTCAGCATATCGGCATTCGAACCACGAGTCGGTTTTCGAGGGGTACTGCCGGGTTACGTCTCGTGCGACAACCGGCGCTCGGTTGGGAACCGCCGCAAGACCTTGGCCACCTCGTCGGGGTCGATCTTCACTACCCCCGTGCTCAGGCTTGCGGCAAGGAACCGGGCCAGCTCGGTGACGGACACATCCTGCAGCCGTTCCACGTTTACTCGGGGCTTCAACGGTGCCGGCGGCGGTAGCTCGCCTTTGGGGAGCGAGACGCTGATGGCCCTCGGCGCGATTAGCCCCCAAGAACGGCAGTCCTCCACGAGTGAGGCTGCTTGCACCGCTGCCTCGACCGCGTCTGCTGCTTCTATCGCATCTTCCAGCTTGCCCTGCCGGACACTGAAAGCGTCTCGCCAGTGCTGCGCGAAGTGCTCAATACTCACAGGGATCAGCTCGGCCCTTTCGCGCGTGATGTCGTCGACGATCTCGTCCACTGCGGACTTACTTGCCCCGTACCTGTCACGCGTGGTCGGTCTGAGCGGGATGCCGTTCTGCAAGTTCTCCAACAGCTCCGTGCAGCAATCCGCGTAGAGCCGGAATTTCCAGATTCGGTCTCTCAGTCCCCAATGCTCCGCTCCTTTGCGAACCTGGGCGTGGATCTCCTGCTCGATGCTCGCTTCGACGTTTTGCGTATGCGCCTTCAGCGCCTTCGACGCCTTCTCTCGAATCTCTCGGGAATAGGCACCCGGTCCTGTGACGGCGGGGTTCGACAGGAGCCGGTTGCGAATTCGCACCTCCGTCGCATCGGATGAGCCTGGAGTCGGGTCGAACGCGACAGACGTCCCTTCTTCATAGCCGCATCGCGCGCATTTCAAGTACCAGCGGTGGGGGCGTCCGTGCGGTGCCAGCCAGACGAGGCCTGAAGATTCTTCCTTGCATTCCGGGCAATTCAGCATCATTTCGACCGGAGTGTCTTGCATGCCCCCAACGCACCAAGCCTCACGGGCAAAGGATTTCATCTGGTTAGCGTTCAGGTTCACCAACCCGCCATGCTTCGCCAGGTACACGCAAGCGCCCCATGTGTTGCGATCCTTCTCACTGCTGTTGCTCTTCTCGAACTCGTCTCGAAGAGCGTTAGCAGTCACGCGATTGAACGGGCTGGCGAATGCCGATTCGATGCGCTGCCGCAGGGCGCCCGGGAAGGCCTTGGCGATCTCCTGATACTTGGTGCGTACCCCGAGTTTCCCGCCTTCCGCATCAACTGACTGGCAAACGGCCCGAAAACGCGCGTCTGGGCAGTACAGCTCTTCGACCATGTTTGAAAGCTCACCCAGGAAGCCTTCGCCGTCATCCTGGGGGTAGTAGACGAGGCCCAGCGTCCTTATCTCCACACTTTCCGGGGTCAACTCAACCAACTATGCAACTCCTAGGTTGTGATTTGCGTTCGGGCCATTCGAAGTCTTGATCCGGTCAGCGAAGGGACCCAAGTCAACGCGCCGGCCTCTTCCTACGCCTCGATCACCGCACCCTCACCCCCGGGCGGCACGACCAGGCACAACGAAGTGTAACGACGATCGGCGCTGCGTCTAGCCCGTCCCGTACAGCCGCACCCGGCCGGCACCGCGGACCGGCGACCGCGACCGCGTGCATCAAAACGTGCAGTCCAAATCCCGCTGCACGTGTCTTCGAGGCCCCGTCGCTTACCGCGCGCCGAGGAGCCAAGCCGCTGCAACTCGTGCCCGGGCGGCGGTTGCAGGCACCATGCCTGTTTTGAAGAATGTGATCGACCACTACAATTCCTCCGGTGTACCGAACATGAGATTCGGGACACAAGCGTCGCTGGCTCCTGCAAGGGAGCCTACCCGCCCCGGTTAACTTGAAAGCCGATGTGATTTGACGTCCGCCCTGGTTGCCGAGAACAGCGTCACTGCCCCGCTAAGCGCGGAGGTCACGCGTCAGCTCGTCCGCGAGTGGCAGGCGCTGTCCATCGACATCGAGACGAACCCGGCCGACGGCGACCGGATCTTCAAGCTTGGAGCCGTGCGCAGCGATGACGCCACGGCGGTTCTCAGTCTGTCGACCAGGCGCATGCGGGCAGAGGAAGTCTGCAGGCGCGTCGACGCAGCTGCTGAAGGAGCGAAGCTCCTCGTCGGCCACAACGTGCGGCGCCACGACATTGTTCAGTTGCAGCGACAGTACCCCGGACTGCAATGCCTGAATTTGCCGGTGCTCGACACGCTTGAGTTGTCGGCAATCGCCTTTCCGCTCAATCCCTACCATCGGCTGGTCAAGGGCTATAAGTTGCTGTCGGACTCGCGGAACGACCCCGCGAAGGACGCCCGCTTGGCGCTGGATCTGCTGGGGGATGAAGTCGAAGCGCTGGTCGAGATGAACAAGCTCGATCCAGACTGGGTTTCGCTGCTGCACTTTCTGCTTGCCCACGATGCGCCACTGGACCGCTTCATCAGTGAGATTCGAGCCAGCACCTCTCCCGATACTGACGTCGCCCGCATGGTCGCGCTTCGGCGTTTCTCCAGCCATTGCTGTACCACCAACTTGCGACGCTTCACCGAGCATGAGGCTTTGGTCGACCTCAAGCACCGTACGGCCCTGGCGTACGCGCTAGGCTGGGTCCGCGTGTCCGGAGGCAACTCAGTGCTTCCGGTTTGGGTCCGCACTGCCGTGCAGGGCGTGCGCTCGCTGATTGCTGAGCTGCGCGAGCACGATTGCCAGCGTGGAGATTGCAGCTACTGCCGCCAGCAGCACCATCCTGAGACGCTGCTGCAACTGCACTTCCATAAGCCCAGCTTCAGGGACAAGCCGGCCGCTCCTGATGGCAGTTCACTGCAGCGCGCCATTGTTCAGGCCGGCCTGGGGCGCAAGAGCCTCCTGGCCGTTCTGCCTACGGGTGGTGGCAAGTCCATCTGCTACCAGCTGCCCGCGCTAGTTCACTACTGGCGCTCGGGCCAGCTCACCGTTATCGTGTCGCCGCTGCAGTCACTGATGAAGGACCAGGTTGACAACCTACTTGCCGCCGGCGTGCACTGCGCAGTGACCATCAACGGCCTCCTGACCCCCATCGAGCGGCGTGCAGCGCTGGACAAGATCCGGCTGGGAGACGCCGGCATTGTGTTGGTGTCGCCGGAGCAGTTTCGCAGCCGCAGCTTTGGTGACGCCATCCGGATGCGAGAGGTCGCCACCTGGGTCTTCGACGAGGCGCACTGCCTGTCGAAGTGGGGGCAGGACTTCCGTACTGACTACCTCTACGTGTCGCGGTACATCCGCGAGCATTTCTCCCATCAGCGCGCGCCGGTGGCCTGTTTCACGGCCACTGCGAAGGTCGATGTCATCGAAGACCTTTGTGGCCACTTCGAGGAGAGCCTCGGTATCACGCTGGAGCGATTCCTCGGAGGCCACGAGCGCAGCAACCTGACGTTCCTGGTCGTGCCCGCGAGGCGAGCTGAAAAGGCTCACCGCATCGTCGAGCTGTTGCGTCACGAACTGAAGGACGGAGGCGCTGGCATCATCTTCTGTGCCACTCGCAAGACCGCGGAGACGACGGCCGAACTGGTGACCGCGGAAGGGATCACATGCGGGTGCTTCCACGGAGGGTTGGGACCAGACAAGAAAAAGAACATTCAGCAGGCGTTCCTCGAAGGCTCGCTGCCCGTCATCGCGGCTACCAACGCGTTTGGCATGGGGGTCGACAAACCTGATGTGCGCCTGGTGGTGCATGCCGACATCCCTGGTTCTTTGGAGAACTACCTTCAGGAGGCGGGGCGAGCCGGCCGCGATGGTGACCTTGCACGCTGCGTCTTGCTGTTCGATGAGGAAGACGTCGAGACGCAATTCCGCCTCTCGGCCCGATCGCAGCTCACGCAGCGCGATTTCGTCGGCCTGCTCAAGGCAATCAAAGCGCGCGTGCAGCGACTGAAGCGCGAGGAAATTGTCGTGTCAGCAAAGGAACTGCTGGCCGATAGTGAGGGAACTGGCATCGAAATCGACGCACCGGACGCCTCGACAAAAGTCGCCACAGCCGTGGCGTGGCTTGAGCGCAGCGGGTTTTTGAAACGCGACGAAAACAACAGCCGGGTCTTCCCGGCTAGTCTGCGTGTGGCATCGCTTGAGGAAGCGGTCGCGCGCATTGACCGCGCCGGGCTGCCTGCGGCGCATAGAGCTCGCCATGTGGCGGTTGCCACCGCCCTTTTTCGAAGCGTGGACCCTGAAGGACTGAGCACCGACGAGCTCATGCTGGAGGCCGGCATTCCGCCCGAGGAGTGCTTTCGTATCGTCCACCAGTTGGAGGGCCTGGGCATTCTCGTCAATGACCTTGGCTTGACCGTTCGGGTTGCCAAAGGTGTCAGAGGGGCCTCAGACAGCACCTTGCGGAACCTGGGCCTCCTCGAGTGTGCGCTGCTCGACCTGATGTCCGAACTGGCCCCTGACGCAGACGTTGATGGCACACCGCAGCATCTCAGCGTACGCCCCCTGTGCACCGAGCTACGCCGCCGTTTGGAGTGGGCCGAATCCGATGCACGTGTGAACCCGCAGGCGGTTCGCAGTTGCCTGCGGTCTCTATCCGAGAGCTTTGGTGCCGGCTCGGAAAAGCGCAGCATGCTCCACGTGAAAGGGATGGGGCCGGACAGCCTGCGTGTCGTGCTGCATCGGCCATGGTCGCAGATTCGTACCATCTGCGCGAAGCGCCGGTCGGTCGCACAAGTCGTGCTTGAGCGCCTGCTCGCCGCGCTGCCGGCCGGCAGCAGGGAGTCGACGCTGATCGTCGAATGCAAGGCCCGCGACCTGATTGAGGCGATCGAGTCTGACCTGGAGCTGAAGGGGACGCTGCGCGAGCCCTCCATCGCGCTCGAGCATGCGCTCCTGTACATGCACGAGAACCGCGTCATCGAGATGGACAAGGGGCGGTCTGTCTTCCGCTCCGCGATGACTCTGAAGTTCGACCCGGCCGCCCTGAAGCGGCGATTCACCAAGGACGACTTCGCCGCGCTCCAGGAGTTCTACCGCGAGCGCATCAGTCAAACACACTTTATTCACGAGTATGCGCGGCTGGGCGCAGAGGACCCCGAGCGCGCGACGGCCTTCGTCGCTGCTTACTTTGCCCTACCGCGCCGACAGTTCGTGCGAGAGTACTTCCGAGGCCGGACCGACTTGCTGCAGCTGGCCACGACCGACGAATCGTTCCGGCGCATCGTCGATGACCTGCAGCATCCGGGGCAGGAGGAGCTGGTCGACCTGCCCGAGCACGGCAATCACCTTGTGCTCGCGGGCCCCGGGTCTGGGAAGACCCGCGTCATCGTGCACCGAATCGCCTACCTGCTACGGGTGAAGCGCGTCGCGCCCGAACGCATCATTGCGCTCGCCTTCAATCGCGGTGCGGCTGGCACCCTTAAGAAAAGGCTCCTGGCGCTGGTCGGTGACGACGCGAAGGGAGTGACGGTGCTCACCTATCACGCGATGGCGCTACGTTTGACCGGTGTCAGCTTGGCAGGCGCTGACTGTGCAGACGGCGAAGCGGATTTCGAACGACTGCTGCAGGATGCCATCGACCTCCTGGAAGGCAGATCGGAGGCCTTCTCTGATGCTGATGACGCGCGCGACCGCTTGCTGCAGGGATACGAGTACATCTTCGTCGACGAGTACCAGGATATCGATGCCAAAGAGTACGCGCTCGTCAGCGCCTTGGCGGGCAGGCGCCTGGTCGACCCGGAGGCAAAGCTGAGCATCATGGCCGTCGGCGACGACGACCAGAACATCTACGCGTTCAAGGGCGCGAGTGTGGAGTTCATCCGACGGTTCCAGGAAGACTACCCAGGTAAGGTCTCCTACCTTGTCGAGAACTTCCGCTCGACGCAGAACATCGTCACCGCGGCCAACCACGTCATTCAGCGCGCAGCCGAGCGGATGAAGGTTGACCATCCGATTCAGATTGATGCCCGGCGTGCCGCAGATCCGCCGGGGGGTCGGTGGCAAACACTCGACGTGGAGACCAACGGCAAAGTGCGGCTGATCACCGCGCCCGGTACGGCGAACCTGCAGGCCCAACTCGTGCTCAAGGAAGTTGACCGCCTTCGCCGCCTGGACCCCCAACTCCAGCTTGGCGACATTGCCGTGCTAGCACGGTGTCATGAAACCTTGCAGCCGCTCCGCGGCTTGTGCGACGCTGAGTCCGTGCGCTACGAGCTCGCGAAGCGTGAAAGTTCCCGCGGCCTGCTCCCGTTGACGCGTTCCCGCGAGGGCTGGCATACCCTGTCGTTGCTCCGTGAACGGCAAGCCAGCTTGGTGTCGACTGCCTCCCTTGCACGTTGGGTCGGCATGGCTCGCAGGAGGCAGCCCGCCAATCCTTACTGGGCGGACATCGAATCGGTAATTGAGGAGGTGGCTCGCGAATCCACCGGCTCGGCCCTTCCCGCGGAGATGTTGCTTGATGCGCTGTACGAAGCTTCCCTCGACTCCGCGCGGCATGGCAGGGCGGACGCCATCAAGCTGATGACAGCGCACAGCGCGAAGGGCCTCGAGTTTCGGCATGTCATTGTGATGGACTGCGGCGACTGGGGCTGGGGTGACGAAGA
Source organism: Caldimonas brevitalea (assembly GCF_001017435.1). Classification (NCBI taxonomy): domain Bacteria; kingdom Pseudomonadati; phylum Pseudomonadota; class Betaproteobacteria; order Burkholderiales; family Sphaerotilaceae; genus Caldimonas; species Caldimonas brevitalea. The sequence goes on from NZ_CP011371.1 coordinate 4,694,232, forward strand.
CCGCAGACTGCTCTACGTCGCCATGACGCGGGCGAGGGAGACGCTGTCTCTGTTCAGGGTCGAAGACGGTCGCAATCCTTTCCTCGCCGACCTGAGCACGGTCGAGGGCGTCGTGAGTCTCCTCCCGACAGCCAGGCCTGTTCGCCGGCAAGACATCGAGCGGCGGTATCTAACCTATGGGCCCACCGACATGGACATTGGCTATGCGGGACGGTACCCAGCCTCGCACCCAATCCATGACGCGATGCGGCAGCTCGTGGTCGGTTCGACCGTCGCGGTCCGCCAACGCCGTATCGAAACGTTGGATGGCAGGCTTGTCCTCGGACGCCTCGCAACTGCAACAAGGGTCGAACCAAAGGACGGCGCGCTTGGCACTGTCTACGGGGTGATGGTGCGAACTCGGCAACAAACTCCAGCGGCATACTTGCCGTCCGTCGTCATTGACCAATGGGAGGTTCCTCTCGTGGAGGTCATCGAAGGCAACGCCTAGAACAGGTCATCAGCTGCGCGCATCACGTCGCAGGTGGATACCCAGGCCAAGCTGCCTTCAGTCAGGGGGGGCGAGAACAGCGGGGAAGGAGAGGCCGCTGCTGGCGGCCCCGTTGCCCACCCAATCGGTCGTCAGCACTAAGCACGAGCCTGCACATGCACCATCTACGTCGCAGCAGTTGGTCAGTCTGCATCTGCTGCGCGCCGCTACTCCACCGTTGTGGCAGGAGCGCCCTTCAGTTCGCGCAGGGTCTTTCCAGCCGCGTTCTTCCACTCGCTCCAGCCATCGGCGCTTCGCCCGGTAAGTGCAACCGCTGCGGCGCTGGGGGCGTCGAAGATGTGATCCTTCGTCAACACCACGCGGTCTCCTTCCACCCTCAGGACGCCGCTTTCGATAAGCCGCTCCCGTCGGCGCCCCGCAGAGGTGCCTTCCATTGAGGGAACGTTCTCGCGCCTTCCTGTCGAGCCTTGGAGAACGACAAGCCCGTCTTGCGTGTAGTACCCCCGGCCGTCCGCGCCCGACGCACGACAAAATAGCATCTCGGGTTGTTCATCACCTTGCTGCAGCGGCACCAGCGGTTCGAACAAGGGGTACCCGAGCGTCGTGAGCAACATGCGGCCGATGTCGAAGAGCTCGTAGCAATCGGCCTCAAGGGGAGGTGGAATATCTTGCCGGCTTGCGTTGTTGCCGTTGGTGGGGACATACCGCCCAGCCTTCTTCACTTCCTGCAAGCAGTACCGCTCAAGGAACAGGGCGTGCGTCTGGGTGAAACTGTCAGAGCTGGTCAGCAGCACCAGCGCTCGCTCCCAGAAGTCCTTCTCCGCGTTGTGCCTCGGAAAGCGCACCCGCATATCGGCGGTCTGGCCAACATACACCTTCGGGTCCTCGGTGTCGTTTCCCTGCCCGATGAGGAAGTAGACCGCCACCTTCTGGCTCTCCGGCATCTTCAAGAACTGGCCAAGGAGACTCCGCGGCACCTCGACAACATGAACGATGCCGGTCGTGATTTGGGCCACGCGTATGCCCCTCGGGTCCCCGCCGGGCAGATAGATCTGGATGGTCTTAGGACGTGTGCTCACAAGCTGATCTCCCATGTGGTTGCGCCACTTCTTCGATGCGCTACTGATGTGGGAGAGGACGATAACGGGGCCCAACGAGGCCGAGCAAGGCCGAATCTCACAGGGTGCGCCTGCTAAAACATGCAGCATTCCAATCGGGGCCGCTTGTAGAGCCCGGCGGCGAAGGGTGTACACCGACGGCCCACAACGTTGTCCACCGCGCAGGTGAACAACCGGGATCGCCTGCTTTCGATCCGCAGGTGAGCACAGCCGAGAAGGAAGCGCACCTCCCCCCGGCCGGCACGTCCTCCTAGTCAGTCGTCAGGACCAGGCACCCCGCCATGATGCGCACGCGAACCTGCGCGTCGACCTCAAAGCCCGCCTCCCTCAGCCATTTCCCTCGCAGGCGAACCCACGGCACAGGAACATCAGGCGTACCTGGCGGTTGGCGCGTACGGTCATGAGGAAGGAACGCGCCGTTGACGTTCAGGTAGCGCTCGTTCTTCTCCAGCTTGGTAGTTGTGGGCAATGCTTCGCCCGGCCTATGATTGACATCAGCCACGATTAACTTCCGAGTAAGTTGGTTGTGGTTAGCCGGCCCGAGGTGTTCCCGCACCTTCGGGTCGGCGCCCTTACGGCGTCCGCCGCGCCCACAGCATAAAGAGACAGGCTCCCACAGGGAAGGACTGGAGGGGCGCTTTTCTGGCTCTAGGAGATACAAGCGCGTCCATCTGATCACCAGCCGGTGTCTGTTTTGAGAAGCTGCGGCGCGACAGGCCGTAATCGATCTACAGCCTCAACACATCCAGCACCGTGTGCTCCCGCCGCGGAGGCGGCAGTGAAGCCGGCAACCGCGGCCTCGACCCCTGTCCGTGTCGTCGTGCTTTCGAACGGCTGGCCCGTGTCACGCCACAGTGGATGCTGTGCAAGGTCGTCTTGATGAACTGGTCGCACACGCCACGTGGCAGCCCCGTCGCTTCCCAGGCACAGGTCCCCAATCGGCCACTGACGTCGAGCTGCAGAAGTGGCACGAGGTTGCCCACCTGAAGGGTGATCAAGAGCGGGTCCTGCAGCAGCGTGCGGACCAACCGGTAGCGGTAGTGCGGACCCAGCGTGGAGTTGTCGTCCAGGACCACGACCACCGAGCGGTGAAGGCCCGTGGCGAACCCCTCCGATTGCAGCTGCCGCTCCAGCCGGCGGTACCAAGTGCGTCTGCCCCTCCACGATAGCTCGGGGGCGAGCGTCGCATAGCACCAGAAGCCGTATTGCGCGTTCTCATCGATGATGCTTCTCCTTCTAAAGGCCTGCGCAACTCGCAGGCAAAAGGTTGCCCCTGCCCCGCAACCGTGATCGCGGAGATCAGCTCTTTCGATTCATGCTGGCCCTCAGACCGGCGTGACAGACGTCCGGCTGACTGCGGCAGGCCGACGTCGACAACTGCCTCTGCGAGCTTTCTGGAAGTCGACACCGCCGCCGACGTGTTCTTCGTTGATCGAGTCCCCCGCACCGAGGGCAAGGCAGCAGGGCCAAGACGCCGGCAACCCGACTTGAACTAGCATGAGGAGCCGTGCATTCGACCCACCATCGTGCAGCGGCGACGACGCGACCAACGTCGTCCCGACCCAGCCTCTTTGCTTCATTGCCGCCTCCCTGAGTACGCGCTATTTTTCGCCGACTCGGGCCCGTACTTCAACGACATATGTCGTCCGGGACCCATGCAAACCAGTTATGGGAGGTCGAATGGAATTGAGGCATCTGCGTTACTTTGCGGCGGTCGCCGAATCAGGCAGCTTGAGCGCCGCGGCGGACAAGCTGTTCATCGCTCAGCCGGCCCTTTCAAAGCAGATCCGGCAGTTGGAGGAAGAACTCGGCGTGCTACTGTTCGCCCGCCATGCACGGGGTGTGGTTCTGACCGCAGCTGGCAAGGCGTTGCTACCGGAGGTGCGGGTGCAACTCATGTCGATGGGACGCTTGGTGAATCTGGCACGCCGTGCCAAAGCCGACGAAATCCACTGCCTCAGGATTGGACTGGTCCCGACCGCGACGGGAACGGTGCTACCCGCGTTGGCCGCCCGGCTTCGAGCGAGTCATCCCGGTATCGACATCGATGTGCGCGACATGAAGAGCAGCGACCAGGTCGAAGCGCTCCTCGCCGACGAGATCGACCTCGGCATTGCGTCCATTCCGCCCCGGCACGCCAGCATCTCGGTCGCGTGCGAGCTCGACGACCGGCTGTGCATTGCTCTGCACTGCCAGGACCCGCGCGCCTTGCGACCCACGCTCGACCTGCAGCAGTTCGCCGAGGACCGGTTCGCCGCCTTCACGGAACAGCCGTGGCTGTCGCACTCGGGCAGATCAAGCGAGCTGTTCGTGGAGGCCGGGTTCCAGCCTTACGTCCACTACCATGCGGCCACGGTGCACGGTGTGCTGGACCTGGTTGCGGCCGGCCTGGCGGTCGCACTGGTTCCTGCAACCGTCGCCGTCCACCGGCCGAAGCAGGTGGTCGTGCGTGCATTGAGCGACGCGCCTCGCTGCCAGCCGCTGACGGTGTTGCGCCGACGGGCGGATGGCAACCCGGTGCTCGTATCGGTGGAGCCCGCGCTGAGGGACATCTTTGTGGAACTTCAGCGGGAAGGGGACGAGGCCCTGAGCGAAGCAGCGCACGCCAGCTGAGCTGCCAGGGAAAGAACGACAGCGTCCAATGGCGAGCAAGAAGAGCCGCCCTGGGCGGCTCATTGGCGCCGCTAATCTGTCGTCAAGACCAAGCACCCGTCCGTGATTCGAATACGCACGCGCGCCCGGATGGCAAAGCCAGCAGCTTCCAGCCATTTGCCGCTGAGTCGCATCCATGGGACCCTCGTTTCGACGGTCTCGGTATGCAGCCCGTTGCCCGCCCTTTGGTACGTCTGGTACGTCGCGCAGACTGAGATGTACCGTTCGTGCTTCAGCAGTTTTCTTGAGGGCGATGCTTCGCCCGGCCTATGATTGACATCAGCCACGATTGACTTCCTACCCAAGTTGGTTGTGGTTAGCTGGCCTGGGGTGTTGACGCACCTTCAGGCCGGCGCCTATTGCGGCGGCTGCCGCGCGGACAGGATAAAGAGACCCGTCCGAAGAGGGAAGAAGAGGATGCCGTGCTCGCCGAGAGCCTCTTCCCGTTCATCGCGTCACTGTGGCGAAGCCGAGCACCGCACGTTGCCTCCCCCACTCGCGGGGCAGAAGATCCTCTCGCCCGCGCAGCAGGTGAAGGTGCAGGTGTCGCGGCTGCTTCCCCTCGAAGATCGCCTCGACGATGTCCGGTGCCAGCAAGGTGAGCCTCAGCACTTCGGCAATCCAGCCCGGATCGAGCTTGAGCTGGCGGGCCAGCTCCTTGGTGGTCTGGACCTCGCCGCTGTCCAGCAATCGCTGCCAGTAGAACGCTTTGCCCAGCACCTTGATCATCGACAGATCAAAGGTTGGCTGGGCTGGCGCCCCGCCTTCCCCAGGCGGCGGCGTCAGCACCTTGCGGATGTGCCGGCGACGGATGGTGAGCGGCACGAAGGTGACGCTCTGCACCCCGGTGCTGTGCTGCCGCGGCGAACCCGCGCCCTCGACCGTCACCGCCTGCCGGGCGCTGCCCTTCGGCTTGACCGCATCGCCCATCAAACACCCTCCGCTTCTTCGACCAGCAGCCGCTGCTCCTCCACGAACCGGTGCCGTTGGATCTCGAGACCGAAGCCCGACCAGCCGTCCTCGCGCCAGACGATGTCCAGCCCGCCGTCATGCAGTTGCACCCGCTCGATCAGCAAGCGGGCGATGCGCTGCTGCTCCGCGGGAAACAGCTGCTCCCACACGTCGCCGATGCGCTGCAGGGCCACCACCGCCTGCGCCTCGTCGATGTCCCGCCCTTCGGGGTGCTCCAGCGCCGCCTTCCACACCGCAATGACCATCTCCGGCTGCCGCAGCGTCGCCTGCAGCTGCTGCAGCACGGCGCCCTCGATCTCCGCGGCCGGCAACAGGCCGATGTCGGACTTCCCAGGCTCGGCCACTGAACCGGCACACCGGCGCTTGTAGAGGGACGAGACGTAGTAGCGGTACCGCTTGCCCCCTTTCTTGGCGGTATACGTCGGCAGCATGCGCTGCCCGTCCGGGGCGAACAGCAGCCCCGCCAGCAAGGCCGGGTGCTCGGTCCGGCGCACCTGGGCGCCTTTGCGCCGCTGATCGATGACGGCGTGCACAGCGTCCCACAGCGCCTGCGGGACGATGGGCTCGTGCTGACCCTCGTAGCTCGTTCCCTTGTGGACGATCTCGCCGAGGTAGACGCGGTTGCGCAGGAGTTTGCGGATATGGGTCTGGTCGATGAAACGGCCGGGCCGGCGGGTGCCGGCCTGCGTCACCCACGACTTGGTGGTCCGCCCTTCGATGGCCAATTCGCGCACCAGCCGCGCAGCGGAACCATGCTCGGCGAAACGCCGGAAGATGTCGCGCACCAGTTCGGCCTCGGCCTCGTTGACCACCAGGCGGCGGTCCTGCACGTCGTAGCCGAGCGGCGGCATGCCGCCCATCCACATGCCCTTGGCCTTGCTGGCGGCGATCTTGTCTCGGATGCGCTCGCCGGTGACCTCGCGCTCGAACTGGGCGAAGGACAGCAGCACGTTGAGCGTGAGCCGCCCCATGCTGGTGGTGGTGTTGAACTGCTGGGTGACCGACACGAAGGACACGCCGCGCCGGTCGAAGATTTCCACCAGCCGCGCGAAGTCCGTCAGGCTGCGGGTGAGCCGGTCGATCTTGTAGACGACCACGATGTCGACCCGCCCGGCGTCGATATCCGCGAGCAGGCGCTGCAGCGCCGGCCGCTCCAGGTTGCCGCCGGAATAGGCCGGGTCGTCGTAGCCGTCGTGCACGGCAATCCAGCCTTCATGGCGTTGGCTGGCGATGTAGGCGAGCCCGGCGTCGCGCTGGGCCTCCAAGCTGTTGTAGTCCTGGTCCAGCCCTTCGTCGGTGGACTTGCGGGTGTAGACCGCGCAGCGCCTTTGGGGTGCCACCGAGGCGGCCAGGGCCGCGCGTGAGGCCTTCATGCCTTGCCTCCCTGGCGTGGCGTGCGCAGGCCGAAGAAGGCGGGCCCACTCCACTGCGTGCCGGTGATGGCGCGAGCGATGGCCGACAGGCTCCTGTAGCGCCGGCCCTGGTACTCGAACTCGTTCGGGCCGCGTGTCACAACCCGGTGCTCTACGCCGTCATACACACGGGTCAACAGCGTTCCCGGCAGCAGGCTGTTCGCTTCGCGCTGGCTGAGCCGCGGCACGATGCCGGTTTCGCCGATGTTTTCCAGCCGGCGGCGCACCGAGGGCGACAAGCCGCCGAAGGCGCGCTCCTGCAAGCGGTAGGCGATGCGGCTCTCCAGATAAACCCGGTTGTGGTGGGCAGGCCGCTCGTCGAACAGTTCGTCCCAGCGGGCCCACAGCTGCTCCATGTCCAGGTGCGGCAGCTGGGCGATCTGTTCGGCCAGGCTCGCTTCTGCAGGGCCTGGCCGCACCGGTGCGAAGGTCGTCATATATCAACTCCTTTTCGGTTGAGAGGGGTTGGCATTCACGCTCTGGGTGGGCAGGAGGCCAAGTCCAACCGTCTCTATTTCCGTGTGAAGTGGCGTGGAAGCCGCAGTGGGCCGGGCGCGCAAGCGCAGCAGCGCGCCGGCCAACAGGTCGGCAACTTCTTGGTGCGGAGGCCGGGGCGCCAAGCTTGCATCAGCGTCCCTGTCAGACCTGCGAGTTTGGTGGGATGACATTGGTAAGCAGCAGTACGAAGAACCGTTTCCATGCTAGGGTTTACTCTCGGTGGCGTATCGGGTTCTAGCGGGTTAGCGGGGGTTCGACACCCACCGGACACGTGTGTGTGTATATGCAACAACCATCGCAGGGAATTCGATCCCTGCATCAAGTCGGAGAGAGAAGCGTGACGAAGATGTGGACGTATGTGGACGTCCTGACCCAGCTGGCGTCGGAAGATGTGCTGCACGGCTGGCTGGCGGAGCAGGGATTGGCGGCAGAGCTGCAGCACCTGGAGTGCGAGGACGCCATCGCGTCCGCCGTCGTTCGTGCGGTTCAAGCCTTGGAGAACGCCCAGACGCGAGAACGAATCATCGCGGGCCTGCAGCGCGGGGCGCAGCTGGCCCACCCACTCGGCCGCGACGCGATGTTCGAGGCTGCGGCCATCCACGGCGACGTCTTCCTGGCGCTGGTCGCCTGCAAGAGCGATTTGCACCGATCGTTCTGGCTCTATGTCTGCCACCGCGCCATCTTCGATCAGGCCTGCGCGGCGGAATACCTGGACGCGAACGTCGCCCGCGCGCAGCAGCATGACCTCGGCTGCAAGGTGGTGCCCCGGCGCGACGCGGCAGCCCTGCAAGCCCTGTGTGCCGAGGTGGGCGCCTTCTACCGGCAGCAGTTCGGTTGTGGCGACCGCTGCGTGGCGCAGTTGTTCGAGCGCAGCAACAACGTCTTCGTGCTGACGCTCCACGTCAAGGACCTGCCGAGCCTGCTGCTGGAATTCGACGGCGACGCCGTTCGCCAGCGCATCGGTCACCCCAGCATCCACATCGTCCTGGAGTACGCCCCGCGCACGGGCGCCACCCGCTCCCTGGTACGTGGCGGCGCCAAGTTCCACCAGATGCTGGTAAACGCATTCGCCCGCCACCTGCTGGCCTGCGAGGTCGACGCACAGCGCGTTCTGCGGCCACGGTTCGATCTTTCCCCGCTGCGCGACGGCTTCCGGGTACCGCGGGCGATCGAGGATGGTTTCGCGGTCGTGCAGGTGAAGTCGCTGTCCCTGATCAGCCCGAACGGCACCCTGAAGCTGGAGTGCAGCGCGACCGCCGCGAGCGGGCGGCGCTGCGTCACCGAGTTGCTGAAGGACATCTGGTGCGAGGACCATCCGCTCACGGACGGATGGAGGATCACTGCGGCCGACATCGCGCTTTACTACCCGCCCGAGCCGGGTCGAAGCCGAATGCGGCAGGTCTGCCTGGAGATCACCGATCGCGGTCGCGTGAACCTGCACAAGTTCGAGGCGAGCCTGCAGCGCCAGCTGGAGAGCTACTTGATCGACATGGGCATCCTGCGCCCCGAGCAGACCTTCGAGGCACTCTCCTTGCCGACTGGGATGCCGGAGCACACGGTGGAGCCGGGTCCGTGACGGGGGATGCACAAGCCTGGAATTTCGCGTGCACCCTGTTCAACCGCACGACGCCGACACTGATAGCCACCCTCCCCTGCGCTCCGCGCGCGCTGCTCTCGGCGCTCGTCGAAGCGCACGTCGTCGCGGTGCGTCCGTACAACAACGCCTACGTCTTGTGTCCCGAGTGCCACCAGCAGCACGGGCTCGTTGTGGATCTCGGCGTTGCCGATAGGCGCGCGATAGGCTGCGACTGCCCGGACTGTGGGATCGTCACGGTGACACCGGACTACCGGTTGACGGTCGAGATTGACATCAAGTGGCTCGTCGCGCAGTTGCGCCTGGCGCTCGACGTCTCCAGTGACGAGGCGGTGGTGGAGCTGGCCGAAGGGATCTGGCGCATCGGCACGGTGCTGCGCCAGCCGGTGGTGCTGGGGCGCTCCGTGCGGCAGTTGCAGGGAAGGCCGGCACTGCTCGCACAGCTGCACGACGGGGCGGGTCGCCCGGTCATCGTCATCACGCCGCAGCCACCACTGCCGCTGCAGGCCGAGCCCTTCGACGACCGGGTCGTGTGGCTGCCACTGCAGCGCAGCTTCGTGTTCGATGGCAAGCGCTTGAGCTGCATCGAGCCGGCAGTGTTGAGGCGGCCGAGGGGCGGCGATGACGCCACGACCGATCCGCGCCCCGTCCATGGCCCGTTCTCCGAGGACTTCCGCTGGGTATACCGCCCGCACGGCGCTGTGCTGCTGTCCCCCGCGCAGGCTGCTGTGATGGAGGTGTTGTGGTCGTTCAAAGGCGTGCCGCAACGGGGCGAGTTGATCATGGCCCGCGCCGGGCTCAAAGGCAGCAAGCCCGCCGTCGTGTTCAAGGTGAAAAGGGAGAACAAGGACAAGGCGCAGTACGAAGGACCGAAACAGGTCTACGCGGCCTTGGTCGTCGTCAACGCCCGTGACGGCACCTACGCGCTGCGATGGGAGGAGGACTGGGGCGAAACACCCCCTCTCCTGCGACCGCTGATGCCCTGATCTCCCTGCCGGGCCAGTGCTATCCGCACAGCCCCACCCGTTGCAACGGCGAGCCTACGAGCTCGCCGTTGTCACGTTCGGATCTATCGAAAACGACGGCTCGGTCGGCAGCGAGCGGAAGTTGGCTTCAGTTCACCGTACCGATGCGCTACAGCGCCCGGTCGCCCCATCCCCAGTCAGCGCTGGGCCAGTAGGGAACTGAGTTCCCCGCTGCTCCCCGCCCGAAGGCGAGGCGCCTCGCTCGTCCCCCGGCCACCTTGCCCCTCCTGCCTCATCCCCTACCGGCGGGGAACTGGCTTCGTCCCCCGCACTTCACATCGCGACGACGCAGGCAAGCGAGTGAGTGCGCCACCTCACAGAGCGACTGTCGCCGTGACCCAACCTCGCGCAGAAATCGTTGCCTCGGCAGGGAACTGAAGTTTCGCTCCAGTTCCCTGCTCAGTTCGCTGACAGTTCCCTGCCAAAAATCTCCAATGCCTCCGGTGCGCGCACACACACCGACTCACTGGAGGATCAATGTTGACGACATCTCAACGGGGGCGAGTCCCCCGCACGGCTCATAGTCCCGCCACCCTTGTGCCGCGGGAACCGGTCACACGCGAGGTGCTGCGCGCCGACGAACTGGCCTTGCGCTGGGGCGTGAGCGAAAAAACGCTCGAGCGCTGGCGCAACGAAGGCCGCGGCCCGAAGTACATGAAGCTCGGCAGCCGCATCGGCTATCCGCTCGCTGCGGTGTTCGAGTTCGAACGCGCCGCCGGCCGCATCTCCACATCCGAACGCGATGAGTGAGGCCGCGCCATGACCGACACCACCCTTTCTGTCCTCACCGGCGCCGAGCTGACCGTGACCGAACTGGCGCCCCTGCCAGCCCTGCTCGCCCTGAGCGTCGCGGAACTGGCCGCTCTGCCCGCCTTGAAGAAGGCGGAAATCCAGCAGCAGCTGGCGACCGCCGCCACCTGGCTGCGGCAGGCCGAACAGAAGTTCGACGCAGCGCTTCAGACCGCCTATGGCGACGTCTGCCGGCGTGTACTGCAAGAGTCCGGCCGCGACTTCGGCACTGCCCACGGCCGCGACGGCGTGGTGCGAATCACCTTCGATTTGCCCAAACGCGTGAAGTGGGACCAGCAGCAGTTGCACCAGCTCGCCGAGCGCATCGTCGCGGGCGGCGAGAAGGTCGAGCACTACATCGACGCGAAGCTGTCCATCAGCGAGGCCAAGTTCAAAAGCTGGCCGCCCTCTCTGCAGGAGCAGTTCGCGCCGGCCCGCACGGTCGAGCCCGGCAAGGCCTCCATCACCCTCCACCTCGACCCCAAGGAATCCCTCTGATGGCACTCCCCATCATCACCGCCGAGCAGCGGCTGGCGGAGCGCACCGGCGTCAAGCTGGTGCTGCTGGGCCGCGCCGGTGTTGGCAAAACCAGTCAGCTTAAAACCTTGCCCGAGGTGTCCACGCTGTTCGTCGACCTCGAGGCCGGCGACCTGGCGGTCAAGGACTGGCGCGGCGACACCATACGCCCCACCACTTGGCCCGAGTTCCGCGACTACGTGGTGTTCCTGGCCGGGCCCAACCGGGCGCTGCCAGCGGAGGCGCCGTTCTCGCAGGCCCACTTCGACCATGTCTGCCAGCGCTACGGCGACCCGGCCCAGCTCGACAAGTACGACTGCTATTTCGTCGACAGCCTCACCGTCCTCTCGCGCTGGTGCCTGGCCTGGGCCAAGACGCAGCCGCAGGCGTTCTCCGAGCGCACCGGCAAGCCGGACACACGGGGCGCCTACGGATTGCTCGGCGCCGAGATGATCGGCGCGCTGACGCAGCTGCAGCACGCCCGAGGCAAGCACGTCGTGTTCGTCGCCATCCTCGACGAGCGCCTCGATGACTTCAACCGCAAGGTCTTCCAACCCCAGATCGAAGGCAGCAAGACCGCCAACGAGCTGCCCGGCGTGGTCGACGAGGTGGTGACGCTGGCCGAGATCAAGACGGAGGACGGCACCTCCTTCCGCGCCTTCGTGACCCACAACCTCAATCCCTACGGCTACCCGGCCAAGGACCGCTCCGGCGCCTTGGACCTGCTGGAGCCGCCCGACCTCGGCGCGCTGATCACCAAGTGCGCCACCACCCACCGCAGCTTCTCTTCCGAATCGAACGAACAACATAGGACCACCGCATGACGACCTGGAACGATTTCAACGACGCCGAACCGCAAGTCTTCGACCTCATCCCCAAGGGCACCGTCGTGCCGGTGCGCATGACGATCAAGCCGGGCGGCTTCGACGATCACGCCCAGGGCTGGACCAGCGGCTGGGCGACGCAGTCTTACGAAACCGGTTCGGTCTATCTGGCCTGCGAGTTCGTGGTGCTGGCCGGCGACTACGCCAAGCGCAAGGTGTGGTCGAACATCGGTCTCTACAGCCCCAAGGGATCGACCTGGACCCAGATGGGCCGCAGCTTCATCCGGGGGGTGCTCAACAGCGCCCGCAACCTGCACCCGAAGGACCTCGGTCCCGACACGGCCGCCAAGCGCTTCATCTCCGGCTTCCACGAGCTGGACGGCATCGAGTTCCTAGCCCGCATCGACGTCGAGAAGGACGGCCGCGACGAACTCAAAAACGTGATCAAGGTCGCCGTCGAGCCGGACCACCCGGACTACGCGCGGCTGATGGGCGTCGCCTCGCAAGTGGCGGCTCCCGCTGCCGGGCCGGCGTACTTCCCGTCGGCACAGCCGGCACAAGCCGCACACCCCGCGGCGCCATCGGCTGCGCGCCCGGCGCCCGCCGCACAGGGCTACCACCCGGCTGCGCAACCGGCCACCGCCGTCGCCCGTCCGGCGCACGCGACCCAGCCGGCCAACAGCCGCAGTCCCGTCAGCGCCAAGCCGTCGTGGGCGCAATAAGGAGATGGCCATGCAAGACACCCCCATCTACGTCAGCCACTATGGCCACGTGCGCTTCGGCGATCTCCAATGCGCAGCCGTTGTGCTGGAAACCGGAGAACGCGGATATGTGTGGCCCGCCCTCGCGGCGGATTTCGGTCTCCATGAGACGCATCGAGGCGAGTATGTGGCCTTGCTTCTCGCGGAGATTGCGCCAGGGATCTTGGTCGACATGGACGACGGGCCGGATGCCATCGTGCTCCCGACCGGTCAGGAGACGATGTTCTTCCCGGCGGGACTGCTCGGGAAGGTCGCAGCCACCGTTGTCGAAGCCACTATCTCGGGCAAGATCAAGAAGGCCTCTGACCGGCTGATCGCCAACTGCATCAGGGTGCTGAGGACGGTCATCGAAACCGGCGAGACCGAGCTGATCGATGAAGCGACGGGGCACGACCTCTACCGTGCCCCCGACGAGCTGCTGAAGCGCATCACGAACCTGCTGAGCGAGACGTGCCCGGGTGGGCACGGCCGCGGCAACCGGGACTATGACAAGGCGCTCTTTCCGGTGGTGTTCGAACCGCGGGAAGGCCACGTCAAGCTCATCCAGCCGTTCCTCATCGAAGAGATCACGCTGCGCTGGGTCTACGGCGTGGCATTGCCGCAGGCACTGTTGCGCGACCTCCGTGACGGCAAGGGTGTCTCGCCGCAGCACCGGCTATGGCTGTGCGAGCAGGGGCGCTCTCATGTGGAAGCCCAATTCGTTGCAGTGACCGCCATCGCGCGGCGGGCAACAGATCGCCGCGACTTCGAGCGGCGCTGCCAAGCCGCCTTCGGATGGACACCGGCTCAGTGCGCGGCTGCAGTTCAAACGCCTGCGGAGGCCGCTTGAAATGCTGGGTCTGCACACGCGAGGCCCGCGGCTTCGGGCACAGCGACACCCGCTACGCACTGACCGACCCACGGCACTACCCCATCGACTGGGTGTTCTGCTCGCGCCGCTGTCTGGAAGCGTTTCATGCCCTGTACGGGCGCTGGCGCGCCGTGCGCGACGGGGACATCGACCGCAAGGAGGTTCGGATGATCGATCCCTCTGACGTCGAGCAGGCCGCGATGCGCAAGTGCCTGCGTGCCTTCGGCGAAGCCGGCTCGGCGATCGGCTTCGGCAAGCCGCTGGGCCAGTACACAGAGGCTGAGGCGCTGCAGGTGATCGATGCCATCGTGACGCGCTACACCGAGGCCATGGCCGAGCACCACGAGGCGACGAAGTACCCGCCGGTGCGTGGCATCGCGCCCGTGCCCGACCCCATGTCGGCCCCCTTCGCCGACATGCCGAGCGACACGCCTTGGGAGGCAGCCACCCGATGATGGACTTCAACCCAACGTCCAGTCTGGGCGAGCGGGTGGAAGCGCTGATCGACGACGGCCTGCAGCGGCAGGCCGGCGCGCAGGCCGCCCGCGACTACCTCGGCGCCTCCCGCGTCGGCGTGGCCTGCGAGCGGGCCTTGCAGTTCGAGTACGCGCAGGCACCAGCCGACCCCGGCCGGGGCTTTTCCGGCCGCATTCTGCGCATCTTCGAGCGCGGCCACCGCATGGAGGACGTCATGGTCGAGTGGCTGCGCACCGCCGGCTTCGATCTCCGCACCCGCAAGCCCGACGGCGGGCAGTTCGGCTTCCGCGTCGCAAACGGCCGCCTGCGCGGTCACGTCGACGGCGTCATCCTCGGCGGCCCGGATGGCTTTGCCTGCCCGGCGCTGTGGGAGATGAAGTGCCTCGGCTCGAAGTCCTGGAAAGAGCTGAAAAAGCACAAGCTCGCCGCCGCCAAGCCGGTCTACGCCGCGCAGGTCGCGATTTACCAGGCGTACCTGCAGCTGCACGAACACCCGGCGCTGTTCACCGCGCTCAACGCCGACACGATGGAAATCTACGCCGAACTGGTGCCCTTCGATGCGGCGCTGGCCCAGCGCATGTCCGACCGCGCGGCGCGCGTCATCCAGGCCACGGAAGCGGGCGAGCTGCTGCCCCGCGCCTTCCACGACCCCTCCCATTTCGAATGCCGGTTCTGCCCCTGGCAGGACCGGTGCCACCGAATCGAACCATGAGATCCAACGACATACACCCCGCGGCGAAGGACCGCCTGCTCACTGCGCAACAAGCAGCGCGTGCTCTCAACCTGCCCGAGTGCTATTTGGCGGATGCGGCCCGCCGCCGCCAGCTGCGCATCCCCCATTACTGCATCCACAGCCTGGTGCGCTTCAAGCTGCACGAAGTCGCGGCGTGGCAAGCCGCCGCCGCGAAGAAGGAGGCATCTGGTGCTTGACTTCAACGACCCCGGCACGGCGTCTCCGCCCGACCGCGACCTGGAGGCCGAGCGCGACAGGATTCGAGCTGACCTGCTCGCCCGGCTCGCGCCGGTGTTGCAGACGATGTTCCCTGCCGGCAAGAAGCGCAATGGCAAGTTCTTCATCGGCGACATCCTCGGCAGCCCCGGCGACAGCCTGGAGGTGGTGCTCGACGGCGAGAAGGCCGGGCTCTGGACCGACCGGGCCGAGGGCAGCGGCGGCGACGTCTTCGCGCTGATCGGTGCCCACTACGGCGTCGACGTCCGCACCCGCTTTGCGGACGTGCTGCAAAGAGCGTGCGATCTGCTCGGCCGCGCACCGGCCCCAGCCGCGCGCAAAGCCAAGCGCCAGCCGCCCGTCGACGACCTCGGCCCCGCCACCGCAAAGTGGGACTACTTTGACGCAGCCGGCCAGCTGATCGCGGTCGTCTACCGCTACGACCCACCCGGGCATCGCAAAGAGTTCCGGCCCTATGACGTGAAGCGCCGCAAGGTGGCGCCGCCCGACCCCCGGCCGCTGTACAACCAGCCTGGCATTGCAAAAGCGGACCTGGTGGTGTTGGCCGAGGGCGAAAAGTGCGCCGACACGCTCATCCGGCTTGGCATCTGTGGGACCACCGCGATGCACGGTGCGAATGCGCCGGTGGACAAGACCGACTGGTCGCCGCTGGCCGGCAAAGCCGTGCTCATCTGGCCGGACAAGGACAAGCCGGGCTGGGAGTACGCCGATCGCGCCGCTCAGGCCTTGTTGATGGCGGGCGCGAAGACGTGCCACATCCTGTACCCGCCCGAGGATGCACCGGAAGGCTGGGATGCCGCCGATGCGCTGAGCGACGGCTTCGATGTGGCCGGTTTCATCGTCCACGGGCCGCGTCTGCAGATGCACCTCATCGGCGACGAGGACGCGGTCGACACCGTCGACGCCCACCCCGCAATCGAAGAGTCAGTGTCGGGCACCGAGGATGCTCTGGCGCTGTCCTTCACGCGCCGCTATCACAGGGACTGGCGATATGTCGCAGCCTGGGGCCGCTGGCTGGTCTGGGATGGCCAGCGCTGGCGCCCGGAAGATACCTTGGCCGCCACCGACCTGGTGCGGCACGTCTGTCGCTACGTTGCGCTCCGGACTCACAATCTCAAGATCGCCGCCAAGCTGGCCGCCTCGAGTACGGTTGCCGGTGTCGAGCGCCTGGCTCGGGCCGATCGGCGGCATGCGGCGACCACCGACGAGTGGGACGCCGATCTGTGGCTGCTGAACACGCCCGGCGGCGTGGTCGATCTCAAGACCGGCCGCCAGCGACCGCACGAGCGCAGCGACCGGATGACCAAGGTCACCACCGCCACGCCGCGCGGCGAGTGCCCGACTTGGCGGCAGTTCCTCGACGAGGTGACCGGCGGCGACCAGGCGCTGCAAGCCTATCTGCAACGAATGGCCGGCTACGCCTTGACCGGCTCCACCCGCGAGCACGCCTTGTTCTTCCTGTACGGCACCGGAGCGAACGGCAAGTCGGTGTTTGTGAACACGCTGGCCACCCTGCTCGGCGACTACGCCACCAACGCGCCGATGGACACCTTCATGGAAGCGCGCACCGACCGCCATCCGACCGATATGGCGGGCCTGCGTGGCGCGCGCTTCGTGGCCGCCACCGAGACCGAGCAGGGCCGGCGCTGGGCCGAGTCCAAGCTCAAAAGCCTGACCGGGGGCGACAAGATCTCCGCGCGCTTCATGCGCCAAGACTTCTTCGAGTTCTTCCCGCAGTTCAAGCTCTTCGTGGCAGGCAACCACAAACCCGCCATCCGCAACATCGACGAGGCGATGAAGCGGCGGCTGCACCTGATCCCGTTCACGATCACGGTCCCACCCGACAAGCGCGACAAGCACCTCCAGCAGAAGCTGCTGGCCGAGCGCAACGGCATCCTGGCCTGGGCGGTCCAGGGGTGCCTGGCCTGGCAGCGCCTGGGACGGCTGGACCCGCCTCAGCAGGTGCTGGACGCCACGGAGGAGTACTTCGAAGCCGAGGATGCGCTGGGCCGGTGGTTGGATGAGCGCTGTGTGCGAGAGACCAACGCCAAGGCGCTCACCGCCGAGCTCTTCAACGACTGGAAGCAGTGGAGCGAGGCGGCCGGCGAGTTCGTCGGCACCCAGCGGCGCTTCTCCGACCTGCTCATCACGCGGGGCTTCGAGAAGTGGCGCAACGGCTCGGGCGTGCGCGGGTTCAGGGGCATTGGCCTCACAACGCCGCGCACTGCTGCCTACACCCCCTACATCGACAACTGACCCTCCCGTCTGACGCATTCGACGCTGTTCATCGTAACTCTCTACACGTGCGCGTGACGCGCGCGTCATGGAGGTTAACGATTCGGCGTGTCGACTGCGTCAGGCCCGGACAAGTAAGGACGACCAACATGACCAGCACCGTTCTGGCTCTGGATCTGGGAACACATACCGGCTGGGCACTGCGCCAGCACGACGGCACGACCACCAGCGGCACCGAGCACTTCAAGCCGCAGCGCTTCGAGGGCGGCGGCATGCGCTTCCTGCGCTTCAAGCGCTGGCTCTCGGAACTGCACAGCGCCAGCGGCGAGCTGGGCGCGGTGTACTTCGAGGAGGTGCGCCGGCACACCGGCGTGGACGCGGCTCACCTGTACGGCGGGCTGTTGGCCCACCTCACGGCCTGGTGCGAGCAGCGCCAGGTGCCCTACCAAGGAGTACCGGTGGGGACCATCAAACGGCACGCCACGGGCCGCGGCAACGCCGGCAAGGGAGAGGTGGTCACCTCGGTCCGGAATCGCGGCTACGCGCCGTCTGACGACAACGAAGCCGATGCCCTCGCACTGTTGCTGTGGGTCATCGACACCCAGGAGGCTGCGCAATGCTGACGCCACACCACCGCTACCGCTGCGCGCTTGGCAAGCTGCAGCCGAACCGCACCGACCTCGACGCCGTCAAGGAGGAAGGCTGGCGCAAGCAGCGCATCCTGGTGATCAACGAGGCCGACGAGCGGCTCGACCTGGTGGAGCGCGAGATCGTTCGCCGCATCGGCGAGCGGCTGTACGGCAAGGGAGGACAGCGCGATGGCTGAGCAATGGACCGTCGAGGCCGTGGCCATGCGCTTTGCCGACGCAGCGGACACCGCACGCCGGCTGCCGCCGGTCAGGGTGCAGGGCTACCTGAGCGCCTGGCCGCAGGTGGCGCGCGAGTCCTGGGAGGCGCTCGGGCGCGACGATGACCGCCCCCTGACCTTCCCGCCCAGCCCGCAGGCGGTCGAGCGCATGCTGCAGGCCATGCGGTGGGTGCAGTGGCTCGAAGTCGAGCAGCGGCACCTGGTGTGGATGCGCGCGAAACGCTATGGCTGGAGCGAGATCGGAAAGCGCTTCGGCTGCGACCGCAACACGGCGTGGCGCCGCTGGCTGGTGGCCCTCGGCGCCGTCGCCGACCGGCTCAACCAGCAGCAGCTGCCTTAGCCCGGAACCACAGCGGGAAATAGCGGGTTGTGGCGGGCCCCCGGGGGGCAGAGCGGGCTCGCGCGGGCTACTGCGGGAATTGGCCGTGCAGCATTTCGGGCCGGTTTTGGCTACAGTTCCAGCTATGGTGACGCAAGGACCAGCAGTAGCAAACGCCCCCTGAAGTCAAGCCCTCAGGCTGCCTTTCAGGGCTCTCAGAGAAGAGTTTGCGGGTCCTTCCTTTTGGTACCCAATGCGGGCGGGAAACGCGCGATGCTTTTTTAGCGTCTGAGTGCGAACCCAGGTTCGCGCGGTTCGCGTCTATCGCCGCTACGCTTCTCTCGCACTTTCTCCGTTCCTTCCTTTCTTCGACCCCGGCCGCCCACCACGGCCGTTGAACGGCCCGCTCCCGACGTCTGTCGGCCGGGCCGTTCTCTTTGCCTGCGTTTCCTCCTGACGCCGCGCGAGCGGCCTTCGGCCCGCCTCCGATTCGTCGGGGCGGGCCGCCTTTCATCGCACGCCGAATGCCGTCACCCAGCTTCTCCGATCCGCTCAAGCTCGAACACTGGCCCACGGCCAGGCTCATCGCTTACGCGAGGAACCCGAGGAAAAACGACCACGCAGTGGATCGGATGGCGGCGGTCATCGCCGAGTTTGGGTTTCGAATTCCGATTTGCGCCAAGAGCACCGGCGAAGTCGTCGACGGGCACTTGCGGCTCAAGGCCGCGATCAAGCTCGGCATGCCGCAGGTCCCAGTCGTGTTGGCCGATGAGCTGACGGACGCACAGATCCGCGCCTTTCGCCTGCTGGCCAACCGATCCGCGACCTGGGCGGAGTGGGACGATGAGCTGCTGCGGCTCGAGATGGCCGAGCTGAACGAGGCGGAGTTCGACCTGTCGCTGACCGGCTTCGACGCCGACGAACTTGCCAGCATCCTGGCCGGCGATGAGCCCGCGCACGAGGGCGAGACGGACGACGATGCGGTGCCGGAGGTCGCCGAGGAATCGGTCTCGCAGCCCGGCGACGTCTGGGTGCTGGGCGACCATCGCCTGCTCTGCGGCGATGCGACGAAGCCGCAGAGCTACGCCTCGCTGCTCGGCGAAGGCCGGGTCGACATGGTCTTCTGCGACCCGCCCTATGGGGTCAACTATGCGAACACCGCCAAGGACCGGCAGCGCGGCACGGCTCGCCCCATCCTGAACGACAACCTCGGCGAGGGCTTCTACGATTTCTTGCACGCCGCGCTCTCGGCGATGCTGACA
The DNA here is from genome assembly GCF_001017435.1 of Caldimonas brevitalea. NCBI lineage: Bacteria > Pseudomonadati > Pseudomonadota > Betaproteobacteria > Burkholderiales > Sphaerotilaceae > Caldimonas > Caldimonas brevitalea. The sequence goes on from NZ_CP011371.1 coordinate 4,713,864, forward strand.
CGGTGCGACGGTGCGGTCTACATCGCGATGTCCTCCAGTGAGCTGGACACGCTGCAGGCGGCTTTCCGGGCGGCGGGCGGCCACTGGTCGACCTTCATCATCTGGGCCAAGGACGCCTTCACCCTGGGCCGCGCGGACTACCAGCGCCAGTACGAGCCGATCCTTTACGGATGGCCCGAGGGGGTGAAACGCCACTGGTGCGGCGACCGCGACCAGGGCGACGTCTGGCAGATCAAGAAGCCGAGGAAGAACGACCTGCACCCGACCATGAAGCCGGTGGAGTTGGTCGAGCGGGCGATCCGCAACTCCAGCAGACCGGGGGACGTCGTGCTGGACCCGTTCGGCGGTTCTGGCACCACCTTGATCGCCGCCGAGAAGTCGGGCCGCGGGGCCCGGCTCATGGAACTGGACCCGAAGTACGCCGACGTGGCGGTGCGCCGCTGGCAAGACTGGACGGGCGAGCGTGCCGTCCGGGAACGCGACGGACAGCCCTTCAACGAAGCGGCCTCTGCGCCAGAGGAGGCGTCGAGCCGGAACGCAGGGGCTCAGTGAGAGCTACACGAGCGCTTCGTGCATCGCGGCGGCGATCACAAAGCCGGTCAGGTACGGCAGGCCGCGCGGGATGCCGTGGTACTTCGACGTCTTGGTGCCGATCCGCCACGTCATCCACCGGTCGATGGCTTTCTGGATCGCCTGGGGAAGGGGCTCGCCAGCGTGCAGCTGGTTGAGAACGTTGTCGGCGAAGTGCCGGCCCGAGCCGCTGTCCAGGAACGCCCGGACCGACTCCATCGGCTCTCCCGTCGCCTTCGCGATGCCTCGCATGGCGATCGGCCAGGCGGCCGGTGCGTGTTCACGCATCGTGCCGATGAAGCCCCAGGCCTCGTTTTGTGTGCTCGGGACGTTGTCGATGAAGTTCATGTTGCGTTCCTCCTGCGGTTGGTTTGCCTTGCGGTGCCTCTATTCACGCTCCTTGTGACGCAGATGCCAAGCGATGTAAGGCACCGTTTTTGATACCAGTGGATAGCGGGGCCGCATCCGGAGACGGCGCTCCCGGCCGTCAGGCGTGTGGGAGCGATCCTCCGCAATGACGTCGACCACCGGGAGGCCGGTGTCGTCTTGTTGGGACGGCGCTGGTCGCGCCGCCTGGTGGCTCGTTAGGCCGCCCGCTCTTCGGCCCCGGTCACCATCACGTAGCCGGTGAGCGAGGGCGTGTCAGCCGCAACTTCCCAGTCCCGGAAGGCATCGATTTGCACACACCGGCTCATCCACCGATCAGCCACCGTCTGGAGGGCGTCGGTCAGGGACAGGCCGGCAAACAACCAGTCAAGCGTGTCCTCGGCGAAGGACCAGCCGTATTCGCTGTTCAGGAAGGCCTGGACCGCCTCCTCCGGTTGGGCGGTCGTCTTGGCGACGACGGTCATCGCGATCGGCCAGGCGGCCGGGGCCGGTTCGCCCATCGCGCCGTAGAAGCCGGCGGTTCCGTTCTTCTGCCTGTCGATCTTCGCTTGTTGGTTCATTCTTCGATCCTTTCTTTGTGAAGCGCCGCTTGTGTGCGACGCCTTCATTGACGCTCTACGTGCCAAGGTAGACAAGCGGTGTGGGCGCTTGTTTTGGATACAAATGGATAGCGGGGCCGAGGCCCCGCAACGCGTCAACCGAGCCGTGCGACGTAGCGTGCGTAGTCCGCGCCCTCGGGATTCACGTACAGGATCGGGCGGCCCGGCGCGATCAGCTCGACGCACACCCAGGCGTCCCAGATCTGCCCGCCCTCGCGGGTCAGCCATTCGCGCCGGCGCAAGAGATCGCTGGCGAAATCGTCGTACTCGTCGGTCGTCAGCTCGCGGGTCCTGGTCACGAAAATCCGCTGCGGCTCGCCGCCGCCCACGTCTTCAAGCGCCTGCGGCTTGCGCGTGAAGGGAAGCCGAATGCCCAGCTCGTGAACCAAGACCTGGTCCGAGCCAATCGTGACGGTGCGGGGGATGCGAGCGATGCGAATCGTCAGCTCGCTGGGGGAAACCTTGGTGTCCATCTTTCTGTTCTTCCTTGGTGTCATCGCGTTGTTGCGATGGCTCTATGAACGCTCTGTTCGGGGACGAAGCCAACGGGTTGCCGGCCTCGAAGGTGATAGCGTTTGATAGGTCGGACCGTTGCGGTGCAGTCGGACGCCGCGGGCTGGGCCAGTACCCCAAGCCGCCTCGTTGAGGCCGTGTGCGGGCGCAGCGGGCCGCTGTGACAGGCACCGCTGCGTCAACCGCCCCGTGCGGGGCGGTTTGGCTTAGAGCCTTGCTTGCTTCATGTTCTCGCCGCGCACCTGCACGGGCGGGCGGTCGTCGTAGTCCTGCGGGTCGGCTTCGAAAGCGGCCAATGCCATCCGCAGCACCTTGCGCAAGGCCCCGGCCCGATCTGCCAGCGGGCTGAGCCAAAGGAGACAGCCGGCGACCTTGTCGACGTCGAACCAGCGGTCGCTCCGGATCGTTTCGCAGAGCTCGCACCAGACCGAGATCCAGTACACCGCGAGGTAGCCGTCCACCGCGGGGATGACCGCCGGCACGCGGCGGTCGATGCGGGTCCAATCCGAATCGCCCGGTTGGGAGGCGAAATCCGCGACGACCCGCACGTGCAGCCCGAGCAGAGGGTCTTGCGTGTAAACCGCGCCGAGGGGGCGCATGCCGTGCTGCCGGGCGATGCGGTTTACCTCGCTCAGGAAGGCATCGCAGCGGGACAGGTCCGTGTGGCTGGTGTTGAAGGTGTTCATTCTTCGTTCCTTGTGTTGGTTGCGTCGCCAAGCGCGACAACGACATGAACGCTCTTCACGGGCCTAGTCATCAACGGTTCAGATGATGCTGGTTGATTCACAGGTGAGAGAACCGCGACGGTGAGGCCCCACACGGTTCAGCGGGGCCGTGGTCGGCCCCGCCCGCCTAGATCAGTCGATCGAGGCCACGTAGAGGGGCGTGTCGCCCCCTTCCGGGTTGATCAGCAGCCTGCCGTAGGTTGGGGTGACCAGCTCGACGCAAAGGAAGGCGTCGGCGGTGTGGCCGGTGCCGAGGTGGCCGCCCTCGCCGCGCAGGAAGTTGAAGCGCTTGTCGCGGTCGCCGACCAGCTCCTCCCAGACCGTGTCGGCCACGTGAACCGTCTTGGTGATGTAGGCGGTGGCGAGCAGGCCCGGCTTGTCGAAGTCCTCATCGCACGCCGGCTTGCGGGTGAACTCCAGGGCCGGGGTGATCTGCTCGACGTGCAGCGAGCGGCCGTTGTAGAACAGGATGGCGGGGCGGCGGGTGTAGCGGGTCTTGTTGGTTGTGGTCATGTTGCTTGGCTTGTTGGTTGCGTCGCCAATCGCGACACCGCTATGAACGCTCTACGGCGCCCCACCTAGCAACGGTTCAGGTGATGCTGGTTGATACGTGGCTGAAGCGCACCGGCGGCCTTTGCGCTGGGCAACCGCAAGGCGGGGTGGACCGCACCCTGCTGCGCTCGGGCGACCTCCGGGCTTTGGTGCCCGTACGGGGCCGCTCGCTTGCGGCGCCGAGGGTCAGAAGCGGTAGGCGTTGGTCTCAGCCCGTTCTGCTTCTGTGCCGGCGCGGCCTGTGCCAACGCGGCAACGGGAGCCGCCCCGGGAGGGCGGCCCCCGGGGCGCGGCTGCGTTACGGCTGGGCCGGTTCCTGCTGCTGGGCCTCGAGACCGCGTTCGTAGCCGGCCTTGAAGGCTGCGTCGAGCGCGCGGCGGACCTCCCAGACCGCGACCTCAGGGAAGTCCAGCTGGTCGCTGTTCCGCGTTTCGAGGGTTTCGATCCTCAGGTGCTTGCGGGCGATGCTGGCAAAGAGGGCGTTGAGGTTTTCCATCGTTTTTTCCTTTCGGGTTGGGGTTGCGATGGCTCTATGAACGCTCTTGTCGGGCGAGCCAGCAACGACTGAATTGATGCTGGTTGATTCACGGCGCGGCGGGGCGGGCCCGGTGCGGCGCAGCCCGCAAGGTGATCTCAGCCTCCCCCGGCCGCGATTGCGCTGCCTTGTGGCCGTGCTCTGCGGGCAGGGTCGCCGGCGGCCCCGGACATCAAGCAGCCTCGCCCTCGATCGCCTCGGCCTGTTGCGAGGGTTGCTGATCGCTCTCCGCCTCGGCCTCGGCCTCGGCCTCGGCCTCGACGATGCGGTAAACGCGCTCGTCGTCGGTGCTTTTCTCCGAGACCACGTTCAAGCCGAGCCGCTTCTTGAAGGTGCCGGCGAAGGCGCCGCGCACCGTGTGCGCCTGCCAGCCGGTGAGGTGGCGGATCTCGTCGATGGTGGCGCCTTCCGGGCGGCGCAGCAGGGCGATCACCTGGGCCTGCTTGCTGTTGCTGCGCGGCTCGCGCGTCACCTGGGCGGCCGGCTCAGCCGCCGGGTCTGCGCTCTCAGCCTCAGCGTCCGGTTCCGCCGAGGCCTTGGCCCAGGACGCTTCGGCGGCGGCGACCTCCTGCTCCAGGTCGTCTTGTGCCTCTGCGGCCGTCACCGCCGAGGCGGCAACTTTGCGCTTGCCCTTGGCTTTGGCCTTGGGCGCCCGCGTCGTGGGCCGCTTCCGTCCGAGCGCCGCGTAGCCGGCGTCGGTCACGACGTGGTGCCCACCCTCCTCGGCGATCAGCTCGCGCGTCAGCAGGCCTTGCAGCACCTTCGCGATGGCACCGCCTTTGACGCTGGCCGGGAACCACTCGATGCGGCCGTCGGTGTGCTGGACGGCGAACTCGAGGGTCTCGCGCTGGGTGGCGGTCAGGGTGATGGCGTTCATGTTTGGGTTCCTTTGCGTTGGTTGGTTGTCGTTGTGCGACGTCGCTATGAACGCTCTGTTCGGGCTGTGCAGCAACGAATGAATTGATGCGGGTTGATTCCTGGCTGGGCGCCACTTGAAAGGCGCCCCGTGGGGCACCACCGACTCAAACCTTGGCGTACTCCATGTCGTCACCCCTCGTCTCGACCGGCGCCTCATGCTCGTAGGCTTCGGGTCGCCGCGCGTAGTCGGCCAGCACGGCCCGCAGAACCGAACGCAGAACGCGGCCTCGATTCGGGAAACCGCGCAAACAAGGGAGTCGGTTTGCCGTCTCCGTCACGTCGAACCATTCGTCTGCACGGACCTCATCGCACAACTCCGTCCAAATCTGGTCGCAGATTCGCTCGGTGGACTCGGCGGCGCTGAAAGTCGTCTTGCTCATGTTTGGGTTCCTTTCGGTGGGTGGTTGGTGTGTCTTGCGACGTCGCTATGAACGCTCTGTTCGGGCCGCGCCGCAACGGCTGAATTGATGCGAGTTGATTCGGCGCCGGCATGACGCCGCGACGCGAAGGCAGGCCTGGGTCGCCGCGCCTTTAAGAACATATGAAGCAAGCTGCCGATGGGAATGTCGATACGGGCCTATGCCCGCCACCGCGGTGTCAGCGACACCGCCGTGCGCAAGGCCATCCAGGCGGGCCGCATCACGCCGGAGCCGGACGGGACCATCGATGCGGAACGGGCCGACGCGGACTGGGCGCAGAACACCGAAGAGCCGCGCGTCGGCACGCGGCAAAAAGCGCCGCGCGTGCAGAGCGACCTGGTGGATCGCGGCGCGTCCCCGGCCGGCGGCACCTCGCTGCTGCAGGCACGGACCGTCAACGAGGTGGTCAAGGCCCAAGCCAACAAGGTCCGGCTGGCCCGCCTGAAGGGCGAGCTGGTTGACCGCTCGCAAGCCCTGGCCCACGTGTTCAGGATGGCGCGCGCCGAGCGCGACGCGTGGCTCAACTGGCCGGGACGGGTGTCGTCGGAGCTGGCCGCACGGCTCGGCGTGGACCCGCACGAGATGCACGTGGCGCTGGAGAGGGCCGTGCGCGAGCAGTTGCAGGAACTGGGCGAGGTGGCGCCAAGGGTCGACGGATGAACGAGTTCAACTACGAGGGTGCCGTCGAGATCGAGCGCGCCTGGCGCGAGGGCCTGACGCCGGACCCCTTGCTGACGGTCTCCGAATGGGCCGACCGCCACCGCATCCTCTCCAGCAAGGCCTCGGCCGAGCCGGGCCGCTGGCGCACCGCCCGCACGCCCTACCTGCGCGAGATTCTCGACTGCCTGTCGCCGACCTCGCCCACCGAACGCGTGGTGGTGATGAAAGGCGCCCAGCTGGGTTTCACGGAAGCGGGCAGCTGTTTCATTGGCTACGTCATCCACCACGCTCCGGGCCCGATGATGGCCGTGTGGCCCACGGTGGAGATGGCCAAGCGCAACTCCAAGCAGCGGATCGATCCGCTGGTGGAAGAGACGCCAGCCCTTGCCGAACTGATCGCGCCGGCCCGCAGCCGCGACGCCGGCAACACCATCCTCGCCAAGGAGTTCCGCGGCGGCGTGCTGGTGATGACCGGCGCCAACAGCGCGGTCGGCCTGCGCTCGATGCCGGTGCGCTACCTCTTCCTCGACGAGGTGGATGGTTACCCGCTGGACGTCGAGGGCGAAGGCGACGCGATCTCGCTGGCCGAAGCCCGCACGCGCACCTTCGCGCGCCGCAAGATCTTCATCGTCAGCACCCCGACGATTGCAGGCGCGTCGACCATCGAGCGCGAGTACGAAGCGTCGGACCAGCGCCGCTACTTCGTACCCTGTCCGCACTGCGGCCACAGCCAGTGGCTGCGCTTCGAGCGGCTGCGCTGGGAGCGCAGCCGGCCGGAGACCGTGGCCTACGTCTGTGAGGACTGCGAGGAGCCCATCCCGGAGCACCACAAGACGTGGATGCTGGAGCGCGGGCAGTGGCGCCCGACCGCCACTGGCGCCCGGCGCACGGCGGGTTTTCATCTGTCGTCGCTCTACAGCCCCATCGGCTGGCGCTCCTGGCGGGACATCGCCGCGGCCTGGGAGAGCGCGACCGCGAAGGAATCGCGCTCCTCGGCGGCGATCAAGACGTTCAAAAACACGGAGCTCGGCGAGACCTGGGTCGAGGACGGCGAGGCTCCTGACTGGCAGCGATTGCTGGAGCGGCGCGAGAGCTACCGACCCGGCACGGTGCCGTGGGGCGGCCTGCTGCTCGTGGCCGGCGCCGACGTGCAGAAGGACCGCATCGAGGTCTCGGTATGGGCCTGGGGCCGGGGCAAGGAGTCCTGGCTGGTCGAGCACCGGGTGCTGATGGGCGACACAGTCCGCGCGGACGTGTGGCAGCAGCTGCGTGCGCTGCTGGACGAGACCTGGACCCACGAGAGCGGTGTGCAGATGCCGCTGGCGAAGCTGGCGCTGGACACCGGCTTTGCGACGCAGGAGGCGTATGCCTTCGTAAGGTCCTGTCACGACAGCCGTGTGATGGCGGTCAAGGGCGTGTCCAAGGGCGCGGCCTTGATCGGCACACCGACGGCGGTGGACGTCACGGCCGGTGGGCGCCGGCTGCGCCGTGGCATCAAGGTGTTCAGCGTGGTGGTCGGCATCGCCAAGCAGGAGCTGTACAGCAACCTGCGCAAGGTCCCGACCGTCGACGATGTGACCGGCGAGATCGCCTACCCGCCTGGCTACGTGCACCTGCCTCCAATGGACGCGGAGTACCTGCAGCAGTTGTGCGCGGAGCAGCTGGTCACGCGCCGTGACCGCAACGGCTTCCCGGTGCGCGAGTGGCAAAAGATGCGCGAGCGCAACGAGGGCCTGGATTGTTTCAACTATGCAAGGGCTGCTGCGGCGGCTTGCGGCCTGGACCGTTTCGAAGAGCGCCACTGGCGCGAGCTGGAGCGGCCCTTCGGGACGACGGCGGCGCCACCCCAACCTGTCGTTCAGGACCGCCCGCCCGATCCGTTTTCCTCTGCCCCGCCCGAAGCCACCGACCCCGGTGGCTTCGGTGCTTCTGAGCCACCGCGGCGAGCTCGCCGCGTCGTCAAAAGCCGCTGGCTGTCCCGGTGACAGCCGCTCAACCAGCAAGGAGCCCTTCCCCGTGGCCTACACGCCAGAAGACCTGCAGCGCCTGCAAGCCGCCCTCGCCAAGGGCGAGCGCCGCGTGAGCTTCGGCGACAAGACGGTCGAGTACCGCGACGTCGACGAGCTGCAGTCAGCCATCCGTGAGGTCAAGCGAGACCTCGCCGCCCAGGGCCGGGTCGTCCGCCCGCCGCGCCAGATCCGCATCACCACGAGCAAGGGCACCTGATGGGCTGGTTCGCCAAAATCAGGCGCCGCCTGTTCGGCGGCACGCCGACCTACGACGGCGTGGGCGGCGGGCGGCGCGCCCTGGCCTGGATCGTCGGCAACCCGGGCGCCGTCGCCGCGCTGGCCTTCTCCCAAGATGAGCTGCGCGCGAAGAGCCGGGACCTGGTGCGGCGAAATGCGTGGGCGGCGGCCGGCACTGAAGCCTTTGTCGCCAATGCCATCGGCACCGGCATCAAGCCGCAGTCGATGGTGCTGGACATCGCACAGCGCGAGGCCATCCAGGCGCTCTGGCGCGACTGGTGCGAGGACGCGGACGCCGCCGGCCTGACCGATCTCTACGGATTGCAGGCATTGGCGTGCCGGGCGATGCTGGAAGGCGGCGAGGCCATCGTGCGGCTGCGCTACCGCCGGCCCGAGGACCGGCTGCCGGTGGCGCTGCAGATCCAGGTGCTGGAGCCCGAACACCTGCCGGTCACGCTCAACGTCGAGCTGCCCAACGGCAACCTCGTTCGAGCGGGAATCGAGTTCGACCGGCTCGGCCGGCGTGTCGCGTATCACCTGTACCGCTCGCACCCCAACGACGGCGCGCTGGCTCCGATGTCGGGTACGGGCGGTATGGACACCGTGCGCATCCCGGCGAGCGAGGTGATCCACCTGTTCCGCCCGCTGCGACCCGGTCAGATCCGCGGCGAGCCCTGGCTCGCGCGGGCGCTCGTGAAGCTGCACGAGCTGGACCAGTACGACGACGCCGAGCTGGTGCGCAAGAAGACGGCGGCGATGTTTGCCGGCTTTATCACCCGCGCAGCGCCCGAGGACAACCTGATGGGCGAAGGCGAGCCGGACGCCCAAGGCGTGGCCCTCGGCGGCCTGGAGCCCGGCACGCTGCAGTTCCTGGAGCCCGGCGAAGACATCAGATTCTCCGCGCCGGCCGACGTCGGCAGTTCCTACGCCGAGTTCATGCGGCAACAGTTCCGGGCTGTGGCGGCGGCCATGGGCATCACCTACGAGATGCTCACCGGCGACCTGACCCAGGTGAACTACTCGTCCATCCGGGCCGGGCTGCTGGAGTTCCGGCGCCGCTGCGAGGCACTGCAGCACGGCGTGATCGTGCACCAGCTGTGCCGCCCGATCTGGCGGGCCTGGATGACCCAAGCGGTGCTGGAGGGCGCGCTGGAGCTGCCCGGATACGCGCGGCGGCGCCGCCAGTACCAGGCCGTGAAGTGGATTCCCCAGGGCTGGCAGTGGGTCGATCCGAAAAAGGAGTTCGACGCGATGAACACCGCCATCCGCTCTGGCCTGCTGTCGCGGTCCGAAGCGATCTCGTCCTCGGGCTACGACGCCGAGGACATCGACCGCGAGATCGCGGCCGACAACCAGCGCGCTGACGAACTCGGCCTGGTTTTCGACTCGGACCCGCGCCACGACCGCCCGGCAGCGGCGGCGCCCGCTGCACCGCCTCCCGACGAACAGGACCTCTGATATGTCCCTGCCTCACCTGGCATCCCGCCTCTACGGGACGCCGCTGCTCATCGCGCGTCCCAAGCTGGACGTGATCCTGGCCGTGCTCGGCTCACGCATCGGACTGCCGGAGACGGACGCCCTCGTGCCCTTGCTGCCGCCCAAGCAGGCGGTCCCGCCGGCACCCGGCATCGCCGTCATCCCGATCCACGGCACGCTGGTGCGGCGGACGATGGGGCTGGAGGCCGCTTCGGGCCTGACGTCCTATGCCGAGATCGCGGGCTGGCTGGACGCCGCGCTGGCCGATCCCGACGTCAAAGGCGTCCTGCTCGACATCGACTCGCCGGGCGGCGAGGCCGGCGGCGTCTTCGAGCTGGCCCAGCGCATCCGGGCGGCAAGCCGGACCAAGCCGGTCTGGGCCCACGCCAACGATGCCGCCTTCTCTGCCGCCTACGCCATCGGCTCGGCCGCGAGCCGGCTCACGCTCTCGCAGACGGCCGGCGTCGGCTCCATCGGCGTCATCGCGCTGCACGTCGACCAGTCGGTCAAGGACGCCAAGGACGGCCTCGCCTACCGGGCGCTCTACGCCGGCCACCACAAGAACGATTTCAGCCCGCACGCGCCGCTGACGCCCGAAGCCGCCTCCGCGCTGCAGGCCGAGGTCGATCGCCTCTACGGGATCTTCGTCGCCTCGGTAGCGCAGATGCGCGCCTTGAGCGAGGAAGCCGTCCGTGCCACGGAAGCCAGGCTCCTGTTCGGCGAAGACGCCGTGGTGGCGGGGCTGGCCGATGGTGTCGCGGGCTTCGACGAGGTGCTCGCCGACTTCACCTCCCGCCTGAGCCCGGTCCCGCGCCGGATCTCCGGCTCCTCGGCCGGCGCTCCCACCGGCCGGCTTGCTCCGTCCCCTTCCACTTTTCTCAGCCACAAGGACCCCACCGTGAACATCGAAGAGCACATGGCGCCGCCGCACGAAGCCGTAGCCGGGACCGCTGCACCATCCGTCCCTGAAACGCCGCCTGCCGCGCCGCCTCCTGTGGCGAGTGATGCGCACGCGGCAGATGCCGCCCGCCACGAAGCCCAGACGATCGCCGAGCTGTGCCTGATCGCAGGCGCGCCGGAGCGCACCGCCGAGTTCCTCGCCGCCGGCTTCAGCCAGGAGAAGGTCCGCCGGACGCTCCTGGCCGCCCGCGCCGACCAGCCCGAGATCGCCTCCCGCATCACTCCCGACGCTGGCGCCGCCGCTTCTCCCGAGTCCAGTCCGCTGATCGCGGCCGTCAAGAAGCTCATCAAGGCCTGACATGCCCGTTGCACGTGAACCCCACAACCTCGGCGACCTGCTCAAGTACGAAGCGCCGAACCTCTACTCCCGCGACGTGGCCACCGTCGCCTCGGGCCGCAAGCTAGCGCTCGGCACCGTGGTCGGCCGCGACACCGCCACCGGCAAGCTCAAGGCACTGGCGCCCGCGGCCACCGACGGCACCCAGATCGCGGCCGGCGTGCTCGCGTTCGATGTCGATGCCACGCAGGCCGACCGCCCCGACGCGATCCTGATCGCCCGCCATGCCACTGTGGCCAGCCAGGCGCTGGTCTGGCCGGCCGGCATCACGCCCGTCCAGCACGCTGCCGCGGTCGAGCAGCTGCAAACGCTGGGCATCGTGGTGCGCACCAGCGCCTGAACGCTGCGGCGGTCTGCCGCTTTCCTTCCTTCCCTGAACCCGCCCGGCGCGCAGCGCCCGGCGGGTTTTCTTTTGTGCACCCCCATGCAGAACCCATTCAACAACCCGGCTTTCTCGATGGCGGCGCTGACGGCCGCCATCAACCTCCTGCCCAACCGCTACGGCCGGCTGGAGTCCTTGGGCCTGATGCCGGTCAAACCGGTGCGCCTGCGCCAGATCCTCGTGGAGGAGCGCAACGGCGTGCTCAACCTGCTGCCGACCTTGCCGCCCGGTGCGCCGGGGACGGTGGGCAAACGCGGCAAGCGAACCGTGCGCTCCTTCGTCGTGCCGCACATTCCGCACGACGACGTGGTGCTGCCCGAGGAGGTCCAGGGCATCCGGGCCTTCGGCACCGAAACCGAGCTGGAAACCGTGGCCGGCGTCCTGGCCGGCCATTTGGAGACCATGCGCAACAAACACGCCATCACCCTGGAGCACCTGCGCATGGGTGCGCTCAAGGGCGTGATCCTCGACGCCGATGGTTCGGTGCTCTACGACCTCTATCGCGAGTTCGAGATCCCCGCAAAGACGGTGGCCTTCGAACTCGCCAATGAAAAGACCAACGTCAAGGGCAAGTGCCTGGAGGTGCTCGGCCACATCGAGGACAACCTCAAGGGCGAGTTCATGAACGGGGTGCACTGCCTGTGCTCGCCGGAGTTTTTTACGGCGCTTACCGGGCACGCCAAGGTGGTCGAGGCCTACCTGCGCTGGCAGGACGGGGCGGTGCTGATCGCCGACATGCGACGGGGTTTCAGCTACGGGGGGATGACCTTCGAGGAGTACCGCGGCCAGGCGACGGACGCCGAGGGCAACGTGCGGCGTTTTATTGCGGCGGGCGAGGCGCACGCGTTTCCGACCGGGACGGTGGACACCTTCGCGACCTACGTTGCGCCGGCCGACTTCAACGAGAGCGTCAATACCCTCGGCCAACCGCTGTACGCCAAGCAGGAGCCGCGCAAGTTCGAACGCGGCACCGACCTGCACACCCAAAGCAACCCGCTGCCGATGTGCCACCGGCCGGGTGTGCTGGTGAAGCTCAAAGCCTGACCGTGCGAGTCGAGGACCTCTACGAAGCCGCCGCGCGAGCGGGCCTCCTCACGGAGGTGGAAGTGAACAGCCGCCCGGTGCCAGTCGAATTCCGCTCCCCGGACGACACCGTGCTCGACGGCCTGGCGCTGTCCACCGACCACACGATCCGCTACCCGGCGTCGTGGCTGCCCGACCTGGCCGCCGGCCAGTCCCTGCGCATCGGCGGCGTGTCCTACCGGGTCCGGGACGTCCGTTCTGTCGGCGACGGCAGCGAACGCCGGGCCCTGCTCACCCGAACCTGACCCGCCTGTCCATGACCTCCGTCCGCGAGCGCCTCTTGCGGGCGGTGCTGGCGCGCCTGTCCGCTGCCGTGGCGCCGGTCCCGGTGCTGCGCGCACCGACCTCCCCGGTGCGCCGCGACGACAGCCCGGCGCTGCTGCTGTTCCCAGAAACCGACGCCGTCACCGGCCACGCCAACGCCCTCGTCGACCGCGCGCTGACCTTCCGCCTTGTCGCCATCGCCCGGGGAATCCCCGACCTCGACAGCGCCTTCGACGTGGCCGACCGGCTCGTCGTCGCCGCCCACGCCGCCCTGTTCGCCGATCCCAACCTCGGCGGGCTCGCGATCGCCCTGCGCGAGATCGACAGCGAATGGGACGCCGAGGACGCGGATGCCGGCGCGGTGGCGATGCCGGTCCGCTACGAGATCCGCTACCGAACCCATGCCCAAGACCTCACCCGACCCGGTTGACCGCCGCCGCCTGCGTGAGCTGCAGCCCGTCTCCGACCTGCGCCACGGCCGTGGCCGCCTGCTCGATTCCAACGAAACCGGCCAGCGCCAGCTGGCCGAGCTGGGGCTCACCGAGGCGGCCGAAGCGCTGGCCTCGACCCCTTCCTACCCCGACCCAACCAACGAAAGCGATTAACCATGTCCTACTTCTCCGGCCAAGGCCGCGTCTACGTCGGCTCGCGCGATGCCCTCGGCCGCCCGCTCGGCTTGTCCTATGTCGGCAACGTGCCCGAACTCAAGGTGTCCCTGTCCGTCGAGACGCTGGAACACCAGGAATCGACCAGTGGTCAGCGCCTGACCGACCTGCAGCTGATCAAGACCAAAAAGGGGGAGTTCTCCTGCACCCTGGAAGAGCTGATCCCCGTGAACCTGGCGCTGGGCCTGTACGGCACGACCTTCAGCCAAGCGGCCGGCAGCGTGACCGCCGAGGCCCTGCCCAACCCGACGACGGTCGGCAGCCTCTACCTGCTGGCCAAGCAGAACGTCTCGGCCGTCGTGGTCAAGGACTCCACGGGTGGCACGGCCAAGACGCTGCCGGCTGCCCAGTACAGCGTCAACACCAAACACGGTTCGATCGTGATCAACGACAAGACGGCCGGCGGCCCCTACGTCGAGCCCTTCAAAGTCGACTACGCGTACGGTCCCGCGCAGGTGACCTCGATGTTCACGCAGCCGCTGCCCGAGCGCTGGGTGCGCTTCGAGGGGCTCAACACCGCTGACGGCAACAGCGAGGTGGTGATCGACCTGTACCGCGTCGCCATCAATCCGGCCAAGGAGCTGTCGGTCATCACCGACGACCTGCTGAAGTTCGAACTGTCGGGACAGGTGTTGGCCGACACGCTCAAGCCGGCCGCAGGCGATCTCGGCCAGTTCGGAAAAATTGTTTTGCTGTGAAACATCGGACATGAGTACCTCCTCCGATCTGGAGATCCTGGTTCCGCCAGCACAGCAACTGGACATCGCGGGCGAGCGCCTGGAGATCCGGCCGCTGGTCCTCGGCGAGCTGCCGGCGGTGCTGAAGGCCGTCCGGCCTTTTGCTGCGCAGCTGGCCGGCGGGCCGGACTGGCTCGCGCTGTTCGCCGAGCACGGCGAAGCGCTGCTGCAGACGCTCACGCTGACGGCACGCAAGCCGCGCGAGTGGGTGGACCAGCTGGCCGTCGACGACGCGCTGGCGCTGGCCGCTGCCGTGTTCGAGGTGAACGCCGATTTTTTCGTGCGGCGGGTGGCGCCGCGGATCGGCGACCTGGCGCAGCAGCTGAGCACCCGGCTGGCTGGGCCGACGCCGTCGCCCGGCTGATCCGCGCCGGCCACCGGCACCCGGATGTCCTGGGCTACACGCTGGCCCAGGTCAATGCGTTCCTCGCCGCCGACGCGCGGCTGGAGCACGAGCGGCTCGCCGCACTGCTCACGGTCGCGGCGGTGGCGGCGCAGGGCAGCCGCGACTCGATCCAACAGCTGCAGCGCGAGCTGCAGCGGCACAGCCGATGAATCTCCAGTTCACTGCCTCCGGGCTGCTCGATGCAAACGGCTTCCGGGCGTGGCACGACTCGACGTGGCGCACCTTGCGCGGCCAGGTGGCGAGTGCCATGCGCAAGGTGGGCGACCAGATGGAAGACCGCGTGCGGGCCGAGATGCGCACCAGCTTCGGGTCGGCGAAGCCGGCGTTCCTGCGCTCCATGCGGGCGAAGCTCTACAACGCCAAGATGGACCGGTTCCCCGCCTTGCACATCGGCTCGAAGATCCCGTGGCTGGGCATCCACGAGCAAGGCGGCGTCATCCAGGGCCGCATGCTCATTCCGCTGCTGCCGCAGCACCGGCGCATCGGGCCGAAGGCGTTCAAGCGCGTGATCCGTGATCTCCTGGACTCGGGCAACGCGTATTTCATCAAGAAGGACGGCCGCGCGATTCTGATGGCCGAGAACCTCTCCGCCAACAGCCGGACCTTGACCCGGTTCCGGCGTGCCGAGCGCGAGCGCACGGCGCTCAAGCGCCTGCCGCGACGCCACGAGATCCCCATCGCGGTCCTCGTGCGCCGCGTCACGCTGCGGCGTCGTTTCGACTTGCGGCACATCGTGGCCCGCGAGCTTCCCCGGCTGACCGCCTCGATCGAGAACGACTACGTCAAGATTTACGTCCCCTGATCACCATGGCGCTCAATCGGGCTCAGATCCTCATCACCGCCGTCGACGACACGCGGCGGGCGTTTCAAACCATCCAGGCCAGTCTCACGCAGCTGCGGGAGCAAGCCGGACTGGTCGGCATCTCCCTGCGCGGTGTGGGTGCCGCCATTGGCACCGGCGCCGGGGTGCGTGAGCTACAGGCCGCCGCCTCGCAGTACGACGCGCTGCAGGGCCGGCTGCAGCTGGCAGCCGCCTCCCAGGAGACCTTCAATCGGGCCGAGGCCGAGCGCCTCGACATCGCGCGGCGCAACCAGGCGGCGTTGGCCGAAACCGTGGCGATGTATGCCCGCCTGACGCCGGCCGCGCGCACGGCGGCCCGCTCGCAAGGCGAGGTCGTGTCCGCCACTGCGGAGATCGGCCGGGCTGCTGCCCAGTCCGCACGAGCGCTGCAGCCGCTCCAGTCCGGCCTGGCCCGGCTGCGGGCCGAAGCCGGCGAACTCGGCGCTGCCCTCGGCCGCATCGGCGTGGCCATCGGGGTCGGTCTCGGCGTGCGCGAGCTGGCCGCCGCCGCCGATCAGTACAAGGAGCTGCAGGCCCGCCTCAAGTTGGCGGTGACCTCCCAGGAGGAGTTCAACCGCGCCGAGGGTGAGCTCTTCGAGATGGCCCAGCGCAACCGCGCCCCCTGGGCCGAGACGGTGTCGCTCTACGGCAAGCTGGCTCCGGCGATGCAGGCGCTGGGCCGCTCGCAGTCCGAGGCACTGGCCACGACCGATGCGGTCGGCCAGGCCATCGCGCTGTCCGGGGGGTCCGCCGAAGGGGCTGCGGGCGCCCTGCTGCAGTTCGGCCAGGCCGTGGACGGGGGGGTGTTGCGCGCCGAGGAGTTCAACTCGATCATCGAACAGACGCCCCGGTTGGCCAGGGCCCTCGCAGATGGCCTGGGCGTACCGCGAGGTGCACTGCGCGGGCTGGTCGAGCAAGGCAAGATCACGTCGGCCGCCATGATTGACGCGCTTCTGAAGCAGCGCGATCGACTCGCTGAGGAGTATGGCAGTCTGCCGGACACCGTGTCCGGCGCCCTGACCCGGCTGCGCAATGCCTTCGTGCGGGCCTTCGGCCGCTGGGACTCGGGCAGCGGGGTGTCCGCTGGACTCGCCCAGGCGATCCAGCTGATCGCCCAGCACATCGAGACCTTGATCAACCTGGTCGGTGTGGCGCTGATGGCTGCCTTTGGCCGCATGATCAGCGGGCTGGTGGCCAGCGCCGCGGCAGCCCGTGCGGAAGCCGCGATGCGGCTGGTTCAGCTGCGGGGGCTGGAGGCCGAGGCAATCATGCGGATGCGCGTGGCGACGGCTGCGTTGGCACAAGCTCGGGCGCAAGGCTCCACGGCCGTGGCCCTGGCCGCCGACGCCGTGCAGGCCCGCAAGCAGGCCACCGCTGCGACGGCCGCCGTCACCCAGGCGGTGGCCTCGACCACCCTGCTCGGGCGGGCTGCCGGACTGTTGCGTGGCGCCTTGGCCCTGCTCGGCGGGCCGGTGGGCATTGTCGTGACCGTCATCGGACTGCTTGGGACAGCGCTCTACTCGGCGCGCGATGCGGTGGTCGAGTTTGGCGGCAGGACGGCGTCCATCCGGCAGATCGTCGTCGCCACCTGGGAGCTGGTGGCCGAGAAGGTCCGGGCGGTTTGGCAGGTGCTCGCCGAACTGGTGCAAATCAACGACAGCACCTGGGCCCGACTGCGCGATGCCGTGTCGGCCGGCGCGGGTGCGGTCGGCAGTGTGCTGCGGCGCATGGTCAACGGCGTGATCGGGTCGTTCAACGCGCTCGGCCAGGTCGCGGGCAAAACCGCCGGCTTCCTGGTGGAGCGGTTCCGCACGGCGTTCTCGAACGTGGGCGCCATGGCCGAAGCCCTCGGCCGGGATGTCTCGGCCGCCTTCTCGGGCGACTTCTCGATGAGTGCGCTGAAGGCGCAGTTCTCCAGCAACCTGCAGCAGATGCGGGGCTTCGGCGACGAGCTGGCCGGCACGGTCCGTGAGGCCCTGGGCCGGGACTACCTCGGCGAGGCGGCGCAAGCGATTGCGGCCCGTATCCAACCGGACGCCAAGAAGAAAGAGACCTATGCGCAGCCTCCGAAACCCGGAGCCGCTCCGGCGACGCAGGCCGGCGCCTCGTCCCGGCAGGCACTGCTCAAGGCCCAGGCCGACGCCGAGTTCCAGCTGCTCAAGGACGGGCTGGAGCGCGCCCAGGTCGCCCTCGACCGCGCGCTGGAAGACCGCACGATCTCCATCCGTGCCTACCACGAGGGCAAGGCCCGGCTGGAGCAGCAGGAGATCGACGCGGAGATCGCACGCACCCGACAACTGCTGGCCGAGCAGCAGCGCCTCGCCAGGCCCAGCAACAAGCCCGGTGACAAACCGGGCGACAAGCCTGATGACAAGCCGGACGAGCGCCTGAAGGCGCGGGCCGAGATCGCCAAGATCGAGGCCGACCTGGCGGTGCTGAACAACAGGCGGGCCGACGTCGCAGTGGCGAACGCCCGCAAGGCGGCGCAGGCCGAACGCGAGCTGCGCGAGGAGCTGGCCCGGGTGCGGCAGGAGCTGTTCGACATGACCGGCGTAGCCACCGGGCAGGACCGGCGTGCGGCGATAGAGCAGCAGTACCGGCCGCTGATCGAGCGGCTGCGCGCCGAAGGCGACTCCGAGGGCGTGGCCACGGTGGGCCGGCTCGTCGACGTGCAGGCGGCAACCGCCGACCTCGCCGTCTACGAGCGCGAGTTCGATGGCACGTTGTCCCGGATGCGGGCGCTGGAGCAGTCCATCGACCTGCAGCGCCAGGCCGGGCGAATCACCGAGTCGCAGGCACAGCAGCAGATCCTCGCCCTGCACCGGGAAACGGGCGTCGCGCTGGATGCCCTGCTGCCCAAGCTGGAGGCCACCGCCGCCGCCATCGGCCCCGAGGCCGTCGCGCGCGTGCAAGGCTGGAAGAACGAGATCGCCCAGGTCAAGCTGCCGGTCGACGCCGTGGCCCTGTCCATCAACGGAGCCGTGCAGAACGGTTTCGGGCAGTTGTTCCAGGATATCGGCAGCGGCGCGAAGTCGGCCAAGGACGCGTTCAGCGAATTCGGCCGCTCCGTCCTGAACACCATCAACCGCATCGCGTCGCAGAAGCTCGCGGAGGCGCTGTTCGGCAACCTGTTTTCAGGGGCTGGAGGCGGTGGAGGGTTCGGAGGTCTTGTCTCTTCGCTATTCCAGGGCTTCGCCCGGGGCGGCTATGTGACCGGCCCTGGCACCTCGACCAGCGACTCGATCCCGGCGCGGCTGTCGGCCGGCGAGTTCGTGGTGAACGCCGCTGCTGTCCGCCGGGTCGGAGTCGCGTTCCTGCACTCCCTCAACGGCATCTCCCGAGGCCCGCAGGTCCACGGCCCGGCGCTCGCCTTCGCCGCAGGCGGCCTGGTGCCCGACGTGCAGCCGCCACAGCCCGCCCCGCAAGGCCAGGGCGTGCGCATCGTCAACGTCATCGATCCGGCGATGGCTGGCGACTACCTCAACTCGTCCGCGGGCGAGAAAACCATCCTCAACATCTTGCAGCGCAATGCCGGCGCCATCCGGCAGGTGCTGGCCTAAGGAGAGCTTCACCGATGGCATTCGAAACCGGCACCGCCACCGACTACCGCGACCTGCTGGAGCGCTTCCGTGCCTTCCTGACCAAAAACCCGGCCCTCGTCGCCGCGAACCAGCAATGGACCGAGCTGCGCTGGATCAGCACCGACGCCGGCCAGCAGCTGCTGCTCCGGGCCCCTGGCCTGGCCGGTGCGGAGGAGATCTACTGCGGCATCCGGTCCTACTCCAACCCGACCTCGGGCTACTACATGTGGGACCTGATCGGCAGCATCGGTTTCAACCCGGCCAACGGTTTCACGGACCAGCCGGGCGCCCTGACCGGCTGGCTGCCGATGATGAGCCTGTGGAATGCCGCGATGCCCTACTGGTTTGTGGCGAGCGGCCGGCGCGCCGTGGTGGTGACCAAGGTTTCCACCCTCTACGAGGCGGCCTACCTCGGGCTGATCCTGCCCTACGCCACGCCGGGCCAGTACCCCTACCCGCTGTTCATCGGCGGCTCGATGACCGGGCAGCGGGGTCGCAACTACAGCACCACGGGCCCGAACCACCGGCACTTTGTGGATCCGGGCGACGATGGGCAAAACAACGGCAACACGGCCGCGATGCTGCGCGGGCCCTCGGGCGCCTGGCTGCCGTTCCAGAACGTGGCCTATTCGTCGGGCGAGTACCGCTATGACAACGCGCGCATCGTCTGGCCGACCATCTACAGCTACCTCGGCAACCTGCGCGAGGCACCGGACGGCACCTACGTGCTGACGCCCTTGGTGCTGACGCAATGGAACTCCGGCAGCGATCACGACCTCTTCGGCGAGCTCGACGGCGTCTACCACGTCAGCGGCTTCAACAACGCCGCCGAGAACCTGATCAAGGTGGGCGGCGTGGACCACCTGGTGGTGCAGAACGTCTACCGCACCTCGGTACGCGACTACTGGGCCCTCCGCCTCGCCTGAGCAAAGGAAACACATCGATGGCTTATTTGACTGGCTCCGCCACGGGGCCCAGCCAGCTGCTGGACGCGCTGCGGGTCTTTGCCACGGCGAACGGCTGGACGGAACTGCGCTGGGGGGCGTCCGGCCCCGGCCAGCAGCTGTCCCTGCAAAACGGAACCCAGTTCGTGCACCTGCGCAGCGCCGTGAACGAAGCCGCGCGTCCCGGCTATGGCAGCGTGAACGGGATCTTCCTGACCGGCTCGAGTGCCTTCGAGGCCGCCCAGCCCTGGAACAACCAGCCCGGCACCATCCGCAACACCGGCAACCAGATCGAGGTCTGCGGTCTCTACGAGGTCGGGGCGAGCAGCACCTACCACCTGTTCGCGCTCGACGCACCCGCTCTGCTCCTGCTGGTGGCCGAGGTCACGCCCGGGGTCTACCACCACCTTGCTTTCGGCAACCTCGCCAAGTACGGCAACTACCCCGGCGGCGCCTTCGTCTCGGGCGCCTTCGCCTCGGACAACTACATCTACGGCGGCAGCAGCAGCGGCGACTACATCTTTGGCCACGCGCAGGACCGCCATCCCGGTCTGCCGTTCAACGACTACAAGCACTACGGCGGCAACTACGTGCGCGGCCAGGTGGACGGATTCGACGGCTGGTTCTCCGTCTGCCGGACCAATCCGCACACTGGCAAGCGGGCCAAGTCGACCTGGGAGGACGGCACGGGCGGTACCCGCGAGAGCCTGGCGCGCTACTGGTGGGCGCACACGCCCAACACGCTGAACGGCGTCGCGCCGATGCAGCCGTTTTATGTCTTCGTCGAGCGGCCGGACGGCTACTTCTCTCCGTTCGGCTACACCCCGCACTTGCGCTACATGAACATCCAGCACTACACCGCGGCCGAGCCCTTCGCCATCGGGCGGGAGGAGTGGATGGCCTTTCCCGGGCACTCCAAAAACGGCAAGTCCGGCGCGCACGGCTACGCGGTGCGCTTGGTGCGGTAAACGATGGCCACGTTGCCCGGCAGCCTCCTGCCCGGCTCGATCGTCCAGGAGCCGACCAACTACCGCCGCTCGCCCGAGATCTCGGAGTTCGAGCGCGTCACCTATCCCTTCGACGCGCGGGACAGCGCCGCACCGGCGTCGGGCGCCAAGGCCGACACCCAGCCAGTCGAGGAACTGCGGATATCCCATTCGGGGGACTACCTCCCGAGCTTCGTCGGCGACTGGTACCACCGCATCCACCTCATCCCCGCGCGCATCGACCTGGGCAACGTCATCAGCCCGGTAGAGCGGCGGTTGGAGGTGTGGAACGCCTACCTCGAAGCACACACCCTCAACGCGATCGAGGCGACGGCAACCGACGGGTTGACGCTGTCAGGGCCACCGCAGCCGCCGCTGGACTTCGGTCCGCTGCAAACCCGGCTCTACCGTTTCACGGCCAGCAGCCGCGGCGCGCCCCTGATCGACGCCCGCTACACCTTCCGCTTCGCCAGTGGCCTGGTGGCGGTGCTGCCGGTGACGGGCCGGCGGGTGGTGGTGTTCGGCATCCGGCCGAACTGGGCCGCAGGCATCACGGAGCGGCTGGAGTGGCTGACCGAGGTGCTGGAAGCGCACGACGGCACCGAGCAGCGCATCCGGCTGCGCCAGATGCCGAGGCGGGGTTTTGAGTACGGCTTCCTGCTGGAGGGGCAAGACGCGCGGGTGCTGGACCACCTGCTGTTTGCCTGGGGCGGGCGGACGTACTGCCTGCCGGTGTGGACCGACATCGCCTATCTGGCCGAAGAGGTCCGGGCGGGAGCGACGGCATTGCAGGTGCAAGACGCCGCCAACAGCGACTACCACCCCGGCGGCATGGCGGTGCTGTGGCGGTCGGTGCTGGACAACGAAGCCGTGCAGGTCCTCTCGGTCGCCGGCAACACGCTGACGCTGAACCTCGCCCTCGGCCGCAGCTGGCCCGCCGGCACCCAGGTGTTCCCGGCGCGGCTGGCTCGGCTCGATGGGCAGACCGCCGTCCGCCGCCCGACGGACACCATTGCCGAGGGCCGCTGCCGGTTCACGGTCGAGGACCTGACCGCACCCGCGGTGTCGGAGCCGGGCCCGGCCTACCAGGGCTACCGCATCTTCGACTGGCCGCCCGATCGCAGCGAGGACCTGGAGGACAACTGGCAGCGCAAGCTGGCGGTGCTGGACCACGGCACCGGCGTGCGGGGCTACGACGACGAGTCGGGGACGGCGCAGATGGGCCGCCGGCTGGCCTGGCTGCTCCCGGATCGCTCGCAAGTGAGCCGCTTTCGTGCATGGCTCGCGGCGCGCGCCGGCCGGGCCAACCCCGCGTGGCTGCCGACCTTCGAGTCGGATCTGGTGGTCACCCGCCCGGTGGCCACTGCCGACAGCGGCCTCACCGTGCGCAACGTCGGCTACAGCCACTTCGTGGCCGGACACCCGCAACGCCGTGACCTGGTGCTGCGCACCACCGCGGGGGTGTTCTATCGCCGCGTCACGGGCGCCGACGAGCTCTCGGCGGATGAAGAGCTGATCTCGCTCGACGCCCCGCTGGGCGTGACCGTCGCGCCTGCGCAGTTCCTGCAGATCTCCTGGCTCGAGCTGGCCCGCCTCGACCAGGACGCGGTGGAGCTGTTCTGGGAGACCGACCAGGTCGCCCGTCTTCAACTCTCGACCCGGACCTTGAGTTCATGAACTACCTGACGCAAGAGCAGTCGGTGCACCACGGGCAGCCGCAGGAGCTGTACCGCTTCGCGCAAGGCACCCAGCGCTGGCTCTACACCTCGGTGCAAGAGAGCATTGGCTACCAGTCGGAGACCTACGAGCCGGCACCGATCACCCGCAGCCAGATCGAGCAGAGCAACGAGCTGTCGCGCAACGGCATCGAGGTGCGCGTGCCGCGGGACCTGCCGCTGGCGGCGCTCTTCATTGCCGCCCCGCCGGAGGGCGTGGTGAGCCTGACGATCTACCGCCGGCACACCGGGCCGGGCGCCGAGGCCAGCGAGTTCGTCACGTACTGGAAGGGCCGCGTGATGGTGGCGCGCCTGGCGGGCGCGGAAGCAACACTGAAATGTGAGCCGGTCGGCTCCTCGCTCAAGCGGCTCGGGCTGCGGGCGCGTTACCAGATCAACTGCCGGCACGTTCTGTACTCGTCCGGCTGCGGCGCGCTGCGCGACAGCTTCCGGGTCGACGGTTCGGTCGCCGCAGTCAGTGGCATCAGCGTCCAGGTCGCGACGGCAGCCAGCCGCGAAAACGGCTACTTCGTCGGCGGCTACCTCCAGTCGACGGCCGGCGCTCGCATGGTGGTGGCGCACGCCGGCATCGATCTGACGCTCGCCGCACCACTGCTTGGCCTGGCGGTCGGCGACCCCGTCCAGCTCTATGCCGGTTGCGATCACTCCACGAGCCACTGCCACAAGCGCTTCAACAACCTCGACAACTTCGGCGGTTTTCCGTTCATCCCCTGGAAGAACCCGTTCTCGGGCGACGCCATCGTTTAAAGCCAGCACCCCATGTGGGCACAGATCATCGTCTGGATCGTCACGACGGTCCTCTCGGCGCTGCTCGCGCCAAAACCGAGAACCCAGGAGGCCCAGCCGGGCCAGATCGGGGACAAGGACGTCCCCATCGCGTCCCAGGACGCGCCGATCCCGGTGCTGTTCGGCACCCGGGTGATCTCCGGCCCCAACGTCGTCTGGTACGGCGACGTGCAGGTCAAACCCATCAAGAAGAAGGGCGGAGGCAAGAAGTGAGCGACGTCATCGCAAGGCTGGAGCATGCACGCGCGCTCGGCTACTGCGCCCGGGGCATGCGCCGCTGGTTCGAGGGGCGCGAGCGGACCTGGGTGGAGTTCGTCGAGCAGGGCGTGCCCGCCGACTGGCTCCGCAGCAGCGGCGACGCCCTGGCGCTGAGGGTCGCCGAGCAGGCGGAGCAGGCCGCGGCCGAGGAGCCCCACCGATGAGCGGCGGCGGCAGCAAAAAGAAGGTCACGGTCGGCCATTGGTACGGGCTCGGGGCGCAGCTGGTGCTGTGCCATGGGCCCGTGGACGCCATCACCGAGATCCGGGTCGGCGAGCGGGTGGCCTGGTCCGGGCAGGCGACCAGCACCACCTCAATTGGGATCAACCGGCGGGACCTGTTCGGGGGCGAGGAGCGCGAGGGCGGCGTCGAGGGCACGGTGGACCTCCTCATGGGCGAGCCGGGGCAAGGCCGCAACACCTACCTGCAGGAGCACCTCGGCCCGGACATCCCAGCCTTCCGGGGGGGCGTGTCGCTGGTGCTGCGCCGTGCCTGGGTTGCCGCGATGAACCCCTACATCAAGCCCTGGTCGGTACGGGCCCGGCGGGTGCCGCGCGGTTGGTATCCCGAGCGATCGCGCATCGGCGACGACGCCAACCCGGCCCACATCATCCGCGAGTGCCTGACCAACGCCGACTGGGGCATGGGGTATCCGGCGGGCGACATGGACGAGGTGAGCTTCCGTAGGGCGGCCGACACGCTGCACGCCGAGGGGTTTGGGCTGTCGCTGCTGTGGTCGCAGGAAGAAACCATCGAGAGCTTTGCACTTTCGGTGCTCAAGCACATCGACGGCGTGCTGTACGTGCACCCGCGCACCGGCCTCTTCGTGCTCCAGCTGGCCCGCGCCGACTATCAGCTGGAGCGGCTGCCGGTGTTCGACCCGTCCAACATCCTTCGCATCGATGAGTTCACCCGGCCCTCCTGGGGTGAGACCGTCAACCAGGTGACGGTGGTCTACCGCGATGCGGCGAGCGACAAGGATGCCTCGGTCACGGTGCAGGACATTGCGGCGGTGCACCTCAATGGCGGCGTGGTGGCCACCTCGCTCCAGTACCCGGGCATCAGCCACGGGGCGCTCGCCACCCGGGTCGCCATGCGGGAACTAAAGCAGCTGTCGGCGAGCCTCGCCAAGTGTACTTTTATCGCCAACCGGCAGGCCGCCGCGCTGCAGATCGGCGACGTGGTGAAACTGTCCTGGCCGCCCTACGGTATCGCGCAGCTGCCGATGCGCATCGTGCGCATCGCGTATGGCGAGCTGGCGAGCGGCGCCGTGCGGGTCGACTGCGTGCAGGACATCTTCGGATTGCCGCAATCGGTCTACTCGGCGCCGCCCTCGTCCGGCTGGAAGGAGCCCACCAGCGAACCCTTGCCCTGCCCGCAAGAGGTGCTGTTCGAGGTGCCGTACTGGTGGATCGTCCAGGACCTCACGGGCGAGTCCGACAGCCGGCTCGGGGACATCGGCGACCTGGACGGGCTGGTGGCGGCCTGCGGCGCCCGGCCCAGCGGTGACGCCTTCGGGTTCAAGGTCATGGCCCGCCTGGGCGGTGGCTGGGAAGACAAGGGTCAGGGTAGCTTCACGCCGACCGTGATCCTTGCGGCAGCGCTGCCGCAATCAGCCAGCCAGGTGCGTGTGTCATTGGCGAACGGCATCGGTTTGGAGGATATCGAGGCGGGAGGGCTCGCCCTCGTGAACGGGGAGTGGCTCAAGGTCGCTTCGCTCGACCGGGCGGCAGCCGGAGGCCCGGCCGCGGTGTTCGAGCGCGGCCTGCTCGACACGGTGCCCGTGGGCCACCCCGCCGGCAGCCGGGTGTGGTTCGTCGAGGAGGCGCGCCACTACCTGCAGCCGGAGTACGTGCAGGGCGAGACGGTGCGCGCCCGGCTGCTGACGCAGACAGCGCGCGGCACCTTGCCGCTGGGCGAAGCGCCGGAGATGAGCCTGACGCTCGCCAAGCGCTTCATCCGGCCCTACTGCCCCGGCAACCCCCGCGTCAACGGCCGGGCCTACCCGGCGGCGGTGGCGGGGGAGATCACGGTCAGCTGGGCCACGCGCAACCGCCGCACGCAGACGGCTTACCTGGTGCTGCAGACCGAAGGTGAGGTGACGCCGGAGGCGGGGCAGACCACCACGGTGCGCATTTTCGGCGAGGGCGGTTCGCTGCGCCGCACCCTGGCCGGGCTCGCGGGCAACAGCGCGACGTGGCCGCTGGCGCAGGAGCTGGCCGACTCGGGGCTCGGGCGAGTCAACGCGAAGCTGCGCGTGGAGATCGAGTCCGTCAGGGACGGCCACGTGTCCTGGCAGAAGCACAGCATCGAATTCGAGCGGGCCGGCTACGGCCTGCACTACGGCAACTACTACGGAGGCGTTTGAATGGCGAGCATCGATCCCAACCTCGGGTTGACCTATGGCTGGGCCCAGGGGGAACACAACTGGAATGGCGGCATGGACGCCGATCTCAAACGGCTGGGCGCCGTGGTGGGCTTGTCGGTCAAGGACCGTGATCTCACCGCGCCGCCGGCCACGCCGGTGGATGGCGACCGCTACATCGTTCCGGCAGGCGCCACCGGCGCCTGGGCCGGGAAGACGGGACAGGTCGCGGTGCGCATCGCAGGCACCTGGGAGTACCACGCGCCCAAGGTCGGCTGGCTCTGCTTCCTTGAGGACGAGAACAAGTTGAGCGTCTACAAGGCGGCCGGCTGGAGCCCTGGCATCGCGCTCTGACCCTTTTCACTCTCACCCCAACCCGAACCCGCCCGAGTGGCGGGTTCTTTCATTTGAAGACCACCGATGACTGAAGAGAACAAGCCCGCCCTCGTCGACAACATGCTGGTGTTGAACAAGGAGGACTTCGACGACCTGCTGGACCGTGCCGCCGAGCGTGGCGCCGAGCGCGTGCTGATGCTGCTCGGCTTCGATGACCGGGGCGATGCGGCGCGCGATTTGCGCGAGCTGCGCGACCTGCTGGACGCCTGGCGCGATGCCCGTCGCACCGCGTGGCGCACCGTGGTCAAGGTGTTCACCACCGGCCTGTTGGCCGCGCTGCTGATCGGCGCCTCCATCAAGTTCAACCCGTGGGGAGGCAATCCGTGATCGAGACGCTGCTGGGCGGCTTGCTCGGCGGCGCCTTCCGGCTTGCGCCCGAACTGCTGAAGTGGCTGGACCGGGCGGGCGAGCGCGCGCACGAGCTGGCCATGCAGGACAAGGCGCTGGAGTTCGAGCGGCTCAGGGGCGCGCAGCGCATGGCCGAGATTGGGGCGGCGGCCGACGTCGCGTGGAACGTCGGGGCGATGCAGGCGCTGAAAGAGGCGATTGCAGCCCAGGGCCAGCCGTCGGGCGTGCGCTGGGTCGATGCGTTGTCAACGAGTGTGCGGCCGGTGATCACTTACCTGCTGGTGTCGATGTACTGCGGGGTCAAGGCCGCCACCTTCATCGGGTCGGTGCAGATGGGTTCCGGCTTTGGCACCGCTCTCTTCGCCGCCTGGACTGAATCGGACCAGACGCTGCTGGCCGGCATCTTGAACTACTGGTTCCTGAATAGGACCTTAGAGAAGTGGCGGGGTGCGTGATGGCGCGCACTGGCAGACCTGAAACGCCCCTGTATTTGCGCTTCCTGGCCAAGTTCAGGATCGACCCGCCGACGCAGTGCTGGAACTGGACCGGGGCTGCGTGCCGCCAGGGCTACGGCTTTCTGAAGCGCAAGGATGGCGTGCAACTGCGCGCGCACCGCGTTGCGTACGAACTGTACAACGGAGAGATTCCCCCGGGGTGGTGTGTTTGCCATCGGTGCGATAACCCGCGATGCGTGAACCCGGCTCATCTGTTTGTCGGTACGTACAGGGACAACGCGGCCGATATGGTCGCCAAGGGGCGGGTGGCTCGACGTCCAGGTGAGCGCAACCCAGCTGCTCGCCTTACCGCCGACCAAGTGCGTTGCATCCGCAGCGAGACCGGTTCTCATGCTCAGCTTGCGCGCCGCTTCGGTGTGTCGCCGACGCAGGTCGGCTTGATCAAACGGGGCAAGCGATGGGCGCACTTGTGATCGAGGTGCCTCCGCAGGCCATCGAGCTGGCCAAGCGGTTCGAGGGCTTCCACCGCGTTCCGAAGCACGATCCTCTGCGCCGGGCCCACCCGTACATCTGCCCGGCGGGGTATTACACCATCGGGTTTGGTCATCTCTGCCGGCCCGACCACCCGCCCATCACCGAGGCCGAGGCCGAGATCTACCTGATGCAGGACCTGGCCAAGGCGCTTGAGGCGACGCTGCGCTACTGCCCGGGGCTAGCAGCCGAGCCGCCGGGGCGGCTCGCGGCCATCGTCGACTTCACCTTCAACCTCGGAGCGGGTCGCTTGCAGACCTCAACGCTACGCCGCCGTGTCAATGAGCGCGACTGGCTTGCTGCGGCGCGCGAGTTGCGCCGCTGGGTCTACGGCGGCGGCAAGGTGCTGCCCGGGTTGGTGACTCGGCGAGAAGCTGAAGCACGTTGGCTTTTGAACGGCACGTAGAGCAAGGTCGCTTGCAGCCCCTGCTGAGCCGAGCATTGAGGGCTCCTCGTAACGCAGTCGCCAGAGGGGGTGTACTTCACCTCGCCCAGCGCTTGCCGGAGTCACACAGCCATCGACTGCCCTGGGGGCTTATGCGTCCAATCGTAAAGACTGCGCTTATTTGATGCTCAAATTCCCCAACCAGTCGATGCCGTCTTACAAGGTGGAGGATTTCTCACGCCTCTTAACCCGCCGGAGACAGTGATGAAGAAGACGAACGTTCATGCATGGGCAAGACTTCTGCTCGCCTGCGCTGCTTTCGCGCTTGCAGCGCCGGTTGTCGCGTTCGAAGAGCCTGGTCACAGAGATAAGGCGCTGCAACGGAAGATGCGCCTGCTCGCCAGTGCGCCGAACGGCACTCAAGCGATCAACTCGGACGCCGCGTTCTGGGGTAACAAGGCCTTTGTTGGCAACTACGACGGCTTCAGGATCTTTGACATCTCCAATCCGTCGCAGCCGGTGCTGATCACCGATTTCCGCTGTTACGGACCGCAGAACGATCTGTCGGTGTACGACCGCAACGGCGACGGCGAGGCCGACTTGCTCATCGCGTCCGTGGACCGCACGCTCACCGGCCCT
Source organism: Caldimonas brevitalea (assembly GCF_001017435.1). Taxonomy (NCBI): domain Bacteria; kingdom Pseudomonadati; phylum Pseudomonadota; class Betaproteobacteria; order Burkholderiales; family Sphaerotilaceae; genus Caldimonas; species Caldimonas brevitalea. The sequence continues at coordinate 4,742,549 of NZ_CP011371.1, forward strand.
GCCTGCGGCTCCGCCGCCACCCTGAACCACGACGACCCAGGCGGCTGGGAGGGCTTGCGCATCTTCGACATCTCCAACTTGGCAGCCCCGGTGCTCCTCGCCACTGTCTATCAGGACTGCGGTTCGCACACGCACACACTGATTCCGCAGCCCGAGCGCGGCCGCTTGCTGGTCCTCAACTCCTCGTACCCGCTTCGCCCTGGCCCCACCTGCGGCCCGGTGCGCGGACCGCAGGCCAAGCGTGACCCGCTGCACGGGGTGATCCAGGTGGTGGAGATTCCTCTCGCCGCTCCGGCCGCCGCGTTCGAGCTCACCGAGCTGCCGATCAACTATCCGGGCGACCCCGACAACAAGTTCGACCCAGCCGAGCACGGGCTGGAGGGCTTGGATTCATTGCGTGCCTGCCATGACATCGCAGTGTTCATGCCACTCGGCCTGGTGGCTGGCGCCTGTGCTGAACAGGCGCAAATGTGGCGCATCGATCCCATCTCCGGCCTGCCCGACACCGTGCGTCCGTTGTGGGTCTACCACGACAGCGTCGATTCGGACGGCGCTGGCGGTGGAGATGTGGCGGTGGATTTCTGGCATTCGGCCACTTTCAGCTGGGACGGCAGGACGGTCATCTTCATCGACGAATCCTTGGGCACCGGTTGCCCGACAACCACACCCATAAAGGGCGTGGCGAGCGACACGGGCCGCATGTTCTTCCTGAAGGCCGCCACAGGCGAGAAGCTCAGCCACTATTTCATCGAGCGCGAGCCCCAGGCTGATGACCCGGTACAGTACTGCTCGGCGCACCTGGGCAACACCGTGCCGTCGTATGGGCGTGATCTGCTGGTCAACGCTTGGTACACCGGCGGCGTCGACGTAATCGACTTCACCAACCCACGCAAGCCCAGGGAAATCGCGTTCTACGACGTTCGAGGCGACAACTGGTCGGCGTACTGGTACGAGCATGGGCACGGCTTTGACATCGGCCCCATGAACATCTACGGCACTCACGGTGTCGAGGTACCGGCCGATGGCTTGGGTTTCCAGTCATTTGAGGCTTACACGGCAACCTTGCGCGTGCGGGTACGAGGCCTGAATCCGCAAACGCAGGAGTTCATGCTGAAGTAAGCCCCGACAACGACCGGTCGATCTGATCGTTTGGCAGTCAGTGCGCCACAAGCAGCGGAATGCGCTGCTGCGGCTCTGTCGAGTTTCGCCACCTCCCGGCTGGAAGGCCGGTGGTGGCTCAGCGATCGGCCTGCTCCAGCGAACGGTGTCCCGAGTTGGAGTTGATGCGCCCATAGGAGCCGTCCTCCTTGGAGGCCTCCAGTTCCTGGCGCACCTGTTCGCGCGTCTTGCTGGTTTCGCCAGTGTCGTCTTCCAACCAACGGTACGGGGAGTTGGCGTTGATGCGCTCATAAGAGCCATCGCGCCGCGAGGCTTCCAGCTCCTGGCGGACCTGCTCGCGCGTCTTGCCGACCGAGGCGCCCGGCGCCTTCGCCTCGACCCGCGTGTAGCCGTTGCTTGCAAGCGCCAGCGGTGCGGCCAGAGCGGTGATGGTGACGGCGAGAACGGTAGAGATGCGAATCGACATGGTGAACTCCTGTTCAAGGTGAATGACTGGGCTGCCGCTTGGCAACACCAGAGACACTCTCGTTGTGTCAGGGCTCCACTATGAAAGCCAGGTCCCAACAGCGGCCTTGCAGGCGCATTACAAATGGGCAATCTGCGATCGATGATCGGCCTACACGATCGCCGGGTGCGCCTGAGGATGGTCGATTTGATGCTGCGTCTGCGATATGGAGGGTTTGCCTTGACGTGAATCAAGCGCAAGCCCGGGGATGGCATTTGTAATGAGGTCAAGTCCCGCGCAGTAGCCTTCCTCTCGGAGGACGCCGCTGGGATCTACCTCAAGGAGCCCATATGTTGTCTCGCACCCATCTCAATGTTCGCGTTTGCAGCCGCCTGTTGGGCATTGCGCTCGCCGTCGCGGCCGCTTCCGCTGCAGGAGCTCCCGCCGGGACCGTCTACACCGCCAACGAGCGCGACGGTTCGATCACCCGCATCGAGCTGCAAAGCGGCGCGCAGCAGACCACCCGCTTGGCGGTTTCTCCCCACAACGTGCAGATCAGCCCCGATGGCAAGCGCGTGTTGGCCGTGGGGGTGTCCAGCCATGCAGGGCACGGCGGCGGCGGTGGCGCCAAGGGAAAGCTCGTGGTGATGGAGGCGTCGAGCGGGAGCCCTGAGCCCGTCCTCTTGGACGCTGGCGACCACCCGGCCCATGTGGTGACCGATGCTGCAGGTGCCCGGGCCTTCGTTTCGGACTCCGGTGCGAACGTGGTCCACGTCATCGACTTGGCGAGCCAGCGCAGCATCGGCCAGGTGGCGACGGACAGGTACCCGCACGGACTGAGGCTCAGCCCGGATGGCAAGACCTTGTATGTGGCCAACATGCGGGGTGGGACCGTGTCCGTCATCGACGTGGACTCCCTGAAGGAGACCCAGAGGATTGCGGTTGGCAAAGGGCCGGTGCAGGTCGGCTTCTCACCGGACGGCGCTCGGGCCTTCGTCTCCCTCAGCGCGGAGAACCGTTTGGGCATCATTGACACCTCCAAGGGCCGGCTGGTGAAGAAGGTCGCGGTGGGCAGCATGCCGATTCAGATGGATGCCACCCCGGACGGACGACGCGTCTACGTGGCCAACCAAGGGACGTCCAGCAAGCCCGCCGACACGGTGTCGGTGGTCGACCCGGTGGCTGGCAAGGTGGTGGCGACCGTGACAACCGACAAGGGCGCGCACGGTGTCGCGATGAGCAAGGACGGCCGTTATGTCTTTGTCACCAATATCGAGGCCGGCACGCTGAGCGTCATCGACACCGCCGTCAACCAGGTGGTGTCGACCCATCGAGTGGGCGCGGGGCCGAACGGCGTGACGTATTCGGAATAGTGCCGCGGTGCGCCCTGCAAAGAACAGGCGACGGCCGAGGTCGCACGAACACCCAGGCGCGTTTGCATCAGCTGGGCAGGGCCTCACCCAGGTCCCGGCTTAGATGCGGCCCACCCACGCCAGGGGCCTCGTGTCGCTCACGGTCCTGAGGCTGGCCTGGCCCTTTCCATGTGACACGCCGTTGTGTCACGCGCTATGGTTGGGTGCGGCCACGGCTGGCAGGGACGGGCGGTGCAGAGTGTCGCTGCGCGGTTGCGCGGGAAACTCCAAGCCGATCTCCGTCCAGCCCTCGGCGCACTGCGCCAACGTGCGCCCTCCGTGCATCACCGCGATCGCCCGCACAATCGCCAAGCCCAGCCCGTGGTGACTGCCCGAGCGCTCGCGGGCACTGTTGGCGCGGAAAAATCGCTCGAACAGGCGCGGCATCGATTCGGCGGGGATCGGCGGCCCCGGATTGCGCACCGCCAGCCGCACCCGGCCTTCGTGCTCGCTCACGTCCACATGGATACAGCCTCCCGCCGCGGTGTAGCGGGTCGCATTGCCCACCAGGTTGACGAGTGCCCGGCGCACCAGCGCAGGGTTGCACAGCGCCGTCGCGCCGCCCTCGACCTGCACCCGTTGCTGCAGCTCCTCCAGCAGCGGTTCGAAGTATTCCGCCACGCGCTGCGCTTCGCTGTGCAGGTCGGTCGGCGTGAGGCTGTCGGCCAGCCGACCGCGGTCGGCCTGCGCCAAGAACAGCATGTCGTTGACCAGGGCCGACTGCTCGCGCAGCACCTCCAGGTTCAGTTGCAGCGTCTCGCGCAACTCGTCGGCCGAGCGCTCCCGGCGCAAGGCCACCTCGGTGGCGTTGATCATCGTCGCCAGGGGTGTGCGCAGCTCGTGGGCGACATCGGCGTTGAAGCCTTCCAGCTGGCCATAGGCCGCCTCGACCCGGTCCAGCGCCCGGTTGAAGGCGTCGACCAGCAGCTGCAGCTCGTGCGTTTGCACGGGGGACAACCGTGCCGCCAGCGCGGTCGGGCTGAGCGAGGCAGCCTCCTGCGACAGCCGGTGGACCGGCCGCAGCGATCGCCGCGCGATCCAGGCCGTCAACAGCACGGTCAGCGCCACGCCCAGGCCGCACACCATGGCGATGGTGGCGCGGTAGCGCCGCAGCAGGGCGGCCTGAGGCCGGGTGTCCACCGCGACGACCAGCTCGGACGCGGGCAGTACCTGGGTTGACGGCAGGCGAACGCGGCGCCCCTCCATCGGCAACCCGTCCTCGCGCCGGACCTGCACGCGGTCGCCGGCCCGCGGTGTGAGCTCGGGTGGACGCTGGCCGCCGTACAGCACGCCCCCGTCGTCGCGCATCAGCCAAATCCGCATCTCGCCGTCGCCGATCAGCACGTCGTCCAGGTGGTGGCGCAGCTCCCCCAGGTCCTGGGCGGACTGGATCTCGTCGACAAAATGCCGCACCACGTCGACCTTGCCGGCCAGGTCCTGGTCCAGGGTGCGGTGCAGCTCCTCTTGCAGGGCGCGCTGCAGCAGCACCGCCACGGTGACGAACACCACGACCGCCACCAACGACAGCGCCAAGGTCAGGTGCGCGGCCATGGAGCGCGTTGCCCTCAACCGCGCGCCTCCAGCACGTAGCCCATGCCCCGCACCGTGTGCAGCAGGGGGCGATCGAATGCGTCGTCCAGCTTGGCGCGCAGCCGCCGCACCGCCACGTCGATCACGTTGGTCTCGCTGTCGAAATGCATGTCCCAGACCTGCTCGGCCAGCACGGTGCGCGACAGCACTTCACCCTGGTGGCGCAACAACAAGGTCAGCAGCGTGAACTCTTTGGGCGTCAGATCCAAGCGCTTGCCCGCCCGCGTTGCCTTGCGGCGGGCCAGGTCCACTTCGAGGTCGGCCAGGCGCAGGGTCGTCACAGGCTGACCGCCTTTGCCAGCGCCGCGGCGCAACAGCGCCTCCACGCGGGCCAGCAGCTCGGTGAATGCAAACGGCTTGACCAGGTAGTCGTCGGCGCCCCCCTTGAGACCCTGCACCCGGTCTTCGACCTTGTCCCGCGCGGTCAGCATCAGCACCGGCGTGTCCTTGCGCGCGCGCAGCTCGCGCAGCACCCCGAAACCGTCGATGCCGGGCAGCATCACGTCCAGCACCACCAGGTCGTATTCGCCCTCGACCGCGAGGTGTTTGCCGTCGATGCCGTCGTGCGCGAGATCGACCACATAGCCGTTCTCGCTCAGGCCCTTTTTGAGGTAGTCCGCCAGCCGGACTTCATCTTCCACCACCAAGATGCGCATGTCTGCAGTGTCGCCCAGGAGCGCCACGGCGTCACATTACGAAACCGTAATGAACTTGTACGGGTGCCGTGGGGGGCGGCTGTCTACAGTCGCGGTCACGGTGTGGCGATCGGTGGCAGCGGTAGTTCGCTCGCCCTGTGGCGCCGTCCTCAACGAAACTGGGAATCGGAGCAGACGATGAATTTCAGAGCCGTGATCCTGGCCGCGGGCCTGGCCTCCCTGGCACCGTGGATCGCCCTGGCGGCGAGTGAGGCGCCGGTCGCCACGGCAACACCGGCGGCCGGCTATGCCCAGGCGGAGGTGAAGAAGATCGATGTCGAGCAAGGCAAGATCACCCTCAAGCACGGCCCGATCGAGAACCTCGGGATGCCGGGCATGACGATGGTGTTCCGCGCCGACGCGGCGACGCTCGCCGGCGTGAAAGTGGGCGACCAGGTGAAGTTCAAGGCCGACAAGGTCGATGGCGCGATCAAGGTGACCGAACTCGCCCCGCAATGAGATCTGTGGCGCAGTCGGGTGTCGGTGACATCCGGTTGCGCCCTGATTCCGCGTCGGATATCTCACGTTTGAACAACATCCAATAGACTGTCGTTTCATGTGGCGTGTCATTCGGTCCGCTCTGTTATGGGTGCTTGCCGTCGCGCTGCCGTTCCAAGGAGCGGTGGCAGCGACGATGATCGCCTGCGGCCCGCATCACCACATGACCGGCGTCGTCGCCTCCCAACCCGCGTCGCACGGGACACATGACGAGGCCGGCGGGCACGCCGAGCACGGCCATGGGCCGCATGCGCACGGGCCTTCGACGTCGGCAGAGGACACCCCCGACGCCCAGGGTACAACCGCAGCCGACGCCCAGCCCGACGCCGAAGCGCACAAACCCGTGGCGTCGAAGTGCAGCGTCTGCGCGTCCTGCTGCTCGGCAGCCGCGTTGCCGGCCTCGGCGATCGTGATCGACCCGTCCCCGGTCGCCCACAGTGTGCGCCCGAGCGTCGAGTCGCACCCCGCGGTCTTCATGACCGACGGCCCCGAGCGGCCGCCCCGAACCTTCCTCGCCTGACACCGCCGTGGTGCGCCTCGGTGGACGCCCAGGTGCGTCCTGAGGCCGCCGTCTTCCACCGCCGCTGGCGTGGGGCGCCCTTGGTGCCCGCCGTGACGCGGAGTGCTTTGCGAGGAATTCATGTCCCACTGGAACACCGCCTGCCTGGCGGCTGCGCTCGGCGTTGTGCTGCCGATCGCGCACGCCCAACCACCCGCTGCCACTCCCGCCCCGGGCGCTTCGGCGCCATCGACCCAGCCCAGCGCGCGGGCCGCCGCGCCGCGTCCTGACGGCACCTACCGTTCCGCCTTCGAGGGCTACCCCCGTTACGCCGACGAGCCGGTGGTGTCCTGGAAAGAGGCCAACGACCATGTCGGCCGCATCGGCGGGTGGCGGACCTACGCGGCAGAGGCGGCGGGCGAGCAGGGCGGCGGCCATGCAGGCCACGGCGCTGCCCCGGCCTCGTCCGGCCAAACCCCGCCGCGCGCCGGCACGGCGAACACCGAGAAGCCCTTTGGTCAGACGGAAATGACCACCCCGCCGAAGACGGCACCGAAGCCGTCACCGGCTCCGGCGGCATCGCAGCCCGCGGCGCCCGCCGGCCACTCGCAACATCATTGAGGAGTCCCGCATGACCTTCAGGGCTGTACCACGCCCTCGGCTCACCGCCGTGGTGGCGGTGACCGCGGCGCTGCTGCTGGGCGGCTGCGCCAGCACGGCGATCGACCAAAATTTCCAAGGCGCCCAGCGCCTGACCCAGAGCCACCTCGGGGCCGAGGTGAAGTGGCTCACCAGCGACGAGGCTCGCCGCCAGGCACAGGCCGACGTGGACGCGACGCTCGCCAAGCCGCTCACGGCCGATGATGCGGTGCGGCTGGCGCTCGCGCACAGCCCGGCGCTGCAGGCGGCGCTCTTTGAGAGCGCCGCTGCCTCGGCCGGCGCGACCCAGTCCGCCCGACTGCCCAACCCGATCTTCACCTTCGAGCGCCTGGTGCGCCGAGAAGGCGGGGAAACCGAGCTCGACATCGGCCGCATGCTCGGCATCTCGGTGTTCGACTTCCTGCTGCTGCCCTCACGGCTGCGCATGGCGGATTTCCAGCAGCAGCAGCTCCAGCTGCGGCTGGCCAGCGACGTGGTGCAGGCGGCCAGTGACGCACGCCAGAACTGGGTGCGCGCGGTGGCCGCGCAGCAGTCGCTGCAGTACTTCGAGCAGGTCAAGCAGGCGGCCGATGCCAGTGCCGAACTGGCCCGCAGGATGCAATCGGTGGGCAACTTCAACCGGCTGCAACGGGCACGTGAACAAGCGTTCGCGGCCGACGCCGTCGCGCAGCTCACCCGCGCCCGCCAGGTGGCGCAGAGCACCCGCGAAGCGCTGGTGCGCTCGCTGGGGCTGAACGAGGCACAGGCGCGGCGTTTGACGCTGCCCGAGCGACTGCCTGACCTGCCCAAGGCGCCGAAGCAGGAAGCCGACATCGCGCAGCAGGCGCTCGACCAGCGGCTCGATGTGCGGCTGGCGCGTGCCGACCTGGAGTTCACGGCTCGCGACCAGGGACTGACGCGAGTGACGAGCTTCGTCAACGGGTTGCACGTCGCCGCCGTGCGCAACAGCGAGACCGGCGAGCCGCCCCAAAAGGGCTACGAGCTGGAGCTGCCCCTGCCGATCTTCGACTTCGGCGACGCCAGCCGCGCGCGCTCGCAAGCGACCTACATGGCCGCACTGAACCGCACGGCGCAGATTGGCGTGGACGCCAGTTCGCAGGTGCGCGAAAGCTACGGCGCCTACCGCACCACTTACGACGTGGCCAAGCACTACCTAGAAGAAGTGGTGCCGCTGCGCAAGACGATCGCCGACGAAAACCTGCTTCGCTACAACGGCATGCTGATCGGCGTGTTCGAACTGCTCGCCGACGCGCGCGAGCAAGTCGGCAGCGTGGTGCAGGCGATCGAAGCCCAACGTGATTTCTGGCTGGCCGACGCCGCCTTGCAGGCGGCCCTGATCGGCAAACCCACCGGCGGCGTGTCGATGCAGGCGGCCCCGGCGGCCTCAGGCGGCGGCGATGGCGGCCATTGAACCTCTAGACGGAGTACCTCCCATGACAACGAGTCGACGCCGCTTCCTGACCGGCACCGCCGCAGCGGGCGCCGCCGTGGCGGCCTCCACGGTGAGCAAGGTCGCGATGGCGGCCTTGCCCGAGCCGGTCATCCAGACCAGTCCACTGACGGCACCGCCGCTGGTGCCCAACACCGGCCGGCCCTACAACCCCATGGTCACGCTCAACGGCTGGAGCCTGCCCTGGCGCATGAACAACGGCATCAAAGAGTTCCACCTGGTGGCCGAGCCGGTGGTGCGCGAGTTCGCGCCCGGCATGAAGGCCCACCTGTGGGGCTACAACGGCAGCTCGCCGGGTCCCACGATCGAAGCGGTCGAAGGCGATCGGGTGCGCATCTTCGTGACCAACAAGCTGCCCGAGCACACGACCATTCACTGGCACGGCCTGCGGCTGCCTAACGGCATGGACGGCGTCGGCGGCTTGACCCAGCCGCACATCCAGCCCGGCAAAACCTTCGTCTACGAGTTCGTCGTGCGGCGCAGCGGCACCTTCAAGTACCACCCCCACGCCGACGAGATGGTGCAGATGGCGATGGGTATGTACGGCATGTTCATCGCCCACCCGAAGGACCCGAAGTTCATGGCCGTGGACCGTGACTACGGCTTCATCCTCACCGCCTTCGACATCGAGCCGGGCAGTTTCACCCCTCGGGTGAGCGAGATGACGGACTTCAACCTGTGGACCTTCAACTCGCGCGTGTTCCCGGGGATCGATTCGATGGTGGCGCGGCTCGGCGAGCGGGTGCGCATCCGCATGGGCAACCTGACGATGACAAATCACCCCATCCACCTGCACGGCCACGAGTTCATGGTCACGGGCACCGATGGCGGCTGGACCCGCGAGAGTGCCCGCTGGAACGAGGTGACGACCGATGTGGCCGTCGGCCAGATGCGCGTGGTGGAGTTCTTGGCCGATGAGCCGGGCGACTGGGCGTTCCACTGCCACAAGAGCCACCACACCATGAATGCGATGGGCCATGACCTACCTACGATGATCGGCGTGGACCACCGCGGCATCGCCCAACAGGTCCACAAGCTGATCCCCGACTACATGGTGATGGGCGAGCGCGGCATGGCCGACATGGCCGAGATGGAGATGCCGATCCCCGACAACACGCTGCCGATGATGACCGGCCAGGGCCCGTTCGGCCCGGTGGAGATGGGCGGCATGTTCACGGTGATGAAGGTGCGCGCGGACCAGAAGCGCGGCGACTTCAAAGACCCGGGCTGGTACCAGCACCCCAAGGGCGAGGTGGCCTACGAGTTCACCGGCACGCTGCCCGAGCCAGCCCGCTCCTTCGCGGCCGGCGGCCAGTCGATGCCGTTGGCGCGCAAGCCGACCAAAAACGTCGAGATGCGCGTGCGCAAGCCCACCGGCGGGGGCGGCCACAACGGGCACTGACACAGCCCCGCGTCCGATTTGCCCATCACCGATTCACTTCCAAGGAGCTCACATGACCTTCCATTCGATCGCCGTCACCCTGGCGCTGGCGCTGGCGGCGTCGGCCAGCTGGGCCGGCGACAGCCACGCCGGCGGCCACGGCCACGGCAGCGAGACCAGCCCGATCGGCGCACCCGGCGTGGCCGCCAAGGTGACGCGCACCGTCACGGTCGACATGACCGACGGCATGCGTTTCAGTCCGTCCAGCATCAGCGTCAAGCAAGGCGAAACCATCCGCTTCAAGGTGAAGAACTCCGGACAGCTGAAGCACGAATTCGTGCTCGGCACCGAGCAGGACCTGCAGGAGCACTACCAGCTGATGATCAAGAACCCGGAGATGGAGCACGAGGAGCCCAACATGGTGACGCTGGCCGGCGGCAAGACCGGCGAGTTGATCTGGCACTTCACCCAATCCGGCACCGTCCACTTCGGCTGCCTGCAGCCCGGCCACTGGGACGCGGGCATGAAGGGCGCGGTGACCGTGGCCAAGGGCCAGGCGCAGCGCGCTGCGGCGCACCACCATCACTGAGCGAGGCGGCATGAGCACCATCCATACCCTCGTACTCGTGACGCTGCTAGGCGTCACGGCTGCGGTCCACGCCCACGGCGACGACGACCACGCCAAAAAAGACGCCAGCCAGCCGGTCAAGAAGGAGCAGAAGGCCTGGGGCATCGCCGGCGATGCCAAGGCGGTCAAGCGCACCATTGAAATCAAGATGACCGATGACATGCGCTTCACGCCCGACCGACTGAGCGTGCAGCAAGGCGAGACGGTCAAGTTCGTGATCCGCAACGCCGGCCAGGTGATGCACGAGCTGGTCATCGGCACCAAGCAGGAACTCGACGAGCACGCGGCCTTGATGGCCAAGTTCCCGGAGATGGAGCACGACGAGCCCTACATGGCGCATGTCAAACCGGGCAAGACGGGGGAGTTGATCTGGACCTTCAACCGTCCGGGTGAGTTTGACTTCGCCTGCCTGATCGCCGGCCACTACCAGGCGGGCATGGTCGGCAAGATCAAGGTGGCTGCCAAATGAAGCGCCGCGATTTCGTCATGGCCGGTGCGGCGCTCGGGCTGACCGCCAGTGTCTACGCCAAGCCCACGCCGACCGCCATCGAGGTGTGGAAGTCGCCCGAGTGCGGTTGCTGCAAAGGGTGGATCGCGCACCTGGAGAAAAACGGCTTTGTCGCCATCGTCCACAACGAAGGCAACACCGACGCGCGCAAGGCACTGGGCCTCCCTCTGCAGTTCGGCTCGTGCCACACGGCCAAGGTCGGCGGCTACGCGATCGAGGGCCATGTGCCGGCGCGCGAGATCCGGCGGCTGCTGCAAGAGCGGCCCAAGGCGGTCGGGCTGGCCGTGCCGGCCATGCCCTTGGGCAGCCCGGGCATGGACGGCCCCGACTTTGACCACCAGACCCAACCCTACGACGTGCTGCTCGTCCTCCAAGACGGCAGCACCCGCGTGTACCAGTCGTACTTCCGCTGAACTCTCAAAGGAGCATCTTCATGAACAACAAATCTCTGCTTGCCCTGCTGGCGGCCGTCTCGCTGGTGACCAGCACCGCGGCGTTCGCCGCGCAGCAGGCCGCCAGTGGCTCAGACGCCAATGCCGCCGCGGCTTCGACGGCGGCAGGCGAGCTGGTCGAGGGCGAGGTCCGCAAGATCGACACGGCGAACAAGAAGATCACCTTGAAGCACGGCGAGATCAAGAACCTCGGCATGCCCGGCATGACGATGGTCTTCCAGGTGAAGGACGCGTCGCTGTTGGACAAGGTCAAGGTCGGTGACAAGGTGCGATTCGCGGCTGAAAAGTCCAACGGCGCCATCGTGATCACAGAGCTGCAACCGGCTCAGTGAAGCCAGCGCTTCAGGGTATCGCCCTGGTGAACGCCGATCCGCGTTGCAAGAAGGACAAGCACATGTAGACATCACCTGAGCGACTAGAAGAAATTTCAACGCACCGACCGATGTCGCGCAGAACGTGCACGGCAGGGATTGGTGCGATGTTGCTTTGCGCTCAAACGGTCTGTCCAGCTAGGACTGTCGCTTGCTTTTCAGCCAGTGCCGAATCCCCGGCGCTCTGACTTGGAGAGACAAGATGGCTCATGAACAGTACACATCGTGCATCGAAGCTTGCAGCGCGTGTGCGGTGGAGTGCAACCACTGCGCGACCGCCTGCCTGCAGGAGCAGGACGTGAAGATGATGGCGCGCTGCATCGCGTTGGACATGGATTGTGCCGCTATCTGCCAGCTCGCCGCGGCCGCAATGGCGCGGGGCAGCGAGCAGGCCCAGGCGATCTGCGCGCTGTGCGCGGACATCTGCGAAGCCTGTGGCGAGGAGTGTGCCAAGCACCCAATGGACCATTGCCAGTCCTGCGCGGCCGCCTGTCGCCGTTGTGCCGACGAGTGCCGTCGGATGTCGCAGATGCCGCGCACGCAAGCAGGCCAATCCGTGACCGGTCACGCACATTGATCGAGAGGAACTGTCGCGTCAGCGTCTGAAGCGCTGATGTGGCCCTCGGGCTTGTGCTCTGGCTGCTGTGCCGGTGAGGCGTCAGTGGCGCGGCGCCGCTGCCCGTCGTAGATTTCTCGATGGCGTTTGTCAACGCCATTGCCTTGTACCCCTTGGGAGCTCGCCATGTTCACCATCCCTGCTATGAGGCGCCCGTTAGCCGCCGTTTTCGCTTGTGTGACGCTGTCGCTGTCCCCCGCCTCTCATGCCGATGCCCCGGGCGCCGGCCACACGGCCGGGTTTGAGGTCGAGTTCATGCAGATGACCATCGACCATCACTTTTCTGCGCTGCGCATCACCGAGCTCGCTGCCGGCACCGACCTGCAACGCAACGGGGACATCGCCCCCAACGAAGGCGTGTCCCCGACGCCGGGTTTTGGCGCCACGCCGGCCAAGGCAACTTTGGACGATCTGAAGTCGCTGGCACGCCGCAACAACCGCATGCAGCGGGAAGAGATCATGACGCTGCAGCGCTTCCTGCACGACTGGTACGGCATCGACTACGAACCCAAACTCCGCCGCGACGGCCGCGAGATGATCGAGCTGCTGGAGCAGGCGCGCCCGGGCGCGGACTTCAACCACCTCTTTTATGAAGTGTTCAGCCGCCATCACTACACCTTGATGGAGCCGGTCAACGGCTGCGTCGCCGGTGTCGACTTGACGCACGAGGACCTGCGGCATGAGTGCAGCAACATGTGGCACAGCCAGACGGCCGACATCCACATGATGCGCAAGGAGTTGCGCAAGCACTTCGGCATCGACGACTACCAGCCGTTCAAGGGACGCGAGCCGCTGCGTGATCGCTTTTGGGGACCGCGCGGGCAGCACAGCCGTCACGACTGATGCGGCGTGCTGCGGCTGACCGATGGCGGGCAAAGGGCCGAGCGAAGGTCTTCGCGACGGAAAGGACAGGATGAGCACGACTTCCGTCTGGACTGACAAACGCACCTCTGCAGGATGGCCCACCCTGACGGAGGACGTGTCGACCGATGTCGCCGTCGTCGGTGGCGGCATCACGGGCGTGACCGCTGCGCTGCTCTTGGCGCAGGGCGGCCTGCGCGTGGTGTTGCTAGAAGCACACCGCGTCGGCGCGGGCGCTACCGGGTACTCGACGGGCAACCTGTATCAGACGGTCAGTCATGGCTTGCACGCAACCCGCAGCAGATGGGACGGTGAGGTCGCCTCGCAGGTCGCGCAGTCGCGACGTGATGCGATCGCCTTTGTCGAACGGCAAGCGGCGTTGGAGCAGAACGAACAGGGCAACCTTTGCGGCTTCCGGCGTTGTCCCCTCTACTTCTATGCTGCCGGCGCCGAGGCGGAGGGCACGGTGTACGACGAGTACCAGGCTGCGCAACAAGCCGGCATGGCGGCCCGTCTGGTCGGAACACTCCCGGAAGGCCTCACCCCAGCGGCTCATGGGCCGGTGCTGGTGATGGAGGGCCAGGCCCAGTTCCATCCGCTGGCGTACGTTCAAGCGCTCGCACGGCGTGCGCACGGTGCCGGCGCGCTGATCTACGAACGCTCGCCCGTCGTCGTATGCGATGCGTCCGAGCGCTCGCTGCGCACGCCGGTGGCGCACGTGCAAGCTCGCGAGATCGTGCTCGCCACACACTCACCGTGCGGACGGCATCCAGTCCAGGCGGGGCTGCTCCCCGGCCGCGAGTACGGCGTGGCGTACCGACTGGCCACGGACAGCCCATGCCCGCCCGGCATCTTTTGGGCACAAGGGGCTGAACGCCTGTCGCTGCGGGGCCTTGAGGACGAGCCGGGACGGTACTGGCTGGCGGTGGGTGTGAACCACGGCACCGGCCAGCGCGATGCCGTGCGGGCGATGCAAGAACTTGAGGATCGGGCCGAGCGGCAGCTGGGCCTGCGCGATCCTGCGTACCGCTGGTCGGGGCAGCATTTCCACTCGCCCGACGGCCTGCCCTACATCGGACGGGACGCGGCGGGTACCTACATCGCGACCGGCTTCGGGACTGACGGACTGACGTACGGCACCCTGGCCGCCCAACTGATCGCCGAGCAACTGGTGGAAGGCAGGCGCTCGGCCTGGAGCGAGCTGTACCGCCCGGATCGGCTCGCTCTTCGCCAGTCTCTGCGCGGCATGTTCGAGGGAGTCCGCAACACGGCCAAAGCATGGCTTTACGACTACCTGACACATCGCCACGGCCCCCCACTGCAACACGTGCAGCCGCACCAAGGCGCGATCGTGGAGGTCGACGGCGAGCGCTGCGCCGCGTATCGCGATCCGCAAGGTGACGTGCACCTGGTGTCGCCGGTGTGCACCCACATGAAGTGCATCGTTCGCTGGAACGCCCTGGAAACCAGCTGGGACTGCCCGTGCCACGGGAGCCGCTTTGCCCCGGACGGGCGCGTGCTAGAAGGCCCAGCGATGCGGCCGCTGGAGCGGAAGGTGGTCGCGATCCACAGGCAGGAGTAACTCTGTGAGGACTTTAGAGGTCCCGTACGGGCGGACCGACCGGGACGCATTTTCGGTGAAAGCCCATCCATCAGCCTTGCACGTCGAGCACCATGGTCAGGCCGCCGCCGCCCTTGTGCTCGACGTTGTTGTTGGTGGTGTGGTGGGGGATGTGGCAGTGGATCAGCCACTTGCCGGGGCGGCGAGCCCTCCAGACCACGTCGTAGCGCTGCCCGGGCCCGACGTTGACCGTGTCAGCTTCGAAGCGCGCGCCCTCGGCCAGTGTGTAGCCGTCACGCGCCACCACGGTGAAGGGCCCCCCGTGGACATGCATCGGGTGCACGAAGTTGTTGTGGGTGCCAATGAAACGCAGCTTGATGGTCTCGCCCACCTTCATCGAGATCGTGTCCGTCTGCGGGTAGGCCTTGCCGTTGATGGTGAAGTAATTCGGCAGGGCGCCTTCCATGAGCATGGCCGGGTAGGTCAGGCCCTGGCGTTGGAGCCACTCCTGCAGCTGGATCACGTACTCCTTGTCGGCTCTCGGCTCGCGGGTGGTGTCCCTTGGGTCGATGATCAGCGCGCCGTACAGGCCGAGCGCCTGCTGCCGGTCGGCGTGGTCGTGCGTGTGATAGAAGAAGGTGCCCGCCTGCTCTGTCGTGAACTCGTAGGTGTAGCTTCCCCCAGGCGGAATAGGGTCCTGCGTGATCTCGGCCGGCCCATCCATGCGATTCGGCAGGATGAGCCCGTGCCAGTGCACGGTGGTGGACTCGGGCAGCCGATTGGTTACCTTGATGCGCACACGGTCGCCCTCGGTCACGCGGATGCGCGGACCAGGGATCTGGCCGTTGAAGGCATAGCCTTCGACCCGCACATCGGGCAGCACATTCCAGCGCACCACGCCGGCCTCCAACTCGAAGACCTTGACGCCGTTCTCCAGCCTGGGATGCAGGGGCTGGTCGCCACGGGCGGTGCTCTGCGCGGTGCGCTGCACCAGGCGCGGGTGCACGGCGCCCATCTCGCGCATCGATTCCGCTGGTGTATCCCAGCCCATGATCATGCCCGGCGGCATGATGGCGCCGTCGACGTCGCGGGCGGACAGTTGCAGGTTCACGAAAAGCGCCGGCACGGTCATGCCGCCGAGCAGCAGGAGTGTCGTGCTCAAAGTGACGGCCGCGAGCTGCGCGCGCGTCACGTTGGGCGTCATCCCGTGGTGCTCGTGCGTCGTTCCGCTGTGCGGCGCTTGCCCATGCCCCGGGCCGGCCTGGTCGCCCGCATGGCCGTGACCTGCGGTATGCGCCGCACGGTGCGGCTCCGCCGACGCGTCGGTGTGGCGCTGCCCGGTCGCCGTGTTGCCCGTGCCGCGCTCGGTCATCAACCCGTGCTTGAGCTTGCGTGCCACCATCCACACGTTGACGGGGTAGCAGGTGGCGAAGCCGACGATGACGCCCAGCGACATCACCCCCCAAAACAGCAACTCGGTCGGCTCCATCGCGCGCATGTCGCGGCCCATCATCAGCAGCGACATGGTCGGCGCCATGCCGGCCATCATCGCGTTCATGCTGATGAACTCAGGCCTGAACGACCGGCGAACGTTCTCCCAGTAGCCGCCGCCCATCATGTTCTTCATGAACAACGCCTGGAAGATGAACAGGCCAAAGCAAAAGCCCGCCACGTATTCGACGATCAGGTCGATCCACATCGGCAGCCCCAGCGCGGCGGTGACCGCGGCCGCCAGGATGATGCCGGTCGCGTCGCCGGCCACGCAGTGGATCGAGGAGCCGGCGCCTTGCTTCCACAGCGGCTTGATGAACTCTTCGTGGGTGCCTGGTGCGGGTTCCTTGTCGGCCATCACGTACAGCAGCAACCCGATCGGTCCCATGTACAGGGTGATGAGCACGAAGCCCCATTTCATGACCACCGGCTCGGGGTTGTGACGGAACTGGTCCCAGGCGACATAGGCCGTCGACATGACGGCCAGTGCAAACCAGGCGATGAGGAAGTAGTCGATCGGCTGCGCAATCATGGTGGTTCTTCCTTGTCGATTCCCTGTGTCAGCCGAGCTCGGGGATCGGCTGCCCGCGGATGGACCGTTGAGTCTGCGCCTTGCCCCTATGGGAAGGTCAAGCACCGCCTCAGTCCCCGCCCGCGGTGGGGTTTTGTCGGAGGCTCGCTGGACTTTGCCATGGTGGGAAGCTTCAAAGTTCCCTCACCGGATACCCCAGACCCCTAGTGAAGGAGCTTGAGATGATTTCATTTGAAGTGAACGACATGACCTGTGGCCACTGCGTGAGCGCGATCACCAAGGCGGTCAAGCAGACCGACCGCGGTGCGGTCGTCGCCGTCGACCTCGGCAGCAAGCGCGTGCAGATCGATTCGAAGGTCGCCGACGAGGCCGAGTTGAAGGCAGCCATCGAAGAGGCCGGTTACACGCCGGTCAAGGCGGCGGCTGCCGCCGAGGCATCGGGCCAGTCCGGCGGGAGCTGCTGTGGCAGCTGCCACTGAGCGCGATGGATTGATTGAGGTCAAGGGGCTCGGCAGCGTCTTCCAGGAGCATGGCGTCATGAAGACCTCCTCGACTGCCTCTTCGAGCCGCGCCCGGCGCCTGCTCGCCATTGCCGCTTGGCTACTCGGTGCCGTCGGCGCGTACTTTCTGCTGACGCGCCACTTCGATCACGCGCTGCAGGCGGTGCCTTACCTGCTGCTGTTGGCCTGCCCGTTGATGCATGCTTTCGGGCACCGGCATGGGCAGAACGGACACCACGACGCGCACCACGCCCATGGGAACGCCCGTGACAAGGCCGGCGACAGAACCGGTGAATGAGGCCGGTGCCCTGACGGTCGCCGACTTGCTCTCTGCACTGGAGCGGCTGTGCTGGGCGCCGGGATCGCGCTGCTGTGGCCGAGCTTGGCCGAGCATGCGGTGGCGCTGCTCGTGGTCGGCTCGCTGGTCCATGCCACCGGCATGGGACTCAAACACCGCCTGCAACTCGACCAGGCGCAGCCGCGCTGGAGTCGCTGGCTCGTGGCGCTGTGCTGGGTCGCCCTGGCCGTGCTGGCGGCCACGCTCGCCTGGCACATCGGTTTCAGATGAACGGAGCAGAAGAATGAACCCACACCGGCACGATCCCCCCGGACGCCCAGTCCCCCCTTCGGCGGCTGCGCCCAGCGGCGCCGCTGTCTACACCTGCCCCATGCACCCCGAGGTCCGGCAGGACCGCCCGGGCAATTGCACCAAGTGCGGCATGCACTTGGTGCCTGAAGGCGCCGTTGGGTCTGCAACGGCGCATGCGCACCACGGCCATGGCGGTATGCCGCGCCACGAGGCCGCGCATGGGCATGACCACGGCCAGGGGCATCACCGTGGCGACGGTGCCGGTCCAGAAGCCCGACCGGCGCCGGCAAAGGCTCCCGCCGCGGCCCCGGCCACTCCCGGCGCCATCTACACCTGTCCGATGCATCCGGAGATCCGGCAGGACCGCCCCGGCAACTGCCCCAAGTGCGGCATGACGCTGGAGCCGTTGATCCCGGAGGCCACGGCGGACGACAACAACCCAGAACTGCGGGACTTCTCCCGGCGCTTCTGGTGGACGCTGCCGCTGACGGTGGCGGTCACGGTCCTGGCGATGGCCGGACACCGGCTGGGTTGGATGGATCCCGTCAAGCAGAGCTGGCTGGAACTGGTGCTCTCGCTGCCGATCGTCCTGTGGGCCGGCTGGCCCTTCTTTGTGCGCTGCGCCCAGTCGTTCCGGCATCGCAGCCCGAACATGTGGACGCTGATCGGCATCGGCACGGGAGCCGCCTTCCTCTACAGCGTCGTCGCCACCGTCGCGCCGCAGCTGTTCCCGGCCAGCTTCATGGCCCACGGCCGCATCGGCGTGTACTTCGAGGCCGCCGCGGTCATCATCTCGCTGACCCTGCTCGGGCAGATGCTGGAGCTGCGGGCGCGCTCGCAGACCTCCGCGGCGATCAAGTCGCTGCTCGGCCTGGCGCCCAAGACGGCCCGGCGGATCGAGCCGGACGGCAGCGAGGCGGATGTGCCGCTCACTCACGTCCATGTCGGCGATCGCCTGCGCATCCGCCCAGGCGAGAAGGTGCCAGTCGACGGTGTCGTGCTCGAAGGCACGAGCGCCATCGACGAGGCCATGCTGACGGGCGAGCCGGTCCCGGTCACCAAGCGGCCCGGCGACAAGGTCATCGGTGCCACGATCAACACCTCCGGCTCGCTGGTGATGCGTTCGGAGCGGGTCGGCTCGCAAACCATGCTGTCGCAGATCGTGCAGATGGTCGCGCAGGCCCAGCGCTCCAAGGCACCGATGCAGCGCATGGCCGACCAGGTCGCCGGCTGGTTTGTGCTGGTGGTCATCAGCATTGCCCTGGCGTCGTTTTTCACCTGGGGCTTGCTGGGCGGCGAACAGGGCTGGCAGTACGGGCTGATCAACGCCGTGTCGGTGCTGATCATCGCGTGTCCTTGCGCCCTGGGACTGGCCACGCCGATGTCCATCATGGTGGCCACCGGCAGGGCGGCCAGCCAGGGCATCCTGTTTCGCGACGCATCGGCGATCGAGCACTTCCGGCGGGTCAACACGATGATCGTCGACAAGACCGGAACGCTGACCGAAGGCAAGCCCGCCTTCGACCGCGCCGTGCCGGTGACGGGCGCCACCGAGGACGACGTGCTGCGCCTGGCGGCCAGCCTCGACCAGGGCAGCGAGCACCCCTTGGCACAGGCCATCGTGGAAGCGGCCCGCGGCCGGGGCCTGCGCCTGTCGGATGCGGTGGACTTCGAGTCGTCCACCGGCATCGGGGTGCGAGGTTTTGTCGACGGGCAGCGCCTGGCGCTCGGCAACACGGCGCTGATGGCGCAGGAAGGCGTTGATGTCGCCTCGCTGACGGGCGCGGCCGAGGAACTGCGCCAGCAGGGCAGCAGCGTGATGTTCCTGGCCCGCGACGGGCGCGCCGTGGGCCTGCTGGCCGTCTCCGACCCGATCAAGCCGAGCACGCCCGAGGCAGTCGAGAGCCTGCACCAGGCCGGGATGCAGGTGGTGATGGCCACCGGCGACGGTCTCACCACCGCACGGTCCGTCGCCCGGCAGCTCGGCATCGACGAGGTGCACGGCGAGGTGAAGCCCGCCGACAAGCTCGCACTGGTCGACCGACTGCAGCGCGAGGGACGTGTGGTCGGGATGGCAGGCGACGGCATCAACGACGCGCCGGCCCTGGCCAAGGCCGATGTGGGCGTGGCGATGGGCACGGGCACGGACGTGGCGATGAACAGCGCCCAGGTCACGCTGGTCAAGGGCGACCTGCGGGGCATCGCGCGGGCCCGGACGATCTCTCAAGGCACCGTGGCGAACATGCGGCAGAACTTGGTGTTCGCGTTCCTGTACAACGCCCTGGGGGTGCCGCTCGCTGCGGGCCTGCTCTATCCCCTGACCGGCTGGCTGTTGTCGCCGATGATCGCCGCGCTGGCGATGAGCCTCTCGTCGCTCAGCGTGGTGGCCAACTCACTGCGCTTGCGGGCGGGGAAGTAGTCGGGCCGGGGACGAGATCGAGGCTACACGCGCTCTTCCCCGCCCCACCGTCCCGGGCCCCGAGCGGTGGGTTCACGTGGACGGCGGCGGCGTGCCGCTTGTCATTCAATACCCGCGTAGCCGGCCGTAGGCGGCGACCTGGGCGGGGGTGAGGACGTCCACCATCAGCAGGTGGTACCGGAGATGCGCCGCCCGCAGCTGGCCTTGCACCCGGGCCGCGGTGGCCACTGCGGTGGCCACTGCGCCCGCGCTGGCGTGCCGTTCGAGGAAAAGCCGGTCCAGCGCCGCTTCCGCCGCGATGAACTGCTCGCCCAGGGCTGCGGCCTCGGTTTTCATGCGGTCGGCCAATTGCTGGGTCCGCTGGACCTGTTGCGCGCTCAATGCGAGCGGCTCGGCCAGCTCAAGCACATGCGTCGGGCCGGGGTAGCCATGGAGTTCGGCCGGCAGTGCCATCGCCATGCCGCGGCCCGCGCGGAGATCGGCGATCTGCTCTGCCGAGAGGGCCTTGATCTCACGGTGGTGCAGGCCGGCGTAGTGGGAGCGCGTGTGGCCGGTTCCACCTGCATCCCGGCCATCTGCTGCGCGAGGCGGGTGGTGGTCGTGCTGCTGGGCGGCTGCGGACGTGGCGAGCGCGAGAAGGAGGGTGAGCTGCAGGTGACGTTTCATGGCGCAGGGAGGTGAGGCAACCGCTTCACATCGTCCCAAGATCCGGCCCCTCTCGCTATGATTGCAATCATACGAGCCGATGCTCTCGGTTGTTGAGCCCCCTCCTCCGCAGGAACTCCCTTTGGTGTCCACCTTCCCCTTCGAACTCGGCGTCGATCCGACACGCCGAACCGTTCCCGCTGGAGGTGTGCTGTTTCGCCAAGGATCCGTGTCCGTGGGGGTGTTCCAGCTGGTCTCGGGACGTCTTCGCCTGATGCGCTCGACGCCCGGCGGTGCGGACGTCCCCATGCACACGGTCCGGCCCGGCGAACTGTTCGCCGAAGCGTCCCTGTTCTCCTCGCACTACCACTGTGACGCCGTGGCGCTGGACAACTGCGAGGCCCGGCTGTACCCGAAGGCGGCAGTGCTGCGCCATTTCGCTGACCGCCCAGAGGCCTTGTGGGCCTTCACGCAAGAGCTGGCCCACCGGCTCCAGAACGTTCGTACCCGTTTGGAGATCAAGCAGATCCGCTCGGCGACCGAGCGTGTCCTGCAGTACCTGCGCCTGATGAGCGACTCGAAGGGCGTGTGGCAACGCCCGGGCCCGCTCAAGCACCTGGCCGAGGACATCGGGCTGACGCACGAGGCGCTTTACCGGGCGCTGGCCAAACTCGAACGCGAGGGATGGATCCACCGAAGCGGTGCAGAGATCCGCCTGTGTCCGCCATAGCGGGCCACCCGTTTGGGGAGCAGCCGGCCCCGGGAGAGGGCAAGGCGGCTCTCCGGGGCGGGCCCAGGAATTTATTCTGCGAAGGCGCTTGACTCTCCCATGATGGGAAGCTTGAGACTTCCTGCAAGCCGGAGATGTCCCGGCAGCAAAGGAATGCCATGAGCACACTTGCCACCCATGTTCCGCCGCCGTCCCGCCGCTGGTCTTTTCCGGTGGAAGGCATGACCTGCGCCTCCTGCGTCGCCCGCGTCGAAAAGTTCCTGGCCGCCGTCCCGGGGGTGAAGGACGCCACCGTCAACCTGGCCACCGAAGCCGCCACCGTGGAGGCCGACGCGGCCGTGGGACTGGACAGTTTGCGGTCCGCGGTCGAAAAGGCCGGCTACCAGCTCGCCGAGCAGACGGTGGAGCTGCAGATCGAGGGCATGACCTGTGCCTCCTGTGTCGGGCGGGTCGAGAAGGCCCTGCGCCGTGTCCCGGGGGTGGTGGCGGCCGAGGTGAACCTGGCGACCGAGCGGGCGCTGGTGCGCGTCGCCGCCCGCGAGGCGGACAGCAGCTCGCTCGTCGCCGCCGTCGAGAAGGCCGGATATGCCGCGGCACCGGTCGCAGCGATGGCCGGGCAGGCGCCCGCCACTGCGGTTCGGCGGGGTGCGGACTGGTGGCCCATTGCGCTGGCGGCGGCGCTGTCGTTGCCCCTCGTGCTGCCGATGTTCGGGGCGCTGTGGGGCTCGGACTGGATGCTGCCCGGGTGGGTCCAGTGGGCGCTGGCCACGCCGGTGCAGTTCTGGCTCGGCGCCCGGTTCTACCGGGCTGGCTGGAAGGCGCTGCGGGCGGGCGCAGGCAACATGGACCTGCTGGTGGCGCTGGGCACCAGTGCCGGGTATGGCTTGAGCGTGTACCAGTTGGGGGTGCACGGCGACCACGGCATGCCGCACCTGTATTTCGAAGCCTCCGCCGTCGTCATCACCTTGGTGCTGCTCGGCAAATGGCTGGAGGCTCGCGCCAAGCGGCAGACCACCGAAGCGATCCGGGCGCTGAACGCCTTGCGCCCGGAGCGAGCCCGGGTGCGTCGCCGAGGGGTGGACGTGGATGTGCCGGTGGGCGAGGTCCAGCCGGGCGACCTGGTGGTGGTCCGGCCCGGCGAGCGGGTGCCGGTGGACGGCGAGGTGGTGGAAGGCGCCAGCCAGATCGACGAGTCGCTCATCACCGGCGAGAGCTTGCCGGTGGCCAAGCACCTTGGTGATCCGGTCACCGGGGGCTCGGTGAACGCCGAGGGCCTGCTCTTGGTGCGCACGACGGCGGTGGGCGCTGAGTCGACGCTGTCCCGGATCGTCCGCCTGGTGGAGTCGGCCCAAGCCAAGAAAGCGCCGATCCAGCGCCTGGTGGACCGTGTCAGTGCGGTGTTTGTCCCGGTGGTCATCGGCATCGCGGCGCTGACTTTGCTCGGCTGGGGCGGGGTCACCGGCGACTGGGAGGCCGCCATCCTGAACGCGGTCGCCGTGCTCGTGATCGCCTGCCCCTGTGCGCTGGGCTTGGCCACGCCGACCGCCATCATGGCCGGTACGGGCGTCGCGGCACGGCGCGGCATCCTGATCAAGGACGCCGAGGCGCTGGAGGTGGCGCACGGGGTCAAGGTGGTGGCCTTCGACAAGACCGGCACGCTGACCGAAGGCAAACCGGAATTGGTCGCCTTCGAGGCGGCCGATGGCGACCACCGGGCCCTGCTGGGAGCGAGCGCCGCGATCCAGGCCAACAGCGAACATCCCCTGGCCCGTGCGGTCATGGACGCGGCCAAGCGCCACCAGGTAGGTGTGCCGCCAGCGACTGAGGTTCGGGCGGTGGCCGGTCGCGGCATGGCCGCACTCGTGCGCGGGCGCTCGCTGCGCCTGGGCAGCAGCCGCTTCATGCAGGAACTGAAGGTCGACCTCTCGCCGCTGAGCGCGCGTGCCGAGCAGCTCCAGTCGCAGGGTCGCACAGTGTCCTGGCTGGCCGATGTCGGGGCCGCGCAGCCGCGCCTGATCGGCTTGCTGGCCTTCGGCGATGCGGTCAAGGCCAACGCTTTCGACGCGGTCCGCCGACTGCACCAGCTGAGCATCACCACCGTGCTCGTGACCGGCGACAACCATGGCAGCGCCCGAGTGGCCGGCGAGCAGCTGGGCATCGACCGCATCGAGGCAGAGGTGCTGCCGGAGGACAAGGCGAACATCGTGGCCCGCCTGAAGCAGGGCGGACAGCGCGTCGCCATGGTCGGCGACGGCATCAACGACGCCCCGGCACTGGCCGCGGCCGACGTCGGCATCGCGATGTCGACCGGGACGGACGTGGCGATGCACGCGGCCGGCGTCACCCTGATGCGCGGCAACCCGGCGCTGGTCGCCGATGCGATCGACATTTCGCGGCGCAGTTACGCCAAGATCCGCCAGAACCTGTTCTGGGCCTTTGTCTACAACGTGGTCGGCATCCCGCTGGCGGCCTTCGGCCTGCTCAGTCCCGTCATCGCCGGCGCGGCGATGGCTTTCAGCAGCGTGAGCGTGGTCACCAATGCGCTGATGTTGCGGCGCTGGAAAGGAAGCGAACAATGAACGAGGCGACCTTGTCCTCGGGGCCGTTCAACATTGGCGAGGCGGCCAGCCGCTCGGGGGTGTCCGCCAAGATGGTGCGGCACTACGAATCGCTGGGTTTGTTGCCCAAGGTCGGGCGCACCGACGCTGGCTACCGGCAGTACACCGACAAGGAGGTGCACACGCTGCGCTTCATCCGCCGCGCCCGGGATCTGGGCTTCAGCATGGCGGAGATCGCCGAGTTGCTCAAGCTGTGGCAAGACCGGCGACGCGCCAGCGCCAACGTCAAGCGCATCGCTTTGGCGCACGTCGCCGATCTCGACCGCCGCATGAAAGAAATGGACGCGATGAAGCGCACGCTGGAGCGCCTGGCCGCCTGCTGCCACGGCGACCACCGCCCGGACTGCCCGATCCTCGACGAGCTGGCGGATTGAACCGCCGCGATGTCCACGTGTGTGAGGAAAACGCGGGGGCTGTAGGCCATCGGTTTAGGAGCGCTGATTGCTTGGCTCGAAGGCGCGGGGATAACCCGTGACCTTCGACTTCTCAGGAGTGCGCATGAACCCTCACCTGACCCGATCGCTCCGTTGGGCCCTCTGCCCGCTCGTCGTTGCCGCCGGCCTGATCAGTGGCGCCGCGGTGGCCCAGTCCGCCCAGCACGGCTCCGAGCAGATGCACCAGTCCATGATGTCCGGCATGCAGGCCATGCAAGACATGAAGCCAAGCGGCGACACCGACAAGGACTTCGCGATGATGATGAAGATGCACCATCAGCAAGCCCTGGACATGGCCAAGGCGGAAGTGGAGCACGGCAAGTCGCCCGAGATGAAGGCCATGGCCCAGAAGATCATCAAGGACCAGACGAAGGAAATCCAGAAACTGGACAGCTGGCTGGAGAAACAAAAGTAAATGGGACGGCGGCGGCCGGCGCGCAACGGCCGGCGCAGTCGCATTGCAAGGACCAACTGGCACTTTTTTGCGCCACCGCAAAGCCCGCCGTGCGCCGCCGGCACTGTGCCCTGTAAACTGAGAATATGAAGCTGAACAAGGTGGCCCGACGCTGGGTGGCGAGTCTGCTCGCCGCGGTGTTGGTGTGCCTGCAGCTCGTCACCGCCGCCTATGCCTGCATGGGGTCCCAGTCATCCGAGGTCATCGCGATGGCGGACATGCCCGACTGCGAGGGTATGTCGGCAGCGGATACGCCACAGCCGCAGTTGTGCAAGGCGCACTGCGACCGCGACAAGCAGACGGTGAACAGCGCGCCGGTTGTCGACGCGCTGGCCCCGCCCGTGCTCGACTGGCTGATCACTCGCCTGCTGCTGGTGTTGCCGACGCTGAACGGGGAGGCCCTGCCCGCCACCGTCGCTGCGCACACCGGTCCCCCCGACGGCGCCCCTCCCCCGTACCTCGCCTTTCTCGTTCTCCGCAATTGAGCCGTGACGCCTCGTGCGCGGCTGCCTTGACGCAGCGGCGCTGACACGTGGTGTTCGTTTTGGGTCATTGTGGAGAACCGTCATGGCATTCTGTCTGGGCGAGGGCTTAGGGGCCCGCCCGTCCGCCGCGAGCCGCGCTCGCGCCCCCCTACGCGCTGCCTTGGTTGCGGCAGCGCTTCTATCCGGGGCCGTACACGCCGCCCCCCTCTCGTTCGAACAGGCGCTCGCGCTGTCGGAAGAACGCGCCGCCAGCTTGCAGGCGCGGCGGGCGGCAGTCGAAGGGGCTCAGCAAGCGCGGGTGGCCGCAGGCCAGCTGCCCGACCCTCAACTCGCCGTCGGCGTCGAGAACTACCCGGTCTCAGGTCCGGAGCGCTTCAGTTGGACCCGCGAGTCCATGACCATGCGCCGCATCGGCGTGATGCAGGAGGTGCCCAACGCTGCCAAGCGGGCTGCGCAGCGCGATTCCGCTGACGCCACGGCCGAGCGCGAGCGCGCCATGCTGGAGGCCGAACGGCTGGCGGTGCGCCGCGAGGCGGCGCTCGCCTGGCTCGGGTTGCACTTCGCCGAGCGCAAGCTCACCGTCTTCACCGTCCTCGAGCAAGAGAACCAGGTGCTCCAGGACACCCTGGCGGCACGCGTGGCGGCCGGCACGGCGATGCCCGCCGACGCGCTGATGGCACGCCAGGAAGCCCTGGAGCTGGCCGATCGCCGCGACGAGCTGCGAGCCGACGTCGAGCGGGCACAGGCCCAGCTGCGGCGCTGGACCGGGGAGTTGCCAGACCTGTCGGCGCGCGCCGAAGCTCCCGCGCTGCGGCTGGATCTCGCACGGCTGCTGAGCGGGCTCGATCGGCACGCCGAGCTGCTCGCCTATGCGCCGATGCAGGCCATGGCCCGCGCCGACTTCGACGAGGCGGTGGCCATGCGACGAGGCGACTGGGGTTGGGAGCTGGCCTACGCCAACCGGGACCGCGCCTTCGGCGACATGGTGTCGTTCCAGCTGACCTTCGAGCTGCCCGTCTCGCGCGCCACCCGCCAGGAGCCGCTGATCGCGTCCCGCCAGAAGGCGGTTGAGCGGCTGCAGGCCGAGCGCGAGGACGCGCTGCGCCGCATCCGCGCAGAGGTGGACGCCCAGGTGGCCGAGCTGCAACGACTGGAGCGCACGCTGCAGCGGCAACAGAGCGCCGCGCTGCCGCTCGCACAGGAGCGCGCGAAGGTGACGCTGACCAGCTACCAGTCCGGGCGCGCCGACCTCGGCGCCGTGCTCGCGGCGCGCAAGAGCGCCGCCGAAGCGCAGCTGCGCGGCCTGGATCTCCAAGCCCAGGTGATGGCCCAGCAGGCCCGCCTGGCCTACCTCATTGCGGAGTGACGCCATGACCGCCAACAAGAAGCTTTTCGTCGCCGCCGGGCTGCTCGTCGCCCTGGGAGCTGGGCTGGGTTACGGTGTCGCCCATTGGCGCTCCGGGTCGGGGCCTGCCTCACATTCCGAGACGTCCCCTGTCGCAGGTGCTGCCAGTGCTCCAGCGTCCGGCGAGCGCAGGGTGCTCTATTGGTACGACCCGATGGTGCCGCAGCAGAAGTTCGACAAACCCGGCAAGTCGCCCTTCATGGACATGCAGCTGGTGCCGAAGTATGCCGACGAAGCGCCTGCCGGCGGGGTTGCGGTCGACCCGCGTGTCGCCCAGACACTGGGCGTGCGCACCGCGGTGGTCGAGAAGCAGCGTATCGGCGCCTCGGTCGAAGTGCCCGCCACCGTACAGCTCAACGAGCGTGACGTGGCCATCGTGCAGGCGCGTGCCACCGGCTTTGTGCAACGGGTGGCGCGGCTGGCGCCGGGCGACGTGGTCGCGCCTGGCGCTGTCATCGCCGAGCTGCTGGTGCCCGAGTGGGCCGGCGCGCAACAGGAGTTCCTGGCGGTGCGCCGCACCGGCGATGAGGCGTTGGCGGCGGCTGCGCGGCAACGCCTGGTGCTGCTGGGCATGCCCGCTGCAGTCATCCAGCAGGTCGAGCGCAGCGGCCAGGTGCAGGCCTTGGCCCTGATACACGCCCCGACCGGCGGGCTCGTGCAGGAACTGATGGTGCGCCCCGGCATGACCGTCTCGCAGGGCATGAGCTTGGCACGCATCACCGGGCTGTCCACCGTCTGGGTGGAGGCCTCGCTGCCGGAGGCGCAAACCTGGGCCGCCCGCGTGGGACAGCCGGTCGAGGTGCAGCTGTCGGCGTTTCCCGGCGAGACGCTGCGCGGCAAGGTGACCTCGGTGCTGCCGGAGGCCAACACCGAGACGCGCACGCTGCGGTTGAGGGCGGAGCTGCCGAATCCTCAGGGCCGGCTGCGCGCCGGCATGTTCGCTCAGATGCGCTTCGGCACCCAGGCGGAAGAAGCGCTTTTGGTGCCGACGGAAGCCGTCATCCGCACCGGACAGCGCGCACTGGTCTACGTCGTCGAGCAGCCGGGTCGCTTCCGCCCCGTGCAGGTGCAGCTCGGCCGCGAGCTGGGTGACCAGCTCGAAGTGCTGCAGGGCCTGCAGCCGGGCCAGCAGGTCGTGGCCTCCGGCCAGTTCCTGATCGACTCCGAGGCGAGCATGCAGGGCGTCTTGCAGCGTCAGGCCAGCGCCAGCGCGCCGGCCGCCAGTGCCGCCACAGCACCGGCCCCGTTGCCGGCGGCTGCGCTGCACGAGGGTGTCGGCAGGATCGTGGAGCTGTCTGCGCAGGAGGTGACGCTGGACCACGGCGCTGTGCCGAGTCTGCGGTGGCCCCCGATGGAGATGGGATTCAAGCTGGCACAGCCGGAGGTGGCGAAGGGCTTCAAGGTCGGCGACACCGTCCGCTTCATGTTCCGAGAGGGCCAAGACGGCTATGAAGTGACCCGCCTGGAGCGTGAGCAGCACCAGCACGGAGGTGCGCGATGATTGCCGCCCTCATCCGCTGGTCCGTGGGCAACCGGTTCCTGGTGCTCCTGGCCACGCTGTTTCTCACTGTCGCGGGCGTGCTGTCGCTGCGCTCGACCCCGATCGATGCGCTGCCCGATCTGTCGGACGTGCAGGTCATCATCCGCACCAGCTACGCCGGCCAGGCGCCGCAGATCGTCGAGAACCAAGTCACCTACCCGTTGGCGACTACCATGCTGTCGGTGCCCGGGGCCAAGGCCGTGCGGGCGTTCTCGTTTTTCGGTGACTCCTTCGTCTATGTGCTGTTCGAAGACGGGACGGACCTGTACTGGGCGCGCTCGCGCGTGCTGGAGTACCTGAGCCAGGTCCAGGGGCGCTTGCCGGCAAGCGCCAAGCCCTCGCTCGGGCCCGACGCGACCGGCGTCGGCTGGGCCTTCCAGTACGCGCTGGTCGACCGCAGCGGGCGCCACGACCTGTCGCAGCTGCGCGCGCTGCAGGACTGGTTCCTCAAGTTCGAGCTGAAGTCGGTGGCGAATGTGGCCGAGGTGGCGACCGTCGGCGGCATGGTCAAGCAGTACCAGGTGGTGGTCGACCCGGCCAAGCTGATCGCCTACGGCATCACCCACGACCAGGTGCGCGAGGCGCTGATGAACAGCAACCAGGAGACCGGCGGCGCGGTGCTGGAGCTGGCCGAGGCCGAGTACATGGTGCGCTCGGGCGGTTTTCTAAAGTCGCTGGAGGACTTCCGCAGCATCGTGCTGGACAGCCGGAACGGCGTGCCGGTGCTCCTGAACCAGGTGGCCACGGTGCAGATCGGCCCTGAGATGCGCCGCGGCATCACCGAGCTGGACGGCCAGGGTGAGGCAGTCGGCGGCGTGGTGATCCTGCGCACCGGCAAGAACGCCCAGGCGACCATCGCCGCGGTCAAGGACAAGCTCAAGCAGCTGCAGACCAGCCTGCCTCAGGGGGTGGAGATCGTCACCACCTACGACCGCAGCTCGCTGATCCAGCGCGCCATCGACAACCTGTCGATGAAACTGCTCGAGGAGTTCGTCGTGGTCGCGCTCGTCTGCGCGGTGTTCCTCTGGCACCTGCGCTCGGCGCTGGTGGCCATCATCTCGCTGCCGCTGGGCGTGATGGCCGCGTTCCTGGTGATGCAGCAGCAGGGGCTCAACGCCAACATCATGTCGCTCGGCGGCATCGCCATCGCGATCGGCGCGATGGTCGACGCGGCCGTGGTCATGATCGAGAACGCGCACAAGAAGCTGGAGGCCTGGCAGCACGCGCACCCGGGGGAGGAGCTGAAGGGCGAAGCGCGCTGGGCGGTGATCACGGACGCGGCCGTCGAGGTGGGACCGGCACTTTTCTTCTCCCTGCTGATCATCACGCTGTCCTTCATCCCGGTGTTCACGCTGGAGGCGCAGGAGGGGCGGCTGTTCGGGCCACTCGCCTTCACCAAGACGTACGCCATGGCGGCGGCGGCGGCTCTGTCCATCACCTTGATTCCGGTGCTCATGGGCTACTGGATCCGCGGCAGGATCCCCGACGAGCAGCGCAATCCCATCACACGCGGGCTGATCGCGGTGTACCGTCCCGCGCTGGACGGGGTGCTCCGCTGGCCCAAGCTCACGCTGGTGATTGCCGTGGCGGTGTTCGCCACGACCGCCTGGCCGCTGATGCGGCTGGGCGGTGAGTTTCTGCCGCCGCTCGACGAGGGCGACTTGCTGTACATGCCCTCGGCGCTGCCCGGCCTGTCGGCCCAGAAGGCGTCGGAGCTGCTGCAGATCACGGACCGGATGATCAAGACGGTCCCGGAAGTCGAGCGCGTGTTTGGCAAGGCAGGGCGTGCGGAAACCGCCACCGACCCGGCGCCGGTCGAGATGTTCGAGACCACCGTGCAGCTCAAGCCGCGCGACCAATGGCGGCCGGGCATGACGCCCGAAAAGCTGGTGGAAGAACTCGACCGAACGGTCAAGGTGCCCGGGCTGAGCAACATCTGGATCCCGCCGATCCGCAACCGCATCGACATGCTGGCCACTGGCATCAAGAGCCCGATTGGCGTGAAGGTGTCGGGCACGGACCTCGCTTCGATCGATCGCGTTGCCTCCGCCATCGAGGGCGTGGCCAAGACGGTACCCGGCGTCAGCTCGGCGCTGGCGGAACGCCTGACGGGCGGCCGCTACGTCGATGTGCAGATCGACCGTGCAGCTGCGGCGCGCTACGGCCTGAACGTGAGCAACGTGCAGTCGGTCGTCTCCGGGGCCATCGGGGGCGAGAACGTCGGGGAGACGGTGGAGGGCCTGGCGCGTTTTCCGATTAACCTGCGTTACCCGCGCGAGCTCCGGGACACGCCCGAGAAGCTGCGCAACCTGCCGCTGCTCACGCCCACCGGTCAGCAGATCACCTTGGGGACCGTGGCTCGGGTGGTGCTGGTCGACGGCCCGCCCATGCTGAAGAGCGAGAACGCGCGCCCATCGGGCTGGGTGTACATCGATGTGCGCGGCCGCGACATCGCGTCGGTGGTCGGCGATTTGCGACGCGCGGTGGCCGAGAAGGTCAAGCTGGAGCCGGGTGTGAGTCTCGCCTATTCCGGCCAGTTCGAATACATGGAGCGGGCCAACCAGCGCCTGAAGGTGGTCGTGCCGGCGACCCTGCTGATCATCTTCGTGTTGCTGTACCTGACGTTCCGGCGGTTTGAGGAAGCCCTGCTGATCATGGCCACACTACCGTTGGCGCTCACCGGCGGTATCTGGTTCCTCTACCTGCTCGGCTACAACCTGTCGGTGGCGACGGGCGTGGGCTTTATTGCGCTGGCCGGGGTCGCCGCCGAGTTTGGCGTCGTGATGCTGCTCTACCTCAAACACGCATTGGAGGACCGGGCGCGTGCCGGCGTCGCGATCGATCGAGACGTGGTGCTCGACGCGATCCGAGAAGGTGCGGTCCTGAGGGTGCGCCCGAAGGCGATGACGGTGGCGGTCATCCTCGCAGGTCTGGTGCCGATCGTCTGGGGCTCGGGCACCGGATCGGAGGTCATGAGCCGTATCGCCGCACCGATGCTGGGTGGCATGGTGACGGCGCCGCTGCTGTCGCTGTTCGTGGTGCCGGCCGTCTTCCTGCTGATCAGAGGCAGGCAGCCGTCACGGGGCAGTCGCCTCGACAATCGGCATGTGGGGCTGGACAGCCAGATCCAAGCTGGGTGAGGAGGACACGCTGCGGCACTCGCCTGAACACCGGTCGTCCCCCTCAGACGGGGGGAAGCTGCGAGCGCCGCTTGGTAGAGGGCGCGCGCTCACATACACTTCCGGTCCATGTGGAGCATGCTGCTGCGAGCCGCACTTGTCTGGCTGATCACGATCGCCATACCCGTTCAGGGCATGGCGGCGGCGGCCATGTTGTTTTGCGGACCCGGCCACCACAGTCCAGCAGGCCCCGAGGATCATCGCGCTCAGCATGCTGCTCTCCTTCACGATCACGACCCGGGCAGCGCGACAGCATCCGACAGTGCCTTGTTGCACGCCGGGGAGCGGCAGCCGCAAGGACCAGCTGCCGTTCCGGTCCGCGGCGACAGTTGGATCAAGACAGGCTCTGCCGCTTCGGACGGACAGGCCGCAGCAGCCAAAGAGAAACCGATGGCGGCTCAGCGGTCACTGCCTGCCGTCAAGCACAAGTGCAGTGCCTGCGCTACGTGTTGTACGGCCTTGGCCCTGCCGTCTCAACTCTCGGCTTTGGACCTGCCTCCGCCGGACCGAGCCGTGGGCATCTGGCTGCGCCGCATGCGGCCTGACTTCCTCATCGACCGCCTTGATCGGCCACCTCGGGCGACGCGCGCGTGACGTTCGGCTGGGTCCACCAACCCAGCCGTCCCACGCTTGCCTTGACCCAGCCTTCTCCTGCGCCTGTTTGACGCTGCCTCCCGCCTTCGCGGCGATGGGCTGCAAAGGCAGGACGCTCGGGTCAGCCAGCCCTGATCGGCCTTACTGCACTTCGCGGTGAGGTAGAGCAGGACCGCTCCAATCACTTCTGTCGACCCGGCGCCGTCATGCTGGAGCAGCCACGACTGCGTCCGCTGTCCGCCGTACGCCCGATATGTCGACCTCACATCATCAGGACGAGTTTCATGAGTGCTCTGAACGCCCTCCGCACGGTGGCTTCCGCAGTCGGTGCGCTGCCGGTCATTCGGCCGCTCCGTGAGCGCGCTTACCGCCGCCGGTTCCTGAACA
Source organism: Caldimonas brevitalea (assembly GCF_001017435.1). Classification (NCBI taxonomy): domain Bacteria; kingdom Pseudomonadati; phylum Pseudomonadota; class Betaproteobacteria; order Burkholderiales; family Sphaerotilaceae; genus Caldimonas; species Caldimonas brevitalea. Next base: position 4,775,297 of record NZ_CP011371.1, read on the forward strand.
ATCGGAACCAAAACCTTTTCATGGGGGTGTACGCGAGGTTTGAGGACGCCGCAGCGGCGGCCCCCTCGGGCGGCCGTGTCGGCTATGACAATCAGGAGTCTGCCGAGCTGTACACGCCCGAGATCTACCCCTACGACTACCCCGCATTGTTCTGGCTGCAACGCTCTTTCGACGAGGGCTTGCGCACCGTCTTCGACCTGGGGGGGCACGTTGGCATCAAGTACTACGCGTTCCGCCGCCACTTGCGATTGCCCGTCGGCCTGCAATGGATGGTTTGTGATGTCCCGGCAGTTGTCGCTCGTGGCCGGGCCCTTGCCGAGGGTCGGGGACTAGGTGAAGAGCTGCGCTTCACGACCAGCATGAGCGATGCCAGCGGCTTCGACGTGCTCTATGCATCCGGAAGTCTGCAGTACCTCCCGCGGCGGCTCGGCGAGTTGTTGGCCGACCTGGAGTCGTTGCCCAGGCGTATCGTCCTCAACATCACCGCGGTGCATCCGACGACGACGTACTACACCCTGAACAGTATCGGGACAGCCTTTTGCCCTTACAGGGTCCAGGCCCGCGATGAGCTGCTCGACGAAGTGAGCTCCTTTGGGTATGTCAAGCGGGATGCTTGGGAAAATCCGGCGAAGCTGCTCGTGCTGCCGTTTCGCCGCGGCTTGAGTCTGGACCACTACAGCGGGTTCTGTTTTGACCGCCTGCCGGCGGCGTCGGGCCGTGATGCTCTGTGACCGTCAACTGAAGTTCGACGAGTGACGAGCAACGCATTGGGGCAGCCCCCTGAATCACGACGAGCCTTGTCTCGACTTGCGGTGCAGCGACCGCGTCAACCGCACCGCCCAGCTCAGGATCGCGGTCGCTGTTGGCAGACATCCTTGGCGGGTAGCGGCAGCAACTCTATCGCCTGTCATGCCGGCTCCGAAAGCCGCTTGCACGGGGCGCTCTACCGCTACCTTCGCACGGCGGCCACAGCTTCGAAACCGAGCGCACGGAAGTAAGGGACCGGGGCAGCGAACCCGGCCTGTCCCAGCAATGCGTCACGGCGTGTGCGATCGATGCAGTGGAACTTGCGGGCGAGTTGTTCCGGCAACTGATCGGCCGCTGTGGCTGGCAAGCCAAGTGTGCGGCTGGCGGCCGCATGTGCCGGGCGTTCCCAGGCATCCTCCGGCCCCATCAGATCGGCGAGGAGCAGGACGCCCCCTGGCTTTAGCCGATGCGCGATGTCTGTCAGCAGCGCCAGTTTGTCCCCGGTGTCGGGGAGGAAGTGCAGCACGAGCAACAGCAGTGTTGCGTCGTGTTGAGTTGCCGGCAACGAGGTCAGCTCGCCGTGGTGAAGGCGGACCCGCTGCAGCACGCCGGCACTGCTCAGCCGTTCGCTCGCACGCTGCAGCATCTCGGTCGACAGGTCCGTTCCCACGAAACGCCATTCGGGGTGGGCCGGGGCGAGCCGCACGATCTCCTCGCCGCTGCCTGCGCCAACGATGAGCAGGTCGGCCTGCGCGGACAGCCGGCAGCTGAGCCGCGCGGCACTGAGAAGGTGCAGGACGTCATAGCCCGGCACCAGTGCACGAATCGAAGTGTCGTAGCGTCGCGCTTCCTCACGATCGAAGCGTTTCGTTTGCGTCTCTGGCATCCCTGTGGTCCTTCCACGATCCACAACCGTTGGCGCCAGCGGCTTGGCCCTTCCTCGGGTGGACCCTTGTGTGCCGAAGTTTCTCGACTTGGCAGGCAGGCAGTCAACAGTATGCAAACGAGAGTCGCAACACCTCCCTGGCGTGAAATCGAGCGTTCAGCGGACCGTGTTCTGTCGCTTGTGGCGACGTGTCCCCACATTGTTGCTTGAGGCGTTGAGGAGAGAAGGCACAGGACGATTTCTCACTGGCCGCCGCTACACTGCACGGCGCGTCCCAACCCTCTCCCAACTCCCTGACCGGGACGCCTTCGGCTCGCCAGTCCGGCATCCCGGACGCTGTAGCGGGCCGTTTTCTTGTCGACTCCTGCTGCCGCTTCGTCCGAAGCGTCAAGGGCGGAATCAGACACAAGTAAGCACAGGCACACTCCCGGTCAAACCCGCGGTGGAAGCATCCTGTTGCCATTCCCCCCAACTCGGGCGGGTTACGATCCGCCAACTTTTCCTCAAAATCAGCGCTGCAAAATTAAGCAGCCATCGCTCTCGGGAGGGGTCGTGAGACACGTTGCAGCGTTGTCGTCGCACAGAGCCGTTCTGTGCCTGAGCCGGAACACGCGCGGCTGCTCCCGCTTGAAGGGGCACTGACGTGGGGAACTTCTATCGCCAGGTCGATGAACACGGCAACGTTACCTACACCGATCGCCCTGTGCCGACTCAAGGGGAGATCGAGGCCGTAGGCCGCGATGGGCGCCGCCGACCGCCGAGCGAGGCGGAGGCCAAGAAGCGCCACGAGGAAACCACCCAATACATCAAGCAGACCCAGAAGTGGGTGCCCAAACTGTACGAGTACTACGAGTACCTGCAGTTCCTGCGCGACTTCGATCCCCTGCGCTTCGAACTGCTGATGAAGGATCTCCAAAAGGAGGATCCTGAAACCTGGTTGAAGTTGATGGAGCACCCCCAGTTCCGGCCGATGCACAACACCGCCCTCGGCGCCAAGGCCGCCGGCAACCGAGCGCACTACGGCGTAGACATCGTGGTCTCCCAAACCGTGACGGGCAAGTACACCGGCAGCGTCGAGAAATGGTTCGAGACGACAGTGCAGGAGATGATGAAAAAGCAGCGCTACGGTGGCTATGCTGATGTGCTCGGGGACAAGGCGACGACGCTGCCGACGAAGACACCCGAGTACTCATCGAGCCGGCTGGGGCAGTTCCAGAAGCTCGACGACGTGCGGGCTGCCGCCGCGGCGAAGGACGCACGGGCAGCAATGGACGCTGCCAATGCGGCTCGGCGCACCGCCCGAGGCGCGGCCATCACCCGACCCGGTAACACCTTGGTCGACATAGGTGTCCAGCTCCTCAACCCGGAGGCAGCGAGCAGCCTCGGCATCGCCAACCTGAACCGAAAAGCCCAAAAACTCTTCGAACGCGGCGTGCTCGATGTTGAGCAGTGGGCAAAGGCGAAGCAGTTGCTCAGCCAAGGACGCTATGTCGAGATGCAAAAGCTCATGGACGACGCGGTCCGAGATTACGTGAAAGGCGCGCCCGAGTGATCAGTGTGCGACAGGCCGTCGTGGCCGTGCTGGCGATGGCGGTGGCCCAAATCGGCTGTACTGCGCCCATCAAGCCTGTGGGGATGGAACGGTGTCCGGACGTAGAGGTGCCGGTCGACTTCGATCCGACGTCTCCTGCCTCGCTGCAGAAAACACGCCTCATCGGCCCCCGCATATTCAATGCATTGGGCAAAGGCAGTCGTGCAGAGCTGAAACGCCTGCTTGCCGAGGGCGAGAACCCCAATGTTTGCGCCTACAACCTCAGCCTCTTGTCCCTCAGCGCCTTCAATGGCGATGTCGAGGAGGTGCGGATCCTGCTCGACGGCGGCGCCCACCCGGACAAGCCGCTCTCGCCCGAAGGCCAGTCTCCCTTGCTAACGGCCCTGGGGATGGGCCGCTATGAAGTGGCTCAGCTGCTCGTGTCGCGCGGCGCGAACGTGATGCAAGCCTCCCATGGCGGCTTGACCGCCTTACACCAGTTGGCAACGGCACTTCCCCCCGAAGCCGGCCATGTCGAGGCCCAGTTGGCACTCGCCCGAGTGTTTCTAGACCGTGGCATTCCGGTCGATGCACTGGCCACGGTGCACCGAACATCACCACTGATGATGGCTGCGATCCAAGGCAACAGACCCTTGGTGGCGCTGCTGCTGCAGCGGGGAGCCGATCCGCAGTTGCGCAACGCCAAGGGTCAGACGGCGCTCAGTTACGCGCAGAAGCGGGGCCACACAGAGGTCGTGGAACTGCTCACCGCAGCTGCCGCAGCCCGGCGCTGAGGCGCGCCCGCGACCTCCACGACGCACTCGTCACTACATCCAGGGACCACCGAATGACCGACATGTCTGAAGCCAGTCAAGCGATCCTGGCACTCCTGGCCAACCCCCAGCACAAGCGCATGGTCCGCATGGAGTTCCCCCGTGGGGACGCTCCACAAGCGAAGATGCTCGCCAACAAGTTCGACGGCTACGAGTCAGTCTCGCGCGATTTTCACTTTGTCGTCGAGGTACTGTCCGACAACGCCCGCATCCCGCTCAAGGACGTGCTGGGCAAGATGGTGACCGTCGAGCTGGTGCGGGAGGACGGCAGTCTCAGGTATTTCAACGGCTTCGTCTTCGAGTTCCGCTTCGTCCGCACGGACGGCGCCTTCGCGTTCTATGACATGGTGCTGATGCCCTGGCTGGCCTTCCTGCGGCTGCGCAAGGACAACTACCTCTTTCATGGCAAGACCGTCGAAGAGCAGATCGACGAGATCTTCAAGGACTACCCCGAACACGACTGGCGCTACGAGGCGGAAGGCGAGGACCGGCCGATGACGGACGCCTGCCAGTTCGACGAAAGCGATTACAACTACGTCCACAGGCGCTTGGAAGAGCGCGGCCTGTACTACGCCTACGAGCACCGCAAAGATGGCCACACCCTGGTGGTCCGCAGCAACTCCACCCTTTGCCCGCCCATCGACGGCGCGACCTGCGAGATTGCCTGGCAGAGCGAATCCGGCTCGCTGGACGACGATGCGATCGCCGACTTTACACCGGTGCGCCGTATCGCGTCGACTACCGTCAGTGCCAGCTCCTTCGACTTCAAGGACCCGCGGCCCAAGTTCGCCGAGGTCCCCACAGTCAACAAGCAAGGCCAGGTGCCTCCGTTGGAGGTGTACGAGTACACCGGCGCCTACGGCTTTGCCACCCAGGACCAAGGGCAAGCGCATGTGCGCCGACGCATGGAAGAAATCGAAGCGGCAGCCAAGCACTTCCAGGCCAGTGGCAACGATCGCACCGCGCAGGCGGGGCGCTGGTTCCGCCTGACGGGGCATTTCGACACGGACTTGCTGGGCAGCTCCGATCCGGATCAGGAGTTCTTCATCATCCAGGCGCAGCATACGGCCCAGAACAACTATGAACAGGCCCGGGGTACACCATCGGAGTACTCCAACCGTTTTGTGTGCTTGCGCAAAAAGATCCCCTGGCGCCCGGGGCTGGGTTTCAACAGCTACCAGCCCAAGATCGACGCGCAAACCGCCATCGTCGTCGGTCCGAAGGGGGAGGAGATCTACACCGACCAATACGGTCGTGTGAAGGTGCAGTTTCACTGGGACCGCGTGGGGAATTACGACGAGAAATCGTCGGCCTGGATCCGCGTCTCGTCGGCCTGGACCGGCGACGGCTACGGCTTCATCGGCATCCCGCGCATCGGCCAGGAGGTGCTGGTGATTTTTCTGGATGGGAATCCGGACAGGCCGCTGATCACTTCTTGCCTGTTCAATGAGCATAACCAGCCGGCCTGGGGTTATCCGGAAGCGGCGCACCAGACCGGCATCCAGTCTCGCTCCACGCCCGGCGGCAACGGTTTCTGCGAGATCGTGATCCACGATCGCGCCGGCCACGAGTTGATCAACATCCACTCGCAGAAGGACATGGTCACGACGGTCCAGCACAACAAGGCCACCATCGTGAACGGTCCAATGCAGACCATCGACGTCACCAAGGGCTACCAGGAGACGAAGGTCAAGCAGCACATCAAGGTGGAATCGCTGGACGACGAAATCGAGATCGTGGCGGCGACGAAGATCACCTTGCGCTGTGGCGCCAGCACCATCGTGATGGACAAGGACGGCAACATCGACATCCAGGGCAAGGTGATCCGCTCGGTGGCGACGGACGATCACACCGTCAAAGGCTCAAAGCTGCATCTAAACCCGCCCGGCTGAGCCGGGGCGGCTCCCATCTACTTCGTCGTCAGCCTCGGCCGGCTCTGCCGACGGCTGTCCCTGTACCGAACCGCAGACACCCATCATCATGCAAAACATCGGCGAAGGCTCGCTCGACATTCCCGGGGAGTGGCACAACCGCACCGTCAACGTCTTCACGGCGCAAGGCCCCGGTGTGCCGGGTCTGAGCGTCACCGTCAACCGTGACCGGCTCCCGTTCCAGACCACCCTGAACGACTACACGCAGCAGCAGTCCCACAAGCTGGCGCAGCAGCTGAAGGGCTGGGAGCTGATCGACGAGGTCAGCCTGGAAGTCGATGGCCGGGCGGCGCGCCAACTCGAGTTCTCGTGGGAGACCGACGACGCCGGCCCCGTGCACCAAGTCCTGCTCTGCGTTGCCGACGGTCAAACCTTGCTCAACCTTGCCGCGTCGTTCGGCGGTCGCATGAGCGAAGCCCAGGTCGCGGAAGCGAAACGCATCCTGCACTCGTTCCGGTTTGCTGCGCCGGAAGACGCCGGGTCGGCCGCCAGCTCTGCAGCTTGAGTCTCCCTTCTTTTCGACAGAAAGCCCGCCGACATGGAGATGACCGCCGAGCAGCGCATCGCGCAAGTACAGCAGCAGGCCCGCACCGAGGTGGGGGACGACAAAGCGCTGGAGCGCGGTGAGCAGATCGCCACCGTCTCTCACTATGGCTCGATGGCCGTTGGGGCGGGCATCGCCGCAAAGGGCGGATGGGTGGGACTCGCCGCCTACGGTGCTGCGATCGGTGGGGGCTATGCGGGCGCCTGGGTGGCGGAGAAGACCCATGCCGACGAGTTGGCCGCGGACGCCATGGAGGCGTTCGGCATGCGCCGCATCGGAGGCGGCGGACCGCACCCGGCTACTGTGGGCGACCAGGTGGCGCACTCGCACGCGTTCGCTGGCTTCCTTGCCAGTGTCGTGGTCGGCGCGCTGGCGGCAGTTGCGGTAGGCGCCTTGATCGTCGCCACTGGCGGCGCAGCCGCCGTGGCCCTCATCGGTGCGGCTGCAGCAGGGGGATTCGTTGGCGGACTGGTCGGCGGCGCGATCGGTGCCGCTGCCGCGAAGATGGGAACACGGACAGGACCCATCATCAAAGGCTCCTCCGACGTGTTCATCGAAGGGCGGCCGGCGGCCCGCATGACCGATGTGGCCGCTTGCAGCAAGGAAAGCAGCCCGCAGCCGATCGTCGAAGGCAGCGAGACGATCTTCGTCAACGGCTTGCCGATGGCACGCGTGGGGCACAAGCTGCTGTGCGGCGCCGTGGTCGATCAGGGGCGCGACAGCGTCTTCGTGGACCAGACGACGGCCGCGTGCGCGCAGCCGGCCCCCGATATCCCGGTGTGGGCTCGTGTGGCAGCGGATTGGATCGGCTTTCTTCCGATGGGGAAGGTGGCGGCGGCCCTGGGCAACAGGACCCGGTCGGCGCAAGCTTGCGGCCGGTCACCCGTCAATTGCACCCGGGCCGGCGACCCCGTGGACGTGGCCACTGGCGAATTCGTGGACTGGCGCACCGACATCCACATCCCCGGCGTGCTGCCGCTGGAGTTGCGGCGCGACTATGCAAGCCGGCGAGCGTTCGCTGGCGAGCCGCCGTCGGGGCTGTTCGGCCCCCGCTGGCTCGACAGTTGGAGCGTGAGCCTGCGCCGCACGGATGAGGACAGCACGACGATCGACTATCACGCCGACGACGGCGTGGTCTACACCTTCGACACGCCGGATGAATTGCTCGAAGCCGAGCACCTTCGCGCGCCGCAACTCATCCTGCGCGGCACGCGGGGGGAGCCGGTTTTGCATGACCATGACAGCGGCTTGCGCACGCATTTCGAGTGGCGAGGCTTGCGGGCGCGCCTGAGCGGCTACAGCGACGCCAGCGGCAACCGGTGCGAATTCGTCTACCAGCCCGACGTGTCCGTCCCCGCCGAAGAGCGGCTCACCGCCATCCGGCATAGCGACGGCTGGCATGTCGAGCTGATGTGGGAGCGCGGCTGTCTGCAAAGCGCCTGGCTTCACGAGCCCGATCGTGTCGCGGTCGAGCTGGTGCGCTACCGGCACGACGAACAAGGCCGACTGATTCGCGCCGCCAGCTTGAACAGCGGCCGGTTCGCCTACCAGTACGACGACGAACATCGGATCGTCGGCTGGAACGACGACAGCGAGACGCGCGTCCAGTTGACCTATGACGGCGATCGGGTCGTGGAGGTGCTGACGCCCGGTGACGTGCTGAGCGCCCGCTTCGTGTATGACGTTCAGGGCCAGGTGACTCAGGTGTGGGAGTGGGAGCCAACGGAACCCGACGAAGAGCCGACCTGCACAACCTACGAGTACAACGACGAGGGGCTGGTGACCTGCATGCGCGATGCGCTGGGCAACTCAACGCTGACCGGATGGGACCGCCACCATCGCGTGCTGAGCCGAACTGATGCCTTGGGCCGGGTCACGCGATACGAGTACGACGAAGCAGGCCGGCTGACCAGCGTCGTTGACCATCGAGGGCGCCCGAGCAAGCTGGAATACGACGCCGAAGGGCGGCTGATGCAGGTCACCGACGTGCATGGCCGCGTGGCCTGCCAGGGCTACGACGATGCCGGCCGGTTGAGCGCAGAGACAAGCCACGATGGCGGCACGGTGCGCTACGAGTACGACGCACGCGGGTGGCTGCGGTATGAGCACCTGCCCGATGGCGGCGTGGTGCAGCACCACTACGACGAGCATCGCCGCCCCTGCGGTCGCACGGTAACCAACGGAGGCCACACCAGTTGGCGTCAGGATCGCCTCGGGCGAATGGACTGGCAGACCGATGCGGCAGGCGCGACGACACACTACGAGTTCGACCCAGCGCCCGAAGACGACGACGCTCCCCGCCTTGACGGTCACCTCCAGCCTGCACGGGTGGTCTTCGCGGACGGCGCGGTCATTCATCAACGCTACACGCGTGAAGGGATGCTGGCGGAGCGGGTCGACCCCCTCGGTCATGCCCAGCAGTGGCACTGGGGCGCGTTCGACCTGCTCACCGCTCACACGGACGCACTCGGCTTCACCACCCACTACCGCTACGGCCGCCAGGCCCGGCTGGTGGAGTTGACCAACGCACGCGGGCAACGCTGGCGGTGGCGCTATGACGCCGCAGGCCGACTGTTCGAGCAAATCGACTACGCCGGGCGACGCACCCTCTGGCGGCACGACGTTGTCGGCCGACCGGTGAGCCGAGTGGCACCGGACGGCGTCGAGCTGCGCTACGAATGGGATGAAGCCGGTCACCTGTGCCGTATTGGGGGCCCGGGTGTGCGCAACGAGTACCGCTACGACGAGCGCGACCGCCTCGCCGAGGCCCAGGTGTGGCGCGAGGACGTGCTTGAGAGTTCCTTGAGCCTGACATACGACGAGGCCGATCGGCTCGTCGAGGAGGCGCATCGGTGCGGCGAAGACGGCGAATGCCGACGTGTGCAGTATCGCTATGACGATCACGGCCGCCTGGTCGCGCGGCACGGGCCGCTCGGCGAAACCCGCTATGAACACGACGCGCTGGGCCTGCTGAAGGAGCTGCATACCGCCCACGGGACGGTCTATTTCGATCGCGACGTGCTGGGCAGGGAGGTGCAGCGGTCGAGTGCACCGCTGAAGCAGCACATCGGGAAGCCGAGCCATGGTGGACCGCGCTTCCTGTTGCAGCAGACGCACGACAAGCTGGGTCGCATCCAGCAGCAACGCGTCGCGGGTACGACGGCGGTAGCCGACACCGTCGTCCGCCGCTACCACTGGCAGCACGACCGCCTGACCGGAATCGACGACGGCCGTTTCGGCAGCGTTCGATGGCAGCTAGACGCGCGCGACCAGATCCGGGTGGCCGAGTACGACCCGGCCCACCAGGAGGTGGTGGGACAGCATCGGCTATCCGACGGCCCGTCGACCCTGCGGGCGTCGCAGAGCCTGTCGCGAGAGGAATTCCGATACGACCCGCTCGGCAACCTCGCCGAACAGGATCGCACCCCGCTGCGGTACGCCGCCGACACGGTGACGCAGGCAGGGCCGCATCGATACGAATGGGACGCCTGCGGACGAATGATCCGCCGCACGGAACAACGCAAGGGCTTCAGGCCGCGGACTTGGCAGTTCCAGTGGGACGCCTTCGACCGATTGGTGACGATCACGACGCCCGATGGACAGCGCTGGCGCTATGTCTACGATGTCTTCGGGCGTCGGCGCGGCAAACGTTGTGAGAGCGTTTCCCCGCCCAACACCGGTCGCGGCAGGCGAACGCTGCGGGAAGCTGAATACCTTTGGGACGGCGCGACGGTAGCGGCACAGTGGAAGGTGTATGCCGACGGCAGCACAGAGGCACCAGTGGCTCGCAGCACTGAAGAAGTGCAGGAGTGGCATTTCGAGCCCGGCACCTTCGCGCCCCTGGCGGTGCTTCAGGCCCGCGGCGGGCAGACGCAGCTGGTCCACGTCGTCAGCGACCTCAACGGCTCACCGCGTGAACTGCTGGACAACCACGGTGACCTGCTGTGGACCGGGCAGCTGAAGACCTGGGGGCACCTGGGTCGCAGTCATGTCAAGGACAACGACACTGCGTTCTCATCACAGTTCGCCGAGAGCTACCGGCCGGCGGCGAATGATCCGGCGATCGACGTGGAGCTGCGGTTTGCGAATCAGTGGGAGGATGAAGAGTCCGGGCTGTTTTACAACCTGAACCGATATTACGATCCATCATCAGGACAGTACGCCAGCCTCGACCCACTGGGGCCTGCTGGGGGGATTGCCACACACCGGTACGTTTCCAATCCGGCGACTTGGATCGATCCGATGGGACTTTCTGGTTGTCCCACCAGGTCGAAGGCCTTCAAGCGTGCCGACGCTATTGCTCGTCGATGGGTTGACCGTCTTACCGGTCAAACGCCGAACGATGTGGACGCGCATTTGCAGTCAAAAGGCTGGGTGAAGAGTTACCCCTTCCAAGGTACCCCAAAGACGCAGCACGTCTACTACACTAGAACGACCAAGAGCGGCACAGAATATCGGCTTGACTACAATCCTGACGGGAAGTTGCACGGAGTCGATTACTGGAAGGTGCTGAGAATTGATAGCCAGAGCGAGAAAACGGTGCTTGGTCGTATTGCTCATGGTCCATTTAAGAACTACGACCTGATCAACGATTCTCCTGTCTATGTTGATGGCGTATTGGTGAACTGAAATGGATATAAACGCAGAGATCATCTCCGGAGAGTCAATCGGGGGTGTGCGAATCGGCGAATGCCTGCTGCCAGCAATAGAGGAAGCTAGAGCGGAGGGGTTCTTGACGTTGGAGGCAGAGCCGGCAGGGTACGGGTTGAGCAGATACTATTTCTGGGATGGCGCCCTGGTCGTGGTGGTAGATCAAGGGCTCATCGTCAAACGGATGTGGTGCCGGAAGCCGTACGGGGGGAAGTACCGAGGGATTTTTGAACCAGGCATGACCGTAGAGGACGTTGTGAAAGCCTCTCGGAAGCAGCTGATTACTGCCGGCGTTCTTCTTCTGGACGGCGACTGCGGCGCAGGATTTGATATTCCCGACGAATTCGGCGATTATGATTATGTTGAGCAGTTACCGCAGGACTTGAAACTAGAGGAGTTTCACGTCGCGCGACCATATTGGTGGCGATTGCCGGATTGAGACGACACGTGCGGGAATAACAAGCCATCACCAGGATGCAGGTCGCAGGCGACTGAGCGGGCCACCTTCCTGGCTCGGCTCTGCGACAGCAGGTCACCGCAACCCCTTGTTCCCGGAAGACTGTGCCTCATGACGAAAGCAAGCCAACGCCCCGACGCGCCGGATCGTATGGCGGCCATACACCGCGCGGCCCAGGCCGCCGGCAACAGGTGCCTGGACACGCAGTGGCTGGGCTGCGAGCACAAGTACCGCTTCCGTTGCGCTCATGGCCACGAATGGCTGCGACGCGGCGACAACTGTGCTACACGCCCCCACTGCTCGCGGTGCATGAGAGCGGCAAAGTACAACCACGAGAACTTAGACAGACTGCGCGAAGTGGCGCTGGAGCGGATGGGCAAATGCCTCAGTGACGAATACCTCGGAATGCGGGCGCCCTACCGCTTCCAATGCCACCATGGCCACGCGTGGACGGCGGACGGCAAATCGGTGCTGAAGGGCAACTGGTGCGCGGTGTGCCGGGACCTCAGGCTCCAGCCTGGCCCAGAGGGCGTGCCAGCGCCCAGGAAGCGCCGCCCCCCGCAGCGAACCGCGTCCGACCAGCAGACGCAGCGCGAGCACCTGGACCACCGCAAGGAGCACCTGTTTGCTGCGATGCAGGATTTGGCTCGGGCTCGCGGGGGCACTTGCTTGTCGGAGCAGTACATCGGCGCCAGGCGCTACCGCTGGCGCTGTGCCCGCGGCCACGAATGGATGGCGGTGACCAAGCAGGTGTTTGCGGGCGCGTGGTGCCGCCAGTGCGAGCAGGAGGCGTGGCAAGAGCGTATGCAGGCGAAACGCAGCAAGCCGGCTCGCATCCTGAAGAAGACCATGTGCCTGGATCAATCGCCCCCCGACGCCGAGTGACGGCTTTGTCCCGCTCAGCACCGCCATCGTTTGGGCAGACCTACCGGAGCAGTCCGGACACGAGCATGACGCAGCCAAGCAAGACGGCCAAAAAGCAGCGCGCACCGGTGGGCTCGCTGCGGCAGCCTCATCCCGTATTGGATCGCAGCAAGAAGCTGCGGACGAGCGCGAACGAGATGGGCTGGATCTGCCTCGATGAAGCATGGTCAGGGTGGCACGTCCCCCACCGTTTTGTTTGCAGCAACGGTCACGTTGTACCCGCTCTTCCTTCGGGCGTTCTTCGGCAGATCGCGAGGTGTCTGCAATGCCACGCCGACGCCCAGCTCGAGGAACTGCGCCGCGCGGCCGTACGTGACGGCGTGGTGTGCCTTTCCTCCAAGTGGGAAGGGGTCATGACGCCCTACAGGTTCAGTTGCTCCTGTGGCCACGAATGGCTGCGCGCCCCTCGGCATGGGTTGAAGAAGGAAGGCTTGCTCCGGTGCCCGGAGTGTGTGAAAGCGGCAGCGAATGCCGGAAAGCGGTTGCATGACGGTCTGGACCGGTTGAAACGGGCTGCAGCCGACAAAGGTGGGCGCTGCCTCAGCAAGCGCTACGAGGGGTGGCATCAGCGCTACCGATTCCGTTGCTCGGCAGGGCACAAATGGGATGCGGTCGGCGGTGAAGTCATACGCGGTAGCTGGTGCCGCCTGTGCGCGCTGGAGGACAGGCGGCTTTCCTACCGGCTGCCTGATGGGCTTGAGCGCCTACAGACCATCGCCGCCGCCAAGGGAGGCTGCTGCGAGAGCGCCGCCTACATCGGAACCCGGGGTCGATACCGATTCCGCTGCGGCCAAGCTCATCGATGGGAGGCCGCTGGCGGCAATATCGTCAACGGCTCGTGGTGTTACGAGTGCAGCAAGGAAAGCAAACGCCTCGGCATCGAAGCCGCGCACGAAGCAGCGCGCGCTCGGGGTGGGCAGTGCTTGTCGGACACCTACGTCAACGCGGCAACCAAGCTGACGTGGGTGTGCCACCGGGGTCACATGTGGCACGCGGCCTTGTCAACCATCCGGCAGGGCCATTGGTGCCGCGAATGCGCAAACGCAGCACGCATCACCAACAAGAAATCCAGAGCGCGAGCCCGCTACGGCAACTCGCCGCGGCATTCTCCGAAGGCTGCTGGATGAGCCGGACAAGGCTGGAGAAGGGTATCCGTCCAGGTGCAAGATGAAGGTTTACTTTCTGGGGCGAAGGTCCAGCTGGGCGCGATTGAGTACCCGAAATAACTGCTCGCTTGCGCAGCTCCTTAACTGCCTTCCGGCTTCCGATCGCCCCGTCCGCTAGGACGAGGCCGGTCTGCGACACCTTTTGGGGAACGAGAGCCATCATGTCCCACATCAACCAACGCACAGTGAGAGGACCAACGATGGCGAAGCTACCGGGAAGGAAAATCAACGGCATCAAGCCGCTGCCGTTAAAACCGGAGTCCGAAGAGTTTCTCGAATGGGAGGAGCAGGTCACGCGACACATCGAAGAACACGGTGAGGTAGACCGGTCGGATGCGCAAGGCATCATGATGTGCCGGGACCGCTTGCTGCGCCGCTGCCACAGCGAGGGGAAGTGCCCTGCGGAGACGGGCGACCTGCTTTTGGAAGCACCGGCCGAGCCACTGTAAACAAGTAGGCGGCGTCTGCTCGGGGCGCGGCCCCCCTTAGGCCGAGTCGAGAGGGCGGGCGCCACGTACAGATCGGCTCTGCCTCTCACCCCGCCCGACGCTCCTGTTTGTATTCGTCCGCATCGCGAGCCGACTCTTGATACGGCGTTCCCCCCGGCATCCTTCTACCAGCCACCGGTCACACGATCTAACGACGGGCGCCCCGCGTCGCCGAGCGGGTATGTCAGCGCCGCGACGCTGAGGCAGCCGCGCAAGTCGGAGGCTCGACCGTGTATATTTATCCAGTGTTCTCGCCAAGGGAGGCGACGTGCAGATTCTGGAAGCCTATTGCGAAGAGCTGGACCGGGTCGTGGACATCTACGAGGCGAGGGAGGAGTTCATCGCGCTCCCGTTGGAAAGCCGGCGGCGATTCACCTTCCGGTGCTCCGACGTGCGGTGTCGGATCTCACGCAAACCTCAGGTGCTTGTCAGCGGCGTCAACTACGACAAGGTTGTCGAGGAGACGGAGCGCTATGTGCAGCCTCACTATCGAGCGCTGAACAATCACCCGCATCTCGATGACTGCGTGTGGGTCGTTGGCGAGCGCAAGCGGCAGAAGGCAGAGCCTGTCGATCCGCAGGAGCCGCACGGGCGCACGCCCCGGGCCAAGGGCAGCGACTTCGTCGATTTCTTCGATCCGCCAGAGTTTGACACGCCGAGTGGCAGTGTCAGCGCGCCGGTGCCGAATTCAATCGAAAAACCGGAGTCGGAGGAAGAACCCGGCCACCAGCGGGGTCCTCGGGACCATGGTGGCGTTACGACGACCTCCAAACTGGAGCGCTTCATTGATTGCTGGGCCCAGCTTGACGTCGAGGCGAGAAAGCAGGAGCACATCACTCTCAACAAGGGGGAGCGTGTTACCTACTACCAAGCCGTCCTCCCGATCCGGCTGGTCGAGCCCCACGAAAACGGGGCCCGTGTCGTATGTGGCGGCGCCCGCGTGAAGCTGTGGCCGCAAGACAAGCCAAAGTTCGCCTACATCAACTTCATCGACGCCTGCGAGCGATTTGAGTTGAACCAGGAGGCCCGCACCTTGACGATTGAACTGCCGCTGTCCCGGGTGGACCGATTCCGCGGTGGGGCATTGATGAGGCAACGGCTTGAAAAGGCGACTGCGCGCGGGCACTACCTGCGCATGTACGTGTGGGGCGTGATTACCCCACATCCGAAGCGTCCCGGCTACCTGTTGGAAGTGGCTGCGCTCGACAACCTGGTGCTCAAGGTCATTAAGAGCAAGGCCGCGGTCAATCAGCAGCTGGCAGCGCAGGAGGAGTGATCAGGGTCACGGTTTGGTTTCCTCTTGGGCATGGTTCGGCATTGCTTGCATACACTTCTATCATCGCAGGCGCCCGCGCGAGCTGCAAAGGACGGTTTGCACTGGCGTTGGACTGCACCACCAGCCACTCGCGCCCCAGTCGCTGCGCGCCCCTCGGCGGCCCGCGGGAACCCGCAGGAGCTTGAGAGGAAAGTTCGCCGTAGCCTCCTTCTCCTGCACCAGAACACAACGCCCAACCCTCTCGGTTGGGCGTTTTGCTTTGGGCGTTCCGCAGCGGCGCGCGGTTCCGGGCCATTCTGCGTAGGCCACGCCTTCGCCCTTCCCCGCCGTTTTTGGCCCGGTTGGACTCTCTTTTCCTCTCTCTTCTCTAAAAAGTAGGGCAACTTTTTCGGTCTGGCCTACGCAGAAGTCGTTTGGTGACGCGGACTTACGCGAAGGCCGCAGAGAGCGGTTTTCCACCCCGCTTGCTGTAGCAAGGACAAACGAAAAACAGGAACGTGCCGGCTGATGCTTAGTTTGCGAAAAGAGTGGCCGTCGCGTCCCGACCCGTTGCCGCCGTTCGACGTGCCGCCGCCGATGACTGGTACGCAGCGGTTGCGTAAGCTCCCCCGTCAAGTAGACATTCCAGAACTAGAGTCTGCGGCGGTTGTGATCCTGGGCAGGAACTGCCGCGGCGGCAGCCCTCCCAGGGCATCGTGAGGTCGGCGCTCGTTGTATTCGAGCAGCCATTCCTCGGTAATGTGCTGCACCTGCTCGATGGACCTGAACAGGTAGGCGTCGAGTACCTCGGTGCGGTACGTGCGGTTGAAGCGCTCGATGTAGGCATTCTGATTGGGCTCGCCGGGCTCGATGAAGCGCAGCGCGATACCCTTGACAGCAGCCCACTCGGTGAACGCCTGGGAGGTCATCTCCGGCCCGTTATCCAAGCGAATCGAGTCTGGCGTGCCGTACCACTCCATCAAGCGGCTGAGCGTGCGAATCAGCCGCCTGGCCGGAATAGAGGTGCCGACCTCGATGGCCAGCGCCTCTCGGTTGGCCTCGTCGATGACGTTCAGTGTCCTGAAGCGTCTGCCGTCGTACAGGGCGTCGTGCATAAAGTCCAGCGCCCAGCCTTGATTGATGTACTGGCCCGCCTGCAGCGGCACGCGCTCTCGCTGTGGCACACGCTTTTTCGTTCGCCGCGGCAGGTTCAATCCCATCTCGCAGTACACGGTAAGCGTCGCCGGCTCACGCCTTGACATCAGGCCGCCTGCAGTTCCTCGACGGCGCCGCGGTCCAGCAGGCTCGCGACGTTCCACGGCAGCAGCTCCGCCACACGGTCTACGCGGTGCTCGCCGATGTGTTCCAGCACATGCGCGAGGTACGCCTGCGGATCCAGCCCGTTCAGTTTGGCCGTTCCGATGAGACTATAAAGCGTTGCGGCGCGCTCACCGCCCGCGTCCGATCCGGCGAATAACCAGTTTTTCCTGCCTAGGGCCACGGCGCGGATTTCGCGCTCGGCCGCGTTGTTATCGATCTCCACCCGCCCGTCCTGCGCGTAGCGCACCAGCGCAGGCCAGCGACCCAGCGAGCAGCGAATCGCCCGGGCGAGTTCTGACTTCGATGAGGTGCCGGCCAGCACTCCGTCCAGCCATCCCCGCAGCGCCTGCAGCTTCGGCACGGCATGCTCCTGCCGCACGCGCCACCTTTCCTCGGGCGGGCGGCCACGAATGTGCCGCTCGACCTCATACAGCTCGCCGATGCGCCGCAATGCCTCGTGGGCCTGCGGCGACTTCGTCGCCTGGTGTAGGTCGAAGAACTTGCGCCGCGCATGCGCCCAGCAGGCTGCCTCGACCACCCGGCCTTGCTCACACAGTGCCTCGAAGCCCGCATAGCCGTCGGCCTGCAGGATGCCGTTGAAGCGCTTCAGGTGCTCTTGTGGCCGCTCGCCCTTGCGGTCGGGCGAGTATTGGAACCACACCGCGGGTGGTGCCTGGCTGCCCATCGGTCGCTCGTCCCGCACGTAGGCCCACAGCCGCCCGGTCTTCGTGCGTCCCTTGCCCGGCGCGAGCACGGCCACCGAGGTGTCGTCGGCGTGCAGCTTCTCGGCGCTGAGTACGTACTGCTGCAGCGCGTCCATCAACGGCTCCAGCAGGCGCGAGGCGCTGCCGACCCAGTCGGCCAACGTCGAGCGCTCCAGCTCCACGCCCTCGCGGGCGTAGATCTCGCTCTGCCGGTACAGGGGGAGGTGGTCAGCGAACTTGCTGACCAGCACGTGTGCCAGCAGGTTCACGCCGGCCAGGCCGCGAGCGATCGGGCGACTCGGTGCCGGCATCTGGACCAGGGTCTGGCACCGCGGGCAGGAGTACTTCGGCCGCACATGCCGCCCGACCTTGAAGCGCTGCGGCACCAGCTCCAGCACCTCGGCCACGTCCTCGCCGACGTAGCGCAGCTCTACGCCGCACTCGCTGCAGCTGCAGGCCGGCTCGTGGCGGACCGTCTCGCGCGGCAGGTGCGGCGGCAGTGGCTTGCGTGCAGGGGGATGAGTACACGCGCCATACCCTCTTGTGGTTCCACGCCCGCCCATCCAGGCGCAGCCGCTGGTAGCACTTCCAGAAGCCCCAGCGGCCATTGCGCCCGACAACGTCGTTCAGCGCCTGAATCACCTCCCCGTCGCGCATCGGACCGTGGACAGGCTTGCGGTAGTACGCCGCCCGCGACAGGCCCACCAGTGCGCAGGCCTGTTTGACCGGCACGTGGTGCTCGTCGGTCATGACTTGCACCACCTGCCGCTTCGCAGACGGCGTCACCACTTTCGCGACAGCACGTCCTTCATCGCCGCGATCTCCAGCGCCTGCTCCGCGTACATGCGCTTGAGCTTTGCGTTCTCGACTTCCAACTCGCGCATGCGCGTCAGATCGCTGACCGTTGCTCCCGCGTACTTGCTCTTCCAGCTGTAGTACGTCGCGGCGCTGACTCCGTGCTTGCGGCATAGCTCGGCCACCGCGACGCCCGCCTCGCTTTCCTTCAGGATCGCCACGATCTGGCTCTCGCTGAACTTGCTCTTTCTCATCGGTCCTCGTCTTCCTATTCGAGGCCGCATTCTCCAGATTCAGGTGTCTACGTCGAGGGGAAGCTTACGACTCCGCGGCACCTCGACAACATGAACGATGCCGGTCGTGAGTTGGGCCACGCGAATGCCCCTTGGGTCGCCGCCGGGTAGATAGATCTGGATGGTCTTAGGACGTGTGCTCACAAGCTGATCTCCCATGTGGTTGCGCCACTTCTTCGATGCGCTATTGATGTGGGAGAGGACGATAACGGCGCGCAAAGAGGCCGAGCAAGGCCGAATCTCACAGGGCGCGCCTGCTAAAACATGCAGCGTTGAGGTCGGGACCGCTTGTAGCGGCCTGGCGGCGAAGCGTGTACACCGCCCGTTCACAACGTTGTCCACCGCGCAGGTGAACAACCAGGATCCGCTGCTTTCAATTCGCAGGTGAGCACAGCCGAGAAGGAAGCGCACCTCCTCCCGGCCCGCTTGTCTTTGAGCCGACCCGGCTGCACGGCGGCACCCGAGCCTTCAAAGGCCTGAGCCTGAAACCGTCGCAGTACGGCTGCCGCGGCTACAGCCCCGCGGATTGATGGTGGTGACGCATGGTGACGGTCTTTCCTATTTATCCGCTGCGCCTGCGGGTAACGCAGTAATACGGAATGACGGTCACCAAGCGTCACCCGGTTCGACTCATTCGGATCAAGCAATGATGAACATGGCCTGGCGCCGGTGGATGGACGCGCTGGCCGTTGTCGCCGGCCGGCTCAACGTGAAGGGCACCGCAGGCGTGGCGAGCCGCAGCGGGAATTAGCGGGTTGTGCCGGGCCGGCGAGGGCTTGCGCGGGATGGCAGGGGCTGCTGCGGTTTTGGCGCGTGAACACTTTGGGCCGGTTTTGCGTACAGTTCGAACTACGGTGACGCAAGGACCAGCCTAAGCATCAGTTGAAGCGCCTCGAACCGAAGCTTGCCGACAAAGCCGGAGACGCGCCAAACGGCCCGACTGGAGACATGGCAGGATCTCGATGGATGGGATAGCTAACCGTCGAGCACACACTACGCCGCCTCTTCACCATGCATCTCTACCTACGTCTTCTGACGTGAATCCGGGCTTGCGGCCTCGCCGGAGGAGGCAAGGCGCCTCTGGGAGTTGTTGGCCTCCGCTCCGGGCGTGAATCGAATCAAGGGAATCGAATTACATCCCAAGGGCGTAAGCGGCTGGCGAAGGCCTCTTGACTTCCAGATGGCCATCGGACGTCACAGAACCTCTCGACGGAAGTACTCTTTGTTGGCACCAATCGAGACCCAATATGTTTCGGGGTCGAGGAAGTGCAAGTGACGTTCTTCGTCGCGATCTTCGGTCCTGCAGACGATGACGACGGAATCCGAATTGGAGGCAATCACGCGGTAGGAACACGCGGTCTGGTCACCATCAAACTCGGTGTGCACCGTTTCCGCCGTATAGCGAACGAGTAGCTTTCCGAGGGAGGCCTCCAAGGATGCCCGCCACGCTTCAGTCGAGTCGCTGGAGAAGATCCATTGCGACAAAGTTAAGTTCTTGTCGGACCGCCATGTACCAAGGAGGCGAGTATCAAGATTGCTTCCCATCGTGCTTGCTCAGAGGTTGCAGACCCCAATTGTGTGGCAGCAACTCCTCGATCGTCTGGTTCGGATGTGTGGGCAACCGAGTGAGCACGTCCTTGAGGTAAGCCCACGGGTCGTGCCCCTTCAGCTTGGCCGACTGCACGAGACTCATCACGATGGCCGCGCGCTGACCGTCCAACTCGCTGCCGGCGAAGAGCCAGGCCTTGCGCCCCATGGCCCAGGGCCGCAGCAGGTTCTCCAGGTGATTGTTGTGGCTGCTGACCTCGCCGTCGCGGAGGAAGCGGCCCAGCACCGCCCAGCGGTTCAGGCTGTAATCGATGGCGCCCGCAATGCCGCTGCCATCCGGCACCCGCTGGCGCTCGCGCTGCAGCCAGGCGTGCAGCTCGTCCCAGTGCAGTTGCGTCTGGCTCTGGCGAACCGCCAGCCGTTCCTGGGCGTTGCAATCCCGGGCGTCCTTCTCGAGCTTGAAGATCCAAGCCATGCGCCGGATCGCCTCGGCGGCCACCTCGCTGTGGCCGTGCTTGATCAACTCGTCGAACTTGCGCCGTGCGTGCACCAGGCAGCCGGCCTCGGTGCGGCCCTGCAGCTTGAACAGCGTCTCGTAGCCCTTGTAGTCGTCGCACACGAGGGTACCGTTCCAGTCCTTGAGGAACGCCACCGGGTATTTGCTGCCGCGGCCCACGCAGAAGTCGTAGACGACGCCCGGCTGCGCGTCGAACTCGCTGCGTGCGTAGCCCCAGACGTAGGCCCGCTTGGTCTTGCCGGCGCCCGGATCGAGCATCGCCACCGGCGTCTCGTCGGCGTGCAGCACCCGGCAGCCGAGCACGAACGCCTTGCGCGCCTCGAACAGCGGCTCCAAGCCGGCACCCGCCGCACCGGACCACGCCGCAAGGGTCGCTCGGGGGGTGTGAACACCGCAGCGAGCGCTGATCTCCTGCTGCCGATAGTACGGCAGGTGGTCGACGAAGCGGCTGACCAGGGTGTGCGCCAGCAGGCCGGGGGCCGGCATGCCCTTGTCGATGATCTGCGGCTCCACCGGTTGCTGCACCAGGATCTGACAGCACTTGCATGCCCATTTGCCGCGCACGTGCCGGTGCACGAAGAACTCGGCCGGCACGATGTCCAGCCGCTCCCTGACGTCCTCGCCGATGCGAACCATCGGCCGGCCGCAGCCGGGCGCGGGGCAGTTCGTGTCGTCAGGCTCGTGGCGGTGCTCAACCCGGCGCAGGTGATCCGGCAGCGGGAGGCGGCGGGGACGGTGCTTGTCAGCGGGCTCGGTGGCGTCAGGTGCGGGTGCGTGGTGCAATGCATCCAGCTGCGCCTGCAGGTCGGCCTCGTCCTCGGTCACGGTCTCCTCGAACAGGCGACGCTGCTCGGCGTTCATCGCCTCGGTCTTGGCGCCAAACTTCCACGCCTTCAGCCGCGCCAGCTCGAAGCTAACCTTCTGTAGCTTGGCGTCCTTGTACTTGATGGCCTCGTCGCGCTCGGCGATCTGCCTGGCATGCTCGGCGTTCATCGCCTCGATGCGCTGCCGCATCAGTGCCGCGATCTGCGTCGCCGTCCCGGCGTCCAGACCCTGCAGGTCTTCGGGCTTGAGCTGGTGGACGTCGACCATGGAGGGCAATTGTGCGCGTGCCGGGAAGTGGCAGGCAATCCAGGGCAACGTCCCGTTGCCATTGCACCGGCCACAGCCGCGAGATCACGCGCAGCTGCTCCAGGCGCTGCCACGGCAGCCCGACCACCAGCGCGTCGAACTGCTGCTGCGTCAGCTGCAGCGGTGGCGCCGAGGCGCTCAGATCTCGCGGCCAGACAAAGCCGCCCGTGTTCAGTCTGCGCGCCGCGCACCACACGCCAAAGCCATCGTGCACCAGCAGCTTGAGGCGACTGGCGCGGGCGTTCGCGAACAAGTAGCCGTGATGGGCCTGCGCTGCGCCGAAGACCTTGACCACCTGGGCCAGCAGGCGGTCAGCTCCGGCACGCATGTCCATCGGCTGAACGGCCAGCCACAGCGCGTCGATGCGGATCACTTCAGCCACTCGCGCAGCCAGGCGCCGCACTCGACAGCGGCAGCCGCGGGCCAGCTCATGACCATCGTGGTCGCGCCGCGTCGTAGCTCGATGCGGATGTCGGGGACCGTCGGTGGGGGCGGTACTGGAACTGCAACCGCGGAGAGCTGCAACGGCACGAAGCCGTCGGCAGGTACCGGGGGCGACGCCTGACCGCTCTGCTGCGGCTCGGTCCGCGCCTTGGCCTGCTGCTGGCGTCGCCACTTGTGCACGAGGTTGGCATTGAGACCATGTGACTGCGAAACTGCTGCCACGGATGCTCCGGGCTGGTCACACTCGACCAGCACCTGCGTCTTCAGTGCACGGCTGTGACGGCGCCGCTGCACCGGCTTGGAGTCCATAGGTGTCCACCTAAAAATTCTTGGTGGACACCATCGTGAAGCCACACCTCGGCCCGTTCAAGGTGGAATGCCGAGCCGCTTACGCAAGGGCGGCTACCGCGTACAGTTGGATGTGGAGCCGGAACTTCTTGACTCCCTCATCGAGTTCCTTCCGGCAAACGGTCTCATGTCCGTCATCTGAGACCACCGGCAGAGCCGTTCTAAGTTGGGGGCCGGCAGCGGCAGTCGCAGCCCGAAGTCAGCAAGGGCAAGCTGGACCGGCCCTGGCGCGACGCTCGCATGCTCAAGCAGGCGTCGGCAACGAGTTCTTCACTACATCCAGAACATGAGCCGACATTCGCCGGTCTCGTCACTGACGAAAACGACCGTGGGGTGATCACGAGGTGGAGTCGTCTTTCGTTTGACGGGCGGGCCCGCGTAAGCAAACTCCACGCAATACTCCCCCGCGGCCTGTCCTAAGGAAGGCGCCGGCGAGTGCTTGATGGACGAAAGCGGGCCGATCGGCGACTTTCCGCGCTTGGCTCTGAGGAACGCCTCGGCAAGGGCCGCCGCTTGATCCGACGAAATTTTGGTCATACCGCCATTCTGCAATCCCCTGACGCCGCAAAGCCGCCCCGGGTCTCGAAGTCAACCAGCTGCCCCGGTGCTTGCACTGATAGGAGAGTTTGCGGGTCCTTCCTTCTGGTACCCAATGCGGGGGGGAAACCCGCAACGCTTCGCTAGCGTCCGGCTGCGAACTGGGGTTCGCACCGTTCGCACATCGGGGTGTCAAGCTGCATCTCGAGGCTCGTGGGCCGATCTCAGGGTTCCTTGCCACTAACGCCGGTCCTGCAGATCGGCGTCGAGTTCGGGCGGTCGACTTTGAGCAGTGGTACCCGCTTGTTCGTGCGGTCGTTGACCACGGAAATGCGACAAGCCCCGGCACTCACCAGCACCTGTAGCCCCTCGGGATATACCCGCCCACCCGTCAGCGTGTAGCTCTCACCTTCTTCAAGCACCATGTCGGCCGTAACGTCGCAACTTCGGTCTGCTCCGCTCTCGAAGTAGGACAAGCGGATCACATGGCCAGCCGCAATGCGAACATAGTTGGTGGGCTGCCCTTTCGATTTTCTAAGGTCGAACAGCAGGCCGTAGGCACCTGCTCCCGGCGAGGACGGTTTTTCGCAATCGACCCCGCCCTTGAAATACACCTTGCGGCTCTCGTTGCGATTGCCCCCGAACATGTCGGTTCTCAAGCGGGCCGTTGGTATGTTTGCTGGTGGCTCCACGTACTTAGGCACTGCGGTGCATGCCGCAAGACAGCACAAAAGGAGGGTTGTGAGGGAGTGTTCTAACCTGTTCATGACTTCAGAACTTCGATTAGCGCTAGTGCAAGCCGGGTCATAACCGGTGCGGCGAGCGTGGAGGCTTGCCACATCCGCTTCTCCCTTAAGACGGGGTTCCATACCGGCGGCTCATACGTGACCGAGGCCGGGGCGGCGTGGAGCCGCCCGAGGCGCAGAAGGATGATAGATCCGAACTCGGCGGTCGAGTCGGCACGTCATGTCAAAACGGGCAAAGCCGTGTTGAACGAAGCAGCCGAGACGTGGTCTCGCTAACGAGAAAGCGCTGCCCAGCCGACCACTTGGCCTTGAACTCTGCGCTGCACCGGCAACGCCGGGCTGTACATCGGCTACTGAGAGGCTGCCCTCAGCGACCTTCCTCGCAATATCTCCCAGAGAGTTGAAGAGCGAATTACCAGCCGCTGATCCGGCACTGCCGATATCGAAAAGGTCTGCCGATGAAAGCTTCTCTCCCCAGACACTAATGAAGGTGTAGTCAGGTGTGCTCACGATTCAGTTCTCCGACGAGCGTGCGTATCAAAAAATAGACGAATATTCAGGAGTTGCGCTCCGCAGCAGAGCGCACCTGGATATATCAAGCAAACAGTGAGAATGGCAAAACCGACTCGATTGTCAGACGTCGCCCCTCTCGCGAAGGAAGGATCACCTGGCAACGTCACGAAGGCATAAATGGAAGCCAGGAAAACGAAAGCCCCGAGCAAGATGACCAGATGCTGACGCAACGTCAACGGCCCGAACGCCAAGCGCTTGGCTAGCAAAGTGTGATAGTTGATGTGATTGAGGACTGTGAACACGAGCGTCATCACAAAGAACGCGAGCAGGCTGAGGCTGTGCGTCAGTCTCGCCGGTTGCGGATATGTCGTTGAATCGGCGTGTTGTCCCATATTGACAAACGGAAGCAGCTGCTGAACCCATTCCGTCAGGGCTCTGGCAACGGGAACGGCATCGAGCACATCCGCAGGGGCAAACAGCGCCGATAAAAATGGCATGGAAAGGGGAATAAGCAGAAGTGGACTACACGCCCCCCGCCACGACATTGCCGGAATGCTGCGAGCAACAGTTGAGCGGTCGCGGTGGTTTTGAATATATTTCGATTGATGTTTCATGCGCATCCTTGAAATGCGTGCTCAACGCATCATATTTACTCACCCGCGAGGCCCACTCTGCGGGCCAGCCTGAGCACGAGCCGCGATATAAGATTTACTCAATGAGAGAAATTGGAAGTAGTGAGCAGAGCAATAGATGCCACTAATGCTTAGCGCTCACCCAAGCTTTCCGAGACCTGTCGTTGCAGCGGCGCCAACACATACTCAATCGCGCGGCGCTTCCCGGTCTTGATCTCGGCGTTCACATTCATCCCTGGCGTCAGCCCGACCGCCTTGCCGTCGACATCGATGCTCGCTTTGCTCAACTTCAACGTCGCCGGGAAGATCGCGCCTCGCTTCTCGTCCTGCACGGCGTCGGCGGTGACCCATGTCACCTTCGCCGGCACTGTCCCGTACTTGGTGAAGTTGAAGGTCTCCAGCTTGATCTCCGCGTCTTGACCAGCGTTGACGAACCCAATGTCCTTATTGTCGATCGTGACCTCCGCCGTCATCTCTGCATCGCGAGGCACGATTACCAACAGAGGCTGTGCTTCCGTGGCCACGCCACCGGCCGTGTGCACCGCCAACTGCTGCACCGTGCCGGCCACCGGCGCCGTCAACTGCGTGAGCTTCGTGCGCTGCTGCGCCTTGGCCCCTTCCTGCCTCAGCTGGTTGCGCTTGAGTGTGGCGTCCGATCGCCGATCGCTCAGAGGCGGATTCAACCGGTCGTCGCAACACCTTCAATCATGGAGGTGTTATGGGAAGACCCGCAGGGTGGATGGATGCCGTCGCCGAAATCCACACCTACCGGCCGCCGCCCTCGACAAGAATAAAAGCCTCCTGCCCTCCTACGAAACTGTTCCTCGCCCGCAGCATTCCTTGCTCGCCGCCAGCGTAGTTCAGCTCCGCGGAAACGTATAAATTGTTGGCAACGGATTGGAGGCTGAAGACCTGTTCCCCATACTGGTTGCGGTACAAGGAACGCACCCGGAACAGTTCATGGCCGCCCAGAAAGCTACTCCTCGCCCTGAGCCTGGCATAGTGGCTGCCGGTTCTCTCTACTTCCGTGGAAACATAATTGCCGGCGGCCCGCGACCATATCGCGTAGGTGCCGGATTCCCAGTCTGTCGACCGACACAATTCGAACTTTTCCCAATCACCGGCGCTACCGCGCCGCGTTCGAGCACGGATCAGCCCATACATGTCACCGGTGTAGCCGACCTCCGCCGTGACGTACTGGTTGGTCGCCTCGGCGACGATGAGGTACCGCACACAAAACATGTCGCCAGCCGTGGCCGCTTGTGGTCGGCTGGCGTCGGCGTCTGATTCGCTGTGCCCCGATGCCGAACTTGCACGCTGCTCCATACTGCTGGCCGCGCCTGCCTCTCCCGGGGTGGTGGCGTCGGCGGACTGCGCCGCGCTGAGAATGACGACAAGCAGGAGTGCAGTCGCGGACGGAAGGTGGGTTTTCATCTCGTTCTCCTTAGGTGGCTCGTTGCCCCGCGTAATGGACGATCTCTAAGCCAGATGGCGCCGCATTTCAGGCCGCGCGGCTCTCTCAGACGGGGGCGCAGGTCATATGCAGCTCTCGGCTGCGCTCGCTGTCCATCGCGCGCCAGCTTATGCGTGCGGGATACTGACCGCTATCTGTTCCAAATGCCAGGTGTTGACGCTGTTACCGACGAAGCGCATGGCTTGGCTCGGATGAAGGGACGGTCGCGCGCAGGTGCTGTTGCAAACGCACGCCAAGTCCTAGGGAGACAAGACCCGCGCCGCGGAGGCCGGATCAACCCGAGCAGACCGGACGCCGACTCTTTTCCCGCGGCGGTCTGTGCTTCGATGCCTTCGCGACCATTCACTCTGGCCGTAGCAAGAACCCGCTGCTGGTCGTCGAACGGTTGAACCGGGCGAGTCCGATGGATGCGTTGGATGAGAAGACAACTAACGTGTTCTTTGCCGATGCTCGCCTGCCGAGAGCACACCGCACTCAACTCGACGACTCCCGATCCAGCGGCTTCGATGGGGCCACATGGCGCCGGCCGGGGACATGCCCTGCCGGGGCTTCCGACCGCCACGGAAGGTCACAGGAAGTTCGGTCTTTGGTCCCTTGCTTCCCATGTCCCGGAGGGCACCGGGCCGGGCCAATGCCATAAGCAAGCGTCAGGTTGAACGAAGGCGCGCGGTACGAACACGGTTGGTCTCCAGAACCATTTAGCAACGCGTACCGCTGCTGCTGGCAACAAGCTGATCGTCACGGACATTGCAGGCCTTTCACAAACCCAATGCCAGTCAACGAGTATTGGCACTGCCCCATGTAAAACGCCGACGGATGGATCTCGTGGTTGAACGTGTAGCGGTAGTACTTGTAGGCAGCGAAGTACACGCCCAGCAGTTCCACTGGCTGACCCTGCGGAACGAAATAGGGGTTGTGCCGCAAATAGAGTCTGACAAAGCAGTTGCCTGCCGGGTCCTTCAGCTGCAAGATCCAATAGGCTCGCCCGCTGCCCGAGCGTCGCTTCTGGACACTCGTGATAACTCCTGCGGCGACCAACACCCTCGCATTGTGTTTTGCTCGTTCGTTCGAAAGGGTGCACACCGACGTGGCCGGGACAGGAGCCTGAGCCTGTACAGCTCCGGAGGGGCCCCAGAGGAGACCGAGCGCCAATAGGACGTGGACGAGTCTCACGATACAACTCCCTAGGGCGTTCCGTTGGTGGTCTTTGATGGATCCGGTGGCACTTGCGACGGCAGGTACAGACCGAGGTGGTTGAAGATCTTGACCACGTCCTCCCACGTCGCTGGCGCAGGCGCGCGAGCGTCGGGCAGTTCCTGCCATGCCCAATACAGGCCAAGTCGCTCGTTCAGCGACTCCGTGACGAGCCGGTAGTGAGCCCGCTCCGCGGTATTCCGGCGGTCGGCTCGAAACTGCTTCAGCGCTTCCGCCTCACTGTTCGCAATCCGCTGATTCATGCGATAGAACGGTCCGATCCAGTCATTGAAATCGTCGGCTGTGAGTGCCAGGTCGAGTAGGATTCCCGGCCCAGTCTCCATACCCTTCAGCCCCTGGCCTGGCGTGAACATCGGCATGAACATCAGCGGATTCGTCAGGCTAATCTGCAGTTCTCTGTGGGCCTGCCGGGCCGCGTCATTCTTCACCTGCATCTGTCGAACGAACACCTCGGCTTGATCGGCGTGGGAAAGGTCGGCCAAGGGCCGATCGTGCGGAAGCGGCTGCCGCACCAGAGGTTCTTGTGCAAAACCGCCTGGGGACGATCCCTGAACGTCCGCTTGTCCGGGCGCCGACGGAGGCCCCGAGGCCCCTGACGAGTTCTTGCTGGGACCCACCAGCCATTCGAGCAGTTCGGAGAGCCATGACGCGGAATCTCCGGTGTCGCCTCCTTGAGGTGACTCGCCGCCGAGCGATTTGTCGATTCGAGCGTCCTGGAAGCCGGTCGGGTCGGAGAAGGCGAGCGGATTGTTCAGCACGTACGAGTAAGGGTTGCGAGCCTGCCCCGAGCCGTTCGTCCGGACAAACGGGTCGGGAGTCAGGAACCGCGCTGTCGCGGGATCGTAGATCCGGCCGCCCATGTTGGTCAGGCCCGCTTCCGGGTCTGCTTCGTGTCCGCCGAAGCCGCGGTGAACAACGCCGTCTGGAATCCGGGTCGGATCCGCTAGCTGCAGCGGATTGCGGCGACTGCCGAACGGGTCGAATTTCAGGCGGTCCGTGATCGCGCCACTCGAATCCGTGACAGCGTCGGTCGATCCCATCCGATCGTCATGAAGGTAAAGCACATGGCGGTCGGTGATCACGCCATTGGTCTCGGCGGATACCAGTTGCGCTACCGCCCGCTCGGCGCCCATGACCGTCACGACGTGAACAACGGCCCCACCCGACTTTCGGCGCTCGTACACTCCACCTACGTACGCTGTCTCCTCTGAGGCGGACGACTTGATGACGCGCTTGCGAAAGGCGTCGTACTTGAAGTCCGTGGTGTCCGCGGACGTGACGATCTTCGAAGGCAGGTGGAAGGGCGTGTACGTGATCGTCCTATGCGACCCGGTCGTCTGCCTTCCGGCCGCGTCGTAGCCGAAGGAACCGACCCGGGTCCCCGTGGTCGAACTCTTCACCGCATGCGGCCCGCCCCCTAAGCCGGTGTAGCTGTTGACGACGTTGTCACCCAGGCCCTCGAGGACGGTTCTCGTGAGCAAGTTCCCGGCGTCGTCGTAGCCGTACTTCAGCACGGATCGCCCGCAATCTTGATAGACGCTCCATAGCGACAGGCGTGAAAGAAAGTCGAAGTCAAACGTCTCGGTCGTCTTCGCACGTGGATCGTGCCGGCCGGTCAGGTGGCCTCGTGGATCGGCGTAGTCGTAGGCGAGCCGTTGAATGGGGCCGGAAGTGCCTGCACTCTCGACATACTTCAAGCGGTTCTCGATGTCGTAGGCTCGTGTCGTTTGCAACCCGTTGCCAAACGTTTCGCCAGTGATGGCGCCGGCCGCGTTGCGGGCATCGGCGCGCCAGTACAGCGCACCGTTGGTGCCGTCGGCGCGTATTTCATGAAGGAAGCCGTGATCGTTGTACGTGTACCGAAGCGTGGCGCTCGGCACCGTGAGCCACTCGAGACGCCCATAGGCGTCGTACAAGCGGCCAACGAGCCAAGACTGCCCTTGAACTGAGGTCACCTCGTTCGTGACGCGTCCGGACAAATCGTAGCTGTATGCGGTCGCAACTCCATCCGCACTTTGCGTCTGTGCCAGCTTGCCCACGCCATTTGCTGCACTGTCCCATACGAAGAAGGTCGTGCCCGAGGAGTTCGTCGTGGTGTAAATTCGTCCGAGGACATCGACCGCGATCGTCGTGGTCTGACCGCTGCCGTCGGTGAACTGCTTGGGGTCGCCGAACGCATTGAACGAGGCAGTCTCCACGCCCGCGTCGAAGCTGGTGCGCTTCGTGAGGCGCCCCAGGGCATCGTGCTCGAACGAAACGACATCTCCCGCGGGTCCTGTCGTAGCCGTCAGGACATCGAAGGGTCCGTATTCGAACGTGCTCGACAACTCTCTTCCACCGGGCTCGACATCAACGCTCTTGACGATCCGACCCAGCACGTCGGTCACTGCGTAGCGCAGGTTTCCCTGCTCGTCACGGGTACTAGAAACGAGACCGTCGTACTCGAACGTCCGTGGCGCGGACGCCGGTCGGGTCGAACTCTTCATGCGGCCTAGGTTGTCGTAGGCATACGCCCACGATCCCGCTGCAGGCGGCGGCCCGCTGCTGCGGTACGGCACCGTGCGGCCGACGACGCGGCCGTGCCTATCGTAAGACACGTCGGAGACGGACTGGCCGCCTGCGAAAGTGGTGTGGGCGATACGAGCCGGACGTCCGATGCGGTCATAGACGATCGTCTGGCGCGGATCCTTCCACAGGACCGGCGACTGTGCGAGGTCTCGGACAATGGCCCGCCCTTGCACGTTGTTCCCGGAATACCCGGAGGTGTAGCGGAAGGTGGCGTCAGCCTCGCCGGGTCCGTCGATCTTGCGCACCCTTCCGTATCCGTCGTACAGCTGGTCCGTGCGAACCCCGTTGGGGTCGTCGATGGAGGCGAGGACCCCCAGCCCGGAGTGGTAGTACACGGTGGTGCGATGTCCTGCAGCGTTCGTGACAATCTGCGGAAACGTGTGATCGAGGGTGTCGTAGGCGATCGTCTCTTCGCGGAGGGTCCCGGCCGATCGGCTCACCCCGGTGACCAGGCCGAACGCGTCCCGCGAGTAGGCGGTATGCAGATACACATCGGACGACGAGGCCGAGACGGTGGCGTCGAACTGCGACGGCATCACTTCGACCGTCGCCAGTAGGCCGTTTGCCTGCTCGTAGTCGTACCGCCAGTCGCGTGTTTCGGCCGGGCGGCCAGGAACAGTGCTCAAGGCGGTGACCGTCAGCGGCAGTGCCACCAGCCATCGCGTGGCGTCGTTCCTGTAGCTTATCGCAACGTTCCTCGAATAGGCCGGTCCACCCGCAA
Organism: Caldimonas brevitalea; assembly: GCF_001017435.1. NCBI lineage: Bacteria > Pseudomonadati > Pseudomonadota > Betaproteobacteria > Burkholderiales > Sphaerotilaceae > Caldimonas > Caldimonas brevitalea. The sequence continues at coordinate 4,806,215 of NZ_CP011371.1, forward strand.
CTGCGGACGCAACCGTGGTCTGCGTCGAGTTGGTCGGACTGCCATAGCCGTCGACTTCGAGCACGTTGGTCCGCGTCCGAAACGGCGCCGGTGCTCCAACCCCTTCCGACTCTGTCGTCGTCGTAGATTGTGGGTAGGGAATCAGGATCTTTTGCGACGCGTCCAGGCGGGTCGCCAACGTCGCGTGCGTGGCCCGCCGGTAGGTGGGGGCGTTGGCGGTTGAATCGACCTTGACCTCGTAGGTGGATCGCTCGACCATCCCCGCGAACGGATAGGAGTACGTTGCCGCGGTCGGTGAAACACGCCCCACCGTGGCGTGATCGCGCGTCGTGGTCCGAATCTCCGCGAGCTGCTCATCCACGACGGACGACGTCCCGAATCCGAGCCAGCCCCGTCCCTGCAAGTCCTGGCGGCCGTCCTTGTACGTGTAGCGCCACGCGTTCTGCCCCGTTGCGCCGTCCTCGATGGTGTGCCGCGCCACCACCCAAATCCCCCGCGCCACGCACTCCTGCGGATGCGAGCAGGTGCCGCGGGTGTAGAGCGACGGGTCCGCGCCGATCGCGGCGTATGTGATCTGAATGCCGGGCGACTGCGGGCGAGCGGCCACCGCGACCAAGGCGTCGGGCTTGCGCCCCTTTCGCAGGTACAGGTGCAGCCGCCCGCCAAGCACTTGCACGATGTCGGTCAGGCCATCGCCGTTGGCGTCGAGCAGTTGCAGCATGCGCTGCCCGTGCCCGCGATCCCAGGGCCCGCCGCGCGGGCCAAGTAGCGTTGAATCTCCGATGCCGATGTTCAGACGCCGGGTGTTGAACCCGGTGTCGTTCGATTCCAGCACCACGAGCGTCGACCTCCGCGGCCCGCCGCCGAGGCGCTGTCCGTTGTCGCCGACAAGCAGGTCCATGCGGCCGTCCTGGTTGTAGTCGAACGGCCGCACACCAACGTCGACCGTGCGGCCAGCCGGGACGTCGAAGGTCGGAGAGATCTCGCCCACCGGATCCGTGAACTTCTTCTGGTACGCCTGGAAGCCGTTTCCGGTATTGAGCGCGACATACGGCTGGCCGTTGAACGTGGTCAGGCCAGTGGAACTTGGAAACGGGATCTTGAGGTGCTCGCGCACGGCCACGGCGTCGCGCAAACCATCGCCGTTCACGTCGATGAACCACGGCCGCAGGTAGTGGTACTGCGGCCAACTCGGCGCACCGGACGGCGTGATTTGCACACTCAGTTCGATGGGCAGCGCTGACAACGCCGTTGGCACCTTGTTGACCTGTCCCTGCGGAGTCACGCTCACGGCGAAGTACTGGGCGGAGAACCCATCGCCGGCGCCGCTGGCAATGGCGTCTCGAGCAAGGAAGTCGACGTTGCCATCATTGTTCCAATCGACCACGTGCGACGCGTGCTCAAAACCACTCACGATCCCCATGGATTCGTAATCATCCAGCGCGATCGAAGCGCCTGACGTGTTTCGGCGGAACGCCCAGCGAAACGGTTTCGGCTCCCCGGAAGGTTGCGACGGAGAGGTGGCGACCGTGGAGCGCACGAACTCAGGACGCCCGTCTCCGTTCAAGTCCGCTATGTGCATCGCCGGGAACAGCACCGGTTGGCTCGCTGTCCACCAACCCTGGAAGGTTTCCGCACCGATCGCCGCCGGCTGGAAACGTGTTCCATCGAACGTGAAAGCCTCATAGGACCCGTTGTGGCCGAGGTTCGGATCGGCATGCTGTACCGCTACGACGTCCACCCGCCCATCGGTGTTGAGGCCGACGGTTCGGAGATCATCGATGGCGCGCCCCGTTTTTGATTCGGGCAGAAAAGCTTTTGATGCGGGGCCGAATCCTCGCCCCGTCGAAAGGCGGAAGTGCCAGTCTGATTGAAGGAGCGCCGTTCGCGATGAGTTCAAAACGGGCACGCGGTACAGCAGGTCGTCGCGGCCGTCGCCGTCGATGTCAGCGGTCTGCAAGGTCCAGAGATCGGCAATTTGCGGAACAACCTGCCACGCTGTCGAGTCGCCCGAAAACTTCATCTCCTCGGCAACACCCAGGTCGATGTCCTCGAAGGGGCTCGCATTGGGATCAGTGCCAGCGCTGCACTCCGTGCCGATGCGTATTGGGAACGTAACGGTCCCCACGCCGCATCCCACTTCCCACCGGAAGTCGAACGGTACCCTGCACACTCCGCTGCCGTCGCATTCCTGGACGCCGGTGAGCAGACTGCGGGCACTGACGCTGTACGTGTCGTAGCGCAGCGTGAACCGCCTGAGCAATGTGGTGGAGCCTGCGTAGCTGGCGTCGCTCAGGCCGGGGCCGTGCATCTCGATGGTGGCCAGGCGCTCGGTCGACCGCAGTCCCAGCCCCGAGACAAACCGATACTCGGAGTCGGGTCGAGCCTCGTACCCAAATATCACCTTGCGGGTCGCAGGTGCTGGCGCACCCGCCGCAAAGCCGCTGAATCCGGTGTAGCTGATCTCGGCAGGGAGCTGCTCGACGTACGGGGCGCCGGGGCATTGCGCGCTCGAGAGCTTGTAAGTCCATCGCAGGTAGTTTCCCGCTCGGTCCCTCACCTCCGAGAGGGCCCACGCGTGGCGGACTGTCTGCTGGGTGGTCGTGAGCGTGTCGTCGCTGCCGGCCATCGTCATCCCGAGGCGAGTCCCTTCCAGGCGCGCATTGCCGCCGGCTGAACCGCCGAGCGCGGATCCGTACGTCGACACGCGGCCGTCACGCGTGGCCACCTCGAAGTGGGTCGGACCCGAGGCATCGAGGTGCATCAGCACGCGGGTCGACGCTTGCTGCTCGGGACGGTATTCGAGCGCTCCGGTACTGGTCAAGCCGACGGCGACAAGCTGCTGTCCGTCCAGACAAAATGCATCAGCCGCGGTGAAGTCCACCGCCGCGTTCACGCCGTTCTGAGCGAGAGTACGACGACATCTCGTGATCTGCGAGGCACCCGCAAGGCGCCACCCCACGCCGACGGGCCCGTTGCCTCCCCGGCTGCCGTAGGCCAAGGCCAGCACAGGTTGCACGGCAGCACGGCCGGGGGGGACCCAGAGGGGAATTTCGTATCGAGCTTCTCCGTCATGCGAGACGCTGAACACGCCGGTTGTGTCGCCGAGCCCGTGGGCATTGTCCTCCGTCGGCAGCAGTGTGTACCCGGCCGCGGATGTGCAGGTGGGTAGGGATAGCGTCAACGCCAGCAGCGTGGAACACCCGGCTAGTCTGTACGAAGTCATTGCGACACCTCTTCATGGGGGCCCCTGCGAACGCCGGCAGGCTGACTCGGACGGATCTGAACCGGAACGTCAGATGCCGCTATGGCAGGGATGGGGACGCACGAGGTGTTGGTGCTTGCGCAGACATCTCCTTCATCGATTTGGCCGTTGCCGTTGTCATCAAGTCCATTGCATGCCTCGCCCAGGACAGTGGGTCCTCCGGGTACGGGCTTGACGGGCGTTTCGCGCGACCCGGGATCGAGCGAAACGCACACCCAGTCGAAGACGTTTCCTTCGTGGTAGAGCCGCATCGAGATGCGGCCATCGACGGATTGGCCCGGCGGTGCATCGAGCCGCTCGTCAAATGCCGTGGAAAAGCCCATCGGTAGGCACGTCGGTCCAGGGCACGGACGGGGAAGAGAAGGACCTTGCGGCATCGTGCAGCGGCCGCGGGAAGGCAGCGGCAGATCGTCGACCAACGCGATGTGAGGGTTGCTCACCACCCACGCGGCGCGCCCAGACAGCGTCACGCCGGCGAGATAGAAGTCCCGCGCCTCGACGTACCCGTCACGTGCTCCGCGGTCCGGGTCACGGACGACCACGAAGAGATCCCCGCTGAACGAACCATCTTTTTCACTGAGTTTGCCGAACACGCCGAGTGCCGATGGGGTATTCGATAGCGCGGCGGCGCGCACGCCTTCTCGCGATGACATCTCGGACACCTGCGTCCTTCCCGAAGCCTGCAGCGCTGCGAGGAAATCGCTCTCCGCAATCAGTATGGCGTCCCCACCGATGGGCACCGCAGCGGCCATCTCGGCCATCACTGTCGACGGCTCGTCATGCGGTGGACCGGCGACCTTGTCTTGCACGAGACCGACGCAAGCTGACATCGACACCAGGGCTGCGATGGCGACCCCGGTCATGCTGGTTCGCCGGCCAGGCGCGGACTGCGGCCAGAGCAACCCTGAATCGTCTTGCATTGCGCGAACCTTCCCTGGTCAAATGCTCCACCCGCCACTCGCTTTGGGGTCGAACGAGCTCTCGTGGGGAGTCAGGAGATTGCTGCACCTGCATGACCGGGCGCGACCCGTCGCTTTGGTGATGCCCTCAATCTACTCGCGTATCTGCCCCCACAGTTCGGGGACTTGGGGGGGGCCCCTGGAACAGGGGGCGCTCCTACACCTTATTGAAACGACGCTGATCGTCGCCTATCACGGTCAAGGTATCGTCCCGGGCCCGTCATGCTTGCCCAAAACTGCGAACGCTTCCGGCCTGCCCTATACCTGCCGGCGCGCTCGGGCTCTTGTCGCTGCTATGTCGCTCCGCAGTGTTGCCGGCCGCGAGCAAAGGCGGTGGCGCCCTGTCCGCGGCTGGTGGAGCTCCAATGGCAGCAATGTCGGCTCTGTCGGGATGCGGCCGCAGTCGTTATCGAGAAATAGGCCGTAGCCGGAAGGTTCCCGGTTCGCTTCGTCTCTGGTACAGCAGCAGGCCGCGCAGCCGCTCTCTTCGACGCACACGCGGGAGTGTTTGCGGTGACGGGACCGTCCCTGCATTGCCTAGCGCAACCTCACTGCATCAGCTGATCGAATACCGTGTCCGCCATTGAGCAAAAGGCGGTACGCGCGATGGAAGGTTGGCGTTCGGCAAGCGCTTGGAACTCAGGTGAGAGCAGTTTTGCCGCGAAACGCTGTCGATGATCCGCATTCAAAAGCCATTCGCGAATCTTTCCCCGGAATTCAGGGCGATCACCGGCGAATGCGTTGCCATATTCTCGTTGCTCCCAGAAGTCGCAGTAGGTCGCGACCACAAACTGAACCGTGGAGGCAGGATCCTCGCAGTACAGTCAAAGATTCAGCAGCGGCTCAATCGCCAGCCCGCCGATGTCGAACATCAGCAGGACCGCTCTCTTCGACGCACGCGTAAATGCTTGATCCGAGACACCGTGCTTCCTCGGTAGCTCCGGCTCCCTCGCGCGGTCTTGCAGCGTCTGTGGAAGCGCTGCCATATGAACAGCGTCGGGATGCCTACGAAACGGCGTAGTTGTAAGCGAGCCAACGCCGCCTAAGCTAAAGCTGGATCGTGAGCAGCGCGGTGCCCCTCTCGCGGTTGAGCGCGCCACGTGATGCTGGTTGTGCCAAGACCAGCCGTCTTGGAGAACCGCTGCAATGGACTCTCGCGTGACCTCAAACGCGCGTTCTGCTCGAGGCCTCGACGCTGCCGGATGGCAACGCATTAAAACCTTGTTCGCCGAGGCGCTGACGCTGCCGCCCTCGCAACGCCTTGTATTCGTCGCCCGACTGGCGGCCGATGACGCTGCCCTGGCGGAGGAGTTGGGGGCCCTGTTCGACGCGGCTGCGTCCAGCAGCACGCTGCTCGACAGACCACTGGTTGCGATGCTATCGGTTGTAGATGTGTCGCGCATCGGTCATCAGTTGGGGCCTTACCGCATCGTCGCCCTGATAGGCCGAGGCGGCATGGGCGAGGTGTACCGGGCCGAGCGCGCCGACGGACAGTTCGAACAGCAAGTAGCGATCAAGCTGATGACGGCAGCCCTTGACCGGGAGCACGCCATCTCACGCTTCCAGGCCGAGCGCCAGATCTTGGCCAACCTCGACCATCCCAACCTGGCCAAGGTGTTCGATGGCGGCGTGACCGAGGACGGGCAGCCGTACTTCGTGATGGAACTGGTCGACGGCGAGCCCATCGATCTCTACGCCGAGCGCCGCCAACTACCGGTGGCGCCCCGCCTGGAACTGTTTCGCACTGTTTGCCAGGTCGTTCATTACGCCCACGGCAAATGTGTGGTGCACCGCGACCTCAAGCCGAGCAACATCCTGGTGACCGGCAGCGGCCTCGTCAAACTGCTGGATTTTGGCATCGCCAAGCGCCTCGCTCTAGCCGACAGCAACGACCAAACGAGTACCTGGACCGCGCAGCGCATTCTGACGCTGGCCTACTCCAGCCCGGAGCAGGTGCAAGGCGACGAGATCACGCCCGCCAGCGACATCTATTCGCTGGGCGTGGTGCTGCACCGGCTGCTGACAGGCCGATCACCCTACCTGGAAGGGCCGACGAACAGCGACTATGAGCTGGCCAAGGCCATTTGCGATGGGGAAGCGACGCCGCCGAGCAAGGCAGCCGCCGATCGGCGCCTTCGAGCGCAGCTGCGGGGCGACCTCGACGCGGTGGTGTTGAAGGCGCTGCGCAAAGACCCGGGGGCACGGTATGCCAGCGCCGAACATCTCGCTGATGACGTGTTCCGGCATTTGGAGCGGCTGCCCGTTCACGCACGCCGGGGAGCCTGGAGCTACCGGGCCGGCCGTTTTGTGCTGCGCCACCGGATCGCGGTCGCTGTCGCACTGATGGCCAATCTGGCGATGGTGGTCGGCCTTGCCGTTGCAGCACACCAGGCCTACGAGGCCACGCGCGAACGAGAGCGTGCCGAGCGGCACTTCGCCGATGTGCGTCAACTGGCCAACGTGTTTATCTTTGACATCCACGACGCTATCCGCGATTTGCCTGGCTCGACGCCGGTGCGCCGGCTAGTGGTGGAAAAGGCCTTGGCCTACCTGCAGAAACTGAGTAGCGAGGCGGGCAGCGACGCGAGCCTTCTCGTGGAAATTGCTGCCGGCTATCGCAAGGCAGCTGACGTTCAAGGTGCAGGCGTTGGATCTAACCTGGGCGACCCGAAGGGAGCGATGTCGAGCTACGAGAAAGCGAGGGCACTGCTCGAACCACTTGTGGCGTCCCGCAATGATCGCAACGCTGACCTCGCTGCGGCGCAGCGGGAACTGGCGGTAGTGTGCGTACTCCAGGCTCAGCTGTTGAGTGGGCTTGGCAAGTTCAACGAGGCAGATGCAGTTTTCCGTAGAGGCTTGTCTGTGGCAGGGGATCTGGCAACCGCTGACCCTTCTTTCGAAAACCAGCTGCGGCTTGCAAGGTTATATATGCGGCAAAGCATTGCGCAGTTGGACGCAGGGCAGATGGCCGCCTACGTCAAGACGTCCGAGACTTCCATCCGTTTGCTCGAGGCACTCGTCGCACGGCAGCCCGAGGAGCTCGATGCGGAAGCATATTTAGTGAGCGCGTACAGCAAACGCGGCCAATATTTCGTCCACATCGGACAATTTCACAAAGCCATGGTGGCCTCTCGTAAGGCCCTGTCGATATCGGAGCGCCAACATGCGAAATATCCAAATAACACTCGTTTTGCGAGCAACGTTGCGGGCGGACACAACAACCTGGGCGCCACATTACAGCAAGCCGGCGAGTCTAAACAGGCGGCACAAGAATTTCGGAGGGCGATTGAGCTGATTTCTTCATTGATGGCGAAAGACCCAGGTAACGTGAACTTTGGAATCAATCTCGCAACAGCAAACGCCAATATAAGCGAATCCCTATTCACTCTCGGGGATGTCGCGGGAAGCATTGATGCTGCACAAACCGCCCTCACTCTGTTTGACGATTTCCGCAAGGACGTTCACATGCGCGTGAACGTGCGCAGCGTCCAAGGCGAGGCTCACTACCATCTCGCTAAGGCCTTGGAAGCACGTGCAAGCGGACAAAACCGCGACGCCGCGGCGTTCAAGAAGGATCGTCAGGAGGCGTGCCAAAACTATCGCCGTGCGTTCGATATCTTGGAAGATCTAAAAGACCGCGCCAGCCTCCCTCCAGATAATGTTCGACCCGAGATGGCGCGTAAGGCGATGCAGGATTGCCCGCTGCAGCGTCAAGCCTCTAGGTAAGGTCTTGGCCCCTCTGGCCCCGCGTAGGCGCTCGAACTCCAGCGCCCTGTCCTGCACGGCCAGCTCGTGCGCACGCTCGCCCGCGCGGTCCAACCACTTGAGCAGCTCGGTTGAGAGCCGGAAGGCGCCGCCGAGCAGGCCGCCCAGCAGCGTCCCGATCACTGGCCGCCTCCCCAAGGGTTGAACTTGATGGAGACGACCACCAGCAGCGCGGCGAGCACGCCGGTGGTGAGCACCTTGACCACCGTCCGCCAGGCGGTACGACGGGCATCACGCCAGGCGTCCACCAGATCGCGCAGCTCTCGCAGGTCGCGTGCCGCAAAGCCTTGGTCGTCGAAGCCGAGCAGCATCAGCACGCGCTCGGCGCCGCGCTCTGCTGCGCGGTCCAGCAGATCGTCGAAGTCTTCCTTGTTCAACACGAGCATGTTGTCGACGAGGGCCCGTTTTTTTGTGGACGCGGCGCCTGCTCCCGCCGGGACTTCCGGGCAGCTTGTGTTTCATGACGGAGACGACTACCGCACGGAGGTTATTGCGTCCAGCATTGGAGAGTACTTCGATGACCTCATCTCGTGCCTGAAACGCAAGCTGATTTTCTCGGATGGGCATGCTTGGTTGAGTACGGCCACTGGAGCAAGCTTTTCCAATCTGAAGACGGTACGGGTGCGTTGAAACCAAAAGGACAAGCGGGCTCATCCTGTCAATGTTGTCGCCCTCGCAAGAGGGATCCCCAACGCCGAGACGAGCTAACAGAATCGCATCCCTATGGCTGAGTACGCGGTGACATGGCAAGGAGGCGACATGGAAGTGTCTGAGATCTCAAGCAGCATACAGACCGTCGTGGGGTGGCTAGGTGGGCTTCAGCTCGTCCTGCCTACGGGGCTGTTTCTCGCGCTGCTGGGTTGGGCTTGGTTCCGCACGGGCTCCTCGCACCTCATCACGGCAAGAATATGGCACTTCCTGCTCGGCAAGCGAGAGGTTTCACAGACTCAGATCTGCCAGTACTTGAATGAGCGCGACGCCCTGATGCGCTTTCGGCTACAGACCGGACTCAAGAAGATCCGGACCTTGGCGCAGGCGCAGTGTGTGATCCATTGGACACGACGGCATGACGAAGACATTGACGCTGTACGGCAGTGCGGACACTTCTTTGATCTTGAGATCCCCGGGCTCAAGCCTTTACTCCCGGGCCTGGCTTCCCGGATCTTGATCGTCGCGATCGCAGCCATCTTCCTTTACGGTGCACTCGGTCAGCTGGCGTGGACGGTTCTGGGTGATACGTTGATCCGGGTCAAGCTCACGGGGTCCTGGTATACCGCGAGCGATGAGAGCGCCCGCCGGTTCTCGCTCGTCGAGAAAACGCCCCGCTTCGGCGCCGCGGAGTGTGTGGACCCCGCGGCGATCGCGGCCCGGTCTCGCTATCCGCTTCACGATGCCACCGTTCTTTGCGATCTGATGAACGGCACCGAGGGTCGAAAGTTCTTGCGGCAGGAGCAGCGCGCTCAACGTGCTGCGCTTGGGTTCGGGGCGGCACTGATGCTCGCTATTGGATGCGTGCTGTGGGGAGAGCAGCGTCGAGTTGGTGCGGCCAGCGCGTTGAACGAGCGGATTGCGAGGCGAAAGGCCGGGCCACCTCGAGAATGAGGAGCGATCTTGCGCTGTTGCTGCACTGCACGAACGCCGTGGTCAGCAGCAATGGCGAAGGCAGACGCTTACCTACCCGCTGCTCAGCAGCAACAGCACCTCTGCCTCGCGACGCACGACCAAGCCAGGCAGCGCTTTGCCGCCGCCGCAGCCGCCTGCAGGCGGCTGCGGCGATGTCAGAGGAGCCGGAAAGTTCTACTTCCGAGCGGTACTGAACCGTCCCGGGATTTGAGGAGGCTCTTTTCTCTGAGAGGATAGAGCCATGAAGAAGTCCCCCAGGTTTTCCCCCGAGGTGCGTGAGCGCGCCGTGCGCATGGTGCTGGAGCACCGCGGCGAGCACCCGTCGCAGTGGGAGGCCATCGAGTCCATTGCCGGCAAGATCGGCTGTGTGCCGCAGACGCTGCACACCTGGATGAAGCAGCACGAGGTCGACGCCGGCCAGCGCGGTGGCATCACGACCGCCGATGCCCAGCGCGTCAAGGACCTGGAGCGCGAGGTGCGCGAGTTGCGCAAGGCCAACGAGATCCTCAAGCTGGCCAGCGCGTTTTTCGCCCAGGCGGAGCTCGACCGCCGCACCAAGTCCTGAAGGCTTTCGTCGATCAGCATCGAACGCAGTTTGGGGTCGAGCCGATCTGTCGCGTCCTGCAGATCGCCCCCTCGGCGTACCGACGCCATGCTGCTCGTCAACGCAGCCCGGCTTTGCGCTCGCTGCGAGCCCAGCGCGACGCGAGCCTGCTGCCGCAGGTGCAGCGTGTCTGGCAGGCCAACATGCAGGTCTACGGGGCCGAGAAGGTCTGGCGCCAACTCAACCGCGAAGGCGTCGCGGTGGCTCGCTGCACCGTCGAGCGGCTGATGCGCCAGTTGGGACTGCACGGTGTGCGCCGTGGCAAGGTGCCGCGCACGACCGTTGCTGATTCCAAGGCGCCGTACCCGCTGGATCGCGTCAATCGTCAGTTTCGAGCTCAGCGGGCGAACCAGCTCTGGGTCTCGGACTTCACCTACGTCTCGACCTGGCAAGGCTGGGTCTACGTTGCGTTCGTCATCGACGTGTTCAGCCGTCGCATCGTGGGCTGGCGTCAGAGCAGCTCAATGCACACCGAGTTCGTGCTCGACGCGCTGGAACAGGCGCTGTATGACCGCAAGCCGTCCGAAGACGATGGCCTTGTGCACCACTCGGACAGAGGCTCGCAAGGCGGCAGCGCAGAGAGGCAACTGCTTCGGGTCAGCTGTCGACACCATCTTTCGGCGGCGAGCGCTGCAATCGTGGCGTCGGGGAGCTTGGCCGACTGGACGATGTCCAGCAGGTGGACCAACCGCACGGCGCTCTTGGGCGGATGGGTTCGCAGCAACCTGACTTCAGGCGCTGTACTTCGATGTCGTAGGTCTTCACGCGCGTTCTCCTGCGGCTGGGGGCACTGCACGGCTGCGAACGCTACGAGGCCGCCTTTGGCGTCAGGGCCGCGGCCATCCGCACCTGGTTGCGCCCGTGGTGCTTGGCCTCGTAGAGCGCCGCGTCGGCGGCGGCGATGAGCCGCTCGCCGGTCTCGCCGGGCTCGGCGACCACGGCCACGCCGATGCTGGCCGTCAGCGGCACCGGTGTGCATTCGTGCACCGCCGCCAGCTGCTCGACCGCAGCGCGGATGCGCTCGCCCAGCCGCCCCGCGCCCGCCGCGTCGGTCTGCGGCAGCAGCACCGCAAATTCCTCCCCGCCGTAGCGCGCCACTTCGTCGCCCGGCCGGAACAGCGACTCCGCGATCGCGCCGGCCACCGCGCGCAGGCACGCGTCGCCGGCCAGGTGGCCGTGGCGGTCGTTGACGGCCTTGAAATGGTCGATGTCGATCAGCAGCAGCGACAGCGGCAGCCGGCTGCGCTCGGCCACCTTCAGCTGCAAGGCCAGCTGCTCGTCGAAGTACTTGCGGTTTTTCACGCCGGTCAGGCCGTCCAGCACATTGAGCTTTTGCAGCTCGTTGTTGGCCTCCGACAGGTTGCGCAGCGCCTCGTCCAGCTCGCGCGTGCGCTGCTGGACCCGTTGCTCGAGCTGGCTGGTGGCCTCGGCCTGGATGCGCCGGTTTTGCTGCTCCAGCACCTTCATGCGGTGCGCCAGCGCGAAGGACAACAGCAGGGCTTCCAGTGCCGAGCCGATCTGCATGCTGTACTCGGTAAGGAAGACGGTCGGCAGCAGCCCGATCGTTTTCAGCGGATACACGGCCACGCCGCCCAAGAAGATCGCCCAGGCCAGCAGGAAGTAGCGTGCTTGCGCGACACCCCGCATCGTGCAGATGACGCCGATCACGGCCATCGTGATCGACATCACGAAGCCATTGACCGTCGTCAGCTTGATCATGACGGTATAGGGCGCGAACAGGGACACGAAGGCCAGGACGGAGGCAATGCGCGCATACCACCAAGTGAAACGGTCCATCAGCGGCAGGTGCTTGGGCAGGTTCAGGAAGGAGCGCGCGAAGTTGGCCGCGCCCGCCCACGACACCAACAGGCTGAAGGGCATCGCCGCCTGCACCCAGCGCGGCCGATCCAGCCACAGGTATTCATGGGCCAGGCCGTTGAGGCACATCTGGATCAGTATGAAGCCGCCGATGTACTGCACGTAGTGCAGGTAGCTGATGTCCCGCATCGACAGGTAAACCAGGGCGTTGAACAGCAGCATCGCCGCCAGCACGCCATAGTAGAGGCCGAAGGCGAACTGCTCGTCGCGGTCCTTCAGCGCCAGGCGCTCGGGTGTCCACAGCACCAGCGGCAGCTGCAGGGAGCTTTCGGTGTCGACGCGCCAGTAGAGGTCGAGCGCCTGGCCCGCGGGCAGTTCTAGCGGGTAGACCAGATTGCGGTGGCGCATCGGACGCTGGCTGAACGGGAGCAGCCGGCCGGCCTCGGACGACGAGAGCACGGCCCCGTCCCTCAGCGCGTAAAAACGTACCTTGTCGAGCAAGGGATACTGCGCTTCCAGCAGCCAGCGCGACTGGGGCGCGTTGTGGTTCTCCAGGCGCAGGTGGAACCAGTACACCGACCGGGTGAAGCTGAAGTTCGGCACCTCCTGTTCGCTGGGGCGGAAGCTGTCGTGCCGGGCGATGACGTCAGCCAATGCCAGCTTTCCCTGCGGATCTTCCAGGTAAGCCAGATGCCGGCCCAGCGGGCTTCCGATCCGCGAGGTCTCAAGCTGGAGCGTTTGCGCCGGGGCGCCGAGGGCCGTGCCGCCGGCAAGCAGCCAGAGCACAACCAAGCGGTACAGAAAAATCCGGAACATGCTGGTTGGCGACGTCAGGGGTCGGGAGCTCGCGGTCGCGCCGGCCTGCAGGACCGGCTTGGGATGCTGGCGGTGAGTGAGGTTTGTTACGCGCATCCTAGTCTATCCATCAGGCTGAGAGTTTCTTTGCAGGCGGTCGGTGCGCCCGGAGTCGCGGCATTGGTGACGGACACCCGGAATCGGCCGCAGCTATTCGCATGCCACGCCCCCATCTCCCCAGGCCAAACGGTTGGCTCATGGGGTGAAGACGAGGTGGCGCCCACGCTTCGGCAGCCAGCCGTCGATTCGCCAGACGGGCTGCATTGGGAGCTGAAAGGCGGTATGAGCGGTTCGGCACCAAAGTTGATCGAAACCGGATCAACAGACCTCTCTTTCGGCGCCTACACTGTCTTCGACTTTATGTTCCTCCAGCGCAGACGATCAAGGAGAAGGAATGTTCAATCACGTCATGCTCGGAAGCAACGACCTCGAACGGTCGAAGCAGTTCTACGATGCGGTGCTGGGTGTTCTCGGGGCCGGTGAACCGGTCCGCAACACCGCGGCCTCGGGCCATGCCCGGCTCTTCTACCGCCACAACGGCAACACGCTGGGCGTCAGCCGGCCGATCAACGACGAGCCGGCCACGTTTGCAAACGGCGGCACCATTGCGTTCCGGTGTGAGTCGCCTGAGCAGGTGCATGCGTTCCACGACGCGGCAGTGGCCCGTGGCGGCACGTCCGTCGAGGAACCACCTGGCCTGCGCAAGGACGCCCACGGCTCCTACTACTTGGCGTATGTTCGCGACCCCGACGGCAACAAGCTCTGCGCGATTCACCGCGTGTCGCCATAGCGCCGTACACGCCAATCCCATTCGACGATGCGCAGCGGAACAAGAAGCCTTTTTACCCGTTGCGGGGTTGGGCTGACGGCGAATGTCGTACAGCACAGCGCGCTTCGGTTCAGCAGGGTCGTGGTGGACAGCCCCGCGCTTATCCTCTTGCGCCACGGGACGAAGTCGCTTCAAACCGGAGGGCGGCGGTGGACATTACAAGGCGGCGACGCCATTGCCGTCGCAGGCGGGCAGGCCTTCGACGTGACGAACCGGTTGTCGGCGGCCGGTCTCTACGAAGCTCGCTGGCTGGTGTGGGACCCGGCCATCATCGAGCGTTTCATGCAAACAGCCCCGGCGGGACCGCCACTGTCTGGCGCCATGGTGCTCAAGCAGGCGAGCGCCGAGTTCGTCGCAGCAGTGGACCGTGCCGTTGCCGCCGTTTCCGACCCTTCAGGTCTTGCCGAAGAAGTGGCACGACACAGGCTTGCGGAACTGCTGGTCTGGCTGTCCGTCGCCGGGGTTCGATTCGGAACACCTCAGACGACAACGGCAACGTCCAAGCTGCGAAGGCTTTTCGCCGAATCGCCTGCAACAGCGTGGACGATGCCCCAAGTCGCCACGCGACTCGCGATGAGCGAAGCCACGCTGCGAAGAAGGCTGAACTCGGAAGGCACCAGCTTTGGCGAGCTACTCGCCGACGTTCGCATGTCCCACGCGATGACGTTGCTACAGTCTACCGACCACCCTGTCGCGCACATCGCCTTGAAGGTGGGCTACGAGTCGGCCTCGCGTTTCGCCATCCGGTTCCGCGACCGGTTCGGATTCGCGCCGACAGTCATTCGGGGACACCGCAGAGCCGGCGCATGAGACGGCGGCGACCGGCCTCTCAAGACCGCTAACAAGGGGCCAACGGCAGTCCTTGCTCGTCAACGACAAGCGACACTAAAGCCGGCTTTCAACCGCCGAGAGCCGTCGTATCCGGAAGTCCGCTCTTGGCCGATTCTGTTGAAGAACTCAAAGCAGCTCCGGAAGCGACTTTCGCAGCCGTCCTCGAACCCTTGATCAGGTCGTGATCGTCGATCCTGAACCGTTCTGCAAGATCGGCCTTGGTGCGGGCTCGCGCTCGCCGCAAGCCACCCGGGTTTTTCAACAGAATCAGCCTGAAGCAGCGGCTTGAAGGCAGCGGAAGTGGTCGCGTTCGTCGAGGATTTGAAGATGCGAAACCGGCAACTCAAAGCGCAGATGGGCTTCGAGCCTTCAATGCGAGGACTTGGGCCAAGTTGATCCCTGGGGCCCCATCAGCCAACCATCGTTCGAACTCTTCCGGATAGGCAGGGCTTCTGCCAGTTGCCGTCGATTCGAGGTGGGCTTGCACATAGGTCATGAAGTGAAATCCCTTGCCGTCATAGTCTGCATAGCCGGCCGGATAGCATTCGGAGGACTCGTCATCCAGGTCGTTGTGGCTCGACGCTCCCGACAAGATCAACCGAACTTCATTCCCTAATGCGGAGGCAACTAGCTCGCGAAGCAAGGCTACTGTGTTTGGCGCATCAACAGGCATGGTGTTCACCGAAGGCTGCTCAACTCTTGAGATTCTGACATTCCGTTTGCTCAAGCTCTGTCCGCTTCCAGCCTTAAGCTTCCCCGTCAAGTAGCCATCCCAGAACTGGAATCTGCGGCTGTTGTGATCCTGGGCACGATCTCTGGAGGTTGGGTACGGGGCAACGGCACAATCTCTGCAGCGCTTGCGCAGCCCGTCGCTGACGCGCCTCAACGTTTGCCCCCGGCAACGGTGGGCTGGCCGGCATCGGACTTCTCGATGCACTGTTGAACAACGCGAGTGTGCGCATCAGAGCGACGATGAGCTTGCTGTAGTACGCCGCCCACGACAGATGCACTATTGCCGAGTACGGTGTTGGCCTGCCGAACCTGGCCTCAGGCTTCGCGAACTGACGGTCCGCTTCGCCCAGTTGGCGGAACGGACGACAAATCCGGCATAAGGTGCTCCGCTCAACTGGGGCACGGGCACCATGAAAAACTTCAACGTCGTTGGAAGTCCTCGCGCAAACGTTTCGCCACTTGACCAGCCGCGCACGACACAGGCCCCAGCTGGCGACAATCCCGCAGCATCGCGGCTACCGAGCCAGTCGGGACTCGCAGGCCTCGGGCGCCCCCCGAGCACACCTGCGGGGAGCAGCGACAGTAGACCGCGCGCCAGCCTGGACCGCCTTCAACAGCCGCCTTCAGCGGGCACTCAGACGGCAGGCTATGTGAGAACGCTGCAAGTCGTGTCTCCTACTAGCGTGTCCGACGAGCTACGCCTGCACGAACAGGGCGTTCCGGTGTCTGCAACCGCCGTGGGAACGGGCCCGTTCAGAGCCTTCCAACAGAACCAACGCAGCGGCCTGGTTTTCGCTCAGGAAACGCCGATGGTTCTCGGAGCCAAGAAAGACATGGGTACGAACGTGCTGATCAAGGACGAAGCGTTCGGGCAAACCGTGAAACAGTCGAACACTCGGCCCGACCCTGCCGTGTCGGAGGCCGCGAAGGCAACGCTGCAGAAGCATTACGCCCAGGACGCCGACGATGAGGACATCAAGCGGCCGAGGCTTTCCAACAACAAGCAAGAATTGCAGGCTAAATATCAAGAAATGGCATTGCGCCAGACCGGGAGCGTGGCCGACAAGAGTTCGAAGCATGTGATTGCCGACGCGCTGAAGCAGGAGGGGCCGAATTTTGCGAGCGCGGCTGCGGCAATGCCGTCGTCAGCGCTCAGTGCTCATCTACAGCAGAAAATGACGCCCGTTCAGTTTGCCGCGGCTCAGCACGCGCTGCCGAAGCTGGAAGCGATGACCCCAGCGGAACGGCAAGGCTACTTGGAAAAAGGCGCCGCCGAGGCAGGGCAGCCCAAGTATTCGTCGAAGACGATCCTCCCTCACAACGAAAACCTGATCCAACCCCGCAAAGAAGACGTCTTGGGCGTACTGGTGAGTCCGGCAAAACCGGACGCTGCGCTCGAGTTGCAAAGGCAATACGCTGCCGCCCAAGGCGGCAAGCAGCTTCCGTTCATGACCTACGACAACAAGACAGGTCAGGTGCAGCCGGTGTCCGAGCAGGATGTTATGCGGATGGCAGGCAATACCTGAGACTCCAACTATTGACATGAAGCTGCCCTGCTTAGCTTCGGACGTCAGCAGGTCGAATTGCTGACGTCCGAAGCTCTCGGCCGCGTTTGGACGGTCGCGAAAGTCTTAAGCGGCCTTGCCCAGCTCGCAATACCGCGTAGCGAGTTTCAAGACGCAGCGTCAGGTAGCTCGGGTAGAGCCGCGAGGAGCCGTTCGAACAGTGGGCCGCCAAGCGCAGCCATCGTAGCTCGGCACGCTCGGTCGACGTCGCAATGGACACAGCGCAGGGCCATGAGAGCTACTGCTGAACCGGAGCTAGTTCGGCCTCTTCGCGCTTCTGGGTCGAACCCGCCTCCTCTTCGAACTCGGTGTCCTCAGCTGCCACTACGGCTTCATAGGTCAGCTGCTGGTTAATCTGAACATCTGCGACGACGCCGCGAGCGGCGGTCACGCCGACAGATCCTCTGGCTGAACGGCAAACCAGCTTGTCAGTCGTCAGCAGCCTGCGAGGCTGGATGGAGCACAACGACCGCCCGGAGGTCCTGGCCTTCATAAAGGGAGCGTCGTCAACGAGGCACGCTCTTCGCTGCAGGCCTTCAAGGCCCGCAGGAGCTGCTGCGACTAACCGTTCCGGAAGTGCGCCTCCTCCTCTTGGCGCCGGTTTGCTCCCCTCATTCAACACCTCGGCACACTCCGGCCTGGTCGTGCGGGCATCGACCCCTTCAGGCTCGCGCCAAGACCTGCCACTGCCGCCGCAGACAACTACGACTGTAGTACTCGGGGGCCGACTCTGTGCGGCCTCAGAATCGCAGCGCGTAGATGCGCCTGGACACCGGCATATCGCTGTTCCAGGTGGTGCGCGCCTTGCCGTTTTCACGGTCCAGATCGTAGGCTGTGTAGACCAGCATGGCTGCGCCACTGCGGTTGATCGCGACCTTGGGCCCCCACAGCCTGGTCTTGTTCGCGGCCTTCTTCCACTCGCTCCATCCGTTGTTGAAGTCGAAGCGGCCGTAGATCACGAGCTCATTGGTCTCCTTCGAATTGCCGTCCTGCGCAATGACGGCGGCGACGGCCTGGCCCTCACTGTTCATCGCCAACGCGATGCTGCCGCGGGACACCACTGTCCCGATCGAAGCCAGATTGGGAATGACTTCCTTCGGTGCGGTCCACTCCCCGCCCTGGCGCGAAACAGACCACTTCAACCGTGCGGGCGCGAGCGGTTGAAGCAGGTCGGCCTCCTTCCACACCGCCAGGGCGTTGCCGTGTCCATCCATCACGAGAGCCGGTGGCACGGGAATGAACCCATCGGAGGGGGTCATCTGCGCGCTTTCGATCTTCCTGTCGGCCGAGTCGTTGATGCGAATCAGATGCAGGGCAAGCGCGGGGCACCTGTCGATCTCGCTCTCGGCACCGGGCGCGAGCATCGCGACGGTCGTGTGCGAGGTCGGCGAGCTGGCGACTGTCCAAGTACGCGCAAGAGCCGTAGGCGTATCAACGTTGACATCGGTATCGTCGAGCCCACACAAAGCTCGATACGAGGTGATCAGATACGGCTCATCGACGCCCTGCTCCAGGGAGACCTTGGCCCCCCTGAGCTCGAAATAGGTAACATCGTTGCTCCGCCGCGAGAGCCACAGCAGCTTCCCCTCGCTGCCCGACCCCGTCGCGAAGTATGTCTCCTCGAGCATCTGCTCGCTCGAGAGTCTCGGGACCCTGCCGATCGAGGTCGGCGTGGGGCTGCCGGCCACGCGGGTGTGCGCTTCGACAGCTTGCATTTTCGTCTGCGCATCGCTTACCCGGCGGCTCGTGACGACGGCGCCGTCGGGCAGGATGTCCAGGTCGGACGTCTCCGCATGACGGCGAAAGGCGATCTCGACAGCCGAACCCTCCCAATCTCCTGAGCCGGACGTGAAACGCAGCGCGCGGGAGGAAGCTCGTGTTTCGTCCAGGAACGGGATGTGCGTCGCCCATCCCAGCACCGCATCACCCGAGCTGTTCACGCGCAGGCGCAGTCCCCTCAGGCCGTCCACGCCCACAGACTGCGGCAGCACTCGCTGTGAACTCCAGCTGCCCTGCGTGTCAGAAAGGCTCCACGCAACCATGTCTTCCGGGGCGTCGCGTCGGTGAGGGATCCATGCGGCCAAGGCCTGTCCGTTGTCCATGAGGGCCAGAGCCGGGTCGAACAACAAATTTCCATAGTTGGCGACCTCGCCGATCTCCACAGTACCCGCCGCGAGCCCGCTGCGGCCCATCCCGTCCGGATACGTCTCAGGCGACGAATCCGCCCCGCCGCTGCCACCGCCACCACCACCACCACCACACGCGGCCAGCACGACCGTCATCAGAACGCTCAAAGGCAGAGAGATGTGCATATACACTTTTATTAAGAAAAAATGACAGTGACCCTGTCTTAGGATTCAAGACCAAAGGCTTACAGAAACGGCCGGCATGCTGCAGGCCTTCAGGGAGGAAACTCGATGGATGCTGCGAAGCCGATGGTCATCGGGCGTTTCAGATCCCTTGTTGAAGCCCGCCATGCCGAGGCGGGATGGGTGTGCATCTGAACGCCACATGGCCGTCATCAAAGTCGCAACGGCGCAGATAATATGAAAGTTCATTCACATTGTGAATTCGCATTCTTTGGCGCGCGATCCCAGTCTCCTCAAACCAAGAAAGAAGCCGCTTCAAGCCCGATCGACCCGCACGGTCGAAGCCATCTCCGATGCCTGTATTCAGGTTTTGGTCGATGGGGGTATCGAGCGCGTGACCACCACACGCGTGGCCGAGCGCGCCGGCGTGTCCGTCGGTTCGCTCTACCGGTACTCCCCCAATCAGCAGTCGCTCCTGGCGGCTTTGCTGGAGCGGTATCTGCTAGGGGTGGTCGAGGCTGTCGAGCGGCTTGCTCGGACCTGGGATGTTCCCGTTCACCTAGATCTTGAACGCCGTCAGGCCGTCGCTGAGTCCATCGCCCGCGACGACCTCGAGTGCGCACGTTTCACGCGCCCGCAGTGCGTCCCGCATGTCCGCCGCAGCTAGCGTCTGATGGCCGAACGCGCGGAGCTTGGCGGTCCAGAGCTCGATATCTGACGCGGAAGCAGGAGGAGAATTCGCATCCCGCGCACGGTGAAGGATGCGGTCCACCACTGCTTCGCCATCCAGCCCTTCAGGCTGAACCGCCCCGGGTATCGCGGAGGCCGGTTGGTTTAAGTCAGACGGTCGCAGTCTGACCCGCGCGTTGACGATGGTCGTTGGCTTCGAAGTCGGCAGGCGGGACATAGCCCAGCGGCTCCATGAGCCGGTGATGAGGCGGTTCAGAGGGAGGGAAAGTGGCAGCACATGCTTCACCCATCCCTAGTGTGCTTTCGTGCCCTCGCGTTGTATTTATCGTCTTCTAGCGAGTTAATCACTGAAGGAGCCATCATGAGGTGTACGCGTCTTACCGCATCACTGCTGGGAACCTGCTTAGCGCTGACGCTCCAGCAAGCGGGCGCACAAACTTCCAAGAGCAGCCAGGCGGAGGCCGGCGGCGTCACGCGCGAGCAAGCGAAGAAGGAACGTGACGAGTTCTTGAGAACCCATAGCTGGGACAAGGTGAACTCAGTCTGGACAGTCAAAGAGAACGTCAAGCCGCCGCCGGGCGTGAAGAGTCGCGAGGAAATCAGGGCGGAAGCCGAGGATTTCGTGAGCCGGCACCGCTGGGACGAACAAGCCGGAACGTGGAAGACGAATGATGGGCCTCCACGAGATTTGAGCACGATGACGACCGAACAGAGACGCCTCGAAACCCAGAGGTTCGTGGACACGCATCGGTGGGACGAGCAAGGTCAGGCCTGGGTCGAAACGGGGCAACGCGCAGGGAAATAGCCGCCGGTTTCTCGATCCCGCGTTTGGCGGGACGCGCCCGGTCCTCGGCCTCGACGTACGTCGAGGCTTCGCTTCCTCCGCCTCGTCGGGCTCGGTCGGTAGCGCCCGCCGAACAAGGAGGCGAACGGCCCCAATACCTTCATCGCGGCCTCTAGGCGCGCATTAACGCCATGTGTAGGCAATGCCGCCGCCCACGGTCCACTGGTTGGGATCGCCCCTTCGCGTGACGATGGGGCTGTCTGCCGCATCACCGGTCAGGCGCTGGTAGAAGGCGCCCGCGCCGGCGAACCAGCGAGGGCTCAGCCGGACCACCACGGCCGGCCACGCATAGAACTGCCGCACGCCGGCGCCAGCGGTGTACACGGGCAGCCCGCTGACCGCCGCCGCCCCGGGACTCACGCCGAAGCGTTGCCGCATGAAGCTGTCGCTCGACCACGTGAAGCCGGCGCCCATGCCGACGAACACCGTGCGGCTCAGCGGCATCCAGAAGCTGGCATAGGGCGTGACCTGACTGCCGGTCGCATCGCCGCCGATCGCCGTCATTGCAGAAACACCCACACGCAATCGCCACGGCACGCCTTGCGTGTTGACGTAGTGGTAGCCGCCGAAAACGCCTGCCTCGACTCCCCCATCGATCGGCGGGAGCGAGTTGACCACCGGGTCCTCGACATCCTTGCGGCCGAAGCGAAACGACAGCATCGGTCCGAACTCCCAGTTGGGGTGGTCAAGCACGTTGACGTCGCCAAAAGGACCATAGAGTTCCGCGAACCGGTGTCCCTCGAGTTGCACCCGCGCCGCCGGCACCAGGCCACCCACCTGGTCGGCGGAACCCATCCATTCGGTCGTGGTGCCGAAACCGAGGCCGACGAAATCGGGGACGACGTCGACCATGAGGCCCGCCGCCGTCAGCGGCGGCGTGACCGCTAGCGCTGCGAATGCGACCAGAACGTCAAGCCTGCGCTCGACAGCGGGGGGAAAGGCCGGCATGGGAACCTCCTCGGGTCGAATGAATCGACTGCTGCATTCGGGAGGTCTATGGTAGGAGTCACCTGGCCCCGACGCAATGAAGTAGCTCTTGTCCAGCGCGCCGTAGGCCCAGACCGCGTTGGACTTCAAGGGCGTATGAATGCGAGGCCGCCGCGAGGCAACGCGCTTGCGCGGGCGCTTCCCGGGCCCGCGCAGACCATGCCACAGCCGGTGCGTGCGCGACCAACTCAGCTCGAAACCTTGATGGCGATGTGCCGCTCGGCGAGGCGCCTCTTCTCGGTGCTTTTCGTGCAGGTCCCCCACGCGGATCCCACCGTCACGTACGCGCTCGAGATCGAGGCCAACGCGACGCTGCTGCGCGACGGGCCGATCGGGGGGGCGCGCTCGTGCGCCTGGTCACCTTGGGTGTCGTGTCGATGCGCAGCGGGCGCCGCAGGGGCGCTGATGGGGTGGCACATGCCGCCCCCTTACACCGCCGCCCTCACCCCTCACCCCTCATCGCCGGCCGCGCCTGCACCTTGCCCAGCCAAGCCTGCACACGCGCATGCTTAGCCACCGGCGCGCCGATGAACACGCTGTAGC
Organism: Caldimonas brevitalea; assembly: GCF_001017435.1. NCBI lineage: Bacteria > Pseudomonadati > Pseudomonadota > Betaproteobacteria > Burkholderiales > Sphaerotilaceae > Caldimonas > Caldimonas brevitalea. The sequence continues at coordinate 4,828,434 of NZ_CP011371.1, forward strand.
CGATGACCGATGCCACGAGCAGGTCGGCCATCGAGTACTGCGCACCCAGCATCCACGGCTGCACCGCGAGCCGCTCGTCCAGCAGACGCAGCAGCCCGTCGAGCCCCTCGCGCGCGGCGTCGGCGTGCGCCGCACTGCGCAGCGCCTCGTCGCCCATGGTGGCCACCTGCAGGCGCACCAGCCCCGTGCCGTAGGTCACGTAGGCCCACGTGCACCACGACATCGCCTGCAGCCGCTCGGGCGTGCCGGCGGCGGGCCACAGGCCCTTCGCCACGCCGTACTCCTCAGCCAGCCAGAGCTGGATCGCCAGCGCCTCAAACATAGGCGCGCCATCCACCGTCAGCGTGGGCACCTTGCCGTTCGGGTTGAGGGCCAGGTACTCCGGCTTGCGCTGCTCGCCGGCCTTGATGTCGACCTTCACGCGCTGGTGTGGCACACCGAGTTCGGCCAACGCGCAGGCCACCGGCGTGGCGCTCGACATGGGGTGCCAGTACAGGACGATGGATTGGGGCTGGGACATGGAATTCTCCTTGGGCTGGGTGACGGGGTCGTCACGGTGGATTGATGGGGTTCACTGTAGGCATCATTGCGGACAGATTCCGCCCTCGATGTGAGCTAGAGTGCGGCGCATGCTCACCTCGTCTTCCCGCCTGCTGCGCCTGCTTTCGCTGCTGCAGGCCCGCCGCCACTGGGCCGGCGCCGAGTTGGCCGAGCGGCTGCAGGTCCATCCCCGCACCCTGCGGCGCGACGTCGACCGCCTGCGCGAGCTGGGCTACCCCATTGAGGCCAGCAGCGGCGTGGGCGGCGGCTACGCCTTCCGCCCCGGCCAAGCGCTGCCCCCGCTGCTGCTGGACGACGACGAGGCCCTGGCCGTGGCCATCGCGCTGCGCACCGCCGCCTCGGGCATGGTGGGCGGCATCGAAGAGACGGCACTGCGCGCCGTCGTGAAACTCGAGCAGGTGATGCCCGCTCGCTTGCGCAAACGCGCTGACGCTCTGCGCACCACCATCACGCCGCTCGACAGCATCGGCCCGGTCATCGACGCGACCCTGCTCGCCGCCCTGGCCAGCGCCTGCCGCGACCAGCTCAGCGTGCGCTTCACCTACACCGACATCCGCGGGGCTGCGAGTGAGCGCTGGGTGGACCCGCAAGGCGTGGTCCACACGGGCAGCCGCTGGTACCTCGTGGCGTGGGACCGCGGGCGCGAAGACTGGCGCACCTTCCGCCTCGACCGCATTCAACCGCCCGCAACCATGGGCGCCCATTTCGCCCCGCGCCCCGGCCCGGAAGGCGGCGACCTCAAGGCCTTTGTGTCTCGCTCATTGGCCGTGTCGCCATATTCCGCGCAAGCGCGCATCGTGCTGCACGCGCCCCGCGAGGTGATGGCCCAGCGCATCCCCGCCACCTACGGTCTGCTAGAAGCGATCGATGTCGAACGTTGCGTGCTGCGATGCGGTGCCCATGCCCTCGATCACCTGACCTACTGGCTGCTGGCGTTCGATGTGGATTTCGAGGTGCTGGAGCCGGTGGAGTTGAAGGAGCGCTTGATCAGGGCGGGGGAAAGGGTGGCGAGGAGCGTGGGCCCACGCTAGTGCCCTCCGCTGCCGGCACTCGACAGGGGGCTGGGGGCGGGTCCGAGCGGCAGCTTTGCGCGCTCCACGCGAGGGACAGCTCCGCCGCTGGAGACGAAAGATGTGCGTTTAGAACATCGGCCTACCGATGCGCAACCACCTTCTTGCCTGTGATTGTGCTCAGACGAGCACCGACGATCGATACCTCCGTGGCATCAGTGGTTCGACCGATTTGCACACGTGAAAGCCAAGAGATGTACAGGCTCACCCTCCAGGTTTCCTGACCTTCGTCGTCTGCCTCTCGAGCGACCTCGATCGATTGAATCTGGTCGAACAGAGCCAACACCCTGTCTCCGGACTTGATGGTGCGGTAGCGCTTGTTGGCGATGATCTCTCTTCCCATTGACCTCAGCACAAGGGAAACATCATCGTGATCAGCAATCTCGATGGTTTCGCCGGACAGAAGAACTTCCTTGGTCTTGCCAAGAAATTTGCAGGCGTACCGCTCGTACGGCGTATGGGAGCAGGTGAATGAAGAAATTTGCAGCACGAATGGGATATGGGAATACCGGAGGCAACTTCACTCTCTCGGTAGAGTGACAGAAAGTTTAAAATTTCTCCATGAGCGAAACACGACTGCGAATGGCCGCGATAGTCACGGGCTGCTGTGTCGGCGCGGCCGTGCTCCTCGCCGCATTCATTTTGGCGCCTGCGACTGACGAGCTTCGAGCGGTTTCCGCACGGACCGGACGGTTTGAGTATCACAAGGCCAGTGTTAGAGAGAGCGCCTTCGGCAGGTTGGACAATACGGCCATGATCTGCGGCGCTTCCATTACGGACATCAGCACTCGGTGCGGCATAGCCCCTAGCGGGACTGTCATGACAGTCTCCTTCACACGAGTGCGCACACTTCGCGGAACGTATGACGTCGCTATAGAAGCCACCGTTGGCGGACGGATAATTTATGCGCAGAACCCAGAACAATTTCTCGATGCGTGGTACTTCGGGTCCACATGGGATGCGATTTTCCTAGGTTCGTTAGTGACGTTCGTCGTCTATATCGGGCTGCTTGTTGTTCAAGATCGCAAAAAGAGCAAATGATGTCCGGAGTTCCTATTCCCATCAGCGGTAAAGTGGGCGCTGCTCTCGACAAGAGAGCATCGAGTTTCTATCGTGGGCTTTGAGTGATGCAAGACATGGCTCTGCAAGGCGCATGAAAAACGTTCCCCATCTTTGGTTGTCGCATTGAACGAAATTTTCTCAGCCCTGTTGAAGTGTTGAGGTCGAGGGGAGTGTTCGTTAAGGACGCGTGAAACGTCAGCGCTAGCAGTCTCTTGGTTGTGTCGCCACCGTCAAGCAGAAAAGCCTAGCCGGACGTTCCGAACAGCACAGCTATCTCTCACAGGCGCCATCCAACGAGAAATAGTGCACGCGGCACCGTGGGGCGTACATGAGATCACGAAAAGTCGTGGTTATCCTTGAATCCAAGATAACAACGTCCGACCCCACGACTCGCTGCCGACAACTGGATGCCGGCCATGGGTCGCTTGTCACACTAGCGGCGTGCTAATTGTCGGCAACGAGCCGCCCCCGCCGCGCTTGAGCGGACAGGCCTACAGTCCTGCACCTGATCTCAGACGGCCTGAATACGGAGATATTTAATGACCAGCACTTCAACGCTTCCAGAGACTATGCAGCAACGGCTTCGCACAGAATTAAAACCAGGGGAGTCGTTAGTGTGGGCGGGGCAACCAAATCCGACTTTGTACATGAAGTCTGGCTACAAAGCCTGGAGCTTCTTTGTTCCTTGGACTGCCTTCTCCTTGTTCTGGATGGCCGGTGCATCGGGGTTCCGTTTGCCGACCTTCGAAAGCGGCTGGAGCCTTTTTCCTCTATTTGGCCTTCCATTCTTGCTAATCGGAATCGCAGGGCTCGCTTCGCCCATCTGGCAGAAGCGCAAGGCCTACTCGATCGTTTATGCGATTACAAACCAACGGGCCTTCATCATGCAAGGGACGAAATCGGTCACGGTGAAGTCGTTTCGCCCTGTAGATATCGAGAATTTGGAACGAACAGAGCATCAAGGCGGCTTCGGCGATCTCCTTCTGAAGACAGAATTCTATCGAGATAGCCGTGGTCGCCAACGGGGGCATGAGCAGGGCTTCTTTGCGATTGCCGATGTGCGGCGTGTTGAGCGCATGATCGAAGCTCTTGTCCACCGTGCCGATGTGCCATGATGCATTCAACGATCTAGCAAGCGTAGGGCTCGGTGCGGCAAAGTCCCTTCCATCCGGTAAACCCCGTGGCTCAACTCTCCGAAGGTTTGCTCAATCAACTATATGAGCGGGGCTACTTTCGCTGTTCCAGCCCGGAGTTGTCGAAGGACGAGATGTCTTTGCACATCGAAAGCTATGGCTCTTGTTTGAGCCGCCGTCGTACTGACCGTCGAAGCTATTGCCCTTGTGCACGATCTCGCCGATATAGACATCGGTTGCGCAAAAGCTTGAAGAGATACAGCCGGTCGCCGCTATGCTCTCCCTTATCAAGCGTGAACGGGCGATCCAGTGGCGACTCCTGACCTGATCCAATCTTGGGCGAGAACCGAAGCCCTCTTGAACGAAGCCAGGACCGAGCTGCCTACGGACGTTGCGGCGGAGTTCTCGTCACAGCTCGAACAGTTCGCCGAGTTCCTGGCACACAACGAACTTGGCTTGGCCTTCGATACGATGCTCGGCATCGTCGAGGACGCCGGCTGCGCAGCCGCGCCCCTCATCCAAGCGCTTGTCTTGGCGGCAGGCAACATGGGGCGGGAGCAATTGCGGCAGTCCCTCGCCGAGCAACTCGCGTCTCTCACAAGCTGACGCGTGCATCTTGCCAAGGCGAGATCCCCGAATCCATACGACCCGGTTGGTAGAGGCGTGCGCCCAAGAGGAGATCTGACCGGCCGCCTGAGATCGTGAATCCCTCGTCCTGATCTTCGGCCATATAAAAGGAGCCACCGTGTTGATCAATTGCGTCGCCTACCGCGAAGGCGTCAAGGTCGCCGACATTCCGGTTGAGGCCATCAGCGACTACCTGCAGAAGCCCGAACATTTTGTGTGGGTCGCCCTCAAGGACGCGTCTCCCGAAGAGCTGCGCCAGATGCAGGAGGAGTTCACGCTGCACGACTTGGCGGTCGAGGACGCGGTTCACGGTGACCAGCGTCCGAAGGTGGAGCGATACGGAAGCTGCCTTTTCTTGTTCATGCATCTGGTCGAGCCTGGCGACCTTGCCGGCGGGGACCGGTGCGTTGGTGAGGTTTCGGTGTTCGCCGGGCCCAACTTCGTGCTCTCGGTGCGCAACCGCAGCAAGTCCGATTTCCTGGGCGTACGCAAGAGGACAGAAGCTGAGCCGGACCTGCTACGTCACGGGTCGGTCTTCGTCCTTTACGCTCTCATGGACGCCGTTGTAGATCGGTACTTCCCTGTCCTCGATGCGCTGGAGGAAGAGCTGGAGAAGATCGAAGACGACATCTTCGGCAAAGGCAGCGCAAGGGAGAACATTGAACGCTTGTACCGTCTCAAGCGCCGCGTCATGGTACTTCGGCGCGCAGTGGCGCCTTTGATCGAGGCCATGAGCGAACTGCAAGGGCCGCGCGTTCCTGCGCTGGTCGCCAATGTGCAGGAGTACTTCCGGGACGTCCTCGACCACCTCGCGCGCATCAACGGCTCCATTGATTCAATCCGCGAAACCGTCAACACGGCGATCCAGGTGAACCTGTCGATGACTGGCATCGAAGAGAACGCGGTGTCGAAGCGGCTTGCGTCCTGGGCCGCAATCTTCGGTGTCTGGACGGCACTGGCGGGTGTTTGGGGCATGAACTTCGAGCACATGCCGGAGCTGAAGCTCCAGTACGGCTATGCGCTGGCCCTCGGCACGATGGCCGCCGCCTGCGGCACCCTGTACTGGCGTTTTCGCCGCGCCGGGTGGCTTTGACACCTTCGTTCCAGCCGAAGGGTCCAGCCTGTACAGCTGGTTGGATCGGGTCAGTCGACTTGCGTCATTCCATTCGGTTCTCATTCGGACTCCGGTAAACGTCCCAATGCGAGGGCGCGACGAACTCCGTGTCAAGGCGGAACGAGGGGCGGTCGCCCTGTAGCAGCAGCGACGCCACTCGTCACGCCACTCGTCATGTGCGAGCACCATCGTTCCTTCGCACTGGGCAAGGCCTGGACGGGTCGGACGAGATCCGTCGCCGCCCTCGCGCTGCCGCCTCCCGGGGGCCCGCTACGACACCGGCTCAACCGACGGCTTCGGGCCGTTGCAGGTCTGCGCGGTTGCAGTTCCAGGACCGTCCCCACCGACGGTCCCCGACATCCGCATCGAGCTACGCCGCGGCGCGACCTCGATGGTCATCGGCTGGCCCGCCGCTGCCGGTGCCGAGTGTGGCAGCTGCCTGCGTGAGTGGCTGAACTAATCCACATCGACGCGGTGTGGCTGGCCGTGCAATCAGTGGACATGCCTTAGCGGAGCTGGAGAAGCCGTCTCGCCGCTCGGGTTGTGCGATCAAGCGAGGAACGCTCGCTTTGGGGATGACCAGAACGTCGCATGGCGTGTTGGACATCACGCGATTTACCACGCTCCCCAGCAAGAAGTCGCTCACCGTCGATTGGCCCTTCTTGCCCATCACGACAAGGTCCGCAACGATCCGCTTCTGCTTCGCGAGGGTCAGGTGGGCCGGGTCGCCATGGTCGGCGCAAATGTGGAGCCTGGCGTGATCCAGCGATGCCACCATCGAGCGGAGCCGGCGCACACCCCTTTGTCGGTCGCGCGCCTCGTACTCGCGGATCACCGCTTCGGGTACATCGGCCCGCAGTCGCGTCAAGGGGTGCCCGCTCAGCGCATGGATGAGATGTATCGCCGCGAAAGGGGCGAGATCGAGTGCTGTGCGCACGGCGGCTTCGGAGCTCTCGGTGAAATCCACCGGCACCAGCACACGACGGTACGGGCCCTCCAGCGGCTGCTTCGCCACGAGAACGGGTCGCCGCAGGAGCCTCAACAGCCTTTCGGTCGGCGTTCCGAACAGGAAGTCCTTGAGGGGATCTGCGCTGCTCGCACCGACGACCAGCAGGTCGGCGTCTTCCATCATCTGACGGACATGCTCGAGTGCGTCGCCGATTTGCACCGCGGTACGCACATGAACGTCGTGCCTGCCGGCGATCTCGGCGGCGAAGCCACCCAGGGCAACGTGGGCCTGCGCGACCTTGAAGTCGATGGCGGTCGACTTCGACACCCATCCTCGCAAGGGCCTGAAGGTGGAGGGATCGACGACATTCAGCAAGGTCATCCGTGCGTCGTGCTGCGCCGCGATCAAGGCGGCCCTGCGCACGGCGATGTTGGCTGCCACGGAAAAATCGGTGGCCACGAGAATGGACGTGATCGGGGTCATGAGAAATCTCCACTGTTGAGCTGGCATGACTCGCATGCCGCCCGGACGTGTGTATGCCCACCCCGCCAGCAAAGGCGTTGTGCAACAGGCGCGGGTGAGGCCGAGTGTTCGGGGCGCTACAACGTGTAGTCGCCGCAGGCCTCGGGCTGAAAGAGCAGTGCCACCACTTTCGCGGCGCCCTCTTCGCCGCCGGGCAGGCGCCACCGAGCGATGGAGCCGACGCGCAAACCGAGCAGGCTCGCGCCGACGGGCGACAGAACCGAGACGAAGCCGGCATGGGGCTCGGCATCCGGGGGATAGCAGATCGTCAGCCGGTATCTCTTGCCCGTGGTCAGGTCCGCAAGTTCAACTTGCGAGTACATCGTGACCACATCGGGCAAAACCCGGCGTGAAGGCACCAGCTCGGCGCCATCGAGAATGGCCAGCATGGCACCGTTGGCCTGCGGCGCCGCTGGCTCGCCCACGCCTCGGATCAGTCGCTCCAGGCGAACGTGGTCCAATTCAGTGAGCGTGCGTACCTCGTGCGTCAACACTTCCATGAGCACTCCTGTCGAAGGCTGGCGAGCACCTGCCAACGGCAGGCGCTCGCCAAAGCGCTGGGCGGGTGGCCCGGCGATCGAAGGTTTGCGCGGAAGGTGGAAGTGGATCGCCGGGCTTAGGGCTGTGCGGCCGGCTGGAGGAGCCTCGCCGCACACCAGGTGCTCATCGCTGGCATGCCGCACGATGAACCAGCCACTAGGGTGGCCAGCACGTGGGTGCCCGATTGCACTGGTGTGAACGAAGTGAAGCTCATGCGAGGATCATAGCGTCGAGCCACGGCCGCTCCCAATGGCGCAAGGCTTTGGCCTTGTCGTCGTTGCCGATATCCGTGTGCCGCGTCCGGGTCATCAGGGTCGCGTCCAGAGGCGCTTGCGCGCGGGATCGTGTTTGGCGGTGGTCCCACCGTGCGTCGTCGCGACCTCCACCCAGGTCTAGCGCTCGAACTTCTTCGCGGCAAGATCAAGCTCGACGCTCGGCACTTCAATCAGCAGGCCGGCGCCCCGGCTGATTCGTAGATGATCGTCCGCTTAACTGAGGCCCGCTCCAGTCCTGAATGACCGATACGAAGCTGGCGGTCGAGGGGTGGCGGGCGTATTCGTAGTCGAAGCCCGGATTGCCGTTGACCTGGCTGTCGGCTGCGGTGCGGATTTTCCCGATGGAATAGCGTGCCTGGTTTTCACCTGTGCTCTGCAACGTCACCGTGTCGGCAAAGGTGAGGGTCATGGTGAACGGGGTCGGATCGATCCACGGCTCGATGTACATGCCGTGGTGCAATCGGGTGTAGCCGACCTGCTCCATCTGCACGTCGAGCGAAATCTCTTTGGCGATCGCCGGCGCACCCGCTGCGGCGGTCAGCAAGGCCGCCAGACCGGCCACAATGCGCCTGCTGCTCTTGCTTTCGCCGCCTTTCCGGCCTCGGCCCGGCCCGGCAGCGCCGCGCCGCACCTGCCGCGCGGCGACGGCAGCCAGCCCGGCAAGCATGAGCACATAGCTGTGGGGCTCCGGTACGGGCGTCAGCAGGAATGCGCGCGTCACACCATCGACGACGCCAGTGCCGACGATCTCGCCGCGGTCGTTGATGGCATTGGCGAAGCGAAGTGTCCAACCTGCCCCGCTGCTGTCGAGCAGGAGGTGGAGGTCGAGCAGGGCGCTCCCGTCAAACAGGAAGGCATGCTGGGTGCCGCCGTCGATCATCGACGACCCGACCACGTGACCGTGCGAGTTCACATCCATGGCGCTCGAGTCATTCCCGCCCAGGGTACCCAGGTCGTGCATCGTCACGCCATCGTGCAGGAAGGCATGGCTCGCCGCATTGCCGGCAAGATCCGCCATGCCGACGACATGACCCGCATCATTGATCCCGTAGCCCCAACTGGTCATTCCACCCAGCGTTCCAAGATCATGCATCGATTCGCCGTCGTGGCGGAACGCGTGCACTGGCCCGTAATCGGCGATGCTGGCGTAGCCAGCGACCTGTCCGGAATCGTTGATTGCACTTGCGACGCTGTCGGTACCTTCAGAGGACGGGTCTCCTCCTAGAGACCCCAGCATGCGCGTGCCCTGGTTGTCGTACACGAATGCGTCGTAGCTGACACCGAGGCGGTCGGTGATGCCACCCACGATCTGGCCCTTCTCGTTGATGTCGTTCGCGCTGCCGTACTGACCCAGGCCGTGCATCGACACGCCATCGAACCAAGCCGGTTGGGAATCGTAGATGTACCAGGAGGGGCTGGAGCTCATGGCCACCTGACCTGCCCGATTGATGCCGCCGCCAGCACTGTATCCGCCGAGACTGGGCAGGGTGCGTAGCACGCCTGCCTTATAGATGTACGCCCGTCCCAACACGTTCTCGGCGTCATAGGCGGTGGCGGCCACGTACCCGGTCACCAGCCCGTTCTCGCTGATATCGACAGCCGTGCTGTAAGCCGAATTGAATCCGTCAAGGCTGACGAGCCGATAGCGCGGTGCCGCCTCTGCCGCTGCCAGCCCACTGCCGGCAAGTATGGCCAACGCAGCACGCACTGAGCGCCTTAGAGCCGTCATGAGGGGCCTCCGGTCCGGAGAGTAGAGAGTGCACGATAGCGGCACTCATTCAATGCCGGATCCCCCAGTTTGCGGTGGACCTCGGGTGTGCAGCTTGCTCCGGTCCTCGTCTCGACACTGACGTCGTTCAGGCTCCGGCAGCCATCATCGCCGTATAGCGCCGCTGCATCTCGTCGGGCTCGATCTTCTCGATCGAGTGCCCAAGCAGCCAGGTGTGGCCGAAAGGATCGCGCAGCCGGCACGACCGTTCGCCATAAAACTGATCGCTGGGGGGCATCAACATCGTGGCGCCGGCCGCGACCGCACGTTCGCCCATCTCGTCGGCGTTGTCCACATGCAGGTGGATCGTGCAGCCGGTGAACTGGTCGCCTTGCGGGCCTCGCATGCCGTACTCGGGGTATTCGTCGCACACCATGAGGACCGAGGGTCCGAGCTGCAGCTCCACGTGGCCGATGCGACCCGAAGGCTCGACCAGCCGGAACAGTTCAGTCGCGCCGAACGCCCTTTGGTAGAACTCGATCGCGGCCTTGGCGTCGCGCACCATCAGATATGAAAATACTTCGTGAATCTCGTTCATCGGGATCTCTCCTTCATGCGACGATGTGCCGCCAGGACCACAGCCTAAGAGGCCGGCTTCCGGGTGTATTGGAAATTTTTTTCGGCACGGTTCAAGGCCGCAGGGCTACGTGCATCGGCTGGCCGGGCTGCACCGGCACATAAGCACCGGGCGCCATGCCGGCCAGCTCGCGGAACTCGTGGATCAGGTGTGATTGATCGTAGTAGCCGGCACCCACAGCGATCTGTGCCCAGTCGCGCGGCCCGCAGCGAGCCAGCGACGGCAGCAGCACGCCGAAGCGCAGCACGCGCGCATAGCGTTTGGGCGTGAGCCCCACCGCCTGCTCAAAGCGGCGGATGAATTGCGCCGGCGTGCAGCCGCTGTCGTTCCGTACCGGCTCCACCCGCGCGCTGGCCGGGTCACGGCGGAAGGCATCGATCGCTGCGGCGACCAACGGATCCGGCAGCGTCGCATTGCGAAGCCGCTGCAGCAGTTCCCGCTGCAGCAGTTGCAGGGCGCGCCGGGGCGACCCTGCGGCCTGCAGCTTCTCGCGCAACTCGCGTGCGGCCGGTCCCCACACGTCCTCTAGCAGTTCGGTGCGGTTTCGAAGCTCGGGCAGCGCACCACCCAAGAATGCCGCGGCGCCGCCGGCCCTGAAGTGCACGCCGACCACGGCCGACGCGCCTTCGGTGCCCCGCACCCCGAAGCGGTCGCTCGCCCCCTGCACCACGGCGCCGTGCAGCCGGCGCGCATCAGTGGCCTGCTCGGTCTCGTAGCGGATCAGATGATCCTGCAGCAGTGGCACGACGATGTCGAAGCAGCCGGTGGGCAGGCTGCGCTCACGCGTGTGGGGCAATGCACCGCGCTCGCTGTACCAGAGGCAATCGACGTAAAGGGCGAGCGGGCCGGACGGGCGGTGACGCAGGAACATCGCTTCTTGTAGCCCGGATGTCATCCGGGAGCAAGCGCCGCGGCGCTACAGATCCGGACGCAGCTGCCAGATCTTCGGGCGGCCCGCGGAACCCCGCAAGAGCCGTTCGCAGAAACTCGTCACGCCCCATCTTCCATTGCTCCCGGCTGCTCGGGGCCGACTGTGAGGTGTCAGTGGACGTCCGGGTCGTGTGCCGACTCCCTACGCTCCACTCTACTGACGCGCAGAAGGTGTAAGCCGGCATGAAGCGCGGGGTCACCCTGCGCCAGCCGCCGTTGCAGAGGCCCGGCCCGCCGCACAGCGAACATCCGAATGCTGGCAGCGGTCCCCACGGGGCTTGCAACCGCACGGACACGCAACTCAAGTCCTGCATGTGGCCGTCCGCGTAAAGCGCTGACTCACATCTCGCATGCCGGCAGATGGCAGGCGTGGAGTTCGATGGCCCACCTATGGGGATACGGTGCCATCAGGCGCGGGGCTGCCGGAGGTGGCCCGATCGAGCGACCTCCGGCACTTCCGAGCACAGCGCGGCGCGTCACGCGCCGTAGATGAAATCGTTCTGCGTCAGTGCGGCCGCGGCGCCGACGGTGACCGTCCCGAGCAGTTCGGCATCGCCTCCCGCCGCGGTGGTCGGGTTGTACCAGATCTCACCATCGACAGTATCGATATAGATGCCGCTCGTGTTACCTGCCGCGTTGCCCGATACGTTGGCCCCCTTGAAGAAGGACGCCAGGGCCAGTGGGTTGCCGGGGTTGTTGCCGCCCGCAAACGTCAGCCCCAACACGCCTGGACTGATGGCGCCGGCCAGACCCGCATCCAAGGCATCCAGCAGCACGATGCTGTCGTTGGCGACGACGAAGTCGGTGATCGTGTCTGCATTGCCCGCGCCCCGGTTGCCGAAGACGAAGGTGTCGCTGCCGTTCCCGCCCGTGAGGGTGTCGTTGCCGACGCCGCCGTTCAGCTCGTCGGCGCCGTTGTCGCCGCTCAACGTATCGTTGCCTGCCTGCCCCGACAGCATGTCGATGCCGTTGTTGCCATTGAGCGTGTCATCGCCAGCCCCGCCCTCCACCGTGTCGGCGCCGTTGTTGCCATTGAGCGTGTCGTTGCCCGCGCCGCCATTCAGCGCATCCGCACCGTCGTCGCCGTTGAGGGTGTCGTTGCCGGCCCCGCCGTTGAGCGTGTCGGCACCGTTGCCGCCAGAGAGGATGTCGTTGCCGGCGTCACCGTTGAGGGCATCGCCGCCGTTTCCGCCGCTCAGCGTGTCGTTGCCATTGCCACCGTTGAGCGTGTCCGCTCCGTTTTCGCCGTTCAAGGTGTCGTTGCCGTCCAACCCGGACAGCACGTTGTTCGCGTTGTTGCCGGTGATCACGTTGTTCAACTCGTTGCCGGTGCCGTTCAACGCCACCACCGGCGCGGTGTTGTTCAGCGTCAGGTTTTCGACGTTGACCCCGAGCGTGTAGGCCCCAAGACTGGAGACCACCGTGTCCGATCCTTCGCCCGCGAACTCAACTACCAGGTCGCCTGCGGAGTTGACGAAATAGGTGTCGTCGCCGGTGTGGCCGATCATCACATCGTCGCCGCCGGAGAGGTTGCCGTTGAGTGTCGAATTGGGATCGGCGCTGAAGTCGATGAGGACGTCGTTGCCTGCGTTGCCATCGAGGATTGCCATGAAGATCTCCATTTAAGTGACTGCATCACACCCTCGGCGCTTCTGAACTGCGCGCTCGAGCGGTCCCATCGCCCGTGCCGTTGGCACGAGACAAAGCGCACTGCTCCCCTTGCGCTCCCCAACGCCTACAGCGACATCGCGGTCATCTCGACGTGCAGGCAGCGTGTCAGCCGGGAACAATCTCGGCGGAGAGAAAAACAGCCACGGGTACTCGGAGACATCGAGCGTTGCTGACGGGCCTTTGGGACCTGCAGCAGCACCATCGTGTCTCAGACTCACCTTCAGTGGCACCACCCAGGCAGCGGGCCTTGTCACTGCGCCATCTCTCCAACATGTCGAAGCTAGTCGACACCCCTTACGAGTCAATGCGGGAATATGTTGATGCGCCAGCCGCCTCTGCCACCGTGCTGATCCACTGCGTTGCCTACAAGGACGGGCACGCCACCAGGCATCCAGACTGAATCCGTCAACGCGGCCCTCGCACAGGCGAGACGGCTTCGTGCCGTTGCAGCTTCCTGCGGCTGCTGCAATACGCAAGGCTGCTGCAATACGCAAGCCAAGCGCATACGGAGTCGCTGGCCCGCCGTGGGCTGCTGGGCAGCATGAGCCGCAAAGGCAACGGTTGGGACAATGCCGCCATCGAGCGCTTCTTCCTCAATCTGAAGATCGAGCGCGTCCAGCGACACGACGGTGCCGACCAGGCCGATGCCACAGTTGACATCGCCGACGACATCGTCGGCTTCTACAACTCGCGCGCCTGCACTCCACGCTCCCCCTCGCATAAGGGGGCCTGGCACGCCGGCGCAGGCCTAGCGTGTAGTTGGTGCCCTCGCAATCACCGGCCCTGGAACTCAGAACCGAGTTGGACAGTCGTCGCAGAAAGCGAGGAGCGCTCGAGTTTTCTGGCGTCGACGATGGTCAATCGCAGCGGTGCCGCCGTGGAGGCCGGGATGTACCGCCGCGCGGGTTGCTAACATCTGGCCCCCTCAAGACGCAGGAGACCACCAGTGACCCAGGACGACATCCGCGCCCATCTTGCGAGCCATCCCCAAGTGCATGTTCTCCTGTCCGCCCCGGGCGACGGGACGCCGGAGATGGCATGGGGCGACACCTTTTTCTCGATCATCGATGCGACGACCGGCGAGCCCGGGAAGATGCCGTTCGCGACCATCGTGATCAAGGACTACGGGGACTTCGACAACGCGTCGGCGCTCAACCGCGGCGGGCTCTACCGGCTCAACGTCGAGGTCGGGAGGGAGAAGTTCGAGCAGCTGTTCGGGTTCAAGCCTGCGGAGCTCGAAGCCCATCGCGGACGCTTCGATTTCACCGAGGCCGATCGGCTGTTCCCCCACCCGGCCTACGGCTCGAGCGGATGGGTGTCGATCATCAATCCGGCGGCATCGTCCCGGGGCTTGGTAACGGAGCTGCTGGACGGTTCGAGGGATCGAGCGCTGCAGCGGAGCAGCCGCTAATAATCGTGGGCCTGACGCCGCGCCCCCTGCTTCAGGTCTCGGAGTGAGCCGGCCAGCACCGGTGCTTTCGAGCAAGGTCCCGGTCCGGCCGAGCGGCATTGAGCCGGTACACCGGGGCCCGGGCGCCGACGGCCCTCGGCATCACCCGCCCTTCACCCAGATGCGTTGGGTGCGCTCGCCGTCGGCCTTGAACAGCTCGATGCGCAGCACGCCGTCCCGATACGTCGCCCTGGTGCGATCGGCACGCACGTGGCAGGGCAGCTGCACGGTGCGGTGGAAGTCGCCGTAAGCGCCCTGCACCGTTCTCCAGCGGCCCGAGCTGGACTCGCGCTCGAAGCGCTTGCGCCCCTGCACCACGAGCTGGTCGCCGTGCAGCTCGACGTGACAACTGATCGGCGTGGCATCGGATTGGCCAGCGATGCAAATGAAGTTGGCCCAGTTCGGGCCTGCTAACGCGCAGAAAGCCACCGCTCAACGAGCCGAACCCAGAACGTGGCGCCTACTGGAATCAGTGCGTCATTGAAATCGTAGGAAGCGCTGTGCAATGTGCACGGTCCTGACCCATGGCCTTCCAGACGGTGGTCTTTTTCGCGCTGACCTTCGCCATTACCAACGCAGAAATACGAACCGGGCTTGATCTTGAGGTAGTAACCAAAGTCCTCGCTCCCCATGCTCGGCTCACGAGCATGCACTTTCTCCGGCCCCACAAGATCAATCATCAGCTGCCGCACAAACTCGGTCTCGTCAAGGTGATATCCGTCACCCAGCTGCAAATCAACTTGATCGATTCCACTTCGATTAGCGCACGGTGAGCCATCGCTCCACCAGCCGGACCCAGAGGGTGGCACCCAATGGAATCAGCGCATCATTAAAGTCATAGGAGGCGCTATGCAACGTGGACGGCCCAGGTCCGTGGCCCTCCATGCGATAGTCCTTTTCGCCTTGCCTAGGCCCAGCACCGACCCAAAAATACGAGCCGGGCCGGACATGCAGGTAGTAGCCGAAATCCTCGCCTCCCATCGTCGGCTCGCGCTCGTGCACTTTCTCTGCCCCCACCAAGTCAATCATCAACTGCCGTACAAACTCAGTTTCTTTTGTGTGATTGTCCACGCCGGGGGTGTAATGACTCCATTCGATGCGCCCGGCCAGCTCGTACGCTGTCGCGGTATTTTCAACGATCTGTGTCATGCGCCGCTTGAACATCGCCATCAGGGCTTCAGGGCAGCGGACGGTGCCTTGCAAAACGCAGCTGGACGGGACCACATTGACTGCCTCACCAGCATGAATCATGGTGACTGAGATAACCCCCCGTTCAACCGGCGCCTTGTTTCGGCTTATGACTGTTTGAAAGGCTTGTTCAATTTGACAGGCGGCGGGAATTGGATCCAGCCCTAAGTGAGGCATGGCGGCATGTGTCCCCCTGCCCTCCAACGTCACCTTGAAATTGATCAATGACGCGCCGGTGCCGAAACGGAATGCGAAATGACCTATCGGGAGGTTGACGAAATTGTGAAAACCAAAAATCGCGTCTACCGGAAATCTCTCGAACAGCTTGTCTTGAATCATGGCGCGGGCGCCGCCCATTATTTCCTCTGCGGGCTGAAACACCAGCACAACCCGGCCGTCAAATTTCGCTTCTTCCGCCAGCACTCGGGCGGCGCTTAGCAGCATCGTCGTGTGGCCGTCATGTCCACACGCATGCATCTTGCCGGGGGTTTTACTGACATGCGAAAATTGGTTCAGCTCCTGAATCGGGAGCGCATCCATATCTGCTCTCAGCGCGACGCTGCGATCAGACGTTCCCTTACGGATCACTCCGACAACTCCGGTGCCGCCTACACCGCGATGAACCTCCAAGCCCCAGCTTTCAAGGCGCTGCGCGACGATGTCAGCAGTCCGGTGCTCGTCAAATCCCAGTTCTGGATGAGCGTGAAGATCACGCCTGAGACGGACGTTTTCGTCGGCACGGCTGATCAGGCTTTCGACCACTTGCATAAATTATTTCTCCTCGTGGCACAGATGGTGAATTCTTGATGGGAGGTGGCTACTGCCGCACGCAATTTGATGCCGGCTTGGTTTTGAGGCAAGCTTGAGTTAATGCATCGGGCGGGATATGCCCATACTCGATACCGATCGACACGGCATGAGTGCGGCTTTTTGCGCGCAGAGCATCGATGATGGCGCAGAATTGTTATCGATCGTGCCGGGAGTCAGATTTAGCTGGCGCGCTTCTCGAATCAAGGATAAGCCGCGCGCTCCTGGAATATCGACATCGAGCCAAATTCGAAACCAGTCACTCTCGCTCTGCAGTTTCTGAATCGTCTGCGCGGCTGTGTTGCAGGTCTCGACTCTGTCAGCGAGCTGCATATTCAAGAAGAGAGACGCAGTGCACTGCGCAACGACTGGATGATCGTCGACGACCAGCATTCGCTTCATGGGTGCGGACCTCCCCGGGCTATCGGCGAATTAGAGCATTGGGTGGAATGAACGAGGCAGGAAAACCACTCCGACCGGATGCTCTTCGCTTCATACGCCCCATTTGCGAGGTTTGCGAAGTTTGCGAAGGACGTGTGGTTTCACATATTGCGTTTTGGCCGTGAGGTGGGAAGGCGGCGCTTGTCGTCGCTTTTTCACGCTCGACCTGCGAATATTCTCAGGAACTGAGTGTTCCCTCCTTGCTTTCCGTTTTGTCGTGATGTCGCCCGGCGTGGCAGGCAGGGCATGAGAAATCACATCTTTCCTACGATGACCAGCGGCACCACCATTTCGAGCCGTAAGGAGAACAGGGAGACGATTTACCGCCGGGTCGGCGCCGGTGTGTCTCGGGCGCATTGCGCTGCCCAGGCTACCCCGTGGGCCTGATGAGCGTGGGAGGGTGGGTGGTGCCGGCGTGAAAGCGCGTCTTGATAACGGGGCTGTCGGGCACCCACGCGCGCCATTTGCACTTCTTCCTCCGCTCACCCTTTCGGGAGCATGAACATGAGTGTTGACCGTAGAACCGTTTTGCAGACCTGTCTCGTCGCCACTGCCGCCATCTGTGCCGGCGCTGAACCCGTCATCGCGCGGGCGCTCAGGTTCTCCACGCCACTCGATGCGGCGGACGATACGTCGAACGTCGCCCTCTTCCTGACACAGATCGAGATCGGCGGAGCGACCCGTCTGGTGGGCTACGTCGGCGAGGTCGGGGTCGACCTATCGGCCGCTGGTCGCGCCCTGAAGGTGCATGTACCGACATCCTGGAGCGAACTGGCAACGACCGCGAACCTGCAGCGCGTGCGTGCGCTGATAGTCTGCCTTGAGCGCAGCGGCGCCGTGCAGCTGCATTCCGTTGACCTTGGTCCCACCACACGCCGCTCGCTGCCATCGCTAGCGTCGATGCTCATGGTACCCGGCGTGCGTTCCGTGAGTTTGAATCACGACGCGCAGGTCGTCGCCATCGTCTAGCCCGAGTCTCGACGGCACTGTTTTGCCGTCGTACAGCGTGCGACTGCTGGCATTGCAAAAAACCTTCACGAGGCTCACAGCAAAACCATGCCGCTGCGCCGCATCTGCGCACGACGTGCGGCGCTAGCGCCACCGCGGGCATTGAACTGCTGAGTGACGGCATCCGTGACAGGAATGCCATCGAAGCGGTCGCCTGGGATTCACCGGCCCTATAGACTGCCCGGTTGTCCTACAGCAAAGTCTGGTTCTACACCCATATCGTGACAGGGATCAGATGACACAACTAGCGCCAATTCCGTCCGACTTCACTTCAGCCGTTGCAACCCGGGAGTTCGAACTCGTCAGAGACGCGGTTGCCTC
The DNA here is from genome assembly GCF_001017435.1 of Caldimonas brevitalea. Classification (NCBI taxonomy): domain Bacteria; kingdom Pseudomonadati; phylum Pseudomonadota; class Betaproteobacteria; order Burkholderiales; family Sphaerotilaceae; genus Caldimonas; species Caldimonas brevitalea. Next base: position 4,846,448 of record NZ_CP011371.1, read on the forward strand.
CAAGTTGCTCGTTGAGATCGGCACTCCCGTGCAAGACGTGGAGAGCCTGGGTGGAACTGACTGGCGGTGCCCTGTCCGATTCTCCGGCGGCGAGACAACTCGAGTGCAAAGTGCATGTGGTGTTGATTCGTTCCAGGCGCTACACCTTGCGTTTCGCTTGGTTCAAGTGGAATTGGATAGGCTGACAAAGGACGAGCAAGCTACACAAGTGCTGTTCCTTGGCGCAGCTTATGACGCAGATACTCACCTGCCGATCGGCGCTCCTGGCCTTCTTCTTTGAAGACGGCTTTCGCCGCAGGCTCCGCTCTGACCTACGCCAAGCCGAGATGCCTCGACAATGACGTGATCTGACACGCCCCTCGCCTCGGACCGACCGGCCCCCAGCAGGTGTACCGTACGCGTTCCGCCATTCCATTTTGAACGGCGAGCACTGGCATAGGAGTCTCGAGTCCACTTAACTTTTGGTGGACAAGTGAACACTGAGCTGGAAGACAAGGGCGCGGGACGCAGGCGGCGGCGCCGGCATAGTGGGGAGTTCAAGGCGGAGGTCGTGGCGGCCTGCCGTCACACCGGGGTCTCGATTGCAGCGGTGGCTCTGACGCACGGACTGAACGCCAACCTTGTGCGACGTTGGGTCGAGCAGGAGGAACGAGGAGCGCGCTCAGCGAAGGCGTTGCCACGGCCTGCTCCTGCAGATGAAGTGCCGGCCTTCGTGCCGCTGAACGTGGAGCCGCCGAGCGCGGCGCCCGACATCCGCATCGAGTTGCAGCATGGGCGGACCCTCGTGAAGGTCAGCTGGTCGGCCAGCGCTGCGGGCGAGTGCGCCGCCTGGCTGCGCGAGTTGCTGAGGTGATCGGGGTAGATGCCATCTGGCTGTCGGTGCAGCCGATGGACATGCATATGGGCACCGACACGGCGCTGGCGCGGGTGGTGGCGGTCTTCGGTGCGGCACGGCCTCACCATGCGGTAGCCTTCCGGTCGAGATGAGATGCCCCGACGCCTACCATTCTCTGCGCGCATCAACAAGTGAATCGTCGCACGATCCTTGAATGCAAGATCGGCATCCGGCAGCCGTGCGCCTCGGCCCCGATCATGTCTTCCTCCACGTCCTGGCCTTCCGCTCAGCGGTCCTCCTCGCTCATCAAAGGCGGCGGCGTCGCTTCCCAACAGCGACAGCGACAGCTGCCAGTCCTGCAAGCAACATTACGTTGGTCGCAGGCTCCGGAACTGGCAATATCTCTCCCTTAATTCCGAACTCGTCGAGTTCCAGCTCAATCCGAGGTGGCTTCGGCTCGAACGGAGGCCCCGGAGGATCTGGATCCGGCAGATCCGGTGGTGGCGTAGGTTCCGACTTCTTGGTCGCTATATCGATGGTGAGACGCCCGTCATTCAGAATATTGATCTCTGCCGGCCCATCTTGAGCCGCGACCGGCGTCCGAATTGCAACGCTCCCTCTTCCGGAAAATTTATACTCTTTATCAATCCCAGAAACAGGTAGCCCGATTGTCACATCGTTCGCCGTGTTAATCCATCCAGCTCCTAGAAGCCCGATCTCCTCATAATCAAACGTTGCATAGTTTCCTGCCACCGCATCCCAATTCCATACAACTTGACCCGACGTCGAGAAGCTCTGGCCCTTGATTGTGCCATTGGATGTCAAATTCACGACGATATTTTGTCCAAGGCTGCCCGCCAAAGTTCCTTGATAACTTTGCGAAAACGATTGGCCGTCTATTGTGCCGGTGCTAGTAGCGACAAAACCGGCACTCGTGAAGCTCCCCGTCACATCGAGAGTCGGTGTGTCTTCGATGTAATCGAGCAGTTGAAGTCCGTCCATCGAACGAACCAAGCCTTCCATCAGGGATACTACGTTCATCCCCTCCATCGTTGTCATCGCCAGCGATGAGGGCCCTAAAGCTGCCAGCGGCAAGCCAAAGAGCGGGGCCAAAAGGGTGCGACGTACTCTCATCTTCAGTCTCCTTCCTAAAATGGAGCGATAGACACCACCCAAACGAGGGTGAAACGGTCGCTTGCCGCGTCAAGCCGACTGCCGACGCCAAATGTTCAGACGCCTAGGTCCTGCCACATTCTTAGTACTATCCGGCACATAAAATCGTCCCCTAAAGGCGCTTGGTCAAGGAACATTTACGCTCAAAAGGGGCTGTTTCGCAGCGAACGGGCCCCATGACGCCGATCGTAGCGAGTCACTGCGAGGCGAAGAAGACAGCGCTACATGCTGAAGCAGTCGCAGGACGCACCTCCGCAGCTTTATGCCAAGACGCCAAGTTTTGTGAGCCGCTTTTTCATCGCTGACGGAACACCTGTATGCCCGAACAAGAACAACCCACATGAAAGCTCTGGTATCGGCTTGGCAGATCTCGATTGAGATGAATAAAAATTTCTCGACTCGCCTCCAAGTATGGAAGATTGCTTACGAGAAGCGATTAGTCAAGAAACGTCTATCCCCTCCCCCCAAAAATGGGAGTGCCACTTCGAACTCCGCACACCACACCGTTATTGCAGAGTCAAAAATAATGTCGGCGCCTAGGCAAGGATTGCTGGCTTCCGCGGTTTCAGCGTGGTGTGTGCTGTTGCCAGTTCGATGAACGTCCCCAAAGACTGTCCGGAGGCCCCCGAAGTTCTAACGCACCGGCACGCGGGTAAACGCACAGTGTAAAGATGCCATAGGGCGCACAGGTGCTTTCGCCGTGCCGCGGGAATCTTCAGCGAGCCGCAGGCCTCCGGTGTGTAAGCGGCTCGGCGTTCCACCTTGAACAGGCCGAGGTGTGGCTTCACGATCGTGTCCACCAAGAATTTTTAGGCGGACACCTATAGACTCCAAGCCGATGCAGCGGCGCCGTCACAACTGTGCACTGAAGACGCACGTGCTGGCCGAGTGTGACCGGACCACGGCGAGCGCAGCTACAAAGGCTCCGGCCGGATGCAAGGCAAGGTGGCTCTGATCACCGGTGGGGACAGCGGCATCGGCCGCGCCGTGGCCATAGCCTTTGCCCGAGAGGGCACCGATGTGCTGATCTCTTACCTGAACGAGCACCAGGACGCCGAGCAGACGGCACACTGGGTCACGGAAGCCGGCCGGCAAGCGGTGCTCGTGCCAGGAGACGTCGCAGGCCCCGGCCACTGTCGCGCGCTGGTGCAGCGTGCCGTGGACACCTTCGGCAGGATCGACGTGCTCGTCAACAACGCGGCGTTCCAGATGACACGTGACTCGCTCGACGAGATCGGCGACGACGAGTGGGACCGCACCTTCGATGTCAACATCGGAGCGATGTTCAGGATCACCAAGGCCGCGGTGCCGCACATGCCACCGGGTGGATCGATCATCAACACGGCGTCGGTCAATGCCGACACGCCCAAGCCCAAGCTGCTGCCCTACTCCGCGACCAAGGCCGCGATCCAGAACTTCACCGGAGGGCTTGCGCAGTTGCTCGCTGAGCGCGGTATACGGGCCAACTGCGTCGCGCCAGGCCCTATCTGGACACTGCTGATCCCCGCCACGATGCCGGCGGAGCAGGTGCAGAACTTCGGCAAGCAGGTGCCGCTGCAACGCCCCGGGCAGCCGGCCGAACTGTCCCCCGTGTACGTGCTGCTTGCGAGCGACGAAGGCAGTTATGTTTCCGGGGCCACCATTGCGGTCACGGGCGGCGTCCCGGTCTTGTAGCAGGCAGGCAAGCAGGCCGCGCCCTTGGCGAAGCGGTGCGGCAGCGAGGGCTCCAGCATCCGCTTCGCGGTTGCCCGACAACGTGGAGCCATCCGACAGACCGCAGGCAGTCCCAGGACATTCCCCGCTTCTAGGATGACTTCGGCGTACGGCGGTCGTATCTCCAATTGCCCTGCAGGGCAGCGCCAGACATGGCGCACGGAATATCCTGTCACTTCGAAGACGACGGCCGCTTCGCTTTTCTCGTCGGGGAGCCGGCCACCGCCGCTTGGGACGGAGTGCTGCCGGAAGGATTCACGCAAGTCGTCTTGCCCGCCGGGCGCTATGCCTGCTTCACGGTCGTCGGCCCTGCTTCTGGCGTGCCGGATGCCGGGCGGCACATCTACGGGTGCTGGTTGCCTCGAGCGGACGTGCAACGCGGCGAGGGTCCGGACTGGGAGGTCACCGACGTCCGCGCTTCTGCCTTCCCCGACAGGCTGCACGTGCAGATCTTCATCCCTGTGCGATGACGGGACTGCCGGCCAGCGAGCCACTGGCGTGAGCTGGAGCGGCCCCTGGGCACCCTCGCCCGAATTCACCGTCATCACATGGCGGGTAGCACCGGTGGATGCAGGTCCTCGTCTGGCACGGCGTCGTCCGCCGCTTGACCCGCCGAATAGGAAGCACCGAAGAGCGCTCGTCGAGTGGTGTCCAGCACATTCAACGTCGCTTGCATCATGACCACCTCCTCCTCGATCTGCCTCCACGGAACGGCGGCAGACCGATGCAGCTGATCGACGAGCTGTAAACGGGTCCGGCATTGCAGCTCGTGCCTCACGATCAACTTTTTGAACCTCACCACCACGTCGCCGTGCCCGGCACTCATTTCCATCGGCATCCAAGTCTCCTTGCTGGTAGTCGGCCGACTCTAGTGCGTTGCGACGGTGCGCGCCACGTGTCTTTCGTCAGGTGCCTTTAAGCAAGGCGTCTTGTTGTACTGTCACATGTGACAGGCCACGGTCTTCCTACCTGACCTCCTGAGATCGCCACCCCTTAGGGCCCGTACCCCGGACGTCTGTCGCCCATGCCCAGGTCTTGGGCCTGCTTCGTCTGCAATGCCGCCGCTGGTTCGCTCACTCCCTGACGGTCGGCCTTGCACTGCATCAGGTGTTGCATCGACTGCACGCCCATTGAGCAATAGTCTTTTGTCTGCGCGAGTCTCGGCAACCCCGTCATGGCCTGCGAAGCTGCGGCTACATGCAGTGCGACGGACTGCATCGGAGGCCCGGCAGCCGTTGCTTCGGCTCTCCGTCAAGACTTTCACTTCGGCAACAAGATCCACATGGCAGATGAACGCCTGACAGATATCAAGGTGCTCGCATTCGATGTGTTCGGGACGGTGGTCGACTGGCACGGCTCCATCACCCGGGAAGTCGAGGCGATGCAGTTGGACGTGGACGCACAGCGCTTCGCCTTGGCTTGGCGTGAAGGCTACAAGCCGGCGATGAAGCGGGTGTCGGACGGCCTGCAGGGTTGGACGAAGATCGACGCGCTGCACCGACAGATCCTCGACGAGTTGCTGCCGAGTTTTGGGCTGTCGGACCTGAACGAGGCACAACGCTTTCATCTCAACTTGGCCTGGCATCGTCTCGACCCCTGGCCCGACACGGTGGCGGGCCTGACACGCCTGAAACGCCGCTACGTCCTCACGACCCTGTCCAACGGCAATGTCAGCTTGCTGGTCGACCTGGCACGGCACGGCGGCCTGCCATGGGACTGCGTGCTGTCGGCGGAAACTTTCCGGTGCTACAAGCCGCACCCGGCCACTTACCTGGGCGTGGCGCAGCTGCTAGATGTGGCGCCCGAACAGGTGATGCTGGTCGCGGCCCATCACGAAGATCTGGAGGCGGCAGCGGCCTGCGGGCTGCGCACGGCTTACGTCGAGCGGCCGCTCGAATATGGGCCGGCACAGTCTAAGGACGTCTCGCCCCGCGCAAGCCACACGCTCCACGCGCGGCACCTGCTCCACCTGGCCGAGCTGCTCGGCGCATAGAAGGCGGGCCACCCGGCGCCGTTGAATGCGGGCCGGGCGGCCGCCGCCCTCTACATTTTTGCTAGAAAAAAATGACAGTGATCCTGTCTTAGGACTCAGAACCGAGGGCTTACAGAAACTGCCGGTGTGATGCAAGCCTTCAGGGAGGAAACCCGATAGACGCCGTGAAGCCTATGCATCGGGCGCTTCAGATCGCTTGCCGGAACACACCATGCCGACTCGGGATGGGTGGTGTGCCTCTGAACGCGACATCGCCGTCCTCGAATTCACAGCGGCGCAGATAATATGAAACTTCATTCACATTGTGAATTCGCATTCGATGGCGCGCGCTCCCAACCCCTACAACCCAAGAAAAAAACCGCTTCAAGCGCGCTCGACGCGCACCGTCGAAGCCATCTTCGATGCCTGCATTCAGGTTTTGGTCGATGGCGGCATCGAGCGCGTGACCACCACCCGCGTAGCCGAGCGTGCCGGCGTGTCCGTCGGGTCGCTCTACCAGTACTTCCCCAACAAGCAGTCGCTCCTGGCGGCATTGCTTGATCGGTATCTGTCGGGGGTCGTCGAGGCCGTCGAGCAGACGTGCTCAGCATCCAAAGGCTGCAGCTCGGACACCATGGCGGCCCAGGTGGTCGATGCTTTCGTGACTGCCAAGCTCAAGCATGGCCCCGCCTCCAGCGCCCTGTGTGGCCTTGCCAGCGAAGTGTGGGGAATCGACGTGGTCGCGCGGGCGACCGAACGCTGTCAGCTCGCCTTGCGCGACATGCTGGCGTCCGCGGCCGATCGTCGGTTCACGGATCTGGCCAACGTCAGCTTCGTCGTATCGACCGCCGTGATCGGGCCGGTGGAGGCCTTGCTGGCAGCCCAAGCCCCGCCAAGGCGGATCTCGGCCGTGCGCGCCCAACTCAGATCCATGGTGGCGGCTTACCTGCGTGAGGTCGCATCACTGCCGGCCGAGGAGCATTCGGGCTAGAACCTATCTCAAAACGACCGTATCGTGTCGCCTGTGGGAGTCGGTCCTCAATGCTTCCAGATACTTGACGCGGTGGGGCACGATGATCAGGCCCTCGCGATGCTGCGCAAGCATGCGTGCACATCCGCCTTGGGGGCCGCGGCGGCCTTGTCCAGCGCCTCCCACAACCCGGCGCGCACCGATGCGTCAGCAGGATGCAGCCCGCGCGGTCAACCCGCAACGGCATCAGCGGCAAGACGGGGATCGGGGCCGTTCTCGCCCGCGGCGGCCGAATGCTGGCTGTCTCAGAAGGGCGGCGGTGCGTCGGGCCGCGGCGGTCCGTCCGGCGGGAGAGGCGGACCACCGTCCGGAACCTGCGGTTGCTGAAAGCAATGGGCACTGACGATGATGTCGCGTGCCTTCAGAGACTTCTTGTGATGCCCTTCGCGGAACAAAAACGATTTGACGAAGTTCACCGTCTCTGGAGGCACTCGCACGACCAGCTTGCGGTGCGCCGCCTCTCCGACCAGTTGTTCCAAACAGCCCAGCGACTTGACCTCCTCCACGAGCTCGGCGATTTGGCTCAGGGACCATGCCATTGCATCGGTCCCCTTGTACAGAAATGGCTCATTCATTCTGCTCTCCCGTGCCGATCGCCGCTCTGAACGGAAAACGTCAAGGAAGCGGTGTGCGGTGTAGGCACTATGGGCCGAGGAGTTGCGGTGGACAAGCGCTTTGCTGCTGCCCCCCCACAGAGGGGGTGCTGGTGCCATGGCCGTCGCCGAAGGACAAAAAGCTCTAAGCCAGAACATCAGCGACTCACCTCACGGCTCACCTGACCTGACCTGACCCTTGACCCTGTCCCAGGTTTCCGTACCGTTCGGTAACAGAATGGACCGGCATGATGAGGCCTTAAATGGGCCTGGAAGGTCATGCGATGAGGAAGAGCAAGTTCACCGAGGAGCAGATGGCCTACGCGCTGAAGCAGGCGGAGCTCGGCATCAGCGTCGAGGACGTGTGTCGGAAGATGGGCATCAGCAGCGCGACCTTCTACAAGTGGCGCCAGAAGTACGCGGGTGTGGGGCCGTCGGAGCTGCGGCGCATGCGCCAGCTTGAAGAAGAGAACCGCAAGCTCAAGCAGATCGTGAATGATCTGCCGACGCGTTCAGAAAACTATATTGATAAAGATTTCCGGACCAAAGGCGGTGGATTGAATTGCGCAGAGAGTTCGCGGGCCTCGTCCGCTGCCGCCGTCGAAATGGTGTCTCAGGCGTTGACTTCGGGCGGCGGGGTGAGGGAATCCATCAAAGCTCTCGTCCAATGAGGTTGGTCTGCATGCCTTTGCTCTGCGCCGCCCAACGATCCCGCTCGCGCTGGCCATCGTCAGTGACGCACCGCACGACCCGCGTGTTGGCGGTGTTGGCGACCCTTGCCCTGCACCTGGCGGTGATCGGCTGGCTGGCCCGCACCCTTCCCTCCCTGTGGCCACCGGCGGAGCCTCAGGCGCCGCGGAGGATGGTCTATGTGACCTTGCCGCCGAGCGCCGGCGAGGGCGCGCTCCCCGAGGGCGAGGAGCACCGACCGGAGACGTCGCAGCCGGTCGCAACGGCGCCGCCAGCGACGAGCTCGAAACGGGCACAACGGGCAGGAGCACCCTCGGCCCCTGCACAGCCCACGCGCCCGAGCCCGCCTCCCCTCGCTATGCCGTCCACACCGAGCCCGCGTGATCCTCGGCCACAGACCCTGGACGAACCGGGCCGGGCCGCCGAGCAAGCACCGTCACCCTCGACGCCGGGCCCTGATGGAGATCAGGCGCCGGCGCCAGCACCTGAACTAGACCTCGGTCCGGGCGCGATCAAACATGCAACACAAGGGAGCAAAGGCGCGGTGGCACAGATGGCCGAACGGAGCCAGGCGGGTCCGCTGAACAGCGACCTGCCCGCGCCTGGCCAGCGCTTGAGCGCGCAGATGAAGGAGGCGGCCATTCCCGATTGTTTGCGCGAAGATGCCCTGAAGCATGCGCCGGTCCCCCTCGGCGGCCTGCTCGCGATTCCCTCCCTGGTACACGCCGCCGTGACCGGCCGCTGCAACACCCCGTGAGTCGCGGGCCATCGCCCCGAAAGCCAGCTCACATGCCTCCGTGCTGCTGCGCACCACCGCCGAGGTCGACCATCGCGGGCGTGACCTCGGCGAACCGCAGCACCTTGCCGCCGTGGTCACCCGCAAAGCGGCGGGCGTCGGCCTCCGCCGCGAAGCTGGCGATGGTGGGGCCCATCGACCCATGGCGCTTGCTGCCGGCCACGTACCAACCGGCCTTGGCGTCGATCCAGTGGCCGCGCGGCTGCTGCCAATCGGCGCGGCCCATGTCCTGCACGAACACCGCGCGCACGCTGCGCACCTGCTCAGGAGCCAGCAGCGTGCTGAACATCTCGACCGTGTCGCAGCAGAACACCGGCTTGTCCTGACCGGCGTAGTGAATCTGCGCCTTGGGCCCGGGGTAGTCGGCCAGCAGCATGCCGTCCAGGTCGCAGGTGGTGCCCGGGTCGATCTCGTGCGGCGTCACGGCCGCCGAGGTAGCACTGCGGTCGCAGCCGGCCAGAACGGCCGCGCCCAGCGCGGCGAGGAGAACGGTTCGACGGGGAAGCTTCATGATGAGCGAAATCTCCAAGTGGCCAGGCCGAGCGGGGCGACGATCCAGGCGAGCATGGCGCCCGCCAGCAGCCAGGGGCTGCCGAGCGCCGGTGGCACGAGGCTGTCCAGGCCATACAGCGTGCGAACCTGGTCCAGCGAAAACACATTGAGGATGCGGAACACGTCGGCCGGGTTCAGCAGCAACAGGTAGGGAAACAGATCACCGCCCCACCGGCCGCCGCCGAACACGAGCGCCCCCAGCAGCAGCAGGTCGAACACCAGCACGAACAGGAACCAAAGCGCGATCGCCAAGCCGGAGGCGCGGGCACGATCGTGCGCCAGCACCGACAGCATCACCGCGAGGCTGAGGAAAGCCAGACCCAACAGCATCGAGCTGAGGACAAAACCACCGTAGTGGTAGAGCCCGCCCCACCCCAGCGGTTTGAACATCAACGCCCCCACCAGCGCGAAGCCGGCGAGCATCGACAGCGACAGCGCCGCCGCCAGCCCGAGGTACTTGCCCAGCAGCAGCTCGAGCCGCGTGATCGGCAAGGCCAGCAGCAGGTCGAGCGATCCGCGCTCGCGTTCGCCGACGATGGCATCGAAGCCCAGCAGCAAGGCGATCAGCGGGATCAAATAGATCACCAGGCTGACCAGGCTGGCGATCGTGAACTCGATCGAACGGAAACCCAAAGCGCCCTGCTGGGCGCCCCCCATCGTCGCGATCACCAGGGAGAACACCGTGAACACCAGGGCCACGGCCAGCACCCAGCGATTGCGCATGCGGTCGCGAAACTCCTTGGCCGCCAGCGCCCAGATCTGTTGCCATTGCATGGGTCGGCTCCTCAGCGTGCCAGGTCGAAGAACACGTCTTCGAGCGAAGGTTCGGTGATATGCACGTCCAGCACCCGGGCGCCGAAGGGCGCCAAGGCCTGCAGCAGCTGCATCTTGGCGCTGCGAGGGCAGCGCAGTTGCAGGCCCTCGGGTGTGGGCTCGGGCTGCAGCGCACCGCACGGCAGCGACAGCGCGGACAGCGCCAGCGCCACGGCGGAGGTGTCGGCCGCCTCCACCCTCAGTTGCACGGTCAGCGGCATCGCAACCTGTTCGCGCAGCGACTGCACGCTGCCCATGGCCAGCACACGTCCGGCCGACAGGATCGCGAGCCGGTCGACCCGGTCCTGCAGCTCGGCCAGGATGTGAGAGGTCAGGATCATCGTCACGCCCTCGTCGCGCAAACCGCGCAGCGTGGCGTAGAAGTCGCGGATCGCGAGAGGGTCCAGACCCGTGGTCGGTTCGTCCAGGAACAGCACCTGCGGCTTGCCCAGCAGCGCCTGCGCGAAACCGAGCCGCTGGCGCATGCCCTTGGAATACTCGCGCACCGGCCGTTCTCCGGCGTGGGCCAGGCCGACACGCTCGAGCGCGGCTTCGCACTCCTGCGCCGGCACACTCTTGAGCCGCGCGAAGAAGCGCAGCGTTTCCAGGCCGCTCAGGTTGTCGTAGAGCACCACGTTCTCCGGCAGGTAGCCCATGTGCCGGCGCACGGCGCGAAAGCCGCGCCCGCTCACGGCCGCACCGCCGATCTGGATCTCGCCCGCGGTGGGCACGATCAGGCCCAGCATCATCTTGAACAAGGTGCTTTTGCCGGCGCCGTTGTGGCCGATCAAGCCGAACACCTCGCCGCGCCGCACGCTCAGGTGCACACCGTCGACGGCGCGCACCGTCCGGTAGTGTTTGCTGACGCCGCGCAGCCGGATGGCGTCGGCCTCAACGTTCGTTGGTTGGGTGTTCGACACGCCATTTGCTCCAATTCGGGTTGCCCGGCAGCATGCGCGGGTTCGGATCGACCACGCTGGGCACGCGCATCACCGGGAACTGCTGGCCCACCAGCCGCAACGCCTGCACCGCCGGGCTGGCCAGCAGCATCTTCACCGTCGGGTGCTGCCAGCTCAGCCGGTCCACCAGGTCGTTGGCTTCGTAGGGCACGTCGCCGCGGCCGTCGTCGTTGCGGTCCCAGCCCAGGTAGTTGCTCCAGTGGTTGCCACGCTCGCCTCCCCAGCGTTCGTCGCGCGCTCCCACGTAGCGCACCTGTTCGCGGTTGTGGATGAAGTCGTTGCCCTCGACCCTGTTGCGGGTGGAGCCGGCCGACAGGTGCACACCGACGTCGTTGTCCAGCACCAGGTTGCCCTTCAAGGTGGTGTATTCGACGTCATAGATGAAGAAGCCGCGTCCGTTGCCGGCCACCACGTTGTTCTCGATCGTCGAGTCCTGCAGGGTGCGCAGCATGATGCCGTGGTCCGAGTTGCCCCAGGCGCGGTTGTTGCGCACGATCTGGTCACGCACTTCCATCAACGCCAGGCCGCCGCGGTTGTTCCAGCTGTCGTTGTCTTCCCACACGTTGTGGTAGGAGTTCATGTAGTGGGTGCCGTAGCGGCTGTGGTGCAGCTTGTTGCCACGGAACAGCGCGTGGTGCGACACGTCCACGTACAAGGCGTCGCGCACGAAGGCGATGCGGTTGCCGACGATACGTGCACCGCGCGTGTTGTAGAGCTGCACACCGTTGCCACGCTGCGACGTGGCGTACTCGCGCTTGCCGGTGATCAGGTTGTGCTCCACCCGCACATCGTCGGCCTTCTCGATCCACAGGCCGAACAGGTTGTAGACCAGGTCGCAGTGCCGCACCACGGCACGGTGGGCACCGGGACGGATGTAGATGCCGGCGTTCTGCGCCAGCAAGCTGTCGCCGGAGTCGCGCACGATCAGGCCTTCAATCACGACGTCGGGCGCCGTCACCCGCACCGTGTCGCCGCTCAGGCCCCCGCTGAGCGTGGGCCGGCCGATGCCGCGCAGCGTCAGCGGCTTCGTGATCGTCAGGTTGCCCACGTACAGCCCTCGGGCGACCTCCACCACGTCGCCGGGCGCGGCCCGGTCGACCGCCGCCTGCACCGAATCGCCGGGCTTCACACTCCACGTCGTGGCCAGAGCGCCGGCGGACACGGTCGCGGCGGCGCACATCACGAGCCAGCGGATCCACCACCTTGCCATCACGGATCGCATGCCCGCTTCTCCTTACACCGCGAGCCGTCCGAGCGCTTTGAGCACCAGGAACAGGGTTGCGCCGATCAGCAAGTTCTTGAAGCCGACATAGCTGAGCATGTCCATCACGCTCGCGACCCGCCAACGGTGCAGCCACCATGGGCCGTCTTTCACCAGCCGCTTGTGGTCCAGACGGATCAACACCTCGTACAGGCTCCAACCGAACCACCAGCCGATCAACGCGCCCGCCGACAGCCGGCCGCTGGCCGCTAGCAGCCAGGCGACGCTCGCCGCCACCGCGATGGACAGGCCGGCAGCCTGCAGGGCGCGGCGGCGCCCGAAATCGCCTCGGCTCCAAGGCCACAGATGGTGCAGCAGCTCGGCTGCCAGCCACGGCAAGGTACGTCCGGGCACCGGGTACGGGGCGGGTGCCGGCGGTGTCGGCAGGCGCGGGTCCACGCCGCTCACCTCGCGAGCCGCAGGGGCGGTCTCCATCGGCACCGGGTGGATCGGAATGAAGTAGCCGTCGCGCCCGATCGGGGTCAGCGGCAGCCCGGCGCGTTCGCGCTGCTTGCGCTCCTTCGCCAGCGGCGGGCAGCCGGTGCTGTCGGTGTAGAGCACCATGCAGTCCAGGCAATGCAGGCATTCACGATGGTCGATGCGGCCATGCTCGTCGATCGCCTGCGCACCGCAGCCCACGGCGCAGGCCTTGCAGCGGTTGCAATCCGGCTTGCGTCGCAGCCCGAACCAGCGGAAGGTGCTGGGCATCGCCAGCGCACCGCCGAGCGGGCACAAATACTTGCAGAACGGCCGCTCGATGAAGATGGCCAGGCCCAGCAGGGTCGCGACGAACAGCGTGTAGGGCCAGGCGCGGTTGAACACGCCGACCAGGAAGGTGGTCTTGAACGGCTCCACCTCGGCCAGCATTTCGGCGAGGCCCATCGAGAACATGGACACCGCCAGCAGGCCGAAGAACACGGCGTACTTGACCCATTTCAGGCGGTCGTGCCAGCGCCGCGGCAGCTTGAACTGCCAGCGCTTGAGGCCGACCGCAGCGGCCACCTTGTGGATGATCTCCTGCAGCGAGCCGAAGGGACACAGCCAGCCGCAGAACAGCCCGCGGCCCCAGATGAACACGGTGATGACAATAAAGATCCAGAACAGGAAGATGAACGGATCGCTCAGGAACAGCGACCACCGCCACTGGAACAGCAGCGCGTGGAACCAGGTCAGCACTTGGGTGATAGACGGCTGCGCCATCGCCCCGAAGCCGACGAACACCACGCTCAACACCCACGCCGTGTACTTGAAGCCGTTGACCGGCCACTTGTTCTTGTGCGTGGCGCGGCGGGTCAGCCGGTCGCGCAGCGCATAGACCACCGCCACGGCCACCAGCAAAGTGGCGAACAGCGCGATCTCGACAGCGCGTGCCTTCCACACCCGCACCCAGGGAGCGTCCGGCGTCTGCACTTGCGGTCGGCCGCCTTCCAACGCGGCCTCGGGGAGCCAATAGGCGGCGTCGAAGTTGGCGAAACTGCGCGCGCCGGTGGCACGGTCGACGCGGTTGCCGAGGAAGCTCAGCTTCCACGGGTGGGCCGGCGAGAAGGCCGACGAACGCACGATGAAGATCGCCGACTCGGTGAACCTCGGAGCACCGGGGGCCTGCAGTCCGTAGAGGTTCAGGTAGTCCAGGTCGCGGAAGGTGAAAGCGTCGGCCTCCTGGTGCAGCTGGATGCGGTCGTAGATGCCGCCCCGCACGAAGCCGGAGCCCTTGAACGACTCACTGCCTGCGGTGCGAATCACGAACAGCGCATGCTCGTGGTCTTTCAGTTGCGCGCGCAGGTTGGCAAAGCCGCTGTCGCCGAGCAGGCTGCGGCCGATGTCGGGGTGGTTCAGGTCGCCGAACCACAGTTCGATGAACGGCGTATCGCCGTGCGGCAGGCCGACCTGTTCCGGTTGCACCACCAGGCGCTGCACCGCACCTTGCTCGACCAGCGAGGCCCAGTCGCTGCGCTGGCCGGTGACGCGAAAGCGTGCCGGCTCACGTTGCGTCGGGGCCAGGATGCCCACCTGCCGCGCCACCGCGGTGCCCGAGGCCGTCAGCACCTGGTTCTGCGCGATCACGGTGACGGTGGCGCCGGAGATCGCGTCCACCCCCAGCACACCCTCGTCCGGACGCGACTGGCCGACCTCGATCTTGTCCGCCACCGACTTGCCGACGTACTGCTGGTTGAATCGGACCAGCGCCTCCTCGGGGATGCCGAGCAGCAGGATGGGCTCGGAATGCTTGAGCACCTTGACGCCGACAAAACGGCCGGTGACGTCCATGCCGATCAGCGTGACCACCGGCTTGCCGGAATAGGCCGGCGTGTCGGTGATGTCGGTCGACAGCATCACGTAGCCCAACAGCTTGCGTGTACCGCCCGCGTCGGCCTCTCCGTAGGCCTCCACATAGGGAGGCTGGCCCTTGCGCTCGGAGAACGACCGCGCGCCGGGAAACACCTCGGCGCAGGGCACCCACGCGCACAGGTCTTTGGCGGTGCTCAATTCGGCCGGCAGCGACGCCTCGTAACTCGTCGCGCCGGCGGGGGCACTGACCAGCAGGCACAGCGCGGCCCAGCAGGCCGCAAGGACTCGGATCAACATCGTGATGGGTTCCAGCCGAGCGACCCGTGCGGCGTCGCCGTCGCACGGGTCACGGCACAGGGATGTGTCAGGCTTCGACGATCATCCGCGTGCGCATCTCCAGGTGGAGCGCGTGACAGAAGTGGGTGCAGTAGCACCAGAACACGCCGGGCTGGTCGGCGATGAAGGTCACCGAGGCCGTCTCCAACGGGTTGACGATGAAGTTGACGTTGTACTTCGGTATCGCGAAGCCGTGCGTCAGGTCCTCGACCTTGTCCAGGTTGGTGAGGATCAGCGTCACCTCGTCGCCCTTCTTCACGGTGAACTCGCGCAGGCTGAAGGCCGGCGCCAGCGAGGTCATCTTCACCGTCACCTTGCGGCCGCTGCGGAACACGCCGGACTCCTTAGGGTCCTTGACCGCCAGCGGGAAGTCGTCCAGCGCATAGACCTGCTTCGGGCGCAGCAGCTCACGCTTCAAGATGATGAAGTCGTGCGGCTCGCCGCGCACCGGGTGGTCACCCGCGAGCACCATCTTCTCGCCGGAGATGTCGATCAGCTGCTCGTTCTCGGGATGCAGCGGCCCGACCGGGAGGAAACGGTCCTTCGAGAACTTGCAACCCACCGCCAGCCACTTGCCGTCAGCCGCCACCGTTTCCGATTGCGACGCGTTGACGTGGCCCGGCTGGTATTGCACGTCGATGCGGTCCAGCACGTACTTGGCGGTCTTGTCGCCGGCGTGGAACTTGATGGCGGCCTCGATGTTCCACTTCACCACCTGGCTGTCCAGGAACAGGGTGGTGTAGCCATTGCCGCGGCCGTCGAAGGCGGTGTGCAGCGGGCCGAGGCCCAGCTCCACCTCGGCCACGATGGCCTGGTCGATCTTCTCCAGCTTGCCGTCGAACCAGTCGAGCACCTTGGCCAGCTCGATCACGGTGCCGGTCGGCGACAGCTTGCCGGCGCAGATGAAGTACTTGCCGTCCGGGCTGGCGTTCACGCCGTGCGGGTTCTTCGGCACGCTGACATAGGCGGTCAGCGCGGTCTTGGGATCGGCGTTGTTGGCGCGCGTGCCGTCGACCACGGGCACCTTCGAGGTGCCGACGGTGCGGAACTTGCCGTCCTTCACCGCCTGCTCGATGCGGGCGATGTTGAAGAACAAGCAGGCGTCCCGCTCGGCCGACATCATGTCCTCGTAGCGCGCGCCGTTTTCGACGTTGTACTGGTTGGTGGCCGCCAGCTTGCCGTCGTACGAGGTCGCGGTCAGGTCGCAATTGCCATCGATCAGCACCTGCCAGCGGACCTCCATCGTTTCCGCGTCCACGCAGGTGAACATCGACCGGTACTGGTCCGTCTTGTCGGTCCCCTGCCCCTGGTTGGGTAACGGGATCTGGAACTCGGAGCCGCAGAAGACACGCGTCGTGTAGTTGATGGCCGGGTCGACCGGGTCGCGCTTGTCGGGGAAGATGCCGTGGAAGCCCTGCACGTTGGGCAGCTCGGTGATCTTGTCGCAGACGAAGTAGTCGAGCCGGATGCGGGCCAGGCGGCTGTTGATCTTGTCGTTGATCCAGGCATAGCGACCGTCGTAGTTGCCGTCCTTGTAGGAGGCGTGCACGTGGTGGCTGTCGCCGACGGTGTAGCGCAGGCTGCCGTCGGGCTTGGTGCCCATGATCTTCTTGGACTCGTTGGTGATGCCCCAGCCCACCAGCGCATCCGGCACGAAGCAGGGAATGCGCAGGATCTCACGGCCCGAAGGCAGTCCCAGCACCCGCAGGTCGCCCGTGTGGCCGCCGCTCCAGAGGCCGTAGTAGGTGTCCAGCTCGCCGGGCTTCAGGTGCGGGCTGGATGCCTCGCCATGGCTGGCACCGGACGCCGCCGGGGCGGCCGATGTCGACGCGGCAGTCTTATCGGTACACCCGACGAAGCCGACGCTCAGGCCGGCGAGCGCTGCGGTATTCAGGAAGCGACGGCGGCCGGTGACGGGCGCGGATTCGTTCGGCGATTTTTTGCCTTGACTCATGTTGCGATCCTCAGGGATGGTCCGGCGACCTGAAATGGCGGGCTCCGGTACTGCTTGGATATGCATCCGGACTGAATACTCCGCAATCTCGCCGGCGTGCCTCTTGAGGTGGGTCAACGTTTTCCGAAGCTCGCAGACTTGCAACAGGCTTTGACGTGCGTCAGGTCACGGCCGCCGCGATCCCTCTAGGCTTCGTCCAACTTCTTCCTGGAATTGATCATGAGTAAACGACTGCTGATTTCCGTCTTGGCCATCGCGGCCCTGGCCGCCTGCGGCAAGAAGGAGGCGGAAGCGCCCACTGCCCCGCCGGCTCCCGCCACCACCCCTGCCCCTGCCCCGGCCGCTCCCGCGGCAGCTGAGAACGTGGTGGGCAAGAAGGTGTACGGCAACGTCTGTGCGATGTGCCACGCAGCCGGCGTTGCCGGTGCACCCAAGCCCGGCGACCAGGCCGACTGGACCGCCCGCTCGGCACAAGGCAAGGACGTGCTGTACAAGCACGCCATCGATGGTTTCACCGGCGCGAAGGGCATGATGCCCGCGCGAGGCGGCAACGCGTCGCTGACCGACGACGAGGTCAAGGCCGCCGTCGACTACATGATCGCCTTCACGCGCTGAACCTCGCAAGGACGCGGCTCTCATGGACACGCGATCTCACCTCCCGGTGAACCGGCGCCGCCGCAGCTTGATGGCCGCCCTGCCGCTGCTGGTCTGCGGACTCGGGCTCGGCGATGCCCGAGCCGAGCGCTCCGTGCTGCGAGACTCGCGCCTGCTGATGGGCACCCGAGTGGACATCAGCGTGGCGGCCGCGAACCCCGCACTGGCGCGTCGTGCCATCAACCTGGCTTGGACGGAAATGGGGCGCCTGGTGGACATGATGAGCCACTTCAGCGCCACCAGCGTCGTCGCCGCGATCAACCTGGCCGCCGGCGTGCAGGCGGTGCAGGTGCCGGCCGAGTTAATGCGCGTGCTGAAGATGGCTCAACAGGAGTCCGTACGCAGCCGTGGTGCGTTCGATATCACGGTGGGTTCGATCCGCGGCTGGTCCTTTGATCCGCATCAACCCGGGATGCCCTCCGGCGAGGCCGTCGCCCGGCAGTTGCCGCTGGTCGACTTCCGCCGTGTGGTGCTCGACGAACAGGCCGGGACTGCGTTCTTGACCCAGCGCGGCATGCGCATCGACCTGGGCGGCATCGCCAAGCTGCCGATCCTCGAAGCCGGCATCGAGACGCTGAAACGCAACGGGATTGCCAGCGCGATGATCAACGGCGGTGGCGACGTGGCCGTCGGCGGCCCGCTCGAGGAGCGTCCTTGGCGCATCGGCGTGCGCGACCCGCGCGCCCCGCAGCGCCTGCTGGGCGTGCTGCCGGTCACCGAGGGGTTTGTGGTCTCCTCCGGCGACTACGAGCGCTTTTTCATGCGCCATGGCCAGCGACTGCACCACATCCTCAACCCCGGCACCGGGCGTCCCACGGAGGGGCTGCGCGGCGTGACGCTGGTGGCCCGCGACCTGGAGTCGGTCAACGGCGTGGGGGCCAGCTTGATGGTGGCCGGCGCAGCCGCCGCAAGGCAACGTGTGCGCCGTGAGGCGGGGCTCGAGGGACTGTGGGTGAAGGCCGATGGAACGCTCTCGATGTCGCCCGGGCTGGCCCACCGTTGGGTCGGGGCCTGACCTGCCCCTGCCCCAGCTCTCCGGACGTTCGTTCACGAAGACGACCGGCATGACGGATGGGCCAAGCGGCCCGGAAGATGTCCGGTCACCGGGCGAGTTGACGTGGTAGACGTCGTGGTGATGCGGCCGAGAGCGGACCCGCGGATGCCGACAACGTCCTCGACTTTTCCCATGCTGCTGACACGCTGGCACCGCACGACGCGCTGGACGCCTCCCTGAGCGACCACCTGGAAGGTGGCGTGTTGGCGATGTTCGGCTGTTGGGGCAGCTGACGGTGAACCCGGCGCACCCAGTGAAGACGTTGGACTTCGTCTACGGCGCTTGAGCTCCACTCCGTGCGCGACGCTCCCCGAGGCTGGGGCCCACATCGGCGCCCTCGGCCGATTCGAGTGCAACAGCGCATGGTCAGTGGATCGGCAGGTGCCGCGTGACGGCCACTGAGCGACCGAACGTCGCGCGACTGCTTGTTTTGGCGTGCAAGCGGCACCAGCACCTCTGCTCGTTGTCGGCAGCCGGTGCAGCCAACGCCTTATGCCAGTCCTCCAACCCATCCCCGCTGTCGACCCGCTTGCGTTGCTCGTGCTCTTGCGCCCCGTGACGGACTTGGCGCCACAGAAATCGCCGAAGCCGCGGTCGCCCGGGCCACATGCTCTTCTTGCGCCAAGTGTGCCTCGCCCGCGGCCCCCACCGCCACCCCGGCAGGCCCAGCGTCTCTTCTCTCGTGCTCTTCTCCCCGACAGCGCAGGCGTCGCTCTTGACAGCGTTGCCACGGCATCGACGGCTCGGACAGCGGCCGCCTGGATCGCCGGCGTCGATCCGATCGCCATCGCCGGCCTGCATCACGAAATCTTTTAGCGATGATTCAAATTAACGAATGGCTTGCCTGAGGCTTCGTCCTTAGAGTCAACGTCATAAATCAATCAACCGGCTACTGGAGAGGGAAACACATGGCCCAGGATATATCGCTCGGAGAGGATGATAAATGGCTTGCCCCTATCGCCGACAGCTTACGAGCGCTTGCTAAAGATGTTCGATTCAACTTCCATGCCTTGCCCATATCGCAAGGCGCCTCCCTACACGGTACTCTCTGCAAAGAGAAATACCGAAAAATATTCAGCGAAGATGTTCTGAAATTTGAAACCACAGTGACTGGAAAGCACTTCGACACCTTCTTTTTCGCCGAAAGTTGCATTCAAAAGTCCGAAAAAATGGCGGCCGAGTTGTTTGGCGCCAATGGGACGCTGTTTATCACAGCTGGGACAACAGCAGCAAATCAGATTGCGCTGAATGCATTGTACAAAAACGGTCACAAAGTACTGCTCGATAGAAACTGCCACCAGTCTCTCCATTTCAGCCTCAACATGCTGCGCGCAGAGGTGTCCTATCTGACGCCGAACTGGTCATGCCATGCGACCGGCATGCGAGCGTGGGACGTTGACGCTTTGCTCGCCAACTGTCTTGCTGCACAGGAGTCCGGCGCTGGGTTCGATCTCATCATTCTGAATGCTCACTCATATGATGGCTTGGTGCACAGCATCCCCCGAGTTCTTGCACACCTGCTGAACAACGGAGTGAAAACCAGGAATTTTCTGATCGACGAAGCTTGGGGGGCCGCCAATTATTTTTGCGACATCCTCTCGGAGCATGCAGCCCTCAACATCGAAGAGCTTCAAGAATCGCATCCCGACCTCAATATCGTCGTCACCCATTCCTCGCACAAATCGCTCAGCTGTTTGCGGCAAGCTTCGATGGTTCATTACCGCGGCGACGGCAGCGTTCTAGAGAAACTTCGTATCTCACGTTTCCGCCTTCACACCACATCTCCGAGTTATCCGATCCTGGCCTCATTGGACCTGGCGCGCGCTCAGATGCAAGCCGAGGGATGGGAGCTCAGAAAAGAAGCACGACATCTTGCCGAGAGCTTCAAGCACGAAATCATCACCAACCCTCAATTCCAGTCGCTTTCGATTGACCTGCCGATGGTTCCGCGTTCGGCAGCATCCCATGTGATTCACGACCCGACGAAGATTCCACTCAACACCGAGCGACTCGCCATTTCGACGGAAGAGATCAAAGACTATCTTTTCCTACACCACGGGATATATGTAAACCGAATCACAGAAAAATCCATGCTGCTCAATTTTCATATCGGGATCACAAAAGAAGCGACAGTTGCCCTACTGGCGGCCCTATCCGATCTTTTGCACCAGGAAGGCATGTCCGCCCAAGCAGTCACGTCGACTGACTACATCATTCCCTACCCTCCCGGTGTGCCGCTGATTGTGCCGGGAGATCAGATAACAGCTGAAACGCACCGAGAAATCGACAACATCAGAAAACGTGGCATTTTGGTTTTCAACGCCTGACGCAACCCAAGGAGAACCATATGATTGCTTTGAAAGGAATTGCCGCGATAGCGAGGGAAACGCCCGAAGAACCGGCGATTGTGGATGGCCCGGTGGTGATGAGCTGGCGCCAGCTTGAAGGCTGTACGCGAAAGAAGATCGCCTTTCTTCTAGCGCATTACGGGAAAGATTTGCCTAAGCAAGCGCTGTACATCTCGAAGAATCGAGTCGAATTGGTGCCATGGTTGTCGGCATTCGCCACTCTGGGCGTACCGATTTCGGGGCTGGACTACACCTTATCACTGCAGTCCTTGAGCAGCCTTATCGAGAAGACGGGCGCTACCCTGCTTCTGATGTCCTCCACGCTCTGGGATCACCGTGCCGCTCTCGATCGCCTCGCACCAGAAAGCGTCTTGAAGATCGATCTTGACTCGGTAACCCAGTCGTTCTTCGAAGAATACTCTTATAGCGCACAACCGGAAAGCGCGTTGTCGCCCGAGCAAGGTTATGCCCTGCAAAGTTATCGCGCCCTAGGCTTCACGTCTGGCACAACGGGCCTCCCGAAAGCCGTGCTCCGCACCAAGTCATTCGACCCGCGGCGTTTTGCGTACTTTACCGCGACTTATGGGTTCAACCGCCGGGATCGCTATCTTCTGTGTATGCCGCTCTACCACGCAGCGGGAAATGGGTGGGCCCGACTTTTCTTGTCGCTCGGAGCCACCATCTTCATTGCGGATCTCGACTGCCCCGGGATATTGGTGGAGGCAATGGTGCGGCACGAGATCACCACCACGACCCTGACACCGGTAATGCTCTCGCGCCTGCTGGACCACATAGAGACCGCAGTCCTCGGGCAACCTGCTGCTTTGCGGTGGGTCCTGGTGGGCGGCAAACACTTTCCTGTTCCGCTGAAGTCGCGCGCGCTGTCGGTCCTGGGCAGCTGCGTACACGAGTATTACGGCACCACCGAAACCGGCGTGAACACTATCGCGGACCCGCGCGACATCGAACTCTGTCCCGGGAGTGTCGGTCGCGCATACGACGGGAACAAGATCATCATCATTGATGCGGATGGAAAGATCGTTCCGAATGGCGTCCCTGGCGCCGTGGCGATTCACAGCTATATGAGCATGGACCGCTATCTAGATGGGGACATGCAGCGGAGAACGATAGACGGCCTGGAGTATCTAGTGACCCCGGAGCTTGGCTACCTCGACGACGACGGCCGGCTTTTTCTACTCAACCGTACCGCAGACACTCGCCAGACGGCCCACCTTTATCGATTGGAAGATTCGATTCGAGCCCTACCTTGCGTCGCCGATGTGGCCATCGTCTCTGGAGAGGGGGCACCGCATTGTGCGCTCTCTCTCATCAAAGGACGCCTATCCACCGACCAAGCGGTGCTGGCCCGTGTTCAGCGCCTAGCCGAAGCCGAAGACGTGCGCTTCGAGCGCATGGCAATTCTGCCGTCTATTCCCTACAGCCCGAGCGGCAAGGTGCGCGTCCAAGACTTGGAGGCGTTACTCGCCTGAGTAGTGTCAGCACCCTGCAAACCGTTGAAGAGAGATTAATATGAAACCGACTTATCTGAAAGGCGTCCTCGCCTGTCTTATTGCCACAGTCTCATGGGGAGCAATGTTCCCAGTGATGACGTCAGCGTTGACCAAACTCGACCCGTTCAATTTCACCGCCCTGCGATACACCTTGGCGGGACTCGGCTTCATCATCCTCCTGCTGTTGATGGAGGGCTCAAAATCTTTGAGCTTGAAGGGCGAGCGCACCATTCTGGTGTGGTTCCTCGGGACATGCGGCTTTGCAGGGTTTGGTTTCCTTGTTTTTTATGGGCAGGAGCTGGCCGGCCCGAGCGGCGCACTCACGGCTTCTATCACGATGGCAACGATGCCCATGCTTGGAATGCTCGTCAACTGGATCGTCCGTCGCACACGTCCGCCCCTTCCCACGCTATTGCTCATCCTGCTGTCTTTCGCAGGCGTTTCCCTCGTCATAACGGAAGGAAATTTTTCCGACCTCGTCATGACCCCGGAAGCCTTTGTCCCCAATATCCCCATCCTGGCCGGCGCCCTGTGCTGGGTTATTTATACGGTGGGTGGCAGCTTCTTTCCGACATGGTCGGCCTATCGGTATACGGCGCTCACGACGGTGATGGGGCTCACAACGGTTTACGCAGTCGTAGCGGTGCTCACCGTGCTCGGAAAGATTCATATCCCATCCGTTGCCCAGGTCTTCAGCGTCGGCCCCCATTTGCTCTACATGGCGCTCGTGGCCGGACTGGTGGCGGTACTTTGCTGGAACGTTGGGAACAAGATTCTCACGCCACTTAACGGGGTTCTCTTTATGGACGTTGTCCCCATCACTGCCTTCACCTTGTCGGCATTGACCGGTGTTCAACCAGGCTCTATGCAAGTCGCTGGCGCCTGTATCACCGCCTTCGCCTTGATAGCGAACAACATCTATCAGCGCATGCAGGCGGCAGGCGCTTCCCGCAAAAATCAGATGGTGGGGCTGACCGCTAAACGAGCCGCATGAGAGCGGCGCCCGGCTTGATTTCCATGCCATAGGTCTGAGATCACGGAGAGGACAGCCCTGAGCATCGGGCTGTCCCGCTCAGACTTGAGATATACAAGGTTGAGATGGCTCACTTCCACACCCGGGCCCCAGATGACCAACTTCCCCGCAGTCTCCGCAGCAATGGCAAGGTCCTCGCGAAGAAGAGTCAATCCGACGCCGGTGTGCACAAGGTCAACCAAAGTATTTTCTTGGTCCGCTTCGATAACAGTCCGCGGAGCGACGCCGTTTCTCGCGAACATGTCCGAAGCGATCTGACGAAACGAGCATTTCGCCGGTGTCGTGATCCAAGGGTAGGTGGCAACGTCCTTCCAGGTGGCTTTTTGAATATCGTGCTGAAGTTGCATCGGGCCAACGACGCGCAACGTAATCGGAGCAACGGGAATGAATTCCAAATCAGGATGTGGTACTTCGCCGATGATGTACCCGGCGTTGATGGCCCTCTCCAGCACCCTGTCAACGATAAAACCCGAAATGCTGTGCGAAAGCGCAAGCCTGAGCTCTGGATACCGCTCCAAGATCAACGTCAAGAATTGACTCAACCTCAGCACTGAGGGTTCCGATATCGTCCCCAGCTTGAATTCACCTCGTACACCGTTGCCGTTGAAGGATTTAGCAGTGCGCTTTACGTTTTCCGCTGCCGAAAGTGCTTTGCTGGCCTCTTCTATTATGACCTTCCCCTCTTCCGTCAGGACCATGCCGCGCGGCGTTCTATCGAACAGTCGCAAATCGAGCTCTTCCTCGAGGCTCTTCAATTGGGCACTGACGGCAGGTTGGCTAAGGCACAGTTTGTCTGCAGCGAGAGTCAAGCTTCGCTCTTGCGCTATCACGACAAAAGTCCGGAGGTGCTGAAAATTCATCGCTAACACTCTTTAACGATCATTTTTTGCAGGATCAAGTTTTTCCCACTTAACCACTGAGGGAGTTCTATGACTACGGAAATCACCAGCCATCAGAAGTATTTCAATGCATTCATGGGACGCTGGGAAGGCCTGAGCAAGACATTCGACGAGAACGGCGCTCTTCTGGAATCGACTGCGGTGCACATGGACATTGCGTGGCTAGATTCAGAGACATTTGAGCAAGTCGAACACATCGAACGCCTGTATCAGGTGGGCGAGGTGACGCTCAAATCGAGGATCCGCGTCTCAGAGAAGATCGCACGGGCGAAGACCGACCATCTCGATTTGCAGGCGACGGCGCTATCCGCTGGAGTATTCTTTTTCCGCGTAGAGAGTGGAGTTTCAAAAACAACCCTTCATAACACTCACGTCTTTCTAGACCACAATACCAGGCGCGTGGTCACGCACAAAATCAAGGATGGGAAGACATTCGTCTTTCAGGTGCAAGACTTCAACCGGATCGACTGACTGACGCCGTTGCACCCCCGCTGCTAGCATGGCGCCTCGCGAGAGGCGGCTCGTCCTCCGATGGACTGCCTCCCCGCATGCCGCAAGTGAGAATGCGGCGCCCTCCGTGATTCGCAAACGTGAAGCCTTGCCCGTCCTGGGCTTGAGGAGTTGGGCTCTCGCGTGGTTCCGCCTGGACGGTGCCGGCATTTTTCTCCTCATGTTTATGAATTCGTAAGCGCACGTAGCGCCTTGCCCAGAGTACTCAAGCACGCCGGCACCGGCCAGCTGTAAGACCTACCAGAAGCGTGCGGTGCCGCCTGAGACGGCTGAGACCTCCCATCCGAGCCACTCCATCAAATCGAGGAGCGATGCATGAGGGGCGAACACGACCGCGTCGATCCACCCGACGCGGTGCGCCACCACCTGTTGCCTCACGTGCCGCGAGCTTGCCTGCAGAGCGTTCCCGCCGCAGGCCACGAGCTCCTGACGCGGTCGCGCGTGCGCTGGGTGAGATCGCCGCAGCCTCCGAGGCCTTGTTGCCCTCGAATCGCAAGCCGGGTGCGCCGGCGGCGTAGCGACCCACCGGGCAGGAAGGGCGCCGTGGCGGGGTTCGCCGTCGAGCACGGCCGGACACGCGCACACGGCGGCGTCCCTGCAGAATCCGCCCGCATGGCCCCCGTCCTCCGTCACCTCCGTGTCCCGCCCTTGCCGCGTATCGAGCGTAACGGCGAGCTGATCGCCCGGGCGCTCGTGCACATCGAGACCCACCTCGACGAGCTGCTCGACGCCAGCACGCTGGCCGATCACGCCGCGATGTCGCGCCACCACTTCCACCGCATGTTCCGGGCGTACGTCGGCTGCAGCGTTGCCGCGTATGTCACCTGGCGTCGCCTGCAGCGCGCTTGCGCGCTGCTCGCCAGCGGCCGCGAGCCCGTGCTCGACATCGCGCTGGCGGTCGGCTACGAGTCGGCGCAGGCGCTCGCGAAGGCCTTGCGCCGTGAACTGGGCACCACCGCGACCGCGGTGCGCAACGGCGACGCGGGGCCGTGGTCCGACCTGTTGTCCCCGGGGCGCTGGCCCCGCTTCCAACCACACCGCCAAGGAGATCCGATCATGCAGCCCACCCGCCACGCAACCTTGCCCGAGGGCATCGTCGCCCTCACCGCCACCGCGCGAGGTATGGTCGACCACCAGATGACCCGCTCGGCCCAGCAGGCCTTCGGCGAGCTCTATCCCGCGGTGGCCGCGCGGGGGCTGCTGCCACAGGTGTCCAGCATCATCAGCATCGTCCCGGACGAACCCAAGGGGCCGGACGATCCGCACTGCCGCTATGTGGGCGGTTTCGTGTTCGGCCATTCGATGCTCGACGGCACCGGCACCTGCCGGCAGCCCGAGCTGCCGCTCACCGGCACGCTGGCGTGGCAGCCCCTGCAGCCCGGCCGCTATGCCGTCTTCACCCACCGTGGCCCCTACAGCGGCCTGCAGCACACCTGGGCCGCGATCTACCGCGACTGGCTGCCGGCGTCGGGCGAGCAACTGCGCGACGCGCCGCCGCTGGAACTGTGCATCAACACGCCGCAGACCGCCGCCCCGGAAGACCTGCACACCGAGATCTGGATTCCGGTGGAGGCGTGAACGGCGGAGGCGGCCCGCGCCGCCGCCCTGGTCCATGCACTGAGCGTCAAGCGGCAGGGTAGCGGTCAACGGTGCGACGGCAACCGGTACGCACGCCGCACGCCCTCCGCTTCTCACCCTACCTTCAAGCGCACCGTTGGCCAGGCGCCGCCTGGCTTGCGTACATCACGTCAGACCGGAGCACGTACTTCACTCCCCTCGCCATCTTCGCCCCCTGATGCCGGAGGCGATGGGGAAAGACCAGCGCCCTTCCCTGCACCGGACGGACCGAGTCCCACCCAAAATCGGTACTGCCGCCCTCGAAATCGGCGTTCAGGTAGATCATGAACGTCAGCAAACTCTCTTCTTCCGGACTGATCCGCACGGTCCCGTCCTGGTGCCATGTGAACTTCTGCTCCGGGCCGTAGCGGTAGTAGCGCCAGCGCGGGTTCAGTCCTGACAACCGCCAACCGTCCAGCTCTGCCGGCAAGCACGGCTTGGCCCGCTCATACACCTTTAGGGCGAGCTCGTTGTCGTCAAAGATGATGCGATCGTTGTTGCGCGCTTCCTTGTACAGCCGATCTCCGTCGTCGGTTTGTATGGCGGCTTCCGAATAGCCCATGGCTTCACTGCGCACGATCAACGCGGTGCATTCTTCTGGTGAAAGGAAGCCATCGATGGTGAGGACGCCTGCACCGAGGCGAGTAACTTGCATGATCTTCTGGATGAGCCGACAAAGAGGACGTGGTTTGCACACGGCACACGCTCGGGCCAAAGGAGGTTGGTCTCGCGCCCCCTCCTCGGCCGGCTAAACGCTACCGCAAGATTGTACGAACCGATCTGCAAGCAGCGAGGCCATCGACGGTCAGCGATCTTCGTCGGAGGTTGAGAGACATCAGTTACCCGAGCCGCGCAACGTACCGCGCATAGCCCGCGCCTTCAGAGTTGACGTAGAGGATGGGCCGTCCCGGCGCCGCGATCTCCAGACACAGGAAGCCGCCGCCCACCGCGCCCCCTTCCTGGATCAGCCACTCGCGTCGCTTGAGGAGATCGCTGGCGAACTCGTCAAACTCGGCGGCGGTCATTTCATGCGTGTCGGTCACGTAGACCCACTGAAGGTCACCGTCCTTGACGTCGTGAAGGGTGCCGGGCTGGCGCGCAAACGGCAGCGGGATACCCAGCTCGGTGACCTCGAAACGTTGGCCGTTGAACATGACGGACCGGTGGGTCCGGGCGATGCTGATCGTCACCGCGTCTTGAGAAATCGTGATGTCCATCGTTGTGTTCATCCTGCGAGTCATCGTGGCAATCCGAGCGGGTGGCGAACCGTCGGGGCGACGAGGAAGTTATGGGGTTGGCTTGGGGAGGTTGATCGTGATGGGCTGCACGAGGGCCGCTGTCTGCGACGGAAGCGCGCTCACGGGGCGTCGCCTTGAGGTGTTCGAGTTCCCTGCTCCCGTGCGGCTTCGGTCAGGAGGAGGTCGAACGCCTTGAACGGGTCGAAGACACGCTCTGCGACCTATCCCACCCTAAGGCGACAGCGTGGGCAGCGGCCGCAGAACACCTCGAGCCATCGGATCGACCAGACCTCTATCGACGAGGACCGGCAGCGCCGCGGGGGGCGCCTATGACGTGAGGAGGAATCCATTCAATGAAGCCGTCTCTGTCGTCCATTGCGTACTCAAGGATCAGGTGGTGTGCATCGCGCAACGGTGTCTGGCTCACGGCAAGTCCTTGAAGGTGAATCAAGCAGGGTCACCTGGGCGGCAGCCCTCGCGTCATGAATCTCTCTACCAGGCCAGGAAGCAACTCTCCCGTCCTCCGGGTCGGCATGCGTTAGATGTCGCGACTTCAAGTCGTCTTCCGGAGGAGGCCAGGGCAACGTGCTCGGTCGCCTTCAGATGGAGGCTCGGAACTTGTTGCATCGCGTGCTCGCCAGCGCCTGCACCTTCATGCCGGTGCCATCGGTCACCTTGTCTCACAAGGAAGGCCTTCACCATGACCGGCGTGTCGCTCGCCGCCGCCCAGCGCCACGTCCGTGCGCAAGTTCCGGGAATTCTTGGCGCCCGCAGGCCGCGCGTCGAGTCCGCGAGGGGCCTGCCAGCCGCCCGCCCCCCGCGCGTCCAAAAAACCCTTACACGGCGGCCCGCCGCAGTGACAGCCCGCACCAAGCTGCGCTGATGTTGCCCAAACCCGATCGCGCCCAAAATTCTTCCTGTCGCAACGAGCATTCGACGCACAGACGCCAGTCTGTCACCGCTCGCTTTGCGGGGTAGAGGCAGTCCTGACATCACGTCGCATCGACACCGCTCGATGCCATTGCCTGAAACGCGTTCCCCCGCTGTTCCCGCCTGCTCTGCCTGTCCGGTCGTTGACCGGCGGGCCGAGCGGCACCTTCGGAAACACCGTCGAAAACGCTGCTCAGGAAATCAAGATCATGTCTGCTCTCAAGCAAGGTTGGCTCCCCGTTCTTACCGCTGTCTGTGCTGCCCTGTTGACCGCCTGCGGCGGTGGTGGTGGTGGTGGTGATGAGGGTGCTGAAAACACCGAACAAAGCGCGACCGCCGATCTGCCGGCGCTCGTGTCCGAGGCCCCCGACACCGGCGTGTCGACCGAGGAGCTGTCGGCCGAGACCCCCGAAGCCGGCGAACGCGCCACCGCGATGGCCGTCTCGAGCAGCGTGCTCAGCCTGCCGGCCCAGGGCGGCAGCTCGGTGCAGAGCACCCGGCTGGTGACGTCCTCGATGAACGACGCCTACTCCTACACCGCCCCCGGCTGGAAGCTGAACCTGTGGGGCTCGCCGGTGGCCACCGCCGACGCCGGCCGCGAAACCCGGGCCGGCTACGTCCGCAGCGGCGCCTCGCAGCGCTTTCGGATGACCAGCAAGACCAATGGCGACGCCCACCTGACCTACCCGTATGCCTTCGCCCGCGGCAAGACCTACCGCTCGACCCTGTGGGTGCGCAGCGACGTGGCCACCAGCGTGACGGTGCAGATGCGCCGCGACGCGCCGCCCTGGGACGCCTTCGGCACCAAGACCGTCCAGGCCAACTCGACCTGGCAAAAGGTCGAGATCACCGGCACCTACCCCGGCACCACCACCGGCACGCTGCGCGTCGCCTCGGGCACCCCCGGCGCGAACCTGTGGATCGACGACGTCACCATCGAACAGCTGGAGTTCAACGACCTGGCCCCGTTCAGCACCGCGCCGATCCCCGACACGCTGTTCGGCATGCACGTGAACAAGCTGGGCCGCCACCAGAACTACCCGCAAGTGGGCCACCACGTGGTGCGGCTGTGGAACACCGGCACCACCTGGCGTGACCTGGAGCCGAGCCGCGGCGTGTGGTCGTGGGCGAGCGGCGGCGGCGGCGGCAAGCGCCTGGACATGTACGTCGACTTCGTCAAGCGCAACGACCCGAACGCGGCCATCCTGTACACGCTGGGCCAGACGCCGGCGTGGGCCTCCAGCACCCCCTCGGAGAAGGGCCTGTACGGCTACGGCGCGGCGGGTGCTCCGGCCAACATGAACGACTGGCGCAACTATGTGCGCGAGGTGGCACGCCGCTACGCGGGCAAGATCAAGTACTTCGAGCTGTGGAACGAGCCGGACTACCAGCCGCACTACAACGGCACGATGCAGCAGATGGTCGAGATGGCGCGTATCGCCCACGAGGAAGTGAAGGCGGTCGACCCGACCAACGTGCTGGTGTCGCCCGGTGTCACGAGCGGCCAGGGCATGGGCTTTTTGAACAACTTCCTGGCCGCCGGCGGCGGTGCCCACGTCGACAACATCGGCTACCACTGGTACTTCAGCACCTCGCCCGAGAAGCTGGCCCCGATGATCGGCAACGTGCGCCAGATGATGAACAACTACGGCGTGGGCAACAAGCCGCTGTGGAACACGGAAGGTGCGCCGGGTTGCGATGCGCTGACCACCACCTGCGCCACCTTCGTGCCGACGCAGCAGCAAGTGCGCTCGTCGACGGCGCGTGCGCTGATGATCATGTGGGCCAAGGGGGTGAGCAACTTCAACTACCACATCTGGGAAAGCGGTGACGCGCTGGCGCGCATGGTGGAAGACGACTTCCGCACGCCGACCGAAGCGTCGACGTCTTACTCGACGATGGTGAGCTGGATGCGCGGGGCCCGACTGCTGGACGCGTATGCGTTGAACGGCCAGGTCTATGTGTTCAAGCTGCAGCGTGGCACCGAGTACCAGTATGTGCTGTGGTCGACGGTGGAAGGCCAGCAGGTGCAACTGCCGGACGCCTGGACGGTGTCGACGGCGGCGACGCTGCAGAACACCTCGTCTGCACTGCCCGCCTCGCGCCGGATCACCCTCGGGCTGGAGCCGGTGATGCTGCGCCGCTGAGCACAGTCGACCCGGTGGCTGCCCCAGCGGCAGTCGCCTGATCTTCGACACGCCGCCTTGACACCGATGGGTGCAAGGCGGCGTTTTCTATGGGGTGTCGGGTGCCGCTTTGGCCGTCCGCTCGGTGACAGCAGAACGAACAAGTCCCGAAACGCGCAGCTCCCGCTGGCATCATCGTCGACTCCAGGCCTCACCCATCTTCATCCATGAACTCATCAACCTCGTCTTGGTACGACCGGAAGGTGCTGCCTCGTCTCCTGGACTTCGCTTGCGGGCTATCACCCATCGCGGGGTTCGATTGTGTCGTCTGCACCTACACGCTCTGCAGCGTTCGAGATCCGTCCGCGGCCCTCGCGGAAATGCGCCGTGTCATTCGCCCGGGTGGAAGGCTCTTGTTCGCCGAGCACGGTCTTGCGCCAGACGCCTCCGTTCGGAAGTGGCGGCGCCGCCTCGAGCCCTGGTGGTCACGGATGGCCGGAGGCTGCCGCCTCACCCGCGACGTCCCGGCACTGCTGAAGAGCGCGGGTTTCACGCCGACCTACCAAATGGGGTATGTCGCTCGCCCCAAGTCGCTCGCCTACAACTTCTGGGGCGATGCAACGTGCCCCTAGTGTCCTGTCTCACGGGGACGGCCCCCGATGGCAAACTGTTCGGCTTTGACGCCTACCGACACATCACGATGGTTCACCTCGACGGCTCGGGTACTTGGTTTGGGTCGCAACTCGTCGGCGCCCCAGTAGCGGGGCGATGATCCCTTCCCAGAATGGACAGCCGATGTTCACGACCCAGTTCAAAGACCAGGGCTTTGTGTGCATTCCTCGGGTTCTCACCGACGACGAATGCAAGACACTGACGTGGTCTACAGACCAGTTAAATGCCAGGTCCGTGGGGACCAGGTGTTTGCTGTCGCTCGTCTGGGCGCGGCATTGTGTGGCGCGCCTGCGGCAGGATCCGCGCATCTCTCAAGTTGTCCCCGCTGACTATGTTGCCGTGCAGTGCACCTACTTCGAGAAGTCCGCCTCGCGGAACTGGTTGGTGCCTGTCCACCAGGATCTCAGCATTCCTGTCGCAGCGCGAGTCGAGGCGGCGGCGCTTGGAGGCTGGTCCGAGAAGGAAGGCGCGCTGTTTGTGCAGCCTCCGACCTCCGTGCTCGAACGCTTGATTGCCGTCCGACTGCACCTCGATGCCTGCGGCGAGCCAGACGGGCCTTTGATGGTGGTTCCAGGCACGCACACGGTGGGTCGCATCGAGTCGGAGGACGCGGCCGACATCCGTCGCCGCGCCCCGATGACCCCTTGCCTCGCGGCTGCCGGCGATGCGCTGGTCATGCGCCCCCTGCTCCTGCATGCCTCGTCTAAGGCGTCAGGGACAAGCTTGCGGCGGGTCTTGCACTTCTTGTTCGGGCCGCCAGTCCTACCTTTCGGGCTTCGGTGGCACCATACTGCTTGAGTCGCAGCATGCGTCGATGTCCGGCCGGGTTTTGCCCGCTCAGCACGCGGGTTCGAGAGACACGTCGGCTGAAAGAAACTCGCTTCTGCAGCAAAGCCGTTTGCCGACCAACACCTGCAACCGCCGTTCGCGGTGCGACGCTAGACGCTCGGCCTGCACGGCTCGGACGGCCGCAGCGGCCGATGGACTGCGAAGCAAATCCCACAGTTGCATCGCCGAAAGCAGTGAATTAAGGTCCACCCGCCGCGCCGCGCTGGACGGCGACATCTCTGCGCTCACGTCCCCCCTCACCGAGAGAAGCATGAA
This sequence comes from Caldimonas brevitalea, assembly GCF_001017435.1. Classification (NCBI taxonomy): domain Bacteria; kingdom Pseudomonadati; phylum Pseudomonadota; class Betaproteobacteria; order Burkholderiales; family Sphaerotilaceae; genus Caldimonas; species Caldimonas brevitalea. The sequence continues at coordinate 4,879,110 of NZ_CP011371.1, forward strand.
TGCCTCGCACTCATCGGAGCCGCTGAAGCTTGCTCAAATGACCCGTGACGGCCACGCCACGCATCTCGTCGTGAACCAGGCACGCGCCCCTGCCGGGTTCAACGCCTTCGCCGCTGACGCCGTCCTGACCGCCGCCGTGGCGCGCGAGGCACCATGGGCAGCCGAGCGCTGTTCCGCACTGGGGCGTTTGGCGGGCGAGGACGACGTTCAAGAGTTGGCTCGGCTCGCCAATCGCTACCCACCAGAACTCAAGACCCACGACCGGTACGGCCACCGCGTCGACTGGCTCGAATTCCATCCGGCCTGGCATCAGCTGATGGACCTGGCCTGGAAGCACGAAGTGCACTCGCTGGCGTGGAGCGCCCCCGGGCCGCAGCCGCACTTCGCGCGCGCCGTCCTGTCCTACCTTTGGAACCAGGTCGAGCACGGCACCGGCTGTCCCACAGCGCAGGCCTACTCCGCCTTCGCCGGGTTCCAGGCAGAGCCGGCGCTGAAGGTCTGGGCCGAGAAGGTGCGGGGTACCCAGTACGAGTTCAGTCGGCGCGAGGTCGCACAGAAGCCGTCGGTCGTGGTGGGCTACGCGATGACCGAGAAGCAAGGCGGGTCCGACCTGCGGCAAACACAGACGACCGCGCTGTTCTCACACGCGGCCGACTACCACGGCGCAAGAGCCGAGTGGTACGTGTTGACGGGCCACAAGTGGTTCTGTTCCGTGCCGCAGGCCGACGGCTTCTTCACGCTGGCCAAGGTGGCGGGCGCGGTGACCTGCTTCTTCCTGCCGCGCACCTTGCCGGACAACAGCTACAACCCGTTCAGGATTCAGCGACTGAAAGACAAGTGCGGCAACAGGTCCAACGCTTCGAGCGAGATCGAGTACAGCGGCAGCCTTGCCATCCGGGTGGGAGCCGAAGGTGCCGGCCTACGCGAGATCCTCTCGCACAGCCACCTGGCCCGGCTCGACTTCGCCGTCGGGTCCGCCGGCTTGATGCGCCAAGCGCTGACGTTGGCGTTGAACCATGCCGGCACGCGCGATGCCTTCGGCGCGCCGCTGGCACGTCAGCCGATGATGGCCAACGTGCTGGCCGACATGGCCGTCGAGGTGGAGGCCGCAACCTTGCTGGCGTTGCGTGTGGCGAAGGCCACCGATCACCTCGGAGACGATGAGCAGGAAGCCGCCTTCGCCCGTGTCGCCACACCCCTCGCCAAGTTCTTCAACTGCTCCCGGGCCCCGGCCATTGCCTACGAGGCCATGCAGTGCCACGGCGGCAACGGGTTCATCGAGGAGCACCCGATGGCGCGCCTCTACCGCGAAGCGCCGCTGAACAGCATCTGGGAAGGGACGGCGAACATGATGTGCATGGACGTGCGCCGCGCCTTGCTGAAGAACGGCAGTTGCCGTGCGGCGCTGCAGGCCGAGTTCCAGTCTGTGCGCAAGCTCGACCAGCGGTTCGACACCTTCATCGACCGGCTCGATCCTCTGCTCGACACCCTGTTGCACGACGAGTTCGTGGCACGGCCAGCGTGCGAAGCCCTCGCGCGTGCCCTCCAAGGCGTGCAGCTGATTCGCCATTCGACGGATGAGGTGGTGCACGCCTTTTGCGAGACACGGTTGGGCCCGCCGTTCCACCTCGGCGGCCCACTTGGAACCACGGGAGCGTACATCGACAAAACCCAAGCGGATGCCATCGTCAACCGCGCTCACGTGATTCGCTGACCCTTCGCAAAAAATATACCGCCGGGCCCGCTCAGACGCACTTGACCGACGAAGACATTGCAGGCGCACATTTTTTCGGCGACGGGTGACGCTGCATCAGCGTTCGGCCCAATCCACAAATCCTCCGGATCGCGGTATGGTGCAGGCGTGATCACAGCAGCCGGAGTCCAGATTTGAAATACCAGGTGATCAAGCGCGGCGCACGGTTGGAGGCTGTGGGCGCCCACAGTGGTTATCGCATCCGGATGTCGACCCTGCCCGCCCCCGGACTCGACAGTTACCCCGTCACCGTACACGTGCGTGGTTCCGAAAGTGAGGACGAAGTGTTGGTCGAGGTGCCCAAGCGCATTCTGCGCGACACGACCGAGGCGTTCGACTTCGGCTACCAGTGCGCCACACTCTGGATCGACGCGCTCGACCATCGCAGGGGCTGAGCCAGCGCGCGGCCCGCCTAAGCTTCACATGTTCTCTCGCGCGACGCGCCCCGTGCCGGGTCTGGCTGACGCGTGACCCGTTTGATCGGAGGATCACGGCTCGCGCCCTGGTGTGACGCGCCAAGAAGAACGTGGTGAGAAGGCATCGCGGGGCCTTTGTACCCGGCAGCCGCATCCCGTGCTCAAGGTCCGACGCGCGGCTGCACCCGTCGCCTGCGTCGTGGACAATGCCGGGTCATCACTTGCCGAACCGAGGTCATTTGTCCATGAACGAGAACCAAGACAGACCCCCTTTGCCCGACCGCCTTTCGATCGACCCGAAGAGCCCTCACCACATCGCCGCCGTGTTTCAGCACGAAGTCGCCATCCGCTTCAATGGCAAGGAACGCTTCGACGTCGAGGAGTACTGCATCAGCGAAGGCTGGATCCGCGTCCCGGCGGGCAAGACGCTGGACCGCAAGGGCAAACCGTTGATGATCAAGCTGAAGGGCAAGGTCGAAGCGTCCTACAAATGAACGGCCCGGTCCGCCCAGGCACGACTTGGGCGACTCGGCGACGAGGACGCGCGGTGCCGACCGTCAGGGGCGTGGCCGAGCAGGCGAGGGACGCCCGGTCGCGACCGAGCCCTCCAGGAACGGCGTGATGTTGTCGATCGCGCGCGACACGTAGTCTTCTTTCTCGCCCACCGGTGCGACATAGTGCATCGCGCTTCGGGCCGCGTCGACACCCTCGAGGCGCGCGATGACCCAGGCCGCCAGGTACTGCGAAGACAAACACCCGCCCGCGGTGGCGACGTTCCCCTTGGCCACGAAAGGCTGGTTGAGGATGGCGACACCTGCCTCCTCGACCCACGGCTTGGTGGTCAAGTCGGTGCAGGCCGGAACGCCTTCGAGCAGACCGAGCTTGGCCAACACCAGCGTGCCCGAGCACTGCGCTCCCAGCAGTTGCCGTGTCGGGTCGAGCTTCAGTTGGGCCATCAGCGCCGCATCGGCCACCACCTCACGGGTCTGCAGGCCGCTGCCCACCAGCACCGCGTCGGCCTCCACAGCGTCTTGCAGCGATGCCTGCGCCTCGAGCACCACACCATTCATCGAACGGACTTTGGCGGTTGGACTGGCGATCGAGACGCGCCAGTCGGGTTTCTTGACCCGGTTGAGGATGCCGAGCGCGATCAGCGAGTCGAGTTCGTTGAAACCTTCGAAGGTGAGGATGGCGATGTGCATGGTGTCGTTTTCCCGATATGGATGCCGGGCGCCATCGTAGGATCGACGACCAATACAATCAAATAATTGTCATGGATACATTGAGGTATGGGTCAGGCTCGCTACAAGCAGTTGGTCGATCAGCTGGCGGCTGACATACGCTCAGGTCGCCTGCCACCGGGGACACGCCTGCTCACGCACCGGCAGTTGGCCGCCCGAGAGGGCTTTGCGCTCGTGACCGCCACGCGTGTCTACGCGGAACTGGAGGCCATGGGGCTGGTCAGCGGTGAAACGGGCCGCGGCACCTTCGTCAAAGAATCGGCGCTCCCCCGGGGCCAGGGCATCGATCAGCATGCGGTTGCGTCCGACATGGTGGACCTGAATTTCAATTACGCGTCATTGCCCGGCCAAGCCGAGACGCTGAGGGCCGCGCTGCGGCAGTTGGCGACGGCCGGTGATCTGGACGCGCTGCTGCGATACCAGCCACACGGGGGTCGCCCGCACGAACGGGCCATCGTCGCCCGCCACCTCAGTTGCCGCGGCTTGTCGGTGACGGCAGACCAGCTGACGCTTGTGGATGGTGCTCAGCATGGTCTGGCGTCGACGGTGATGGCGCTGCTACAGCCGGGAGACGTGGTGGCGACCGATGCCCTGACCTACCCGGGCTTCAAGTTGCTCGCGCAAGCGTTTCGCCTGGAACTCGTCCCGCTCCCGGCCGCCGGGCAAGGGCCCGACCTGGACGCCCTGGGCACGCTGTGCAAGCGACGACGGGTGCGCGCCGTCTACACCATGCCGACGCTGCACAACCCTCTGGGGTGGGTGATGAGTGCGAGCCGGCGGCGAGAGTTGGTGGCCATCGCCCGTCGGCACGGCCTGCTCATCATCGAGGATGCCGCCTATGCCTTCCTCGCCGAGACACCCCCCGCGCCGTTGGCCGCGTTGGCCCCTGAGACCACGGTCTATGTGTCGGGGTTTTCCAAGAGCGTGGCCACGGGGTTGCGGGTTGGCTTCGTCGCCGCCCCACTCGAATCGGTGCCGAAGATCGAGCGTGCGATCAGGGCCACGACGTGGAACACGCCCGGCGTGATGACGGCGATCACCTGCGGCTGGCTCGGCGACGGCACCGTAGCCCGGCTCGAATCCGAGAAGCGCCAGGATGCGGCGAGGCGACAGCGGCTGGCCGCGGAGGTTCTTGCCCACCGCCAGCGCGTCTGCCATCCGCTGTCTTACTTCGTCTGGCTCCCGCTGCCGCCAGAGGTTCGCGCGGACAAGGTGGCGATGGCGCTCCTGCGTGCAGGCATCTTGGTCTCCACCGCCGAACCTTTCTCGACGTCTCCCCGCGTACCTCATGCCATCCGCCTCGCGTTGGGTTCCGTCGAGCTCGATGCGCTGGAGGCGGCGCTGCGCAAGGTCGACCGCGTCATCGAAGACCAAACGTATTGAGACGCGACGCAGACCGGGTTTGCCTCGCTGCCCGGTTGCGACACACCCCGCTCCAGGGATTGATACTTTCAGTTACTTCCTCTAGGATGGCCTCGACCTTCACGACCGTCGGCCATCCGACGCACTTAATACTTTTGGCAGTTCGCGCATATGAAAGAGTACAAAGTCACGATTTATCAGGAAGGCATGCTCGGCTCGTTGCTGCTGGGCGCGTCCAAGGTGGACCCGGTCCGCTTCACTGCCTTCTTGAACAAGAACGCCAAGGAGGGCTGGCGCGTGATCACGATGGAGAAGGACATCCGCCGCATGCTGCTGCTGTGGCGTCGTGAGGCCTATGTTGTGATCATGGAGCGGGAAGCTTGAGGACCGGGGCCATCGTCTGCACCACCCTGTTCGTCGGCTGGGTCGCGCTCGCACTGGTGCAGTTGTGGACCTCGGCCCTCGACGGGGCCCTGTTCGTCAAGATTTCGCTCACGCTCGGCGCCCTGTTCGTCATCTGCCTCGCCGTCACGCTCGTGGCCCGGGAGGTCAAGAGCGACAACAAGCTGCAGAAAGACGGCTTCATCGACTAGACGCAGGGGCTCGGCCTTCGCATTGGGGCTGAGCCAGCTGCGCTTCGACTGTGATGCGTTTCCGTCGACCGTGAACGGGAATGCATCACGCGTGCAGAACGGTCTCTGGATCGCTCCTTCTCCCATTCCTTTTTTCCGGCTGGTTCCCGCTGCCGTCGGTGGTCGCCCACTTCCTTTCGATCCGTGCGCAACCCGGGGCAAGGAACGACCCAAGGCGCTTGCCTTCACGGGCACCTCCGCTCCCCATCTGAGATGGAGGCTCGCCGGCACGAGCTTGCAAGGCACGCCCCTTCACGATTGAGGCGTCATTCAAGGCCGACGGGACGGCATCGCGCCGTGCCAGCCTTCCTTGCAGTCCGGCGCCCAACCACCACCGTTCGGCGGCCGCATGCGGCACCTTTCGCAGTGACGACGACAATGGTCGCCGGAAGGTCGGACCGGCAAGGCAGCCGCACACGCCCCTCCAAGAACAACCACGTACGACAACTCGAAGGTGGGGTGGCGACAGTGCATGCGGAGCATCTTTCACAGGACACCGCTCCGACCCGCCGCTCAGGAGAGGCGAGATGAGCAGGACCAACCTCAGGCCCGGAACCGGAAGCGGGCATTTCCGACTGGCCGCCTTGCTGCTGTCGGCAGCACTCGCGGCCTGTGGTGGCGGCAGCGGCGGTAGCCGTGACAACGGCAGCGACGGCGGCGTGCCTCCCCCGGACGGCAGCTCCGGCCTCCTGCGCGCGGGGGCCCGACTCACGACGCTGCGCATCGACAGCAGCGCGTCGACCGCGCAGAGCGCCGTGCCGCTCACCTTCGGGCAGACCTTTCCACCCGGCCATATCGCCGCATCGCAAGGTGTGATCGCCACGCTGCCCGACGGGCGGCAACTGCCCGTCCAGCTCGATGCGAAGGCAACGCATGGGGACGGCTCCTTGCGGCACGCCGTGATCTCCACCGTATTGCCGGCCCTCGAGGCTGGGCAATCGCAGACCTTGGCGCTGTTCAGCCGGGCCGACCGCTCCGTGGCCGCGCCGCGTCACCCGAAGGAGTTGCTCGACCAAGGGTTCACGGCCTCGGTGGAAGTGCGGCTCGGCGGTCAAACCTATCGGGCCTCTGCCGACGCCCTGCTGCGCTCCGGTGCCGTGGAGCGCTGGCTCGAGGGCCCGATCGCCAACGAATGGCTGGTCGCCGCACCACTGACCACCGCCGGCGGGCTCGCGCACCCGCACCTGCAGGCCCGCTTCGCGCTGCGTCACTATGGCGGAAAGCGCGGCCGTGTCGACGTGGTGCTCGAGAACACATGGTCCTACGAGCCCGATCCGCAGAACTTGACCTACGACGTCCAGATCGAAGTGGGTGGACAGCCGGTCTACAGCAAAACCGGGCTGAGCCACTACCACCACGCCCGCTGGCGCCAGACGTTCTGGTGGGGCACCGCGCCGCAAGTCCACTTGCGCCACGACGCGGCCTACCTGATCGCCTCGCGCGCACTGCCGAGCTACGACACCTCGATCAAGGTGTCCGCCACGGCCCTCGGCCAGTTGGCCAGCCGCTGGAGCACCTCCGACCTGGAGCCGATGGGCCGCGGCCTCGTCACCGCCTACATGCCGACGACCGGAGGTCGTGGCGACATCGCCCCTATGCCGCACTGGGCGGCGATGTATTTGCTGAGCCAGGATGACGCGGCGAAGCGGGTCACGCTGGGCACCAGCGACCTGGCCGGCAGCTGGCCGATCCACTACCGGGACAAGGCCACCGGCCTGCCGGCCAGCATCGTCCAGTACCCCTACATGGCGCTCCTCGGGACACCGGGCGACAAGGTCAATCGCGCGACGGGCAAGAGCGAGGCGTTCCCGCCTTGCGCGGCGGGCGGCAGTTGCAGCACGCCGTACACGCCCGACACGTCCCATCAACCGTCGCTCAGCTACCTCCCCTATCTCGTCACCGGCGACCACTACCACCTCGAAGAGCTGCAGTTCTGGGCGAACTTCAACCTGCTGAATCTGAACCCCTGGTATCGCCAGTTCGACAAAGGCGTCGTGTCGTCCGATCAGGTCCGCGGCCAGGGGTGGTCGCTGCGCACCCTGGGGCAGGCGGCTTACATCACGCCCGACGCCCATCCGATGAAGTCCTACTTCGCGGGCCGCCTCCAGCACAACCTTGCCTACTACAACGCCAACTACACCCAGGCGCAGCCGAACGCACTGGGCGTGATCGACGGCACCGGGCTGTATGCCTTCAACCCCGTGGTCTACACGACGGCAACCGGCAGCCGCACCGGCATCGCGCCGTGGCAGGACGACTTTTTCACCTGGAGCGTGGGTCACCTGGCGGAACTCGGCTTCACCGACGCAGAACCGCTGCTGGCCTGGAAGGCGCGGTTCCCGGTGGGCCGCATGACGGCGCCCGGCTTCTGTTGGATCGAGGGCGCCGCCTACGCGATGGCCGTACGCCCCACCGACCAGAAAGGCCCGCTCTTCGCCAACCTTGCCCAGGTCTACACCGCCACCGTGCAGGAAGGCAAGCTGACCGACGACAGCGGGACGACACTCGTGCACCCCGCCGGGTTGAAGTATCTCGACCAGCCCTGCGGGAGCGAGGCGCAGGCGCAATGGCGCACGGCTGCCGGTGGCAACCCCTGGCGCGCCGGGCAGATGACCGGCTACTCCGCGTCGGAGTCGGGCTTCCCCTCGAACATGCAGCCTGCACTGGCGGTGGCGGCCACGTTCGGATTGCCTCAAGCGCGCGAAGCGTGGTCGGTGTTCACCGGGAGGTCGGTCAAGCCGGACTACAGCACTGGCCCGCAGTGGGCCCTCGTGCCGAGGCCCTGAGCCTCTCGAGCGAGTCCACGCAGTACCCGGTGCCGGCCGGCACCGCGGCCTTGCCGTGCGCGTGAGCCCCGACCTGCGAGTGTCGGTGGACGCAGAGCCGCACGCTCGATTGACGGGCGTGCGGGCAGCGCGTATACCGGATCGGTGACCCTCAGGAAGGGAGGGCGCTCAAAGCGTGCGTTGGCCTCGTCCCGCAGGTTTTGCCGCCTTCACCCGTGCGAAGCTCGAGCGTCTTCGAATTGCGGAAACGCTCTGCAAACAGGAGATGAGCATGCTGCAAGAGTCCCCGATGTACGCCTACATTCCGGCCCTCGACATGGCACGCGCGCGCCAGTTCTACGAGCAGAAGCTCGGGTTCAGGGCCAAGATGGAGACCGCGGGCGGCGTGGTGTACGAGTTCGGCCAGCACACCGCGTGCTTTCTGTACCCGACACCCAATGCGGGCACGTCGAAGGCGAGCCAGGCCTTCTGGCAAGTCGACGATGTGGAACGCGAGGTGGCCGACCTGCGTGCGCGCGGTGTCGAGTTCGAGCACTACGACGTGCCGGGTGCCAGCACCCGCGGCGACATCGTGACCGGGGGCGGCGCCAAGGCAGCATGGTTCAAGGACACCGAAGGCAACATCCTCGCGATCATCGAAGAGGAATGAGCGTCTATCCCGCGCCGCGAGGCTGCGCGCGAACCGAAACAGCGGTGCACGCGAGAGTCGCGGCCACGGCCCGCGAGTGACGGGCGGCGGACGGGCACCAGGCGCCGGCGGGCTCCTGGTGCCGACCGTCCCATCTTGTGCCTACAACGCAGCCGGTGTCGCCAGCTCCCGGCCGGCGCGCCGCGCCCGCAACAAGGCCTGCAACTGCCGGTGCACCTTCTCGAGCGTTCCGTCGGGGTCGATCCACCAGTCGGTCGACCACAGCCTCAAGGTGTCCCAGCCCAGGCTGCGCAGCACCTGCTCGCGCAGCTTGTCACGGTCCCGGGCGGTGGCGGAGCGCCGGTAGGTGGCGCCGTCGCATTCGATGCCGGCGAGGTAGCGGTCCGGGGCGTCCGGGTCCACCACCGCGAGGTCGATCTTGAACGCCGACACGCCGACCTGCGCACGCACGCGCCAGCCCCGATCACGCAAGGCGCGCGCGACCATCTGCTCGAACAGTCCGTCGGGCTCGCCAGTGCTGCCATGCTGGGGGCTGTCCTCGAGGGCGCCGGCCCCGCGCTCGGCGAACTCCATGAAGTGCTTGAGATCGCGCACGCCGATGGAGGCCGTGCGCGACAGGTCCATCTGCTCCGGCCTCAGACTGGAAAAGACGCGCAGCTCGTGGCGGGCGCGCGTGATGGCCACATTGAGCCGCCGCTCGCCGCCCTGGCGGTTCATCGGCCCGAAGTTCATCGACACGGCGCCGCCGGCACCCGGCCCATAGGTGATCGAGAAGTACATGATGTCGCGCTCGTCGCCCTGCACACTCTCGAGGTTCTTGACGAACACGGGCTCCGGCTGGTCCTCGGCGAAGAACGACTCGATGGTCGGGTCCTTGCGGCGCTCCTCGTCCAGCAGGTCTTCGACCAGCGACTGCTGCTCGACGTTGAAGGTGACGACCCCCACCGTCAGCCCGGACTCGCGGAAGCCGGGCGACTTCAGGCGATCCACCAAGTCGCGCACCAGCGCCTGGGCCTCGGGCTGGTTGGTGCGGCTGCCACCCTTGTCGTAGACACCATCGCCGACGTGATGGAAGCTGACCGACCGGTCCTGCGTGACGGGTGACGGGAAGGTCACCAGCTCGCCGCGGTAGTAACGGCGGTTGGAGAAGGCGATCAGGCTCTCGTGGCGGCTGCGGTAGTGCCACGACAAGTGCATCGTCGGCAGGCTAGCGCCGATGCATTCGTCCAGGATGCTTTCCAGGTCGCCGTCCAGCTCGACATCGTCGTCATCGTCCGACTCGGCACGGTCGAAGAAGTGGGTGGGCGGCAGCTGTTTCGGGTCGCCCACCATCACCACCTGGCGGCCCCGCGCCATCGCGCCGATCGCATCCCAGACCGGGATCTGCGAGGCCTCGTCGAACACCACCACGTCGAAGTTCGCCGTCTCGGCCGAGAGGTAGTGCGCGATCGACAACGGGCTCATCAACAAGCACGGCGTCAGCGTCAGGATGGCCTCGGGCGCGCGGCGCATCAGTTCGCGCAGCGGCAGGTGGCGCGTCTTCTTCTGCATCTCGTAGCGCAGCAGGCCCCAGTCGGAGTTCTTCGCCACGCTGTCTTGCACCGGCAACGACGCGCACAGCCGCGCCCGCACGCCTTCTCGCGTGAGGGCGATGAAACGCTCGTCGAGGGCCTGGAAGTCGCGGATGCGCTTCTCGTGCACCGCCGAGACGAAGCCGCGCAGCACCTCGTCACGGTCCACCACCGCGTTGAGCCACCAGCGGCAGTAATCGGTCTCGAACACCTCGCGCACCTGGCCCGGCGACACCGTGCCCTGCTCGAGGCCACCCACCAATGCCGTCAGGCCCAGGGCCAAAGCCTGCTCGCGTGCGCCGCGCCAGGCGCACCAGACGTGCAGCCGGCCGGCGGCATCGAGCAGCTGCCGGCAGGCGAGCGCGAGCGCCGCCGGCGTCTGCTCGGCAAAGACGACACGCCGCTCCTGGGGCATCGACGCCTGCTGCGTGAAGCGCGCCATCGCCTCGTGCAGGGCTTGCAGCGCCTTGCGCCAGGCCTGCGCCGCCACGGCGACCGGGCCGGAGGACTCCAGCAGCATGTTGCCCTCGCCCAGCAAGGGCTCGAGCGGCGCCTTCAGCTCTGCCAGTGCTTCGGGCGTGCTCGCCAGCTTGGCAAGGCTGGTCGACAGGGCGGCATGGAAGGCCACCGCGGCTTCGACCTCGTCGGTGCGGGTCTGCAGCCCCGCCCAGAGTCCCCCGGTCGGTGCCGACAGCGGGTTCAGCGTGTCGATCTCGCGCTTGAGTCCTTGCAACTGACGCAGCTGCGCGAGGGCGGCCGCGGCGGCCGGGCCGCAGCGGCCGTCCTCCACCGCGGCGTAACCCTCGTCACGCCACGGCTGCCCGTCACGGGCCGCCGCCAGCGCAGCCTGGAGGGCCAAGGCTGCCGCGGCAGCGCCGAGGTCGGTGTCATGACCGGCCCACACCACCGTGAGGTCCAGCGCGCCCAGGCGCTCCAACTCGCCGGCAAGACTGCGCATCTCGCGCAAGCGGCGCAGGTCTTCCGCCATGCCCGGGCCACACGCGCCTTCTGCGGCCGGCTCGAGCCCAGCCTCGTCCCAGGGCTGCCCGGCCAGCGCCAGCGGCAGGCTGGCCTGGAAGGCCAGTGCGGCATGTGCAACGTCGCGCCGTGTCTGCAAACCTGCCCAGATCTTGCCGGTGCGCAGCGACAGCGCGTCCAGCGTTTCGATCTCGGCCTGCAGCGCCCGCAGTTTCGCGAGCCGCTGGATGTCGCTGCCGACGTCGGGCTCGCCGCCGCCGCTGGCAGCCGACTTCAGCCGGCGTGCGAGTGCGCGGTGGCGCAGGCCGCTCAACGGCCAGACCGACTGCTCGGCCTCCTGCCAGTCACGCTGCAGCTGCGCCGCGTCGAGCTGGGCCACCGCGTCGCCATAAGGCAGCGAGAGCTGCTTGGCGAGGCCATCGTAGGCCGCGAGCCCCTGCACGCCGCGGGCGAACTCTTCGGTCAGCGCAGCCGACCAGCGGCAGGTGATCTGCGACGCCAACTCATTCCAGCGGGTCAGCAGCGCCACACCCCGGCGCAAGCGCTCGGTGGTCTGTGCGTCCCACGGCAGTGGCAGTTCGTCGCGCAGCTCGCGGTGCTGGGTGACCAGGCGTGCGCCGCGCTGCAGGTCCTCGGCCAACGCCCGCGCATCCGCACGCAGCGTGAAGCGCCAATTGCGCCCGGCGGCGCGCGGCAACACCTCGGCCAGGCCCAACAACCCTTCGCGCACGCGGCGCTCCAACGTGAACGTGGGCCAGCCGACCGCCTGCGTGAAGGCGAGCGCCGCCGCCTCGGCCCCTTGCGCCGTGCTGGCCATCCCCCGCACTGTTTCGAGCAGTTTGGCCTGCCAGCTCGGTGACCATGCGCCGTGCCCGATCCAGTGCCACGGGCCCGCCGCCAGGGCCGCAGCGCCAACCGCCTCGGCGTTGACGTCCAGCAGTTCGGCCGCCTCCTGGAAGGCGGCGAGTGCCGCCCCGTCGTGCAGCGTCGGGTCCGGCCAGGCCAGCTGCAGGGTGGGCAGGTGCTGGCCGGCGAGCACACGCCCGATGGCCTGGTGCACGCTCAGCCCGTTGGGATGGCTGCGATGCAGCCGCTCGACATAACCGTTGAGGCGATCGCGCAGTGCGCCCAAACGCTCGGCTTCGGCCTGCCACTGCAGCGGGTCGGCCTCGGCGCTGACGTTCCAGGCGCGGCGCAACTGCTCCAGCACCTCCGCCTTGCGGGCCTTGCTCGAATGCAACTCGAGGCAGAACTCGCCCAACCCAACATCGCGCAAGCGGCGCCACACCACGTCCAGCGCCGCCATCTTCTCCGACACGAACAGCACACGTTTGCCTTCGGCCAGACACTGTGCGATCAGGTTGGCGATGGTCTGGCTCTTGCCGGTGCCGGGCGGGCCGATCAGCACGAAGTCCTTGCCCTGCTTGGCGGCGACGACCGCCGACAGCTGGGAGGAGTCGGCCGGCAGCGGGCAGAAGGTGTCGCGCGGCGCCAGCTCCTGGTCGAGCCGGCGCGGGTCGGGAAAGGCCACCGTACTCGGGAACGGCTCGCGCGGCGTCTCGATCAGGTGCCGCACGACCGGGTTCTGCTTGAGCTGCTCGGTGCGCGAGCTGAGGTCCTTCCACATCAGGTACTTGGCGAACGAGAAGGTGGACAGCACCACGTCCTCCACCACCTCCCACCCCTTGATGTCCTTGATCGCGGCCGACACCTTTTTCCACACGCCGGTGATGTCGAGCCCGGAGTCGTCACGCGGCAGCTCAGCGTCCTGGACGCCCAGGCTCAGCTTGAAGTCCTGGCGCAGCATCTCCAGCAGCGTGGGGTTGAAGCGAGCCTCGTCGTCGTGCAGCTTGAGGCGAAAGCCCGAGCGCACGCTTTTGCGCTCCAGGCTCACCGGCACCAGCACCAGCGGCGCCTTGAAGCGCCGCTCGTCACGCTCGCCGCGCGCCCACGACAAGAAACCCATCGCCAGGTAGAGCGTGTTGGAGCCGCCCTCCTGCAAGCTGGCGCGGGCGGCCCGGTACAGCTCGACCAGCCGCGCCTCGAGATCGTCCTTGGGCAGGCCGACGAACACCTCGCTGCGCTGCAGCGCATCGAGCGCGTGCTGGCGGCGCAGGTTTTCGCGCTCGCGGCTCTCGTGCAAGGCCGGGTCGCGAGGGTCCTGGCCATCCATCAGCTCGGGCCGCGGCAACAGCTTGACCGCCTGGCCGGTGGCCAGCAGGTCTTCGAACCGGCCCGGGTCGGGTGCTTCCAGCTTCAAGGCCTTCTGGCTCATCTTGAAGCTCAACAGGTTGTTGCGCAGCGACAGGTCCAGGAGCTTGCGTTGCCAGCGGCCGAGGCGGTCTTCCGGGCCTTCGGGCAGATCGGCGTCGGAGGCGATGCGGTCGTCGAGCAACTCGGGAGCCGCTTCGAACGGCGGCTCCTCTTCGGGCGGCGGCAGCGCCACCAGGCCCGGTGCCGCCGGTGGCGGCTCGGCCCGCGCCGTCGCCAGTGGCTTGATACGCTGCAGCCGGGCGCGCCGGATGTCGACCGCCAGCTCGAAGGTCGGGGCTCGCTCTTCACCCACTTGCTGGGCACCGCGCTCGATGGCGTAGCTGAAGGGTGGCAGCGGCCGCTGCGTGACCAGCGTGGTCTCGAACAGCACCAACTCTTTGAGCTTCACCCGCTTGCGCAGCGCGGTGACGTCGTCCACCACCGAGGTGTTGAACTCCTCCGCTTGCAGCCACAGGCCCGCCAATGCGTGGCCCTCGGTGAACACCAGCACCGGGTGCAGCCCGGCCTGCTCCAGCGCGGCGCAGAACAACAGCGCGAGGTCCAGGCAGGTGGCGAGACCGGCCTCTGCGATCTGCGACGGGTCGCGCACCTTCTGGCCCTTGTGCTCGAAGCTCGCGGGTGGCAATGCGTAGTCCAGATGCAGTGCACCGACGGCGCTCCAGATGGCGGAGGCCAGTTCCCAGGCGCGTCGCGCGCCGCCGCGGTAGCCGTCGATGTCGGTGTGCCGGTCGGCCTTGCGCAGCACCTCGGCCGCCTGCTTCAACACCCGCCCGACGGCCGGATCATTCGGTTGCACGAAGGCGGCCACCATGTCCGGCAGGCCGGCCAGTCCACCCCACTGGTTGCGTGGCAGCAACTCCACCTCGACCTCACGTCGCGCAAGCTCTGTTCGGCCCTCGCGGCGCTTTTGCAACGAGAAGCTGACGATGGCGCGTTCGGCTTCGATCAGACGGCTCAACAGCACGCCGTCGAGGCCCAGATCGAGTTCGACGATGCGGTAGCGTTGCCCCGGCGCGATGGATTCGATGCGCCAGGTGCAGGGCTTCAGAAAAGGGGGCTGCGAGCTCATGCAGAGGTCGACCTCCGTCAGCGGCTCGTCACCGTTGTTCACCACGGCGAGTTCGCGCAATGCCGGGATGGCGTTCTGAAAGTCGGCCAGGTTCAGCTTGGGAACCAGCGTGAGTTCGATGTGCACCGACGGCGCCTGCGGCTCCGACAATACCTTCGAGCGGTCCATACGGCCCATGTCCTCTCCTGAGTGTGTTTCGTTCGGCCTGCGCACGGAGCCGGCCTTGGTCTTTTAGTTCGTCGTGATGCGTCGGCCGGCACTGCCTCGTTGGCCTGCCTGTCACGCGTCAATGTCGAGCTCTAGAAAGTTGAAGGGCACGGACGAAGACAGGCAGGCAGGCAGGGACGTGGCGAGCGCATGACAAGCGCAACATTGCATTCTCATCGCCAGCCCGCCGGAACACACTCGCTGACTGTGTAAGGTGCGCTACAGCTCACCAGGAGTGTGTCTTTTCCGCGTCGGTGCAGGTACTGCCGTCCGCTTCACTTCATATAGGAAGCATTCGAGGGCCGGTTGAAAGTGGTGGCGGCGCAACATGCTGATGACATTAACGAGTTGTTGCGGCGCTGTTCGACGCCGGCTGTCGCCCGCAATCGCTGCCGATACAGCTCAGCGTTTCGATCGCGTCGCTCGGTGCTACGATCCGCCGCGCTATGTGCTGATGAGACGAACAGCACGCCACTGCCTTCCCTGCCTGCTTGCATCCCGAACCTTGAGCCTTCCTCCCACCGCGAAGAGGCGCCCGAAAGCGCCGCAGCCCTCCTCCCGTCCCCTTGTTAGCCGCAAGCCGCGAGAGCAGCCCCGCACTTCGCGAGAGCAGCCCCGCACTTCGCGGCCCGCCATGCCGGTGAGCAGCATCGCGATCCTGGTCTTCGTGGCCATCTACCTCGCGGTGGCACTGACCTGGTCCGTGCCTTCATGGTTGATGGTCGTCTACCTCGCCGCAAGCTTTGCCTGTTTCGTCACCTACGCGCTCGACAAGGAGGCCGCGCGAGCAGGCCGCCGAAGGGTCCCTGAACGCACGCTGCACTTGATGAGCCTGGCGGGCGGATGGCCGGGGGCCCTGCTGGCCCAACAGTGGCTCCGGCACAAGTCGAGCAAGCCGTCTTTCCAGGTCCGGTTCTGGGCTACCGTGGCCTTCAATGTGTTGGCGTTCGTCCTGCTCAACTCGCCGTGGGTGGCGGCCCTCACGCGCTAGGGCCTGGGCCCTCCGCACGAGCACGGCCTCCGTCTCGATCGCGGAGGATGCGAACCGTTTCCTCCGTCCCGACTGCAACTGGCCCGAGCGCGTGGGCATGCCTCCCCTGTCGCGCAGGCGTCACAAGTTCAAGACGACTGGTCATATATTTCCTAGATGGCTCGCATCGCAGGAAGAACCAGCACACCCGAACGACTCTTGGTCGCAGGCCGAGAGCTGTTCTCCCGGTGCGGCTACAACGCCACCGGGATCCAGCAGATCACCGATGACGCAGGAGTACCCAAAGGGTCCTTCTACAACCACTTCGAAAGCAAAGAGGCATTCGCCGCAGCCATCATCGACCAGTACGCGGCGGAGACGCGGCAGGCGTGGTCGCGCATGATGGAGCGCGCGCCGGCGCAACCGGTGGCGGCGATCTCTTATGCGTTCGAGCAGATGATTGCGCACAACGAACGATCCGCCACCTGGACCGGCTGCCTGATCGGCAATTTCGCTGCGGAAGTGGCTGATTCCAGTGAGCTGTGCCGGCAACGTCTTGCGGTCGCGATGAGGGGCTGGCGCACCATGCTCACGCCCCTGATTCGCAAGGCGCAGACCCTGGGTGAAGTCCGCGACGACGCCGACCCCTCCCAACTCTCGGCCCTGGTGTGGGATGCCTGGGAGGGCGCACTGCTGCGCACCAAGCTCGAGCGGTCCGCCGCGCCTTTGCGTGAATGTTTCGACCTCATCCTGAATTGTCTTCTCCGCCCGTCGCGTCACTGACGGGCGGCGGCCGACCTTCGATCCGTTTTTCTTCACTCTCTGCAGCGCAGATCTCATCTCATGGGCAACCCAACCGAACGTTTCCTCACTGACGCCTTGTTCGAGCCGATCAGCCTCGGTCAACTGAAACTCGCCAACCGCATGGTGATGGCGCCGATGACGCGCAATCGGGCCGACACAGGCAATGTGATTGCCGACATGACGGTCGAGTACTACGCGCAACGCGCTTCGGTCGGCCTGATCATCGCCGAGGCGACCCAGGTGTCCGAGACGGCCCAGGGTTATGCCGATACCCCGGGTTTGCATACGCAGGAGCAGATCGCGGCCTGGAAGAAAGTGACCGACGAAGTGCACCGTCGCGGCGGCCGCATCTTCGTGCAGCTGTGGCATACCGGCCGCATGTCGCATGTCAGCTTCCAGCCCAACGGTCAGGCGCCGGTGGCGCCGTCGGCGATTGCCGCCAAGGCCAAGACCTATCTCGCCGGACAAGGTTTTGTCGACACGTCGGTCCCCCGTGCGCTGGAGACAGCCGAGATCGCCGGCATCGCGCAGGACTTCGGCCGCGCGGCGGCCAGCGCCATCGAGGCCGGGTTCGACGGCGTCGAGATCCATGCGGCCCACGGTTACCTGATCGATGCTTTCCTGCGCGACGGCTCGAACCATCGCACCGACCAGTACGGCGGCAGCATCGAGAACCGCGCGCGTTTCCTGCTCGAGGTGATGCAAGCGGTCATCGGCGCGATCGGCGCGGAACGCTCCGGCATCCGCCTCTCGCCGGTGTCGCCCGTCAATGACTCGAGCGAAAGCAATCCGCAGCCGCTGTTCGAGTACGTGGTGCGGGAGTTGGAGAAACTGCATCCCGTCTTCATCCATGTCGTCGAAGGCCATACCGGTGGCCCGCGCGACAACGCGCCCTTCGATTACGAAGCGCTGCGTCGCCTGTATTCCGGCATCTGGATGGTGAACAACGGCTATACGAAAGAGATGGCGGTCGAGGCGATCGCGAGCGGTCGTGCCGACATGGTGTCGTTCGGTCGGCCGCTGATCACCAACCCCGACCTGCCCCGCCGCTTCCGCGAGAACGCCCCGCTCAATCCTCCGTACAAGGATGCACCGCTGTACGGCGGCGTCGGGCCGCACGGCTACATCGACTATCCGGCGCTGCCCGCATCCGAAGGTTGATGGGCATGCACTTCTCGGGACGGGTTGCCGTCATGACCGGTGCCGGCCACGGCATCGGCCGGGCCACGGCCCTCGCCTTTGCCGCGCAGGGGTTGAAGGTGTTGGTGGCCGACGTCGACATCGCGGGCGGCGAGACAACCGTGGGCATGGTGCGTGACGCAGGCGGCGACGCCTCGTTCATCCGGTGCGACGTCACTTCCGAAGACGATGTCCGCACCTCGATGGACACCGCCGTGTCCCGGTTCGGCCGGCTCGACTACGCCTTCAACAATGCGGGCATCGACATCGAACGGACCAAGCTGGCCGAAGGCAGCATGGCGGAGTATCAGGCCATCATGGACGTCAATGTCCGCGGCGTCTGGCTCTGCATGAAGCACCAGATTCCCATCATGCTGAAACAGGGTGGCGGCGCCATCGTCAACACCGGCTCCACGTCCAGCTTGCATGGCGCGCCGCGCATGAGCATCTACGCCGCGTCCAAACACGCGGTGATCGGTCTGACGAAATCGGCGGCCATCGAGTACGGCAGGAAAAACATACGGATCAACGCCGTTTGCCCTGCCGTGATCGACACCGACATGTACCGGCGCGCCGTTGCCGAGGACGAGCGGGTCGAGAAGCAAGTGCTGTCCGCCCACCCGGTCGGCCGCATCGGTCGCGCCGAGGAGGTGGCCGGCGCGGTGCTGTACTTGTGCAGTGACGCCGCGGCCTTCACCACCGGCATTGCCCTGCCGGTGGACGGCGGTTTCTCAGCCATCTAGGAGAACGGATCGATGAGCACCTATCGAACCCTGCGTCGCGAGGACAGCCACGGCGTGGCTGTCATTCATTTCAACAATCCGCCGATCAATCTGGTCGACCGCGCTTTGCTCGTCGATCTGATCGCGCTGACGAAGGCGCTGGAAGCGGATCAGGACATTCGGGTGGTGATCTTTCGCAGCGACCATCCCGACTTCTTCCTGGCGCACTACGATCTGGCGGGCGAGGTCGGCGGCAAGCCGCGGCCCCTGCCGGAAGGCATGGCGAGCCCCCTCAGCACCTTGTTGACGCGGATCAGCCGATTGCCGCAAGTGACGATCGGCGAACTGCAGGGCCGCGCCCGTGGTGCCGGCAGCGAGTTCCTGCTGGCGCTGGACATGCGATTCGCGTCGCGGGAACGTGGCCTCCTCGGGCAACCGGAAGCGGCGGTCGGTCTGCTGCCCGGGGCCGGGGGCACGGTTCGGCTGGCGCAACTGCTGGGCCGCGCCCGTGCGCTGGAGGTGTGCCTGGGTTGCCACGACTTCGACGCTGAACTGGCCGAGCGCTACGGCTGGATCAACCGGGCCTTGCCCGACGCAGAGCTGCCAGCTTTCGTGGACGCGCTGGCGCGCCGCATCGCCGGTTTCCCGGCGAGCAGCATCACCCATGTCAAAGCGGTCGTCAACAAGGTGACGGAACCCGATCCCCAAGCGTTGATCGAAGAATCTCAGCGTTTCGTCGGCAACATGTATTCGGACGAAACCCTGAAGCGCGTGGCATGGATGGTCGAGCAGACCAACAAGAGCGGCAGCACCATGGAGATGAACATGGGGCCGCTGCTCGATCGGTATCCCGCCGAGATCTGACGCCTGCTTCGCTCGGGCCCACGCCCGAAGGTGCATCATCCGACGACGCCCAACCGGCCCCGGTTGGGCGTTTTGCGTTGTGAGTTTTGCGTTGTGAGTTCAGTGCAACGGTGCGAGGGTCGAAACCGACCGAGCCGCTCGGCTCACAGCCTCCTCGCCCGGCGCTTCTGATTTCAGGCCGTCGCTTCGCATTCGCGCCGCGGCCCCCCGGCGTTCTTCGAGAAAGTGAAGTCATCTGACAAAGCCGACAGGTTGAGTGCCGGCCCGCTTCACCTGGGGCCGCGCCGGCATTTGCCACGACACCAGGGGCCTTGAGCCGTGCGCGACAGCTCGCTCGCCGGGCACCGGCTCCAACATCCGCTGCAAGCGGACGGCTGCGTCATCACCCAACCCTCCGGAGGAAAGATGCAGAGCGTCAGCTTCAGTCCCGCCCCACTCGCCATCCTTGCGCAGCAGCAGCCGTGCCAGCCCAAAACCCAGCAAAGTGCGCTGACGCCCGAGATCCAGGCCGCGCTGAGTTTCCTGATGCTGGCGGTGGCTCAGCAACTCGCCGGCAGGCTCAAGCAATCGAGCCAGGCACAGCAGCAGCCGCAAGGGGGCAATCCCCTGGCCTTCGCGCCATTGCTGGCACCGCTCCTCCTCGCCGGGGCAGCCAACGCCCACAGTTCTTCCGGGCAAACCGGACCCGGCTCGAACGTGGGATGCGAAGGACCGACGCAGAGCAAGGTGCAGACGAGCAACGGCGAGTCCTCTGCAAGCGGCCCGCCGGCAGGCTCCCCCTCCGGCGTGCCGGGGGCGCCCGACAAGGTGCCCCAGCGCAACGACAAACCAGCCGGCAACCACAGCGTCGACGACTACCTCAATGCGAACAACGGCCTGCTGCGCAACCTCGGCAACCAGGAGGGCGTGAAAGACAAGCTCAAGGAGCGCTATGGCAACTGGGAGGACCCCAACCGCAGCGAGGCGGAGCGCAAACAGTCGGCCTACAACGCGTCGCGGCACGTCGGCACCATCAAGCACAAGCAAGCCTGGGACGGCACGGACCGTGGTGACGTGACGACCAACGGCAAGATGGAAGGTGCGACGAAGGACCGCGAGATCCGCGCCGGCACCGAGATGGCCGCACTGAAGGATTCTCTGAAGGGGACCGGTGCGGAGCAGGACAAGAACACCAACGACATCCTCGGCAACCCCAATCTCGCCAAGACCAAAGACAAGCACGTGCGCAAGAACGGCACCAACCGCGACAACGCGGAGGTGATCGCGCGGGACATCGGGCAAGGCTTCCTGAAAGGCCTCTCGGTGGTCTTCGGTGGCGTGGCGAGCTTGGTGAGCAAGACGCTGGGCCGCATCCCGGGTCTCGGCAAGCTGTTGGCCGCACCCACCGACGCCTTGTTCGGCACCCTTTCCAACTACACCAAGGCCGGTTCCGAGATCGTGGGCAAAGACCTGACCGGACAGGAGAAGCAGGACGTGCTGGACACCGCCGGGCGTAAGTCCGCCGGCAATGCCGCGGGGGCTTTCGTCAAGATCGTCGATCCGACCGGCGCCCTCGCCGGGGTCGTCGACAACGCCGTGCAGCATGCGATCGACCCTGAGAAAGTGGCCCTCGATCCGGGCAAGGGAGCGCTGGACGGTCTCGACCGGACCGGCCGTCTCGTGTAGGACCGACGGGTGTGAGCAGGCGGCGTAGACGCCGGCCCAGCAGGTCGAGCGGGGCGCACCGGCAAACGGCGGCAGCCGGCGCCGGTGGCTCCGAGCGGCCCTTGCGGACCGGCGGCGGCACTTCCAGTGTTGGCGATGCCAGCGACGCGGCACTCTTCGCACAAGGTCCGCCAGCTTTCCATCCATCACCGACTGGCTGCCATTCGAGGGAGCCGCGGCGCCAGATCCTTCACGACTGCCGCCATTTCATCCCAGCCCAGTGCGACGGCTCATGAGACAGTGCGAGGCAGATCTGTGACCTCCTGCTTGCTTCCATGTCTCGAAAAACCCGCCGTCAGCGGCCCCCTAAGGTGAGCGAGGGCTCGACCTATGCCCTCCTTTTTTTGGGCCCTTCATCATCGGTCTTGGCTTGTACTTGTGCGCCTTGGCCAGCCCGGACGTGCGCGATACGTGGTTGCTAGAGGCGGAAGCACGCCGCGCAACGGGGACAGTGGTCGCGATGCAGATGCGCGGAGGCGGCCGCAAGAGGAAGCTGACCTATGTACCGACCATCGAGTATGACGCTGGCGGGCAGATGCGCCGGTTCACACCAAGCGGGGTCAGCTCGACGAAGCCGTACCAGGTTGGAGAGCGATGGCCGGTTCTCTACCGTCCAGCCACGCCCACGACACGCATCCTCGAAGACGTGGAGCGACGCATGCCGCTGTGGGTCCTGCCGTCGACGTTCGTCGTCTTCTCGCTCGGCATTGCTGTCGCTGGCGCACTGATGCTGCGCCACGGGGTGCGGCAGTTCAAGCTGCTGATGAAGACACCCCAGCACTATTGAGGTGGCCGTGCGCAGCGTTGAATCGACCATTTCGAAGTCATCGGAATGTCGATGAGGGGTCCACGCAGACCGTCTGCGCGGCCACAGGTCCTCATCTGTCTTGTCATGGTCTGCCGGCCTCCGTCCGGCCCCGGTCATCCACCCCCTGCACGATGACAGGCTGAAAGTTGTCACCTTTCGGATGCTGCTGCGTCTAATGACCATCGCTGCTGGCAAAACTCGTTGTGCCAGCCGAAAGGCCACGCTGATGCCCATGCCGCCTTGCCGACCACCTCCCACGCCTGCACCGAGCTCGAACTCGGGCTGCCGGTGCTTCCAGCCGACGCCTCCGAGGCGTAGGACGTGTTACAGCAGGCTGCCGCACCGCTGGCCATGCTGCAGGCCTGCGGGCTGATGCCGCGGCACTGCCAGCGTCCCACCTTCCCCACTCTTCAGCTCAACAGGAGATGACCATGACAGGTCAGGGTACCCCTTTGCCGATCGATTCCTTTCCTTCTCACCGCGCCGTGCCGCTGCGCGGCTCAGGCCCGCCGCCCGTGTCTGCCAAGACGCCCCTCCCCTCCATCGGTGACATCGCCCATGCTCCTTCCAGGCCTCAGTCGACCCTGCGGTCCGTCAAGGCGCCCGCGGCCGCGCTGGCATGCGCGTTGGGGCTCGCCGCGTGCGGCGGCTCTGACAGCTCGGCCCCCCAGAGCGACCCGGGCCCCGTGGCAGAGGGCCGGCAAACCTTCCGCCACGACACCTTCGGCAACGAAGCCCACTGGACCGGCGTCCTGAAGCTGCACCAGGTGATCGAATCGGCGGTGGACCCGAAGACCGCCCTGTCGGTCGGACTGAAGGTGGACGCCGACGCGGTGCCATCGGCGGTGCTGCAGGCGATCCGCAACGGCACGGCCGACCTCGACAGCCCGGCCACCACCCTGGCCCTGATCCAGGCCGATGCGGTGGTGGGCGTGAAGGGCACCGTGCAGACCATTGACGGCGTGCAGCGGCTGACACGGGTCGGCATCACCTGCGCGCTGTGCCATTCCACCGTGGACGACTCGGTGACCCAGGGCATCGGCCGGCGCCTCGACGGCTGGCCCAACCGGGACCTGGACCCGGGCGCCATCATCGCGCTCTCACCCGCGCTCGACGAGGTGACCAAGGCGGTCTACCGCTCCTGGGGGCCAGGTCGCTACGACGCCCGTTTCAACATGGACGGGCAGAACAAGCCCGTCGTCATTCCGCCGGCCTACGGCCTGGCCGACATACACCGCATCACCTTCACCGGGGATGGGGACAGCATTGCCTACTGGAACCGCTATGTCGCCGTGACCCAGATGGGGGGCCTCGGCAGCTTCTCCGAGCCGCGCTTGGCGGTGAACGTCCGTCACGGCACCGAAGACCGGGTCGACGCCAAGCTGGATGCCTTGCAGGCCTATCAGCTTTCCCTGACAGCACCCAAGGCGCCTGCCGGCAGCTTCGACTCGGCCGCGGCGGCCCGTGGACGGGTGCTGTTCGCCGGCAAAGCGATGTGCATCACCTGCCACAGCGGCGACACCTTCACCGATGCCAACGAGCGCCTGCACCCGCTGACCGCGTCGATGGCCGAGCCGGAGACACCGAGCTACGCCTCGCGCTCGGCCACCAAGCTGTACCGCACCAGTCCGCTCAAGGGGGTGTGGCAGCACCCGCCGTATTTCCACGATGGCTCGTCACCGACGCTCGAACATGTGGTGGAACGCTATAACGAGCGGCAGCAGCTGCAGCTCTCGCCGCAGGAAGTGCAGGACGTGGCGCAGTACTTGAAATCGCTTTGAGCTTCCCGGGCCGCTGTCTGCCGCGAGTCGGCGTGCGGTGTACGGTCAGACATGCCCGTGGAAGTTCCGCCGCGGGCCTCGCCAGCGCGGCGCGCGCGAGTGCCCGTGCCCTGGATCACAGGCGCGTCGGCCTGCTCCGGGACAACGGGTCGGTCTCACCGGGAGGGGTCCCAAGGAGAAGCAATGGGGTTCGGTGCGCCCGGATCAGCCCACGTGCGTGCAGTTCGGCCAGCACGGTGGCCACCACGGCATCGCACCGCTCGCCAGCGAAGGTATGCACCCGCTGTGCGGCGACCCCGACCTCGGCGCCCAGTTCGCTGCGTAACATCGCGCGGGCCCGCAGAAACCGGGTCTTCACGACGTCGGGCGTCACGGCGAGGGTTTCGGCCGCTTCTTCCACGCTGAGCTCTTCGACCGCCCTCAGCATGAACACGCTGCGGTAGATGGGCGGCAGCCGGTCGATCGCCTGCTCCAGCAGTCGGCGCACCTGGGCCTGCGCAGCCTGCTCCTCGGGGCCGGCCGGGCCGGCGCCCGTCTCGCTCAAGGTGCGTTCGGGGCCGTCTTCAAGCACTTCATCTGGGCTATCCATCTCGATCCATCGGCTTTTCTTGCGCTGAATGGACACCGCGACGTTCATCGCAATGCGTGCCAGCCAGGTGGCCAGCGCCGACGCACCGCGCCAGCCCGCGATCGCCGTGAAGGCGCGCAAGTAGGCCTCCTGCACCACGTCTTGCGCCTCGGCGTCGTCTCCGACGATGCTGCGCGCAGTGCGGAACATCAGGCGGTTGTGGCGCCGCATGATGGCTTCGAAGGCGCAGGCGTCACCAGCCAGCACCGACTCCACGAGTTCGGCGTCGGTGCGGGCGTCGGAGGTGGGCAAGGCGGCGCGGGGCATCGACATTTCGGCTTGAACCAACAGTTTCGTCAGCGGCGATGGACATTAGACGCGGCGGCGGGCGAAAGGTGACAGTGCCTTCGCCGATCGCTCGGTCGACCTGGCTCGCAAGGGGCACTGGCCTTTCTAACTCATCGCCCCCCGCACGACGGGCCGGCAGGAGGGGAGCACGACGTGCGGCCCTGTGCCAGATCCTCGCGCACCTCCCCACTGCCGGTCCGGTTGCGCTGCGCCGGGGGCAGACCGGAGACGGACACGTTCGCCAGCTGCCGCAAGGCGTCGAGACGCCTCTCGGCCCGTTCGCGCTGCTGCTGTGTCTCATAGGCTCGCTGCACCGCCGTGACCAAGATGCCCGCGCAGGCCGAGGCGCCGACCAGCGCCATGCCGAACGCCGCGCGGTGGCGCAGCAAGAATCGCCGGATGCGGTAGCCCCACCCGTCGCGTCGGGCGGACACCGGCAGCCGCGCCAGGCAGCGCAACACGTCGGCACCGAATTGCTCTGCCGTCGCATAACGTCGCACAGGCTCCTTGCGCAGGGCCATCAGGGCGATGGCATCGAGATCGCGCTGCAGCGAGGCTGGCAGGCGTGCGGGCGCGACGGCCACACTGGGCGGCAACGGGTCGCTGCGCCGGATCGCCTCGACCAGCTCGTGGTCGCTGCCGGACACCTCGGTCGAGTAGGGTGAAACCGCCCCCAGCAAGCGGTACAGCAACACGCCCAGCGAGTAGACATCGCTGGCCGTGGTGATGTCGCGGCATTCCACCTGCTCGGGGCTGGCATAGGCCAGCGTCGCCGCGCCCCCGGTGATCTCGCTCGTCGCGGCGCTCGGCTCGGTGTCCACCTGTTTGGCGACCCCGAAATCGAGCAGCTTGACGTCGCCCTGCGGGGTCACGAGCAGGTTGCTCGGCTTCAGGTCGCGATGCACCACACCACGCCCGTGTGCAAAGTGAACCACGCGGCACACGCTGCAGAACAGGTGCAGACGCTGCTCGACCGGCAGTTGGTGCCGGTCGACGTACACGTCGATCGGCTCGCCGTCGATCAACTCCATCACGAAGTAGGGCCAGCCGTCGTCGGTCACGCCGCTGTCCAACACCTTGGGCACCTGGGGATGGTCGAGCCGGGACAGCAGGCGGCGCTCCGCCTGAAGGCGGGAGATGGACGCCTCTTGCTCGTCGCCGTCGCGTGCCAGCTTGATCGCGACCTGCTGCTCGTAGAGACCGTCCGCGCGTTCGGCTCGGTAGACCTCGCCCATACCGCCGCGCCCGATCAGCGCGACGATGCGGTATGGCCAGAACTGCTGCCCGATGCGCAGCACGCCGTCCGGCGCGTCGAGGGCCGGTGCCATTGCGACGGCCGCCGGAACCTGCGAGGCGCGACCCGGGGCTGTGGCTTCCATCATCGACCCCAGTTCCTCCGCCAGCACGGCGTCCTCGGCCGCCACGCGGGTAACGAAGGCGCTCCATTGCGAAGGCGGCAGCGTCAGCGCGTCAGCCAGCAAGCTCTTCAGGCGCTGCCACCGAGCGGGGTCGAAATCTCCGGTAGGTTGCGCGTGACGAGTCTCGCTGGAGTGCATGGAGCGGTTTTTTGGGGCAGTGGGTCGGGGAACCGGCATCCCGAGGATCGGTTCAGCCGCGGGGGCAGCGGCTGCCCAACTCGCGATCCTGCTTTAGCTTAGGCGGGACTGGCTGCGGTACAACTACGCTGCTCCGTAGGCTGCCGGCCGCGGTGTCGCTTCTTTCGTCTGTACGACAGAGGCGGCTCGACGATGTGGGGTGGCCCTGCGGCACGCCCCGGGGCGTGAGGACGGTCCGGGTATGCGTAGTCCCCGCGGGCGGGGTTCAAGTTGCGGCGCCCATCCAACGCCGTCAAGGCATACGGGAAGTACACCCCGGGGCTGCCCTGAAAGCCACCGGGCGGCACCCCCTGTCCGGGCGTTGCCGCCCGGCGAGAAGCCTCCTATCCTGCGGCCCCAAAAGCCACACGGCCGCGACTGGAACGCGACCACCGCCGCGCACCCGCGGCGGACATCACCACGAGGACTGGGGGAGAGGGGAATGAACCGCACGCCTGCAGCGCCACCGCGCAAGGTAGCGCTCGCGTCGCAAGGCGGGGACGAGGCGGCGTCGGGGGACGCCCTCGTCGAGCCTACCGCGGACGGCACGCCGGTGCACCGGCCGCGGCCTGAGCGACGCCTCGCGGCAACCTTGGCGTACACAGTCCGCGCCGATGATCTGACCGGTCTGCGCGCTCGATGAGGCCCGGGTTGTTGTCGCCGGCCCTGTCCGTGGCCGTGCCGACCGCGCGTCACACCGGTCAGACCCATGACACCGCCCCGGGGTTGCGCCGCGCGCGGCAAATCCTGCACCGCCACGATCCGGACAGCGTGTGGGCCACGACCACACGCTACAGGGTACCGTCCGCGATGAACGACATGCGCACCACCACGCCGCGGCGGCGGCCGACCATCGAAGAAACGAGCGTATGAAGATACTTGCTGCACTGATCGGCGCGGTCCTCGGCGGACTCTCGTCCGGCCTGCTGGGCGCCCTGGTCGGCCTCGTGCTGGGACCGGTCCTGGTCACGCTGCTGCGGAATTCCGCGAAAGACAAGCCGCCGCCGCAGGACAGCGCCGACCTCTCGTCACGCCGCTCGAGCGGCCTGGAAGCGCGCGTCGCCGCGCTCGAGCAAGAAGTCGCCGGCCTGCGCCAGCAGGTGCAGCGGCTTTCGCAGGGTCTGACCGAGGAAGACCGGCCGATCTTCGACTCGACGGCCCCACCCGAGACGCATGCTGAGCGGCCGCCCGTACCACCTTCTGCGCAGGCCACCGCCCCCGCCGCGGCACCGGTCATGCTCCCGGCCCGCGCCCCGCAAGTCGCTGCAGCAACGATGGCGGCGCCCGCCGTGATCCCGCCCATGCCGGCCCCGCAGCCGTCTGCGGTGCTGCCGAAGGCAACGGCCGCGCCCACTGACGCCGTGGGTGCCGCGCCGGCCAGGCGCCCGCCCCCACCCAACACCCCCGCGGCCCCGCCACCCGTGCCGCTGCGCGACCGCCTGCCGCCGTTCCTGACGCGCTGGATCTTCGGCGGCAACACCATCGTCAAGGTCGGCGTCCTGATCCTGTTCCTCGGCCTGGCCTTCCTGCTGCGCTACGCCGCGGAGCGTGTCACGGTGCCGCTGGAGTGGCGCTACGCCGGCGTGGCGCTGGTGGGCGCCGCGCTGCTGGGCCTGGGCTGGCGGCTGCGCTCGCGAGCCGATGCTGCCGGTGGTCAGGGCTACGGCTTGATCCTGCAGGGGGCCGGCATCGGTGTTTTCTACCTCACCACGCTGGCGGCGCTGAAGCTGCACGAAACGCAGGCGCTGCTGACGCCCACGGTCGCCTTCGCCTTCATGGCTGCCGTGTCGCTGCTGGGCGCCGTGCTCGCCGTCGCACAGAACGCCCCGTGGCTCGCACTCGTGTCGGTCGCCGAGGGTTTCGCCGCGCCGGTGCTGGTGTCGACCGGGCAGGGCAACCACATCGCCTTGTTCAGCTACCTCGCCATCCTCGACCTCGGCATCTTCGCGATGGCCTGGTTCAAGGCGTGGCGGCCGCTGCACCTGGTCGGCTTGGCCGGCACCTTCACGCTGGCCAGCGCCTGGGCGCAGCGGCACTACCAGGACGCGCTCTATCCCAGCACGCAAGCCTTCTTGCTGCTGTTTTTCCTGCTGTTCACCGCGATCGGCGTGCTGTTCGCGCGGCGGGCGCTGGCGGTCGAGCCGGAGCAGAGCGCTCCCGCCCCATCCTTGTCGTCGCGCGCCGTAGAAGCCCTGAACCAGGTGGGCCGGGTCGACAGTGCGCTGGTCTTCGGCGTGCCGCTGGCGGCGTTCGGCCTGCAATACCTGCTGGTGCAGCAGCGGCCGTTCGGGCCCGCCTGGGCCGCCTTCGGTTTTGCACTGTTCTACCTGCTGCTCGGCGGTGCGTTGCTGCGCGGCGGGCACCGGCGTTATGCCCTGCTGGGCGAAGCCTATGTGATCGTCAGCGTGATTTTCGGCACGCTGGCGATCCCACTCGCGCTCGAAGGCGAGTGGACCGGGGCGACCTGGGCCGTGGAAGCCGCCGGCATGTACTGGCTGGGCGCACGCCAGCGCCGACCCTATGCCCGCGCGTTTGCGCTGGCCGTGCTGGCCGGCGCGCTGGTGCGCCTGGCCACGGGCCTCGGGCTGGACCTGCAGCCGGGCACGCCGCTGCTCACCGGCTCGGTGCTCGGCGCCGCGCTGCTGGCCGCCAGCGCCGCGGCGATGTATCTCGTCTTCCGCCGGCTCCCGGCCGACCAGCGGCCCGCCTGGGAAGCGGCCAACACGCTCGCGCTGCCCTGGTGCGTGAGCCTGCCGCTGGCCGCCATCGCCTGGATGCTGCTGCCGCCGCCGTGGGCCAGCGCCGCCACCGCCTGGCTGGCCTTTGCCTGCACGGCACTGCAAGAGCGGCTGCGCCTCGGCGTGTTGCAGGCCAACGCCGGCGTGTTGCATGCGGTCGCGCTGGGCGGCCTCGCCTCGACGCTGCACACGGCGCAGGGCGCCGCGATGCTGAGCGATGGCTGGCAAGGCCTGGTGCCGGCGGTGCTGATCGGCACGGCCCTGCTGCTTGGCGCCCGGTTGGAGCTGCAGCGCGGGTGGCAGGCCGCATCCAGGTCGAAGGGCGCCGTGAGCTGGTCCTGGGCGAGCAGCGCCGGCCTGCTCGCGGGCCTCGGCGTGCTGAACCTCGGGTTGTTGTACCTGATGCCCGCAGAACGGGCGGCGCTGGTCTGGCCCTGGGTCGGCCTCGGTGCGCTGTGGGCCGGGTTGCGCCTCGGACATCCCGCGCTCTCGCTCGCCTGGGTCGTGCTGCAGTGGGCGGCGGGCTTCGCCGCACTCGCCTTCGGGCCCCCGTTGTGGCAGACCGCGCCCACCCAAGCGCCGTCACTGTGGGTACCGCTGGTGTTGACGGTCACCGGGCTGATCGCCGGCGACTGGCAGCGGCGCGTCGGTCCGCTGCGCCCGAAAGGTGGGCTGAACGCCTGGACGCGCGAGCCGGCGCTCCAGTGGGGCATCGTCGGCTGGAGCCTGGCCTGGTGGGCGGCAGCGCTGCCGCCAGAGTTGTACCGTTGGCTGCTGCGACGCGAGACGCTGCTGCTGTGGCCAGCGCTCCTGACCGGTTGGGTGCTGCTGACCTCGATCGGCGTGGTGGCGCTCGCCCGCGTGCGCCGTTGGCCGGTGCTCGGCCAAGCCAGCGCTTTGACGGTGCCGGCCTGGGTGGTGGCGGCGGCGATCGGCCCCGCCGTGGCCGGCCTCCTGCCCTCGAGCCAGTTCGGCTGGCTCGTGTGGCCGCTCGCGCTGCTGTGGCACGGTGTGCTGCTGCGCGCCCAGCAAGCCTGGTGGCGGCCGCAGCAGCTGCAACCGCTGCACCTGCTCGGCTTCTGGTTGTTCCTGCTGCTGGCCGCGCGCGAAGGCCAGCTGCGGATGTCGGCCCTGGGAGATCCCGGCTCGGCCTGGCCCGCGCTCGGCTGGATGCTGGTGCCGTCGTTGTTGCTGGTGCTGCTGACGCGTCCCCGGCTGCAATCGCGCTGGCCGCTGCGCGAACACCGCGACACCTACCTGATCGCCGCCTGCGCACCGCTCGCGCTCTACCTGCTGGGCTGGCTCTGGCTCGGCAACCTGGGTTCGGGCAGTGCAGCGCCGTTGCCCTATCTGCCGCTGCTCAACCCGCTCGAACTCGGACAGGGGCTGGTGTTGCTCGCGCTGGTGTCATGGCACCGTGCGCTGGCGCCGCGCATCGCGCAGTGGGTCTCGCCGGCTGCGTTACGCGCTGTATTGGGGGCGACGGCGTTCGCGCTCTACACCGGGCTGGTGCTGCGCGCTTGCCACCACTGGGCCGATGTCGCGTGGACGCCGCAGGCGCTGTTCGACTCGACGCTGACGCAAGCCGCGTTGTCGGTGGCCTGGTCGCTCGCGGGTGTGGGTCTGATGCTCGCCGGGCATCGTCGCGCCCATCGGCAGCTGTGGGCGGTGGGTGCGGTGCTGCTCGGCGTTGTGATCGCCAAGCTGTTCGGCGTGGAGTTGGCCGACCGCGGCAGCCTCTATCGCATCGTGTCGTTCATCGTGGTCGGCATGCTGTTGTTGCTGGTCGGCTACTTTGCGCCCGTCCCGCCCAAGCAGCGCAGCGCGCAGGTGAGCCCATGAGACGACGACCCACCCCCCGCCGCTACGCCGGCCTCTTCGCCTGCCTTGTCACGTGGGCGCTGACACCAGCGGCCTTCGGTGCCGGAGGTGCAGAGCTGGTGCTCCACGGCACCGGCCCCTACTTCACGCTGCAGCTGCCGATCGCGCTGCCGGCGCCGGCGGCAGCGGCCGCATCGCCCAACAACCTGCGCGTGCTGAACGGCCGCGGCGAAGTGCTGCCCTTCGCCTGGGACGACGAGGCCGCGCCGGTCGCCGTCGAGCAGCTGCAGACCGTGCCGCTGTTCAAGCTGCCGGGCGCACGCGCTGCCAACGACCGCCCGCGTGCAGGCGCCGAGCCGGGCTGGATACTCGACACCCGTGAGGTGAGCGGCACCCTGCAGCGCCTCGAGCTGGAGCTGCCGGAGAGCACGCGCGGGATGTTCACCTTGCAGGTCTCGGCCAGCGACGACTTGCAGCAGTGGCGCGTGGTGCGCGCCGCGGCCCCGGTGGTCGCGCTCCAACATGCCGGCCAGACGCTGCGCCAGACCACGATAGAGCTCGCGCCCCTCTCGGCGCGCTATCTCAAGCTGAGCCTCGCACAGCCCGGCACCCTGCCCGAGCTGATCGGCGCCCGCGTCGCCAGCCTTCGCGAACAGGCGCGCGGGCCTGAGCTGCAATGGACCGACCCCATCATGCCGAGCCGGTGCGACGCCCGCCACTGCGACTACCCGTTGCCGCCCCGGCTGCCCGTCGAACAGCTGCAGGTGATGCTGCATGAAGCCAACACGCTGGCCCTGATCGAGGTGCTGGGCAGCGTGGACCCGGAGCAGCCGGTCGCCGCCGCAGCACGCCACGGACTGCGCGAGCAGCTCCGTGCGGTGCGCCGCAAGACCGAGCCCGCGGCCGAACCGGCCTCGGAGCGCCATTGGGTCGGCCTGGCGGCGGCCACAGTCTATTGGCTGCGGCTGCCAGAAGCCGAGCTGAAGTCGCCGCCGTTGCCACTGGCCGGCAGCCAGCACGCCCAGCTGCGGCTGTCGAGCGCCGTGCCGATCTCCCAGCTCGGCCGCCAGCCCCCCATGCTGAGGGCGGCGGCCCGCACCCGCTCGCTGGTGTTCCTCGCGCGCGGTCCCGGCCCTTACCAGCTGAGTTGGGACGCGCCCCCGGCCGGGCCGCCCGCGCTGACGCTCACGCAGCTGATGCCCGGGCGTGCGGCCGCGGCCCCGCTGCCAACCGACCGGGCAACGGTGATGCTGGCCCGAAGCGCCGCCGTGGCCGTGTCACCGGGACCGACGCTGACGGTGCCCCAGCCCTCGCACCCCCGGGCCGCCGCCCCGTCCGGCGCACCCGGGTTGTGGGCGGTGCTGTTCGGCGGCCTCGCCCTGATGGCCTGGATGGCCCGCTCGCTGCTGAAACGCCCGGTCCGGCAAGACGCAAGGGCCCGCGCGCCGTCCGACCGACCCTGAGCGCGCTGCGCGCCCGGGCCCTGCCAGCCGCCTGACCTGTACCGAGGACCCGGGTGCTTTTCGTCTGGAACCGGAGCCATGACGACAAAACCCGCCGAAGCGGGTTTTGCTGTAGGTGCCGGGAGGCGGTGTCGGCGGCCTCTGGCTGAGAGGGCCACCGGCCGTGCTCATCAGCCGCCGATTTGTTCGCGCTTGGCGTCTTCGCGGTTGCGGGCCGTGGCGGTGCGCCCCTGCTCCGGGAACACACTGGCTTCACCGCTGAACACGGGCAACACGCTGGCGGCACGGGCTTCGGCCAGTTCCGCTTTCACCTCGGCGCGGGTCTTGCCGGCGACCGGGCTCGCCGTGAACCGGCTGTCCTCGCGGCGGCCGGCGAAGGCGGTGCGGGAGGTCGCCTCCGGGAACACGCTGGCTTCGCCGCTGAACACCGCCAGCTGGCCTTGTGCGCGCGCTTGGGCCAGTTCGGCCTTCACTTCGGCTCGCGTCTTCACCGAGGCGTACTTGGCGTGGAAGTTGTCGTCTTCGGGCGTGGCTTCCTGCGCAAACGCGCCGGCGGCGGCAAAGGTGGTCATCACGGCGACGATCAATTTCTTCTGGACGTTCATGGTGCTACTCCGTTCTTCAATCAGGTGATAGGTCCGGGTCGGGCGGGTAAGCCGTCTGGCCCATCGCTGAGTCGCAAGCGTGATTCGTTTGTGCTCATCGATGGGATGAACTGTAAAGATGCGGAAACTGAAGAAAAACGGGGGCCACCTCAATGGATTGTTTCCAAAACAGAAACAGACGCCACATGGACGCCGCGACGCTCGCCCCCTCGAGCAGGTGGGGAGCCGCAGCTCTGCTGCACAGGCCGTGAATTACTGCACGCTCTCCTTCGTCACGTCGGTGAGACACTGCTGGCCGTAACAAAATTTAACGAAACCTGCGGTGCGGATGACCTCCAGCGCCCAGGCCTGAACGAGGGGTGCAGAGATGATCAGTTGGCGAGGGTTGGGTTTTCTTGGATTCATGATTCCTTTGGCGCTCTGGGGCCTCGCCTTGTCGATTTGGGGCCACGACAACTTCGCCGCGGCGCGCGTCGCGCTCTTGCTGGCAGCGGTGCTGGTGTGGGTGATCGGCAGGAAACTGAATCAAGAAGCGCGGGAAGAGGGAGACGAAGAGCCGCATCAGGCCTTCGGGTTTCCGATGCAGTGGTCCGTGCTGCTCGCGCTCGGCGGCGTTTTTCTGACGTTCCTGTGAACGTCCGGCCCGTTGATGTGTTGGAGGGCAGATTCGTGAACCACCCGCGTCGCAGTCTCGTGCTGGCCGGCTTGCTGCTGGCGATTTCGGCTTCGGCCCGCGCGCTCCCTGAGGCCGGCGCTCACGCCCGCATCCCCCTGGTGCAGGCGAAATCATCGGCGCGCCGCTCCATCGGGGGCGGGCGGCGCCGATGGAGCGGTGGCAAAGTGCTGTTTGTGTTGGGGGGGCTGATCGCCGTCATGACCTACGTGGTCTGGCCGCGAAAGAAGTAGCGTCGCCCCCCCTGGCCCGGGCGCCCAGGCGAACTCAGGCCGTCTTCATCGCCGCCAGATAAGGTGCCAGGCGCCGGCCCATCTCCTCGCCCAGCGCCTGCAAGCCGCTCATGGGCCGGATCATCACCTCGAAGTCGACGATCTTGCCGTCCTCGTCGAAGCGGATCATGTCGATGCCCTTGAGCTGCTTGCCATGGACCGTCGCGCTGAACTCGAGCACGACGCTGTGGCCGTCGGTGTCGACGAACTCGCGGTGGTAGGTGAAGTTTTCGAACACCTTGATGACGGTGCCGAGGATCAGCTGCACCGCCTGGGCGCCGGGGTATGGCGTATGAGCCATCGGCGAGCGGAACACCGCGCGCGGATGCAGCAGCTCGGAGAGGCCCGCCATGTCGCCCTGCTGGACGATCGCATGCCAGCTCTGCAACGACTGGGCAGCCTTGGGCGCCAGCCGCTGTGCGGGGGTGTCGTGGTGCTGCGCTTCGGCCGACGAGGCATCGGCATCGAAGTGCAGCGCGAGCTCGGTGCCCTGCCGGATCGCGCGCTTGGCGTCCAGCTCGGCGGCCCGGTCGGCCCCGCCGATCAGGTGCACCTGGCAGCCGGCGGCCTGCAGCGCCGATTGCAACTCCCGCAGCGGCTCCTGGCCGGCACAGAGGATCACGTGATCCACCGGCAGGGTCGTGTCGCGCCCGTCGACGGTGATGTGCAGGCCCTCGTCGTCCACCTTGCGGTAGCTGACGCCCGGGATCATCTCCACGCCGCGTTGTTTCAGCGAAGTGCGGTGGATCCAGCCGGTCGTCTTGCCCAGGCCGTCCCCCACCTTGCTGGTCTTGCGCTGCAGCAGCCAGATCTTGCGCGGCGCGGGCGGCAGTTGCGCCGGCTTCAGGCCACCGCGGGAGACGCCGCTGCGGTCCACGCCCCATTCATCGAAGAACTTCGCGGCGTCCAGACTCGGCGACACACCCTCGTGCAGCAGGTATTCGGCCACGTCGAAGCCGATGCCGCCGGCACCGATGATGGCGACCTTGCGGCCCACCGGCCGCTTGGCGCGCAGGACGTCCAGGTAGCCCAGCACCTTGGGATGGTCCACGCCCTCGAACTCGGGCGTGCGCGGCGAAACACCGGTGGCCAGCACGACGTGCCGGAAGCCGGCGCCGACCAGGTCGGCTGCGGTCACCGGCTGCCCCAGCCGCAGCGTCACCCCGGTGATCTCGATCTGCCGCCGGAAATAGCGCAGCGTTTCGTGGAACTCCTCCTTGCCCGGCACCTGCTTGGCGATGTTGAACTGGCCGCCGATCTCGTTCGCGGCATCGAACAGCGTCACCTCGAAGCCGCGTCGCGCGGCGGTGGTGGCAAAGGCCAAGCCGGCAGGGCCCGCGCCCACCACGGCGATCGACTCGCGCAGCAGCGCAGGGGTTTCGACCAACAGCGTTTCGTGGCAGGCGCGCGGGTTCACCAAACAGGAGGTGATCTTGCCGGCGAAGGTGTGATCCAGGCAGGCCTGGTTGCAGCCGATGCAGGTGTTGATCTCGTCCGCCCGGCCCGCAGCCGCCTTGGCGACGAACTCGGCGTCGGCGAGGAAGGGCCGCGCCATCGACACCATGTCGGCCATGCCGCTGGCCAGCACCTGCTCGGCCACCTCGGGTGTGTTGATGCGGTTGGTCGCCACCAGCGGGATGCCGACCTTGCCCTTCAACTGCTGCGTCACCCAGGCAAAAGCCGCACGCGGCACCTTGGTGGCGATGGTGGGGATGCGCGCCTCGTGCCAGCCGATGCCGGTGTTGAGGATGGTCACGCCGGCGCGCTCCAGCGCCTGCGCGAGCTCGACCACCTCGTCCACCGTCGAGCCGCCTTCGACCAGGTCGAGCATCGAGAGGCGGAAGATGATGATGAAGTCGGGGCCGACGCGCGCCCGGGTACGGCGCACGATCTCCAGCGGGAACCGGATGCGGTTCTGGTAGCTGCCGCCCCATTCGTCGCTGCGCTGGTTGGTCTGCGCCGCGATGAACTCGTTGATCAGATAACCCTCGGAGCCCATGATCTCGACCCCGTCGTAGCCCGCGCTTTGGGCCAGCGCGGCGGCGTTGGCGAAATCGTCGATCGTTTGCTCGACCTCTTGGCGCGTGAGCTCGTGCGGGCGGAACGGATTGATCGGCGCCTTCAGCGGGCTCGGCGCCACCAGCTCGGGATGGTAGGCATAACGGCCGAAGTGGAGGATCTGCATGCAGATCTTGCCGCCGGCCTCGTGCACGGCGCGCGTGACAACGCGGTGCTTGTCGGCCTCTTCGGGTGTCGTCATCGCAGCGCCACCGGGCATCGGGCGGCCCCGGTGGTTGGGCGCGATGCCGCCCGTCACGATCAGGCCGACGCCGCCACGGGCACGCTCGGCATAGAAGGCGGCCATGCGCTCGAAGCCGTTTTCCACCTCTTCCAGCCCGACGTGCATCGAGCCCATCAGCACTCGATTGCGCAAGGTGGTGAAACCCAGGTCCAAGGGGGCCAACATGTGCGGATAAGCGGTCATCGGGGTGTCTCCTGTTCGGGCCGTCGCGGCGCCTTCTATGCAACCGGTTGCATACTTTAGTGCAACTCGGCCGAACAATGCAACTCGTTGCATACCGGGGACGTCGTATGCTTCGCCCCCATGTCTTTGCCCCATGCACTGCTCACGTCGCTGTTGGAGAAGTCGTCGTCCGGTTATGACCTGGCGCGGCGTTTCGACAAGTCGATCGGCCACTTTTGGCACGCCACGCATCAACAGATCTACCGTGAGCTGGCGCGTATGGAGGAACAGGGCTGGATCGCCTCCAAGCCGGCGGCCGACGCCGGCAAAACCCGCAAGCGCGAATACCGCGTGCTACCCAAGGGCCGTACCGAGCTGACGCGCTGGGCCAACGAGACGGGCGCGCCGCTGGACCTGCGCGACGGGCTGATGGTGAAGGTGCGCGCCGCGGCAACGCTGCCCGCCATCGAACTCGACGACGAGATCCACGCCCGGCTGCAAGATCACGCGCAGCAGCTGGCCCACTACCGCGAGATCGAACAGCGCGATTTCCCGGGCCCCGACAGCACCCGCACGCAGCGGCTGCAGCACTTGCTGCTGCGCCGGGGCATTTTTTATGAAGAAGCGTCGATCGCCTGGCTGAAGGAGTTGCAGAAGGCGTTGCGACAGAAAGACTGAACGATCGGGGCGAGCCGAGCCATCTACTCGCGCAGCAGCCGGCTCTCGATCATCAGTTCAGTTGTTCAGGCCCCGGTCTCAGCACCGCCCTGAACGCCGGCTGCGCGGCTGCAACTTGTCGAGCTCGGCCAGCTGCTGCTTCAGCAGGATCACCAGCGTGCGCGCATCCTCGACGCTCAGGCGCACGCTGCTGCTGGTCGACTGCTCGTCCCGCACCGGGCGGGACAACACCAGGGCGTCGACGGCGAGTTCGATCAGGCCTTTGTCGTGCTTCATCGACTTGAGGCGCTGCACTTCGATTTCGTAGGTTTTCACATCTTCTCCTCGGGATCTGCGACACCGGATTGTCCCTGTGATGCCGCCGCCGGGCCGAGCACGCGCTCGAGCAGCCACAGCATCGCCGACCGCACCTCCTGCGCACCGCTCCCAGCGTCGATCTCGAGTGCCGCACGATCGAACGCTGCCGAGAGCAGCTTTGCCAGCGCGTCGATGGCGACCGGTTCAGCGCCGAGCGCCGCGGCCAAACCTTCTCGCAGGGTGCCGGCCGCATGCGATGCGTCGATCGCCATCACCTCCGCCGCGCCGAGCACCGCAGGTCCTTCGATGAGCAGCAAGCGGGTGCGCCCTGCCACGGTCATCGCGTCCAAGTAGGCAAGGCTGCCGGCGAGCAAGGCCTGGCGCGGTGTGGCCTGCGCTGGCGCGGCGCCCTCGATGGCCGCGCTGACGGCGCGCGCCTCGCGCATCAGGACGGCTCGAAAAAGGTCGCGCTTGTCGTCGAAGTGATGGTAGAGCGCACCCCTCGTGATGCCTGCCGCGCCGCAGATCTCCGGCGTCGACGTGCCGCCGTAACCCCGGCTGACGAACAAGGCGCGGCCCGCGTCGAGGAGGGCGGTACGAGTGGCTTCAGCACGTTCTGGGTTGGAGCGGACCATGGGAGCGATTGAAAACATACAGCCTGTATGTTAGCCTTCAAAAACATACAGACTGTATGTTTTAAGGAGACTCCCAGATGAAGATCACCAGCTACTACCCGGTCGTCATGACCTTCGATGTCGCCAACACCGTCGCCTTCTATCGCACCCACCTGGGCTTCAAGCCCTTGTTCACGGCGGACTGGTATGTGCACCTGCAGTCAGAGGAGGATGCCGCCGTCAACCTGGCCGTGGTGGCCGCCGATCACCCGACCGTTCCAGAACCGGCGCGCGGTCGGGCCGCAAGCGGTGTGCTGCTCAACTTCGAGGTCGATGACCCGGATGCCGTCTACGCCCGCTTCACCGCCGCCGGGCTGCCCATCCTGCTGGCCTTGCGCGACGAGGCCTTCGGCCAGCGGCACTTCATCACCCAGGACCCCAACGGGGTGCTCATCGACGTCATCAAACCGATCCCGCCGAGTGCGGAATACGCCGTGGCCTATGAGGACGGGGCCCTAGCCCGAATCACACCCCCTGCGACGCGAGCTTGAACGCCTCGACACTCCTGAGCAGTTGTTGCGCTTGCTCCTGCAGCGAGGAGGCAGCCGCGGCCGACTCCTCCACCAGCGCCGCGTTCTGCTGTGTCATGTCGTCCAGCCGGGTGGCCGACCGGTGAATCTCACCGATGCCGTGCGCCTGCTGGCTGGCGGCATCCCGGATGCCGCCGATGATGACGTTGACCTGTGTCACCGACTCGACGATCTTCTGCATCGCGGCGCCGGCATGCTCGACCAGTCGGGTGCCCGACTCCACCTTGCTGACGCTGTCGCCGATCAAGGTCTTGATCTCGCCGGCCGCTTCGGCGGAGCGCGCCGCCAGCCCGCGCACTTCGGCGGCCACGACCGCAAAACCGCGCCCTTGCTCGCCGGCCCGGGCCGCCTCGACCGCGGCATTGAGCGCGAGCAGATTGGTCTGGAAAGCGATGGCGTCGATGGTGGTCAGGATCTGGCCCATCTTGCCGGAGCTGACGCGGATCTCACCCATGGTCTCGACCACCTCTCGCACCACGGTGCTGCCCTGCACGGCCGCGGCCGAGGCCGCGTCGGCCACCGTGTTCGCGTCGCGCGCGGCGGCTTCGGTGCGTTGCAGCAGGCCGTGCAACTGCGACATCGAGGCGGCGGTTTCCTGCAGGTCGGCCGAGGCCTGTTCGGTCCGATGCGACAGGTCGTGGTTGCCGGACGCGATCTGCGCCGCCGCACTCGCCATCGCATCGGCCGAGCCCCGCACCGTGCCGACCATGCGGTTCAGGTTGCCCGTCATGCGCTGCATGGCCGCGATCAGGCGGGCGATCTCGTCGCGCCCGCGCGGTGCCATCTCTTGTGCGATGTCACCGGCGGCGATGCCTTCGGCCACGCGCACCGCTTTTTCGACGCCACGCACGATGGTCCCGGACACGGCACGTCCCACCACCCAGCTGAGCAACGACGCGCCGAGAACCCAGGCGGCCAGCACGTACAGGTCGCGCATCAACTCGTCCTTGACGTCGTCCACATACAAGCCGGAGCCGAGGACCCACCCCCACGGGGCGAACCCTTTGACATACGACACCTTCGGCACCGGCTTCTCGGCGCCGGGCTTCGGCCAGAGATAGTCGACAAAGCCGGCCTGTTCGGCGCGCACCTTCTGCACGAAGGCGACGAACACGGCCTTGCCGTTGGGGTC
Organism: Caldimonas brevitalea; assembly: GCF_001017435.1. NCBI lineage: Bacteria > Pseudomonadati > Pseudomonadota > Betaproteobacteria > Burkholderiales > Sphaerotilaceae > Caldimonas > Caldimonas brevitalea. The sequence goes on from NZ_CP011371.1 coordinate 4,918,738, forward strand.
CTTGTGCCCGCTCATGTCCTGCCCGATCAACTCGGGTTTCACCGCATGCATGAGCATGCGCGGGTGCAAGTCGTTGACCCAGAAATACTCGCCGTTCCCGTAGCGCATCTCACGCACGGTCTGCAGCGCCAGTTGCTGGGCGTCGGCCCGGCTGAGGCGGCCGGCCAGTTCCTGGGCGTGGGCCTGCACCAGCGCACCGTAGGCGGTCTCAACGGTTTGCCTGACCAACGCACCCCGCTCATCAAGGCCGCGCTGGTAGTTGTTGAACAGCATGACGACCGACACAGCCACCAAGGCAAGGATGCCGATGGCCGAGAGAACCCGCAACTGGGTCACGATGGACAAACGATGGAGCACACGGCTGAGCGGCATGAAACCTCCGGCAAAAGGAGAGAAACCACGGCAGCCCGAAGCCCGAGCGCCGGCCTCGTTTTCGGCATGGCCCCGACAAGATTGAGGACGTCGTGCATCCAACCGTCGAGGCCGGCGCGTTTGCGCGGGTTTTCCAGCGGTTGCGGGGCCCGCAAAGCCCTCTATTCCCACCCGCTCCGTAGGCAATTGGCTTAAGTTCGCCCCCTCTACAGCCGAAAGAGCACCGCAACAAGGCTTGCCCCGTGACCTGCCGGCCGCCCCCAATCCCAACATCAGACTCCATCATGCGCATCAACCAACCCGTCACGCAGCGCGAGTACGAACTGCGCGACCACGAACTGCTCGTGTCGACCACCGACGCGCAGGGCCGCATCACGCACTGCAACCAGCTCTTCGTGGAGGCGAGCGGCTTCACGTATGAGGAGTTGCTCGGGCAACCTCACAACATGGTGCGGCACCCCGACATGCCGCCAGAGGCCTTCAAAGACCTGTGGGGCACCATCGGCCGCGGGCGCCCGTGGACGGGCGTGGTGAAGAACCGGCGCAAGAACGGGGACCACTACTGGGTGGTCGCGAATGTCACGCCCGTGCTCGAGAACGGGAAACCGAAGGGCTACATGTCGGTCCGCACGAAACCCAGCCGCGAGCAGGTCCGCGAGGCGGAGCTGCTCTATGCACGTTTCGCTGCAGAACGCGAGTCCGGCCAGGCGACGATACGACTGCATGCCGGTGGCGTGCGCCGCATCGGCTGGCGCGACTGGCCCTACCGGGTCCACCGCCTGAACCTGAGCCAGCGTATGGCCCTGATCCTGGCGGCCATGGTCGCATTCGACCTGCTGCCTGCCCTGATGGGATGGGGGTGGGACCATGGATACGCCAGCAGTGCCGCACTCGCCCTGGTCGCAGCCGCCGTCTGGGGCTGGTTCCACCGCTCGATCGCCACCCCCCTGCAGCAGGCCACCCAATTCGCGACGGCCGTCGCCGGCTGCAACTTGAACGGCTCGACCCACTACAACCCCCGCCACCCGCTGGGTCAGCTGATGCGGCGCTTGGGGCTGATCAACCTGAACATGAAGGCGATCGTGGAAGACGTGCGTACCGAGGTCACGAACATGACGCGCTCGTCGGCCGAGATCGCCCAAGGCAGCCAGGATCTCTCGTCGCGCACCGAGCAACAGGCGGCAAACCTGCAGAAGACGGCGGCGACGATGGAACAACTGACGAGTGCGGTGACGCACACCGCCACCGCGGCACAGCAGGCCGCACAGGTGAGCAGCGATGCGAGCGACGTGGCCGCACGCGGGGGCGACGCGGTGGGAGAAATCGTGCGCACCATGCAGGCGATCCAGTCTGCCTCAACGCGTGTCTCGGAGATCATCCAGGTGATCGAGGGCATTTCGTTCCAGACCAACATCCTGTCCTTGAACGCTGCGGTCGAAGCGGCACGGGCGGGCGAGCAGGGGCGCGGATTCAGCGTCGTCGCCTCCGAGGTGCGGGCACTGGCGCAGCGAAGCGCCGAAGCGGCCCGCGAGATCCGCGGCCTCATCGGTGCGTCGGTGGAACAGGTGGCGGACGGCTCCCGCCGCGTCGATGCAGCGGGCTCGGTGATTGCCGAGGTCATCGGCGCGGTGGACCGGGTCGGCGATCTGGTGAAACAGATCACCGGCGCGGCCACCGAGCAATCGCAGGGGATTGCCGAGGTCAACGGGGCCGTCGCGAGCATCGACGCGGCCACGCAGCAGAACGCGGCGCTGGTGGAGCAGTCCGCCGCGGCATCGGCCAGCCTGAATTCGCAGGCGGCCACGCTGATCCGCTCTGTTCAGATCTTCCGGGTCAACGCCTGACAGCAGCTACCGCGCCAGGAACGGGCACACACCGTGCTCGCCCTGCTGGAGGCCCCAGCCGACACCGCGCCCGCGGTGGGGGCCCTGGCCACGCCGGGCGCGATGGAGACTGCTATGAAGGTAAGCGAAGCGATGACGGTTGACGTGCAGCTGGTCAGCCCCGACCAGACCATCGGTGAAGCCGCCCGGATGATGGCGGATCACGACATCGGCGCCCTCCCCGTCGGTCAGAACGACCGGTTGGTCGGCATGATCACCGACCGCGACATCACGGTGCGCGCCACCGCCGCCGGGCGAGGCCCCGACACGAAGATCAGCGAGGTGATGTCGCAAGAGATCCAGTACTGTTTCGATGACGACGACCTCGACGAGGTGGCCAACAACATGGGGAACATCCAGGTGCGCCGCCTGCCGGTGGTGAACCGGGACAAGCGGCTGGTGGGCATCGTCTCGCTGGGCGACATTGCCGCCTGCGAAGACGCCAAGCACACCGGCAAGGCGATGGCGGGCATCTCGACTCCGGGCGGCCCTCATTCGCAGACGGCGCATTGACCGGTGCAGGTCAGCAGCACATCGCGGCACCCTGGTCGGACGCTCGCTCATGGGTGCCGCGCTGGCTCTCGCACGGGGCAGGGTCGGGGCCGCCCTGCCCCGTCGCCCTATCCCGCCTTCGCCCCCAGCAGCGTCGCAGTCGCCCGCAAGGCCTGCGGCGCATTCGCCATCCGCTGCAGCTCCGCCAGGTAAGGGCCCCGGAACAGCTCGTCGAAGTGCTCCCCGAAGGCCGCCCGGTCATAGAGCAGGATCATCCGCACCCGGCCGCGGAAGCCGGAGAACTGGCACATCACCGAGCCGGGCGGGAACACCTGCGCATGGGTGAAGAACTCCATCACCTCCAACTCGCCGAAGCTGGGCAGGTCGAAGGGGATCTGCCCGGGATTGGTGACCAGCACACGGGCCTGGACGGTTCTGCCGATCATCCAGCGTTTCAGTTGCGGCAACCGCGCCCCGCGCAACAGCATGTTGGTCTTGGAGTACTTGAAGCACTCGCGCACATAACCGCCTGCCTTCACCTCACTGGTGCGCCGATAGATCTGCGCCAGCATCTCGCAGTCGCTGCCGCGCTCCACCCGCAGGGTGTAGGGCAGCACCAGGTTTTCGTACAGGTGACCCACCCCCGGGCCGAGCTGGCCTCGCATCGAGTACATGTCGAGCAGGCGCAGCACCCGCCCCGGCCGCGGGTGTGATGCCAGGATCACGCGGCACAGGGCCAACAGCATCACCGAATGCACCGTCGTGCCGCTGGCGCGAGCCGCCGCACGCAGCCCGGCGAACAGCGATTCGTCCATGTCCTGCACCACCAGCCCGCGCGAGCCGAGGGTGCGGGGGGCCGGCACCGGCAACGACGTGTCGGTGACCGCGAGGTCGCGCACACTGCCGGCCAGGACCTTCAGTTTTTCGAGCACACCCAGCGGCTCACGACTGCGCGCCACCACACTGTCCATGTCGGCGGCCGGCGGGTGCACCACACCGCGGTCCGTGAACGCAACCGCCGGGTTGGCGTACGCCTGCGCCAGGTCGTGGGAGATCAAATAGCTCGCGTAGGCGTCCTCCGCCACGTGGCTCGTGATGATCTGCAGCAGGCTGTAGCGAGGCGTCTCGAACACCGCCAGCGCGAACGGGATGCGCTGCTCCAGCGGCAGCTCGACCTCCCACGCATGGTTGACCGCGCGCTCCATCAACTGCGGCAGCGGCGTGTCGTCCACCTTGTGCCAGTGCAACACCACATCGCTCGGCGCCGGCGGCTCCGTCAACTGCCAGCCGATACGCCCGCGCTTGCGCGCCAGCATGGAGCGCAGCAGCGGATGGCGCCGCAGCAGTGCCACCGCGGCCTGCCGCAGCCGCTGTTCGTCGGGCGTGCCATTCAGCACGAACAGGCAGGCGGAGTTGGCGTTGACGAACTCGCTGCCATGCAGAAACAGCCGGCACATCGACGACATCGGACGCCAGCGCTCGGGGGCGCCGCGCGACGAGTGGGTGTCGGCCGGGTCGTCCAGGCCCGGCGAGCCGATCAGGCTACGTGCGTCATGCGCCATCGAGTTGCCTCCTCAGTTCGCGCTTCAGCACCTTCCCCGTCAGCCCGCGGGGGATCTGCTCGGGCACCACGATGCGCAGCTCCAGCTGATCCACACCCTGGGGCAATCCGGAGCGTGCCCATTGCAGCAGCTCGGCATCGGCGGCCCGCTCGTCGCGGCGCAGTTGCACATAGGCAAACGGCACATGGCTGCCGTCGGCCGCCCGCTTGCCGACCACCACCGCTTCGGACACCTTGGGGTGGTTCAGGATGTGTTCTTCGAGCAGCAGGCTGGAGACGGCGCAGGTGCGGGTGCGCACCGTGTCGACGTCACGGTCGAGGTGGAAGTAGCGACCGCGGGCATCCCGGTAGCCGACGTCGCCGGTCCACCACCAGCCGTCCTTGACCACGCCGTGCAGCCGGTCGTGGCTGTTCCAATAGCCCTTGAACAGCGTCGGGCCCTTTACCATCAGCCGCCCGATGTGATCGGGGGGCAGTTCCTGGCCATGTTCGTCGGCCACCTTGACCTGCGGCCCGGACCACATCCGCTTGCCGATGCAGCGGGAATACAGCGTGGAGTACCGCGACGAGATGCGGTGGAAGGCCGGGAACCCGACTTCCGAAGACCCAAGGTTGTCGATGTAGAGCGAGGGCAGCAGCGTCTTCCCGAACACCTTCACCAGCGAGCCCCGCCGCACGAACTCGCGGATGTGCGCCTCGTGGCTGCAGTCCGCCCCCGCCATCCACAGCTTGACCGAATCGAGGTCGTACTGCTTCATTCCGTGGTGGTACATCTCGACCAGCGAGTGGGGAAAGCTGAACACCACGCCGGGCCGCAGTTTCTGGATCAGCTCCAGCATGCGCTCGCCGCTCGGGCGGCTCACGAGGATGCCCACATTGCCGCCGACGAGGGCCGAACCGATGCCCTGGTAGGCGATGTAGTGGTTGAACGGGAAGGCCGACATGATCGGCAGGCGCTGCGGGATGATCGCCACCTTCAGCATGCCTTTGAGGCCGGCGACGTAGGAACCGCTGGTGTGCAGCACACCCTTGGGCACCCCTGTCGTGCCACTGGTGTGGACGATCAGCACGTCTTCGTCGGGCTCCAGCGCGACCGGCTCGAAGCGGTCGGAGGCACGGCTCAGCAAGGCCGGCAACGACCCGCCTTGGGGGCCGGGTGCGTCGGTGACCAGCACCTCGCGCACCTGCGGGCAACGCGAGCGCCAGTCGAGCGCCTCGAGCCGCTCGAGACGCTCCCGGTCGAGCACGACCACCGTCGCGCCGACATAGTTCAGATAGTCCACCACGATATGCGGCTGCATGCCCCCGTTCATCGGCACGGCGATGCCGCCGGCGCGCACGGCCGCGAAGCCGTAGACGAAGTAATCGGCGTCGTTGGCCTTGAGCAGCGCCACCCGGTCGAAGCGCTGCAGGCCATGCTCGAGCAGGACGTTGCTGGCCCTGTTCATCACGGCGATCAGCTCGCTGACCGTGATCTTCGGGTAGCGACGATCCAGCTCCAGCGGCACGTCGAAATCGAGAAAGTGCTTGTCGCCGTAGACCTGCAGCGCCTTCTCGAAGAAATTGGCCGCCGACAGACGGCGGTCGAAGATGATGTGTAGACGTTTGAGTGACATTGGTTTTCTCCTCCTCGGACGGGCTAGCGAAGCGTGAGCGGCACGGTATCGGGCAGCGGTGCGGCGGCGCGCAGGGTCGACCCTGAGGCGGTGTACAAGCCGCCGAACAGGTTGAAGCCGCGCACCGGGCACGACCGTGCCGCTGCGGCCGCTGCATGCAGACGCTCCAGCTCCATCGACAGCGCGCTGTCCAGGCCTAGCCGTGCCGCACCGCCTCGCTCGATGCCGAAGTGCAGCCATTGCACGCCAGCCAGGCCCAGCGAACGGGCGCGAATGCGGGCGAAATGGCCCAAGGCCTCGGCCTGGCAGTCGGTCACATGCAGCCGAGCGAGCCACGCCGCCGTCGGCTCGGCCTGGCCGGCCTCGCGCGCTGCCGCATGCAGCGCTTCGATGACGGCCGCCCGCTCGCTGCCGGCCACCAGCAGCTGCCCGCCCGGATCGCCGGCAAGCCGGGCCAGGGCCGCATGCGCCGCGAGCAGGCCGAATTCACCGGTCACCAGGTACAGCACGGAGGAGGCCGTTGCTTCGTCGACACCCTGCACGGCACGGCTCACGCCGTCCGCCGTCGGCTCCTCGGAACGGGTCAGCAGGCTGTGACCCAGTTCGTGCACCGGCCAGTGCATCCGATCGTCCACCTGCTGGAACCATTGCATCGACAGCTCGGCCTTGCGTTGCACGCGCACCGACACCTCCTGCCGCACCTCGGCGTAGCGCTGCAGCGCCGTGTCCAGGTCGACGTCGCGGCCCACCCCTTCCAGCGCATCGGCGAGCACCAGCGCATCGCCGAGCGCCAGCCGCGTGCCGGAACCGATCGAGAAGTGGGCCGTGCGTGCCGCGTCGCCCAGCAGCGCGACCCTTTGGTCACCCTGGCGCATCACCCAGCGCTCGCAGCGCACCGTGTAGAAGCGTTCCCAGGCGACACCGTTGCCCATGTTGGGCAATTGCAGCGCGCGTCCCTGCAGCGTTTGCTCGAAGGTGCGCGACAAGGACGTGGCCAGCGCCTCCGGGCTGCCGCAGCGCTGCGCCAGCTTGCTCGCGGCCGTGGCCGACATCTCGATCACGGCACTCGAGCGGTCGGCGGCGTACGGATAGCCGTGCAGCACCGCGACACCGTCGGCGGTCTCGCGCAGGTCGAACTCGAAGCTGTCGAACGCGACATCGGCGTACATCCACAGGTAGCGGTGTTCGTACTCGACATACGACGGCCGGAACGTCTCGGCATGCGCGTCGCGGAACTGGCTGCGAGCGCCGTCGGCGAGCAGCACCAGGTCTCCGGCGTCCTCGAGTGACGCCAGCGAACGAACGTTGTGGCCCCAGCAGATCTCGACGCCCTCGGCGAGGCAGCGCTCGACCAGGAGCTCGACCAACATCTGCCGGGACAGGCTGTACAGGTGCCGCTCACCGGCGGCATGCAGCCCTCCGCGATGCCTCACCGACAGCCGGTCGATGATGCGCACCCGCTCTGCGATCTGGCGCCCGAAGACTTCATCGCGCATCAGGAACGCGAGCAGGATGTTGCCGTGCAGGATGATGCCCAGGCCCCGGTCTTGGCCCCGCTGGCGTCGTTCGTGAACCACCACACGGCAGCCGGGCCGCTGGCGTCGCAGCAACAGCGCTGCGAACAGTCCGCCGGGTCCGGCGCCGATGATGTCGATCTTCTGCATGCTGTCTCCCTTAAGCTTGCTGAGGTTGTGCCTGAGGTGTTGTGACTGGCGACGGTGCGGGCACGGTGCCCTCGCAGGCGAGGTACAGCGCGTCCTCGTCCTCGCGCAGGTTGCGATGCTGGTACCAGACGCAGGCGGGGATGTAGACCGCGTCGCCCTCTTCCCATTCCACGCTGTGCTCGTCGATCACGGTCACGCCGCCGCCGCGCAGGATGTAGAGCATGGTCTCGTGTTCGGCGCGTTCGCGGGCCGTCGACTGCCGCGGCTCCAACTCGGTCAGCTTCATCCTCAGCGCCCGGCTCGGCAGCTCGACGTGCCGTTGCAGCGGGACACCGGGCGGCTGCCCTGCGGCCGGCAGGCCCTGCGCCCTGCGCAGCACCCGCTTGTGAATCCAGCTTTGCGGGCCGTGAGATGTGGCACTCGCCGACGTCTCGCGAACCGGCCCTGCCGCGGCCACCACGTCGTCGAGCCATGCCTGCCACGCATGCAACACCTGCTCGGCCGCCTGCAGCGCCTCACGCCACGCGACCGGGCGCGCCTGCATCAAGCGGCGCAACACGTCGCGCGTCACCCGCGCCTGCTCGGTCTCGCGTTCGATCGCGGCGTGGAAGTACTGCAGCGGCGCAGACGCGGTCCCGGCCTCGCGCAACGCGTGAAGGACGTCGGTGTACAGCGTCTGCAGGACGGCCGCCGTACCGAGCGCGAGCGCGCCCAGCCCCGCGGCGCCTCCCGGCATGCGGCACAGCATGAAGGTCGTGTCGACCACCTGCTGGGTGCGCGCCGAGATCGACGAGCAGCCGGGTTCGAGTTCGAGGCTGCGCAGCAACTGCTGATGCAGCGCCGCCGAACGCGGGTTCTTCGCGTCCACCTGGCGGCTCAGACTCTCACACACGAGCAGGTCTTCGCCCGGCTCGAGCGTCGAGATCAGCGCACACAGCAAGCGGACGCGGAAGTTGCCGTAGTGCCCGAGCTGGAGTACCAGCCCCTGCAGTTCGGCGCGCGATGCCCGTCCCTGTCGGCAACGTTGCACCAAGGGGTGAGCGCGCAGCCGATGGATCAGCGGGGCCACGGTCACGGCCCAGAAGTCGTGCTCGGACGTCTGAACCCGGGCGTCCGCGCATGGAAGGGGAAGGATGTCGATGTCGCTCATGACAGACTCCGGAAGATCTGAAGAAGATGGCTTCTGGCGCGTCACGCGTTGCCGGCCCTCGCCGAGGCTCCGGGCCCGAGGCGCAACTTGAAGCGCTGCAACTTGCCCGACTCGGTGCGCGGCAAGCTGCTGCAGAAGACGATGGAACGCGGGTACTTGTAGGGCGCGATGGTGGCTTTGACAAAGTCCTGCAGCTCGCTGGCCAGCACGTCGCTGGCTTCGAAGCCATAGCGCAGCACCACATGCGCCTGCACGATCTGCCCGCGCGCGGCGTCGGGCGCCCCCACCACTGCACACTCGCTCACGGCGGGGTGCTGCAGCAGCACCGCCTCGACCTCGGGGCCGGTGATGTTGTAGCCGGCACTGACGATCAGGTCGTCCGCGCGCCCGGCGTAATACACATACCCGTCCTGGTCGAGCCAGCCCACGTCGCCCGGGAGATTCCAGCCGTCCCGCACGTACTGCGACTGGCGCGAGTCGGCCAGATAACGGCACCCGGTGGGGCCGCGCACGGCCAGCAGCCCGGTGCTGCCGGGGGGCAGCGGTTGCAGTGCCTCGTCCAGCGCCACCACCTGGTAGCCTGGAATGGCCCGCCCGATCGCGCCGGGGCGGTAGTCTTGCGGCTTGCACGACACGAAGACATGCAGCAGCTCGGTGGAGCCGAGGCCGTCGATCATTTGCAGGCCCGTGGCCGCATGCCAGTCGAGGCGTGTCGTGGCTGGCAGGGACTCGCCCGCCGAGACGCTGTGGCGCAACGACCCCAGACGGTACTGCTGCACCAGCGGCACCATCTGCCGATAGAAGGTCGGCACCGTGAAGCACAAGGTGGCCTCGGTGTCCTGGATCAATTGCAGCAGCCCGGCCGGCGTCAGGCTCTCCGCCAGCACACCGGTGGCACCGTGGTACAGCGGGAAGCACAGCAGGCCCCCGAGACCAAACGTGAAACCGAGCGGCGGGGTGCCGCAGCAGCGATCGTCGGGGTTGACCTCGAGCACGTGGCGGGCAAAACCCTCGCAGATCGAGATCAGGTCTTGATGGGTATGGATGGCCCCTTTGGGCACGCCCGTGGTGCCGCTGGTGAAGCCGATCAGGGCCGGCTCGGTCGACTTGCCGGCCCAGGCCTCGAAGGTGTCGGGCCGGGTGGCCATGCGCCGCTCGAGGTCGGCACCGTTGCCATTGAAGTGAGCAACGTGCTCCAGCAAGCTGGTGTCCCCCATCCGCACCATGGCGCGGCATAGCTCCAGTTCTTCGCTGAACCGCTCGTCGCACAGGGCCAGCCGGATGCGCGCCTTGGAGACCACATCGCGCAGCTCTTTCGCCCGCAGCAGCGGCATGGTCGTGACGGCGACACCGCCGGCGCGCGCCACCGCCAGCCAGCCCACCGCCAGCATCAGGGTGTTGGGGCCGCGCAGCAGCACCCGCTCACCGGGCACCAGGCCCATCTCCTGCACGAGCACATGGGCGACCCGCGACACTTTTTCGTACAGCGCGGCGTAGCTGGTGCGATGCAGGCCCCAACCGTCGGCGCTGAGCAGGGCCAGACGTGCGTCGGTGCCGCGGCCCAGGTGTGCGTCGAGCAGTTCGTGGGTGGCATTGGTGGTCTGTCGAGCCGGTGCCGGCACCGCCTCGAGGCTCGGCAGCAAATGCGGTTCGGGAAGATTGGCCTCGACGAAGCGGTCACGCCGCGACGCTTCGGCCGGTTTGGTGGATGTGTTGCTCATGGTGACTCCTGCATGAAGGGGGACCGCTGTCGAGGGCGAGTGCGAGCAGCCGCAGCTGTCACGAGGGCCGCCGAGGCAGGGCGCATCGAACCGGCGCGTGCCGCGTCGACGCAGGGGTTGTCTCGTGTGCCACCACAGGCGGGATCGGCCATGGGTGCACGGTGGGAAGCTGGATGCCGCGCCTGGCGGGCCGCGCAGGGGTGTGCGCCGCGGCAGACAGTGCGTGGGCGAGCGGCGAGAGCCGCCATGCCGTCGCACCAAGACCTGCGCGCCACAGGGGCGAGCGCGACCGCTTCCAGCGGCTGATGAGTCGGCACCCAAAAGCATGTTCTCGCATAGCGTCTCGACCTCGAAGTAGCGCACCGCCAGAGCGACGGGACGATCGATAGAACGCCCGGTGCACACACCCGGAACGGGTTTGCACGGAGAGCCTCAGCAGCAATCGACAGAGGCTGGGCCCCTCGTCGTACGACCCGCCGTGGCGGATGTGTGCTGCAGTGCGATGGATGGTAGAGAGCCGCCCGGGTCCCGTCTCCTATTACTTTTTATAGGAATCGTTCATCTTCGAGTAAGCATCCTCGGGCACAGGGAAAAGGGCGCGGGCGCTGTGAAGGCGCCACCGCCCTCCCCGGCACAAGGGGTCGCGGCGACCCCGCAGCCCCTCGGTGGTTCAGGTCTGCGCGGCCTTCGACCTTGCGCAAAGGTTCTGAGGTGCCGGCTGTGCTCATGCGGCTCGCGCGGCTGACGCGCCATATGCTTCGCACCTAAACTGCCACTCCAAGGCCTCGATACCGAGCCAGTCCTCGGCCTAGCGAACATGACACAGCACCAGCAATGCAGGGCCAGGTGGGCGCCCCAGACCACAGCAGGATCTGGCGTATCGGCATCTGCCCAGCGGCGCGGCCTATGAGTCCCACGGCCGACGGCTGCCTATGGACTCCCTGATCAACGCAGCAGCCCGCGCCCTCGCGGGTGGCGATGCGCTGGGGGCTCTCAAGCGCGTCGCGCTGCGCGACGACCCGTCGGCGCTGGCCTTGCGCGGCATCGCGATGGCGCAACTCGGTGAGCACCCGCGCGCCCGAGAGCTGCTGCAGCGCGCAGCCCGCGGCTTTGGGGCCCATGAGGAGCTGGCGCGCGCACGCTGCATCGTGGCCGAGGCCGAGGTGGCTTTGGCCATGCGCGACCTCCGAGGCTCGCCGCGCACACTCGCGACGGCCGCCGGCACCCTCGAGGCACGCGCCGACCTTGCCAACGCCCTGCAGGCTCGTTTGATCGCGGTGCGCCGGCTGTTGCTGCTGGGCCGTTTGGAGGAGGCTGCCGCCGCACTGACACGCCTGGATGCTCGCGACATGTCACCGTCGCTCACGGCAGTGGCCGAACTGGCGGCCGCCGAGCTGGCGCTGCGCTCATTGCGGATCAGCGCCGCGCAGGCAGCGTTCGAGCGTGCGCACCAGGCCGCCACTCGCGCCTGCGTGCCGGCTCTGCTGGCCGAAGTGGCGGAGGCGCGGGCCACGCTCGATCGTCCTGCGGCTCGGCGTTGTGCCGGCGGGGTCGAACAGGCGCTGCGCCTCGACGAGGTGGCGGCGCTGATGGCGTCGAGCGGCCTGGTGGTCGACGCCTGCCGGCGCGGGCTGCACGCCGGTGCGACCTGGCTACCGCTGGCGCGTCGGCCGGTGCTGTTCGCCTTGGCACGCGCGCTCGCCGAGGCCTGGCCCGCCGATGTCGATCGCCAAGCGCTGATCGCGTGCGCCTTTCGCATCCGCCGCCCCGACGAGACCCACCGGGCGCGCTTGCGGGTCGAGATCGGCCGTCTGCGCGCCCTCATCTCTCCCTATGCGCATATCGAGGCGAGCGCGCGCGGTTTCGTCCTCAAGCTGCACGAGGGTGGCGACGCCGTCGTCCTGGCGCCGCCGGTCGACGGCGAGCAGGCCGCCCTGGTCGCGCTGCTCTCCGACGGTGTGCCCTGGTCGACGTCGGCACTCGCCTTGGCACTCGGCGCCAGCCAGCGCACGGTACAGCGGGCCCTGGCCGAACTCGAGACCGGCGGACGGGTGCGTTCGGTCGGGCGTACGCGGGCACGCCGCTGGCTGTCGCCGCCGCTGGCCGGTTTCACGACGATCTTGTTACTCCCCGCTGCGCTGCCGCCTGAGTAGAGTGGTCTCACGCCTCGCATCCCAGGGGCGTCACAAGGAAACAGGCGATGACGCGCAAGACCCAGGACCACCACCCAGCCTCCGTCCACCCAGCCCCCGTCCACGCGGCCGAGATCGTGCGCGAGTACGGCCCCTATCCAGGAGCGGACCGCGTGAATGGTGTCACCCACGACGGCCACCACGTCTGGGCCGCCACCGGCACTCAGCTGGTGGCCATCGATCCCGAGAACGGCCAGCCCACCCGCAGCCTCGACTGCGCATGCGATGCCGGCACGGCCTTCGACGGCACCCACCTCTATCAGATCGCCGAGGCACGCATCGACAAGATCGACCCCGCCACCGGCCAGGTGCTGGCCTCGATACCGGCGCCCGGCCATGGCAGCGACTCGGGGCTCACCTGGGCCGAGGGCAGCCTGTGGGTGGGGCAGTACCGTGACCGCAAGATCTACCAGATCGACCCGATGACCGGCGCCGTGCTGCGCACCATCGAGACCAACCGCTACGTCACCGGCGTCACCTGGGCAGAGGGTGAGCTGTGGCATGGCACCTGGGAAGGCGACGAGAGCGAGATCCGCCGCATCGATCCGCACAGCGGCGCCGTGCTGGAGCGGCTGCAGATGCCCGCCGGCACCGGCGTCAGTGGACTCGAGTCCGACGGCGCTCAACTCTTTTATTGCGGCGGCGGGCCGAGCGGCAAAGTCCGCGCCGTGCGACGCCCCAAGACGCGCTGACTGTCGCCCCGACCGACCCGCGTCCTTCAACCCCATTGGAGCCAACAGACCATGAACACAGCCTTGCCCGAAACGAGCCTCCTGAACCACCCCGTGGTGTCCCAAGACCGCTGGTTGGCCGAGCGCCAGCAGCTGCTGGCTCACGAGAAGGAGCTGACGCGTTTGAGCGACCAGATCGCCCGCGAGCGACGTGCGCTGCCGTGGGTGCGGGTCGACCAGACCTATGTCTTCGACACCCTTGAAGGGCCGCGCACGCTCACGGAGCTGTTCGAGGGCCGCCGCCAGCTGCTGGTGCAACACTTCATGTTCGCGCCCGGCTGGGACGCGGGCTGCAAGAGCTGCTCGTTCATGGCCGACCACCTCGACGGCGCCGCCGCGCACCTCGCACAGCGCGACGTCACGCTGCTGGTCGTCTCGCGCGCGCCGCTGGCCGACATCGAGCGCTTCCGACAGCGCATGGGCTGGCAGTTTCGTTGGGTGTCTTCGCACCGCAACGACTTCAATCACGACTTCAACGTCTCCTTCAGGCCGGAAGAACTCGCACAGGGCGAGGTCTACTACAACTATGCGATGCAAGCCTTCCCGGAAGAGGAGGCGCCGGGCATCAGCGTGTTCTACAAGGGCGCCGAGGGCGAGGTCTTCCACACCTACTCGACCTATGGGCGCGGCGTGGAGCTGATGATGGGCACCTACCGCTTGCTGGACATCACACCCAAGGGTCGCGACGAGGCGCATCTGGAACACACGATGGGCTGGGTGCGTCACCATGATCGCTACGAGCACACGCCGCAGGCCGGGGGCTCGTGCTGCACGACACAGGGCTGACGCCGACGTCAGCGCGATCCGGAGCAGACGGCGATGGCAAACGATTGGCCCTGGCTGGCGGTCGCAGGGTTGGGTGCCCTGCACGGACTGAATCCTGCCACCGGTTGGCTGTTCGCCGCCGCGTCACACCTGCAGGCTGGCGAGGGAGCGCCTCTGTGGCGCGTCTTGGGCCCGATCGCGCTGGGGCATCTCGCCGCGGTGGCGCTGGTGCCGGCTGCGGTGGCGTTGGGCGTGTCGCTGCACGGTACCGCAGCGCGAGCCCTGGTCTTTGCATTGCTGGCCGTCATCGCGCTGTGCCAGCTGTCGGGCTGCGCCTTGCGGCGGGCGCCCGGGGCAGTGCGGCATGCCGGGCTGGCGTTGTGGTCGTTCACGATCAGCGCGGTACACGGCGCCGGCTTCATGCTGGTGCCGGCGCTGACCTCCTTGTGCCTGAGCAACGCGCCGGCCCGCCAACTCACCGCCTCGGGATCGCTACTGCTGGCCCTCACGGCGGTGGTCGTGCACACCACGGCGATGCTCGTTGTCAGCGCCTTGATGGCGAGCGTGGTGTGCCGCGCAGCGCAGGGCGTGCGGGAGCGCCTGCGACGCCCGGCGTGAATATCTGCAGTCGTCCCCGCAGAGCATGCAAGGTCGCTGGGAACGCCTGACCCAGGCATCGGCCTCACGCCTGCATCTGGCCGGGCGAAGCATCGCTTGCGACATGGGCCGACAGCCCACTTTGGCCAACGGCCACTCCGTCGGCAAGCAGATGTCCGTCCGGATAGTCGCCGCCGTTCTGGGAGCGGAAGGGAATGGGACGGTCCTCAAAGAGGCGCTCGAGGCGCGCGCGCCAGACGGCCTTGGCCTGCGCCACGCCTTGCGCATCGAGACGCCCTGCGCCGAACACCGCGTGGGTCGGCAGCACGTGCATGCCGGGATAAAACAGCGTGCCGTGGGTGATGGGAAACAGCAGCTGCTCGAGCGGCCCGTTGATGCCGCGCGGTGAATAGTCTTCAGCCGGCCCTCCGACGGTCACCGACAGCAGCGCGCGCTTGCCCTTGAAGCCTCCGTCGCCATAACGATACCGATTGCCGGCCCCCTGGTACCCATAGGCCAGGCCATAGGCGAACACGCGGTCAACCCAGCCCTTGAGAATGGCCGGCATGCCGAACCACCACAGCGGAAACTGCAGGATCACGGCGTCGGCGGCCAGCAGCTTCTCCTGCTCCGCGGCGACATCCATCGTTTGCAGCCCGTGCTGGTAGGCGTGGCCGGACTCCCGGATGAAACACAGGCGTTCCGGGTCGGCGCGCACCGGAAAGTCATGCGCGTCGAACACGGCCTTCCAGCCCATCGCATACAGGTCGGACTGCAGGACCACGTGTCCTTGCTCGCACAGCGCCTGCTCCGCGACGTCGACCAGTTGGCGATTCAGCGATGTGGGCTCGGGTTGTGCATGGACGATGAGGATGTTCTTTTGCATGACGTCACGCTCCATCTCGTGTCGGGGTTGGGATGTGTAAGGTGGGGAAGTCGTCGGTGCAGTGTGGGGTGCACCGAGCCATTCGTGAAATTGCCTCTTTGTTTGGCTACCATCCACGCCATGGATACCTCGCGCCTGGATCTCAACCTGCTGGTGACGCTCGAGGCCTTGCTGGTGGAGCGGAACGTGACCCGGGCGGCGGCTCGCCTCCACTTGAGCCAGCCGGCGGTCAGCGCGCAGTTGGCACGCCTGAGGGATGTGTTCGGCGATCCGCTGCTGATTCCCGCGCACCGGGGAATGACGCCCACCGCCCGCGCCCTGGATCTGCTCAACCCGTTGCGGCTCGCCCTCGATCAGGTGCGCGCGACCGTCGGCACCCACCAGCGCTTCGAACCGGCAAAAGCCGAGTTGACCGTCACAATCGCCTGCACCGACTACCTCCAGGTCGCGCTGGTCCAACCGCTCGCCGTCGCCCTCAGGCGCGACGCGCCCGGTGTGCGCCTGGCGCTGCGCCATCTCGACGTGCCGCGGTTGGAGGCACAGATGGTGCGCGGGGACGTGGACCTCGCGCTCATGACCCCGCAGGCGGGCCCCCCCGGGTTACGCGCCCGGCATTTGTTCGACGAACGTTATGTCCTGATCGCCCGGCGCGACCATCCGCGGTTGCGGCGCCGACTCAAGGTCGAGGTGTTTGCGCAGTTGGAGCACGTCATCGTGTCGCCCGACGGCGGCGGCTTTGTCACGCCGGTGGACGATGCGCTGGCCGCCCTCGGCCACCGGCGTAAGGTGGTGCTGTCAGCGGCA
Source organism: Caldimonas brevitalea (assembly GCF_001017435.1). Classification (NCBI taxonomy): domain Bacteria; kingdom Pseudomonadati; phylum Pseudomonadota; class Betaproteobacteria; order Burkholderiales; family Sphaerotilaceae; genus Caldimonas; species Caldimonas brevitalea. Next base: position 4,935,172 of record NZ_CP011371.1, read on the forward strand.
TCGTTCCTGTTCGTTCCCGAGATCGTGGCGCATTCGGACTTCGTGGCCCTGGTCCCGCAGCGCCTCGTCCAGGACCGCGGCGACCGGCTGCGCTTGCTCGACTGTCCGTTCCCGCTGCAAGGTTTCTCGGTGGGCATGGTGTGGCACGAGCGCCATCACGGCCACACAGGGCATCGCTGGGTGCGTGACACCCTGGTCGCGTTGGTAAATGCCAAGGCCGCTGGACGCAAAGGCGCCCTGACACGCGCCTGAAGCGGCGACCCATAATAGGAACACTACTTGCTGCACCGCTTCACCAGCTCGAGTAAGGGCGCGAGTGACCACGCGGCATCGACATCACATCGTCCGAGGACCGCGAGCGACAGTCTTGTCGCTCGGCTTGGTCGCGCTCGGCGCTCAGGCGCAAGAGGCCACCATCCCCTCATTCAATCGCATCGATTCGATGGAGGCCCGGGTGCAAGGCTGCGTGACCTGCCACGGCAACCACGGGCAGGGGACGAACAACGGCTACTTCCCCGGTATCGCCGGCAAACCCGCCGGCTACCTTTACAACCAGCTGGTGGCGTTTCGGAACGGCACGCGGCGGTACCCGCCCATGAATTACCTGGTCGCGTACCTCCCCGACGCCTACCTGAAAGAGATGGCCGAGCACTTCGCCAACCTCCGCCCTCCCTATGCCGCACAGGAACAGTCCAACGCAGACCAGACCACGCTGACGCACGGGCAACGCCTGGTCGTCAACGGCGACCCGACGCGCGGCATCCCCGCGTGCGTGGCCTGCCATGGGGCCGGGCTGACCGGCATGAACCCTGGCATCCCGGGGCTCGTCGGCTTGCGGCCCACCTACATTGCCGCGCAGTTGACACGCTGGAAAGTGGGTGAGCGGCACGCAGCCGAACCAGACTGCATGAAGCGCATCGCAACCCGCCTGAGCGACACCGACATCGCGGCCGTTTCGGCGTGGCTGGCACGCCAGCCCGCGCCGAGCGACCCGTCGCCGGAGCCGGCCAATCTCAACCGCATGCCCTTCGCCTGCGGCAGCCAGCGGTGAGGGCGATGCGCACACCCGTCAAGATCCTGCTCGCACTGGTGCTCCTCGGCTTGCTGGGGGTGCTGGCGCTGTATCTCCTGCGGCCGGGCACCCTGCCGAGCACAGGGCAGCCGGCGCAGGTCAACCAGACGACGCAGGTCATCAACCGCGGCGAATATCTCGCGCGCGCCGGCGACTGCGTGGCGTGCCACACCGCGCCAGGCGGCAAGGAGTTCGCCGGCGGCCGTGCGATGCCCACGCCTTTCGGCAATATCTACGTGCCCAACATCACCCCGGACGACGAGACCGGCATCGGCCAGTACACCGCCGACGAGTTCTACCGGATGATGCACACCGGCATCGCGCGCGACGGCAAGCTGCTCTACCCCGCCATGCCCTTCGCGTCGTACACCAAAGTGACGCGGGAGGACTCGGACGCGATCTACGCCTACCTGATGTCGGTGCCGCCGATCCAGCAGCCCAACCGACCGCACGAGCTTCGCTTCCCTTACAACCGCCGCGAGTTGCTGGTCGGCTGGCGCACCTTGTATTTCCAGGAAGGCGAGTACCAGCCCGACTCGAAGCAGTCCGCCCAATGGAACCGCGGGGCCTACCTGGTGCAGGGGCTGGGGCACTGCGCGATGTGCCACACGCAGGTGAATGCCTTGGGGGGCTCCAGTGAATCCAAGGCGTTCGAGGGCGGCATGATCCCCAACCAGAACTGGTACGCCCCTTCCCTGACGTCCAACCGGGAGGCGGGCCTCGGCAACTGGAGCCTGCAGGACATCAAGGACCTGCTGCAAACGGGCGTGTCGCAACGCAGCACGGTCTATGGGCCGATGGCCGAGGTGACCTACAACAGCCTCCAATACATGACCGACGAGGACATCGAGGCGATGGCGGTGTATCTGAAGTCGCTGCCGCCCCGGGATGCGGAAGCACCGCCGACGAGCCAGGCGCGCCTGGTCAGCCCCGAGGTGATGGAGCTGGGCCGCCGCACCTACGCGGCGCAGTGCGCGATGTGCCACGGCGACGAGGGCAAAGGGCACCCCCCTGCCTTCCCGCCCCTGGCCGGCAACCAGTCGATCACGATGTCGTCGCCGGTGAACTCGATCCGCATGGTGCTCAACGGCGGTTATGCGCCCGGCACGAAGAAGAACCCGAGGCCGCACGGGATGCCGCCTTTCAACCACATACTGAATGACGAGGAAGCTGCCGCCGTCGTGACGTACATCCGCGTGGCGTGGGACAACAGCGGTACGCCCGTCTCCCCCGCGCAAGTCAATGAACTGCGCAAGCTTCTGCCCGAATGAGGAGGTTCGATGGCCGAGCACCCACCCCACGACGACCCGGAACAGCGCAAGGTCGATGAGATCGTCAGCCGCGGGCCTTCGGGCGCCTTCGCGGTGGCCAGCGTGGCGACCGCCATCGTCGTCGCCCTCTACTTCATCTTCTACGTCGTCGTCTACCTCCCGCGAGGGGCGGTCCAATGACGGCGGCGACGCCTCCGGCGCATGCCCATTCGGAGGCGGTTGCCATCGCCGCCGAGCGACGTTGGGTTTATGTCGTCGGCGCCATCATCGCGCTGCTCATCCTGATGATGGTCGTGACCGGCCTGCACTGGGCCTCGATGCCGCCGTCTCGCGTGGAGACGGTCGACGTGAAGACGCTCCACCTGAAGGGTGAGTTCGTCGAGAACAACCTCGGCACGACGTTGGGCACGGACGGCAAGGTCACGGTTCGCCTCATCGCCCAGCAGTACGCGTTCATGCCCCAGTGCATCGTCGTCCCGGCCGAGATGCCGGTGACGTTCCGGGGTACGGCGACCGATGCCATCCACGGCTTCGTGGTGGGGACGACCAACGCCAACACCATGCTCATTCCCGGCTTCGTCGCCACCTTCACCACCACCTTCAAAAAGACCGGCGAGCAGCTGATGCCCTGCCACGAGTACTGCGGCACGGGTCACGAGGCGATGTGGGCCAAGGTCCAGGTGCTGCCACCACAAGAGTTCCTGGCCCGCGCGCGCAGCGGGGAAAGGCTGAGCTGTGTTGCTAGCTAAAAAGCTCGTCCTGGCGCACTTCTGGGTCGCCTTCGTCGCCTTCCTGGGGGCCATCGTCCTCGGCGAGTGGCAGATGTTCGTGCGCAGCCCGTTGGCGCAGTGGGTCAACAACCCGGAGCACTATTACCGATCCGTCACCGCACACGGCACCGTGATGGCCTATGTCCTCCCCACCCTGGTCGCGATGGGCTTCGGCTACGCGATCTCGGAGCTGGCCCTGAAACGGCCATTGCTCGGGGTCAAGTGGGCCTGGCTGGGTTTCTGGCTGGTGGTGCTCGGCACCGCGATGGCAGCCGTGACGATGGCGATGGGCAAGGCCTCGGTTCTCTACACGTTCTACCCGCCGATGATCGCCAGCCCCTTCTACTACTTCGGCGTCGTCCTGGTGGTCGTGGGCTCCTGGGTGTGGGTCGCCCTCATGTCCGTGAACCTGCACGCCTGGAAGAAGGAGAACCCCGGCCAGACGGTGCCGCTCGCGATGTTCGGCAATGTCGCCGGCGCCTACCTGTGGGCCTGGACGTCGGTGGGGGCGGCGGTCGAGGTGATCGTGCTGATCCTTCCCGCCTCGCTGGGATGGACGGACACCATCAACGCCGGGCTGGCGCGCGTCTTCTTCTCGTGGACGCTGCACGCGATCGTCTATTTCTGGCTGATGCCTGCGTACATCGTCTTCTACACCATCGTTCCCCGCGCGATCGGAGGCCGCCTGTACAGCGACACGATGGGCCGGGTGGCGTTCGTGCTGTTCCTGGTGTTCTCGATGCCGATCGGCATCCACCACCTGTTCGCGGACCCCCAGGTGGGCGCCGGCTTCAAGTTCGTGCATGCCGCGATGACGGCGATGGTGTCGGTCCCTACCCTGCTCACCGTCTTCACCATCGTGGCGTCGGTCGAGATTGCCGGCCGCCTGCGCGGCGGCACCGGCCTGTTCGGATGGATCAGGGCCTTGCCGTGGGGCAACCCGATGATGCTCGCCGTCACGTTCTCGTTCATCATGCTCGGCTTCGGCGGCGCCGGCGGCATCATCAACATGAGCTACCAGCTCAACGAGACGGTCCACAACACGCAGTGGGTCACCGGCCACTTCCACCTGATCTTCGCCGGTGCCATCGTGCTGATGTATTTCATGGCCGCCTACGAACTCTGGCCACAGCTGACCGGCAGCGGGCCGCTGCCGCAGTCCCTCATCAAGCTGCAGGTCTGGCTGTGGTTCATCGGCATGATGATTCTCTCGATGCCCTGGCACCTGGTCGGTCTGCTCGGCATGCCTCGGCGCATGGCCTACTACGACTACACACACCCCGACATCCAGCCGCAAGCCTGGACGGTGATCGCCTCGACCTTCGGCGGCCTGCTGCTGGTCATCTCCGCCTTCATCCTCGTGTTCATCCTGGCCAGGGCCCACAGGACGCCCAAAACGGCGCCGCCGCCGTTCACGTTCAGCCTCGAGGCCCATCCCGGTGGCCGCACCCCGGCGCTGCTGAACGGATACGCGCTCTGGCTGGCGATGATGATCGGCCTGACCCTCGTCAACTACGGCTTCCCCATTGCCCAGCTCGCGTCGCTCAAGGAAGCCTCCGTCCCCGTCATTCCGATCGGGAGCCGCTGATGGACCGGCACGCCCGCGTTTTCTCCTGGTCGAACCGCGGTTTTCGCTGGAGCGTCGTCTCGCTCGTCCTGTTGACCGTCGTCTCGTTGCTCGTCGGTTTCGTCTGGCTGCCGTCGGTCCACCCCGACTTCACGGCCCAGGGGCTGTGGGCCGCGATCTGTCGGGCCGCGGGCGTGCCCAGCCGCTGGTATGAAGACACGTCGGCGCAACAGCCGGCCGTGGCCAGCCACGTCGTGCTCGAACGCAACATGGCGCGGGTCACCGACGCCGGGTCGGTCGGCCGCGGCGCGACCCTGGCGCTGAACTGCACGATGTGCCACGGTGCCCAAGGCATGAGCACTTCCAACGCGCCCAACCTCGCCGGACAGTACCCCGAGGTCATCATCAAGCAGCTGATGGACTACCAGTCGGGCAAGCGGGTCCACGCGCTGATGCAAGGCCTGGCAGCGCCCCTGAGCGAGGAGAACATCCGCGATCTCGCGGCCTACTACGCGTCGTTGCCGAAGGCCCGCACCGCTCCCACCTTCTACGATGAATCGCTGCCCGCCCTGGTGCGGGTGGGCGCACCGCTGCGCAACATCGCACCTTGCATCTCCTGCCACGGCGGCGTCGATCAGAAGTTCGGCGCACCGTGGATAGAAGGGATGCCCAAGGACTACCTGGTGGGCCAGTTGCACGCCTTCCGCACCGGTGCTCGCGGCAATGACGTACAGGGGCAGATGCGCGCCGTCGCGCGCACGATGACCGACCAGGAGATCCAGGAAGTGTCGGAGTTCTACGCCCGCAAAGCGGCGGCGGCAGGCGTCCAGGGTCATTGACTGGTCGTGCACGCGATATTCGCGCCGGCGGGCCTTGTTCACGCGCGATTATTCTTTCCATATTCATCCGACCGCCCGGTCCCGATTCTGTTTTCTGCGCCGCGACGCAACCGGGTTGTATTCGCCGCTGTTGTGCAGCGCGCCGCCTTTTAACAGTACACGGCGGCGCAGAAGGCGATCGACTGCCGCTCGCGCCTCATCTATAACGAATTTCGCTCATTCAAGCGAGCAGGGACGGCGCCGAAAACCGCAACAAGAATGGTCGGGCCTATATTCCTGTCTGAATGGAGCCGGCCGCCCCTCTCGTCGCCCCTGCTCGTCCACGGGGTGGTCCGAAGCAGGCGCTGACGCACCGCGAGTCAGATCCCTTGAGGACGGCTGCCCAGCCGGGCTTGCGAACGTGTTAACTTGTGGCAATCGAAACCCTGCTATCGATAGTGAATACACATGCCGCCAATAAGTGGCGGACGGAGTTTGATGCAGGGCAACATTCGGTTTATCGACCCAAAACGACACGGTGCGTAATTCTTATACTTTCCGTACCGGTTCAAAAGATCGGCGCCTCACGGGGGGCTGCCCCGCGAATGACCGTAAAAGGTATAAAAATGTTTGCCCGCGTCCTTGCCCCGATTCCCTTCGCCATTGCCGTGTTCGTCGGCGCTGCGATGGCAGGACCTTTGACCTCTGTCGCCCAAGCGGCACCGGCCACGGCCCAGAAAGAAGTCGTACGGCAATACACCCTGTCCACCGGCATGGCCGATGGCAAGATGGTTTATCTCGATGCCCAAGGGAAGGCGTCGAATCCGGTCCTGAAGGCCAATGTCGGCGACACGGTGGTACTCACCATCGGCAGCGGCGAAGGCGCACAACACGATATCGTGATCCCCGACCTGAAGGTCGCCTCGAAGAAGTTCGACAGCAGCACCGGTTCGGTGACGGTGCGGTTCAAGGCCAGCAAGCCCGGCCGGTTCACCTACTACTGCTCGATCCCGGGCCATCAGCAGATCGGCATGGAAGGTGTCCTGGAAGTCGCAGCGACGTCGGCGAGTCCCGCTGCCGCGGCGCCGGCAAGCAAGGCCGCCGTCGCCGCAGCGGCCGGCCCTGCGCTGGCCCTGGCGCCCGCAGCCGCCGATGCGGTCAGCATCACGATGGACCCGAACAGCGTGCCGCCGGCCATCGGCAAGCGGGCGCCGACGTTGGTCAAGTACCGCATCGACACCGTCGAACTGAATGGCAAGCTCGATGACGGCACCACCTTCAACTACTGGACCTTCGGCAGCAAGGTGCCGGGCCCGATGCTGCGCGTGAAGCAAGGCGACACGGTCGAGATGACGCTCGCGAACCACAAGAGCAGCAAGATGGTCCACTCGATCGACCTGCACTCGGTGACCGGCGGTCATGGCGGTGGTGCGGACACGCAAGTGGCACCCGGGCAGGAGAAGACGATCCGCTTCAAGGCGCTGAACCCGGGGCTCTACGTCTACCACTGCGCCACCCCGTCGGTGCCTCACCACATCTCCGCCGGCATGTACGGTCTCATCCTGGTGGAGCCGGAAGAGGGCCTGCCGCCGGTGGACCGGGAGTACTACGTGATGCAGGGTGACCTCTACACCGGCCGCGCGGCCGGCACCAAGGGCCACCACGAGTACAGCCCGGAACGCGCGAGCGACGAACTGCCGAGCTTCTACACCTTCAACGGCGCCGTCGGCTCGCTGACCAAAGAGTTCAAGATGACGGCCAAGGTCGGCGAGACGGTGCGGGTCTACTTCGGCGTCGGGGGCCCGAACAAGGTGTCGTCCTTCCACGTGATCGGCGAGATCTTCGACAAGGTCTACAGCGAAGGCTCGGTGTCGAGCGTGAAGAAAGACGTGCAGACCACCCTCGTCGCGCCCGGCGGTGCCACCATCGTCGACTTCAAGGTGAACTACCCGGGCAGCTACATCCTGGTGGACCATGCCCTGTCGCGCGTCGGCAAGGGTCTGGCCGGCATCCTGGAAGTGACCGGCGAACGTGATGTGGCCGTCTACGAGCCGGTGAGCCCGACGCAGACGGTCGCCCACCAGCACTGAGCGGGAGCAGCAGGACATGGCCGCCAAGAAGTTTCCCATCGTCCCGCTGCACCCCGAGCGCATTTGCTGGGGCTGCGACCGGTACTGCGCTGCCGACTCGATGACGTGCGGCAACGGCAGCGTTCGAACCCCTCACCCCTCGGAGCTGTTCGGGGAGGACTGGATGGAGTGGGGGCTGGACGCCCGTTCAGCCGCAGCGCACGAAGAAGAACAGAGCCCGCTCGCCCCCACACCTTGACGCGCCGCGCTCGCTGGCCGTCCAGAAGCCGCCGTTCTCCGGGAGACGGCGGCTTCTCTTCTCCCGCGCATAGGTCGACACCCCCTCAGCGCGGGCTCAGCGTTCGGATCAACGAGACCTCGGTGGTTGGGCCGAGCAGTGCGGCGACGCGTGCGACGGCCCGCTCCGGCGTCTGTACGCCAGGATCGAGCGCAAACGAAAGCGCCATCGGTTGGGCCGACGCCCTGACCGTGTCCGCATCGACCCCCGGGATCGACTTCGCCGCCTGCAGCATCTGCTCGGGTTTCACCACACCTTTGACATTGCAGAAAACCACCAGCCGCTTCTGCGCCGCGGCCCGCTGCACCACATCATGGTCGTAGGTCGCCGCCATCTTGTCTTCGACGCAGACCCCACAACCGAAGGCCGGCGTCGTCACGCTTTGGCCGACGAACAGCATCACCGTCGCGGTCTTGCCCACCCACTGCAACCCATCCATGTCGCACTCCTCAATGGGCATGGCCCTTGGTCGTGGCTGGCGACGAAGGCTGCTTGGTGCCCGGCGGAATGGGGGTGGCCGACTTGGTTTCCGAGGGGGACAGTGCTGCACCCGGCGATGCCGGTTGCGGCTGGACCTTACCCTGCGGCTTCACGTGTTCGTCGGCCCACTTGAAGTAGGCGATGTACTGGCGCACCTCCTGGTCCGACAGATTCTGGTTCGGCATCGGCACCTTCCACTGCTCCAGCAACTTCCGGCCGAGCTCGTCGGTCTGCGCCATCCGCTCCGGGTCCTTCATCCAACGGAACAACCAGGCTTCGTCGCGGCGTCGAGACACGCCATACAGGTCGGGCCCGAGCTTGTCGCCGCCCGCGATGGAATGGCACGCCAGGCACTTGGACTCGAAGTCGAGCTTGCCGCGCTGCGCGACCGGATCGGTGGGCGCGGCCGTGGCCGGGATGTTGTGGTGCTCCGGGTCACCTGCCGGCGCATGATCCCCCGCACCGCCGCCTGCGGCGATGAGGCCGATGGCGCCTTGCGAGGCGTTGGCGAAGTGATGGTCGACCATCACATAGCTGCCCTTCTCCGGCACGAGGAACTCGACGATGGCGCCATTGGACGAGCCGAGCAGCACGGTTTGCGCACCGCGCCACTGATTGTCCGGGTTGCCTTCCATCCACACGCGGTCGAAGATGGTGCCGACCACGTGGAAACTGGAGGTGTTCGAGGGTCCGACGTTCAAGACGAAGAGACGCACGCGCTCACCCGGCTGCGCCGGCAAGGGCTTGTCGACAAAGCCGTTGTACTTGCCGTTGAAAACGGTGTAGGTGGGTGCCTTGGCTCGCACCCGGTCGCCGTCGAGAAGGTACAGCGGCACACCGTCGACCTGCCGCTTGTCGGGGTCCGGCTTGGTGTAGAACTCGCTCTGCACGACGGCGTATTCGCGGTCGACCTTGGTCGGATAGCCCTTGCGCGGCTCCACGATCATCATTCCGTACATCCCGGACGCGATGTGTTCCAGCACCATCGGTGTGCCGCAGTGATACATGTACACGCCGGGGTAGTTCGCAGTGAACTCGAACGAGATGGTTTGCCCCGGGGCGATGGACCGATATTTGTCCTGCGGCGACACCATCGCCGAATGGAAGTCCATCGAGTGCATCATCGGCGCCGCCGTCACCCTGACACCGGGAATAGGTTCATCCGACCGGTTGGTCATCGTGAACTTGATCCGGTCGCCCACCCGCGCCCGCACCACCGGCCCCGGCACCGTGTCGCCGAAGGTCCACGCGCTGAATTTGACGCCTGGCGCGAGGTCGATGATCTTGTGCGTCGTGTCGAGTCGCACCTCCTTGACCGGCTCGGGTGACAGTGGGCGTACCGTCGCGTCCATGCTCAAGGCACTGCCCGCCGCGTACGGCCCCGTGTAGCGCGTGCTGGTGACGACGGCCGGCGGCGATTTCAAGTCCATGTTCCGAACGTCGTAGGGGTCGTCCAAGGTGGTACAGGCCACTAGAAGTGCACAGCCGAGCACGGCCGCGCACACCCGAGGGTGCTGGCTCAAACGCATGATGGCTCCTCGTGAAAGAGAGGTGGAAAGCCGGCTGGATCGCGCTATTTCTGCTTGAGAATCCACTGCACCAGCTGGCGCGCTTCGGCCTCGCTGACGGCCTGCGGCGGCATCGGTACCGGCCCCCAGACGCCCGCGCCGCCCTTGATCACCTTGGTCGTGAGCGCCGTCACCGCGTCCTTCTGGCCGGCGTACTTCTTCGCGACGTCCTGATAGGAGGGGCCCACCATCTTCTTGTCTGCCGCGTGGCAGGCGAGGCAGTTTTTCTGCTGGGCGAGCTTCGCGGTGGCCTCGTCGTTCTGAGCAAAGGCGCAGCTGCTGGCAAGCGCCAGCACCGCGGGTAAAGGTGCAAGCAAGCGCATCGTGGGTCTCCTCTTACGGGATGGGGTCCGAGGGGCATTGCGCATGCCCAGGCCGAGTTTCGCGGCCTGGGCCAGAAGATCTAGTGATTCGAATGACAAGAGAGAGGTGCAAGCGACAAAGGGACGCTGGCGACCATCCTGCACACGAGCAGAAGCTGCATCACTGTTTACTTATTGCACGGAAGAATCTGCTCACGCCAACCGTTTTATGCACACGACCTTGCGGGAACGTGGCACTCGAACGCTACCGCGAGCCGATAGCACGCCTCACCTCAGGACGCTGCCGATCCACAGCATGTGCAGTGGATCGGCACACAGGTTGCTGGGCCCTACCCGCACCGCCGTCTCGCTGAGAGCGGCAGGCCCGACCACGCAACAACAAAGGGGTGCCCATGCATGCACCGCTCAAAATCCTGAGCTACCTCATCGTGCTCTTGATGGCCATCGCCGTCGCGTACGCGCTCTACATCTCGTTCACCTACTGGGCCGGCATCGGCGTCTGATCGGGGAGGCCCGCCATGAACAAGCGACAGTCCCGCCTGTTTGCCATCGCCTGCACCGGCATCGCGGCCGTGGTCTTCCTCGGCCTGACGGTCGACAGCCACCGTCAGTTCCCGACGCTGACGAACGAAGCCCAACTGACCCCGCAGGTCATCGCGGGCAAGGACGTCTGGCACAAATACAACTGCGTCAACTGCCACACCTTGTTCGGCGAGGGCGCCTACTACGCGCCGGACCTGACCAAGATCGCGAAGCACAGGGGTGAGCAGTACCTGCAGGCCTACATGCGCAACCCGGCCCAGTTCTACGACGAGCAGCGGCATCGGCGCCTGATGCCCAAGCAGGACCTGAGCGACGAGGAGATCAAGAACCTGATCGACTTCCTCGGCTGGGTCAGCAACGTCGACAACCAGGGCTGGCCACCGCGCCCCATCCTGGTCACCGGCGCCACCATCCCGGGCACCGACATGACCGCATCGCAACAGGCGCAGACCTCCGGTGAGCAGACAACCACCGGCCAGGTGCCGCCCGGTGCTCGCCCGTTGACAGGCAACGAAAACCCGATCGCCCTCGGGGAACGCCTGTTCCGGTCCGTGACGCCGGCGTGCAACGCCTGCCATTCGGTGGCCCAGGGCGCCAACATGGCCGGGCCGTCTCTGGCCGGCCTGACCGCCAAGGCGTCGCAGCTGGTGGGCTCGCCCGACTACAAGGGCAAGGCGAAGGACCCCGAAGGCTACATTCGGGAGTCGATCGTCGACCCCAGCGCGCATGTCGTACCGGGCGCCATGTACTCGGCGAACAACATGTCGTTCATGCCGAACACCTACGGACAGAGCCTGAAGCCGGAGCAGGTCGACCAGCTGGTGGCCTATCTCTCGTCGATCAAGTAAGCGAGGTGCCTGCCATGCGCTACAAATCCCAATCGGTCGCCTACTGGTACTTCGCGGTGGCGATGGTGCTGTTCGGGCTCCAGATCGTGTTCGGCCTGCTCTCGGCGACCAAGTACCTGGGCCCGGACCCGCTGCTGTACATCCTGCCGTTCGACGTCACCAAGGTCATCCACACCAACCTGCTGGTGGTCTGGGTGCTGACCGGATTCATGGGCGCCACCTACTGGATGGTCCCGGACGAGTCGCGCACCGAACTGCACAGCGTCAAGCTCGCCTACCTCCAGCTGGCCCTGTGGGTCGTGATGGGCGTCACCGCCGTGATCGGCTACCTGTTCCGCTACGGCACCGGCAACAAGCTGCTCGAGCAGCCGCTGCCGCACAAGATCGTCATCGTCGTGGTGATGCTGATGTTCCTCTACAACGTGGTCATGACGATCCGGAAGTCGGGTCGATTCACCACCACCGAAGGTGTGCTGCTGCTCGGCGTGGCCGGCGCGGCGGTGCTGTACCTCCCTTCCCTGCTCGAATACGACAACTACGTCGTGTCCATCTTCTACCGCTGGTGGACCATCCACCTGTGGGTGGAGGGCGTGTGGGAGATGATCCAGGGCGGCTTCCTGGCCTACCTGCTGATCCGCCTGTCCGGGGCCGACCGGGAGGTGATGGAGAAGTGGCTCTACGTCATCGTCGGCCTGGTCTTCATGGCCGGCATACTCGGCACCGCCCATCACTACTACTGGGTCGGTGTGCCGAGCTACTGGCTGCCCATCGGCGGGATCTTCAGCGCGCTCGAGCCGGTGGCCCTGGTCGGCATGGCGATGTACGCCTACTCCGCGATGCGCCGCTCCGGACTGGCCCATCCCAACACCCTGGCCCTGCACTGGACGGTGGGTAGCGCGGTCTACACGCTGTTCGGCGCCGGTTTGCTGGGCCTGGCCCACACCTGGCCCAGCGTGAACAAATGGACCCACGGCACGCTGATCACCGCGATGCACGGCCACGCCGCGTTCTACGGCGCCTACGCAATGATCGTGCTGGCGATGATCACCTACGCGCTGCCGGCCATCTCGCCGGCACGCCGCGAGCAAGGCACGTCGCTCGGCTATTGGGCGTTCTGGCTGCAGCTGGCCGGCATGTTCGGCATGACACTCTCGTTCGCCACTGCGGGCATCGGCCAGGTGTACCTGGAGCGCATCATGGGCCTGGGCTACCTCGACGCCCAGCTCAAGATCCAGGTGCACTTCCTGATGCTCATCGGCACCGGGACGCTGTTCGCCATCGGCGTGGCCCTGTTCATCATCGACTTCTTCCGCTATGCGCCCCGGCTCGAGGTGACGCAGGACGCGACCGACCCCGACCTGCAGGCGGTGCCGGTGAAGCCGGCACGCGCGTGAGCCCATGGCGGGGGAGGCCACACGCCTGCAGGACGAGCCCTATTACTTGCCCTCGGGCCGCGAGGTCGAGGTCTTCGAGCAATGCCACGCACGGCATCTGGCGGTGTTGCTCAAGGGGCCGACCGGTTGCGGCAAGACACGCTTCGTCGAGCACATGGCGTGGCGGCTGGGGCGGCCGCTGGTCACGATCTCCTGCCATGACGACCTGACGGCGAGCGACCTGGTCGGCCGTTTCCTGATCCGTCACGACGGCACCGCCTGGCAGGACGGGCCCCTGACCCGCGCCGTGCGCGAGGGCGCGATCTGCTATCTCGACGAAGTGGTCGAGGCGCGCCAGGACACCGTCGTCGTGCTGCACCCCCTGACCGACTACCGCCGCGTGTTGCCGATCGACAAGACTGGCGAACTGGTCGAAGCCGCGCCCGGCTTCCAGCTGGTGGTGTCGTACAACCCCGGCTACCAGCGCATGCTGAAGGACCTGAAGCCCAGCACCCGGCAGCGCTTCGTCGCGCTCGACTTCGATTTCCCTCCCGAGGACGTCGAAGCCCGCATCGTCGAACGAGAGAGCGGCGCCGACCGCGCGAGCGCCCATGCGCTGGTGTCGCTCGGGCAGCGTCTGCGCGGTCTCCGCGACCGCGGCCTGGCCGAAGTGCCCAGCACCCGCTTGCTGATCAACGCAGGCCGCCTAATCGCCAGCGGCATCGAGGTGCGACAGGCCTGCTACGCCGCGGTGGTGTCACCGCTGTCCGACGACCCGTCGCTGCTGAGTGCGATGCGCGACCTGGTCGATGCGTCTTTTGTCTGAACCATGGCAGAAGCGGAAGAGGTCCTGCAGGACGTTGCGAAACACGCGACGGTGTTTGCGCGCGACCTCTGGCGCAGGCATCGCAAGGCGCGACCCGGCCCCGCCCAGACCGCCTTGCGCGACGTGGCGCAACGCCTCGACCTGCTCCTCTGTGCCGCGTTCGGACGCTCGTTCCCGCTGAAGCTGGCCGAGCCGCCCGCACCGGCCAGCTTCCTGACCAAGGTGTTCCGCCGCGGCGAAGGCCCGCGTGTAGAGCAGGCGCTCCCGTCCACCGACGGGCTGTCGATCTGGCTGCCCGGTGCACTCGAAGACCAAGAGGCGCTGAGTGGCCTCGAGCACTACCGCATGTCGGCCTTGCAGCAGGCAGCCCGCGCCGTCCGCGGCAGCGCTGCTGCCTGGGCGTCGTTGGCGCGGCCGACCGAGCGCGCGCTGTTCCTGCTGCACGAGGCGCACGCCGCCGATGCGCAACTGTTGCAGCTGCTGCCCGGGACCATGCCTGTCCTGCAGCGCCTGAGAGGCCTGGCGTTGCGCCGCCGTCCACCGCTCGATGCCTTTCCTGCCCACCGCCAGCCGATCGAGCAGGCGCTGCGCCAGTTGCTGGAGAGCGACCTGCACGGTGCCCGGCCTCGACCCGTTGACGCCGTCGTGGCGCACGTGCGCGAACTGGCGCACGGCCTGCCCGACGTGCCCAGCGGGCGGCTGCTGCTGCGCGACGCGTGGACGGGGGAGTTCCGGCTCGCCTCGCCGGTGGCGATCAGCTCGTTGTCGGGCGGCGAGCCGCCGGACAGCAATGCAGAACCTCCGCGCAGCGCCCGGCTGGGCCGCCGACCGCAGGTGCGAGAGGCTGCGGAAGACGAGGACGACCAGCAGCCCGGCGCCTGGATGGTGCAGACCTCGCAGCCCCAGGAGCAGGCCGAGGACCCGGTCGGCCTGCAGCGCCCCACCGACCGGGACGCGTCGACCGCCGCCGAGGAACTGGCCGATGCCCTCTCGGAGCTTCCCGAGGCGCGCCTGGTCTCGACACCCGGCCGCGCCAAGGAAATCCTGCTCTCCGAAGACCCGCCAGAGCCGCGCGCGAAGCAAGCGCCCCTGCCCTCGCCCGCCGCCGCCGAAACGCAGCTGCGCTACCCCGAGTGGGACTACCGCGTCCAGGCCTATCACGAGGACAGCGTGACGGTGCACGTCGGAGAGGCTCCCGAAGGACCGCAAGCGTGGGTCGACGAGCGGTTGAAGACATCGCGCGCCATGCTCGACCTGGTGAGGCGCCGCTTCGAGATGTTGAAGGCCCAGCGGGTGCGGCTGCGCAAGCAGTGGGAAGGCGACGAGGTCGACCTGGATGCCTACATCGAGGCCCATGCCGACTTCCGGGCCGGCCGCCCGATGGCGCAAGCGCTCTATCAGAGCTGGCGCCAGGCGCGGCGCGACATGGCCATCCTCATCCTGACCGACGTCAGCGGCTCCACCGATGGCTGGATCTCGGCGCACCAGCGGGTGGTCGACGTCGAGCGCGAGGCGCTGCTGCTGGTGGCGATCGCGCTGCAGGGTATGGCCGAGCCTTGCGCGCTGCAGGCGTTTTCCGGCGAAGGCCCGCGCGGGGTACGGGTGCTGAGCCTCAAGCGCTTCGACGAACCCTTCAGCGACCGCATCGCCCGCCGCATCGCCTCGCTCGAGCCGGAGCACTACACGCGCGCGGGCGCCGCGATCCGTCACGCCGCGGCAACCTTGATGCGCGAGCCGGCGCGGCACCGCCTGCTGCTGCTGCTGTCGGACGGCAAGCCGAACGACATCGACGACTATGAAGGGCGCTACGGCGTGGAGGACATGCGACAGGCGGTCACCGAAGCCAAGCTGCAGGGCATCCACCCCTTCTGCCTGACCGTGGACCGCCAGGCGGCCCGCTACCTGCCGGGCATCTTCGGCCCGCATCACTATGCGTTGCTGCCCCGGCCGGACCTGCTGCCGACGGTCCTGCTCGAGTGGATGAAGCGCATGGCGCGGGCCTAACGGCCGGCCGGCGGCCGGAGGTTCCCGGCGCCGAGCCAGCGCCCGTGCCGCAAGGCCCACACCAACCAGATAGCAGCCCACAGGAGTCCGGCCGCGACGACGGCCGCGCCAAGGCCGACCACTGGGCCGACGACCCGCAGCACGGCGGCGGCCTGCAAAGCCCAGAACAAAGCCCACAGCAACGCGTCGACAACGACCGTGCGCCCAGCGCCTGTCGCGATCACGCGGCTCAGCATCGCCAGCATCGTGGTCCCGAGAAAGCCGAGCGTGAACGCATGCAGCGGAGCCGACCCCCACGGGTTGCCGGGCCGCCCACCACCGAGACCGGTGAGCACCAGGCTCGCGCCCAGCCACAGAAAGCCGGCATACAGCATCCTCAGCATCCGCGGCCGCAGGCTTTGCACGAAGGGCCACCGCAGGGCAAACACGACCAGGACGGCGCCCACGCAGAGGTCGATCGCGGCCGCCAGGCGTGCCGCTGCCGGAAGGAGTTGGGCGACGGCATTCGCGAGAAAGGCCAACCCCAGGCCGGCCAGTGACAGCCCGGGCCATGGCACCTCGAGTCGGCGCACGGGGGCTGCCGAAATGAAAGGCACCATCCGGTGCGCGGCGGCCCCGAAGGTGAGGCCGACGAAGCCCCACACCGACGCACGCGCCAGGGTCACCACCAGCGCCCACCGCTCGAGCAGGCTGGCGACGGCAGCCGCCCCCATCGCCACCGCCCCCACCGCACCGGCGAGCGCGATCAGGGTGACGTGCCCCGAGGGCGCCGCGGCGCGCCTCGTCGACAGCAGCGCGAGCCCGGCGACCATCCAGGCCCAGGCCCCGGCCGCCAGCGTCAGGCCCCCGGCAAGCCACGGCGGACGCTGCAGCGCCACCGCGCATCCCACCGCGGCCCAGCCGAGCAGGAAGGCGACCGTGGCCGGTGCGAGGAAGGCCGGCGGGCACGCGGGCACGTGCATCCACTTGAGGCCGGTGCTGAAGATGAACCCGGCGAAAAACATCGGGAAGAAGCCGAAGGTCATCACCAGCGCATGGACCGCAGCGGGCGGCATGCCGGAAGGACGGCTCGCCGGCGCGAGCAGCACGGCCGCCCACCAGAGCGACGCCAGCACGAGGATGAGCGCGCCGGCTGCGAAGCACAGGCGGTGCGGCCGCACCTCCCGGCGTTCAGCCATGGAGCGCGACCCGGGGGCCGCCGCATGAGCCGGGCTGCGGCTCCGTCTTCATCCCCGAACAGCCCACTACTCAGCCCGGCTTGCCGTCGAGGCGCGGCCGGGTGAGGACCGGGAAGTAGCGGATCGCGTAGAGCCCGAACCCGGCCGACCAGAGCGCCGCCGACCCAAGCACCGCCGCCAGCATCAGCTCCGGCGACGCGAGCGGCAGCACCACGCGGACCACCGCGGCCAGCAGCACCAGGACATAGCAGCTGGTGTCCACGGCGTCGGCGCGCAAGGGGCGGCCAGTGTGACCCTTGGCCGTCCGTGTCACCATGCCGATGATCAGGCCGCCGATGGCGCCGACCGTCAGCGCATGGACCGCTGCCGACGGCGGCACCGCGCCGAGCCCGGCCAGCGTGCGCAGGCCCAGATGCAGGGGCACCCACAGGTAGGCCAGGTGGAGCACCCACACCAGGGATTTCGAGCCGGTCTTCCAGGGTTGCCACAACAGCCACCGCACCAGGTGCGCCACGCCCGCGACACCGGCGACGGTCGCGATGGCGAGTTCGGGCAGCCGGGCCGCGTCGGCCACCGTCAAGCCGATCAGCAAGCCCAGCGAGGCCTTCTCCACTCCCGCCTGACGCATCGCGTTGGCACCGGGCACCCCGTTGTTCGTGAACATCGGAATCACGCGCCCCCCCATCACGGCCAGGATGAACAGCACGACGTCGAGCGCCACCTGGATGCCAAGGGGCCCGAGCGACGGCACCCTCCCCATCTGAGCAAGATGGAAGGCGCCAGCGGCCACGCCGAACATCAACAGCAAGCCGACGAAGAAGTAGTTGCGCCGGTTCCGGGCCTTCCAGAACGGGATGGCCAGTGCCACCGCAGCGGCCACCGGGAATGCCACGTTGGCGAGCGCCGCAGCCCAGGCGAACGGGGTCAGCACCAGAATCCGGGCGGCCAGCCACAGCCCGGCCAGCGCCGCAAGCGCGCTGCCAGTAGGCGTTGGAAGATTGCTCCAGTTGCGCCCGGCCGTGAACAGGAATCCGACGATGACGGCCAGCGTGAAGCCGAACACCATCTCGTGGGCGTGCCACAGCGGCCCGCTGAGATACGCATGGCCGAGCATTCCCGAGAACTGCAGGGCCCACAGCGGAATGGACAACGCCGCGAAGACACTGGCCAGCAGGTAGAAGGGCCGAAACCCGAGCGCCCAGAGCGCAAAGCCGCGGACCGGCGTCTGCGGAGGTTCTTCAATGGTGAGCAGAGGCATGTCGAGTCCGCAGGGAAGAGGTGGACGAGTGCTTGCGGCGCCAGGCCCATGCGGCGCCGGCGACGATGGCAGCGAACAGCCCCATCGCGGCCGCATTGCCGATCGCCCCGGCGGGCAGCAGCCCGGGGACGCCCACGCGCACCAGCAGGGACAGGTGGAGCAGCGCCAGCGGCAGGTAGAAAACAGGTCCGTACAGCAGCTTGACCTTCGCGACGGCCGGCAGGATGACGGGCGCATGGGCGAGCATCATGCTCACCACGAAGCCCAGCGCGAGCGCATGCAGCGCGGTATCGCGCACCGCATGGCCGAGACCGACGCCGATCCACGCCAGCCCCGCCACCCCCAGCCAGCCGTAGCCCAGCAAGAGGCACACGGCCATGTAGCGGCTCAGCGCGTTCGCCTTCACGGTGCGCCGCGCAATATCGAAGCAGAGCAGCCAGACCGCCAGACCGGCGAGCGCCAAGCCGAACACCAGCTGCCCAGCGGCCGGTGCCAACGACGCCGTCGCAGCCCCGGCCAGCAGCGTGCCCAGCAGCAAATACAACACCTCGGCCGCACCAGCGCGGCGTCGCATCAAGCGTGTCATCTCGAGCCGTTCGGCGGCGATGGTCAGCACGAGGAACGAGAACCACCAGGGCACCACGGCGTCGGCCGGCAGCCCGGCGGCGTAGAGGGCATTGCCGACCAGCCAGCCGACCGCCCCGACCAGCAGCAAGACGGTATGCGGCTCTCGGTGGCGTCGCACCACGTGCAGGTTGACACCGACGAACAACAGGGCCGCCGCAACGGCCAAGGCGGCAGCGGCCGCCCCTGCCCCTGCGAGCGCACACACGCCGCCGAGCGCCGACAGCGACGGCGCCCAGAACGACCAGCGCGCCTTGAGGGCCACCGCGCGCTCGAGGCCGATGACGGTGCCCATGAAGCCGGACACCATCAGGAACGCATGGGCCAGCACGGCATGCGGCACCCAGCCGCCGCTCACGGCCCCGGGCAGCAGAACACCGGCGCGGACCAAGCCTCCGAGCACGCCGCCCACCAGCGAGGAGGCGACCAGGCCCACGAACAGCAAGCGGGCCACGGGGGGGCGGCTGGGCATGATGTGGCGATTCCCGGCAGCCTCACCAGCCCATGAAAGCCTTGGCTTTCGCACTCATGCGGTCAGGCGTCCAGGGCGGCTCCCAAACGAGTTCGACCTCGATCTGGTAGTGGGCGGGCACGACCCGGTCCAGCTCCGACTGCACCTCGTCGAGGATGACATCGGTGACCGGACAGGCAGGCGACGTCATCGTGATCGTCAGGTGCACCAACTGGTCGGAGACCGCGACGCCATAGATCAGCCCGACGTCGACCACCGACATCGCGACCTCCGGGTCGACGACACGACGCAGTGCGGCTTCGATCGGCTGCCGCAGCGCTTCCGGGCCTTCATAGGGAAAGGGGGCGGCGGACGTGGCCGGCGTGGGGGCTGGTTGCATGATGGGGTGTGCGTTCTCACGCCATTTGCGGCGCAGGAAGGGTACGGTAGAAGTCGAGCACTTGCGCCAGCGCTTCCTGATTGCGCGTGACATCGGCCAAGGTGTAGCGGTCGAGCACGGCGTAGAAGGCCTGGACAGCCTCGGCCAGAACGCCTTTCAGCCCGCAGCAGCCGCCGATGGCGCAGTGTCCACCGCCACTCTCGAAGCATTCCGCGGGCTCGAGCAGGCCTTCGGTGTCGCGCACCACCCGGCCGACGCAGATCGCCTGCGCCGATGTGGCAAGCGTCATGCCGCCTCCTTTGCCGCGCACCGTCGTGATCCAGCCCTTCTTGCCCAGGAAGTGAACCACCTTGACGAGGTGGTGTTCCGAGACGCCGAAGGCGCGCGTGATCTCGGCAATCGTGGCCTTCTTGCCCGGGTGGGCAGCCAGATAGATGAGGACGCGCAGGCTGTAGTCGGTGAAGGCGGTGAGTTTCACGGTGAGCAATGCGGTGCAGAGGTGAAACAAACGCCGCAAGCGGCGTTCCAGGAGATCTAGATAGAGTGGCGACGGCATCGAAAGTTCGAGGGCCGCCGACACGAGGCAGGGGCGAGGCCGAGCTCCGCCCCTGCTGCCGTCACGGCTTGACCGGCAAGGCGCCCACGGGGGCGGACGTCACCGCGGGCTTCCGGAGCAGCTTCAGCGCATACAGCGCGAGGTACACCGCACCGGCCGCAAACACGATGTCACCGGGCACGCGCAGCCACACCAGGGTCTCCATCACGCTGCCGTGGATCACTTCGGGCGAGCGGGCGTACCACAGGCCTTGCGTGATGGCCGCGTAGGCCTGGTAGATGCCGGCGGGCAGCAGCGACATGAACACCATCATCGCGAGGCCACCGTTGAAGGCCCAGAAGGCGGGCTTGATCAACCGGTCGGCATGCAGCGAACGCTCGTACAGGCCACGCAGGCAGAACAACATCAGCCCGATGCCCAGCATGCCGTACACCCCGAACAGCGCAGCGTGGCCGTGGGCCGCCGTCATGTTGAGGCCCTGCACGTAGTACAGCGCAGCAGGCGGGTTGATCGCGAAGCCCAGCAGGCCGGCACCGACCGTGTTCCAGAAGCCGACGGCCACGAAACACAGGATGGGCCACTTGTAGGCTTGCAGCCAGGCCACCGACTGCGAGCGGCGCCAAGTTTGCATGGCTTCCAGGCCGATCAGGGTCAGGGGCACCACTTCGAGCGCGGAGAACACCGCACCGACGGCGATCACCGAGGTGGGCGTGCCGGTCCAGTACAGGTGGTGCAGCGTGCCCAGGATGCCGCCGAACAGGAACACGATGGTTTCCGCGACGATGGCCCGGTTGGCACTTGCGGCATGCACGAGACCCAGCTTGGTGAAGATGAGGGCGATGACCGCGGTGGCGAACACTTCGAAGAAGCCTTCCACCCACAGGTGCACCAGCCACCAGCGCCAGTACTCGACCATCGAGTAGTGCGTGTGCTGGCCCCAGGTGAGCGAGGTGGCGTAGAAGCCGCCGATGCAGGTCGCCGACAGGAACACCATCGCGATCAGGCCGCGGGTCTCCGAGGGTGTCTTCAGCGCCGGCCACAGGGCACGGCCCAGCAGGTACACCCAGAACAGCAGGCCGACGAACAGCAGCAACTGCCAGACACGGCCCATGCTGGTGAACTCCAGCCCCTGGTTGCCGAGCCAGAACGCGAAGTCGACACCGCGGTGCTGCAGGGTCCCGAGCCAGCCGGTGACGGTGGACCCGAGCACGACGACGATGAGCGCCCAGAACAGCGCATCGACCCCCAGCTTCTGCAGCTTCGGCTCGCGGCCGCCAAGCAGCGGGGCGATGTAGAGACCGGTGGCCAACCAGGCGGTCGCAATCCAGAATATGCCGACCTGGGTGTGGATGGTGCGGGTGCTCACGTAGGGCAGCACGTCGGCGAGCGGGATGCCGAAGAACGCCTTGCCTTCGACCGCATAGTGGGCGGTGATGACCCCCATGCCGATCTGCAGCAGGATCAGGCCGATGACCGCGAAGAAGTACTTGCGGGTGGCCTTCATCGACGGCGTGGCCTTGACGCCCAGCAGCGGATCGGTCTTGGGCACCTCGGCTTCTTCCTCGCCATGGCCGCGGGCATGCAGCCACAACATCGCGGCGATGCCGGCGAGCAGCAGGATCACACTGGCCATCGACCACATCGCCGCAGTGCCGGTCAGCGTGTTGCCCACCAGCGGCTCATGCGGCCAGTTGCTGGTGTACGACAGGCCTTCCTCGCTCGGACGGTCTGTGCTGGCGGACCAGGCCGACCAGAAGAAGAACGCGGTGAGGGCCTGGCGGTCCGCCTTCTCGGGCAGCACACCATCGCCCATCGCGTACTGCTCGCGCAGCGCGGCCAGCGACGCCTCGCTGCCAAACAGGCCGTCGAAGTGCGCCGCCACCTCGCGGATCGCCGCGGCACGTTCGGGCGACACCTTCACGGCGCCGCTGAGGTCGTCGTAGGTGTTGCGTCGCATCTCGCGTTTGACCTTGGCGTCGATCGCCGCGGCGGTTTCTTCGGTCAGGGCCTGCTGCCCGACGAGGATCTTGCGCAGCGCCACGGCTTCACGGTGCAACCAGTCGGCCGACCAGTCCGGGGCGACATAGCTGCCGTGCCCCCAGACGCTGCCGAGTTGCTGGCCACCGGCCGCCCGCCAGGCTTGTTGGCCGCGCTGGATCTGGTCGCCGGTGTACAGCACCTCCCCTCCCGTCGTCTGGACCGACTTCGGAATGGGAGGCGCAAAGAGATAAATCTGCCATCCGAGGTACCCGAGGGCCCCGAACGACAGGACGAAGATGAGGCCGAGCCAACGCCACAGCCTGTTGGTGCTCTTCATGGCATGTCCGATGTGGTTGTAGGAGGAAAAGACGGTCGCTCAGGCACCGCCGCAGCCGCCGCAGCAGCGACCTTCGCTGGCGGCAGCGGCCCGCTTGGTGATGCGCACGCGCCAGACGTCCGGGCCCGACTCCAGGGTGTCCCAGGTGAACCGCCCCGGCTGCATCTCCTGCAGCTGGAAGTACAGCGGTCGGGGGTCGTGGTCGTTGACGATCTCCATCGCAGCGCCATCCGCCAGGCTGTGGAAGGTGCCGAAGATCAGCGGGTGTCGTTCGCGAGGGGGGATGACGCGCACGTCGATCGTGGGGTGCGAGAGGGCTTGGGTCATGGGACGCTCCGTGGGGATTAAAGGTGCATTTGGGATGCACCTAATTTACGGAAGGCCTTTGTCGCGACCTTTGACCCACATCAACAGGCTTGCCGTACGCCCGGGG
This sequence comes from Caldimonas brevitalea, assembly GCF_001017435.1. Taxonomy (NCBI): domain Bacteria; kingdom Pseudomonadati; phylum Pseudomonadota; class Betaproteobacteria; order Burkholderiales; family Sphaerotilaceae; genus Caldimonas; species Caldimonas brevitalea. The sequence goes on from NZ_CP011371.1 coordinate 4,958,219, forward strand.
CCGGGCGTGGGGCACGAAGCCGACAACACCGCAGGCGCGGCGGCGCCTACGCGAGCCTTCAGGCGTAACCGTTACGCCGGGCGGCGCTCATTGCCAAGGTCGATCTGGAGGGTGTGGCTCGGAATGGCGCCCGCCAGCAGGGGTTCGAGGTGCCGCACCAGGCTGGGCGGCACGACGAACTCGCGGGTCTTTTTCAGCGCCGCCAGCGACCACCACTTGAACGACTTGACCACCTGCCGCTCCTGCTCGGTCATGCGGTCGGTGGACACATCGGTGCAGACCGTGCGCACCAACAGGAAGGTCTCCTGGTGGAGCGTGAGCACGCCATCGCGCTGCAGCCGGTGTTCGCCATACCAGACCGGCGGGCCCCACACCACGTCCCGGTCCGTCAAGCCGGTCTCTTCACGCAGCTCCCGCCGCGCGGCCTGTTGAGGCGTCTCGCCCGCGTCCATCCCCCCGCCGATCGTGCACCAGAACGTCCGGTCCGGCAGTGCGACCTTCATCAGCAGCAACTCATCGCGGCCGTTCAGAAGCACCAGCCGCATGCTGCGGCGCACCGGGGTCGAGGGGTGGGGCTGCGGTTCCAAGGGATCTCCTCGCACAAGGTTCGTGACGTCGGATCGAAGGGCTGAAGTATCCAGGGGCGCGCGGTTCATGCGCGGCCGAACAAGACGGGACGGTGTTCAAGACCGCGCGACCGTCTGCTGCCGTCGGGGCAGCCGAACGGGACCGTTGCTGCTTCCGCCCGCGGCTCAGTGCGCCGCAAGGCGCAGCCACCCGAACTGCAGGTACTCGACCACGTCTCCCGATGGAAGGCGCGCCGCCAGGTGTTGCCCGGTGCTGATGCGGTAGGGGCCGAACACGATGCGGGCCCCGGCCGCCAGCAGCGTCTGCTGCATCTCCTGCAGGTCGGTGACCACCGCAATCGTGTGAATCTCGGCCCGCGAGCCCAACAGGCCCGCCCGACCGCACATGAGCCAGAAGCCGCCGGCCAGCGCGGCCTCGAGCCCGCGATGCGTGAACCGCAGCACGGGCACCGTGGGCCGCAGCCGTGCAAAGGCAGACACCGCCTGCTCCAGGTCGGGCACGATCAACGGCGCGTAGACATGCAGGATGGCCATGGGCAGCACCAGCTCGGTGGGGGGCGGGTCAGCGCACGGCGCCGCCGAGCGGATGGACATCGGCCGTGTCGATCAAGTCGATGCCGGCCTCGTCGGTCGGCAGACCGACGGTCGTGGTGCGCAACACGGGACGCAACACGGTGAGGTCGGTGCGGCCGAGACGGGTGGTGGGAAGGGTCATGGGTGGTGCAGCAGCGGGATGTGGTGCGCTGCCGATGCAGCGTTCGTGCCACGCTCGAGGCGGCTGGACTGAACGACACGCAGCAATTCGGCGGGGCACGATGTTGCGGTGCCGGCAGCTTGCAGGCCGAGGTGTCGCGAATGCAGCAGGCCGCGCCGTCGTGCAGCGGCGAGGGGCTGGGGCCGCGCACGCCCCTGGTCGCGCAAGGGAATCAAGCCCGGTGGACGCGCACCGACGGCGGCCTCGCCTGCCGGGCATCGAAGCGCGCTTGGGCCGATTGCGTCCGCCCGAGGGTCTGCACCGCCCAGGCCCGCAGCTGCTCGACGATCTCCGCCAGACCGCGCCCGTGCGGCGTGATGGCGTAGGCGACGGCGATGGGCTTGAGGCTCCACACCTGCCGTTCGACCAGCCCGTTGCGCTCCAGCTGCTGCAGGGTCTGCCCCAGCACCTTCTGTGAAATGCCCTCGACCGTGCGCTTGAGTTCGTTGAAGCGCACCGGCTCGTCGCGCACCGCCATCAGCACCAGCACCGCCCACTTGTTGGCGATCTGATCGAGCAATAGCCGGGTCGGGCAGCTGGCCGACAAAGGGCCCTGGGGCAGCTTCCGCGCCATCGTGGTTTCCTCCTGGTATCCACTCACCTGCTGGTATCTGATTGATACCGCAATGTCTGAGGGTCAGCATAGCGTCATTTGAAGGAAACGCCATGCAAGCTACCCCCTCGACCAGCTGGTTCGAACCGCGCCTCGTCACGGCCAACGGCATCCGCCTCCATGTCATGCTGGCGGGCACCGGTCACCCTGTGCTGATGCTGCATGGCTGGCCGTTCACGTCGCACCTGTGGCGTTTGGTCACCCCGATGCTGACGGCGGCCGGCTACCAGGTGATTGCACCCGACCTGCGCGGCATTGGGCTGAGCGAGCGGCCGAGCCACGGCTACGACCTCTTCCATCTGTCCGAGGACGCGGCCCAGCTGCTCGATGCCTTGAACATTCCTGAGGCGCATGTCGTCGGCTTCGACCTCGGCACACCGGTGGCCTGGATGCTCGCCATGCGGCACCCGGCACGGGTGCGCAGGCTGGCGCTGATGGAGGCCCTGCTGGGGTCCCTGCCCGGGGCCGAAGCTTTTCTGGCCAGCGGCCCGCCCTGGTGGTTCGGCTTCCATGCGGTGCCCGGTTTGGCCGAACAGGTGCTGGCCGGCCGCGAAGCCGAGTATCTCGGCTGGTTCTTCAGCGCACGGGCTGCGGGGCACCGCGCGGTCGACCCGGCGGCGCAAGCTGTTTATACGCAGGCCTATGCGGGAGTCGAAGCCTTGCGTGGCGGCTTCGAGCACTACCGTGCGTTTGCGCTGAACGCACGGCAGATCGAGGCGGTGGTGTCGTCGCGCCGGCTGGTGCAGCCCACGCTCGCCATTGCCGGCGGGGTGGTGGGAGACAGCTTGTATCGCCAGCTGCAGCCGCTGTGTGACGACCTGTCGGGCGTGCAGATCGAGCACTGCGGACACAACATTCCGGAAGAGCAGCCCGAGCCGCTGGCGCGGGCGCTGCTGGAGTTCTTATTGAAGGGGTGAACCCGGCAGGCAGCTTGGTTGCAGTGCCGCCTAGACATCGCGAGGCCCTCGCCGCTGCTGCGCCACAGGTACCGTCAGTTGCAACCGTTCGGCGGTGCCGCAGGGGCCGGGCCGCGCGCCGCGTGTAAGCTGGCGCGACCAGGGTTCGAAGCGCCTGTCTCCGCCCACCGCTTCCACACGTCCGGTGCCTGCCCGATGCAAAGAACAGCTCGTTGCGCTTGCGGCCTCGCGTCCATCACCTTGCAAGGTGCGCCCGAGATGCATGGTGTGTGCCATTGCACCAATTGCAAGCGCCGCACCGGCAGCGCGTTCGGCATCTCGTCGTACTTCCCGAAAAGCAGCGTGGTCGAGACGAGCGGGCCCACCCAGGTCTATGCCTTCCATCATGTGGCGCAGCAGCACGAGCAGACCCGCCACTTCTGTCCGACCTGCGGCACCACGCTGTTCTGGTTGGTCTCGACACTGCCGGAGCTGATCGGGGTGGCGGGTGGCTGCTTTGCCGATCAAGGTCTGCCCGCGCCGACCTATTCCCTCACGCATGCCAAGAAGGAAGACTGGTTGAGCCTGCCGCCGCACTGGAAGGTCTATCCGGATTGAGGGGTCGGGGCCGCCGCTCGGGGGCCACCCGATCGTCCATCGTGCGAGGCCGTCGCCGCGTCCAACGCCCCGGCGGCGCGGGCGCGCAAACGACCAGCTCGGACCCACACGTCACCGCTTCAAAACGCGACGCCGCCCCACGGGCGCCATCGAACCGCCTTGCCGCCGCCTCGGGTTAAAGAGGGCCCGGGCCACTACGGGGCCGGCTGCCCAGGCGTGCCATCACACCTTCGAAGATCTCGCGGCTGGCCTGCCAGGCCGCCGGATCGCCATTCGCCCGCCCTTCGAGCAGGTCGATGGCGCGCTCGAGCGCTTGGCCGGCCATTTCGAGCGTCGAGCAGGTGGCCCGGGCATCGGCCCCGGCTTGGCGCAGCTTGCTCACGACAAGTTGTTGGACTTCGGGGGGAGCACTGTCTTTCAGCGGCGCGTCGGCCGCCAGCGCGTCGATACGGTCACCGCAGACACTGGCCCGCCCCCAACCCACCGCGGCCAGCGTGTGGGCCGCCCGCGCCAGCGGCAGCAAGGACTGCGCGCCCGCTGCGGGCCCCTCGGCCGGGTCGGCCGCCAGGGCTTCGGCGCCGCGGCCGGCGAGCCCGACGATCTGGCTGCACAACAGGCCCAGCGTGGCCAGCAGGCTGCCCAGCTCCCGCGCCGCGCGCGTCACGTCTTCCAACTCCGAAGCGATCTTTTCGTTGTTCGACATCAGTTCTATGGCCTGTGGTTTCGGGTCGGGGTGTCCCCCGCACGGAACAATGACACAGGCCGGCGCGCCGGGGCAAGCCCGGAATCAGGGGGTGAGGCAGGACTCACTGCGTTGCCCACCCTGCACCGGCGCCAAGGCGCTCAATCCCAGAGCGCGCCGTAGGTGAGCCGCGCGAAGGCGCGCAACACCTCCTGGTCCGCACTTTGGACCACCACGCGGCGGCCGGTGCGCAGCTTCAGCATCAAACGGGGCACGATCAGCCAGCTGAGATAAGGCACGTAGAGGAACTTGAACTGCACCACATCGGCCAATGCCACCTCTTTGGTCCACAACCCGGTCTGGCGGATGTGGGTGGCGTCGATGCGGGTGCGGCTTTGCAGCAAGGCGCCGTAGGCCACCACCAGGCTGGCGGCGACGAGCAAGACGAACAGCTGCATCGAAAGCGGCCAGCGCTGACTGAGCAGGGTGTCGACGGCGAGGCCGGCCTGCCAGGCGATGGCCAGCAACAGCACCCCGGCCAGCACCTTGATCGCGCGCGGGAACGCGGGCCCCTCACAGGCGGCCGCGGCGGGGCCCAGATGGTCAGCCGGTTGTGCGAGCGGTTGTGTGACCGGTTGTGCGACCGGTTGTGCGACCGGTTGTGCGGCCGCTGCGGCGGTAAGGTCGGACACCCTGCGCTCCTGCTCTTGCCTCACGGTGCAGAGGCGGCGGCCTCGACGGCCTCGGCCGCGCTGGCGGCCGGGTCGGTTTCGGCCGCCGGGGGCTCGAACCCGCGCATCGCGTCGTCTTCGGCTCCGTTCTCGGGGCCGTACGGGTCATCCACGGGCGCCTCGATCTTCACCTTGTCGAGATCGACAGCCTCTTCCTTCGGAAGGAACACGGTGACGGTCTGCGGCACGAAGATGACGATGACCACCAGCACCAGCTGCAGCACGACCCAGGGGATCGAACCCAGGTAGATGTCTCTCGATTCGACCCGCTTCGGGATGCTGCCGTTCTTGAACAGCGTGTCGGAGATGCCGCGCAGATAGAACAGCGCGAAGCCGAACGGCGGGTGCATGAAGCTGGTCTGCATGTTCACGCAGAGCATCACGCCGAACCACACCAGGTCGATGCCCATCTTCTCGGCCACCGGGCCGAGCATGGGCAGGATGATGAAGGCGATCTCGAAGAAGTCGAGGAAGAACGCCAGGAAGAAGATGAAGATGTTGACGACGATCAGGAAGCCGACCTGCCCGCCCGGCAGGCTCGACAACATGTGCTCGATCCACTTGGCGCCGTCGACCCCCTGGAAGACCAGCGAGAACACCCGCGAGCCGATCAGGATGAACACGACCATCGCGGTGATCCGCATCGTGCCCGCCATCGCCTCACGGACCAGCGCCCAGTTGAGGCGCCGGTGGATGGCCGCGAGGATGAAGGCCCCCACGGCCCCCATCGCGCCGGCTTCGGTCGGCGTGGCCACTGCCGTGGTGATGCCGGGCAGCCCGCCCATGCTGCCGAGCACGGCGAAGATGAGGATCGCCGACGGGATGATGCCGCGCAAACACTTTTTCCAGAGCTGCCAGCCGTGCAGCGTGCGCGCCTCGACGGGCACGCCCGGCAGGTAGCTGGGCCTGAGCCGCGTCAGCAAGAAGGTGTAGAGCGCAAACAGCACCACCTGCAGGATCGACGGGCCCCAGGCGCCCTTGTACATGTCGCCCACCGGGCGGCCGAGCTGGTCGGCCAGCACCACCAGCACCAGCGACGGCGGCACCAGCTGGGTGATCGTGCCGGAGGCCGCCAGGACGCCAGTGGCGTAGCGCATGTTGTAGCCGTAGCGCATCATCACCGGCAGCGAGATCATCGCCATCGCAATCACCTGGCCGGCGACGGTGCCGGTGATCGCACCGAGGATGAAGCCGACGATGATCACCGAGTAGCCAAGGCCACCGCGCATCGGCCCGAACAGCTGCCCCATCGAGTCGAGCATGTCTTCGGCCAGGCCGCACTTCTCGAGGATGGCGCCCATCAACGTGAAGAACGGAATGGCCAGCAACAGGTCGTTCGACAGGATGCCGAAGACGTTGAGCGGCAGGTTGGCCATGAAGGCGACCGGAAACCAGCCCATGTTGATGGCGATGAACCCGCACAGCAGCCCGAGCGCCGCGAGCGAGAAGGCCACCGGAAACCCGATCAGCATGATCAGAATCAGGCCCCCGAACATCAGGGGGGCGAAGTTCTCCATGCTCATTGCAGCGGCCTCTCGTAGTGGGTGTTCATCTCATAGCGGTTCATCAGCCACAGCACGCGCTTGATGATTTCCGCACTGCCCTGCAGCAGCACCAGACCGAAACCCAGCGGCAGCGTCAGCACGGCCGGCCACCGGATCAACCCACCGGCGTTGCCCGACATCTCGCCGCTGTTGAAGAACTGAATGAACATCGGCACCGAATAGATCAACATCACGACCATCACCGGCACCAGGAAGAACACTAGCCCGAACAGGTCGACCCAGACCTTGGCGCGGCCACTGAGCCGGCCATAGAACACGTCGACACGCACATGCTCGTTGAGGCGCAGGACCTGGGCGGCACCGCACATCACGCAGGCGGCGAACAAGTACCACTGGATTTCCAGCCACGCGTTCGAGCTGTAGCTGAAGGAATAGCGGATGGCGGCATTGCCGGCGCTGATGAAGCAGGACGCGATGACCGCCCACTGGGCGATCCACGCAAACCCGTCGTTGATGGCATCGACGAGCCGCGTGTACCAGAGCAATAGCCGCACGGATCTGTCTCCTCGGTGTGAACTTCTGTCGGGGGCGATCTCAATTCGGACGCAACTGTAGGGTTCAAACGCTGAACCGTCGCTTAAAAATCGCTGAGGGTCGGGAAAGTACTGCCCCGGAGCGAGCACTCGCCTGGCCGCGTCCCGCTGGGACATCGAGGCCGCGCAGCGGCGCCTTGCGCAAGCATGCGCGACGGTGCTCGACGCGTTCGCTGTGCCGAGGCTGCAAACGAAAACGCCCGACCTCCACAGAGGTCGGGCGTCATGGACGGCGGTGCTGCAGCACCGCGGCACAGCGGTCTGCTGCGACGCGGCCTGCCTTGCAATGGCAGGCCGCCGCGATACGTCAGGCGCGCAAGCGCCCGTCTCCGCTGAACACGCCGATACGGATCGAGTTCGACGCGACGAAGGGCGCGCTGCCCTGGAAGCCGAGCGTGAAGTCGCCCACGTCCATCTGGCGGATGCTGGCGAGGGCGCTGCGCAGCTTGTCGCGGGTCACGTCGCGGCCGGCGCGGCGCAGACCCTCGATGAGCAACTGGGCGTTGATCCAGCTTTCGAGGCCGCCGCCACCGATGTCGTCGAGCTTGGCGGCGCGCACCGCCGCCTGGTAGCTGCGGGTGGCTCCCGTTTTGGCGCTGAACGGGTCGGGGAACACGAGCGCCTGGCCGATACCTTGGGCCGCTGCGCCGAGCTTGGGCAACTCGGACGGCAGCACGGCCACCGACACGCCCAGCAGCGGCAGCGCCGCGGCCTTGGCGCGCAAGGCCAGCACGGCCTTGGTCGTCACCGAGCCGGTGGTGCCCATCAGCACGGCACCCGCCTTGGCGTCGAGCACTTGCTGGGCGACCTGGGCGGCGTTGCTGCCGTCGAGGGCGAGGGGGAAGGCACCCGCGGCCTGCAGCTTGTTGCTGACGAGCGTGCGCTGGGCCGCTTCGAGCACTTCCTTGCCGAAGGGGTTGTCGAGATAGACGATGGCGATGCCTTGCAAGCCCATGTTGACCAGCTGGGGCACCACACGCTGCACTTCGTCCTGATAGCTGGGACGCACGTAGAAGGTGAAGCGCTGGTTGGCCGTGCGCAGCGAGCTGGCACCGGTGATGGGGCCGACGAAGGGCACGCCCTGCTGCTCGACCATCGGCAACACGGCGGCGTTGTTGGCCGTGCCTGTGATGGACATCAGCGCAAACACCTGACCGCCGTCGAGCATCTGCTTGACGTTGGCGGCCGTGCGGGCGGGCACATAGCCGTCGTCCAACGTCTGCAGCCGCAACTCGCGGCCGTGGATGCCGCCGCTGCGGTTCACCGTGGCGAAGGCAGCCTTGATGCCGATGACGTGTTCGGCGCTGGTTCCGGCCAGGATGCCCGTGAGCCCCATCGAACTGCCGATGGTGATGTGGTTGGCCGACAGGCCTTCATCGGCGGCGCGGCTGCTGGTGGCCCAGGAGGCTGCGCCCAATGCGGCCGCGGCACCGGTGAGCCGGCTGACAAATTGACGGCGATCCATTCGAAACTACTCCTTCATGCCCACAAAGGCCTCGCCCGCAACACTGTGCGGTGCAAGGCCGGGCCCTGTTCCTTGCCTTTTGCGCAGGCACAACGAGACAGAACCCGATGACGATCGCGAGGGACTGCAGCCACGGCGACGCCGGCGACTTGCACCGGATGGGCCTGGTCGCGACGGCAGTCCTCACGCACGCACCCGAGCGCCTGCTCGCCCATAGGGTCACAGGTGCTACGGTTCTTGTCTCTTCACTCTCCTAACGCCCATCGCCCGCTTGTTGTGTGTCCAGCAGGTCTTGCGCTGGACGTATTGTCGCCTTACGACTCGCTTGGAACTGTTGCAATGGGGCCTTCCCGCCCCTCTTGAACGGGGGGGTTAAGAAATCGGATTTTCTGCCGACCAGAGGGTCTTCGGTGTGCTTCAGAAGCTTGCAAACAACTTAAGTTGTAAGAAAACCGGCGAGGATTTTGACAAAGAGGGGCGCCGGCCCGCGCCGCCCTGCGATTGTTCACATCTAAGGTGTCGCCTTCGCGACACGCCGCTCCTGTGGCATGGCGCGTCTGGGCGGCCAGCTCACCCGAGGGCGCGTAAGAAGCGTGTTTGGTCGGTTCCGGCGTATCCCTGCGCCTGGTAGAAGCGGTGGGCCTCTGTCCGCCGGTTGCCGCTGATGATCTCGATGCGGGTAGCGCCGCGCCCCGCGGCCCAGGCTTCGGCCGCGTGCAGCAGCGCCCGGCCCACACCGCCACGGCGCGCAACCTGTGTGACCACAAACCCGGTGATCTTCGCCAGCACGCCGGCATCGTGCAGCGTCGGCAGCACGTGCACGCTGATGAAGCCGATCACGGCGCCGCCGCGCTGCGCGACCAGCACCTGATCCTGTTCGGGGCGCAGTTGTGCCAGGCTTAGGCGCACGAACTCCGGCGTGCGGGGGTAGTCCCATTCGGCAAACAAGCCGGAGAGTGCGACGGCGTCGCCGCTATGTGCGGCGCGGATCGTGAGGGTCGGCCGTGCGTCGTCTAGAGGCGCAGGGCTCGGGCTGGTGCCGTTCTTCGGCGCGGCCGGCGGCTCAGGAGGCACGGGATGGGGGGAGGTCATGAGGGTCTGCGCGAGCGGCCTGTCGCCAAGAAGGCGGTGGTCGCATTCTGGCGAGAGTGCGCGCCGATTCAACGAAGAAAATGTAGGCAGCTTCATTGCCGCCTTGCAGCCTGCCCTCGAGGACCGGCCTCACGCGGGCATCATCCTCGCCCGCACACCGTCAGGGTGCTGCTGCCGGCGCTGGGTGTACTCGGCCGCCTAAGCCGCCAGCCGGTGCTCGTAACAGGACCGAGGGCGGTCGAGGGTGGCGTACTGGGCCGCCATGTCGGCTAGTAACGTCGGCCTGTAACAACAGCCGCTACTGTGACGGCACCCCCACCCGGGTGGTTGGGGTGCTTGCAGGGGTATGCGAGACTTGCGGCTCACGAAAAGGCTGACCGCTGGATCGGCGGCCACAGAACATGGGAGGGGTGATGCTCCGTGGGTCGCTAGGCGCGCCGGCTGCGCTCAACACCATCGCTCGCGCACTCGGCGTGACGTTGACTTCGGACACGCGACTCTTCGAGTTGAGCGGCGGCGGTGCCGTCGACCGGCTGCTGGTGGAGTCCTGGGTTGCCGACGAAGGCTTGTCGGACAGCTTTGAATATCGCGTGACCGCGCTCAGCGTGGACGCACACATCCCCCTCGACCAACTGCTCGGCCAACGCGCCGTGCTGACCGTCTCCCTCGCCGATGGCAGTCGCGCCACGCGCACCGGTATCGTGATGCAGGCGGGCACCTTGCAATCTGACGGCGGTCTGGCCCGGTATCAGCTCATCATCCGCCCCTGGCTGGCCGTCCTGAAGCTGCAGCGCCGCAGCCAAAGCTTTATCGACAAGACCGTCGTCCAGATTGTCGAGTCGATCTTCGCGGCGCACAGCAGCGTCGCCGCGTGGCGGTGGTCGGACGAGGTCAGCAGCGACCTGGCGCAAGTGCCGCCGCGCCACTATTGCAACCAGTTCCGCGAAACCGCTTACGACTTCATCCGCCGCATCCTCGCGGAAGAGGGCATCGGCTGGTGCTATGAAGAGGACGAAGCGGCACCGTACGGTCACCGGGTGCTGTTCTTCTCCGACAGCGCCCGCCTCCCAGAAGACTTGAGCAGCAAGCGCGACGGCGGCATCCGCTTTCACCGGGCCAGCAGCCAGGAAGACAGCGACGCGGTGCAGCAGTTTGCGCAATGGCACCGCCTGGCACCCGCCACCTTCACACTGCAGGCGTGGCACTACGGTGCGAAATCAGGCCGCAGCGCGAGCGTCCCGACACTGGGGGCGGTGGGGGGCAAGAATGCGCCGCACGTCGAGAGCTACGACGCAAGCGGCGGTGTCGACCACCACAACGGGGTGACCGCTCTCGCGAGCGAGCACTACAGCCGCCGGCTGCTGGAAGCGCACGAGGCGCGGCGTCAGCGCTATGTGGGCGAGGGGACGGTGCGAAGCCTGCGGCCCGGCACGCAATTCTCGCTGCGCGGCGCGCCGCTCGCCGCCGGCGAGGACACACGCTACACCGTCACGGCCGTGCGGCAGGCCGGCATCAACAACCTGCCCAAAGATCTCAACGACCGCATTGCGGCCCGGTTGGGTCAAGCCGAGCTGCAACTCGACGGGGTCAAGCTGTCGGACACCTTGCGTGCGCAAGTGCAGACGAGTGGCTACGCCAACGAATTCGAGTGTCTGCCGGCGCAGCGCCCCTGGCGTCCGATGCTGGTGGACGAGACGGGCGCCCGCCTCAATCCCAAGCCGACCGTACACGGCCCGCAAAGCGCAGTCGTCGTCGGCCCCGAGGGCAACACACAGCCGCAAGGCGCTGACGAGATCTACACCGACCGGCTCGGGCGTGTGCGCGTGCAGTTCCACTGGCAAGCTGCGGGCCACCACGGCGACGGCAGCAGTGACCACAGCATCTGGGTGCGTGTGGCGCAGCGGTATGCAGGGCCCGGCATGGGGGCTCAGTTCGTCCCGCGCATCGGCCAGGAAGTGCTGGTGGATTTCGAAGAGCTGGACATCGACCGCCCGGTGGTGCTGGCCGCGTTCTACAACGGCCGGGGCGAAGGCGGTGTGCCCGCCACGCCTGGCGGTGCCGCAGCCGAGACCGACACCGGCGTGTTCGGGCAATCCACTGATCATGGGCCCAGCGGCCAAGGCAACCTGGCGGGCGGTCAGGGCCCGGCCTGGCACGGTGCCGCCGCGGCCGAAGATCATCAGCGCAACGCCGCGGCATTGAGCGGCGTCAAGACCAAGGAGTTCGGCGGCGAGGGCTACAACCAGTTGGTCTTCGACGACAGCGACGGTCAGCTGCGCGTGCAGGCGGGCAACAGCCAGTACGCGACCTGGCTGAACCTCGGCCACTTGTTGCACCAGGCCGACAACCACCGCGGCAGCTTCCGCGGGACCGGATTTGAGCTGCGCACAGATGCCTACGGGGCGATCCAAGGGGGTCGTGGTGTGCTGCTGAGCAGTTTTGGGACATCGGCCGCGGCTCCTGCCGGTGATGATGCCCCGGGCATGGCGCTGGCGAAGCAGGCTCATCAGTTGTCGCAGACGTTCAGCGAGGCGGCCAAGACACATCAAACGGTACAACAGGCGGGGCACATGGGCAGCATCAAGCCCAACAGCAGCTCGCTTGACGCGGAGGCAGCACCGCTGAGGGCCCTGCACACCGCCCTCAGCGGGACAGTAGCGCAGTTGGACTACGACAGCGCGCTGAACGACGCCGCACAGAAGCACACCCAAGCTAAGCCAGAGAAGCTACCGCACACCACCGACCCGGTTGTCGCAGTGGCCGCCAAAGCTGGCCTGGCCCTCAGTGCGGGGCAGGACCTGCAGATGTCAGCCGCCGAGACGGTACACCTCGCAACCGGGCAAGACACACACGTGGCCGTGCGCGGGCAAGCTCGGTTGCACACCGGGCAAGCGATCGGGGTGCTGGCGGGCAGCGTCAAGGCTGGCCAAGGCGCTGCCGGCACGGGCCTGACCTTGGTCGCCGGGCAAGGCAACATCGACGTACAAGCGCAGGCGGATGCGTTGCAAGTGGCGGCCCACCAGCAGATCGACATCAAGAGCAAAAACGCACACATCGACTGGGCCGCGGTGAAGAAGATCACGCTTGCAACCGCCGGCGGCGCGAGTATCACTATCGACGCTAACGGGATAGTCACGCAGTGCCCGGGCAAGATCACTGTGCATGCCGGGAAGAAGAGCTTCGCCGGGCCACAGCACGTGAGCTATGACATGCCGCTGATGCCCAAGGGCGACTTCAAACCGAACAGCAAGCGCCTTTTCTCAGAATAAAACGACGTCAATCGAGATGCTGATCAGCCCTCCATTTCTTCCTCCTCGGGGAACCCTTAGCGAAGAGAACTGGCTTGAGCAGGCAATGGCCGTCGATCATGTGGCGCGCGGCTCCTATCCTGTAGGTCAATTGCTAGATTGGCACGGCGGACTGCATTTGGCTGCCCCTATGGGTCAGAACAACGTGCCGCAGCCTGTACGCGCCATTGCCGACGGGACGGTGGTTTACGTCAAACATCGATCAGAAGCTGCGCCTAACGGCCCCCTGCATTACGGTCCCGGCTACACCAGCGACGCCGTGGTCGTCGTTCGGCACAAGACGAGCATCGGCGTCGGGGCTGGGGAGGCGGCTGTTGAGGTGATCTTCTTCTCGATCTACATGCACTTGCACAGCGTCAGACCCTCGGTGATCAAGGGCAAGCCGATCTACCGCAAGGACGAAATTGGCCAGGCCGGTCATATCTATGGAGAACCGAACAAGATCCACTTCGAGATCGTTTGCGACGACCAGAACCTGCAAAAGTTGGTCGCAAGGACGACTCCCGCGCTCAACACACAAGTAGACGGGAGGACGGATGCGGTTTTTGGCGACATTTACTTCGTCGTCCCAGCCGGGGCCCCGGTCTACGCCGAGAACCCCTCCACGACGACAAGAGAGCACGTCTTGACCGCGGGCGACACGCCGGGGTCGCTTGCCGCTCGCTTCACCACCCGAGTATCAACTCTCAAAGCGATCAACGGGCGTAGTGCCGATACGGACGCAGCCTTCGCCACATGGATCGCGTCGAAACTCGCCTCGACAAACAAGAGAGTCAGGGTGCCGGCTCCGTCGACGGCTGCCGCGGCCGCAGCTGCGCCTGGCATTACGCGCATCGCGGAAGTGGGCAGGACCGGATCGGCAATGGTGGCCGGAATGCGCTTCGCTACCGGCGCTCGTGTCATGTACAGCTTGACCCTGGAAGGTCGCGCGATTGGCACGGAACCGCTAAGCGAACCAAACGCGGAATACCGCCTTCTTGCGGAGGCAACGTCTCTTTTTCCGAACCGTGCGAGCGCCGGCCTAGAGATCCTCAGATTTGGTCGCGTTCTGGGGACGGACACCTTGCACGCGGACGACACCAACCTGCACATCGGGCGCCATGTTCACTTCCGCCGGGTCAATGCAGTGCTCGAAGGGGGAGCGGTCTCCTCGGGTTGGATCGATCTCAACGCGCCGAACGTCAGGAAATTTAGCGATGCCGACTGTCCTCCCTGGGCAGGCTGGTCCTTGATCGATGACGACAAGGACGCCGACAGCCGGTGCAACTCGCCGACCCTTAGGCGATGGCTAGATGCGAATGGCGACAACGCGCTTACCGCCGCCGAAATCAGCGCCCGGCTCGCCACCGACGACCTGCGAAAGCGCGCGCGTCGCGCCATCTGCAAGTTCCCGACCGAATGGGACGCCTCCAACTACGACAGTCGTCACAGCTGGCTGAAGGTCCAGACGGAAGAGAATCTGCTGCCCCTGACCGACGTCGAGTATGCAGAGCGCCAAGCGCACGTCAGCGCTCTGAGCTTTTGGCAGTCGGCCAAGTTGAAAGCAAGTGACGCCGCCGACAGCGCCGATTTTCCCTCCACGCATTGGAAGTTCGACCCGAGGGAGTTCATCCGCCACTTCCGCAAGTGCGGATGGTTGAGCACGCGAGAGTTCGCTCAATGCATTCCCCGCCAGCACCGCCATCTTTCTTCCACCGGGACATTCCCGATTTCCAATGTTGCGTCGTGGGAAAATGCAGAAGCGAGAGCACGCCGCTTCGCCATTCCTATCAACATCGCTGCTCGGAAATATTTGATATCGGAATCGAAACAGCGACTCGCCCACCTGTTTGCTCAGTTGGCAGAAGAAAGCGGCTTCTTCCAGTTTGTCGTGGAGGGCGGCGGACCGAATGCCACGTATGCGCCGTATTACGGGCGCGGATTGATTCAGCTGACTCACTTCAATAACTACAAGACCTATGGCAAGTACCGAGGCTTCAATGGAACGGCGCCCGCACCGTTTCAAAATCTTGGCTACAATCCAAACGATGTGATCGCGAGCACAAATTCAAACTTCAGCGCGGCGAACTGTGCGGATAGTGGCGGCTTTTATTGGATCAACCCTTCCCTGATCGCCACCGGGATCAACGTGCTGCAAACGTCCGATGCGGGATTGCGGATTGACGACGTGGTAAATGGCAGTCGTGCCACCAATGGGAATGTGGCCATTGAGAAGGTGAACGGGTTGGCAACTCGACTGCAGGCTGCCGTATATCTGAAATATGTGTTGCTTGACGACATCAGTCAAAGCGACACCGAAACAATCGAGTTCGATTGGAGACGCAGGCCGGTCAAAGAGCCGATATTTAACGATGACGGCACCCCGGCGCTGAATGCGAACGGCCAACCCAAGAAGAAATTCTTCAGGGTGCATCACTCGATAGAAGTGCCGCTAACCAAGCAGAGGCAATAATGAAAAGTTTAATCATCGCGGCGATATTCGCCCTCTCCTTGCCGGCCTATTCCTGCGGCTCTCTGGAACAGCAGCAGGAGATGGCCAGCCTTCTGCATAAGGACAAAGAATACTTGCAGTTCGTCTGCGGCGAAGAGCCATGCGAACTGGATCAGTTCCAGTCCCAACTGGAGTTCCATGGCAAGAAGATCGCGAAGAAGGGAAACATTCAAGGCTGTTTTGTCGAGCCAGTGAGGAAGGCACGCAATTTCTACACGGGGGTGTTTTTGGTCGACGGTATGGCCGTGAAACAGCAATTCATCTACTTCGGATCGGGCATAGGCCCGGTGTCAAAAAGAACTGGCGGCTACAAGGACCTCGTTGGGACTGAACTGTCAGGTCCCAACGATTTCGAACGCCATTTGTTTAGATGGGATGGAACCCGGTACACAGAAAGCGACGGCAATAGGTGATCTCGTCACGGACCGGCTTCACGCGGCCATCATCCTCGCGGGCAAACAATCAGGTCGCAGCTCTGCAGGGGCCGCGCGTACTCGGCCGCCTAAGCCGCCAGCCGGTGCTCGTAATAGGGCCGAGGGCGGTCATCGAGGATGGCGTACTGCGCCGCCATGTCGGTCGGGTCGGGGTTGAGCCAGGCGTCGATGTGCTGCGGTTGGATCGGCACGATGCACCGGTCGTGGCCGGCCGCCGCCACTTCGGGTGGCGGCTCGTCGGTGATGGCGGCAAAGGAATACAGCACCTCGCCGGTGGCCCTGTCCTCCCAGCGTGACCAGAGGCAGGCGACCAGCATGTCCTGGGGGGGTTGGGGCCGGAACTCGAGCACGACGTTTTCCGTCGTGCCGTCGGCCCGGACGCCGCTGACGTTCTCGTAGAAGGCGTTGACGACCATCAGACCGTGCGAGTAGCCGAACAGCGGCTTCCAGTAGCCTTCGAGGTTGTCGCGGCGGGCGTTGTAGGTGCCCGGGAACTTGGTGTCGTAGGCGGCGAGCTTGCCGGCGGGGCGGCACTGGTAGCGCATCAGCTTGACCACCCGTCGGCCGCCCTCGGCGACCATCACCGGCGCATAGTGACCCGGGAAGATGCGGGCGTCCTGGTCTTGCACGTCGCGTCGCCCGAGGTCGGCCAGCTTGCCGCGCAGCCATTCGATCTTGGCCGTGGCGATACGCTGCGCTTCGAGTGCGGCCTTGGTCGTCTTGGTCTGCAGCCTACGCTCGGCGTCCGCCAAACGCTTCTTCTGCTTGAACAGTTCCTGCTCCCAACCGGTGGCCTGCGCGGCGCGGAACTCGTCGATCCAGGTTTTGACCTGTTGCGCCGGCTCGGACTCGGGCGTTTCGAAGCTCGCCTCGACGGCCCGCGGAATCTTGATCTTCGGATTGCTGCGGCGATGCCAGAAGACGTCGACGAACTGCGGCAGGTCGAGGATGGCGCCGAACTGCCGGATGAAATCGCGGTAGTGGGCCCAGATCTGCGCGGAGTAGCACATCTGAAAAATGTACTACGAGCGAGCCGCGCTGGTGTGCTCGCGCACCATAAGAAAAGCCCGCGGCCATTGCTGGCGGCGGGCTCGACTTCCGGGACATCGGCACAGCGATGGTGCTCGACGACGGTTTCTTTGCGCTGGGTGACGGGTTCCCGGGACATCAGTCCGATCCGCCCAATGTTGCGGCCGGTTCTGCGCTTCGATGGGGAAATTCTAGGCTTGCGGTGGTCGTCCGATCAGCGGAAATGGAGGGCTTTTGCAGTCCTTCTTGCGGGGACCACCCGATGCAAACTGCAGCGGCCGCGACGACGCGCCCAGGCAGCCGCTCGCCCGGCCCTTACCCAGGATCACGGCGACTGCGAGGCTCGACGGGTAACTCGAAAATTCGCGGCCGCTCCGGCTCACCGTCGTAGTAAGGCGCGTCGTCGAGGTAGCCCACCCGCCCGAGGCTGCGCACATTGATCTTCCCGGTGTCGGGATAGACGCAGACTTCATGCGGATCGTTGAGGCCGATGCCGAGGTAGACGAGGTCGCTGTCGAAGGGATTGGCGAGTTGATGCGCCACGCCGGTGTCGGCAGGGCACGAGATGCAGTCGCCGGGCCCGATCTCCTGCACGCTCTCGCCATACCGGAACACGCCACGGCCCGACAGCACGAAGAACACCTCATCTTCCCGGCTGTGCGCGTGGAAGGGACAGGCCGAGCGGCCGGATGGCACACGCGAGAGGTTGACGCCGAGGCGCCCGGGTCGTTTGTCGAGCGCCGGCGTCAGCGGCTTGAAGGCGCCGCCCCAGTGTTCACCTTGCAGGTGCTGCTCTTCCTCGACGCTGTCGACGTTGACCACGAATGGCGCTGGCTTGTCCAACATGGCGGCCCCCTGATGCAGAGCAGTTCATTGTGGCACTCTCACTTGACAGCCCAAGGCCTCTTGGACCTGCATGAAGTAGGGCTCCGACGGAGAGGCGTTGCCAACGGTGCAGTGTCCTCATCGCCGGTGAGCTGGGTCAGCTGAGCCCCTAGAACAGCCCATGCCGGCGTGCGGGCGTCATTCGTCTTGCAGAGCGCCGAAGGTCGCCAAGAACTCCTCGACAAAACGCGGCGAGCCGGCCAGGGTCAGCGTCACGACGTGCCAGGCACCGTCTTCCACATGCACCTGCAGATCATGGTCCCAGTCCATGCCGTCATCCACGGGCCCGTGCGTGTGCGGGAACCGCTGCCAGGCCCAGTCCAACACCTGCTGCGCCTCGGCGAGCACCGCTGCATGGTGTTCGGCCGATGTGGACGCCATGGCCTCCAGTGTGGTGATGCCCTCGGCACCTTCGCTGATGTCGAATGTCAGGTAGTGCACATCGGTTCTCCGCCTGAGGGTGCCCGGGCAACCGGCCTCGTCACACCGGCACCAGGCCCTGGGCGACCTGCAATAGTTGGACGCGATTTTGCACGCTGAACCGCTTGCGCAGCTTGCGCATGTGGTAGTCGACATTGGCGCGGGTGGTCTGCACTACGGCGGCGATCTCTTTGTCGGACAGGCCGCGCCGCAAGGCCTGCAAGATGCGCCGCTGGATCGGCGTCACCTGGCCCTCGGGCCCGGCCGGGTGCACCGGGGGCACGGTGTAGCGGCTGTAGAAGTCGTGCACGGCGAGGGCGAGCAAGGTGGCGGGCTGCAAGACCTCATACAGGCTTTCGACCTGCAACGTGGTGGAGGTCAGCGTGATGAAGTAGCGGTCGGCCCCGGTGCCGCTCGGCACGCTCACCGTGATGCCAGCGCGTGCACCGGTGGCTTCGAGATCGGCCACGAACCGGAGCAAGGTCAGGGACGCCGGCTGTCCGCCCATCTGTCGGAGGCCCTGCGTTTCCCACAGCAGAGGCAAGGAGGCGGAGGCGGCGGCAGGCAGTCGCGGATCGATTCGCCAGTATTGGGCGGCGAGGTAGCGGCGTACCCAGCTTTCGTCTTCGTGGGCGGAGCACAGGGCAATGGGGGTGGCGCGCCCGCCGGCGCATGTCATCCGGGCGTAGCCCAGCCACGACAGGCCGAGGCGCTGTAACGTGAAGGACAGGGCTTGGCGCCTCTGAGGGAGGCCACTGGCACGCAGCAGTTCGGCCAGGATGGGGGGCACGGCTGGGCCGGTGGGTCCGGACGGGTTCTGCTGGGAGACGTCGTAGCGTTTGGGCGGGTCGGCGTAGACGAGTGCACCTGCGGTGTCGTCCTGGTCCGCGAAGGCGTGCGCGGAGAGGCCGGACACGTAAACTCTGTTCTCGGTCGCCGAGCCTCGTCGCGACTTGTCCATGTGAGTCTCCTGCGGTACGGGGGGACGCAACAGCAATGCGTTGCATCCTTACAGCGCAGCGGGAGCGGGGCGGGTGTCAGATCTGATACAGGACGTCGCATCTAACGCAGCGCCATGTCGGTCGGATGTTTTGATGACCTGGAGCACCTTGGCAGGATGTTCTTGATCGGATTCGTAGCGAGGCGGTCGTCGCTACATCCCCCAATGCTCCTGAACGACGCTTGCCCGTCGGCGGACGCCGCTGCAGGCGCTTCCCGCCCACTGCCGCCGTCGTGCCGCGCAGAAAGCCTCCCGCGACGCGAACGACGTTCTCCTTGCGGGTCGCTTCTCTCGAAGCTGGACGCCTCGACCTCCGGGGCAGCCCGGTGCCAGTAGCGTCACGGGGAGCTTGCAGCCTGTTGGACTTCGCCGTTCGACTCGCTCTCGATCTACGCTTGCTGCGCGGCCTGACTGACGCGCTCAACCACCGTCCAATCCACATCGGCAGGAGCGCGTTCCAACACCTTGAAGGCTTCCTGCTCAATACCGGCATCAAAGCCATACCGAGCCTGGTATCGCTTTGCGAACACCAAAACCCAGTAGTACGCGTTGTAGAACGCGGCGGACTCCGACAGGTCACTGACACCCAACTCCCGCCGCAAATCGCTATCTAGCAGTGCGACATGGCGGGCATATGCCTGCCTTACGTCTTCGTCAAGGTCGCGCCAACGAACAGTCGGCACTTTCTCCGCCAGTCGCGTCAGCAACGCGACGCCAACGGTCAATCTGTTTTCCGAAATCAGGATGTCCATTATTCCCCCGCCACAGGCAGATACGTCACTGTAATCGGGATGGGCTGGGGTTGACTTTGGAACAGGGCCTGCAACTGAGCTGCTGCCCGTTCGTCGGAGACCAGCCATTCCACTTGCAGGTTCGCGGCCCTGGCCGCTTCCACCTGTCGATTGGCTTCTGCCAGGATATTCTTGTTTAGGAACTCAGGCTTGTCCGCGACATAGTAGATGGAACTCGGACTCGTAACCAGTTTTCCATCCTGAAGCGTGTCACCCGCAAGGTTCTCGAACTGAACGTACCCGCCATTGGGGTGAGGCAGGTAGTAGCTCTCGTTGTTCGGGTTTATCTGGCGCTCGTACGCGTCAGCGTCCGGGTCGGTCAGCGGAAACCTCTGGCCCCAGTAACCAGGGGGCGCCTCACGCACGTCCACATCCCTAATGCCCCAGCGGATCCTTCCCGTGTAATTCCCGACCTCGGAAGCTCCAGCATCGCCAGCTGCCGCCGTGCCTGGATCAGCCCGCTCCGCGTTCGGACCGCATCTCTCACAATCTGGTGTGGCGTCTTCTCCGTGCGGGCACGTCAGGCCTAGCACGTCGACTGCAAGCAGCGGATTAGCGGTGTAGGCGTATAAATTGTATCCCCCCGCCTGCCCCATCGGATCTGACTGCAGATATCGAGCGAGCATGGGGCTGTACGATCGAAATCGGTTGTAGTGCAGTCCGGTTTCGCGGTCGAACCAATGCCCCGGCCATCGCAGGTCGTACTCCACTGTATTACCGGAGACAACGGAGATGGAGCCGTACGGATCGATATCCTTCGCCTGCCACACTGCCCCAATCGATGCGTCCTGGATGAGTTCGGGCAACCCCACTTGATTGCAAAACACAAAGTGGGGTCGCCCTGACTCTGGCGTTTGCTCGACGCTGTCGTAATCGATGAACATGAACGGCAGCAAGGCTGCTTCGTCCACGTAAACGTAGATGCGCAAGTTACCTTCTGGCCCCACCTCTCCCGCCAGCCTGTCTCCGTCCCAGTAGTATTCAGTGCGTGCGGCATGGAGGGCCTTCGAGATTCGGCGGCACAGCCCGTCGTACTCTGCCGTCCAGGCACCTTCGCGGTTGCTCCATTCCACCCCGACCAACAGATCCATGCTGTTGTAGTGGTAGGACGTCCGAGTACCGAGGGCGTCAACGACTTCAGCCAAGTGGTTTCGCTGGTTGTAGTGGTACGTCCCCCGGGTCGACTCGACAAGCCGGTTACCGTTGTCGTAACGCATTTCGGGATTGCTCGAAGCCGACAACAGGTTGCCTGCACCGTCGTATTCGTAGCGTCGCAGCACCCAGCCGTCGCGGGCCTCGCCGACGAGCCGATGGGCTCGGTCGTAGTGGTACTCGACCGAGCCGTCGGCGCTGCTCACGACCCGCAGCAGCTCGCCCGTCGCGCTGTACTGATAGCGCACCCAATGCGCCGTCTGAGCGCATTCGCCCTGCCAGCGCAGTCGTCCGATACACCAACCGTCTGCGTCGAACCGCCTCAGCTCAGTTGTGCCGTTGTCCAGCTTCAAGAGAACCGCGCCGTCGGCGCTTCGCATCACTCGCTGAACACCCCCGTCGGGTGTTCTGATGCAGATGTCTCCATCGGCCGTGACGTCGTAGTGGATGACAAAGCGATTCAAGTACTCGCTGCGGGACAAGAGCGAGCGTCGGTACTCGTGTCGCACACCCTTGCCGTCGCGCAGGTCCGACGTCCGGCGGCCCAACGCGTCGTGCGTGATGCGCACGTCGTACTTTTTGGTCGACCCCATGGTCAGATTGCCCCGTTCGTCGTACTCATAGCTGTGGACCTCGCCACTGCGCAAGATGCGCTTGCTGTGCAGGCCGTTGCTTCCCACCTCGAAGCTCAGCAACGCCTCGCCGTTGGCGTCCCTCTTCTCGATCAGCCGGTCGCCGACGTCATAGCGATAGGTTTCCCGCACAATGCCGTGCCGGGTGACGCTCGTGAGACGATTTTTGTAGTCGTACTCGTAGCGGCTCTCGTTGCCGTTCGCGTCGATGACCTGCGCGACCTTCTCGCGCAGCGTGTAGCCGTACTGCACCGTATGGCCCAAGGGGTCGCCCTCGGCACCCCGCACTCGCCACGATGACCTGGCATAGCGCCAGATCTGCCCGTCCTTGTCCTCGCGTGACCTGAGGTGGCCGGCTGCATCGTAGGCAAACCGTTCCTTGCGCCCGTAGGCGTCCACCTCCTCCACCACCCGACCCGCCATGTCGCGCACGATCGCGGGCTCTGCCAGTACGGGTGCGGCCAGCGCGAGCACCTGCGCAGCCACAGATTGCAGTTGGACCGGAATGCCAAAGAACTCGGCCGGCTTGAGCGCCTGCACGTTTCCCCACTGCAACTCGAACGGCGTACCCGGCACGTCATGGGCCAGCGGATTGGGCAGGACCGGCGCCTCGTCTTTCGTCGGCCAGACATTCCCCCAACGGTCCATGCGCCCCGTATTGCGCCCCTTCGCGTCGTAAAGCCACCTCATCGCGTGACCGCCCGACCCGATCTCTTCAATGACCCGCCCGTCCTCACCGATGACACGTTCCGTCGCCCCGCCATACGGGTCCACGATCCTCGTCACCGTGCCAGCTTCGTTGTAGACGAAAACCCACTGCCCCCCATCCGCCTCGGTCACCCGCGTCCGCCCCGGCTCGTACTTCAGCTCCACCCGCCACACCTGGTCCTGCCCCGCGCTCGCGACGCAGCGCCCCTCGCCGTCGTATCCATAGAAGAACGAGAACCCGTTGGCGTCTGTCTCGCGCGTCATGCGCCGCTGGTCGTCGTAGCCGTAGGTCATCGATGCACCGAGCGCGTTCGTCCACGTGACGAGGCAGCCTTCCTCGTCATACGCGTAACGGGCAACAGTCGACAACTCATGTCCTTGCGATCGTTCGATCGTGGTCAAGTGCCCATGCTCGTCGTACCGGAACCAGAAGCTCTGCTCGAAGACCTGCTCTTCGCCCGCCGCGGCCACCGCTGCCAGCCGCTGATGGTCGTCGTAGCCAAAATGCATGCGCACGTCGCCAAGCACCAAGGCCACGAGCCGAGCCGTCTTCTCGTCCGGCGTCGCGCGCTCAAAGCCCATCGACCCGTGCACGTCGTGGCTGACCACGAACCGGTGCTCGTCGCGCTGCTCCAGTTCGTAGCCGGCCAGCACACCTCGGTAGACGCCGTCCTCCCCCCGCCGGAAGCTGTAGGTCTGCCCTTCCCCGTCCACGTACACGGCGCGCGTGCGCAACAGCCGCAGCTCCCGCTGGTAGTAGTGCCGAAAGCCCCATCCCAACGCGCCGTCTTCGTTGCAGCGCGCGCTGCTGTAGTACCGCTCCCACCGAAAGCACCCGGGGCCGAACTCTTCGTGGTCGACAAACTCGTTCACGCTTGCGCCGCTCACCGGGTCTACCGGGTGCCCGGGCCGATCGCATTTCGCGTTCTGCTTCTCCAGCGGCGGCTTCTTCGCCTTCGGTGGCGGCCCCGCCCTCTTCGCCGCCTTCAGCAGCCCGAACGCCTTGCCCACTGCTTCCATCGCATCGGGCAGCGGAAAGCCCCCGATCAGCACGGTCGGGCTGCCAGCCATCAGCATGCCCATGCTGGGTGCCATACCGGGGTCCTTGCCGAGCAAGGCGCTCAACGCCGCCATGATGGCGGCCGCCGCAGCGTCCGCCGCTGTCTGAGCCGCCGTCATCGCCGCCGCGCCAGAGTCACCCCCGGCCGCCTGCGCACCAGCGGCAAGTCCCCCCGTCACCGCACCGGCGGCCGACATCGCCATCCCCAGTTTGCCGATTGCGGACGCCGGGTTGCAGTGGCGCGTCAGGTCCATCCCCAGCCGGGCCGCCCTCGAGCCGCCGATGAAGGTGTTGCTCGACCCGGTGAAGACCTCATACGCCGGCGCATAGCCCACACAGGTGGGGGCCATGCCGATATCACCCGCACGAGCGGCCGGGATACCGGAGATCAACACACTCAAACACCCCGAGCCCACCGTGAGCCCGAGGCTGGGCAACGGCGCCATCATGCTGGGCGGGTGGGCGTGGGCATGCGGGGTCCCGAGGTGCGGCACTGTCAGAAAGGCCGCCGGCAAAGCCGGCGCGAGCGAGTTCAGCGGCGACGTCAACAGCGCGAAACCGGTGTTGAGCAGTTCAAAACATCCGCCCACCACCCCCATCGTCGCGCCCACCCAATGGCTCGCGACCCCCACACTGCCTTGCTCAGGCGGCGGGCTGCCCTGAAACGGCGATGCCGTGCGGTTCACCACCCCCGCGAGCGCATCGACACCGCTGTTGCCGGTCGGTGCGATCAGGGGCTGGGGAGCGGGCTCCTCAGCGCCAGGTTGCAGTTGATGCGACGGCAGTGTCATGTCGACAGCGACGAAGCCGGCTGGCCCGCTCTATGGTCACAGGCGTGGGCAGCCGCGTGTTCCGCACCAAGCGCCTCGGTCTTGCGGAGCAGCGCCCCCAACTCCAGTTCGCAAGTCGCCACCTCGGGCTGCATCCCCATCCCTGCGTACAGGTCACGCAAGCGGTCCAACAGCGAGCGCCAGGCATCGAAGCAATCGAACGCCCGGCACAGCCCCTTCGCGTCGATCCAGAGCTTCGCGGCATCGACGGGCTTGCCTTGTGCCGCCAGCGCCGCGCCCTGCTGCTCCATCGCCTCAATCTTGGCGTTCGTGAACAGCAGCTTGCCAGCCAGCCGGCTGGCAAGTTCGTAGTAGCCCTCGGCGTCGCCCCAGCGGCTCAGCCCTAGAGAGAGGCGACCGGCCGCCATCAACAGGTTGAGCATCACGCCTGCGCTCTTCGCCGGTCCCGCCAGCGCGATCGCTTGCTGATAGCGGTGGAGCGCTTCCTCCTCACGCCCCAGTCGCGTCGCGACGTCACCCGCACCGCCTAGCGCCAGCGCCCGGCCGACCATGTCGCCCTGCTGCCGGTGGTAGTCGTACAGCAGCGCATATTTCTCGTGCGCCATGTCGAAGCGCTCGTAGGCGAGGTCGAACGCGGCCAACTGCAGCAGCGCCTGCATGCGCTGCGGTAGCGGCTGCAAGGGGTCGTTGACGGCCTGCACGAGCGAGTCGGCCGCCCTGGCGGCAGAGAAGTCGATCTCCAGCCGCAAAACGCCGTCGAGCCGTTCGCGGCCTTGCAAGAGAAACGGCTCGTCGCGCCGGTCACGCACGATGAAGTGCTGGCCCAGCATCCAGTCGTGCACCCCCTCCAGCAGCGGCGCCACCAGATCGCGGTAGCCTTCGGCATCGCCGACCTCGTTGGGCAACATTACCCACACGACCTCTTGCTCGGCGGCCAACAGCCCGCGCACGTGCATGATCGCCGCGACCAGACGCTGCGCCGCCGGCCGGCGCTTGTCGAGGCACAGCAGCGGCAGCGGCGCCCACGGTGTCAGCCCTTCTTTCGCGCGCACTGCGTTGCCGGCCTGGATTTGCGTGCTCACCGCATCCAGGCTCGCCTTCAGAAAATCGTCGACCGTGTTGCACGGGAACGCAAACAGCATGAACACCGGATCGGGCCGCTGCCGGTCCCACTCCTGCAGGGCCTTGAGCGGAAACAGCATGTCTGCATCCGGGCCACGCAGCACCAGCACCGGGTCGTCGGGCTGCTCGATGAACTCTTGCAGCGCCGACTCCATGGCAACGTACTCGCGGCGCATGGACACTCGCCTTTGCGGTCAGTTGAGCCTGATGTAGCGGCTGCGCACCACCGTATCGGCCTCGGTGCGGATGTCCACGCCGCCGCGCCCCGCCTGCAACTCCAAGGTCTCGGCCTGCAGCTTCAAGGTCTTGGGGGCCTCCAGTGTCAACGCATCGCCCAGCAACCGTACGACAGGTCCCTGGCTCGATGCGTAGACCTCCAACAGCGGTCGCTGCGCATCGTCGGTGATGCGCACGCACTGGTCGTGCGGCAGCTCCAGCGTCTGAGCCACAGCCTCGGCGGGACGGGCCGAGGCCTCCTGGTCGGTGATCAGCACACCCGTCACCAGCTTCTCGGGCCAGTTGGCCGGCTGTTCCAGCAGCACACGGTCGCCTCGGTTCGCCGCCGCGCCGCGCACACAGGCCAGCCATTGCTCGCAAGACTGACCTGTCTCGGACAACCACTGCACGAAGACACGCCCGGGCAGGTCGGGATGGTGGGTGTCCATCACCTCGCCGACCAGCGAGGTCCCACCGCCGGCCGATGCAGCGGGCCGCGCCGGTTCCGTCGGCGTCGCCGCCTGCTGCAGCAACTGGCGCAGGGAGGCCCTCACGTCGTCGAGATCGATGTCGGCGGTCAGATGCACCTTGTCATGCCACATGATGTCTGTCTCCCTGCACACCTCAATTGATGTGCGCGATCGTGCCTTGCAGGATGATTTCGCCGCCGTCGAGGGTGATGCTGGCGCCGCCGCCCGTGGTCAGCACGACCTTCTTGCCGAACACCGTGGCCTCTCCCGTCGATTCGTTGCCGACGTTGACGGTCTTCGCGAACACCCGGGCCTGCTCCGTCCCGCTCAGCTCGCTGCCCGGATCACCGAACACCGCCACACCACCACCACCTTTTCCGTCGATGTACACACCTTCGGACGTGCCGAAAACCTTGACGCCCTTCTCTTTGCCATTGACCGTCACGCCGCCCTGGTTCCCGGTGATCATGACGCCCATCTGGTTGCCGGTGATCGACACGCCTTCGCCATTGCCGGTGAGTTTCACGCCCTTGGCGTTGCCGACGATCGTCGCGCCCATGTCGTTGCCGGTGATCATCACGCCTTGGGCGTTGCCCGTCAGGTTGACCCCTGCCACATCGCCGATCACGCTCACGCCCTTGCCCTTCCCGTGCAACGACACCGCTTGTGCCGCCACGGCCAAGTAGTTCCCGGTCAACACCGAAACCGTCCTCGAGCCGCTTTGCACGGTGTGACTGCTGTCGCCCTTCACGGTCACGCTGCGCGCCCCCGCCAGCACACTCAACGCGTCATTGCCGACCTGCACGGTCGTCGTTCGGTTGTTCTTCACCGTGTTCGTCTGGTCGTTCTGCACCGTGTTCGTCTGGTCATGGAGGACCGTCGTGCCCATGTTGTATTGGGCATGCAGGTTCATGTTCTCCTTGCCCGCCGTGTCGTCCATCGAAACCTCGTTGAACCCCGCCCCCTTGTGCGTCTGCGACTTCAACCCGCTCACCATCCCCGGCGCCGCATACGGCGGCATCAGTTCCGCGTTGTAGACCCGCCCCGTGATCAGCGGGCAGTCCGGGTCCCCTTCCAGAAACTCGACCACCACCTCCTGCCCGATGCGGGGAATGCTCACCGCACCCCAGCCCTTGCCGGCCCAAGGGTGCGACACGCGGATCCAGCAAGAGCTGTTTTCGTCGCCGCTGCTGTAGCGGTCCCAGTGGAACCGCACCTTCACCCGGCCCTGCTCGTCGGTGTGGATCTCCTCGCCCGCCGGGCCCACCACCAGTGCGGTCTGCGGCCCCTGAACGACCGGCTTGCGCGTGAGCCGCTCGGGACGGAAGGGCTGCCTGCTGGGCAGCGCCGTGAAACTGCAGTCGTAGCGCACGCCCTCCCCCTCGGCCGACTCGTACTCCTCGCCCTCTAGCCGGTAGTCGGCCGACAGCACGAGGTATTCGCGGTTCTGGTCCAGCCGGGGCTGCCCGGTCAGCTTGAACAAATGGCCGACGCACAACCCGCGCACATTGGCCTGGCCTTGCACGGTTTCATGGCGGGCCTGCAGTTCTTCGATGCGCACCTGCGCATAGTCGTGCGCCTCTTCGGGCGTGAGGTGGTTGTCGGGGTAGTCGTAGACCTCGTAGTCGGCGTGCGCGTGGGCCCGCGCCATCGCCGCCATGCCCTGCAACTGCACGCGGGGCTTCCCGGGGTCGTAGTTGTCGTGCACATAGCGGCCCGGCTGGATCTCGCGGCCGAAGCTCCACTCGCCGATGTGTTCGGTCTCGGCCCGCGCCGCATGCTCGTGCGGCAGGTAGGGAATGTGCTCGAAGCCAGCATATGGCCGGTGCCCGCCCATCGCGTCGGTCAGCACCAGCACATGACGCCCGGCTTCATGGCGGAAGTAGTAGTAGATGCCCTCGTGCTCCATCAGCCGGCTCACGAAATTGAAGTCGCTTTCGCGGTACTGCACGCAGTAGTCCCACTGCCGGTACTCGCCGCTCAACTCGAAGCTGGTGCTTGCCACGTCGCCGTGCGCGTCGAACACCTTCTTCAGGATCTCGGGCACCTTCATCTTCTGGAAGATGCGGCAGTTCGCATTGCGCGTCAGCAGCCACAGCCAGGGCCGCATCGTCAGCCGGTAAAGGTGCAGTCGCCGCTGGTAGCCGACTTGTGCAAAGCGCGTCGCGTGGCCGCTCAGGTACCGGTAGCCCCCCGTCGGCAGCTCGATCCGCACCGAGATCTTGCTGCCCAGGACTTGGTCAGGGTCCAGGTCCTCCCGTTCGCTCAGCGCATCGATCTCGAACTCGCCCAAACGGGCCAGTTCCTCACGACCGTGCATCCGGTGAAACTTCAGCACGTCGGGCCCGAGCGGCGTGATCAGCTGGAAGGTCCTGGTCGTCATGTGTCGAAGGCTCCAGATGAGGTGAACCCTCCCGGCGGGGCGATCGATGGCCTCCGTAGAAGCACCAACGTTCACGCCAGGAAGAGGTGATGCCGCGCACCTGACGGAGGCCGTTGCACGCCAGTCACCCTTGACACCTCATGCTAGGGAACATGCACCGGAGCCAACACCCCTAACTATCGGGCTGTAAGCATTGACAGGTGGCCAGCAACTGCTTGAGCTCCTGCTGTGAAGAAATCCGTTCACCTTGCAGCCATCGCCGCCCGCCCGTGGGCACGGCCGGCAAGGACGCTCCGAGCGCCCTGCGCCTGTTTCGGCTCGGCACTGCGCAAGGGCGAGGAGGCCCGCGCGTCACGCACTTTTCATGCACCGAAGGGCGTACAGGTTCGCAAGCGCCGGAACGAAGACGAGCAAGCGTCTAAAGACCACGATGGCGTTCAGGCCTCGTGATGCGGCGCCATCACCCGCCGAACTCGCCGCGGGTGCGAGGAGCGTCGGGCAGCTGTTCATCCAGCGACTGTCGGTAGCGAACGCAGCCGCGCATGAACTGCGGCCAGTCGGGCACCGCCACCTGCGGCGCGGTCTGCTCGGGAAGCAATGACCACAGCGCTGGGTGATGCCAGCACAGCTCCTGCCCAGTAGAGTCTCTGTGCGCCCGAATCGCCGCACGCAGCTTCTTGATCTGAGCCAGCAGTTCGTCGCGCGACAGGGTCTCGAGGTCTTCGTCCATTTGGTTTCCTCCTGTAGAAGTGAACCCGTCCGTGCACGCCAAGCGCCACGTCGACGCCCGCGACTCGACCCGCATCGACCCGCATCGACCGTAGCCGTCAGCGCTGAAGAAGCGCCGACGGTCGCCACCTCAGCACTCGGCCTCGGACAGCGGCACCGCCGGCTCGGCCGTTGCGCTCTGTGTCCCCGCCAGAGGGCGCTGGCCGTCTTCGGCCCATGCCCGATCCCCCTCGATCCGCTGATCCATCATCAACGCGGGACTGTCGACACGCGGCGTGCCCACCGGCCGCGCCGGCACGCCTACCACCGTCGTATGCGGCGCCACGTCGGACAGGACTACGCTGCCAGCGCCGATCTTCGAGCCCTCGCCGATGCGGATGTTGCCCAGCACCTTGGCACCGGCGCACACCAGCACCCCCTTGCCGACCTTGGGGTGCCGGTCACCGCTCTCCTTGCCCGTTCCGCCCAGCGTGACTTCCTGCAACAGCGAAACGTCGTCTTCCACCACGGCCGTCTCGCCCACCACCACCCCGGTACCGTGGTCGATGAACACGCCGCTGCCGATACGGGCCGCAGGGTGGATGTCGACCGCAAATACTTCCGACACCCGGCTCTGCAGGAACAGGCTGAGGCAGCGCCGTTGCCCTAGCCACAGGGCATGGGCGAGACGATACGCCTGCAGCGCCTGAAAGCCCTTGTGATGGAGAAAGACGTTGGCAACACCGTGGGCCGCCGGGTCACGGTCCGACGCGGCGACGAGGTCGCGCGCGACGGCCTGCAGGAGGTCGGGCGAAACGGCCAGGGTCTGCAGGAAGACGTCCGCGAGCTCACCTTCATCCACCCCCGCCGCCGTCAGCTTCGCCGCGAGCACGGCTGACAGTGAGCGGCCCAACGACGATTGCTCCAGCACGAACAGGCCCATGTAGCGCGCCAGTACAGACTCCTGATGCGCCGTTTGCTGTGCCTGATGGCGCAGCGTCGCCCACAAGTTGTCGAGTTCTGGAGAGTGCATGACGCAGCGCAGATGGCGGGTGGCAGGGGGTCTGACGAGAGCCTTGCGTCGGCCCTCACATGCAACGAGAGCGTAACGCAATCGCGTCGAACCGGCACAGGTGAACGACCGGTGGCCCGACCGGCTCCACGCTCGCGCGCAGCGCGTGGCGGTGTGCGCCGCAAGCGCCCGCGCCCACTTCATCTTCACTTCACCCGTCCCTCCTAGAGTCGCGCCATGAACACCAATGCGCTGATCTTGTGGGGAGTGGGCTACGCTGCGGTCGGCGCGCTGGCAGGCGCGTGGGTGTACCGACACGTGGCCGATCCGGCACTGCGGGTGCTCGGCGCAAGTTTTGTCTGGGCCCTCTTCTTCTCGTTGTCACTGGTGGTGGACCGTCTGCCCATCCCGCGCCCCACGTTGCTTTTGCTGATGGTGGTGGCCCAAGACTGGCTGGTGACGCTGTGGCAGGAAGGCTGCCCGTATTCGGCCCGGACCTGCCACCCCAGGCACGAAGGCGATTTCGTGGTGCTCGCGCCTCTGCTGCTTCAATGGATGGTGTGGCTGATCGGGGTCTTTGCGGTCGACGTGCTCCGCCCGACCACAGGGGCACAGTGGCGGCACAACCTTCAGCCGGAACAGACCCCGCCCCTGCCTGACCTGCAGGCGACATCCGCGTCGCTGCCCGGCCATCCTGTGCTCCCTGATGCATCGGGCCGAGCGCCGGGCTGAGCAACCCGGCGGTGGATGCGCTGGGCTTCCGACAGCCGACCGCTTGCAGCCATGGAACCTCACACGGCACTTCGACACCAATGCAGAACTGCGGACGTCGTCGCGACGTTCGGCTGTGGTGCCCTCGCCCCCCCATTTCGGTGGAGTGCGGGCGTCGAGATCACTTCGACGGCAGAATCCACACCCAACGCCAGCCGACAACGTATTTCCTGCAGGAGCGCCCTTTGCTACCCGTGATTCATCACCTCCGCACCGTCCCATGAGCAAGCCCAAACGTATCTTGGTGGCCGACGACAACCGCGACGCAGCCGATTCGCTGGCCGTCGTGCTCGAGATCTGCGGCCACGAGACCTGCGTCGCCTACGACGGTCAGCAAGCGGTCGAGCTGGCCGAGGAGTTCGGGCCCGACATCGTGATCCTGGACATCAACATGCCCGTGATGGACGGCTACGAGGCCGCCCGCTCCTTGCGCCACCTGGCGGGCGAGCGGCTGGTCCTGGTGGCGGTGACCGGTGTGCCGATGTCCGAAACACGCGAGAAGGCCGCCGACAGCGGCTTCGATGTGCACTTCACCAAGCCGGTCGAACTGCGCGACCTCGAAGACGCGATGCGCGTCAAGTAGCGAGCGTTCACCGGCCGACGCGATCCTCACACCGCCCTGAGAGCTGGCTCACCCTGTGCCGGCGCTGCGGGCGGCGCAGCGGCTGTCCCGCCCCTCCCATCCGACGGCCGCCGTTTACTTCGACCATCTGGCGCGCTGTCCGGACAGGCCGGCGCCGCGGATGCCCCGTCTCGACAGGCTCTAGAATCGCCCGCTCGTTTCGACTGCGGCGCCCTTTGCGCGCGCCCAGGCGTCGAGCCAGCCGTGCTTTGGCCTCGGCGTCCGTCTACCCCCACCGAACCCATCATGGACATCACCGTCAACGACGAACTGCGGGCTTATATCGACCCGTTGACTCCCGACGAACACGACGCGCTCGAGCGCAGCCTCCTCGCCGAGGGCTGCCGGGACGCACTGGTGTTGTGGGGCAACGTGCTGGTCGACGGCCACAACCGCTACGGCATTTGCCGCAAACACGGCATTCCGTTCCAGACGGTGCAGAACCCCCGCTTCAAGTCGATCGAAGACGTGCACCTGTGGATGATCGACCAGCACCTGGGGCGCCGCAGCGTCACCGACTTCCAGCGCGGCGTGCTGGCGCTGCGCAAGAAGGAGACCTTGGCAACGCGCGCCAAGACCGGGGTGGAGACGCCGGCCGCTGAACCGCCGGCCGAAACATCGCCGCGACCGGCCCCGGAAAGCCTCGACACCCGGGAGGCGATCGCCAAGGCGGCGCGCATCAGCAGCACCACCGTCAGCCAGATCGAGAAGATACAGAAGAGTGCGGCGCCGGAACTGGTGGCCGCGGTCAAATCCGGCACCATCTCGATCAATGCGGCGGCGGCGGTCGCTTCGCTGCCCAAGGAAGAACAGGTGGCCGCCGTCGTCGCCGGCAAGAAGGAATTGCGGCAGGCTGCCAAGCAGGTGCGCGAGTCGAAGGCCCGGGCGAAAGTGGCGGTGGCTGTGTCACCTGAAGACGCTGCCGCGGCACCTGCCGGGGCCTTGGGTTCGTCTTCGTCGTCCGTCAACCCGTTCGAGAGCGACGCAAGCGAAGAAGAGATCCAACGCCTGACACGTCAGGTGCAGGCACTGACGGCAGAAAACGTCGCGTTGAAAGAACAAGTCCGGCAACTGCAAGCCGAATTGGGTCAACACGCTGCGGCCGACTGAGAGGCCCGCCCTCACCTGCAGGACGAGCGACTCGTGGACGAGCGTCGCGATGCTACCGCTCAGCGGCGGCGGTACCGGCGCCAGGCGGACGAGAACGTCCTGAATGCGCCGCGCACGAAGACGCGGTAGACCCCGGCCACCAGCAGCATCAGGGTCAGGAGCGCATACACGGCGGCCACACGAGGGTTGTCGAGTTGGCGGGACAGATGGAGGTCGAGGGACACAAAGCACCCAGAGGAGTTCAGTGAGCCCACTGTAGGCAGGCCGGGTGAAGTCAGCATGAAGTGGCGCCCGTTCTCGGCGGCCTGCCGGGCAGCACCGGCGGCCCGGGCTGGAGACGCTTTCGCTCCAGGCAAAGACACCCGCCCCTCGGCTGGCGTTACGCAACCTATCGCCCGCACAAGGCCCGACCGGCAACACAAAACGTAAACGTTGCACCCTTCGTAACGCTGCACTGCCGCAATTGGCGGGGGGTGAGATACGGCCTAACCGCACGGTACGCTTGATCGCCATTGGAACCGGTCCCACCTTTCAGGGTTGCTGCTGCGCAGCACGGCGGTAGGAGCCGGTTACGGAAAGCGAGTCCCTGGTTGCATCGCCCGTCCTGACAATCAAGCGCCTTTAACGTTCGCTTAAAGGTGGGTTTACGCGAACTTCAAAGGCGCGGGCCTTCCGCACCCCAGTCCCATCCGACCGACACCGGCGTCAGCGGGTCCCGACGGAGACATCGACCCACCACCACCTTTCAAGGCCATCATGCATCACCCCCGACTTCACGCACCGCGGGTTCGCGCGCCCCGCTCTCGAGCACCTTGGTGCGGCTGGGCGCTGGCCGTCCTGTCCTTCGCCGGCGCCGTTCAAGCAGCCGACTACACGCAGGGCGTCGCCGTTTCCGGCAGCACCGCCACCCTCTGGTTCAAATCGAGCGTCAACACCAGCTGGGTCGACGTGCACTACCGCGTCAACAACGGCGCGCAACAGAACGTGCGGATGAACTACGTGGCCTCGGCGCTGCGCTACGAGCAGCGGGTGCCCGTGTCGACCGGCAACGTCATCAGCTATTCGTTCACCTACAACAACGGCACCCCCGCCTACGACACGCCCACGCTGACCTACACCGTGAATGGCGGCGGCCCCGTCTCGCCGCCGCCGCCGGACACCGGGCCGGCGTGCTTCTACGAGAACGCGTCTTACGGCGGCGGCTCTTATTGCGCCGGGGCCGACAGCGCCTTTGTCGGCGCCGCCTGGAACGACAAGATCTCGTCGGTCAAGGTCCAGTCGGGCTACGAGATCGAGTTGTTCGAGCACGCCAACTACATCGGGCGCGTGCGCAAGTTGACGGCGGACGCCGGCAGCCTCGGCGACTTCGACAACCTCGTGTCGTCGTTCCGGGTGAAGAAATCCGGCACCGGCCTGCCGACCTCCGACACGCCGGACTTCGGCCCCAACGTGCAGGTGTTCGACCCGTCGACGCCGTCCTCCACCATCCAGTCGCGCCTGGACGCCGCGTTCAACCCGCAGTTGCTGAGCCCGACGGCGCAGTTCGGCACACAGCGCCATGCCTTCTTGTTCAAGCCGGGCAAGTACTCGGGCATCTGGGCCAACCTCGGCTTCTACACCTCCATCATCGGCCTCGGCCAGAAGCCCGACGACGTGACCATCCAGGGCAACGTCAACGTCGACAGCGGCTGGAACTACGGCGATGCCGGCAACGCGACGCAGAACTTCTGGCGCTCCGCCGAAAACTTCGCACTGATGCCGACCGGCGGCACCAACCGCTGGGCCGTGTCGCAAGCCGCGCCGATGCGCCGCGTGCACATCATCGGCAACCTGCACCTGGGCCCGTCGAACCAGGACCACGGCCAGGGTTACGCGAGCGGCGGCTATCTCGCCGACAGCAAGGTCGATGGCTCGATCTCCTCGGGCTCGCAGCAGCAGTGGTACACCCGCGACAGCAACATCGGCGTCTGGTACGACGGCGTCTGGAACATCGTGTTCTCGGGCGTGAGCGGCGCACCGGCCACCAGCTTCCCGGCCGTGTGGGGCTCCGCGCCGCCGTACACCTCGCTCCCCACCACGCCGGTGTCGCGCGAGAAGCCGTTCCTGTACATCGACAGCACCGGCAAGTACCGTGTGTTCGTGCCCGCCCTGCGCACCAACGCCTCGGGTGCCAGCTGGGTGAGCGGCACCACCGCCGGCAGCTCGATCCCGATGAGCCAGTTCTATGTCGCCAAGCCCGGCGTGACGGCGGCCACCCTCAACGCCGCCCTGGCCCAGGGCCTGAACCTGTTCTTCACGCCCGGCACCTATCGCCTGAGCGAGACGATCAAGGTGACGCGCCCCAACACGGTGGTGCTGGGCATCGGCTTCCCGACGCTGATGCCTGAGAACGGCGTGACCGCGATGACGGTGGCCGACGTGGACGGTGTGAAGATCGCCGGCTTGCTGTTCGATGCCGGTACGGTCAACAGCCCGTCGCTGCTGACCGTCGGCACACAGGGCTCGACCACCCGCCATGCCACCAACCCGACCACGGTGCAGGACGTGTTCTTCCGCATCGGCGGTGCGGTCGCGGGCAAGGCGACCACCAGCCTGATCGTCAACAGCGCCGACACCATCATCGACCACATCTGGGCCTGGCGCGCCGACCACGGCAGCGCGCCGACCGGCTGGACCGTCAACCCGGGCGACACGGGCGTGATCGTCAACGGCAGCCACGTGCTGGCCACCGGCTTGTTCGTCGAGCACTACGAGAAGTACGAGGTGATCTGGAACGGTGAGAACGGCAAGACCATCTTCTTCCAGAACGAGAAGCCGTACGACGTGCCGAATCAATCGGTCTGGATGAGTTCGGCCGGCAACGGTTATGCCGCTTACAAGGTGGCCGACCATGTGAAGACGCACGAAGGCTGGGGCATGGGCTCGTACTGCTACTTCAACGTCAACCCGAGCGTGAACCTCTACCACGGCTTCGAGGTGCCCAACACGCCGGGGGTGCGACTGCACAACGTGTTCACCGTCTCGCTGGGCGGCGTGGGCACCATCACGCGTGTCGTCAACAACGTCGGCGGCACCGCGCAAGGTGTGCAGACCGTTCCGCAGAACGTGATCAGCTATCCCTGATCGACAGCGTTGCGACGGCTGTAAAACAAGAAGGGGGCCGAGGCCCCCTTCTTTCTTGCGGCTTGCGCGTGATCGCGCGCCCGCTTCAGCGCGCCGTCGGCGCCAGCCCCATGGCCTTCGCCACCAGCTCACGCTCCTCGCGGCCGTGCACGGCGTAAGAGGACGTCGCTCCCGAGGCGGTGTTGGGCCTTGCGACACAACGCAGCTCGACGCCGGCCGGGCAGGCCTGGCTGATGTCATCGCGCACGAACGACCACGCGCCGTGGTGCAGGTTCTCTTCCTGCGCCCACACCACCGTGCGCAGCGCCGGGTAGCGGCGCAGCACCTTGGCCAGCACGTCGGTCGGGAACGGATACAGCTCCTCCACCCGCACCAGCGCCACGTCGGCGCAGGCGTGCTCGCGGCGCGCGCGCTCGAGCTGGTAGTACAGCTTGCCGCTGCACAGCACCAAACGCGTCACCTCGCCGACCGGCCCGACCAGGTCATCATCCAGCACCGGCTGGAACTCGCCTTCGAGGAAGTGCTGCACCGGCGAATGCGAGCCGGGCTCCTTGTAGAGCTTGACCTTGGGCGTCATCACCACCAGCGGCTTGCGCGTTTCGCAAAAGGCCTGGCGACGCAGCAGGTGGAACATCTGTGCCGAGGTCGACGGGTAGGCCACTCGCAGGTTGTTGTCACCGCACAGTGACAGGAAGCGGCCGAGGTGGGCATTGGAATGCTCCGGGCCCACACCTTCGTGCCCGTGCGGCAACAGCATCGTCAGAGCCGAGCGATAGCCCCACTTGTCTTCGCCGGCACTGATGTACTGGTCGACATACACCTGGGCGCCGTTGACGAAGTCGCCGAACTGCGCCTCCCAAACCGTCAGCGCCCGCGAGGCCTGGACGCTGTAGCCGTACTCGAAGCCCAAGGCCGCCTCTTCCGACAGCACCGAGTTGGCAATGTCGAAGCGCCCGGTGGTGCCCAGTTGCTGCAGCGGAATGAACTCCTCTTGCCCGGCCGGCTGCGGCGCCTGGTGGTGCCACACAGCGTGACGGTGCATGAAGGTGCCGCGGCGCACGTCCAGCCCCGCGACGCGCACGTCGACGCCAGCGCCCAGCACCGAGGCATAGGCCATGTTTTCCGCGAAACACCAGTCGGCGGTGGCGGCCTCGCCGTTCGCGACAGCATGCCACCCCTCGATCAGCTTGCGAATGTGCACATGCGGCTCGAAACCAGCGGGCAAGCGCGTCATCTCCTGCACCGCAGCGCGCAGCGCTGCATGCGTGAGCGGGGCCGCTTCCGGTGCCGGCGAGCGCGTCGCTGCCACGCTGTCGTCGCCCCGGCGCTCCGGCGCGCTGAAGGCCGCAATCGCCGCCGACCGGCTGGCCGCAATGTGGGCCCCGATCTCGGCTTTCAAGGCCACGCCCGCCGCCACCAGGGCATCGCCATACACGGCCACCACCGACGGCTTGCCCTGCGTGGTCGCAGAACCGCGCGGGTTGGTGAGCGTCGGCATGTCGTGCTCGGAGTGGCCGAGGCGGCGGTAGCCGATCAGATCGATCACCACATCGCTGCCGAAGGTGTTGCGGTATTCGACCGCGATCGCCGCCGCGCGCAGGACCTGCTCAGGGACGTCGGCGTTGACGCGCAACACCGGCGCGTCCACCATGCGCGTGACATCGGTGCAATAGCGCGCCTGAGCCGCGTTCATCATGTTCAGTTCGGTGAAGCCGACCTGGTTGTTGATGATCACATGCACCGTGCCGCCGACCGAATAGCCCGGCTTCTGCGACATCGCCAAGGTTTCCATCACCACACCCTGGCCGGCGAACGCGGCGTCGCCATGCAGCACCAGCGCCATCGCACGGGTGCCGCGGCGCGGCGTGTCGAGCGCCTGGCTGGCGTGCGCCATGCCGGTCACGACCGGGTAGACGCTCTGCAAGTGCGACGGGTTGTAGGACAGCTGCACCGACACCTCACCCTGCGCCGTCGACACCACGTGCGACGCCCCCAGGTGATACACCAAGTCGTGGTGCTTCTCCGGGTTGGGCGACGCCGGGTCGAAATAGTCGAGGATGTCGGCCGGGGCCATGCCCAGCACATTCACCAGCACGTTGACACGGCCGCGGTGCGGCATGCCCATGAAGATGTGGCTCAAGCCTTGCGCCGCCGCCTCGGCGATCAAGGCGTCGAGCAGCGGCACCAGCGTCTCGCATCCTTCGAGCGAGAAGCGCTTCGCCTCCGGGAAGCGCTCGGCCACGTGTTGCTCCCACGTTTCGGCGCGGATCAAACGGTCGAGCAGCGCCTTGCCGCCGGCCGCGGCACCCAAGCCCGCGGTGGCTTCCATCTTGGCATACAGCCATTCGCAGCGGCTTTCGTCGCGCACCGCAGAGCAGTCCAGCGCCAGCGCGCTGCAATACGCTGCCTTCAGCCGCCGGTCCAGCTCCTGCACCTGGTGCGTGCCCAGCCACCCCTTGCCGGCACCGCCGAAGGTGTCGGTGAGCGCCAGGCCGAACCGCGCCGGCGCCAGGCCTTGCGCGTCCATCGGCTTGGCCACGCCGAGCGGGTCGAGCGCGGCAAAGCGGTGGCCTTCGCGCCGGTGCGCGGCGACGAAGCGCTGCACAGCGGCCTCGAGACCGGCGGCCGCGAGAGCACCCGCGGCGCTGGTGGTGATCGAATCGGTCTGGGAGCGGTGGCCTTGCAGCGCGCCGTCCGCCAAAAGCGTATCTGTAGACATGGGTCTCACTGACCAAAAGAATGTGGAGCCGCAGCTCCATGGGTCGTTCACGACGCGGCGGCGCTCACGCTGGCGCCGCTTCGTCGTCGTGATGTCCCGCATACGGGCAATGCGCGTCGCGCGTCGTCGCAACGGCACTGCCCACCCGATCGCCGAGCCGGGGCTCGGCGTGCGTCTCCTGCCCTGCTCTCGCCTGCCCCTGCCGACGCTGTGTCGGCGGGGTGGCGGTCAAGCGGCTCAGAGCGCGAAGGTCCTGACCATGTCGGTCAGCTGCTTGGCCTGGTCATGCATGGCGCGGGCCGAAGCCGTGCCTTGCTCCACCATGCGGGCGTTCTTCTGGGTCGCATCGTCCATCTGCAGGATGGTCGCGTTGACCTGCTCGATGCCCAGGCTCTGCTCGCGGCTCGAGGCGCTGATCTCGGCCACGATGCTGCTGACCTGCTGGATGCTGGTCACCACCTGGTCCATCGTGGCGCCGGCCTCTTCGACCATCTTGCTGCCCTTGTCGACCTGTTCGACAGAGGCGTCGATCAGCGTCTTGATTTCCTTGGCGGCATGCGCGCTGCGCTGGGCCAGGCTGCGAACCTCGCCGGCCACCACCGCGAAACCGCGGCCTTGCTCGCCGGCCCGGGCGGCTTCGACCGCTGCGTTCAAGGCCAGGATGTTGGTCTGGAAGGCAATGCCGTCGATCACGTCGATGATCTCCACGATGCGCTTGGACGACGTGGCGATCGAGCCCATCGTGTCGATGACCTGACCCACCACCTGGCCACCCTGGGCGGCGATCTGGGAAGCCGACACCGCCGACTTGCTCGCCTCGCTCGCACCATCGGCGCTCAGCTTGACGGCCGACGTCAGCTGCTCCATCGCCGACGCGGTCTGCTGCAGCGCGCCCGCCTGCTGCTCGGTGCGCGACGACAGGTCGAGGTTGCCCTGCGACACCTCGTGGGCGGCGCCGGCGATCGTGTCGGCGCCGGTGCGCACTTGCGACACGATGCCGTGCAGGCTCTGCACCATGTGCTGCAGGGCGTTGATCAGGCGCGCGACCTCATCCTTGCCTTCGACCTGCACCCGATGGGTCAGGTCGCCGGCGGCGACCGACTCGGCCAGCCCGATAGCGCGCTGGATCGGACGCGTGATGGAACGGGTGATGTAGAACGCGGTGCCTGCGCCCAGCAGCATTGCCACCAGCGAGGCCAGCACCATCTGGATCTTCGCCTGGCTCGCGCTGTTGCGCGCTTCGGCGGCGGCCGTGGTCATGTTCTGCGCCTGGTGGTCGACCATCTTGTCGATCAGGGCGTAGTAGCGCGCTTGCGGCCCGGGCATTTCGTTTTGGTACACCGCGAGCGCTTCTTCGCGCTGATCCTTCGCGATCAGGTCGAAGACCTTGCGGACCACAACGCCGTACTCCTTGCGCGCCTTGCTCTGCTCTTCGAAGATCGCCTTGGTTTCGGGCGAATGCACCATCTTCTCGAGCTTGGCGAGGTTTTCGGTGTTCGCCTTGCGGATGAGGGCGTACTCGTCCATGTACTTCTTCGCCTGCTCGGGCGTGCTGGACAGCAGCAGACGCCCGATCGTGAGCGCACCCTTGTCACCCATCGACTTGATGGTGTTGCTCATCGCGATCTGGGCATAACGATCGTCGACCGCACTGTCCATCGCAGAGCTAAGCTGGCCGAGAACCGACACGCCGACGCCGAGGATGACCAGCAATAGCGCAATGACGACCGAGAAGGCCAGTGCCAGCCGGGACCCTATCTTGAGATTTGTGATGCTCATGTTGATGCCTTGATATCGAGATGACAGCGACAGGCGCTGGAGCGGCGGGGTTGCCGCCGTCCGCTACGCCGCCGCGGCTTCAGGCGTCATCTTCGGCAGGGCACTGCGGGGGTTAAGGGCCGGTTGGGCCGCGTAGGGAATTTGGAAGGTCGCATTGCGGCAGATCAACGGCGAAACGGGGAACTTGTCACGAGCTGCGGCCGCACCCGCTTCAGGCCATCTGCGAGGGCCCTCGGCGTGCTTAGGGATACGGCTTATGCCCCAGGCCGCAACGCGATTACGGCGCGGCGATCCGCCCGGTGCAGGCATCGGACACGCCCTGCCACAGCGCCTGAGCGCGAACGCGCTAGCATGCCTACTTCTCACCCAAAGCGACTCTATGGCTTCAAACCCCGAAAACACCAGCATGGCGCTGTTCTGCGACTTCGAGAACGTCGCGCTGGGCGTGCGCGACGCCAAGTACGACAAGTTCGACATCAAGCGTGTGCTCGAGCGCTTGCTGCTCAAGGGCAGCATCGTGGTCAAGAAGGCGTATTGCGACTGGGACCGCTACAAGGGTTTCAAGGCGGCGATGCACGAGGCCAACTTCGAGCTGATCGAGATTCCCCACGTGCGGCAGTCCGGCAAGAACTCGGCCGACATCCGGCTGGTGGTCGACGCGCTCGACCTCTGCTACACCAAATCGCACGTCAACACCTTCGTGATCATCAGCGGCGACTCCGATTTTTCGCCGCTGGTTTCGAAGCTGCGCGAGAACGCCAAGCAGGTGATCGGCGTCGGTGTCAAGCAATCGACCTCCGACCTGCTGATCGCCAACTGCGACGAGTTCATCTTCTATGACGACCTGGTCCGCGAAGGCCAGCGCGCCGCCGCCAAGCGCAGCCCGCAGGAAGCGGAGCCGGGCCCCAAGCGCTCGCCCGAAGAAGACCGCCGCCGGCGGGAAGAGACCGAAGCACGCAAGAGCAAGGCCATCGAAATGGCGCTCGAGACCTTTGAGGCCCTGGTGTCCGAGCGGGGCGACAGCGGCAAGATCTGGGCCTCGGTGCTCAAGGATGCGATCAAGCGCCGCAGGCCGGACTTCAACGAATCGTATTTCGGCTTCCGGACCTTCGGCAGCCTGCTCGACGAGGCGCAGTCGCGCGGCCTGCTCGAAGTCGGTCGCGACGAGAAGTCCAACACCTATGTGTACCGTGGCCACGGCGGGGCGCCGCGCGGCGACACACCCGCCGCACCGGCCGTCCCCTCTTCCGGACGGCGGGGCCGAGGCAACGGCCGGGCCGCCGCCCCTGCAGCCGCTGCCAACACGGCCGCGCCGCTCGGCCCCGTGTTCCCGGCCGCACCGGACGCCGAAACCCGCGCGCCGGCGGTTGAACCGCCGCGGCCGCCCGAGGCTGCCGGCACGTCGGCCAGCGCCGAAGCTGCGCCTACGGCGGTCGAAGCGCCGCCGGCGGCGAGCAAGCGCCGCACCGGCCGCAAGACGGCAGGCAAGAAGACGTCGGCAGCACGGGAACAGCCGTCGACTGATGAGACGCCCGCCGCGCCGATGCCCGCCGTGGAACCCGAGGCCCCGCCGGCCCCTCAAGCCGAGGCGGCCCCGCCCGCCCGAGCCGCCGCCAAGCGGGCGTCTCGCAAGACCTCCACTCGGGCAAGGCGGCCACAGAAGGCAGAGGAAGGCGCCGGCGAATAACCGGAGCGCGGGGCGAGCCCGTGCGCAGGCGCGCGTCGGCTCAGGCCCGCCTTGCGCGCGTCACGCTCGCCGTTGCCCCCGCGCGCCCGGCGCGTGGCGTCGCCCGCAGGGCCTCGGCTTGCACGACCTCACACCCGTTGAACGCCGCCAGGGGTTGGAGCGCCTCGGCCAGGCTCGGCAGGAACAGGTCGACGTCCACCGTCCGGTCCTCCAGGTGCAGGCTGAGCACCTCGAACCGCTTTTCGGCGCGATGCGCCTTGCAATCGGCCCGTCCGATGAACCGATCGCCGTAGATCACGGGCAAGCAGAAATAGCCGAACCGGCGCTTGGGCGCCGGCACGTAACACTCGAGCCGGTAGTCGAACCCGAACAACTGGCTCAGCCGGTCCCGGTGGATCACGGCGTTGTCGAACGGTGACAACAGACGAACCCGGCTGGCCGCGGCCTTCGGCACGCGCTCCAGCGCGTCGGGCTCGGCGTAGCCGTCGGACAGGCCATCGTCGTGCAGCGCGACGAGGCGACGCTGCGCCATCCTGTCGCGGATCACGCCTCGCATGGCCTCCTTCAGCGGCTGGCCCGTCTTCAGGTGCAGCACCTGCTTCCAGGTGACCACGCCGTGGGCCCGGAGCGTGGTGTCGAGCAGGTGCTCGGCGTACTCCGGCAGCGTGGGCTCGCGCAGATCCAGGCCGGCCGGCAAGACGTTTTCGGTCAGGTCGTAGAGTTTCTCGATGCCGTTGCGCTCCCGCACCATCAGGTCGCCCTGCATGAACAACTGGTCGAGCGCGCGCCGGCCCGGTCCCCAGTTCCACCAGTTGCCGGGCCCGTCCTGGCGCGACTCGAGATCACGCACCCGCAGCGGCCCCTCCCCTCGCACCCGGGCCAGGATCTCCTGCGCGAGGCGCGGGTCGCCGTGATGGGTTCGGCTGCGGTAGGCCGACATGCGTGGCAACGCGAAACGGAAGTCGCGCATCGGCAGGTAGGACGCGGCATGGAACCAGTATTCGAAGACACGCCGCTCGCGGATCAGGCCGGTCAGGTGTTCCGGCCGGTAGCCCGGCACGCGCGCCCACAAGGTGTGGTGGTGCGCCCGCTCGACCACCGACAAGCTGTCGATCTGCACATAGCCCAGATGTTCGATCGCCCGGCAGGCGCCGGCCAGCCCCTTGCCGAAGGGCTGCGGCGACATCAGGCCCTGCCGGGCCAAGGCCAGGCGCCGCCAGTGCGTCTTCATGCGAGCGGTCGCCGGCGACCGGCTTGTCGATGGCGGCAGCACACGTGGGCTGCCGCAGGATCTGAGGTGGGCACGGGGACTCCTGGTTGAGATGCAGCCCCCGTGTACCCGCCTCACTGCAGCAGGTGTTCCGCGATGGCCGCTCGGCGCCGATTTTTCCATGCCACCGCCTCACCCGAGTCCGGCTGGAGCCCACAAAAAGAAAGCGCCGCCCAGAGGGCGGCGCTTCGTTGTGCAAGCCACGAGATGGGCAGTCACTCACGCGACGCCCGCAGCCGACTTACATCATCCTGCCGTCGCCGAGCAGGTGGGAGTGGCAGTCCAGCCCGGCCTGGTCGCAACCGCGAATCCAGGCGTCCATGATGTCCGACTTCCAGCCGTTCCACCAATCGGCATGCGCCGAGTAGCCGCCCGGCTTGGACGGGTCGTACATGTCCGAGCTCAGCCGCCAGCGCTGCGGTGCACCCGCTTCGGTGACCAGGTAGCGGATGTTGAAGGTGATCACCGGGATCGCCACCGGGTGGGTGGCCGGGCAGCGTCCGGCGGACGGATACGCCATGTGGCTCTTGTGATCCGCGGAGTCGAGGTTGCGGCCGTCCCAGCACTGCGGGAATTCGATCTCCAGCCACAGCTCCGAGCGCACGGGGCAGTTCGGGATCGCCTGCGAGTACATCGCATCCGCCCCCTCGCCAACGCACTTGTAGCGGTGCGGCCCCCGCGGTCCATCGTTCTTCGCGTCGCCGGCGATCATGCGCAGTCCTTGCGGAATGGCACGGATGTCTCGCGGTGCGATGCCGTAGTAGCCGCTCTTGTAATAGAAATGGCTGTCCATCGGTTTGAGCGGTCGCCCCTCGCGGGTGTCGATCATCGCCGGCACCCAATAGGCCGAACGGTTGATCGTGCCGCCGCGGCAGGTGGAGTTGCCGGTCCGTGCGATGCTGTCCGCGGTCGAGTGGGCGTTGACACCCGTGTTGCCGAAGAACACATGCAAGTGCGATTTGCCAGGCTGACCGGGGAAGACGATGGGATCGTCATAGGCCATGTGGCTGAACTCGCACATCGTGCGGAAGGCGCCGACGCCGTCCGCCGGCGTGGAAGGCCGCTCGCTGGTCGGGAAGAGCCGCTCCTCGCCGATGCCGGCCGAACCGGTGGGGATCAACGCGTTGTTGATCATCGGCCCATGACCCTCGTGGGGGTTGGGCGTCGGCGTCGGCGTCGGCGTCGGGTTCGGTGTGGGGGTGGGCGTCGGGTTCGGCGTCGGCGTGCTCGACGAGTTGTTGACTTCACACACCTTGCCTACGCCGGGCAGCGGGTCACGTCCGAAAAACTCGTTGCTGCAGCGCTGGGTACCGGAGACCGTCTTGGACACCCAGGACGTGTTGTTCCCGTAGCGCACCTGCTTGCTGCCGGTCACCGTGAAGGTCGCCCCTTCATACGCGATCCTCGTCCACTGCTCCGGCGCGGGAGCGGGAGCGGGGGTGGGCGTCGGCGTCGGCGTCGGCGTCGGCGTGGGGGTGGGGGTGGGGGTGGGTGTGGGCGTCGGCGTGCTCGCCGCGGTGGCGACTTCACACACCTTGTGCACGCCCCTCAACGGGTCGCGGCCGAAAAACTCGTTGGTGCAGCGTTGCGTGCCCGAGAC
Organism: Caldimonas brevitalea; assembly: GCF_001017435.1. Classification (NCBI taxonomy): domain Bacteria; kingdom Pseudomonadati; phylum Pseudomonadota; class Betaproteobacteria; order Burkholderiales; family Sphaerotilaceae; genus Caldimonas; species Caldimonas brevitalea. The sequence goes on from NZ_CP011371.1 coordinate 5,003,048, forward strand.
CGTCTTGTAGACCCACGTGCTGTTCTTGCCGTAGCGCACCTGCCGTGTCCCGCTGACGGTAAAGCTCGCCCCTTCATTCGCGACGTGAACCCACTGCTGCGGCGCTGGCGGCTTTGCGGCACAACTGCCCGAGGTCTGGAAGTGGGTGCGCTTGGAGGTCTTCTGGATGCTGGCAGCGTCGCTCGACACCACCTCGGTCGCCCATCCCGGCTTCAACGTGGACAGGTGGATGCCGTCGCTCACCATGCTGAAGAGCGAGGCACCGTCAGGCCCCGGGCATTCGGTGCTGTGGCCGTCCCAAGACCAGGGCAGGTAGCCGATGCCGTAGGTCTGGGCCTGCCGGATGATGTGTTGGTAAGGCACCGACTGCGAGCAGGCGCCGGGCGTGACCGGGCCGAACTCGCCGACGATCAGCGGGATCTTCGCCGTCACCGCGGCATTGAACGCCGACGTGATGCGCGCTGCCTGCTCGTTGCCCGAGTCGTACGGATGCCACGAGAAGACCAGGTTGTGCAACGGGTCGGCGGCCTGCAGGCGCGGCGCGACGCGCAGCAGCTGCTCGACGTTGCGGCCCCAGCCGGCGGCATCGACCACCAAGGGCATGCGCAGGCCCGCCGTGCGCAACCGGCCGATGATGCGGGTGTAGGTGGAGACGAACTCCTCGTCGCTCACCTCGTTGCCGGCCTCGTTGGCGATGTTCAGCAGCAAACGCGATTCAAACTGGCGCAGCACTGCGATCGTCTCCGGCGCGGTCCAGTAAGCCTCGATCTGCGCGAGCCGGGCAAAGTTGCCCGTGGCGTCGTGCAGCTCCCACATCGGGATCAGATGCGAGTCCACGGCGCGCTGCAGCGTCTGCACGGCTTCCGACGCAGGCACCTGCGTGTTCCACATGAACCGAACGACGTTCGCACCGGCCTGGGCAATCTCCGGGAAGGAGTTTCCAGCCCGGTCCTGGTACACCGCCATCTTGTTCACGCCGCGCAGCACCACGGCTTCGCCGCAGGGGTCGTACAGCTTGCCGTCGCGCACATAGTAGGTGGCACCCGGGGTCGGCGGTGCCGCCGGTTGCACCGTGCTGGTGTCGCCGGGACTGGGATGGTGATGGCCGGTGTGCGTCGCGTCGACCTTCGAGGCGGACCCGGAAGAGCCGCCGCCGCAAGCCGTGAGCACGGCCATGAAGATCAGCGACAACGTCGCTCCGTGCCATGCGCCATGCATGGCGCGCCCTGCTTCTTGCATCTGAGAACCTTTCGTTGTTGTATGGATCGAAACCCGGCGGCCGCGACTCCCGACGGTTCGCGGCTGCGACAGCAGGTGCTCCTCACCTGCCGCCTCGCCTTCGTGCCTACGCCGCGCGCACCTCCAACACTGCGCGCCGAATTCAGCTTGGCGTAAGCAACAGGGGCCGATCGTAGAAGCCGGACCACCGCCTTCGCACCGAGTTTGTGGGATTTGGTAAGCCGGTCACGCTGCTCAGCGCGCGCTCACTTGTCCTTCGGGTTCCAACCTCACGACGCCGCCCGCATTCGCCCCGGTTCGGTCACGAACTCATTTGTTTGCGCTATTCACCGTTTGCTACCCAACAGTCAATGGAATGACATCCGCCTGAGGTCCGATTTGCGACCGTTTGTCGGCAGGCCGTTGTACCGGGGCCGCACCGTCTCGGAAGGCCAAGACAAAATGCCGGCACCTCCGAGGCCGTGTCCCTCGCGGCGTTTTCGCACCCAGTGCATGCCCCAGCCCTCGATCAACACCCACACCATGCGCATTGCAAGCACAGGCGCTCATTTAAGAACCGCGGTGCAACGTCCGCGTCGCACGCTCGGCATGCTGCTGTGCGCTGCGATGCTGTCGACACCGATGCTCGGCTGCCGCACGCACGACCCTCGAGTCCCCCCTGCCCTGGGACAGGTGGTGGCGGTCTATGCGACGGCAAGCGACGTGTATGACGTGGTACAGGGCCGCATGGGTGTGGTGCCGGTGGCGCTGGCGGCACCGGCCCACCTCGAGGTCGTCGCAGCCCCGGATGTCGCAGAGGATTTGGCGGTGTCGGTTCGCACCGCAGGCGGTGTGTCGGGCTGGGTAGCGCGCGACGAACTGAACCCCTCATAGGGTCGTCGTCACAGGGGGGAGGCGCGAGAGCTCGACCGGTGCGTTAGCGGCGTGACGCGTCAGCGCGCCCGACCACACCTACACTGAGGCCTGCGAAAGGGCTGGACGTGGGCGATGGGTTGGTGGAGGCGGTGATCGAGCTGGTGCTGATCGGCACCGGGAGGGTGGCGGTCCGTGTCGTGAGTCTCGGACGTTGGCGCGGCGCGGCGTTCGACGGCAACGAGGAGCGCATCTTCTCGGCGGCGGGCGCGCTGAGCTTCCGCAAGGAGGGGCGTCGGATCATCACCAGCACCGGGCTGTTGTTCGCCGGCGTGTTGGCCTACCTGATCCTGTTCGCCGTGCTGGTCGCAGCGGCATAGAAGCAAGAGCACCGCGTCGCACTTCTGTAGACTCACAGTCCCCCGGCCCTGCAACGCCTCCCCATGGCAGCCACACCCAAACACCGAGACGCCCTGGTGGCCTCCGCCACGCTGCTGTTCCGGCGGCATGGCTACAGCGGCACCGGCGTGCAGGAGATCTTGCAGCACAGCGGGGCACCGCGCGGCTCGCTGTACCACTACTTCCCCGGGGGCAAGGAGCAGATCGCCGTCGAGACCGTGCGCTTCGCCGGCGAGCAGGTGCACCGCACGCTGCTCGAGCTGGCACAAGAGCATCCGCATCCCAAGGATCTGCTGCGCGCATATGCCCGCCTGCTCGGCGACTGGATCGAAGCGTCCGGCTTCCGGGACGGCTGCCCCATCACCACCACGCTGCTCGAACTGGCGGCAGACGTTCCGCCGGTGGCTGAATGCGGCAGCGCTGCGCTTTCGGCCTGGGCCGGCGTGTTCGACGCTCGATTGACGTCGCTGGGATGCGAGGCCACGCGCGCGAAACGTGTCGCCCAGTTGACCATCGCCGCCATCGAGGGGGCGCTGATCCAGGCACGCGTCACCCGCTCGCGCCAGCCGATCGACGACGCCGTGGCCGAGCTCGGTCTGGTGATCGACGCAGCGCTGCGGCAGCCCTGAGGGCGCCGCGCCCCCGCCTGTGCGTCACACCCGGGCGATGGTCGCCAAAGCCGTCGCCACGATCTTCTCGCTGCCGGCCTGGCGGCAATAGACATCCGCGCGCACCACCACCTGGCGTGAGCCGCTCTTGATCACCTGCCCCACCGCACGCAGATGCTCACCGCGGGCCGGCGCCAGAAAGTTGAGCTTGTATTCCGAGGTCACGACATCGCCGACGGTCGACGCCGCTGCCCAGGCGCACGCCGTGTCCGCCAGGTAGCCGACCAGCGCGCCGTGCACGAAGCCGTGGTGCTGCGCCATCTCGGGGCGCACGTCGATCTCGATCTCTACCTCGCCCGCGGCGTAATGTCCGAGCCGGGTGCCGGCCCAGCGTGTGAAGGGGCTGCGTTCTATGGCCTGCTCCAGCGCTTGGCGGCTGACCACCGTGGTGTCGTCGTGCATGTCGTCTCCTCGACCCGGCCCGGTCGCCGCCCCGTTGCGGCGCCATCTAGACCGATCGTCATAGTAGGAGCCGGAACAGGACCGGTCAAGCGGTCTTCACGGCCGCCCGCAAAGGTTGGGGCACGGCGGCCCCTCTCGGCACGCGAGATCGCTCGGCTGGCTGCGAGCGACACCCTCGGTGCTGCGCGGACCTCAGGTTGCGCGGCTCGCCCACCCCGGCGCCACCGACGACGCCGCGACGAGCGGCGCGGCCCGACGACGCGCCGCATCACCACCGTAAGGACGGAGCGGCTCGTGCAACTTGGGTTTGTGCTGCTCGAGTTCCCACAACGCTTGCGCGACCGCCAGCAAGCGGTCGAGTTCCTCGAAGGGGTCGACGCGGTGATGCTTGGGTCGTTCGCGGCCCAACAGGTCATAGGCCTGCACGGCGACCCGCCAGTTCGCGCCGTCGGTGATGACCAGCGCGCGGTTGAACAGGCTGCGCAACACACGGCTGCGGGCCGCCCCCTTGACCTGCGGCGGGAACCACTCGATACGACCCTCGGTGTGGTCGATGGCGTGCTCGAGAACCTGGCGTTGGGTTTCGGTAAGGGGACGATCGGTCATGGGCAGCTCCGGTGCAGAAGCGGTTGAAGGTCGAGGTGACAAGCGGCCAAGAACAGGCCCGCGACGAGCGCGCCGGGCGGCTTCGCCCCACGACGCGAGCCAGGCGAGGTCAGGAGACAACCGTGCCGCGCGACTCGGCCTGAGGTGACCGGCATCCGGCAAGCCGTTGCGCCTGTGACGTGAACCGGCCCGGTCCGTGTGCCCCCGACGGGTTCAGCCCCGCACTGCGGACGCCACGGAGGGCCGCCTTGGCGTGGCTTGCATCCTGCCCGGCTTCCGCCGGCGCGACAAGCGCGTTGCCATCACAGGGGCGCGCCCGCCCGTCCGCCGCCTCGACAAGGACGACCGCCAGCGGTCGGTCAGTCACCTCGGTGCTCGGACTGCAAGGCGACCGCTTTTGCGCAGCGAGGCGACGCTCATGCTTGCAGGGCGCGCCGCAGCGCTGCGAGCGCCAACAGCCGGGTCGAATCCAAGGCCGGCAGCGGCAGCTGGGTGTCGCCGACGAGCAACGGGATCTCGGTGCACCCGAGGACCACTGCGTCACAGCCGTCCTCGTCGCGCAGACGGGTGACGACTTGCCGGAAGTAAGCCAGCGCCTGGGGCTTGAGCACGCCGTACACCAGCTCGTCCAGGATGATGCGGTTGATCTCGTCGCGCTCGGCGACATTCGGCCGTCTCCAATCGACCCCGTGGGGCGCCAGCTGGCCCGGGTACACCTCGCTGTCGACCAGCCAGCGCGTGCCCGTCAAGCCGACACGCCGGAATCCGCACCGCGCCGCCTCTGCCGCGACCACCTCGGCGATGTGGAGCCAGGGCAGGGGCGAGCGGGTCCGCACATCGGGCAGCACATCGTGGATGGTGTTGTCGGGGCAGATCAGGAATTGCGCGCCGGCTTGCGCCAGCTTGTTCGCAGACGACAGCATCAAGCTCGCGACGCCTTGCCGATCGCCCTGGCCCAGACATGCCACGTAGTCGGCCAGCGAGTGCGAGTGCAGCGACACTTCCGGGTGGGCGTGGGGGCCGAGCAGGCGCGCCCCTTCGGCGCAGATGGTGCGATAGCAAAGCGCCGCGCCTTCTGCTGAGCAGGCGACGATACCGATGTGTTGAGGCATGGGGCGAGTGTACAAAGCCGACCGCGCCCATGCGGCGGCCGCTCAGCGGGCCGGCGAGCCGGGCTCGACCCCGCGCGGCAGCGCAAAGCAGAAGGTTGCCCCCTGGTCGGGCGCGCTGTCGGCCCAGACCCTGCCATGGTGGCGCTGCACGATGCGCTTGACCGAGGCGAGGCCAACGCCCACCCCTTCGAAGGTGGACCCGGAATGCAGACGGTAGAAGGCGCTGAACAGCCGGCCGGCGCGTGCCGGATCGAAGCCGACGCCGTTGTCGGTGACGCGGTAGACCACCTCGTCGCCGGTGACCTCACCCGTGACCGTGATGCAGGCCGGGTCGCGCGTCTGCGAATACTTCACCGCATTGGACAACAGGTTCACCCACACTTGCCGCAACAGTTCCTGGTCGCCGGACGCAAGCGGCAGGGGCTCCAGCCGCCATTCGATCCGCCGCCCCTGGGTGGCGGGCTGCAGTTGCTCCAGGCATTCGCGCACCAGCGTTTCCATGTCGACCGGCGCGGTCGTCAACTCAGTGGCGCCGAGCCGCGAAAAGCGGAGGAACTCGCCGATCAACTGCCGCATGCGCATCGTGGACTCGCGGATGGTGCCGACGTACTGCTGCTCGCCGGGCGAGAGCTTGGACGCGGCCGAGGCCTGCAACAGATCGATGAAACCTTCGACGTGGGTGAGCGGCGTGCGCAAATCGTGCGAAACGGCAGCGCAGAACGCGTCCAGCTCCGCGTTGGCCGCGGCCAGTTCGCCGTTGCGCTTCTCGAGCAGCAAGTTCAACGCTTCGAGTGCCCCAGCAGCACGCTCGCGCTGTTCGATCTCGCGCTTCAAGCTGGCGCGTGCACGTTCCAGCTCGATGAAGACCTCGACCTTGGCGCGCAGGATGGCCGGCACCACCGGCTTGGTGAGATAGTCGACCGCTCCGGCCGAATACCCTTCGAACATCATCTCGGGGCTTTTCTCGAGCCCAGTCAGAAAGATGATCGGCGTGGTCTGCGACCGCCGACGTGACCGGATCAGCGTCGCGGTCTCGATGCCACTCATGTCGGGCATGCGCACATCGAGCAGGATCACCGCGAAATCGTCATCCAGCACCCGGCGCAGCGCCTCGGCACCGGATTGCGCCTGCACCAGCCGCTGTCCGAGGGGCCCCAAGACACCCTCCAGCGCTAGCAGGTTGGCCGGCTCGTCGTCCACCATCAGGATGCTGACGGTGTCTTTGTCGCTCATGAAGTGGCTGCCTTTGAAAGATCGGCCTGCATCAACGCAGGCGCCGGAACAGCGTCTCGCTGGGTTCGAGCCGCTGGTAGTCGCGCTGCTGCGACGAGTGCATCATCGACTCGCTGTTGCCGAGGCCGAGGAAGCCCAGCCGAGCAAGGCTTTCGTGTATCACGCCGAACGCACGGCGCTGCGCCGCACCATCCAGGTACATCAAGACGTTGCGACATGAGACCAGGTGGAACTCGTTGAAGGACATGTCGCTGACCAAATTGTGCACGGCGAACACGGCGTTGCCGAGCAAGTGCGGTCGCAAGCGGCTGTACCCCTCGGCGACCTCGAAGTAGTCCAGGAACTGCCGCTTGCCGCCGGCTGCCCGGTAATTCACTTCGTAATCTTTCAGTAGAGAGGCATCCACTGTGCCCGCCTGTGCGGTGGCCAGCACCCCCTCGCTCAGGTCGGTCGCATAGAGCGTGCAGCGTTCGCCGAGCCCCTCTTCCTCAAGGAGGATGCGATACGAATACAGTTCCTGGCCTGTGGAACAGCCCGCCACCCACAGCCTCGGGTGCGGATAGGTGCGCAAATACGGCACCACCTGCTCGCGCACCGTCCGAAAGAAGGACGGATCGCGGAACATCGAGGTGACGTGCAGTGTCAGGGCTCGGCGCAGTCGCGCCAGGCAATCCGGGTCGCGCTGCACTTTCTCCAGCAAGCCTTGCAAGGACCCGGCGTTCTCTGCTTCGACGCGCCGCAGCACACGGCGCAGCATGGCCGGACGCTTGTATTGCCGAAAGTCTTCGCCCGAGTGGCGGTAGACCTCCTCGAGCAGGGCGTGCAGGGCTGCACGCGTGGCATCCTGCGACTCTTCAAGCATCTGGCACCCCGGTGAAGAAGACGCGCAGCATGGCGCGCAGGCGGTCCATGTCGACAGGTTTGGTCAGATAGTCCGAGGCCCCGGCATCGATGCAGCGTTGCCGATCGCCGGGCATGGCCTTGGCCGTGATGGCGATCACCGGCAAGGTGCGCTTGCCCGGCATGAGGCGCAAACGTCGCATCGCTTCGAAGCCGTCCATCTTGGGCATCATCACGTCCATCAGCACCGCGTCGATGTCCGGGTCTTGCTCGATGATCTGCAGACCGTCGGCCCCGCTCTCGGCGTTCAGCACCCTCATCCCGTAGGCTTCGAGTGCCGCCGTGGTGGCAAAGATGTTACGCATGTCGTCGTCGACCACCAGCACCTTGCGGCCCGAAAGCAGGGGATCGTCCTGATGGCCACGCTCGATCATGCGCTGCTTGGTTTCGGGCAGCCGCGACTCCTGGCGGTTAAGCAACACCGCCGTCTCGCCCAGCAGGCGCTCGGGCGAACGCACGCCCTTGACGATGATGGCCTCCGAAATCGGTTTCAACGCGGCTTCCTCCGAACGGGTCATCTCGCGCCCGGTGTAGACCACGACGGGTGGGCACTGCGCGCCGAAGCGCTGGTGCATCGCTTCCAGCAGTTCCGCACCCTCCATGTCGGGCAGGCCCAGGTCGACCACCACGCAGTCGTAGGGAGCCCGGGCCAGTTCGTCGAGCGCCTGGCTGCCGGCACCGACGCCGGTGGCATAGACATCGCCGTTGCCGATCAGGTCGAGGATGGCCTGGCGCTGGACCGGATCGTCCTCGACCACCAGCAAAGTGCGATAGGGTCGGGCCAGTCGCTCCATGTGCGGCCCCAGCGTGTTTTCGAGCAACTCGGGCGTGAGACCCGTCGCCGGCAGGGTGGAGGCTGCTCCCAGCGACAAGGCGCGCTCGCGGTCACCGGGCGCGCAGACCAGGTGCACGGGCACAGAGCGGGTGCGGACGTTCTGCTTCAACACCCCCAGCGTCACCCAGCCCTGCTCGTCCTCCATCGCCGCCTCGAGGACCACCAGCGTCGGCAGCATCCGCTCGCACAAGCTCTTGAGCTGACCGAGTTCCGTCACCGGCACAGCCTCGAAGCCGCGGTCCCGGGCCACTGCGCTCACCTGCTCGATGAAGCCGGCGTCGCTGTGTGCGACCAGAATGCTGGAGCGCTGTGCAGCACCAGCCGTACGCGCGCCCGTGGACGCCGGCGCGACCGCGGGCACCGGGCTGCCAGCCACGGCCGGCGGCGGCGGCGCGGCCGGTGTTTCGGGAGCGGCCGCCGCCGCAGGGGCGCGCCGCATCGGGTGCAGGGGCAGGTAGAGCGTAAAGACACTGCCCTTGCCCAAGGTGCTCTCGACCCTCAACGTGCCGCCCAGCAATTCGGCGAGCTTGCGGCTGATCGACAGGCCGAGGCCGGTGCCGCCGTACTTGCGCGCGGTCCCCCGGTCGCCCTGGTGGAACGACTCGAAGATCTTCTCCAACTGCGAAGGTGCGATGCCGACACCCGTGTCCGCCACGGCCACCGCCACCCACGGCAGGGAGCCCGCCTGGTGCTCGAGACCCGCTGGCTCGTCACAGGGGGCGATGCTGAGCGTCACCTCGCCTTGCTCAGTGAACTTGAACGCATTCGACAGCAAGTTCTTCACGATCTGCCACAACCGGCGCGCATCGCTCTCGAGGCCCGCCGGCAGCCCGGCATCCAGCTGCGTCTTGAACCCCACCTTCTTGCTATCGGCCATCGCGCGGAAGGTGCTTTCGGCGGAACGCACCAGCTCGGCGAATTCGACGTCTTCGTGCTCCACCTGCACCGTGCCCGACTCGATCTTGGCCAGATCCAGGATGTCGTTGATCAGCGCCAGCAGGTCTTCGCCCGCACCGTGGATGGTTCGCGCGTACTGGATTTGCTTCGCGTTCAGCGTACCTTCAGGGTTGTCGGCCAGCAGCTGCGACAGGATGAGCAAGCTGTTGAGTGGCGTGCGCAGTTCATGCGACATGTTGGCCAGGAATTCCGACTTGTAGGCCGACGCCATCGTCAGCTGGTGCGCCTGGTCACGCAGCGTCGCTTCGCTCTGCCGCAGTTCGGCATTCGCTTCCTCGTACTCTTCGTTGGCCTGGCTCAGCCGCTCCTGTTGTTCGCGCAGCAGCGCTTCGGACTGGCGCAGCTGTTCGGCCTGCGCCTCCAGTTCGTCGTAGGACTGGGTCAGCTCGTCCTGCTTCTGTTGCAAGCTGGCGGTCAGCCGGCGCGACTCGGCCAGCGACGCCTCCAACGCCTGGCGAGCCTCCAGGCCGTTCAGCACCACCGCGAGATTGGTCATGAACCGGTCCAGGAACTCGACCTCGACCTCCGACAAGGGCTGCAGAAAGGCCAGCTCGAGGACGGCCTTGACATGGCCCTCGAACACCGCCGGCAGCACCCGGATCTCGGCCGGCAGGCTCGACCCTAAGGCCGAACTGACCCTCAGATAACCCTCGGGAACCGGGTGCAGGTGCAGCGGCCGTGCCTCCACGCCGCACTGGCCCACCAACCCCTGCCCCAATGCCAGCTGTTGCGGCGCGCCATCCGCCGCGTACGACGCGCAGAGGGTCAGCACTTGCCCTTCTTCGTCCGTTTCGGTCTTTTTGCAGCGCGTGTACATCACGGCATAAGGTGCGTTCATCAGCGGCGCGAGCTGCGACAGCATCGCGTGGCAGAACTGGCCCAGTTTGAACTGGCTCTGGAACAGCGGCAGAAACCGCGCCAGGCTGGACTTGATCCAGTCCTCCTGGGAGAGCCGGATTTCGCGCTGCTGCACCTGTTCGGTCATGCGGTTGAACATCGCCGCCACCTGGCCGATCTCGTCGGAGGACTCGCGCAGGCGCAGGCCGTAGTCGCCGCTGCCCACGCGCTCGCTGCCCTGTTTCAGCTCGCGCAAGGGTCGGTTGATCGCGCCGGCGGTGCGCCACAATCCCACCGCGACGATCAACACGGTCAGCGCGGTGGTGCCGGTGATCAGCAGGCGCGTGTGTCGTCCGGTGTTAGCCGCCTGTTCTCGGCGCTGCTCCAGCAGGCTGCGCTCATTGGCGCTGATGGCACCCAGCACCTGGCGGCTGCGCTGGGAAAAGGCAAGACTTTCCTGCTGCAGCTCCTGCCCCTCGGACAGTTCCCTCCCGCCGCCTTGTGCCCGGTACTCGGAGAGACGTTCGAGCAGGTCGAGACGCTGCTGAACGAGGGGCTCGAACTCGACCAGACGGTTCGATTGTTCGCGGTTGTCGGCGAGCAGCTGGCGCAGCGTCTCGATCGACGTGTGCAAGCGCGTCTGGGCCGTGCGGAAATTTTGCAGGAACTGCCGATCTCCCATCAGACGGTAGCCCCGCACGTTGTTCTCGGCTTCGGCCAGCTGGGTGGCGGTCTCGTTGACGGCGGCCAGCACCTGGAAGGTGTGGGTCACCCAGCGTTCGTCACTCGCGACGGCATCCAGGCGGCCGAGCGACAGACCGCCCACCACCAGCAGGCCGAGCAATGCAGGTACGAGCCCGAGGCCCAGGCGGAGCGGGATCGACAAAGTCATGCGGCGGCGTCTCCGGGACGGGACGCGTTCCGGGGTCGTGGGCCCCATGAAGACGGTCCTGCTGTTGTGATCTCATTGGCCTGCAAGCGCTGTGCCCACCTGGGCGCCCGCACCTGCTCCGGTAGACTGCCGGCTTCGCCCACTCCGCGAGCGCCCTCATGATCCAGCGCACCTTGCGCCACTGGCTTGCCGTGTTCGCTTTTGCAGCCACCGCGCCGACCGTGGCGGCGGCGGATCTGACCGTGTTCGGTGCCGCCAGCCTGTCGGACGCGCTGAGGGAGATCGGCCACAGCTACCGCGCGGCAACCGGTGAGGTGCCGCGGTTCTCGCTTGCGGCGTCATCGACGCTGGCGCGCCAGATCGAGGCCGGCGCGCAGGCCCAGCTGTTCATCTCGGCAGACCGTCAGTGGATGGACTATCTGGCCGAGCGCCGCTTGATCGAGCCGGCGACCCGCACCGATCTGCTCGGCAACCGCCTGGTGCTGGTGACCCCTGCCGACCGCCCTCGCACCGTGACGCTCGCGCCCGGCTTCGACCTGGGCGCGCTGCTCGGGCCGCAAGGCCGGCTCGCCACCGGCGACCCGAGCCATGTACCAGCCGGCAAGTATGCGCAGGCGGCGCTCACCTGGCTGGGCAGCTGGGCGGTCGCCCAGCCGCGCCTGGTCCGCACCGATTCGGTCCGCGCCGCGCTGGCGCTGGTGGAACGAGGCGAAGTGCCGGCCGCGATTGTCTATGCGACCGACGCCGCCGCGGCCCGTGGTGTGCACGTGGCCGCCGTCTTCCCGGCCGAGAGCCACCCGCCGATCGTCTACCCCGCCGCGGTGGTCGCGACGGGCGAGCCTGTCGAGCGTGAAGCCGCGCGCCGCCTGCTCGCCTGGCTGCGCAGCGCGCCGGCCAGCGCGGTGTTCCGCAAGCACGGCTTTGCCGTGCTGACGCCCCCGTGACGGGGGAGCCTTGCGCGCAGGGGGTGGCGTGCTGAGCCCGCTCGAATGGGAGGCACTGCGCCTGAGCCTGCAGGTGGCGTTGGCGAGCATGGCACTGTGCCTGCCGATGGCACTGGCCACCGCCTGGCTGCTGTCGCGCGTGCAGTTTCCCGGCAAATCGCTGGTGGAGGCGCTGGTGCATGCCCCGCTGGTGCTGCCGCCGGTCGTGATCGGCTATTTGCTGCTGATCTCGCTCGGCACCCGGGCCCCGCTGGGCCGCTGGCTCTACGAGGTGTTCGGCTTGCGGTTGATCTTCACAACCGAGGGTGCGGTGTTGGCTGCCGCCGTGATGGCGTTTCCGCTCGCGGTGCGCGCCATCCGGCTCTCGCTCGAGGCGGTCGACCCGGGCCTCGAGCTGGCCGCCCGCACGCTCGGCGCGTCGCGCTGGGACGCCCATGTCAGCGTGACGCTGCCGCTGCTGCTGCCGGGCCTGCTGTCCGGCGGCATGATGGCCTTCGCCGCGAGCCTCGGGGAGTTCGGCGCCACCATCACCTTTGCCGCCAACATCGAAGGCGAGACGCGCACGCTGCCGCTGGCCATCTACACCGCGACGCAGACCCCCGACGGCGACCGCACCGCGTTGCGCCTGGTGGCCTTGTCGATGGGGCTGGCGCTGGCCGCGCTGCTCGTCTCGGGCCTGTTGGAGCGGCGTGCACGACGCTGGCTGGGACGCGCATGATCGAGTTGGCGTTCGACAAGCAGCTCGGCACGCTGGGCCTGCAGGTGCGGGTGTGCCTGCCGGCGCGCGGCGTGACCGCCATCTATGGCCCGAGCGGCTCGGGCAAGACCAGTTTGATCAACGCCGTCGCCGGCCTCCTGCGGCCCGACAGCGGCGTGATCCGCGTGCAGGACCGGCTGTTCTTCGACGCGACGCGCGGCATCGACGTGCCGGTCGAGCGGCGCGGCATCGGCTATGTGTTCCAGGATGCACGCCTGTTCCCCCATCTCAGCGTCGCCGGCAACCTGCGTTACGGCCTCAAGCGGCATCGCGACGGACCGGCGCCAGTGGGCTTCGACAGCGTGGTGGCCGTGTTGGGCATCGAGCCGCTGTTGCAGCGCCGCCCGCACACCTTGTCGGGCGGCGAGCGGCAGCGGGTGGCGCTGGGGCGGGCCCTGTTGCGCCAGCCCCGCTTGTTGCTGATGGACGAGCCCCTGGCCGCGCTGGACGCGCCGCGCAAGGCCGAACTGCTGCCCTACATCGAACGGCTGTGCCACGAGTTCACGCTGCCGGTGCTCTATGTGAGCCATTCGGTCGACGAGATCGTGCGGCTGGCGCAGCAGATCGTCATCGTCGAGGGCGGCCGCAGCATCGACAGCGGCGAGTTGACCGAGGTCATGTCACGCCCGGCCCACGCCCGCCTGCTCGGGCGCTTCGAATCGGGCGTGGTGCTGGCCTGCGTGGTCGCGCAGCACGACGACCGCTACCAGCTGAGCACGCTGCGGTTTGCCGACGGTGAGCTGCGCGTGCCGCGGGTCGACCTGCCCCCCGGCAGCCCGGTGCGGGCCAGGGTGCGCTCACGCGACGTTGCGCTGGCGTTGGCACCCTCGCCTGCGCTAAGCATCGGCAACCAGCTGCACGGCCAACTCGTGTCGCTGGCCGACGTGCACGGGCCTTACCTCGAGACGACCGTCGCGCTGGGCACCACGCAGGTCCGCGCGCTGATCACCCAGGAGTCGCGCGACCGGCTCGGCCTGCAACCGGGCCGCGAGGTCTGGGTGATGGTGAAGTCGGTCGCGGTCGATGCGGTCGGCGGGCAAGGCAGCGAAGCGGGGCGCTGACGCAGCCCCACGTCAGGTCGACGGCTTGTCGTCGGTCGTGTCGTCGGCCTCGATCGGCGTCGCGAGCACTTTGTCGATGCGTCGACCGTCGAGGTCGACCACCTCGAAACGCCATTGCTGCCACTCGACCGCATCGGCGGTTTCGGGCAGCCGCCCGAGCAGCAGGATGACCATGCCGGCCAGCGTGTTGTAGCGGCCCCGGTCTTCGTCGGGCAGTTCGCGCACGTGCAGCCGGTCTTTCAGCTCATGCACGGGGATCAGGCCGTCGATCAGCCAGGAGCCGTCCTCGCGTTGCACCATCCAGGCTTCCTCGGGCCGGGTGGCCGACTGGAACTCGCCGGTGATGGCCTCGAGCACGTCCTGCAGCGTGATCATGCCCTGGATCTCGCCGTATTCGTCGACGACGAACACCATCTGCATGTCGGAGGCCCGGAAGCTTTCCAGCAGTTCCAGGCCCGTCAGCGTCTCGGGCACGAAGACGGGCGGCTGCAGGTCGGTGGTCAGGCTGAGGCCGGTGCCCTGCGCCAGTTGCTGCAGCAGCTGGCGCGCGGTGACCACCCCGGTGACATCGTCGAGACCGCCGCGGCACACCGGGTAGCGCGAATGCTCGGTCTGGGTGATCACGCGCAGCGCTTCTTCGGGCGGTGCCGAGGCATCGAGCCAGACAATCTCGCCGCGCGGGATCATCATCGATGACACATGACGTTCGTCGAGCCGGAACACGTTGCGCACCATCTGGTGCTCGTGCGCCTCGATGACGCCGGCGTCCAGCCCCTCTTCGAGGCTGGCCGCGATCTCCTCTTCGGTCACCGCGCGATCGGGGGCCTCCTTGATGCCCAGCACCCGCAGCACACCTTGTGTCGCGAGCGAGAGCACGACGACAAACGGTTTGCCGACATGGGACATCCAGTTCATCGGCTGCGCCACCAGTCGCGCCACCGTTTCGGGGTACATCTGGCCGAGCCGCTTGGGCACCAGCTCACCGAAGATGATGGTCAGGAAGGTGATGATGACCACCACCAGCGCGGTGGAGATCACCGCGGCGAGGCGCTCGGTCATCTCGAAGCGCTCGGTGAGCCAGGCGCTCAGCGGTTGCGAAAACGCGGCATCGCCGACGATGCCGTTGAGCACGCCGATCGACGTGATGCCGATCTGCACCACCGACAGGAAGCGGGTCGGGTCGTCGTGCAGCTCCATGGCCGCCCGGGCCAGCGCGTCACCGTCGTCCACCATCAGCTGCAAGCGCGTCTTGCGGGCGGCGGTCAGCGCCATTTCGGACATGGCGAACGCGCCGTTGAGCAGCACGAGAAATATCAGTAAAGCGACGTCCATTCAGGGCGACGGTGCGGGTCGGATACAACGAATGGTCCGCAGCGTAGCAGAATCTCGCGATGATTTACCTCATCGGCGACCTGCAGGGCTGCTGCGATGCCCTCGACCGTTTGCTGGCCACCATCGGCTTCAGCCCCTCCCGCGACCGCCTATACGCTCTCGGCGATCTGGTCAACCGCGGCCCCTGCTCACTCGACGTGCTGCGCCGCCTGCATGGTTTCGGGGACGCCGCCACCTGCTTGCTCGGCAACCACGACCTGCACCTGCTCGCGGTCGCCCACGGCGTGCGCCCGCCCCATCGCCGCGACACCTTGCAAGCGATCCTCGACGCGCCCGACCGCGCCGACTGGCTGCACTGGCTGCGACACCAACGGCTGGCCGTGCAGGCGCACGGCTGGTTGATGGTGCACGCGGGTGTCGCACCGGCCTGGGATGCGGCCCAGACGCTGCAGCTGGCCGGCGAGGTCGAGCAACGGCTGCGCAGCGCCGAGTTCGGTGATTTCCTGGCGGTGATGTACGGCAACCAGCCGGCACGTTGGCGCGATGACCTGCAAGGGCACGACCGGCTGCGCAACGCCGTCAACACCTTGACCCGCATCCGGTTCTGCAGCGCCGACGGCGTGCTCGAGTTCGCCGCCAAGGAAGACGCTGCACGGGCACCGGAGGGTTATCTGCCCTGGTTCGACGTTCCCGGCCGCCGCACGGCCAGCACGCCGATCGCTTTCGGTCACTGGTCGACCCTCGGCCTGGTGCAACGGCCCGACCTGCTGGCACTCGATACCGGCTGCGTCTGGGGCGGGCAGCTGAGCGCGGCACGTGTCGACGGCAACGAAGTCGAGATCCTCCAGGTGCCCTGCCGGCAAGCCCAGGCTCCCGGCTGAGGTTGCCGGTCGTCTCCTGCCAGGCCCTCGGCGACCCGTCGCCGCGAGGTCCTGTCAACAGGACGATCGAAAGCCCTGCGGCGACATTGCCGCCGAACGGGGCCGCTGGCATCATCCGTCGCCGCGCCGCTGGCGCGCACAAGGGAGGGGCCGACCGCAGAGTCTGCCGACATCGAACCGGTTGGGGCCGCTCCCGATGGCAGTCGTGTTTCAGAGAGCGACGTCACACAGCGACGAGGTCGAGACCGCGGGGGACGTTGCCGTCGCCGCGGTGGATCACGCCGCCGCGTCGCGATATCAACTCCACCCTGGTCCGCGGTCCTCTTCATGTCTTGCCTACACCTACTCTTGCCTGCGCCTGTGCGCGCTGCGGGCGCGTCCCGCACGGCCCATCGTCTGTATGCCGCCATGGCGGCCGCCACCCTCGTCGGGTGCGGCGGCCTGTCGTCCACGCCGTCAGCGCCGAACGGTTATGCGGTCGAGGTGCGCCGCACGACGCACGGTGTGCCGCACGTCAAGGCGGACGACTACGCCAGCCTCGGCTACGGGCTCGGCTATGCCTATGCGCAGGACAACCTGTGTCTGCTGGCCGACCAGATCGTCACCGTGCGCGGCGAGCGCTCGCGCCACTTCGGGCCCGACGCGAGCACGACCGTCGCGTTCCGCCCCCTGAAGAACCTCGACAGCGACTTCTACTTTCGCCTGACGATGGACGATGCCGGCCTGGCAGCCGGCTTTGCCCGGTCCAGCGCCGAGGCGCAAGCATTGCTGCGCGGTTATGCCGCCGGCTACAACCGCTACCTGCGCGACACGCCCGAGGCACAGCGGCCGGCAGCCTGCCGGGGGGCCGAATGGGTGCGCCCCATGACCTTGGCCGACCTGTTGCGGTTGAACGAAGAGAAGGCCACCCAGGCGGGCGCCGGCACCTTCGCACTCGCGATCGCCAGCGCCAGCCCACCGCAGCCGGGCGCCAAGCCGACCACTGCGCTGCCCAGGCTCGACCTCGCCGCCCTCGACACCGTCTCCAGCGTGCTGGCGCCGCCCATCGGCAGCAACGGTTGGGCCTTCGGCAAGGCGACCAGCGCCAATGGCCGAGGGCTGCTGCTGGCCAATCCGCACTTTCCGTGGGGCACCACCAATCGGTTCTATCAGGTGCACCTGACCGTGCCCGGCCAGCTCGACGTGATGGGCGCGTCGCTCGGGCAACTTCCGCTCGTCACGATCGGGTTCAATCGTGACGTCGCCTGGACCCACACCGTTTCGACAGCCCGGCGCTTCACCTTGCATGCGCTGCAACTGGTCCCCGGCCACCCGACCCGCTATGTCGTCGACGGCGCCGTGCGCGAGATGCAGGAACGTCTGGTCAGCGTCGAGGTGCGCGGCCCCGATGGAACGCTGAGCACCCAGACACGCCGCTTCCACACCACCGAGTACGGGCCCACGCTGGTGATGCCGGCGGCCGGGTTGCTTTGGACCGCTCAGCACGCCTATGCGGTGGCCGACGCCAACCGGCTCAACACACGCATGCTCGACACTTGGCTGGCCATCAACCGCGCCCGCTCGGTCGCCGAGGTCCGCGCCGGGCTCGGCAATCTGGGCATCCCTTGGGTCAACACGGTCGCGGCCGACCGTCACGGCGCGGTGCTGTACGCCGACATCTCCGCGGCGCCCAACGTGAGCGAGACCCACATGCGCCGTTGCGCGCCGCCGGAGGCGGCCAAGCTGTTCCAGAGCGCCAAGCTGGTGCTGTTGGACGGCGCCCGGCGCGAATGCGCCTGGCGGGTCGACCCGGCCTCGCCCGTGCCGGGTCTGTTCGCACCGGCCGAGATGCCGGCCACGGAGCGCGACGACTACGTGGCCAACAGCAACGACAGCTACTGGCTGACCCATGCCGCGCAACCGCTGTCGGGGCTCGCGCCCATCCTGGGCCCCACCGGCGTGCCGCAAGGGCTGCGCACGCGCATGGGTCTGATGGAGATCGGCCGGCAGCTGCGAAGTGGCGACGGGCACGCGCCAGGACGGGTCGACGACCGGCAGTTGCAAGACATGGTGTTGTCGAACCGCAGCCTGGCCGCAGAACTGGTGCTCGACGACCTGCTCGCCGTCGCGAGCGAGGCGGCCGATGCCGAAGTCCGCTCGGCTGCCGCCGTGCTCGCCCGCTGGGACCGTCGCCACGACGCGAACAGCCGCGGCGCGCCGCTGTTCAAGGAGTGGTGGTCGCGCGTGCGCACGCTGCCCTCGCTCTACCGCGTGCCCTTCGATGCAGCAGACCCGGTGCACACGCCGCGTGGCCTTGCGCTGACCGAGCCCGCGCGACGCGACCAGCTACTCGGGGCGCTCAGGGAAGCCCACGCAGCGATGCTTGCGGCCGGCTTCGCACCCGATGCGCCCCTCGGTGAGATGCAGGCCGCGCTCACCCACGGGGGACGCATTCCGGTACACGGCGGCGATGACCATGAAGGTGTGCTGAACAGCGTCGCCACGACGCGGCTGTCTCGCTCGGGTTACCAGCCGGTGTACGGCACCAGCTATCTGCAGACCGTCCGGTTCGACACGTCCGGGCCGATCGCCCACGGTCTGCTGGTCTACGGTCAAACCACAGACCCGTCTGCGGCCACGACAAACCAGGCCTTGACGCTGTTTGCCGAGAAACAATGGCCGCGGCTCCCTTTTACCGACGCGGCCATCAATGCCGAAAGCCTCTCGAGCCGCTTGTTTTTGCGCGAATAACAGCCACACACCCCTGTCAAATATGACAAGGGGAATGTCTTGCATTCACCAGAGCGGGCAGGCCCAATACGTGGACTTACTGCCCGCCTCTGTTGAACCAGCTTTTCAACCAGAGAAACAACACACGCGCTCCACCCCTGATCCCGGGGGGACCAGCGGCATGTGTCTTGCCCTCGCCCCAACTTTGTTCGGGGCCCCATGAGCGGCTGACAAGACAAGATATAGAGTAGCGGCACAGCCGCCTGCCACCCCCATGAGAGGGTGCACTCCGAGAATTCGGAGTGATGGCGTTGCATTGCACCATTCCCGTGCGTTGCGCCGCGCCAGCCCGCGTGGCGCCTCAGTTCCGCCGCTGCCCGCCAAGCCGCCTGCAATCTCGCGGTGGGCCGCTGTGCAGCACGATAACGGCGCTCTCACTCCCATCGCTTTACCACGCCAATTTGGTGCAAAAGGGCTGTATACCCACACGCAAAATTCGATGACGAACAGATGAAAACAGTAGGACAGTTACTACGTCTTACTTGTTGTCGCCTCCTGCAGTTTCAAACTTCGCAGGGTTGATGATCCGACTTGCCGGCATCGACAGTACAGATCCAGGTGTCCGGAGGTTGGTTTGCATTCTTCTGATTCTTTGTCACCTGAGGCTTTTGACAGGATTGCTGTCGTAGGCCTCCAGGGTGTTTTTCCTCAGGCAGAAGACGTCGAGGCGTTTTGGCAGCACATCGTCGCCGGGCGCGATTGCAGCACGGAGTTTTCGGACGCCGAACTGAAAGCCGCCGGCGTGCCGGAAACGCTGCTGAAGCAACCCAATTTCATCAAGCGCCGCCCGCTGCTCAAGGCGTGCGACCGCTTCGATGCGAAGTTCTTCGGCTACACCGACATCGAGGCCGAAGCCCTCGATCCGCAGCTGCGTTTGCTGCTGCAATGTGCCTGGCGGGCGCTCGAAGAGGCCGGCGCCGTGTCGACGACGCAGCGGCAGCGCGCGGGCCTGTTCGCCGGGTTGCGGCAAAGCCGCTATCTCGATGAACACCTGCTGGCCAGCCAGCGCCACTGCGACGCGCTGGGCGCCGACTACCTGCAGATGATCAACCGCAAGGACAGCGCCGCGACGCTGCTGGCGTACAAGCTCGACCTCGGCGGTCCGGCGATCAGCGTCAACACCGCCTGCTCGACCTCCTTGCTCGCGGTGCACCTGGCCTGCAACAGCCTGCTGTCCTTCGAATGTGACGTGGCACTGGCCGGCGGCGCCGCCATCCCGGCCTTCGGCCCCGACGGCCACCTCTACGTCCCCGGCGGCTTCTTGTCGGCGGACGGCCGCTGCCGCCCCTTCAGTGACGACGCCGGCGGCACCATCGATGGTGCCGGTGTCGGCCTGGTCGCGCTGAAGCGGCTGTCCGATGCACGCCGCGACGGCAACCTCATCCATGCGGTGATCCTCGGCAGCGCGGTCAACAACGACGGCGCCGACAAGGTCGGCTACACGGCACCCAGCGTCAGCGGGCAGGCACGCGTGATCGCCGACGCGCTGGCGCTGGCCGATGTATCGCCCGAGACGATCGGCTATGTCGAGACGCACGGCACCGGCACGCGCCTGGGCGACCCGATCGAGATCCGCGCACTGACGCAGGCATGGCGTCAGCACACATCCCGCAGCGGCTATTGCCATCTCGGCTCGGCCAAGGCCAATGTGGGGCATCTCGGGGCCGCGGCCGGCGTCGTCGGCCTGATCAAGGCGACCTTGGCGGTGCGCGAAGGACACATCCCGCCGCTGGCCAACCACCGCCAGCCCAACCCGCAACTCGAGCTCGAAACCTCGCCGTTTCGCGTGCCGCTGAAGGCGATCGACTGGCCGGCCGCCGACGGGCCGCGACGTGCGGCGGTCAGCAGCTTCGGCATCGGTGGGACCAACGTGCACATGATCGTCGAGCAAGCACCGGCGCCCCTGCCGCGTCCCGCTGCGCGGGCGACAACGACCGGCGAGCGGCTGTTCGTGCTGTCCGCCAAGAGCCCCGCGGCCTTGGCAGACACGGCCGCCGCCATCGCCGCTGCCGTGACCACGCTGCCGCCCGGGGCCCTCGACGACCTCGGGTTCACCTTGCGCCTCAGCCGGGCTCATCTGCCATGGCGCACCTTCGTGGTGGCCGACCGTGCCACCACGCTGGCCTCGCGCTGGCAGGCGCTGCCGCTGCCCGCCGCAGCCTCGGTGAGCCGGCCGCGCACGGCTTTCCTGTTCCCGGGCCAAGGTTCGCAGCACCGGGGCATGACGCTCGCGTTGCGCGACCGCTTGCCCGCCTATCGTGACGCGCTCGATCGCGCCGCCGCGCTGGTGCGCCAGCATGCCGGCTTCGACCTGCTCGACCTGCTCCAGCATGCCGACGACGCAGCCCTGACCCGCACCGACCGTGCACAGCCCGCCCTGTTCGCGACCAGCTACGCGCTCGCGGCGGCCTGGCAGTCGCTGGGGGTGCAGCCCGAGGCATTGCTGGGCCACAGCGTGGGTGAACTCGTCGCCGCCTGTGTGGCCGGCGTGTTCTCGCTGGAGGACGGCGTGCGGCTGGTGTGCGAACGCGGCCGTTTGATGCAGGCCGCACCGCACGGTGCGATGCTGGCCGTGCTACTGCCGGCGGCCGAGCTGGCACCGCTGCTGCCGGCGTCGGTCGAGCTGGCCGTCATCAACGGCAAGGCGGCCTGTGTGGTCGGCGCCGAGACCGGCGCGATCGAATCGATGCAAGCCGCCCTCACCTCGCGCGGCATCGGCACGCGCCGGCTGCACACCTCGCACGCCTTCCACACCGCGGCGATGGAAGAGGCCGCGCAGCGGTTTGCCGACGTGGTCGGCTCGGTGCCACTGTCGGCGCCGCGGCTGCCGGTGATTTCCAACCTGACCGGCGAGCTGCTGCGCGACGACCAGGCCCGCTCGCCGCAATACTGGTCGCGCCAGCTGCGCTCCACGGTCCAGTTCGAACGTGGCCTGGCGTACCTGGCCTCGATGGGTGTCGACTGCCTGGTCGAGGTCGGCGCGGGCACCACGCTGACCGGGCTGGCGCGCACGGAACTGCCGAAGACCGTGGCCATCGCCTCGCAGCCGCATCCGACCCGTTTGCAAGAGAGCCCCTCGGCGGCCGTGTCGGCGTTTTTGCAGGCAGCCGGCGAGTTGTGGGCCCGCGGCGTCGAATTGGACCTTGCCGCCTGCAACCCGCCGCATCCCGACGCACGTCAGGTGCCGTTGCCGGGCTACCAGTTCGAACGGCAACGCCATTGGGTCGAGGCGAACCCGCGGCGCTCAGAGACGCCCTCGGGCCAGGCCCCCCTGGCCGCACCTGCGCTTCAGAAGGTGACGTTGCAGCCGCTGCTGCGCGACCCGGCCGCCAGTCAGGATGATGCTGCCACCCCCTTCGACGCGCACGCACTGCCGGCCGATCTCTTCCGCACCCTGGCCGCTCGAGGGCTGCCCCTGCTGGCAGCACCCGAGACCCCTGCGGCCGCGGTCTTGCAGCATGACCCGCATCCGGTCGAGGCGGCCTTGCTGGCGCTGGCCTGTGCGCCCTCTCCCGCTGCGGCCCCTGCCATCGTCGCCAACTTCGAACTGCGCGCCAATCAAGAGGCGCTGCCACGACACGGCCAGGCAGCGAAGGCGGCCGTCCCCCTTTTGCTGCTCGAAGGCCAGGCGTTTCTGCTCGCGTTGCAGGAGGCCGGCGCGGTGCCCGGCGCCTCCGTCAGCAGGCTCGGCCATCTCGTGGGCTGGCCCGAGGCCTGGCAGCAAAGCCTGCACGCCGACTTCACCGACGCACAGGATGCCGACCTGCCGCGATTGCATCTGGCGCGCCTCGCCGACGCCGCACCGCGCAGCTGGCCGGCGCCCTCGGACGCCGGTGTGTCGCGCGACGTCTGGCTGCTCGTCGACGAACCCGGCCCCGCCGCGCCCGAACGGCTGGACCGCCTGCGCGGTGCGCGGGACGCGCTGCAGGCGCTGGGTTGGCACCACGTCGTTTGGCTGGTGTTGCGACGGCCGCTCACACCCGACGCACTGCCCGAACTTGCCCGCTCGCTGCCGGCCATCGCCGCGGACGGCAGCGTGCTCTACCTCGGTGCCGCGGGCGCACCGGACCAACCCTCTCTCGCAGGACCCCAAGGAGTAGCGAACGTGGATGCCGCAGCAACCCCCGACCCGACCAACGCGACCGATCCGAAAGACGTGCGGGGTGTGATCCGCGACATCTGGCGCCAGGTGTTGGGGGTCGACCAGGTGGGCCTGGACGACAACTTCTTCGACCTGGGCGGCAACTCGCTGTGGGCCTTGCAGATCGTCAGCCGTGTCAACAGCGCCTTCGGCTGCGAGCTTCATTTGTCTGAATTGCTGCACGCCGCCACCGTCAACGACCTGTCCGCGCTGGTCGAGAGCAAGCTGCTGAGCGATGTCGACGACGGCGAGTTGAGCGCCTTGCTCGAAGAGCTTGGCGATCTGCCGGAAGAGGAAGCGCTGCGCCTGTTGCAGCAGTCCTGAACGACGCGCGCCCTCCACCGCCTTCCCACTCCCGGTCTTTGCCTGCCTGCCATGTGCGGTAGGCAGAGCCGACCTCACGCCCAGGAGTCGTCATGAACGATCTGAAAGACAGGCTCGCATCGCTGACACCCGAGCAACTGGCGCGCCTGAAGAGCCAGCTGGCCTCGGCCAAGCCACGCACGCCGTCCAACGGCAAGCCGCTCGAGTTCACGCTGTTCTTCTTCTCGGCCGACGGCACCAGCGGCTCGGACCACAAATACGACCTGCTGTTGCGCTGCGCCGAGTTCGGCGATGCCCACGGCTTTCGCGCCATCTGGACACCCGAGCGCCATTTCTCGCCCTTCGGCGGCCTCTACCCCAACCCGGCCGTGCTCGGCGCTGCGCTCGCGGCACGCACCAGCCGCATCGAGATCCGCGCCGGCAGCGTGGTGCTGCCGTTGCACAACCCGATCCGCATCGCCGAGGAATGGAGCGTGGTCGACAACCTGTCCAACGGCCGGGTCGCGATGGCGTTCGCCAGCGGCTGGCACAAGACCGACTTTGCACTGCGGCCCGAGGCCTATGCCGCACGCCGTGACGCGATGGGCAGCGGCATCGAGACGGTGCGCCGCTTGTGGCGGGGCGAGCGGGTCGGCCTGCCGGGGGTCGACGGCGAGACCGTCGAGATCGTCACCTACCCGCGGCCGATCCAGCCCGAGCTGCGCTATTGGTTGACCTGCAGTTCCCCCACCGGCTGGGAGAAGGCCGGCGAGATCGGCGCCAACGTGCTGTGCATGCTGGGCCCGTCGGTCAGCAAGCTGGGTCAGAACATCGCGGCCTACCGCCAAGCCCGCGCGGCGGCCGGCCATGCAGCCGAAGGCGGCACCGTGTCGGTGATGCTGCACACCTATGTCGACAACGACCGCAAACGCGCCAAGGAGAAGGTACGCGGACCGCTCAAGGGCTACCTCGAGGACTACATCCGTCAATACGACGTGATGGTCGACGAGACCATCCAGAAGGACGTGCTGGCCAACAAGGACGCCTTCCTCGAGTTCGCGTTCGAACGCTATTTCGAGCAGGCCTCGCTGCTGGGGCCGCAAGACAAGTGCCAGCGGCTGCTCAACGAGCTGTCCGAGATCGGCGTCAACGAGATCGCCTGCCTGGTCGACTTCGGCGTCGAGACCGACGACGTGCTCGACAGCCTCTCGCTGCTCGAAGCCCTGCATTACCGCCACGCATCACCACAAGGCCTGGACACCGCCACGGCCGACACGACCGTCCAGAAGGAAACTACATGACCCAGACCGCCGACCGCCAGCAGCAGATCGACCAGCTCAGCCCCGAGGTGCGCAGCCGCTTGATCGCCAAGCTCGCCGAGCGTTCACGTTCCACCCAGCGTAAGGTCGAACTGCTGCAGACCCCGGCCGACTGGCTGACGCTCGACCGGCGTGCGCTGCTCAACCTGTTCGCTGCCGGCGAAGAGGCACCGGTCGACGCCGTCTCGATCACCTGTCTGAGCGACCGGGTGATCGGCAACGGCTATGCCTTGAGCGACATCACGCACAAGTTCTGCGGCGACCTGCCGATGCTGACCAACGTGCGCGAGCTGTCGATCGGGCGCATCGCCACCCTCACCTTGCCGCGCACCTACGGGCAGATCTATGCCGAGAGCCAGGACATCGTCCGCCTGGTGCAGCAGAGCCTGCGCATCTCGGCGATGCTGGGCGCCAAGGCGGTGTCGCTGACCGGCTTGATCCCGTCGGCCACCGACTACGGCCGCGCCATCCGCAGCGAGCCGGGCCTGCCGGTGATGACGACAGGGCACGCCACCACCACGTCGTCGGTGCTGCTGGCCCTGAAGCGGCTGCTCGACGAATCGGGCCGGCGCCTGGCCGAGGAAGATCTCTGCTTCATCGGCCTGGGGTCGGTCGGCACCTCCACCTTGCGTCTGATGCTGAGCGCGCTCGAACACCCGAAGCGCCTGACGCTGTGCGACGTCTACGGCAAGCGCGCGGACATCGAGGCGCTGATGCGGGAGATCCGCGACGACCTCGGCTACCAGGGTGAGCTGCGCTTCGTCGCCTCGCAACGCGTCTGCCCGGACGAGGTGTATGCGGCCACCACCGTGGTGGGCGCCACCAATGCGCCCAACGTGCTCGACATCGACCGGGTGCGGCCGGGCACCTTGATCGTCGACGATTCCGACCCGCATTGTTTCGACGCCTCACGCGCCATCGCCCGCTTCGAAAGCGCCGGCGACATCCTGTTCACCGAAGGTGGCGCGCTGCGGGCGCCCGACGTGATCCGCCACCGCATCTATGTGCCCGAACAGTTCGAATGGGCGCTGCAGTACCCGGTCGACGACGACAACGCGCACCACATCACCGGCTGCATCTTCTCGAGCCTGCTGTCGGCCAAGTACGGCTATCCGACCACGCTCGGCTACGTGAAGCCGGAGGACGCGCGCACCCATCTGGCGGGGTTGGTCAAGTACGGCTTCAGCGCTGCCAATCTGCACTGCGGCCCGTACCGGCTCGCGCGCGAGCGCATCGACGCGTTCCGCCGTCACCACGGTGGCGGCGCCACCGAGCCGGCGGTCTTGCACGTCGACGACGTGCCGGGGCAAGGCCGCGTGCACGCCGCGCTGGCCGGCACGGCCGCAGGCTGACCCCTTTCCCGACGCCCAGGTATCCACAAAGGTTCCGACGATGACGCAGCCGGTCGACTCCCTGCCCAACTTCTATTCGGTGATCCGCCACTGGGCGGCGCAAGCGCCCCAGCGGCTGGCCTTCAACTTCCTGGCAGACGGCGACACCACCGAGGCCACGCTCACCTACGGCGAACTCGACCGCCGGGCGCGAGCGGTCGCCAGCGTGTTGCAGGCCCGTGGCTGGGCCGACGCACCGGTGCTGTTGCAATACCGGCCGGGCCTGGACTTCATCGTCGCGTTCTTTGGTTGCTTGTACGCCGGCAGCATCGCGGTGCCGGCCTATCCGCCCACCGGCAACCGTTCCAAATCCGACCGTTTGCAAAAGCTGGTCGCCAGCTGCGGCGCCGTCGTCGTGTTGACCAACAACACCACGCGCGGTGACCTCGAACGCGACCTCGACGGGGCGGCCGCCACACTGCCGGTGGTCTGCACCGACGCGCTCGGCGACGCAGGCGCCGACGACTGGCGCGACCCTCAGGCCGACAGGCAACGCATCGCCTTCCTGCAGTACTCGTCCGGCTCCACCGGCGACCCGAAAGGTGTCGTCGTGACGCACGGCAACCTGATGCACAACCAGGCCACCATCCGCGCGGCGATGGGCAACGGCGACCACACCGTGTTCGCCAGCTGGCTGCCGCTGTTCCACGACATGGGCCTGATCGGCAACGTCATGCAGCCGCTGTATCTGGGCGTGCCTTGCCATTTGATGCCGCCGATGGCCTTCCTGCAGAAGCCGCTGCGCTGGCTGAAGCTGATTTCGGAGCAACGTGTCACTTGCACCGGCGGCCCCAACTTCGCCTACGACTTGTGCGTGGACAAGATCAGCGACACCGAGCGCGCCTCGCTCGACCTGTCGAGCTGGCAGGTGGCGTACAACGGCTCCGAGCCGGTGCGCGCCGAGACGCTGCGTCGTTTTGCCGACGCCTATGCGCCGCACGGCCTTGCGGCCGGCGCGCTCTACCCCTGCTACGGGCTGGCCGAGGGCACGCTGTTCGTCACCGGCCCCGAACCCGGGGCCGGTGCGCGGGTGCTCGACCTCGACGCCCGCGCGCTCGAATCCGGCCTGGTGCGGCCGGCGCACGGTGATGCTCGGTCGTCCCGGGCGCTGACAAGTTGCGGGCGGGTCTGGGGTGGTCAGTCGGTGCTGGTCGTCGATGCCGCCACGCGCACCCGTTGTGCCGACGGCCAGGTCGGCGAAATCTGGCTGCAGGGCGAGAGCATCACCGGCGGCTACTGGCAGCGCCCGGACGCCAATGCCCAAAGCTTCGCGACGCTTGCCGATGCGGCCGACGCGGGCCGCTACTGCCGCACCGGCGATCTCGGCTTCTTCTCGAACGGCGAGCTGTATGTGACCGGCCGCCTGAAGGAGATGATGATCGTGCGCGGACGCAACCACTACCCGCAAGACATCGAGCACACCGTGCAGCAGGCCTGGCCGGGCTTCGTGCGCGGCGGCGGCGCCGCCTTCGTCGACGGTGAGCCGGGCCGCGAGCGGCTGGTGTTGGTGCAGGAGATCGCTCGCACCGCATTGCGCGGGTATCAGCACGCGCAGGCCGAGGAGTTGGCGCGCGAGGCGGTCGCGCTGCACCACGGGTTGACACTGTCGGAGTTGGTGCCGATCAAACCCGCGACGCTGGCCAAGACCTCGAGCGGCAAGATCCGCCGCGACTTCATGCGAACGGCGTGGCGGCAGGGCGAGCTGACGCGGGTGGACCTGGGGCTGCCGGCCGGGCGCGGCGAGAGCGGCCCCGCGGCGGCGACGCTGCCGCCCCACTACGCCACGTTGCGCGACGCGCTGATCGAGCTCGACGTGCCGGCCACGGCCATCGACGCCCGACACACCCTGCTGCAGCTCGGGCTCGACTCGCTGCAGCTGGTCGAGCTGCAGTCGCGACTGGCCCGGCGCCTCGGGGCCGCGCCCGCCATCGAAACGCTCTTTCGCGCCCAGTCGCTCGCGGCACTGGCCGCCGAGCTGGACCGCGTGCAGCCGGTGACACCGAGCGCCGACACCCAGCTGAGGACGCCCGAGGTCGAGACCGACACCCTGACGCCGTATCAATGGGCCATCTGGCTGAAGCAGCAGCAAACGGAGGCGCCGATCTACAACCTGGCGGTCGCCTTCGAGTTCGAGCCGCACCTCGACACCGGCCGAATTGCGGCTGCGCATGCGCAACTGCTCGAACGCCATCGCCACTTGCGCAGCCACGTCGTCGAAGGCCCCGCCGGCGAACTGCGCTGGCAGCCGCTCGACACACCCGCCGCCGCCCGCCTCTGCGCGCTGCAATGCGAGCGCGTCGACGGCTGGAGCGAGACGCAGGTGGACGCCGCACTGGCGGCCTTCCGCCGCCGCCCCTTCCGCCTCGAGCAGGAGCCGCCCTTGCGCGCCTGGCTGCTCGAACGCGCCGGACGCGGCCCGCTGCTCGCGCTGTGCATGCACCACATCACGACCGACTTCCACGGCGCCGGCGCGCTCGTCGACGAGTTGCTGCGGTCGGTGGCGACCCCCGGTGACGTGCTGGCGCCGCCCGCGCCCGCACCGCACGCTTTGCTGGCTGAGGTGGCGACGTCCGCCCCCGCGGCTGACGAGGGCTGGCTGGACACATTGGCCGCGGCCGATGCCGATCTCGACCTCGGACTGCCCGCCCCCGCCGCCCCGGGCCTGCTGCCGCTGGCCAGTGTCGACCGCGCGCTGCCGGGCGATCTCGTCAAGGCGCTGCGCGACACCGCCCGCGACACCGGCAGCACCCTCAACGTGCTGCTCGCCGCCGCCTTTGCGGCGCTGCTGCATCGCTACACCGGGCAGGACTCGCTGTGCCTGGGCATGCCGTTCTCGGTGCGGCCGGACACACTGCTCGACTGGCCCGGCAATGCCGTCAACATGGTGCCGCTGGCGCTGCGCTTCTCGGACGCCGACACACTGCAGACGCTGACCGACCAGACCACGCACGCGGTCGCCGCCGGGCTGCGCCACCGACACCTGCCGTTGATGCAGGTCGCCGAAGGTGTGCGGCGCCGGCAGCCGGGCCGCACGCAGTTGTTCGACGCCGTGTTCATCTGCCAGCCCGAGCGCGGTGGCGCCCGGCAGGCGGCGGCGGCGCTGCTGGCCGGCAGTGAGGCATGGCGCAGCAGCGGGCAATGGCCCGGGCTGCGGGTGCGCTCGCGTCAGGTGACGGCGAGCGCCGGCCAGGCGCTGCTGACGCTGCTGGTGTTCCCGCACGCCGATGGCGCCCGCCTCGCACTCGAATACGACCCGCAACGCCTGCCGGCCGACTTCGCCTCCCGTGTGCTGGATCACTACGCCGGCTTGCTGCGGACCTTCGTGCGCGACCCGCGGCAGCCCATTGCGCGAGCCGACTATTTGTCCGCGGACGAGTTGGCCTTGCAATGGCAGGCGTGGAACGCGGCCGGACACGCGACACCAGACACCGTACGGCGCACCACACTGGTCGAGCTGTTCCAGCAGCAAGTCGCAGCCCGGCCCGACGCGGTGGCGGTGCTCGATGCGAGCGGCAGCGCCTTGCGCTATGCCGAGCTGGCGACGCAGGCGCGGCAGTGGTGTGCACAGCTGCAGCGCCTGGGCGTCGGCCGTGGCGACTGTGTCGGCGTGGCCCTGCCCCGCGACCGTCACCTGCCGGCCGCGCTGCTCGGGGTCCTGATGAGCGGTGCCGCCTATGTACCGCTCGACCTCGACTACCCGGCGGCCCGTTTGCATCACATCCTCGACAGCAGCGGCGCGCGTTGTGTGGTCACGGTGCCGGCGCAGGCGCAGCGGTTCACCGCCAGTGGCCGCCCCTGCCTGTTCCACGACAGCACGGCCGCCAGCGCCGAAGTGCGGCCCGTCCCGCTCAGTCCGGCGGACCCCGCCTATGTGCTCTACACCTCCGGCTCGACCGGCCAGCCCAAGGGCGTGCAGGTGACACACGGCAACGTGGTGGCGCTGCTCGCCTGGGCGTACCAGGCCCTCGACGAGTCGGAGCGCGCCCGGGTGCTCGCCTCCACCTCGGTGTGTTTCGACCTGTCCGTGTTCGAATTTTTCGTGCCGCTGTGTGGCGGCACCACCTGCGTGGTGGTCGAGCGCATCCTCGACCTGATCGAATCGGTGCCGGCGCCAGTGACCCTGATCAACACCGTGCCCTCGGCGATCGACGCGCTGGTGGCCGCGCGTGCCGTGCCCGACAGCGTGCTGACCGCCCTGGTCGCGGGCGAACCGTTCCGCCAGGCGCTGGTCGAGCGGCTCTACGCCGGCAGCCGGGTGCGTCGGGTGCTCGACCTCTACGGGCCGACCGAAGACACCGTGTATTCCACCTGCGCCGAGCGCCGCCCCGGCGGGCGCGAGACCATCGGGCGGCCGCTGCCCGGCACCCGTGCCTACTTGCTCGACGCCCGTCAGCAACCAGTGCCGGCGGGCCTGCCCGGCGAGCTGTACCTGGCCGGCAGCGGCCTGAGCCTCGGCTACCGGGGTCGCGACGACCTGACCGCCGAGGCATTCGCCTTGCCGGCCGCGCTCGCCCACCTCGAGCAGCGCGTCTACCGCACCGGCGATATCGTGCGCTACACGGCCGGCGGCGAGATCGTCTACCTGGGGCGACGTGACCACCAGGTCAAGGTGCGTGGCTACCGCATCGAGCTGCAGGAGGTCGAAGCCTGCTTGCTGCGAGGTGATGCGGTCCAGGAGGCGGTGGCCCATGTCGTGCCGTCGGGGCAAGGGCATGCGACGTTGGTGGCCTATGTGGTGTGGCAAGGCGCGGGCGACGACACCGTGCGGCAACGCGAACTGAACGCTCACCTGGCGCGCCAGCTGCCGAGCTACATGCGGCCGTCGGTGATCGTGACCTTGGCGCAGCTGCCCCGCACGCTCAACGGCAAGGTCGATCGCAAAGCCTTGCCTACGGTCCAGCTGGCCGACAGCCGCGACGCCACCCCGCTCCAGCCCGGCCTGGAAACCGAGCTCGCCGCCTTGTGGGGCGCCGTGCTCGGCACCACGCCGACGCAGCGTCGCGATCACTTCATCGAGCTGGGCGGCAACTCCTTGTCGGCCGTCCAACTGCGCACCGCACTGAAGCGCGAGTGGGCGCTGGATGTGCCGCTGGCGGCCCTGATCGCCGTGCCCGTGCTCGCCGATCAGGCCGAGCTGCTGCGCGAAATGTCGGCCCGCCCGGCCGCTGCCGACGACACGTCTGGCGCCGCCACCGAACTCGAGGAAGTCGAACTGTGAGCAAAGACGTTCTGCTGCTGATCGAGCGGCTGCGCGGGCGTGGCATCCAGCTGCGCGGCGAGCACGGCCAGTTGAAGATCACCGCGCCCAAGGGTGCACTCGATGCGGCCACCACGCAGCTGCTGCGCGACCACAAGGCCGAAGTGCTGACCTGGCTCACACAACTCGAGGCCGGTACGCCCGGCGGTATCCCCAAGGCCGACCTTTGCCCCGACACACCTGTGCCGGCGACCGTGGGCCAACAGCGCTTGTGGCTGCTGACCCAGCAAGGCATGGGCAGCGCCTATCACATCGCGGCTGGCCTGCGCCTGCAAGGCGAGCTCGACGAGGGCGCACTGCGCGCCGCGGTCGCGCACTGCCTGCAGCAGCATGCGGCCTTGCGCACCCGGCTGGTCGAGCGTGACGGCCGGCTGTGGCAGCAGGTGCAGCCCGAGGGGCCCGAGCTGGAGGTGGTGGACACCCCGGGGGCCGATGCCGTCGCGCTGCTGCACGACTACGCCGAGCCGCCCTTCGACCTCGCGCAACATGCCCCCGCCCGGCTGCGGTTGCTGCGCTGCGGCCCGCGCGAACAGGTGCTGCTGATCTGCGTGCACCACAGTGCCATCGACGGCTGGGGCCTGGGCCTGGTGCTCGAGCACCTCGGGCGCGCGTATGCAGCGCTGGCCCAGGGCCAAGAGCCCAGTTGGCCCACGGCCTCGCTGAGCATGGCCGATGTCGCGCTGTGGCAGCAACGCCAGGACGAACAAGGCGCCCACGAGACCGCCCTCGCCTACTGGCAGGCCCAGTTGGCCGAGCGGCCCGAGCCGCTGCGCCTGAGCCCGCGCGAAGCGGCCCCCGACGACTGGCGCGGCGGCCAGCATCTGTTCGAGCTGCCCGCCACGCTGGCCCACGATCTGCAGCGCCTCGCCTCGGCCAGCCGCATCACGCTGTACCACTGGCTGTTGGCCAGCTACAAGCTGCTGCTGGGCAAGTACTGCGGCCAGCGCGAGGTCGCGCTGCTGGTGCCGGTGGCCAACCGGCAGGCCGCCGGCCTGCAGGACCTGGTCGGCCTGTTGACCAACACCGTGCCCAGCGTCAGCGTGATCGACAGCCGTTTGAGCCTGCGGCAATGGGCCCAGCAGGAGAGCGACACCACGCTGCAGGCCCTGGCGCACCACGGTGTGCCGTTCGAGCGCATCGTGCAGCACTGCCGAGCGCAAGGCCTGGAGGTGCCGGCCCACCTGATGTTCAGCCTGCAGACCGTCTCCGAGCTGGACCTGCAGCTGCCCGGGCTGCAGGGTGAGCTGCTGCGCTACCAGGCCAGCCAGGCCAAGTTCGACTTGAATTTGACCGTTGAGCAGCGCGGCGAGCGCCTGCTGGGGGTGCTCGAATACCGCCAGGCCGTGCTCGACGAAGACCAGGCGGCCACGCTGGCGCAGGCTTATGTGAGGCTGCTCGAACAGGTCGTGCAGGCGCCCGACCGGCCGCTCGGCGCCGTCGCGCTGGCGCCGGCGCGCGTGGAACCTTACGTGCCGGTGGCCGAGGGCCCCAGCGTGATCGAGCAGATCTACGCGCAAGTGGCCCGCACGCCGGACGCGCCGGCGGTTGTGCAAGGCACTCATGCCCTCAGTTATGCCCAGCTCTGGCAGCAGGTCAGCGGTGCGAGCCGCGCCTTGCGCGACGCCGGCATCGGCCGCGGCCAACAGGTCGGTGTGTTGTTGCCACCCGGCCCCTCGCTGGTCGTCGCGGCGCTGGCCGCGCATTGTGTCGGCGCCGCCTATGCGCCGCTGGACCTGCACCAGCCCACCGAACGCCTGGCACTGATGGTGCAGGACGCGCGGCTGGATGCGGTGTTCGCCTTGCCCGGCAGCACCCCGCTGGGAGAGGCGCTCTGGCTCGCGTTGAATCTTGAATCGGCAGTGGACCTCGAGCCGGTGATACCTGCGCCCGCCGATGCCCGCGACCCGGCCTATCTGATCTTCACCTCCGGCTCGACCGGCCGGCCCAAGGCGGCACGGGTCCACCAGCGTGGCCTGACCCAGCTGGTGCAGTGGTACCGCGAGACTTGCGTCGACGCGAACACCCGGGTGCTGGTCATCAGCAACCCCAGCTTCGACCTGACGCAGAAGAATTTGCTCGCGCCGCTGACCTGCGGTGCCGTGGTCGGCTTCCCCGCTGCCGAGCGCTTCGACCCGCAAGCGATCGCACAGGCCTTGCAGGCGCAGCGCAGCACCTTGGTCAACTGCACCCCCACGGCCTTCCAGACGCTGCTGCTGCAGGCCGAGGCCGACCCGCAAGGCGACACCGCGCTGCGCAGCCTGCGCCACGTCGTGCTCGGCGGCGAGCCGATCGCGCTGCAGCCGCTGCGCCGCTGGCAGCAGCGCCACGGGCCGGTGCAGATCGTCAACAGCTATGGCCCCACCGAGTGCTCCGATGTGGTCGCCTATGAACTGCTGCCGCTGGACCTGGCGCAGGCCACCGCACCGATCGCCATCGGCGTAGCGGTGCCGGGTTGTCGGCTCGAGGTGGTCGACTTCGATGCCCAGCCGCTGCCGCCTGGCGCCGTCGGCGAGTTGCGCATCGACGGCGATTGTGTGGGCCTGGGGTACGTCGGCCGCGACGAGCTGACCGCCCAGCTGTTCCGCTCCGGCGGGTGCGGTGTCAACGGCTGGCGTTACCACAGCGGCGACCTGGTGCAGCAGCAAGCCGATGGGCGTTTGCAGTACCTGGGCCGGCGCGACCAGCAGATCAAGCTCAACGGCTACCGCATCGAGCTGGGGGAGGTCGAGGCCGCACTGCTGGCGCTCGAGGGCATCGCCCAGGCCGCTGTCGCGGTGCGCCGCGATGCGCGTGGCAATGCCGTGCTGGCCGCCTTCTACGTGGGCCGTGAGGGCCACAACACGCACAGTGAAGACGGGCTGCGCCAGGCGCTGGCGGGCACACTCGCGAGCTACCAGGTGCCGGCCCGGTATGTGGCGCTCGAGGCCCTGCCGCTGACCCGCAGCGGCAAGGTCGACCGCAACGCGCTGCCACAGCAGTTGCCGGAGCGCGTGGCCACGACGGAGAGCGACGACGCGACACCGCTGAACCCGCGCGAGCACCACCTCGCCGCCGTCTGGGCCCAGCTGCTCGGCCTGGAGCGGCTACCGCGCCGTGACGACGACTTCTTCGCGCTCGGCGGCCACTCGATGCTCGCGCTTGAACTGGTGCGTGCCTTGCGTGAACAACACCAGCTGCGCCTGAGCGTCGACCTCGTGTTCCGCCACCCCACCTTGCAAACCATGGCCGGCGTGCTCGAAGACACCCCGCCCGACGTGCAACACCCGCTGCTGCAGGTCGACGCCGCCACCCCGGTCGCGTTGACACCTTTGCAGCGCCGCCTGTGGTTCTTGTTCCGCCTCGAAGGACCGAACGCGAGCTACAACATGTCCGCCGCCTATCGGCTGCGCGGCAGGCCCGATGTGCCCGCCTTGCTCGCCGCGCTGCGCGACGTCGTCACCTGCCACTGGATCTTGCGCAGCCGGTTGCAGCAAAGCGCCGACCAGCCGCTGCCGATGCTGGCCGTCGGCGACGTCGCCGACGTCCCGATCGTGCAAACATCGGCCCCGGCCGACCAAGTGCGCGACCAGGTGGCGGCCTTCCTCGCCCGGCCGTTCGACCTCGCGCACGAAGCACTCGCGCGCTTCGAGCTGCTGCGGGTGTCCAACGACGAATGCCTGTTGCTCGCCAACCTGCACCACATCGTCTGCGACGGTCTGTCGCTGCGCACCCTGTTCGCCGACCTGGGGCGCGCCTACACGCTGCGGCGCCGCGGCGGCGCCACCCTGCTGGACGACAACCCGCCGCTGCAGTTCGCCCAACTTGCCGCGAGCCAGGCCCGCGACCGGGATGACGCCGCTTACCGGCGCCAGCGCGACGAACTGACGGCCGCCTTGCGCGACGCACCGCACGACTCGTCCTTGCCGACCGACTGGCCGCGTCAGCGGCAGCAGACCGATCGGGCCGCCGGCCGGATCGACCTGTCGCTGCCGCCGTCGCTGCGGGCGCAAATCCAGGCGCTGGCCGCCGCACACGCCACCTCCGGCTTCTGCGTCCTGCTCGCCAGCTGGTGCTGGTTGCTGTCGCGCTACCGGCGGCAGCACGACGTGGTGGTCGGCGTACCCATCGTCTGCCGCGACGAACCGGGCAGCGAAGACGTCATCGGCCCACTGCTCAACACGCTTGCGGTGCGGGTGGATGGCAGTGACACGCCCCACTTCTCGGCCTTGATCGACCGCACCGCGCGTGCACTCGAGTTCGCCCGCGAGCGCCGCCGCGTGTCGTTCGAAGACCTCGTCGACGCGCTGAACCCGCCCCGCATGCTCGACCTGTCGCCGGTGTTCCAGACCCAGTTCGTGATGGACCCGGTCGACGTCGGCGCGCTGGCCTTGGACCCGCTCGAGGTGCAAGCGCTCGGAGCGGCCGAGCTCGGCGCCGAGACCGGCGCGAAGTACGACCTGAACCTGCATTTGTTCGACAGCGGTCGCGACCTGAGCGGCTATCTCGACTACCGCCGTGCGCTGTACCACCGCAGCACCATCGAAGGTGTCGCCCAGGCCTGGTTGACACTGCTGCAGAGCCTCACGCAGCAACCCGAGCGTCCGCTCGCCGAGCACACGCTGCTGGACCCGCCAAGCTGGCGCGCCTTGCAGGCGGTGGTGCAACGTGTCGACCCGGACCTGCCCACCGATCAGACCGTGCACCGGCTGTTCGAGCAGCAGGTGCGCCGCACGCCCGAGGCCGTCGCGCTGTCGAGCCGTGTCGAAGGCGAGTTGCACTACGCGGAACTCGATGCCCGCGCCAACCAGTTGGCCCACCGGCTGCTCGCCGAAGGCCTGCGCGGCGGCGAGGTGGTGGCGGTGCTGCAAGGTCGCGGCCATGCGCGTATCGTCACGCTGCTGGCGGTGCTCAAGGCCGGTGCGGCCTACCTGCCGGTGGACCCTGAATGGCCCAGCGAACGCCGCCGGCTGGTGCTCGATCAGGCGCGCTGCGGCTGGGCCATCGTCGACGAAGGGCAACGCCAGGCGCTGGCGGCGTCGGCCGCCACCGTGGCAGCACGTGTGCTGAGCCCATGGTCGCCGGCCGACCGCGTGCACCCCTCGCAAGCCCCGGCGGTGACCGTCGGCGGCAACAGCCCCTGCTATCTGATGTTCACGTCCGGCTCGACCGGTGTGCCCAAGGGTGTGCTGATCCGCCACGGCGGTGTCGCACACGACCTGCTGTTTTTGATCCGCAAGCTGGGCCTGGGCCCCGGCGACCGGGTGCTGCAGCTGACCTCGTTCAGCTTCGACCCCTCGGTGCGCGACCTGTTCGCCACGCTCGGCAGCGGCGCGACGGCGGTGGTGGTCGACGACGAGACCGCCAAACACCCGGCCCGCATCGTCGCTGCCCTGCAATCGGCCCACGCGACCCATGTGCTGTCGATGGTGCCGACCCTGTTGCGTGCCTTGCTGGCAGAAGCCGACGCTGACACCACCCCGTGGCAAGGCGGCTTGCGTGTGCTGGGCCTCAACGGCGAGCGGCTGAGAGGCGACGATTGCGAGCGAGCGCGCCGCCGCTTCGGCACCGACCTGCACATCCTCAACCAGTACGGCCCCACCGAAGCGACGATGACGAGTGCGACGCATCTGGTGCAAGAGGCCGACACGCAAGCGCTCACCGTGCCGCTCGGCACGCCCAACCCCAACACGTCGCTTTATGTGATGGACGAACAGGGCCAGCCCCTGCCCGTGGGCGCCATCGGCGAAATCTGGATCAGCGGGCCGGGCCTGGCGGACGGCTACACGGGCCAGCCCGAGCAAAGCGCCGCCAGCTTTGTCAGCCGCTGCTTGCCGCACCAAGCGCAGCCGACGCGGTTCTACCGGACCGGCGACCTCGGCCGCTGGCGCGGCGACGGCGTGCTGGAGTTCCAGGGCCGGGTCGACTTCCAGATCAAGCTGCGCGGCCACCGGATCGAACTGGGCGAGATCGACGCCTGCCTCGGCCAGCAGCCGGGCATTGCGCACTGCGCCAGCACTTTGTACGAGGACGGCGCGGGGCGCCAGTGGTTGTGCGCTTTCTACACGCCGGCCGAGCCGGGCGTCGCGCTCGACGTGGGCCTGCTCAAGCAGGCGCTGGCGCGCCGGCTGCCGGCCGCGATGGTGCCGACACACTTCATCGAGCGCGCGACGCTGCCCCTGACCTCGAGCGGCAAGGTCGACCGCAAACGCCTGCCCGACCCGGCGCCGTTCGTGAACCTGCGCACCAGCGGTGGCAGCGCGCCGGCCGACGCGGTGGAGCGTCAGATCGCTGCGGTCTGGGCCGAACTGCTCGACCTGGCCGCCGCGCCCAACCGCGAGGCCAATTTCTTCGAGCTGGGCGCCAACTCGCTGTCGATGGTGCAGGCGCGCGACCGGCTGGCGCAGCAGTTCGGCGAGCAGCTGAGCGTGGTCGACCTGTTCCAGCACCCGAGCATTGCCGCGCTCGCCGCACACTTGCGTGGCAGTACATCGGGCGCGCCGGTCGTCCCCGGCGGTGTGGACGCCGACAAGCTCGACCGCCGCCGCGAGTTCCTGCAGCAGCGCGCGGGGCGTCAGCGTCCCGCCAGCCGCCCCCTGCAGGACCGTTTGCGCCACCAAGATTGATCTTCAGGAAGAAGCCGTGCCCATGAACACCCCCCAAGACGACACCCGCTTCGAGCGCGGGCTCGCCCTGCTGCGAGAGATCGAGCTCGACCTCGGCAACGAACACGGCCTGCTGCACGGCATGCGGGTCCATGCGCCGCGCTTCAAGCGCCGCACCATCGAGATGTTCGGCGATTTCTATGCGGGCGAGCAGACCGTCGACCTGAAGACCAAGCTGCTGCTCGCGGTCGCGCATGCTTCACACCAGGCCAGCGACGAGGGCTTGCTGGAGTTCCACATCGGCGCCGCGCTGAAGGCGGGCTGGAGCCAGGTCCAGGTGGTCGAGGTGCTGGAACTGGCTGCCGCTTTCGCCGGATGGCAAACCGCCATTCGTGCGGTCCAGATCGCGGTGCGCACCTTCGAGAAATGCGCCAGCGCCGAAAAGAAATGAACACCACCGCCCCCCGTTTGTCGCCGCGCCCGATGGGTGCGTTCCTGCCCGTCGACGCCGAGGGCTACCTGGTCAACGACTGCCGCGCCGACCATGTGCCGCCGGCGTTGGCGGCGCTCGTGATCGAGCACTACCGGCAAAGCTTCGGTGCGCACCTGCGTTCGGTCTATGTGCGCGGCTCGGTGGCCCGCGGCACCGCGGTGGACGGCGTGTCCGACCTCGACACCTTTGCGGTGGTCGACGACGCCGCGTCGCCGTCCTGCCCGCTGCTGCCGCCCGAGTTGCTCGAGCGGCTGCACGCGGCGGCGCCCGGGCTGGCCGACTTCGAGTTCCACGCCTGCCGCCGCAGCGCGGTCACCGGCAGCTACTACAGCACCTGGGCCTTTCTGGTGAAGACGCAATCGGCCTGTTTGCACGGCGAAGACCTCGGGCCCGCGCTCGCCCCCTACCGCGTCGGCCCCGAATTGATGGCCGAAGCCCTTTACCTGCGACAACGGCTCGCGCTCTATGCGCAGCGCCTGGCGGCGGAGCAACAGGCACCGCCGCCACAGCAGATCGCCACCTGTCAGTGGTTCATGAAAGCCCTGGTGCGCGCCGCGTTCGACCTCACGCTCGACCGCGCCCGGCGCTACACACGCGACCTCTATCCCTGCTATGCGACCTTCGCGGAGCTGTATCCCGAGCGCGGGCCCGACTGCTGGCGGGCGCTTGAATGGGCCATCTCGCCCACGCCGGACACCGAACCGCAGCGCCAGCTGGCCGAGGACTTCGGCCACTGGATCTGCGACGAGGCAGACGTGGTCGCGCGCCGCAACGGCATCGATCCGAGCCGCTATGTGCTGTGAGCCGGCCGCGCCGCCTTTGAGGAACGGAACGTCATGAAAGAACTGTTGCGCACCGGCAGCTTCACCAAGCTGTGGCTCGCGATCTTCGTCAGCACCGTCGGCAATTTCTTGCTGATGCTGTCGCTGTCGGTGTACATGTACCGCGAGACCGGGTTGAACTTCGCCGCCGCCTCGGTCTTCGGCACGCAGTGGATGGCGGCCTTGTTCTCGGCGCCCTTGGGCGGCTGGTTGACCGACCGCTTCCGCTCGGCGCGCCTGGCAGGTGTCTGCGAGGGCGCCGGCGGCGCGGTGTCGCTGCTGATCGGCGTGCTGATCGGCTGGACGCCGGTCGTGTTTGCATTGCTGTTCGTGCGGGGGCTGGCCGAAAGCGTGGGCAAGTCGGCGCGTGTCGTGGCCATGAAGGAGCACATCCCGGAGCCCTTGCTCGAGCGGGCCGCCTCACTGATCGGCACCGCCACCTTCCTCGGCATCTCGCTCGGCTCGCTGGCCGGCGCGGTGTTGATCGACCACCTGAGCCTGACCCAGGTGGCGCTGCTCGACGTGCTGAGCTTCGCGTTGGCCGCGGCCCTCTATCTCAGCTTGGGCCGCACGGCGGCCTGGCAACCCCGGC
The DNA here is from genome assembly GCF_001017435.1 of Caldimonas brevitalea. Classification (NCBI taxonomy): domain Bacteria; kingdom Pseudomonadati; phylum Pseudomonadota; class Betaproteobacteria; order Burkholderiales; family Sphaerotilaceae; genus Caldimonas; species Caldimonas brevitalea. Next base: position 5,042,622 of record NZ_CP011371.1, read on the forward strand.
CGGATGCCCCGCGCTTCCACCAGGTGCTGAGCGCTGCCGTTGCGAGCCTGCGCCGGCATCCGGACCTGATGCGCAACTTCGGTTATGTGATCCTGACCACGGCGTTCTTCCAGGGGTTTCACAACATCGCCCGCGCGCTGCTGCCGATCACCCATCTGCAGATGGGCGAACGGGGCGTGATGCTGCTGCAGGCGCTGGCCAGTCTGTCGTTCTTTCTGGGGGCGGTGTTCGTCGCCCTCGTGATGCAGCGCCGCCAAGCGGCGGGCCATGCCGAACCCTGGTGGTTGTGCACCGGCACCGCGTTGCTGATGCTGTCGTCGGTGTTCATCAGCACGCCGTTCTGGAGCCTGCTCGCCTACGCGGTCTACCTGTTCTTGTTCGAAACCAGCTTCGTTTTCTGCCAGAAGAACATGATCACGCTCACGCCCAAGGAAGACCTCGGCCTGGTCTCGTCATTGGCGCTGTCGCTCGCGACCTTCGGCATGGTGCTGGTCATCTACCTGGGCGGCTGGCTGTCCGACCAGATCGGGCTGACCCCGACCGCCGTCACGCTGTTCGTCTTGCTGATGCTCGGGGTGCTGGGCATCGAACTCAAATCTTTGCAACTGCGCCGCTATGTCGTCGCAGCGGTCCGTAACGGGGAGGAATGACCATGGACAGACGATTGCGCCTCGATCTCACCGACAAGCTCACCTTTTGGTTCAAGCCGACGGTCGGCGACGTCGCGGCCGACTTCGTGCAGACGCTGGCCGACGGCCACATCGCCGGGACGCAGCCGCCCTACATGCTGGGCGACACCGCCTGCGTCGCGTTCACCGAGATACCGTTGTCGGTCTCGGCGAAGCTGCTACAAGGCGGCCGCGACTTCGGCATCAACTACGCGCCGGTGGGGTTCTTGTGCGACCGGCGCTGGCTGTTCGAGCAGGGCGCCCGCCCGGTGATCTATCAGAGCGAGGCGGAAGCGGAGCTGCTGCCCCCGTCGCAGCGCTACCGCCACGTGACGCTCGACTTCGAGCGCGGCATCGACTTCACCTGGAAGCGCGAGTGGCGCCTGCCGCAGCCCCATCTGAAGCTCGTGCCGCAACACTGCCACCCGGTGCTGCCGAGCGCTGCCTGGCTGGAGCGCGCCCGCACGCTGGCTGGCGCATCGGCAGCGGCCCAGGCGCTGTTGGCGCACGCCGTCGTGCTCGACACCTTTGTCTGACCCGCTGATCGCACCGCCCATGCCATCCGACACCGCCCCCTCCGGCACCGCCGACCGTCCCGCCCTGGTACACGGCGGCCCGCTCGACCATCCGATTGCCCGTCACGTCACCCTGGCCGACGCGCTGTCGCACGCTGCCGCCCACAGCGGCGAACGCGGCTTCGTGTTCGTCGACGCCCAGGGACACGAAACACGCTGGACGTACCGCGAGCTTCACGAGGCAGCGCGTCGGGCGGCCGCCCTGCTGCAGGCCCAAGGCCATGCAAGCGGCAGCCGCATCGTGTTGCGGCTGGGCGACCCGCGCGGCTTTGCGCTCGCGCTGTGGACCTGCATCCTCGGCGGCTATGCCGCTGTGCCCACCGCCGACACGGGCCCACTGCCCAGCGAACCCGAGGCGGTGCAAGCCCTCGGCGCCTCGCTGCAGGCGCTCGACCCGGCGGTGTTGATCGTGCCGGCAGCGCAAGCGGCACAAGCCGTGGCGCTGAAGGACCGGCACGGCTGGTCACGCCTGGCCGTGCTGACGCCCGAGCAGCTGCTCGAGGCACCGCCTGCCCCGCCAGACGCCGCGCCCCAAGGGGCACCAGGCGACACAGTGGCCCTGATCTTCCCGACCTCGGGCTCGACCGGCACGCCCAAGCCGGTGACGCAGACCGGCACCGCGATCTTGTCGATGTGCGCCGGCAGTGCACAGATGAACGGCTTCGATGCCGAGGACGTGTTCCTCAACTGGATGCCGCTCGAGCATGTCGGTGCGGTCGTGTTCCTCCACCTGCTGCCGGTGTGCGTGCAGGCCGAGCAGGTGCATGTGGAACATCGGCGGGTGCGCGAGCGCATGCTCGGCTGGCTCGATCTGCTCACCCGCCACAAGGCCAGCGTGACCTGGGTGCCCAGCCATGTGTTCAACATCGTCGCCAAGGCGGTCGAGCAAGGCGAGACCGGCGCCTGGGACTTGCGGGCTTTGCGCTTCCTCGTCAATGCCGGCGAAAGCATCAGCAGCGACTTTGCGCACAAGTTCGCGTTGCAGCTGCAGCGCTACGGGCTGCGCGCCGACGCCATCCGCCCCGCCTTCGGCATGTCGGAAACCTGCTCGGGCATCACCTGGGCCAGCGCGCTGCAGGTGCACGACGAACGGTATGTCGATCTGGGCGCGCCCATCCCCGGCGCCGCCCTGCGCATCGTGGGGGCCGACGGCCAGCTGCTGTGCGAACGGCAGGTCGGGCAGTTGCAGGTACAGGGGCCGTCGGTGACGCGAGGCTATTACCGGGCCGCCCGCGACGAAAAATTTTTAAGCGACGGCTGGTTCGACACCGGCGACCGGGGCTTTCTGCACCAGGGCCGGCTCCACCTGACCGACCGCGAGGGCGACGCGATCGAGATCGACGGCACGCAGCTGCACGGCTACGAACTCGAGGCGGCGATCGAAGCGCTGCCGGGCGTGCTGGCCGGCCATGTCGCGGTGTGCAGCGTGCTGCACGCCGGCCGTGCCACGCTGGCCGCCTTCTACTGCGGCGATCCGACACGGGCCGAGACGGCGGCACTGCAGGCACATGTCGAAGCCGTGTTGGCCGGGCTGGCGCCGCAGGTGCCGCGGATCGTGGTGGCCCTGGCACCGCATGAACTGCCGCGCACCTCCATCGGCAAGATACAGCGCAAGGTGCTTCGGCGCCGGCTGGAACGGGCACCCCAAGCGGCCGGCACCGCCGTGCGCAGCACGGAGGTTTCCGGATGACACGGCTGGCAGGTGGACTGGGCGGGAGTGTCGTCCCGGGCGCGCACCACCTCAATTGGCACCGGCAGGGCGAGCAGCGCGTGCTCGGCTTTGGCTACGCAGGTGGGCACGGCGCGGTCTTCGGTGGGTTGGCGGCGCAGCTGCCGCCGGCCTTCGGCCTGGCCGAGTTCGTGATGCCCGGCCGCCAGCGACGGGCCCGCGAAGCGCCCGCGACGACGCTCGAGCGCGCTTGCGAAGAGGCGATGGCCGAGTTGCGCGGCTGGTCACAACCGCCGCTGCTGCTGGGCTACAGCATGGGGGCCTTGCTCGCCTATGAGACCGCCCGTCGGCTCCAGGCCGAGGGCCGACCGCCCCACGCGTTGTTGGTGTGTGCGCTCAATGCACCCCACCGGCTGTTGCCGCCCGAAGGTGTCCACCGCTACCCGCTGCCTCGGCTGCAGCAACACCTGGCGCGTCTGGGCGGCACGCCGGCCGAGGTGCTGAACGACCTCGACGTGCTGGCCTGCTTCGCGCCGGCCGTGCAGAGCGACTATGCGCTGGTGGAGACCTATCGTTTTGTGCCCTCGCCGCCGCTCGGCTGTCCCATCGTCGTCCTGGCCGGCCGTCAGGACGACCGCACCACCGGCCCGGGCGTCGCGGCCTGGCAGGAGCTGACCACCGCCGCCTTCCGCGAACAATGGGTCGACGCGGGCCATTTCTTCCTGCACGCCCAGCCGCAACTGCTCGCGCAAGGGCTGGCGGAGGCGGCCCGCCTGGCCGAGGGCGCCGCCCCGACCCTGGATGCAAAGGACCTTCATGCCTGATCTCGGCCTGCTCGCGACCTTCGCGATGACCAATTTCCTGCTCAACATCTCGCCCGGCCCGGCCGTCCTGCAGGTGCTGGGGCATGCCATCGCCAACGGCGCGCTGCGGGCGCAGGCCTCGGTGCTGGGCATCTTGGCCGGCAACCTCGTGTACTGCACGCTGTCCGCACTCGGCCTGGGCGCGATCCTGATCGCGTCGCCGACCCTGTTCGGCGTGCTGCGCTACCTGGGCGTGGCCTATTTGCTGTACATCGGCGTGCGGCGCATGTTGGCCCGCTCGCAGCCCCTGGCCGTGAAGGCGGCCGGCGCCGGCTTCGGCCCGCTGACCTTGTTCCGCGACAGCCTGCTGCTGCAGCTGTCGAACCCGAAGTCGCTGCTGTTCTTCGGCGCCATGCTGCCGACCTTCGTCGACCCTGCCCGGCCTGCCGGCCCGCAGATCTTCACGCTCGGGGTGCTGGCCATCCTGCTCGAACTGCCGGTGCTGGCCGCCTATGCCCTGCTGGGCGCGCGCATCGCCACCTCGGTCGAAAACCCGCGCTACCACCGCTGGCTGGACCTGGCCTGCGGCGGCATGCTGGTGGTCGCCGCGCTGTTTGTCGCCACCACCCCCGTTCATCCGCCCTCGGCCCCGGTCGCGACTGCAGCGGGCGGCACGCCCTCGTGACCGGGGCCCGCTGGGCCCCGGTGGCTGCGCAACAGACGGCCGTGCGGGCCAGCTCATCCTTCAACACCCTGCCCCTGCTGCTGCTGGCGGCGCTGGCCACGGCCACGCCGGCGGTGGCCGAGTCGACGCTGCAAGTGGCGGGTGAACTGAACCTGTCGCTTGCGCACTACAGGGGCCACCAGGAAGCGGGGGGGTTGCACACCCAGACGCGGCTCGACAGTTACGGTTCACGCCTGACGCTGCGGGGCACCGAAGCGCTCGGCGGCAGCCTGAAGGCCTCGTTCACCTTGGCCAGCAGCCTGGGCCCCGACGACGGCCGCGGCCGGTTTTGCAGCCGTGATTGCTGGGTGGCGTTGAGCGGCGATTTCGGCATGCTGAAACTCGGACGTCTGCTGCCGATCTACGACGACGTGTCGGTGCCCTGGTATTTCATCGAAACCCCCGGCACCCACAATCCGCTGGCCCTTTGGGCCAATTGCGGCGGTGGCGCCGGACTCGAAAGCGGCTGCCTCGACAACTATTTGCCCGGCTCGCTGCGTTACGACACGCCGCGCGTTTCCGGATGGTCCGCAAGTGCGTCGGCCTCTCGAGTCGAAGACGTGCCGGAGCCGGGCCGCGCGGCCAAGGTCTATACCCTGGGCGGAGATTATCGGGACGCCGGTTGGTATATGGGCTACGCGGCCCAGATTCAGGACGACGCACGCGGCGCCGGGCTGCGCGATACCGGTTTCACGGTGTCGCTGTTGTACAAGGGGCCGCTGACGTTGGGCCTCGGCTATGAACACTTGCGCTACAAAATGGCCGGCGGCGAGACCCTGCGGCGCGATTATCTCGGCCTGCTGCTGGCCCGCTACACCGGCCCGCATGCCACCTGGTTCAACCTCGGTCGCGCCGGCAGCGGGCACGGCGATGCGGCGCGCGGCGCCACGGTGAATGCGGTGAGCCAGCTGCCGCGATCCGGCGCTTGGATGTGGAGCGTGGGGCAGCACTACAAGATCAGCCCGACGGTCAAGCTGTACGGGTTCTATACCGAGATCCGCAATGAACCCCACGGCGCGTACGCGCTCGACGCCGCCAGTGCCAAATGGCTGGGCCGGGGGCGGCGTCTGTCGACCTGGGCGCTGGGCTATATAGTGCGTTTCTGATGCTGCGAGCCCGCGACCTCCCGCCCGCAAACATGCCTGCCCTCTCTCGTTGCACATGAAGATCGAACTCGTCGACAGCACCCCCCACCACCCCGACGCGCTTTCCTTGCTCGACGAATTGTCGGCCGAGCTGCGCGCCATCACCGGCAGCGACGGCACCGCCCGCTTCCGAACCGGCGACCTGGATCATCCGCGTTCGGTGTTTCTCCTGGCCAGGCAAGACGGCCGCGCGGTCGGGTGTGGTGCGTTGCGCCCCCTGGAAGCGGCTGGCGATCCGCACGTGGCCGAAATCAAACGCATGTATGCGCGTGAACGCGGCCGAGGCATCGGCGCGGCGGTGCTGGCAGCGCTGGAAGCACGGGCCCACAGCTTTGGATATCGCGAGATTTGGCTCGAAACCCGCAAGGTCAATCTGAAGGCGGTGGGGTTTTATCAAAGGCTGGGCTACCGGGTTCGCGAGAACTACGGCCCATACGTCGGACGCACCGAAGCGGTGTGTTTTGAAAAAGCCCTGCCAGGCGCTTGACCCTAACCGGGGCAGCGCTGCCCCGCTCCGCTCCATTACACTAGCGCCTTCCAAGGAAGGCTGGCCGAGCGGTTTAAGGCACTGGTCTTGAAAACCAGCGAGGGTGCAAGCCCTCCGTGGGTTCGAATCCCACGCCTTCCACCAACCGGCTGGGTCCATACACGGGCCAACCCGCACGCCGATTTCCCGGCGCCTCGCGCCCTGCCTTTGTCGGCTCCAGGTCGACAGCCCCCTCGGCCGGCGTGGTCGATTCATTTCCTCCCCTGCTTGGCGCATTTTCTGGCGACGGCGCGACCGCTGTCTGGCGATGCGCTGCGCCCGCCGGCCTTGTAACAATTCCCCTCGCAAGAGCAGGCGATGTGCCGTCTCGCCCCCCACGGCCATGGGCTGCATGACCCTGAGAGCAGCAGGTACAACTTGCTGCGCCGTCTGACGTTCGTCCCCCCGAACCCGGGCGGCGCCATCACTCAACCCATCCCATCATCTCTCTGGGAGTTCTCATGAAAAAACTGCTTCTGGCCGCTGCTCTCGGCCTCGGGCTCGCGTCGCAAGCCTTTGCGGCCGTCGATCTGGCCAACGGGCCCTTCCACTTCGAAGCGAAGAAGTTCAGCAACGCGTCGTTCTCCGACAGCTACGACTTCACCGCGGGCGACCTCGGCGGCCCGGTGTCGTTCAGCTTCGTGGAAGTGAAGCTGGCGAAAAACGTTGACATCGACTGGGACGACAGCGCCGCCCTCACGATCCTGGGCAACGACGGCAGCGTCCTGTACCAGGCTGGCGAGAACGGCCCGATCCAGTTCACGCTGGAAGACAGCTTCTCGCTGCCGGCCTCGTTTTCGATCGTGCTGAAGGGCGCTGCGATCGGCGACGGCACCTCACCCTGGAACCCTGGCCTGAAGGGCTGGTACAACCTGTCGGTGATCGCCAACCCGGTGCCCGAACCCGAGACCTACGCGCTGATGCTCGCCGGCCTCGGCGTTGTCGGCTACATGTCGCGCCGCCGCAAGGCCGTTTGACCCGCGCCTGAGTTGACGTGAAAACGAAGCGGGCTGCGGCCCGCTTTTTCCTTTGCTCCGGCAGCCGCAGTCAACGCGCTTGCTCGAGCGGCAGTTTGACGGTGAAGGCGCTGCCCTGTTTCGAGCCGCCGCTGCGCACTTCGACGGTGCCGTTGTGGAGTTGCACCAGGTCCTTCACCAGGGCCAGGCCCACGCCCAGCCCGCCGTTCTCACTGTCTTGTGAGCGGCCGCCCTGCGTGAACAATTCGAAGATGCGGGGCAAGGTGTCCGCGTCGATCCCCACACCCGTGTCCTCGACGGTCAGCACCGCGTGGTGCGCCTCCACCGACCCCTTGACCCAGATCCGGCCGCCCGGCGGCGTGAACTTGATCGCGTTGTTGACCAGGTTGACGACGATCTGGGTGTAGCGCAGCCGGTCGACCGTCAGCGTCACCGGGCCGGATGGCATCAAGCACTCCAAGTTCTGGCGGCGCGCGTCGGCGGCCGCCCGGCAGCTGTCCACCGCCGTCAACGTCACGGCCTGCAGTTCCACCGGCTCCAGCCGCAGTTCGATACGGTCGGCGTCGCGCCGCGTCATGTCCGTCATGTCGTCGATCAGGCGCTGCATCTGCATCAATTGCCGCTCGATGATCTGCACATAGGGCGGCGTCCCCGCGTCACCGCCCGTGAGGCGCAACAAATGAGCGACGTTGGCCAGCGGCGTGAGGGGATTGCGCAACTCGTGCGCCAGGCCACCGAGGAAGACGCGTGTCGCCTCTTGCTCCTGCAGCAGCGCCGTCACGCGCCGTTCGAGCGCTTCGATGGTGGTGCAGATGTCGGTGCGGTCGCGCAGCACCTTGACGAAGGCGACCAGCCGCCCTTGCTCGTCCCGCAGCGCCTGCACGGCGCCGCTGACCCAGATGCGACTGCCGTCGCGGCGCACGTGCCAGCGGTCGTCCTCGGTGTCCCCGGCACTGCGCGCGACGGCGGTCTCGTGCACATCGAGTCCGAGTTCGAGGTCTTCGGGCGTGAACAAGACCGAAATGGGTTGTCCGACGAGGTCGGAGGGCGCATAGCCCAGCACATGGCGCGACCCCTCCGAGGCGTATTCGACGGTGCCCGCCGTGTCGATGACCAGGACGACGTATTCACGGCTCTGCTGCAGCCACATCGCCAACAGGTCAGGAACGCGGCCCGCGAGTGCGTGAACGGCCGGCTCGGTTTCCATCGCGGTGCCCCGGCTTGCTCCGGGCCTCCTGGGCCAAGAGCAGCAATCGCGAGGCCCGTGGAAGGCCTTAGACCCTGTAAGAGGTGTCAGGCGACGCAGCTGCGGTTCTTGCCGGTGCGCTTGGCCTCGTAGAGTGCTTCGTCGGCCCGGTCCAGCGTCTCTTCGAGGCGCTCGCCGGGGCGGTAGAGGGTCACGCCGGCCGAGAAGGTGACGAACACCTGCCGGTCCTCGTGCATGAAGAAATTGGCCGTCAACGTGCGTTGCAAACGGGTCAACACGACACAGGCCTCCTCGGTGGTGGTCTCCGGCAGCAGCACGACGAACTCCTCGCCGCCATAGCGGGCCACGGTGTCCATCGGTCGCAAGGCCTGCTTGACCTTCTGCGCCAGAAATTTCAGGGCCTGGTCGCCGGTCTGGTGGCCCAGCGTGTCGTTGAGCTTCTTGAAGTTGTCGATGTCCAGCAGCCCCACCGACAGCTCACGGCCGCTGCGCTGCGTGCGCGCATGTTCGGTTTCGAAGGCCTGGATCAGGCCCCGGCGGTTGGCCACCTCGGTGAGCTGGTCGGTCGACACCTCGGTCGACAGGCGCTGCAGCTCGGCTTCGAGTTCGCGCACCCGCACCTGCAGCTGGTCGGCCTCGGCGTGCTCGGCCTGCAAGCGCTGCTGCGTCTGCCCCACCTGGCTCTGGACCGACTTGGTCTCCTCGACCAGGTCTTTGACGACGCCGGCCAGGCTCTCGAGCGTGTCGGCCTGCTCGATCACGTCGGCATACCGGCCGATGCTGTCGTGGAAGCGGCCGGTGCGCGCGCCCAGTTCGCCGATTTCCTGCAGCATGCTGTTGATCAGCCCCTTCAGCACCTCGCGCGCCTGGTTGCGCTGGGCGCGCACGCCCTGCTGCTGGCTGCGGGTGGCGTGCAGCAAATGGCTGACCGAGCGCACGGTGCGGCTGGTGAGGCCTTCTTGCAGCTTGCTGCGCATCACCTCGCACTGCCCCTGCACCCAGCTGCCGTCTTCGGCCAGGTCGGCGAGACCGCCGGTCAATTCGCCGCACAGGTCGTGCAGCTGCGAGACCAGGTGCTGGCGGTGGTCGAGCAGGCGCTGCGCGTCGCCGGCCCAACCCCGCCAGTCGTCGGCCAGCTCTTCGTCGGCGGCGTCAGCCTCGTCGTCGAGGGCGAGCAACAGCTCGTCCAGGCGCGAGCGCAGCCGCACGCAGCGCGGATCATCGACCGGCAAGGCCGGCGTCACCGCGTTCGACAGGTCCCGCACCACCGCCTGCCAGGGCGCCGGCAAGCGTTGGTCGTCCGCCGCGCCGGCCAGGACGGGCGCAGCAGCGCTGCCGCCAGCTGCCGGTGCTGTCTCCGCGAGCGGCGGCGCCACTTCGGAGGACTCGGCCGGCGGCGCGTCGCTCTCCCAGCTGGCCGTCAGCTGCGACAAACGCTGCTGCAGCACGGCGGGGGCGCCGCGGCTGCCGGTCAGCACGCGCTGCAGGCTGTCCTTTTTGCGTCCGCTGGTCCATTGCCGGCCGCCGCGCTCGACACCCTTGACGATGCGGCCGATCAGCGTCGCCCATCCCTGCGCCTGCGCGGCCGGGTCCTGCTCTGACGCCGTCAGCAGCCGGTCGGCCTGCTCCCAGCGGCCCTGCTGCACGGCATCCAGCAACTCGGGGGCAGCACCGGCCTGCTGCGCGAGCCGGTCCACCACCCGCTGCGCGGTGCTCGGCAGGCCTGGCTCGGCCGGAGCCGATTCGCCGGCCTCGGCGCGGTAGGCGCGCTGGTAGTTTTCAGGCGTCGGTTCCAGCCTTTCCTGGGCCAGGCGCCGCAGTGCGGCCTTGGCGAGCTGGGCGGGAGTGGGCGCGGCGCCGGCCAAAGGGGCCGGCATCGTCGGGCGACCGCCGGCAGAAGAAGGGGCGTCCATGGCTCAGGCTTTCACGGCGCGGTCCTGGCCGCTCGTGTCGTCGGTGGTGCCGCCGAGCGACGGCAGCCTGAGCTGTCGCCACCACGGCTCGAGGTCGGCCGCAGGCAGCGGCCGGCTGAACAGAAAACCCTGCATGATGGTGCAGCCCAAACGGCTCAGCACCTCCATCTGCAAGGGCGTTTCCACGCCCTCGGCGATCACGCGCAGGCCCAGCGAACGGGCCAGCGCGATGATGGCGGTGACCACGGCCGAGCTTTCCGGCCGGTTGCCGAGGTCGTGCACGAACGAGCGGTCGATCTTGAGCTCGCTGATCGGCAGCGTGGTCAGGTAGGCGAGCGAGGAGTAGCCGGTGCCGAAATCGTCGATCGAGATCGGCACGCCGATGCCGTGCAGGCGTTGCAGCGACGGGATCACGTTCTGCAAATCCTTCATCAGCCCGGTCTCGGTGATCTCGAGTTCGAGGCAGCGCGGGCTGACATGCTGCTCCTGCAAGCCGGCCTGGATGCGTTCCACCAGGTCGCTGCGCTGGAACATCCGGCTGGGCAGGTTGACCGCCACCGCAACGTCGAAACCGAAGGCCCGCTGCCACAGCTTGGCCTGGCGCATCGCCTCGCGGATCGCCCAATAGCTCATCGGGATGATCAGACCGGTCTCCTCCGCGAGCGGGATGAATTCGCCCGGCGGCACCAATTGGTGCCCGCGCTTCCAGCGCATCAGCGCTTCCACTCCCACCAAGCGGCCGCTGTGCACATCGACCTTGGGCTGGTAGTGCAACACCAGTTCTTCGCGCTCGAGCGCCTTGTGCAGCGCGCTTTCCAGCTCCAGCTTCTCGCGGCCCTTGCCGGCCAGCTGGGGCGTGTAGATCGACGCGGCATTGCGGCCCTGCGCCTTCACCGAGTACATCGCGACGTCGGAGTTGCGCAGCAGGTCGGCCACGCTCTGCCCGTCACGCGGGAAGATCGCGATGCCGACGCTGGCGGTGACGAAACACTCCTGTCCCCCCACCAGCACCGGCTCGCGCAACACCTCGAGGATGCGCATCGCCACCCGCTCGGCGTCGCGCTCGTCGCTCACCTCGGACAGCAGGGCGACAAACTCGTCGCCACCCAGCCGGCCGACGGCCTCGAGCGTGCGGTGGGCCCGCGAGGTGACGCTGTCGAAGGTGACGTCGATGACCTGCTCGGAATGCCGCACGCAGCCGCGCAGCCGGCGCGCCACCTCGACCAGCAACTCGTCGCCGGCGGCGTGGCCGAGGGTGTCGTTGATGATCTTGAAGCGGTCCAGGTCGATCAGCAGCAGGCCCACCTGGTGGCCCAGGTGGCGCGCATGGTCGATGGCCCGTTCGGCCCGCCAGATCAGCTGGCGCCGGTTCGGCAGGCCGGTCAGCGAATCGAAGTTCGCCAGGTGCTTGATCTTGTCCTCGGCGATGCGGCGGTCGGTGACGTCCTGGACGATGCCGTTGTAGGCCAGTACACCGCCGTGTTCGTCGAACTCCGGCTCGGCCTCGAGGTGCAGCACCCGGTGTCGCCCGTCGATCAGGTGCACCGGCACATCGGTGCACAGCACGGTGCAGTGGCGCAGCACCTCGCGCAAGATGGCGAAGAAGGCGGCGCGCTCCTGCTTGGGAATCATGCGCAGCACCATGCGCACCGTCAGGTGGTCGCGGGGGCCCATGCCGAACACCCGCAGCCCCTCGGGCGAGAACAGCAGCTCGTTGCGGCCCGGCCGCCAGTCGAAGCTGCCCATGCGGGCCAGGTCTTGTGCACGGGCCAGCTGGGCCTTGCTGCGCTCCAGCTCCTGGCGCGTGCGCGATGAGCGCAGCAGATACCGCAAACGACCGGCCAGCAGGCTCCACTGGGTCGACTTGACGAAGAAGTCGGTCGCGCCGACTTCATAGGCGCGGTTGATCGAGGCCTCGTCGTCCAGGCCGGTGAGCATCAGCACCGGGATCGAATAGTAGCCCGCCTGGTTGCGGATCTGGCGGCAGGTGGCGAAGCCGTCCAGCCCGGGCATGATGGCGTCGAGCACCACCATGTCGGGCGACCAGTTGGCCAGGATCTGCAGCGCCTTCTCGCCGCTGTTCGCCTCGGTGATCGCGAAGCCGCGCTCGCGCAGTGCGATCGACGTCAACAGCAGCGTCACCTCGTCGTCGTCCACCAGCAGCACGGTGGGCTGCTCGAGGTCACCGTCGCGCTTCACAGACACGTTCATCAAGCAGATTCCAACAAGTGTCCGAGACTGTCCAGCACGCGCTGGGCTTCGCGCTGGAGCACGTCGACGCGGTCGCCGAACGGCCCGGCGTCGCCCCCACGGACGGCCGATTCGAGCTCGGCGCAGAGCGCCGAGAGCTGCAAGGCGCCAACGCTGGCGCTGGACGATTTCAGGGTGTGGGCGGTGAAGCGGACCGCGTTGCCGTCGTTCACCTGCGCCGCCTCGACCATCTGCGGCACCAGTTTCAGCAAGGAGGCCTGGAAGGTGCGGAACAGCCGCGGCAGCAGTTTGTTCTGGCCGTGTGGATCGAGTTCGCGCAGGCGCGCCACGGCTTCCGGGTCGAATACGTTGGGGTCCGGTGTGAACATGTTCGGCTCCGTGTTGACGGGCTCCGCGGCAAGACGGCGGGGTGCTTCCTGCGTGGCATTCGGCGCGCCTGCTGGCGCCGCCTGTAGCCAACGGGTCAGGACGGCGAGCAACTGGTTCTGCCGGAACGGCTTGGACAGGTAGTCGTCGAAGCCGTGGGCGAGGTAACGCGCTTCGTCGCCCCCCAGCGCGTTGGCCGTGACGGCGAGCACCGGCGTGTGGCTCGGGGTGACGAAATCGAAGCGCCCGCCCGAGCCCTGGCGGAACCAGCGCAGCGCTTCCACCCCGTCCATGCCCGGCATTTGAATGTCCATCAGCACCAAGTCGAACCGATGTTCGCACAACGCACGCAGCCCCTCCGGCCCCGAGTGGGCGATGCGGGTGCGGCAGCCCAGGCGGCGCAGCATCTGATGCATCACTTCCTGGTTGACGTGATTGTCCTCGATCACGAGCACCTCGCGATCCAGCGAAGGAAGTGCTTGCTCACGTTCCCGCATGACACCGCCGAACAGGCCCATGATGGCCTGACGCAACTCGATTTTTCGGACCGGTTTGGCCACGAACCGGTCGAAGCCGGCGTCGTGAGCGACCCGCACGTCGTCAGGGCTGGACACCGACGACAACAGCATCAGCTTGACCGGGGCCAGGTCGGGCTCGGCGCGCACGGCCTGGGCCAGTTGCACGCCGTCCATGCGCGGCATCGCCATGTCCACCAGGGCCAGGTCGAAGCGCCCGCCGGCGGCACGGTCACGCCGCAGCAGGTCGAGCGCCTCGGCGCCGTCGACCGCCAGCGTGACGCGCATGCCCCAGGCGCCCAGGATGTTTTCGAGCACGGTGCGATTGGTGTCGTGGTCCTCGACCACTAGCACGCGCAGTGCCGGCATGTCGGGCCCGTCGAGCGGGCCGGCGGCGCTGTCGTCGGCCACCTCGCCGAGCGGCAGCCGGACCCGGAACTGCGACCCCAGCCCCGGCACGCTCTGCACGCTGATGCTACCCCCCATCAGCTCGGCCAGCTGCCGCGAAATGGCAAGACCGAGACCGGTGCCGCCGTAGCGCCGCGCCATGCCGCCATGGGCCTGGGTGAAGGCGTTGAACAGCCGCGGCAGCACCTCGGGTTCGATCCCGATGCCGGTGTCCTTGATCGCGAACTCGACCCACAGCTGGCCGTCGACCGCCTCGCCTTCGACCTGCTGCACGTCCACCACCACCTCGCCGCGCTCGGTGAACTTGATGGCGTTGGCGACCAGGTTGGTCAGCACCTGGCGCAGCCGCAGCGGATCGCCGTGCACCGTCGACGGCAGGCCCGGCTGCTCGCGGAAGTTGAGCTCGAGCGACTTCTCGTGCGCCCGCGGTGCCATCAGTTCCAAGGTGTCCTCGACCACCGCGCGCAGCACGAAGTCAGTGGGCGCAAGCTCCAGCTTGCCCGCTTCGATCTTCGAGAAGTCCAGAATGTCGTTGATGATTTCAAGCAAGCTTTCCCCGGAACGGTAGACCGCATGGGCAAAGCGCCGCTGCTTCTCGGTCAGCGTCGTTCCCAACAGCAGTTCCGTCATGCCGAGGATACCGTTCATCGGCGTGCGGATCTCATGGCTCATGTTGGCCATGAACTGGCTCTTGGCCTGGCTGGCCGCCTCCGCCGCATCGCGGGCCCGCTGCAGCTCCTGCTCGCGCTCGTGCTCGACGGTGATGTCGGTGCACAGCCCGTAGACCCGGATCTCGCCACTCGGCAGCCGGTGCGCCCGGGTGCGGGTGCGCAACCAGCGTGTGCCGCGCGTCGGATGCTCGAGCCGGTGTACGTAGTCCACCGGCAACAGCTGCCGTTCGCGCTCCCGCGCCTGCTCGTGATCGTCGCTCGGGCTCAGGCGCAGATAGCGCTGCGGGTCCTCGGCGTGCTCTTCGGCCGTGACACCCCAGAAGGCTTGCAGCCGCGGGCTGACGTAGACGAAGTGGCTGCGCTCGGGGTTGGTGATGAACAGGTGGTCGTCGATCGCATCGGCGAACTCCTTGAAGCGCGCCTCGGACTCGACCAGCGCGCCCTCTGCCCGGCGCCGCTCGGTCAAGTCGCGCGCCAGCACCAGCAGCGCGCTCGGTGTGCCGTCATCGTCGCGCAGCGCCAGATAGCGCATGTTCAGATAGCGTTCGCCGCGGCGCGCATTGCGCCAGGTGAACTCGTCCTCGATCGACTCGACCCCGGCCAGCGCCCGCGCCACCGACGGCCCGATCAAGGCCTGCACCTGGCGGCCGTAGGCCTCCAGCGGCGGCTTGCCGATCATCTCCTCGCGCTTGAGCGCGAACTCCATCTCGGCGTGCCGGTTGACCGCCACCACTTTCATTTCCTGCGGCTCGACGACGAACAGGCTGACCGGCAGGTGCTCGATCAGATCGTTCAGCCTTGCGCGTTCGTTCTCGACCTGTTCGGCACGCTGCTGCCGCTCGGTGATGTCGCTCAACACACCGAGGAACACAAAACGTTCGCCCTGCTCGTCGAGCACGTAGGCCGCGTCGATCTCGGCCCAGAACGGTTCGGTCTGGCCGTCCGGCGTGCGGCGCCGGGCGCTGAATTCGAAGCGGAAGTTCTGGCGCGCCTCGACGGCCCGACGCAAGGTGTCGGCCGCGGTGTCCGAGGTGCCGCTCATCAGGCTCCAGCACTCACGGCCCAGCGCCGCTTGCGCGGGCCATCCGGTGATGCCGCTGAAGGCGTCGTTGACCCATTCGATGCGGCCGCGCCCGTCGGCGATCACCACGCCGCTGGCGACCCGGTCGGCCACCATCGCCAGGCGCCGCGAACGCTCGACGCTGCGCAACATGCTTTTGTGGGCCGTTTCACGGCCGGCGAGCAGCGACAACTGGCCCATCGCGATCGACAGCAGCGTGAGGGCGTCGTCGTCCGGCTCCTGTTGCACGTCGTACCACTCGATCAGCGCCAACGGCGCGTCGTCGCCCCACACCGGCACCGCCAGGCCCTGCCGCGCCTTGCGGGGACGCAAGCGATGGCCGGACGCTCGCAGCTCGCGGCACAGCACCGGGCGATGCCGGGCCAGCGCGCGGCCGGACAATTCGTCTTCGCTGTGCACGGTGTCGAGCAGGCCCAGGTCGATGCGGTCCTCACGGCCATCGTCGCGCTCGTCCCACGGCAACACCAGGCCGGTGGTGCCGTTCCAGTCTTCGACCCGCAGCACCGCCCATGCATCGGCCCGCAGATGGTCGGCCACCAGACGACCCACCGCTTCCAGCGCCGGGCCGAGGCCGCGCGCCTGCGCCACCGCCGCGATCACCCCCTCGGTGGCCGCCAACCGCCGCCGCAGCGCGTCAGCGTCGGCCGGGGGCGAGGGCGGCAACACGGCATCCGCTGCGCGCCTGCCGTCACGCCACGCAAAGGCGAGCGCCACCACCAGCGCGAGTGACGCGGTGGCGGCCAGCGGGACAGGTCCGAGCAGCGCGGTGAGCCAGCCTGCCGCACCCAGCAGGCCGACCGCGGCCAACCTCTTGGTGGTCGAGCGGTTCATCGATGTGTCGTTCCCGCAGCGTCCTGCCGGCCGTGCAGCTGCGGCCGGGCGCTCGCGCGCGGGGGTCCTCTCCGAGGGTTTTCGACCGCCGCCGCCGCGACTTGAGCCGATGGAAATCCGGCCCAGGCGTGCGAAGCGCACGCAGGCGAGCGCTGCCCCCGTCCTTACAATGGTTGCGATGGACCGTTCCCCTGCCCACGAGGAGATGCCGCGCGGCAAACGCCTGCTCCTTGCCGCCGGCACCGGGGCCGGGTTGACGCTCGCCTGGGTGCTGTTCAGCCTGGCCGCCGCCAGCTGGATCACGCCCGCACTGCCCGGCGCCGACGCGCCGGCGCAGGCACGCCTGCTGGTCTGGGTGTTCGTCGTCGGGCTGGGCCTGATGATGGCGCTGGCCTGGTGGTTCGGTCGCCGACTCGATGCACTGTCGGTCGAACGCCGCCAGGCACAGAGCCACCGACAGGCCTTGCAGCAGTTGTTGTCCGAGTGGTACTGGGAAACTGACGCCGCACACCGGCTGACGGTCCTGCGGCCACCGCAAGGCGCCGCGGTGCGCGACTGGCACTTCGAGGGACGACTGGGCCGCACCCTGTGGGACGACTTCGGCAGTGAACCCGAGCTGTGGAGTGCCCACCGGCAGATGCTCGACGCGCACGAACCCTTTCTCGGCTTGCCGGCGCACCGCCGCGAGCCCGACGGCCGCAGCAGCCTGTGGCTGCTGCGCGGTGTGCCCCGCTACGATGCCGAGGGCCGCTTCACCGGCTATCTGGGCTGCGCACGCAACGTGTCGGCCCGCGCCGAACTGCAGTTCGACCGCCAGATTGGCATGCAGTTGCTCGACACGGTGCCGAGCGCGGTGCTGTTGGCCGAGTCACTGCCCACCGACGGCGCCGCGCCCCGCTACCTGATCCGGCACTGCAACGAGCTGGCGGCGCGCCGCATCGGCGACAGCCGCGAGAAGCTGATCGGGCGCGACGTGTTGACCTCGGTGGGGCGGGTGGCGGAATGGCCGCTCGCGCCGGTGCACCAGCGCCTCGGCCTGCCGGCCCCGGACGCCGCCGCCTCGGCGCCGCCCTCGCGCGCCTGGGAGGCACAGATCGACATGTTCACCTTCGAACACGGTGGCACGCGGCGCCAGGCCCTGCTGCTGGTGTTCACGCCGCCGACGGCGAGCGCCGACGAAGCGGCGCAGCTGGAGCGGCAGGCCGCGGAGCGCGAGCTCGAGTCGTTCAGCTACACCGTCTCGCACGACCTGCGGGCGCCGATCCGGGTGGTGGAAGGCTTCACCAAGATCCTGAAGGAAGACTACGGCCGCTCGCTCGACCGCATCGGCAACGACCACCTCGACCGGGTGTTGGGCGCGGCGGCGCGCATGAACGGCATGATCGACGCCTTGCTGGCGCTGTCGCAGTTGTCGGCCAAGCCGGTGCAGCAGCAGCCGGTCAACCTGACGCAGCTGGCCACCTACATCCTCGACGACCTGAAACGGCAATCGCCCGAACGGGCCGTGGAGGTGCACATCCGCCCCGGCATGACGGCCCAGGGTGACCCGACCCTGCTGCGGGTCGTGCTCGACAACCTGCTGGGCAACGCCTGGAAGTACAGCGCCAAGCGCGACAAGGCGGTGATCGAATTCGGCTGCACCCAGCAGGACGGCCGCACGGTCTACCACGTGCGCGACAACGGCGCGGGCTTCGACATGCGCTTCGCCGATCGCCTGTTCGGTGTGTTCCAGCGACTGCACAGTGCCAGCGACTTCCAGGGCACCGGCGTCGGTCTGGCGTCGGTGCAGCGTATCGTGCGGCGCCACGGCGGCCAGATCTGGGCCGAATCGGAAGTCGGCCAGGGCGCCACCTTCTACTTCACGCTGGGCGAAGCGAAGCGGGGTAACTGACGCGCCTTGCGTCGGTTCGGTGCAGCGCCTTGCGTCGGCTCAGCCGAGCCCGCCCGGGGCGCTCAACATCTCGAGCGCCTCGACAAACCGCCGGCTTTGCTCCTCCAGCGTCAGGCCACCTTGCTGCGCCAGCTTCTGCAAGCGCTGCAAGGCCTCGCGCCGGTTGACCGAGAAGCGGTGCATCGCAATGCCGACCGCGATCGCGACCCAGGCATTCAGCGCCGCGTCGCCAGCGGCTGCTGCGGGCGCCGGCGAGACCGGGGCCGGCGACGGCCGGGCGGTGAACGCGGCCTCGACGGCGGGCACGATCTGCCGGATGTCGACCGGCTTCACCAGATAGGCCACCGCGCCGAGTTCCTTGACCTTGCGGACCGTCTCGTCGTCCGAGAACGCCGACAGGAACATGAAGGGAATCTGCAGATGGTCGCGCAGGTAGGCGGCGACGTCGAAGCCGCTCTTGCCTTCCATGCGGATGTCGAGCAGGGCGAGCGCGGGGCGGTGTTCGCGCGCCAGCAAGATGGCGTCGTCGCCGTTGTCGGCATCCACCACCTCGTAGCCGGCCTGCGACAGCCCGTGGGTCAGCGTCGCCAGCACCAGCCGGTCGTCGTCCACCACCAGGATCTTGCCTCTGTCAGGCTGCACAGCGCTCATGTCGTTGCATCGACTTTCTCAATCCGAACGGCGATTGTCGCGTAAATCCCGTTGACACCGCCGCCAACCGACGAGCGCGCTCCCCGGAGGTTCAAACGGTGTCCTGGCGCACCACACCGGGCGGCGTGAGATGCACCCGCGAGAGCACCCCGCCGTCGCTGTTCTCCAGCGTCAACCGGGCGCTGCGGCGGGGCAGCAGCGCCCGGATCAGGCCCAGGCCCGAGACGCCGCCCGGAAAGCGGGCCAGGCTGAAGTCGGCCGGCAGCTGCCCGGGGTTGGCCACCTCGATCTGCACCCATTCGGCGTCGCAGCGCAGCCGGCAGACCACGGTGCCCGCCTCGCTGTGCTTGATCGCGTTGGTCAGCAGTTCGTTGAGCGTCAGCGCGATCGGGATCGACTCGGCTTCGGGCAGAGCCCATTCGTCGACGTGCACACCTTCGATGCTCAGCGTGATCGGGCGGTCGAAGCTCTTTTGCACCGAGCCGGTGATGGCCTCGACCACCCGCCGCAGCCTCAGCATGCCGGCCGCGCCCACCTGCAAGCCGTAGACATGGGCGATGGCCTGCACCTGCCCCGCCACTTCGCCGATCGCCTCGGCCATCTCCGGCTTGCGCGCCGCGATCTGCTGCAGCAGGCCGGCCACACCCTGCAGGTTGTTCTTGATACGGTGGTGCACTTCCTTGACCAGCAGCTCGCGCTGCGCGATCACCGCTTCGAGCCGCGCCTCGTGGGCGGCGCGCTGCTCGGTCACGTTGGCCGCCACCAGCAGCAGCTGGTCCGGTGGCTCCCCGGGCTTGGCCAGCGGCAGATAGCGTGCATCCCAGACGGTCTCGGCGTCGTCCAGCACCACCGTGTAGTCGCGTTGCGTGACGCCCTGCGCCGCCAGCGCCGTCTGCATGTCCTCGCGCATCGCCCGCGCGCGCCCGGGCGGGTAGACCTCTTCGGGGATGGTGCCGATGAGGGCTTCGACCGGGCGCCCGATCAGGCCCGCCGCAATCGGATTGGCTTGCAGGATGCGCAGCGTGCGCGCGTCGCGCAGCGTGATCGCCAGCGGCGCCAGGTCGATCAGCCGCGTCAGCGACGCCTGCGCCTCCGCGATGCGCTGCTCGGCCTGGCGCCGGCTGTCGATGTCGAGCAAGGCATAGGTGATTTCGCGGCCGTGGGCGCTGCTGCCGGTCAGCACCGCATTGCCCACCACCCAGAAGTGGCGGCCGTCGCGCGCCAGCACCTCACATTCGAAGGTGTTCGACTCGCCTTCCTCGATCTGATCGGTGGACCGGCGGAAGGGGTGATCGGGGTCGTCCGACGCCACCAGGCTGATCGGCTGGCCGTGAAAGTCGGCCAGGTCGCCGCCGAACATGCGGCGGGCCGAGCGGTTCATCCACTCGATGCCGCCCGGGCCGACGGTGACGATGCCCACCAGCACCGAGTCCAGGATGGCGCGGGTGCGCTCCACCTGGTGGGCCAGCGCATGCTCGGCGGTGCGCCGGGCGTCGATGTTGACATAGGAGCCGATCACGCCGAGGCCGGGCGCGCCGTCCTGCACCCGCCGTTTGTGCACCTGCACCCAGCACAAGGAGCCGTCCTTGCGTCGCAGCCGGCGCTCGCCCGTCCAGCGCCCGTCGCGCTGCAAGGCGCCCTCGCACTCGGCCTGCCAGCGCCCGTATTCGGCGTCGTCCGAGAACAGCACCCGTTCGTCGAGCCCGATGACCTCTTCGGCGCTGTAGCCGGTCAATAGCGTGAAGCCGGCACTGGCACGCTGCACACATCGGTCGCGGACGAACACGATGCCCACGTCCGACAGGCTGAACATCAGCTCGCGGTCGCGTGCCAGTGCGGCCAGCTCGGCCTGCTGCGCCTTGAGCCGGCTGACGTCGGTCAGCACGGCAATCGCTTCGAGTTCGGGGCCGCCACTGTCCATGCGGCGCACCGACAGCACACACCAGCGGGCGCCGGCCTCGGCCGGCATCTCGAGTTCGGTCTCGTACAGGCCGTCGTCGGCCAGCACCTGCATCGCGTCGCGCAAGGCCTGCTGGGTGGCGGCGTCGCGCGGCAACAGCGTCGCCAGCGGCCGCTCGTGGGCGGCGTGCGGCTCGAGCCCGAGCATCCGCTCGAACTGGCGGTTGCAACGTTGCACCATGCCGCCGCGCAGGTAGGCGATCCCCGTGGTGGTGCTTTCGAGGATGGTGGTCAGCTCGCGCAGCAAGCGCTCGCCGCGCTGCTGTGCCACGTGCTGCTCGGTCACGTCGAGCGTGACCACCGACGTGCTGCGCCGCCCCGAACTCAGCGTGCGTGGCTCGACGCGGGTCTGCAGCCAGCGTTCGCCCAGCTCGGGATGCCCGATGGCATAGCGCGCATCGGCGCGCACCCCCTGCCGCACCGCGCGCTGCACGCGGTCGAACTCGGGCAGGGTGTCAGGGCGCACCAGGTCGCGGCTGATCGCCTTCAGCTCGCTCGACATCAGGCCGACCCCGCTCGGCACACGGCCGCCGAACTGGAAGCGGCCCGTGCCCGCATCGAAGGTGGCGAGCCCGGCTTGTGCGGTCTCGGCCAGCGCCCCGAGCTGGGACTCCGCCATGTCGCGCTCATCCTCGGCAGTGCGGTCTTCGATCACCACCATGTAGCGCCGTTGGCCCTGACGTTCTTCCAGGCACCGGACCACCGCCCGCAAGGCCAGTTCTTCGTCGCCGTTGACCAGGCTGCCATGGCGGTGCAAAGGCGGGCCGCCGGGAGGCTGGGCCGCCAGCGGCCCGCCGGCGTACCAGCCGAGCAGGTCTTGCAGACTCGGGTCGGCCTGCGCCAGCGACGCCGGCACCGAGCCGATCAACTGTCGCAAGGCCGGGTTGGACCGCACCACCTGCCCGTCTTCGTCGAACAGCATCATGCCCACCGGCGTCAGCTCGAACCATTGATCCAACTCGTGCACCGAGCGGTCGGCGCGCTCACGCGCCTGGTGCTCGGCGGTGCTGTCGTGCAGCACGGCCAAGGCCAGCACGCGGCCGTCGGCGTCGCGCACACGGCGGTGGGCGGCGCGATACCAGCGCGTCTGCCCGGCCGCGTCGATGAAACGGCGCTCGGTCAGCTCCGCGCTGTGGGCATCGTCGCGAGCGAGTTGTTGCCGCAGCTGCTGGTGGTAAACACGGTCGTCGGCGTGGAACAAGGCCATCGGGTCCAGCCCGATCAGCTCGTCGCGGCTGTAGCCGCTGTAGTCGATAAACGCCTGGTTGATGTCGACGATGCGGTACTGAGCATCTTGCAGCACGACCGGAAACGGCGAGTGCCAGAACATGCGGCGCAGTTCGCGCAGGGCCTGGTCGTCGCCCTCATCGGACGGCGGCGGGGTGCCGGGTGCGGCAACAGGCCTGCTGCGTGGAGCGCCCAGCGCCTCCAGCCGGAGCTGCCAGTGCCCGCCGCCATCGCCGCCGAACACCAGTCGCGCCGGCTGCTGGGGGACGGCCGTCACGCGAGGTCCGGTGACCGGCCAGAACGGCCGTTCAGGGTGACGAGCCGCCTGACGCAGTTGCGCCAGCACCCATTGCAGCGCAGACAGGCCGAGCACCCCGACCAGGGACGACACGGCGCCGCCCTCCTCCACCCGCAGCTGGGCGCGCGCTGCCGCATTCGCCTGCACGATGCGCCCGCCGGCATCGAGCACCAGAACGGGCGCTGCGGCAGAGTCGGCGGCTGCGTCCTCCGGAGTGCCTGTGCCGTGTTCGCCTGACTGCGCGCTCATGGTCCTGCCTGTCTGCTGTTCGGTGCGATCAGCAAGTGTAGAGGCAGCGTGCGCCCGCGGTGGCGCTGGGGGTCGTGGTCCGGCTTATTCCAGCTGGCCTGCCGAGGTCAGCGTCGCCAACACCGCACGGTTGGTCTCGGCGAGGCTCATCAGCAGGTGCTCTGCATGTTCATTGATCACCGGCGCCGTCTCGGTTTCCACCGCGCGTGCCAGCTCCAAATACGGCTGGTAGGGGCCGCTGGCGTCGACCAGTGCCTGGTACACCGCTTCGGGCACCGGGATGGTCTTGAGCAGCTCGTCGAACGGTTTGTGGAACAAGCGGTCGAGCAACGAGAACACGCCGCAGATGAACACCTCGCCGCGCATCTCTTCGCTGCCGGAGGGGCCCACCAGCTGCTCCATGAAGATGCCGCGGCGCACCGACGCGAACATCACCGGGCGCATGTTGGCGTCCTTGCTCGCCGTCGCGAGCAGCAGCGCGAGCCAGCGCTTCAGCCGTTTGTAGCCCAGCAGCATGATGGCGTGCCGGAACGAGCTGATCTCGACCGACAGGCCGAAGGCCGGCGAGTTGATGTAGCGCATCAGCTGGAAGGCCAGCGTCGGGTCGCGCTTGAGCACCGCATCGAGCTTGTCCACGTCTTCGCCGGCATCGACGCGGCGGATCAACTCGACCAGCACGCCCATGTCGGGCTGGCCGGCCTTCACGCCCGCGGTCGAGATCACGTCTTCGATCGGCCAGCCGAGGATGGCCAGGGCGCCGCGGCCGAAGCTGGCTTCCATCTCGGCGATCGTGCGCACGCCACTCTGGATGAAGCCGATGCTGCGCGTGACGCCCGGCTCGCTATGGCCGGGCGCCTCGTTCTTGCGACGGTCGTCGTGCAGGTCGATGATGGAGTACTTGAAGCAAGGCAGCACCTCGCGCGGCAGGCTCGAGGCGGGCCGGCCGTGCAGCAACAAGGTATTGCCGTTGGCGCGCAGCTGCTCCATCACGGGGATGTTGGCCGGGTCGCTGGCGATGAACGAGGGCACCTCGATCATCACGTTGGGCAAGGGCTTGGCCCGCATCAGGTCGTTCAGCAAGGTTTCGCTCATGATGTTGAGCGACACCCGCGCACCTCCCTCGGGCCACACCTGGGCGATGGCCTGCAGCAGTTCGTCGGCCTGCAAGGCGCTGCCCGGCTTCAGGGCCGAGACGGTGAGGCGCGTCGCCACGACCGCGCGGTTGCGGTCCACCATCGGCGAGTAGCTCAGCGCGATGTGGCGAAGGACGTCGATTTCCATGACAGTGATTCCGGGTGCCATCCCCCGGCGGCGGCGGTGACGCCTGCGCTGGCTCGAGCCGGTGGACTAGCGGATGTAATCGAACAGCGACATGCGCTGCACTTGGGCATAGGTCTGCAATGCGGCATCGTAGCCGCTTTGCTTCTCCTGAAATTTGGAAATTGCCTCTACCAGGTCCAAATCTTCCGCACTTGCGCGATCTGTTTGCGCGTGCAGCTTGGACGAGGCCAGCCGGTCCTCGACGTTCTCGACCCGGTTCAGCGTGTCGCCAACCGCGCTGCGCACGCCCTGCAGGCGTCCGAGCACCGAATCCAGGTCGCGCAGGCCGTCGCTGACAGACTGCTGAACATTGCTCGAACTCTTGAGCCCGGCGATGGCCTTGTCCAGCGCGTCGAAGACGGTCAAGTTGGGTTCGCTGGGGCGCAGCTCGAAGCTGTCGCCGTTGGCGGCCGGGCCGGTGATCGTGAACGACATGCCGTCGATCTCGATCGCCTCGCCGGTCTCGTAGGGCACGCCCGTCAAGGCGGTGGCGGCACCGTCGCGCAGCACGGAGTAGCTGGTGACGCCGCCCGCCACGGTCATGTTGACGGTGTAGGTCGAGCCGGTCAACGCCGCCGGGTCCTTGATGGCGCCCGCGTCGATCCAGCTCTTGCCGGTGTTGCCCGCGCCCGCACGCGTCTCGAACACGCCGTTGCCGGTCATCGCCGTCATCCAGGCCGAGTTGCCGTCCACCGTGATGGGCAGCGTCTCGCCCGAGGCCACCGCGATCTCGCCGCTGGTGCCGGTGAACACCACCTGCCCTGCGCTCTCCAGGAAGGGCTGCGAGGGCGACCCCTGCCCGGCGAACAGGTAGCCACCGGCGCCGTCGCTGCGGTTGGCCACTTTGAGCAGTTGGTCACGGTATTGCTGCAGCTGCGCGGCCAGGGTCTTCTGTTCGGCCGGCGTGTAGCTGCCGTTGCCGGCCGCCACCAGCCCTTCGCGGGCGGACTGCAGCAGGCCGATGCTGTCGCCCAGCGCATCCTCGGTCAGCGTCATCGCGTTGCGGCTCGACTCGACCGCACGCTGGGCCACCACGGCGCGTTCTTCCTGCGCACGCGCGCGCTCGGCCCGCGCCGCGGCCGTGGGGTCGTCGCTGCCGCGCATGACACGCTTGCCGCTGGTCAGCCGGTCCTGCGCTTCCGACAGATCGCTCTGGCGATGCTGCAGGTTGTTGACGGCGACTTCGTAGGTGTGGACGGTGGCGATTCTCATCGGGAACTCCCTCTTCTAGACGCTCGGCCGCGCGGCATCAGCCGGCCGCCGTTTGCAGCAGTGTGTCGAACACCGACTGGGCGATCTGCAGCACCTTGGCTGCCGCCTGGTAGCTTTGCTGGAACTGGATCAACCGGGCGGCCTCCTCGTCGAGGTTGACCCCCGAGAGGTTGTTGCGCGCTCCCAGTGCGTCCTTCGCAATGGTTTCGGACATCTTGGTCGCGGCCTCGGCGCCCTGCACCCGCACGCCGACGTCGCCAATCGCACTTGCATAGGCGTCGGTGATGCTGGCGCCGTTGACCATCTTTTCCTCGCGCAGGGCCAGCATGGCCAGCGCGTTGCCGTTGTTGGTCGCCGGCGGCACGACCGGGCGGATGTTGATGACATCGCCTGCCGCGGGTGTCCCGGTCAGGCTCAACTCCCAGCCGTTCAGGCTGATGGGTTGGCCGGGCACGATGGCGAAGGTGGTCGCGCCGCCGTCCGGGCTGTAGGTGGTGGGCGACATGAAGGTCAGCGTGAGTGCCGAGCCGAGCGCCGGGTCGGCCTGCTTGGGCAGCAGGCTGCCCACGCCGACCGTGCCCCGGTTGGTGCTCGCGACCTCGCCGATCACCGGCGAGGCGGCCGCGATGTCACGCGGGTCCTTGGTGGCCACGCGCACATCCGTCGAGGCCAAGCGCGTCGGCTGCAGCAGGAAGCGGTCGCCCGCCGCGGCCCCGGCGCCAGGCAGCAGCGTCAGGCCGTCGCGCTCGGTGCCGGGCGTGTAAGGCCAGCTGCTGCCGTCGTTCAACCGGGTCAGCTGCCAGGCCGCGCCGTCGAAACGCAGCTCGTAGTCGCTGGCCTGCAGTTGCGTCGCGTCGCTGATGGTCAGCGCTGGCGACGCGCTGCCGGTGTTGTTGGTGTTGGGCAGCACACGGGCGCTGCCGAATTCGAGCAGCGGGCCGCCGGTGGCACCCAGCTGGTTCACACCCAGCGCCTGCTGTTCGTTGATGCGGGTCGACAACACCACCGCCATGCGGCCGATCTCGTTGAAGGCGGCCGCGAGGTCGGTGGCCTGGAAGCGCAGCAGCCCGGCGATGGAGCCGCCGCTCAGCGAGTTCTCGGGCACCGGGCGCACCACGCCTGCCTCCTTGATGCCCAGCGTGACCTGGTTGGCATCGTAGGCATTGGGCGCGGCGACCAGTTCCAGCGCGCTGTTGCCCAGCACCAGCCGCTGGCCGCCGCCGATGAACAGGCCCATCGTGCCGTCGTCGGCCGGGATCTGCGTGACCGCGACGTATTGGCCGAGCTCGTTGATCAGCTGTTCACGCTGGTCCAGCAGGTCGTTGGGCGCGTGGCCCAGGCCCTTGACGCGGGCGATCTGCTGGTTGAGGTCGGCGATGCGCTTGCTCAGTTCATTGGCCGCCGTGACCTGCGTCTTCAGGTCCTGCGTCACACCGGCCTGCAGGCTGGTCAGCTCGCCAGCGGTGTTGCGAAAGCGCGAGGCCAACTCTTCGGTGTTGGACAGCACCACCTGGCGCGCCGAGGCATCGCGCGGCGCACTGGCCACGTCGGTGAAGGAGTTGAGCAGCTTGCCGGCGGAGAAGCCGAGGCCGTTCTCGCCGAGCTTGAAGACGTTCTCCATCCGCTGCAGCTGGTCGAGCCGCGCCGCGTCGGCCGACGCCACCGCGCCGGTGGTGGCCACCTCGGTGCTCAGGTGGTCGTTGTGGGCCCGACTGACCGTCGTGATGTTGACGCCCTTGCCGAAGAAGCCGGCGCCGCTGTACTGGCCGCCGGCGGTCTCCAGCTGCACGGTCTGGCGCGAATAGCCGGCCGTGTTGGCGTTGGAAATGTTGGCAGCGGTGGTATTGAGTTGGGCTTGCGACGCGAACATCGCGCGCGTTCCCAGGCTGAGCAGTCCGGCCATGCGCGCCTCCTCAGGTCACGGTGCGCTGCAGGCGCAGCGTGGTGTTGATGATGCGGGTCAGCTTGTCGGCATAGGCCGGGTCGGTGGCGTAGCCGGCCTTCTGCAGACCCTGCGCGAAGGCCTGGGCATTGCCGCCCTGGCGCACCACGTCGGCATAACGGTCGTTGTGCTTCAACAGCCGGGCGTAGTCGCGGAAGGCGTCTTCCGCCGACTCGTAGGCGCGGAACTTCGCCACCACCTTGCGCGGCTGGCCGTTGATGTACTCGGTGGTCGTGACCTCGGCGACCTTGCCCTTCCAGCTGCTGCCGGCCTTGATGCCGAACAGGTTGTGCGACGGGCTGCCGTCGGGCATGCGGATGTCGCGCTTGCCCCAGCCCGATTCGTGCGCGGCCTGGGCCAGCACGAACTCGGCCGGGATGCCGGTTTCCCGCGACGCCACCTCGGCCGCGGCGCGGTGGGTGCGCAGGAACTCGCCCTGCTTGCCGCCCACGCGCGACGGGGCGGCCGACGATTGCAGGTCTTGCAAGGGCTGGGCCGCGGGGCGCACCGGCGCCGCGGCGCCTGCCGCGGCCGGCACGCCGCCCATGCTGCGCGCCAGCTGCTTGGCGATGACGTCGGCCAGCCCGCCGGGCAGGCCGCTCATCTTGTTGGCGTACTGCGTGTCCAGCATCTCGCTGCCCATCTCGGAGCCTTCGTTGTCCAGCATGCCCGACTTCATCGAAGCCGAGCGCATGCTTTTCATGATCTCCTGCATGAACACCGTCTCGAACTGCTTGGCCGCCTCCTGGATGGCGGCCTTCGGGTCTTTGGCGGACTTGGCGCGCAGCGCGTCGAGCGAACGGCTGTCGTTGCCCAGACCTTGTGTCGGCAGGCGTGAGGAGTCGATCATGGGCGGGCTCCGTGGGGCAGCAGCAGGGTCATCAGATCACTTCCAGCTCGGCCTGCAGCGCGCCGGCGGCCTTGATGGCCTGCAGGATGGCGAGCAGGTCTTGCGGGGTGGCGCCGAGGGCATTCAGCGCCTTGACGACGTCGGTCAGCTTGGTGCCGGCCGGCATCTCGAGCATCGCGCCGTCGTCTTGCTTGACCTGGATGTCGGCCTTCTCGCCGGCCACGGTCTGGCCACCGCTCAAAGGGCCGGGCTGGCTGACCACCGGCGTCGAGCTGATGCTGACCGACAGGTTGCCGTGCGCCACGGCACAAGCGCCCAGCGTCACCGCCTGGTTCATCACGATGGAGCCGGTGCGGGCGTTCAGCACCACCTTGGCGGACGGCGCCGCCACGTCGATCGGCAGGTTTTCGATGTCAGCCAGGAAGGCGACGCGCTCGCCCGCCGCCTGCGGCGCGCGCACGCGCACGACACGGCCGTCGAGTGCTTCGGCGCTGCCCTCGCCCTTGGCACGGTTGATGGCCTGGGCGACCTGGCGGGCGGTGTTGAAATCGGCCGCGTTCAAGTCGAGTTGCAGGAACTCGCCGGACTGCAACGAGGTGGGGACGCTGCGCTCGACGCTGGCGCCAGCCGGGATGCGGCCGGCGCTCAGGTGGTTGATCTGCACCTTGGAGCCGCCAGCCGAGGCGCCGGCGCCGCCGACCACCAGGTTGCCCTGGGCCAGCGCGTAGATCTGGCCGTCGGCGCCCTTCAGCGGCGTGGCTATCAGCGTGCCGCCGCGCAAGGACTTGGCGTTGCCCATCGACGAGACGTTGACGTCGATGGCCTGGCCGGGCTGGGCGAAGGCGGGGAGCTGTGCGGTCACCATCACGGCGGCCACGTTGCGCAGCTGCATGTTGGTGCCGGGCGGCACGGTGACGCCCATCTGCTGGAGCATCGCCATCGTGCTTTGGGTGGTGAACGGCGTTTGGGTGGTCTGGTCGCCGGTGCCGTCGAGGCCCACGACCAGGCCGTAGCCGACCAACTGGTTGGTGCGCACGCCGGCGACGCCGGCGACTTCCTTGATGCGCAGCGCCTGCGCCGACATCGGCAGCGCCAGGATGCATGCGCCCGCGGCGCCAACCAAAAACTTGAGGATCGTGTTCATCGGCCAACTTCCCACTTACTTAAGGGAAGTATTGGCCGGGATCACATCGGCAGAACGTTCAAAAAGAACCGTGCCAACCAGCCTATTCCCTGCGCTTCGGCCTGCTGGCCCTGGCCTTTGTACTGGATGCGCGCGTCGGCGATCTGCGCCGACGACACCGAATTGCCCGGCTGGATGGAGCGCGGGTCGACGCGCCCGGAAAAGCGCATCACCTCGACGTTCTTGTTCAAACCGATCTGTTTTTCGCCGGCAATCACCAAATGCCCGTTCGGCAGCACGTCGATCACGGTCGCGGTGATGGTGCCCGTGAAATTGTTGCTGCTTTCGGTGTTGCCCTTGCCGGCGAAGGTGTTGGCCGAATTCCCCGTCGCGCTCGCGCGGTTGAAGGAATTGGGGCTCAGGAACGGCAGCGCGGTGACGCCCGCCTCGACCGAGCCCTGCTTGTCGACCGTGGTCGACGACTTCTGGCTGGCCTGCACCCGCTCGTTGATGTTGACGGTGATCGTGTCGCCGGGCACGCGGGCCCGGTGGTCCTCGAACATCGGCCGGTAGGCCGCAGCCTGGAAGATGGAACCGGTGGCGACCGGCGCGGGGGCAGCGACCGCGGGTTGCGGGCGTATCGTGGTCGGCTCGACCACGTCGACCTTGGGGTCCATCGTGGCGCAGCCGGTCATCAGGGCAGCGGCGGCGAGTGCCAGGGCACGCAGGGTGTTCATCGTGTCAGGTCCTCATCACAGCTGGGTCAGCCGCTGCAGCATCTGGTCGGAGGTCTGGATGGCCTTGGAGTTCAGCTCGTAGGCGCGCTGGGTCTGGATCATGCCGACCAGCTCCTCGACCACGTTGACGTTGGACGTCTCCAGAAAACCCTGCTGCAGCGTGCCCATGCCGTCGGCGCCGGGGGCGCCGGCTTGCGGCGTGCCGGAGGCGGCGGTTTCGACGTACAGGTTCTGCCCGCGCGGCTCGAGACCGCCCGGGTTCACGAAGGTGGCCAGCTGCAGATTGCCCAGCACGACTGGTTGGGCCGAACCCTGCACGGTGGCGCTGACCGTGCCGTCCGGTGCGACCGTGATGCTCTGGGTGTTGGGCGGCACGGTGATGCCGGGGGCAACCCCATAGCCGTTGTTGGTCACCAGCTGGCCGTTGGCGTCGGTCTTGAACGAACCGTCACGGCTGTAGCCGATGGTGCCGTCGGGCATCTGGATCTGGAAAAAGCCGTTGCCGTTGATCGCGACGTCGAGCGGATTGCCCGACTGCTGCAGATTGCCCTGCGTGAAGCTGCGGGCGGTGGCCACCGCGCGGGTGCCCAGGCCGACCTGCAGGCCGGTCGGCAGCGTGGTCTGCTCGCTCGAATTGGCGCCGCTTTGCCGCAGGTTTTGGTACATCAGGTCCTCGAACTGGGCCGAGGCACGCTTGTAGCCGGTGGTGGCGACGTTGGCGAGGTTGTGCGAGACATGGTCCAGCTGCACCTGCTGGGCCTCCATGCCGGTCTTCGAGATCCACAGGGAACGCATCATGTCGGGTGCCTCTTTCGGTCCAGATCGTCAGTTCAATTCTTCAGGTCGCGACGCGTCAGGCGCCACTTTGCGACAGCAGCTTGGTCGCGCTCTGCTCGTTGCGTTCGGCGGTCTGCAGCATCTTCATCTGCGCCTCGAACTGGCGGGCGGCGGCGATCATCGAAACCATGGTCTCGACGGCGCTGACGTTCGAGCCTTCCAGCGCGCCGTCTTGCAAACGGGCGTTCGGGTCAGCCGGCAACTCGTTGCCGTCGGCCGCACGGAACAAGGCGTCGGCGCCGCGCTGCAAAGGCGCTTCGGGCGTCACCATCTTGAGCCGGCCGATCGGCGTGATCGGGCCGTTGCCGGTCTTGGCGCCCAAGGTGCCGTCCGGGGCGATCGACACCTGCGCGTTCGGCGGCACCTGGATCGGCCCGCCGTCGCCTAGCACGGTCAGGCCGTTGTGGGTCATCAGCGTGCCGTCGGCCGCCACCGTGAGGGCGCCGTTGCGGGTGTAGGCCTCGGTGCCGTCCATGCCCTGCACCGCCAGCCAGGCGTTGCCCTGCATCGCCACGTCGAGCGGTCGGCCGGTGTTTTGCAAGGTGCCGGTGCTGTCGTCATAGCCGGTGGTGGTTTCCAGCGCGTAGACGCGCGTGCTGGCGCCGTCGCCGCGCACCGGCACGGCCCGGAACGCCTGCAGCTCGGCACGGAAGCCGACGGTGGAGACGTTGGCGAGGTTGTTCGCCAGCGTCTCCTGTCGCTGCATCGTCGCCTTGGCGCCGGTCATCGACAGATAGATCATGCGGTCCATAACGGCGGCTCCTCGTCAGCGTGGGGTCACGGCGCTTGCAGCGGCGATATCAACGCAGGCTGACCAGCGTCTGCAAGACCTGGTCCTGCGTGCGGATGGTCTGCGCGTTGGCCTGGTAGGCGCGCTGCGCGGTGATCATGTTGACCAGCTCGGCGGTCAGGTCGACGTTCGACTCTTCCAGCGCGCCCGACTGCAGCACACCCATGCTGCCGGAGCCCGGCACGCTCAGCGTCGGGTCGCCCGAGGCATAGGTCGCCGCCCAGGCGTTGCCGCCCAGGGGCTGCAGGCCTTGCGGATTGCGGAAGGTGGCGAGTTCGAGCTGGGCCGCAGGCTTGGACTGGCCGTTCGAGAAACGCGCCATCACGATGCCGCTGTCGTCGATCGTCACGCCCACCAGCTGGCCGGCGGCGTAGCCGTTCTGCGTCAGGTTGGTGACGCCGAAGGTGGTGCCGTACTGGGTGGCGCCGTTCATGTCCAGCGTCAGCCCGGTGATCGCCAGCGTGGTGCTGCCGTCGGCCTTGGTGGTGGCCGGCACTTCCAGCGGGATGCGGCCGTCGGTCGAGGTGCCGCCGCCGGCCAGGTAGTACTGGACCGAGCCGTCCGGGGCCACCGGGTTGCCGCCGGTGTTGGGCGGGTAGCTGATGGTGGCGATCGGCGCCGGGTTGCCGCCGCCGTCAGCCAGCAAGGTGTCGCCGTTGGCCGTGGCGAAGACGTCCCAGGTGTCGGCGTTGGTCTTCTGGAAGTAGTAGGTCAGCGCAACGTCCTGGCCCTTGGCGTCGTACACCGTCACCGAGGTGGCGTTGTTGTAGGTCAGCGGGTCGGTGAAGTTGATGCTGCCGGCGGCCGGCTGCGTCACGCCGGCGCGCGAGTCGAGGTTGAACTCGAGGTTGATCGCGTTGGTGGCCTGCGGGTTGATGCCGGCGGTCGGCAGCTGCAGCGGGCGGGCCTGCTGCGGCGCGATCAAGCCGTTGGTGTCGGCCATGTAGCCGAGCAGCGCCTGGTTCTGGTTGTTGACGATGTAGCCGCTGCGGTCCAGCTTGAACTGGCCATTGCGGGAGTACATCGGCGGGCTGGCGACCTGCGGCGGCGCGGTCGGCGCGGCGTTGGGGTCGCGGTAGATGTCAGCCACCTGGAAGAAGCCGCTGCCGTTGACCGCCAGGTCGAGCGAGTTCTCGGTGGTGGTGATGTTGCCCTGCGTGAACTGCTGCGCCACCGACGCGAGCTGGACACCGATGCCGATGCTGTTGGCGCCGGCGCCGTTCATCGCACTGGCGTACATGTCGGCAAATTCGGCGCGCGCCGATTTGGCACCGAAGGTGCCGGCGTTCGCGACGTTGTTGCCGATGACATCGAGGTTCTTGCTCGATGCGTTCAGGCCGGAGAGTCCTTGCTGAAAACCCATGGTGGTGTTCCTTGGTCTGGGGTTCGGGTGCGGTGGCGGATCAGGGGTTCAGGACGCCGGCGACCTTGCCGTACGACACCGTGGTGCCGTTGGCGAGGTCCAGCTCCAGGCCGTTGGCCGTCGTGCTGACGGCGCCGACGGTCTCGCGGCTGTAGGTGGTGGCGGCCACGGCGCTCGCGCCGGACGACGCGGTAACGCGGAAGTTCACCGATTCGGGCGGCGTGCCGTCCTCGGTCTTCCAGGCGAAGTGGTGCCGGCCGGCTTCCAGGCCACCCAGCGAAATCGTGTCGAGCACCTGGCCGGCGGCACCGGTGATCTCGACCGTGACCTTGTCGGCCTTGCCGTCGAGTTCGAACGCCGCACGGCCCTGGCCTTCGTTGATCGCCATGCTCGAACCCGCCACCAGCACGTCGCGGCCGATCAGCGACGCGCCCTGCATGGCCTGGCCCTGCAGGAAAGACGTGCTCATCGTGCCCAGGCTGGTGTTCAGCTTCTCGATGCCGCTGACGGTCTGGATCTGCGCCATCTGGCTGGTCACCTGGGCGTTGTCCATCGGGTTGAGCGGGTCCTGGTTCTGCATCTGCGTCACCAGCAGCTTCAGGAAGCGGTCCTGGGCGGAGGGGTCCTTGCTGCTGTCGACGGCGCTGCCGGCGTACAGCTCGTTCAGCTTGCTGGAGGTCGTCGCGGAGTTGCTGACGGAGGTGGTGGTCATCGTGGCCTTTCAGTCGCGGCGGGGGTGGGTGGCGTCACTGGCCCATCTGCAGCGTCTTCTGCAGCAGCGACTTGGCCGTGTTCATCACTTCGACGTTGTTCTGGTACGAGCGCGAGGCCGAGATCATGTTGACCATCTCCTCGACCGCATTGACGTTGCTGAAGGTCACATAACCTTGCGCGTCGGCCTGCGGATGCGCAGGGTCGTGCACGCGCCGGCCGGGGGTCTGGTCTTCGGTGACCTGGTTGACCTTGACGCCGGCCGCGCCGGCCTCGCCCATCAGCACGGTCTGGAACACCACCTGGCGCGCCTTGTAGGCCTGGCCGTCGGGGCCAGCGACCGTGTCCGCGTTGGCCAGGTTGCTGGCCACGACATTGAGCCGCTGCGACTGCGAGCTGACGGCGCTGCCGGAGATATTGAAAATCTTGAACATCGACATGGTGTATCTCCAGACCCGCGCGTTACTGGCCGGTGATGGCCGACAGCATCGTGCGCACGCTGCCGTTGATAAAGCGCAGCGTCGCTTCGTAGCGCACCGAGTTGTCGGCGAAGTTGGCACGCTCGCGGTCCATGTCGACGCTGTTGCTGTCGAGATTGGTCTGCGAGGCTTGCGCGTAGGTCAGCTCGACGGGTGCCCGGCCGTTGACGCTGTTCGTGATGTGCCCGGGCGCGCTGGTCGACAGAACACGCGCGCCGGTGCCGCCGGAGCCCGGGCCCTCGGTCGCCTGTTTCAGCTGCTGCGCGAAGTTCATGTCACGCGCCACGTAGCCGGGCGTGTCGGCGTTGGCGATGTTGCTGGCGATCAGGCGTTGCCGCTCAGAACGCAGCACCAGCGCTTCCGCCTGGAAATTCAGCGAGCTCGCGATCCGGTCGAACATGGCAAACCCCTAGTAAGTGCCTGCCTGCGCCTGTCCTCATCTGCTCGGGTCAGGTCGCAGGACTCGATGGAAGGCATTGTCTGGATCCGCCGCCGGAACATGAGCCCGAATAGCAGGGCAAAACGGACGCAATTCCCTGCCTACGGCCAGCGCCGTCTCTCTACAGTCACGTTCCGTCAAACGTTGTCGCACCGAACCGAATGAAGCCTGCTCCGCGTCCCCTGCTGCACATCGCCGGCCTGTCGCTGGCGCTGTGGGGCGGGGTCGCGGGCAGCGCGACGGCCGGAGAAGTGACGGCAAACATCGAGACCACGCTGCGCGAAGCCGCGCAAGCTCATGCTCGACAGAAGACTGCAGCCGCAGCGGGATCTCCCGCGCCGCGCTTCACCCGCATCGAGGTGAGCGTGGGCGAGCTGGACAGCCGGCTCAAGCTGGCTCCGTGCGTCCGCATGGAGCCCTACATGCCGGCTGGCCTCAGGCCCTGGGGGCGCACGCGGATCGGCGTGCGCTGCGTGGAAGGGCCGACGCGCTGGAACGTGTTCCTGCCGGTGACGGTGCGCGTCTTCGCCGAGGCCTGGGTGGCCCGCGGCCCGCTGTCGGCGGGCACGGTCCTCAGCCTGGACCACCTGCAGCGCGGCGAGACCGATCTCGCCGCCGCTGTTTCTCCTGCCGTCACCGATGCCGGTGTCGTGGCGGGCCGGACACTGGCGCGCCCCCTGGTTGAGGGGGAGGTGCTCAAGCTCAGCGATTTGCGGCCGAAACAATGGTTCGGCATTGGAGATACTGTCAAAGTCATCGCGGTCGGCCAGGGCTTCACGGTCCATGGCGAAGGCCGCGCGATGGCGCCAGGTCTCGAAGGCCAAGCCGTTCGCATCCGCACTGACAGCGGCCGTATCATCACGGGCTTTGCGAGCGCCGAGCGCACCGTCGAGGTCCCGTTATGAGGACGGACGGCTCTGGAGGGCAGATGGGCGGTCTGAGGATCGGCAAGGTGGGCAGGCGTCATCCGCAGCCCGCACGGTCGGTCGAATTTTTTTCAGGCCCAACCCTAAAGTCCGGCGCGTGTCTGACGAAATACCGTCCATGGCGGACGCGACATCGTCTTCCAACCGGTCAAGGAGAAGGTCATGAAAATCGGCAACCACATTGAGACCCCCTCGCTCACGGCGACCCCCTCTGCAACGCAGCGGACGGCGTCGGGCGACGCGGCGGCAAATGCTGCCGCCCCCAAGCCTGCAGCAGCACCTGCCGCGGGCAGCACCGAGAGCGCGACCGTGAAACTGTCGAGCACTGCGGCCAGCCTGATGTCGGGCAACGCCGAATTCGACGTCGACAAGGTCAACGCGATGAAGCAGGCGATTGCCAACGGCACCTTCCGGGTCAATCCGGAGGTGATCGCCGACAAGCTGATCGCCAATGCGCGCGAGTTGCTCGACCGCACCGCACACTGATCACACCGGCCGATTCGGCCGGCTCCGCCCGACCCTTGACCTTAGCGACCCGCGTCATGTTGTCCCCCCAAGCGACGTCCGGCCCTGGTGACCGTGAGCTCGAACCCGTGGTTCAGGCCGTGGAGGCCCGCCTCCAGGCCCTCGGACAGGCGCTGCTGGCACGAGACAGCAGCGCCGTCGAGCAGTCTGCTTCCGATTTGCATCGCGCCCTGACCCAGGCCGTCGATGCGTTCAGCCAGGCCGCGCGCCGCGGGCGAGTGCCTCCGGCCTTGCGCCAGCGCCTGGTGAGCGCCACCGGGCAGGTGGCCGCACAACGGGAAAGTCTGGCGCGCGCCACCGCCGCGCTGGACCGCGCGATGGATGTGCTGATGCCGCGAACCCAAGACGTCGTATATTCCGGTCAGCCCGGCAGCGCCACTTACGGCAACGGCCCGCGCGGTGGTTTGATCCGCGCCTGACCCGCTGACGCCACGCTGCTTCCAGTTTTCGTCAAAAAGAAAACAAGAAGACAGAACAAAAAGAAGATAGAACAAACAAAAGACAAAACGGCCGCAGATGCGGCCGTTTTGCATGGCGAGCGGCGAGCCGGATCAGGCTTGTGCCGCGCGCAACTGGCGCCGGCGTGCACGCCAGGCCAGTGCACCCAGGCCCACGACGAACAACGCGATGGTCTCGGGTTCCGGTGCCGGCGACAGCAGCACCGTGCGGCCGTCCTGCGAGAAGGCGAGGATCTGCCCCTGGTTGTTGATGGCGCGCGGGTCGGTCACGACATAACCGTCCTCGATCAGCACGCTGTTCAAGAACGTCTTTTTGCCACTTTGCCAGACGAAGGCGCCCTCACCGATCGTCAGGCCGACGACCTGGCCTTTGTCGTTGATCGCCGAGCCGAAGCTGTCGACCCCCTTCTTGCCCGCGTCGAGGTCGATGAAACCCGTTTCGGCGTTCCAGACGAAGGCATGCCGGTTCTCTTCGATCCAGCAGGAGCCCCATTCGTCGCAGATCTCCTCGCCACCGGCGATCGCGCCGGTGCCGACCACCCAGCCATTGCCGTTGATACCGGCCGGGCCGGCCCAGGTACCGCCCGGGGTGCCGAAGTCGGTCTTGCGGCCCTGGCCCGACACGACGAAGGGGTTGGGCGGTGTGGTGCTGCCGTTGTAGCCGGTGACGGCGCCGTTGTTGTTGATCGCCGTCGGGAAGAAGCCGACGCCGTCGGGCGCCCCTTGCAGCAAGGGCTTCAGGCCGCTGCCGGCGCTCCAGGTGTAGATGCTGTCGGCGTTGGAGAAGCGCACCTTCAACAAGACGGTGCCGTGGTCGTTGATGCTGACCGCTTCGCCATAGAGGGCCGACGCCGGCAGGTTGATCTTCTGCAGACCCTTCTGTCGGTTCCAGACGAAGGGCGAGGCGCTCTGGCCATTGCCGTAGGAGTGGCCGACCACCGTGCCGTTCGACGAGATGTCGGTGGCGACGACCGACAGACCGGTGCTGGAGCCGATGTCGAGGAAACCGGCCTTCGCGTCCCAGACGAAGCTGGTGACGCCGCCGCCGGCGCGCTCTCGGGTGCCCACCACCTGCCCGGCATCGTTCAGGCTGGCGCCCGAGACATTGCCGAGATCGGTCACGTGGTAATGGTGCTGGACCGCCGCCCAGGTGGCCGGGGCCACCGTGATCGCCGCCGCTGCGACGACGAGCGTGCGAGCCAAGCGTGACGGGGTGAAAGTTGCCTTCATGAAGAGATGCCTCCCGATGTCCGGTGAGCGATGGAAACGTGGCTCCCTGGGGATTCCGTTCGGGCTTCCGTTGTTACCAAATGCGCCACACGTCCTGTTGCAAATTGGTCTCGCGGCTAAGCGAGCGCACACAACGAATGATCGGCGATCGTTCCCCGGTTAGGGGGACTTTTCATTCTGATGGTGTGGGGAACACAACGCGGGTCCCCCTACATTGGGGGCGGGTTGCAGCTTGACGGAATTGCGGGAACGCCGTTTGCTTGACGGCCCGCCTCCGGGTTGCAAAATTTCACCCATACCCTGCGCCGGGGGCTTGCACGGCGCGCCGTACTGCCCCATGGCAGACACGCCCTGCACGCCCGCAAGCGCCCACACACTTCAGTTTCGTTGCGGGGGCGACCCTAACGGGGACGATCTGCGACAGGCTCCCACGTCGACCCAGCGGCCATCAACGCGCGACCAACGGACAGATTTGGCAGGAGGACTGGCGGGAGGGCCTGCGGGCGTCAGCAGCGGTGTCAGCAGCCGGCCAAGGCCCTGCAGAGAGGGCACGCAGGGGTGGAGGGAGACGCCGCGAGGGGCTGCCGACACCTGAAGGTCGGCCGGCAATGGCACCGTGGCCGACGCCGCGGGTCGGCCTCTTGCAGCCGCGGCCGCAAGAGACGAGAGGACTTGGTGGGGATGAGAACAACCGCCGAGCAGAAGACGGCGGGCGCCAGGATGGCATCGGCCCCCGGCTCATCTGCCGGGGAGAGGCTGGCGGGTCGCCCTCGCGACCGCGCCGCCCGGGTTCACCACTCGCGGAGTTTGACGCGCAAGCGGGCGATCGACTGGCTGTGCAGCTGGCACACGCGCGACTCGGTGACGCCGAGCACGGCGGCGATTTCCTTCAGGTTCATGTCCTGCTCGTAGTACATGCTCATCACGTACTGCTCCCGCTCGGGCAGGGTTTTGATCGCGTCCACCAGGGCGCTGCGCAAGCGGTGGTCGTTGAGCTGGCTGAGCGGGTCGGCGTCCTTGTCGCTGACATGGCGATCGAGGTAATCGTCGTCGCCGTTGTCGCTGCTCATGTCCTCCAGGTACACCAGCTGCGTGCCGCGCACCTTGTTCAACATGTCCTGGTAGTCGCTGAGCGTCACGCCCAGTTCCTTGGCGATTTCGCTTTCATGCGGCGGGCGCCCGAGCTTCTGCTCGAGACGGTGCACCGCCGCCTCGATGGTGCGCTGCTGTTTGCGGGTGCCGCGGCTCATCCAGTCGGCGCCGCGCAGCTCGTCGAGCATGGCGCCGCGGATGCGCTGGGTGGCGAAGGTTTCGAACTGCACGCCCTGTGCTGCGTCGAAGCGGCTCAAGGCGTCGTTCAGGCCGATCATGCCGACCTGGATCAGGTCGTCGATCTCCACATTGGCCGGCAGCTTCGCAATCATCTGGTGGGCAAGACGCCGCACCAGCGGGCTGTACTGCTGCAGCATCGAGT
The DNA here is from genome assembly GCF_001017435.1 of Caldimonas brevitalea. Lineage (NCBI taxonomy): Bacteria > Pseudomonadati > Pseudomonadota > Betaproteobacteria > Burkholderiales > Sphaerotilaceae > Caldimonas > Caldimonas brevitalea. The sequence goes on from NZ_CP011371.1 coordinate 5,081,603, forward strand.
TCTGGTCGAGGCGGCCCTTGGCGGTGTACATGAAGTGGCGCTCCGGAGATCAGTTGAACGCGTGGGTGACGGAGGTCGCGGCCGCCGAGGCGCCGCGATGGTGGTGGTGCTGCTGCTGGTGTGCGCGGGCGTCGGAGGACGGCATCGCCCCCCACGTCCCGTTCTCGCCGTCCTGCAACGAGAACGGCAGCGCATAGTGCAAAAGATTCATCGAGAGCTGGTGCAGCGCCTGCGCGAGCACATGTTCGTTGTCGTTGGCCGTGCTGGTCAGCGCCACCAGGTGCGCCTCACCGCCGAGAAAGTCGCTGACGCAGCGCACCAGTCGCAGTGCCGCGGGCGGCACGCCGATGGCCTGCTCGGTGGCGTCCATCACCACCGCGTGGTCGAGCAGCCCGCCGTATTGGGCGAGGATCTTGATCGACGCGTAGGCATGCTTCAGGCTCTGCGCGTCGTCGCCGGTGAACACCAGCGGCCGCACCCGGCGGTGGCCGAACAGCGCGCTCAACACCGCGGCGTCGGCATGGAAGACGATCACGTCGGCCGACGGCGCCGCTTCCCGCAGGGCCTCGAACAGCAAGGCAGAGCGACCTTCGCTCACCTCGGTGAAACGGGCCAGCGAACCGCCGGCCGCCAGCACCGAGGTATGGGTGTCGAATTCGTCGATCCACTGGCCGAGGTCGAGGTCGCGTGCGATCGCCGCGGCCACGTCCACGCCGGTGGTGTAGCGGCTGGCAACGCCGTCCACCACCAGGGTGTGCAGCCCTTGGGCCGCCAGGCCCTGGCACAGGCCTTCCAGCAGCACGTGGCTGCTGGTCGCGTAGGGGTTGGCGACCACCGGCAGCAAATGCACCGTGTGATGGGCGAACAAGCGGCGCAGGCCGTGGGCTTGGTCGAAACCGCGCTCAAGCATGGGCGCCCCCGCCGATGTTGTGTTGCTGCACCGCGGCGCTGCGCTGCGGCGGTGCGGTAAACACCAAATTCACGTCGTCGCTGTCGAGCCGGTAGGCCGAGCTGCCGCCGCCGCGCAAGGCGCGGTGCACCAGCGCGTGGGACGACATGCGGTGCCAGTCTTCGGGCACACGCTGGCCGTTGGCCACGCCGAGCACCTTGAGCTTGTGGCGGATCATCGCGTCGAGTGCCGGGCCCAGCTTGACGGCCTCGTCGAGCTTGGACAGCACCACACCCTTGCACTGGTTGGCACGGTAGGCCAGCAGCACGTCTTCGATGGTCTCGCCTTGCGACGCGGCGTTCACCACCAGCAGGCGCTGGATGCTGCGATGGCCGACCATCTCGAGCAACTCTTGGGTGCGGCTGTCGCGCTGGGCGATGCCGGCGGTGTCGATCAACACCATCTTCTTGGCCGAGAGCAGGTCGAGCAGGTCTTCCAGCGCCGGGCGGTCGTGGGCGGTGTGCACCGCACAGCCGATGATGCGGCCATAGGCCCGCAGCTGCTCGTGCGCACCGACACGGTAGGCGTCGAGCGTGATCAGGCCGAGGTTGGACGCGCCGTACTTGGCCGCGAAGGCCGCCGCCAGCTTGGCGGTGGTGGTGGTCTTGCCGACGCCGGTGGAGCCCACCATCGCGTAGACGCCGCCTTGATCTTCCAGCGCCGGTTCGGCTTCGCCGGTCAGCAGGTTGCGTTGCAGCACGCTGGCGACCCAGGCGTCCAGGTCGGCCACGTCGGCCGGCGTGCCGGCAGCGAGCTTGCGGATCAGGGCCGGCGAGAAGCTGCAATCGAGCAGCTTCTGCGTCAGCTTGGCCTGATGCGGGTTGCGTTGCAGCTTTTCCATGAAGGCCAGCGCACCGAAGCGCTCTTCGATCAGGCCTTTCATCTGGCGCAGCTCGTTGAGCATGGTGCGCTGTTCGTGGTCGGCCTGGCTGGCGAGCGCCGGCATCACGGGGGCAGCGGCCTGCACGGCGGCCGGGGCATGCCAGGCGGCGTCGTCGTGCAGCGACAAGGCACCAGCGCCGTAGTGGCTGTCATCGGCCAGCAGCGCGCGCTGCGTTTGCTTCGGCTGATGCTGCTGTGCGGATTCGGCGGCGATGCGCTCGGCCTGACGCAATGCGGCGCGCTCGGCCAGGCGCTGTTCGAGCGGCAGCGGTGCGGCGCTGGCCGCGGGGGCTGCGGCGCGCGGCAGGGCTGCCGGCGTCGGAGCGGCTTGCTGCTGCGGCTGCTGCGCGGCCTGGCGGCGCTTGAGCATGCGCTCGCGCACATAGTCCTGGAACGACAGCGTGCTCATCGCCAGCTGTTCGACGTCGCCATCCACCGGCGCACGCGGCGCAGCGGCGGCTTGCGGCTCGGCCGGCATCGCGGCGGCGCGGCGCGCAGGCGCTGCTGCAGCCGGCAGACGCGGCGTCGCGGCGGGGGCGGCAGCTGCGGTCGACTGGAACTTCTCGATCGCCGCCACGCTGTCCGGCGCCATCGCCAGCACTTCGACCCCTTCGGCGCAGGGCCGGGTCGACAGGATCACGGCCTCGTCGCCGAAGGCCTGGCGCACTTGCACGAGTGCGTCGCGCGAGGTGCGCGCGACAAAGCGCTTGACGTTCATGCGTGGGCTCCGATGATCGAACCGATGCGGATCGTGTGGGTTTCAGGAATTTCGCTGTGGCCGAGCACGCTCAGGCGGGGCGCGGCGCGCTTCAGCAGCCGGGCCATCGGGGCGCGGATCATGTCGGGTACCAGCAAACAGGCGGGCACGCCCAGGTCTTCCTGCTTCTTCGAGGCCTGCGCGGCCGACTTGGTCAGCGTTTCGGCCACGCCCGGGTCGAGCGCCGCGCCGTGCGGCGACAACAGGGCCTGGGTGATCAGGCGCTCCAGCTCGGGCTCGATCGCAATCACGTCGAGCTCCTTGGCCGGGCCGTAGATTTGCTGGACGATCGCCGGGGCCAGGCTGATGCGCACGCGCTTGGCCAGTTCACCCGGGTCGGTGATCGTGGCGCCATGTTCGGCAAGCGATTCGACGATGGTGCGCATGTCGCGGATATGGACCGATTCTTCGAGCAGCAGCTGCAGCACGCGCTGGAGCGTCGCGACGCCGACCATCTTCGGCACCACGTCTTCCATCAGTTGCGGGGCAAGCTTCGTCACGTGTTCCACCAGTTGCTGTGTTTCGCTGCGGCCGAGCAACTTGGCCGCTTGAACTTGCATCAAGTGTGAAAGATGGGTGGCCACCACGGTCGAGGAATCAACAACCGTAAATCCGGCCATTTGCGCGCTTTCTTTCTGGCGCTCCTCAATCCACACGGCGGGCAGCCCGAAGGCCGGATCGGTGGTCTGCGTGCCGATCAGCGGCGTGTTGGCGTGGCCCGGGTTGATCGCCAGGAACATGCCGGGGAAGCACTCACCTTCGCCGATCACCGCGCCGCGCAAGGTGATGCGGTACACGCTCGGCTTGAGTTCGAGGTTGTCGCGGATGTGCACCGCCGGCGGCAAGAAGCCGACGTCCTGGGCGAACTTGCGCCGCACGCCCTTGATGCGCGCCAGCAGATCGCCCTGGCGCTCCTTGTCGACCAGCTGGATCAGCCGGTAGCCCACCTCCAGGCCCAGCGTGTCCACGGGCTGCAGGTCGTCCCAGCTCGCCTCGGCGTTCGGGTTGGCGGCGGGCGCGGGCGGTGCCAGCTCGGCTTGGTGTTTGGCCTTTTCGTTGCGCCGGTGCATCCACCACGCGCCGTAGCCGAAAGCGCCGGCAATCCCCAGAAACGTGAAATGCGGCATGCCCGGGATCACGCCAAGGAAGCCGATGATGGCGCCGGTCAGCCCCAGCACGCGCGGCGTGTTGAACAGCTGCCGCATGATCTGGCTGCCGACGTCCTGGTCCTTGCCGACGCGCGACACCACCATGGCCGACGCGATCGAGATCAGCAGGGCCGGAATCTGCGCCACCAGCGCATCACCGACGGCCAGCAGGATGTAGCTGTCGGCCGCCTGGCCGATGCCCAGCCCGTGCTGCACCATGCCGACGATCAAGCCGCCGATGATGTTGATCACCAGGATCAGGATGCCGGCCACCGCGTCGCCGCGCACGAATTTCGACGCACCGTCCATCGAGCCGAAAAATTCCGCCTCGTCGCCCACTTCGGCACGGCGTCGCTTGGCTTCCTTCTCGTCGATCAGGCCGGCGTTCAAATCGGCGTCGATCGCCATCTGCTTGCCGGGCATCGCGTCCAACGTGAAGCGCGCGCTCACCTCGGCGATCCGCTCCGCGCCCTTGGTCACGACGATGAAGTTGATCACCACCAGGATCGCGAACACGATCAAGCCGACCGCGAAATTTCCGCCGATCAGGAAGTGGCCGAACGACTCGATCACCTGCCCCGCCGCGCCGGTGCCGGTGTGGCCTTCGAGCAGCACGACCCGGGTCGACGCGACGTTGAGCGACAGCCGCAGCATCGTGGTCAGCAGCAGCACCGCCGGGAAAGCCGCGAAGTCGAGCGGCCGCACCATGTAGGCCGACACCATCATGACCATCAGCGCGATGGCGATGTTGAAGGTGAACAGCATGTCGAGTGCGAACGGCGGCAATGGCAGCACCATCATCGCCAGGATCAGCACGACCACCAGCGGCGCGGCCAGCGCCTTGATCGGCAAGCCGCCGAGCACCGACTGGAACTGGCGCAGGGTCGGGTTCATCAGGCGGTCTCCTCGCGGTCGTTGTTGTTGTCGTCGTTGTCGTCGTCAGACAGCGTTTTGCCGTGGTGCGGGTCGAGTTCCACCGGCACGTTGAGTTCGGGCAGCGCACCGGGCATCGAGCCCCGGCCCGCCATCGCGGCGCGCAGTTGGTAGACGTAAGCGAGCACTTGCGCGACGGCGCTGTAGAGCGCCATCGGGATCTCGCGGTCGACCTCGGCGTGGGCGTAGAGCGCACGCGCCAGCATCGGGGCCTGCAGCACGGGCACCTTGTGGTCGCGCGCCAGGTCGCGGATCTGCATCGCGAGCAGGTCGGCGCCTTTGGCCACCACCCGCGGCGCGGCCATCTTGCCTTCTTCGTACTTGAGCGCGACGGCGTAGTGGGTCGGGTTCATCACGACCAGGTCGGCGCGCGGCACCGCGGCCATCATGCGGCGGTTGGCGGCCTCGCGCATGCGGGCGCGCATCTTGGCCTTGACTTCCTGGTTGCCCTCGCTCTCCTTGTGCTCCTGCTTGGCTTCCTGGTGCGACATCTTCAGCTGCTTCATCAGCTTGTGCCGCTGCAGCGGGATGTCGATCAGCGCCACCACGCCGAGCGCCAGCAGCATCAGGCCAAGGCCGCCCAGCAGCAGCTGGCTCAGCTCGGCGACGGCAGCTGGCAAGGCCATGCTCAGCGCGTTCTGGAACGCGCCGATCTTCTGATAGAGATAGGCGCCGCCGATGCTGCCGATCAGCAAGGCCATGCCGCAGGCCTTCAAGGCTTCCATCAGCTGGTCCTTGGAGACGATGCGCGGCAGCCCGGTGATCGGGTTGAGCTTGGAGAACTTGGGCGACAGCGGCTTCATGGTCCAGTTCCAGCCGCCCGAGGCGAGGCTGCCGCCGACCGTGACGAAAGTCATGATCACGCCGATGGGCAGCACCACCCACAGGAATTTCAGCGCCGCGACGCTGAGCCTCTCGCCCATCTGGGCGCCGGAGGCCACGTCGGCGACGGCGAAACGCAGGCCGCTGGCCAGGATCTCTTGCATCCAGCCCGACATCTTGCCGGCGCCGGCCGTCATCAGCGCGAGGCCGGCGGCGACGATCAGGAAATGGCCCAGCATCCGCGAGCGCGCGACCTGGCCCTCCTCCCGGGCCTTGCGGATCTTCCGCTCGGAGGCCGGTAGGTTGCGGTCTTGCTGGTCTTGTTGGGACATGGCGAGGGCAGGATTTGGGTCTCGCCATTGTCGAAATGGAGGCGGGTGAACTTAAGGGGGAATAGAGGGGGAAAGGGAGCCTGTCTTTGAGCCGGGGTGGCTGATGAGGAAGGATGGGGAGCGCCAGGGGTGAGGCAGGTGAGAACTTTTGCTCGCCGCCTGCCACTCCTGGGCTGAACTGCGGATTTGTTCACTCCTGCCCTGCCGCCGTGTCTCGTTTCCCGGGGTGGAGCCGCGTGCCGAGTACGCGATCTGGGCGGCCGCGATGGGGGACTTTCAGACACGGCGCGCGTAGCGGGCAGAACTGGAGCAGGCCTGGAAGCACTGGCCGCGACATGCGCGTTCGCTACACCAGCCGGTGTTCAGGCGGGTGGATGAGGCGTTGAAGGCGGCGGCGTTGAAGGGTTGAGGGAGTGGCGGGTTTGCTCTTGTGGAGGATTTCGCGCTTGCTGAGGTTGTATTCGCCCCGTTGGGGCGATCGCCCTGCGGGCGAGTGCCGGGATGTGCGCCCGGCGGCGCACCTACCTTTCTTGTCTCGCCAAGAAAGGTAGGCCAAAGAAGGCGACCCTAATCCTCGCCCCCGGCTGCGCCGGGGGTGCCTTGCGCTGCTCGGGGCGGGCGGGAAGGGCCTCAAACTCGCCCTTCGGGCTCAGACAGTCGGCCCTTCTTTTTCCGCCCACCCCTGCGCTGCTCAGCTCGTCATAAGGGGACCCGTTCACCAGTCAGACGACCCACTCCCCCACCCTCTCCCCGAGGGAGAGGGGGTCAACCAGCGGGGTTTTGGCGTTGGCCTCAACCTTGGCGTGCGGCGCACCTCGCTGTGCTCGTGCTCGGACTGGGATCGCGATCGGCAGGGCTAGTGCTTCGCCCAGATTTCTAGCGGCTTGCCATCGATGTCCCCCGCCCGCACCAGTCCTCCGCGATCCTCTTCCGCAGGAAGAGGCAGCCTTTCCAGGCGATGCGCAGCGAGCCGCGCCTCTCCCCCTCCCGTGTGCGGCGTCGAGGAGCGCAGCGACGGGAAGGTTGCCCCGCGCGCAGCGCGGGGTCGGCGAGGACTGTCTGAGCTCCGTTTGAAGAGCGCGCAGGCGCTCTTCAAAAAGGGCGAGTTCCGCAGCCGCCTTCCCGTCGCGAGCACCGCAGAGCACCCCTTCGCGCAGCGAAGGGGCGCCGCACCCGGGTCGCCTTTCTTTGCCTACTTTCTTTGGCGACGCAAAGAAAGTAGGTGCGCCGCCGGGCGCACATCCCGGCACCGCCCGAAGGGCGCTCGCCCCGCAGGGGCGATACCAGGCAACGCCAACTAACCAACTAACCAACTAACCAACTAACCAACTAACCAACTAACCAACCAGAAAACCAGAAAACCACAAACACCAAAAAAAACGCCCCGCGGTCCCCCGCGAGGCGTTTTCCCCTCTCCCCTGACCTTCGAGGGTCAGAATCCTAAGCTTGCCAGCAGGTCATCCACCTGCTCCTGGTTGGCCACCACATCGGTGCGTCCTTCCGGATTCACCACCGGCCCGTTCAGGAAGGTCTGCTCGACCTTGTGCACCTGGTCCTGCGGCGCCGTCTGCAGCAGCAGCTTCACCAGTTGATCTTCAATGTCGGCCGCCAGCTTCACGACCTTGGCCACCACCTGGCCGGTCAGGTCGTGGAAGTCCTGCGCCATCATGATGTCGGTCAGATGCTGGTCCACGCGCGCCGTCGCCGATTCGACATCGCCGACGAAATTCAGCACGTCGCCGCGAGCCACCGCCTTCACGGGGTCAGCCACGATGGCGGCGCCGATACGGCGCGTCTCCGATGCGATGTGCGACTGCTCGGCCTTCGCCTTGTCGACCAGGTTCAGCACCTTCTCGGCCGCCTCGCCGGTCTTCTCGGCGATGTAGGTCAAGCGGCTGCGGGCGTCGGGCAGGCTGTCAGTGATCTCACCGAGCTTGGGCATGAAGCCGAGCTGGGCCAGGGTGTCGTGCAACTGGCGCGTCATCTCGCCGAGCTGCTGGAATACCTCGGGCGACGTCGTGCCGCGGGAAGGGGTGGTGTTGTTGTCCATCTTCGTCACCGGCCTTTCTCTCACTTGCCCAGCTTCTGCATGATCTTGACGACCTTCTCTTCCAAGGTCGCCTTGGTGAAGGGCTTCACGATGTAGCCGGCCGCGCCGTCTTGCGCCGCACGCACGATGTCTTCCTTGCGGGCCTCGGCGGTCACCATCAGCACCGGCAGATGCTTCAGCGAGTCATCCGCCTTGATCGACGCCAGCAGATCGAAGCCGTTCATGTTGGGCATGTTGATGTCGCTGACGACAAAGTCGAACTTGCCGTTCTTGAGCATCTGCAGCGCCACGGCCCCGTCTTCGGCCTCCTCGGCGTTGTTGTAGCCGATCTCCTTCAACAGCCCCCGCACGATGCGGCGCATGGTGGAGAAGTCATCGACGATGAGGAACTTCATGTCGGGAGGGGTACTCATGAGTTTTGTCCTTCAGGAGATATTCGTAGTGCGTGCGCGCTTGCTTGCTTGCGTGCGTGCGTTCCTGTGGCTTATCGGGTGCCCAGGCGCGAACTTGAGGAGATGCCGTCCGCCGGCTGTGGTGTATGCAACGAGAGTCCGACCTCGGCCGCGGTGCCGACTCCGACGTCACCCTCACCGTCGCGCTCGAAGAAGCGGTCCTCGGCATCACGGTTCATCACGATGATGCTGATGCGTCGGTTCATCGGGTCGGTCGGGTTCTCTTTGTCGAGCAAGGAGCTCGACGCCAGGCCCAGCACCCGCACCACCTGGCCTTCGCTGAGGCCACCGGCCACCAGCTCGCGCCGCGATGCATTGGCCCGGTCGGCCGAGAGCTCCCAGTTGCTGTAGCCGCGTTCGCCACGGCTGTATGGCGTGGCATCGGTGTGCCCGGCCAGCGTGATGCGGTTGTTGGTCTGGCTCAACACCTTGCCGATCTCCCGCAGGATCTCGCGCATGTAGTCCTTCACCAGCGCACTGCCCGAATCGAACATCGGCCGGTTCTGGTCGTCGACGATCTGGATCCGCAAACCTTCATGCGTGATGTCCAGCCGGATCTGCGATCGGAACGCCTGCAGCTGCGGGTTGTTGGCGAGCGCCGTCTCGATGCTGCGCTTCAGGCTCTCCAGACGCGCCGCCTCGGCCTTGCGCGCCTGTTCCTTCAGCGCTTGCAGGTTGACGGTCTTGCGCTTGGCCTCGATGTCGCCGCCCTTGACCTGGCCGTTGGCGCGCGACAAGTCAGTGCCGCCACCCTTGATCACATGCGACGAGTCGCCCGAGCCGCTGCCGCCGCCCAGCAATGCCACCTTCAGCGGCGAGTTGAAGTAGTCGGCGATACCTTTACGGTCGCCCTCGGTGGTCGACCCGAGCAGCCACATCAGCAGGAAGAACGCCATCATCGCCGTCACGAAGTCGGCATACGCGATCTTCCAGGCGCCGCCATGGTGCGCATGGCCGCCCTTCTTGATGCGCTTGATGATGATGGGCTGAAGTTTCTTCGAATCGCCTGCCATAGGGCCTCCGCGGTCGGCTTACGCCTTCTTGCCCTTCACATGGCCTTCCAGCTCAATGAAGCTGGGGCGTTCGGTCGAGTACAGCACCTTGCGGCCGAACTCCACCGCCACCTGCGGCGCATAACCCTGCATGCTCGCCAGCAGCGTGGTCTTGATGCACTGCAGTTCCTTGGTGTCTTCGTCGTTCTTCTGCTCCAGCAGGCCGGCGAGCGGCTCGACAATGCCGTAGGCGAGCAGAATGCCCAGAAAGGTCCCGACCAGCGCCGAGCCGATCATGGCACCGAGCACCGGCGGCGGCTGGCCAACCGAGCCCATCGTGTTCACCACCCCCAGCACCGCGGCGACGATGCCGAAGGCCGGCAAGCCGCCCGCAACCCGCGTGAGTGCCGCCACCGCCTGATGCGACTCGTGGTGATGGGTCTCGATTTCGCTGTCCATCAGCGCCTCGATCTCGTGCGCGTTGAGGTTGCCCGACACCATCATGCGCAGGTAGTCGGTGATGAACTCCACCACGTGGTGGTCGCTGCCCACCGTCGCATGCTTCTTGAACACCGGCGACTCATGGGGCGTTTCCACGTCTTTCTCGATCGACATCAGGCCTTCCTTGCGGGCCTTCTGCAGAATCTCGTAGAGCAACGCCATCAGCTCCATGTAGCGAGCCTTGCTGTACTTCGAGCCCTTCAACAGCTTGGGGATGGAGGCGAGTGTGGCCTTCAGCACCTTGGTCTGGTTGTTGACGATGAAGGCGCCGGCGGCGCCGCCGCCGATCACCATCAACTCGGTCGGCAGGGCGGACAGGATCACCCCCATGTTGCCACCGTGGATGATGAAGCCGCCGAAGATGCAGCCGAGCGCAACGACGTAGCCGATGATGACGAACATAGGGGCGTTGTTGTTTCGGGAAGAAGGAACTGTGGCTGATGCTGCTGCTGCTGTTGTTGCGCTCGTGCGAACGCGACCGCTGCGCGGGCCATCATCAGCCAGGCATTGGGAGGTTTATCGGCGACGCGTGCGGCATCTTGAGGGACTGCCGCCGCCCGGCAAAGCCTGAAAAGCCGGGTAAAGCCGGCGCATGTGTCTGCCTCGGGTGGGCGGCAGGGCCACCACAGCAACAAGAAGGCGCCCCTCGGGGCGCCTCGTCGTGTCTTGCTGCGTCGCTCGTCGGCCGTGGCCGGTCAAGCGTCGTCGAGCGCCATCAGACGGCGGCGCTTTTGCGTCTGGTCGATGTAGCGCTGCAGCGACCGCAGCGCTTCACCGTTCAGGTTCTCGAGTTCGCAGCCGATGCGCATGCCCTTGCTGTTGTCGAGCATCGAACTCGCGTGTGCGACGCGCAAGGTGGCGTTGAAGCGGGTCTCTGCGTCCAGTTCCACCGACACCTGGCCGATCTGCGTGCCGGGTTCGACGACGGGGACGTTCTCGGGGATGAACAGCGCGATGCCGCCGATGCTGACGTCCAGCACGCGCAGCTCCAGCCGCATCTCGGCGATCGCCGGGTGACGGAAACTGGCCACGGGGGGGCTGTTGAGCAGCGGCCGCACGCGGAAACTGGTGCGCCGCTGGAAGCGGAACAGTTCGTCCGGCAGCACGCAGTTCAACGTGGTGGCGGCGGTCTGGCCCGCATGCACTTGCACCAGGCCTTCGACGTCGAACTGGATCTTGATGCTGTCGAGGTAGGCCACCGCGACGGCGTCGCCGGCATCCAGCACCCGCTGCAACTGCGGGTCCAGCCGGTCGGCGCTGAAGCGCATCACGCCCTTGTCCGGCTCGACCTCCCACACGTTGGTGGTGTAGCAGGCGCCTTCGGGCGTCGCGATCGTCACCAGCGCGCGTTGCTGCACGAGCTGCTGCAGCAGGGTGGCGATCTCGAAGCGGCCGGTGATGCGAAAGTCGTCGAGCTTCGCAGCGTCTTCGGCCTGATCGTGAGCCTGCGGGTTCGAGGGCGTCGCCATGGCGTGGTGGAACATCCGACTGGGCGTGGTCGCCTCAGTGCACCATCTTCGGCGAGCCGGCCAGCAGACGGTCGAGGTCTTCCAGCCACGGCTCCGCGAGATTGCGGATCTGCGCGTCGTTCAGCAGGATGCGCTGCATGATCTTGGTCTTGCGGCGTGCTTCCTCGGGTTGCAGGTCACGGTTGGCAGCGGCGTGCTTGAGCTGGGAGATCAGCACGGCACAAGCGCCTTCGAGCTTGACCACACGGTCCCAGTCGCCGTCGCGGGCGGCCTGCAGCATGTCTTCGCTGGCTTGCTCGATGGCTTCGTAGTAGCCCAGTAGCGCCTTGTCTTCCATCGCCATCTCCAACTTGGACAGGGTGGCCGTTCTCGCTGTGGTCGTCATCGGTGCTGCCTCTCTCAAGCGGCGTTCTGTTGGGGCGTCTGCATCCGCGTCCAGGCATCACGCAGGCCGGACAACAGGTCGTGGCATTCCTGCAGCGCTGCGTCGTCGTTGCGCAGATTCGCGTGCGTCAGGCGGCCATTGATGTAGACGTAGAGGTTGTTCAGGTTGCTGGCCAACTCGCCACCCGCCGGGTTCAGGCCGCCACGCAGCCCCTCCTCGACGATGCGCACGGCTTTGCCGATGCTGTGGCCCTTGGCCTCGATGTCCTGGCGTTGCAAGGCGCCGCGGGCCGTGGCGATGGCGCTCAAGGCGCCGTCGAACAGCATCAGCACCAGGGCATGCGGATCGGCGGTGGAAACGCTGGTCTCGACCTGGACGCGCCCGTAGGCGCTGGCTTGGCTTCTGAACGGTGCAAACATGGTGTTGTGCTCGTGTGTTGAACCTGTCAGAAGAGTTATCGGCGGCCTGTCTGTGCAACTTGAACGGATTTTGTCGTTTCGGAGTGCAACGCAAAGCTCGAAAAGGCGGGTCTAGGGCCCTTTGATGGGGCGCTGCTTTGCTGCCCGTTCGGGGCCCGGCGGGCCTGCTGCTGCTGCACCGCAGCACCGGTAGCGCCCGCGCCGGGTTGTGAGGGCGTCAGTTGTTGTTGCCGGAATTCTTCGCCAACGCCGCCATCTGCTGCGACACGTAGCTGTTCAGGCCGTTCAGCTTGCTCATCGTCGTGTCGAGCGCGCCGTACTGGCGCAGCAGGCGCTGTTGCACCAGGGCGACGCGGTCTTCCATCTTGGCCTGCTGCTCGTCGTTGCGTTTGATGCTGTTACGCAACGCTTCGCTGCGCGCGGCCACCAGGCCGTCGCTGTCGAGCAACGAGGTGGTCAGCGCCTTGAGGCGCACGCCGAAGCCGTCTTGCGCAGTGCCTTCCACGTCGTTCGAGAAGGCCTTGCCGAGCTCGTCCAGCTTGCCCATCGCGTCGGAAAACTTGCCCTCGTCGAGCTTGAGCGTGCCGTCGCGCTGCATCTCCAGGCCGATGTCCGACAGCCGCCCGAAGACGCTCGAGGCACTGCTCGACTGCGTGACCGCTGCGCGCAACTGGCTTTGCAGCGAGAGCGACGAGCGGTCGCCCTGCAGCGCGCCGGCCACCTTGGTCTCTTCGTCGTATTTCGTTTGGGTCGAGATGTACTTGCTGATGTCGTTGTAGGCCTTGACGAAGTCGTCGACGGCCTTACGCATCGCCTCGGTGTCGGTGCCGACGCTGATGCGCACCGGCGTCGTGGTGACCTTGGCCGCAGTGAACTTCAGGCCCTCGGCCGCGCCATCGAAGGTGTTGGTCGACGAGGTCAGCTCGACACCATCCACCGTGGCCAGGGCGTTCTTGGCGGCCTGCTTCTGCGCCATCTGGGTGCCGCCCGCGGGGGGGTCGAAGCTCAGCGCCTGCAGCGACGCGTCGCCGGTGCTGGTGATGCGCACCGCGTTCTCGGCACCGGTGGCAGTGGAGCGCAGCGCCAGGCGCGCGCCGGATGCGTCGGTGACGATCGATGCGGTCACGCCGGCGTTGGCGGCGTTGATCTTGTCGCGCACCTGCTCGAGCGTGTCTTCGCCGGGGGCGATGACGACGTCCACCGAGGTGGCGCCCGACTTGGGCGTGAAGCTGGTCAGGCCGGCGTCCCAGGCACCGAGTTCGATTTTCAGGGTGCCGGCGCCGACGTTCGACGTCTTGCTGGCGAAGGCCGACGAGGCGAGGGTTTGCGTCTGCGCGAGCTGCGACACCTGGACGTTGTAGCTGCCGCTGGCCGGTGTGCCGGTCGTGGCGACGGTGACCGCGGTCGCGTCGGCGGTGGTCGCCTTGGTCTGGGTCCAGAGTTTGGCGTTCGTGAGCCGGCCCACGGCGTCCTGCACGTTGACCGTGTAGCTTTGCATCAGTCCGAACGCCGACAGCTTGGACTGCAGCGTCGTCTTTTGTGTCGCCAGCTGCTCGATCGGCCGACGTTCCAGCGAGACCAGCTGCTCGACGATGCTGTTGACGTCGAGACCGCTGCCGAGGCCGAGTGACGTGATCGCCATGGACAGACTCCTTCAGTGTCGTATTCGTATCGGCACGTGCGCGCGGAACTTGAGCGCCGAAACAAGCGCGGCCCACCAGGGTTTCCCCGGGCGGGCCGACGGGCGGGCCGGCGCGTGGCCGGCGGGCATCTGCATCAGCCCTGCAGCAGCTTCAGCACCTGCTGCGGCAGCTGGTTGGCCTGCGCCACCATCGCGGTGCCGGCCTGCTGCAGGATCTGGGCGCGCGACATGTTGGCCGTCTCGGCCGCGAAGTCGGCGTCCATGATCCGGCCGCGGGCGGCGGCGGTGTTCTCGGACTGGATCTGGATGTTGGACACCGCGTTCTCGAAGCGGCTCTGCACGGCACCCAGCGTCGCCCGGGCCTCGTTGATCTGGTCGAGCGAGTCGTCGATCTGCTTCAGCGCCAGCCAGGCGTCTTCGACCGTCTCGATCGACAGTTCGTCGATGCCGGCGGTAGAGGTCGCGTCGCTGTTGGTGATCGCCGGGGTGGTGGTCAGGCCGGTGGTGGCGGTCGCAAAACCGGCCAGCGTCACGGCCACCGCGCTGCCGTCGGCATCCAGGTTGGACGAGCGCAGCTGCACCGTGTACTGGCCGTCGTCTTCCTGCTGCAGGAAGGCGGCGACGCCGGTATCGGAGGTGCGGCGGTTGATCGCTTCGACCACTTGGCCCATGCGCTCGGCGCCGGTGCGGGCGACGGCCAGGTCGCCCAGCGTGAAGGCCTCGGTGCCGACCGTGACGACCAGAGAGCCGTCGGTGATGGCCCCCAGATCGGTGATGGCCGAGGCGTCGATGTCGGCTTCGCTGGCCTCGCCGTAAACCACCTTGGACAGGCCGTCGGCGGACGCGTCGGTCAGCGCGGCGATGGTGATGCTTTCGCCGGAGTTGGCGCCGACCTGGAAGGTGGCAGCCGAGAACGAGCCGTCCAGCAGCTTCTGGCCGTTGAAGGCGGTCTGCTTGGCGACGCGGTTGATTTCATCGCGCAGCTGGCTGACTTCGGCCTGCAGCGCCTTGCGGTCGTCGGTGCTGTTGGTGGCGTTGGCCGACTGCACGGCGAGTTCGCGCATCCGCTGCAGCATGTCGCTGACCTTGCCCAGCGCGCCTTCGGCGACCTGAGCCAGCGAGATGCCGTCGTTGGCGTTGCGGGCCGCGACGTTGAGGCCACGCACCTGCGTGCTCATGCGCTCGGCGATGGCCAGACCGGCCGCGTCGTCCTTGGCGCTGTTGACGCGCAGGCCGGAAGACAGGCGCTGCATCGAGGTGGACAGCGAGCTCTGCGACGAGTTCAGGTTTCGCTGAGCGGTCAGCGAAGCAATGTTCGTGTTGATCGTTTGGGGCATGGCAGCTCTCCTTGAGAACCAGGATCAAGATCCGGCTCTTGGCGCCGGGACTACCGCTTTCGGTTCCGTCATTTTTCGGTAAGTGGGGGGGAGGTAAAAGCTGGAAAAGGCGGGGAGAAAGGGGGTTGTTTTGAGCTGAGGGTGGGGGTCGGGACTGGCGGCTGGCGGCTGGCGGCTGGCGGCTGGCGGCTGGCGGCTGGCGGCTGGCGGCTGGCGGCTGGCGGCTGGCGGGCGGCGGGCGGCGGGCGGCGGGCGGCGGGCCGGGGAGAGGATTGGCGGGCGTTGCGTGTTGTCGCCCCGTTGGGGCGATCGCCCTGCGGGCGAGTGCCGGGATGTGCGCCCGGCAGCGCAGTACCTTTTCTTTGCTTGCCCAAAGAAAAGGCACCAAAAGAAAGGGCACCCTAATCCTCGCCCCCGGCTGCGCCGGGGGTGCCTTGCGCTGCTCGGGGCGGGCGGGAAGGGCCTCAAACTCGCCCTGCGGGCTCAGACAGTCGGCCCTTCTTTTTCCGCCCACCCCTGCGCTGCTCAGCTCGTCATAAGGGGACCCGTTTACCAGTCAGACGACCCACTCCCCCACCCTCTCCCCGAGGGAGAGGGAGTCAACCAGCAAGGTTTCGGGCGTTGGCCTAAGGCTCGGGGTGCGGCGCACTTCGCGGTGCTCGTGCTCGTGCTCGTGCTCGTGCTCGTGCTCGTGCTCGTGCTCGTGCTTGGGCTTGGGCTTGGGCTTGGGCTTGGGCTTGGGCTTGGGTTCGGGTTCGGGTTCGGGCTGCGATCTTGTTCGGCCGGGCCAGCGCCTCGCCTGGATTTCTCCGGCTCGATGTCGAGCTTCAGCCACCGATAACCCCACCCGCACGAGTCCCCCGCGATCCTCTTCCGCAGGAAGAGGCAGCCTTTCCAGGCGATGCGCAGCGAGCCGCGCCTCTCCCCCTCCCGTGTGCGGCGTCGAGGAGCGCAGCGACGGGAAGGTTGCCCCGCGCGCAGCGCGGGGTCGGCGAGGACTGTCTGAGCTCCGTTTGAAGAGCGCGTAGGCGCTCTTCAAAAAGGGCGAGTTCCGCAGCCGCCTTCCCGTCGCGAGCACCGCAGAGCACCCCTTCGCGCAGCGAAGGGGCGCCGCACCCGGGTCGCCTTTCTTTGCCTACTTTCTTTGGCGAAGCAAAGAAAGTAGGTGCGCTGCCGGGCGCACATCCCGGCACTCGCCCGCAGGGCGATCGCCCCACAGGGGCGACAACACGCACCGCCAACCAGCCAGCCAGCCAGCCAGCCAGCCAGCCAGCCAGCCAGCCAGCCAGCCAGCCAGCCAGCCAGCCAGCCAGCCAGCCAGCCAGCCAGCCAGCCAGCCAGCCAAAAAAAAAGCCCGGCAGAGCCGGGCTTTTTGTCGCGAAGCAGCCCCCCTCGAGAGGAAGGCCACCCAGCGGGACGCTTACCGAAGCAGCGACAGCACTTGCTGGGGCAGCTGGTTGGCCTGAGCCACCATCGCCGTACCGGCTTGTTGCAGGATCTGCGCCTTCGACATGTTGGCGGTTTCCTGGGCGAAGTCGGCATCCACGATCCGGCCGCGAGCCGCCGAGGTGTTCTCGGTCTGGATCTGGATGTTGGACACAGCGTTCTCGAAGCGGCTCTGGACGGCACCCAGCGAGGCACGGGCATCGTTGATCTGCTTCAGCGAATCGTCGATCTGCTTCATCGCCAGCCAGGCGTCTTCCACCGTCTCGATCGACAGCTCGTCGATACCAGCCGAAGAGGTGGAATCGTCGTTGGCGATCGTGGCAGCGGTCGTGATGCCGGTGGTCGCCGTGGCGAAACCGGTCAGCGACACCGCCACGGCGCTGCCGTCGGCGTCCAGCTTGGACGAACGCAGCTCGATGCTGTATTCGCCGTCGTCTTCTTCCTTCAGGAAGGCCGTCACGCCGGTGTCGGCGGTGCGGCGGTTCAGCGCTTCGACCACTTGGCCCAGGCGCTCTTCACCGGTGCGGGCCACTTTCAGGTCGGCCAGGGTGTAGGCGGTGCCGTCGACCGTGATCGACAGCGAACCGTCGGTGATCTCGGCCAGGTCGGTGATGTCAGCAGCGTCGATGTCGGTTTCGCTGGCGGAACCGTAGACCACCTTGGACAGGCCTTCGGCCGACGAGTTGGTCACAGCGGCGATCGTGATGTTTTCGCCGGAGTTGGAGCCAACTTGGAAGTTCGCGGCAGAGAACGAACCGTCGAGCAGCTTCTTGCCGTTGAAGGTCGTGTTCTTGGCGACACGGTCGATTTCGTCACGCAGCTGGCCGACTTCGGCCTGCAGGGCCTTGCGGTCGTCGTCGCTGTTGGTGGCGTTGGCCGACTGCACGGCCAGTTCGCGCATCCGCTGCAGCATGTCGCTGACCTTGCCCAGCGCGCCTTCAGCGGTCTGAGCCAGGGAGATGCCGTCGTTGGCGTTGCGGGCAGCCACGTTCAGGCCGCGGGTCTGAGCGTTCATGCGCTCGGCGATGGCCAGGCCGGCAGCATCGTCCTTCGCGCTGTTCACACGCAGGCCGGAAGACAGGCGCTGCATGGCGGTGCCGAGCGTGCCTTGCGACGCATTCAGGTTGCGCTGGGCGGTCAGCGACGCCACATTGGTGTTGATGGTCATTGCCATGGTGTAACTCCTAGTCGTTTGATGAACTCCCGGCGAGGACGCCGGCTTTGCCTCGGCTGCCAGGATCGCTCCTGTCAACCGCGCCGGTCCAAGACCAGCTGCGCCCGGCGGCAGTCATCAGGGAACCCGAGGTTTCGGTTGTGTCGGTTCTCTGTCGTCTGTTCCGGACCACGAGACGTGAAGTTCATGTCCCGTTGCAAGCAATATCGGGCCGCTGCAGAACGAACTTAAGAGCTTTTTGCGGACCCGGTACACCAAAAAGTGCGCGCTCGGGGGACTCGCTATCGCGAAATGCAGGGAAACCAGCGACCTTATTCACGCATCGCCCCCGACGGGCCGCGGATAGATTTCATGGGGTCACGATCACGCACGCCTGCAGGACACCCCGAGATGCCCCCGAGCCCAAGCCAGCGCCAGTCCACCCCGGCCGCAGTAGCGAAGCACTACGAGCAGTCGCGCCGCCGCGCCTACCAGTCGGTGCTGTCCGGCGCCTGGCAGCAGGCCGCGTCCACGCTGGCCGAGCTGGCCCATGACCGCCGCTTCGGCCTCAAGGACTGGACCACGCTCGCCACGGCCCACTACCGCCTGGGCCAGTTCGAAGAAATGGCCCAGGCTGCACGCCGCGCGCTCGAACTAGAGCCCGACGATTTCAAGGCGGCGCATCTGTTGACGATGGCGCTGATCGAGCAGCACCGCTTTGCCGAAGCCCTGCCCTATTTCCAGCGGCATGCGAGCGGCCCGGCACGCCAGCACTACCACTTCGTCACCAACCACGCCATCACGCTGGCCCAACTCGGTCGCCCGGCCGAAGCGGTGCATGCCTACCTGGAAGCGGTGGTGCAGCAGCCCGCCGACCCGGCCATCCACATGCGGCTGGGCCTGGCCTTCAAGGCCCTCAAGATGTATGAGCAGTCGGCCGAGAGTTTTCTCACGGCCCATGTGCTCGACCCGAAACGTTTCGCCGCGCAGCTGATGGTGCTGCACATGCGGCAGTACGCATGCGTCTGGGAAGGCTTCGACGCGGCCCGCCAAGAGATCGTGAAATCGCTCACGGACATGGACGTGCGCGCCGGCGGCACGCAAGGTGAAGGCGCCGTGTGGTCGCTGACCGCCATCGAGACGCCCCCCGAGCTGTTCAGAAAAGCGACCGAGCAGGTGGCCGTGAAATGTGCCACGGGTGTCGTGCCGCTGCCGCGCAACCGCGTGCCGGCCGAGGGCGAACGCCGCATCCGCATCGGCTACGTCTCGTCCGACTTCCACAGCCACGCCACCACCTTGCTGATGGTCGAGGCGCTCGAACGGCGCGACACCGAGCGCTTCGAGATCACGCTGTATTCGCACGGCAAGGACGACGGCAGCGTGGTGCTGCGCCGGGTGCGCAGCGCCTGCGAGCACTTCGTCGACATGACCGGCATGTCCGAGGAGCAGATGGCGCGGCGCATCCACGCCGACGGCATCGACATCCTGGTCGACCTGAAGGGCCACACCCATGGCAACCGGATGCGGCTGTTTGCCTACCGGCCCGCGCCGCTGCAAGTGGCCTTCCTCGGCTTCCCCGGCACCTGCGGCGCCGACTACATCGACTACATCGTCGGCGACCGGATCGTGACGCCGCTCGAACATGCCGAGTGGTACAGCGAGAAGATCGCCCAGCTGCCCCACAGCTACCAGCCCAACGACAGCCGCCGCGCCCGTCCGGCGCCCGACAGCCGGGCCCGCTGGGGCTTCAGCGAAGACACGCTGGTGCTGGGCAATTTCAACCAGAGCTTCAAGCTCTCGCCCGACACCTTCGACGCCTGGGTCCGCATCCTCAAGGCGGTGCCGAACAGCGTGCTGTGGCTGCTGGCCGACAACCCCCAGGCCATGCACAACCTGAAGCACGAGGCCGAAGCGCGCGGCCTCGACCCGGCCCGCCTGGTGTTCGCGCCGCGTGTCGGCGTCGAGCCGCACCTGGCGCGCCTGCCGGTGGCCGACCTGATGCTCGACAACTGGCCCTGCAATGCCCACACGACGGCAAGCGACGCCTTGTGGATGGGCGTGCCGCTGGTGACGCTGATGGGCGACAGCTTCGCCTCGCGCGTCGCGGGCAGCCTGCTGCATGCGGTGGGGCTGGGCGAGCTGGTGTGCACCAGCGTCGAGCAATACGAGGCGCTGGTGATCGAGCTGCTCAACGACCGACCCCGCCTGCAGGCGCTGCGCCAGCACCTCGACGCCGGCCGCACCGCCTTTCCGCTGTTCGACGGCGCGCGCTTTGCCGGTGATCTGGAGCAGCTGTACCTGCGCATGGCCGACCTCGAACGCCGCGGTCTGCCGCCTCAAGCGCTGCCCGCGGCCGTCTGAGCCGTCTGTCTGCCCACCCACCTGTTGTCGACCCACTTCCCCGAACGGTACCCACCCCCATGAAAGCAGTCATCCTCGCAGGCGGCCTCGGCACCCGGTTGGCCGAAGAAACCTCGGTGCGGCCGAAACCCATGGTCGAGGTGGGCGGCCGCCCGGTGCTGTGGCACATCCTCAAGCTGTACTCGCACCACGGCATCAATGACTTCATCGTCTGCCTGGGCTACAAGGGCTATGTCGTGAAGGAGTACTTCGCGAACTACTTCCTGCACATGTCAGACGTCACCTTCGACCTCGCCAACAACCGCATGGAGGTGTGCCACCGCCATTGCGAACCCTGGCGCGTCACGCTGGTCGACACGGGCGAGCAGACGCAAACGGGTGGGCGGCTGCGGCGCGTCAAGGACTATCTCGACGACGACGAGCCGTTCTGCTTCACGTATGGCGACGGCCTGGCGGACGTCAACGTGAGCGAGCTGATCGCCTTCCACAAGGAGCAGAAGCGCACCGCCACCGTCACCGCGGTGCAGCCCCCGGGCCGCTTCGGTGCGCTGGACATCCAGGACAAGCGCATCACCCGCTTCGAGGAAAAACCGCAGGGCGACGGCAGCTGGATCAACGGCGGCTTTTTCGTGCTGCAGCCCGAGGCGGTCGACTATGTTGACAGCGACCGTACCGTGTGGGAACGCGAACCGCTCGAGCGCCTGGCGCGTGACGGACAGCTCGCCGCTTACACCCACAAAGGCTTCTGGCAGCCGATGGACACCCTGCGCGACAAGCTCAAGCTCGAAGACTTGTGGCAGAACGACGAGGCGCCCTGGAAGGTGTGGGCATGAGCCCCGCTCGGCCGTCCGAAGGGGCTCGCACCGGAGTGCGGCAGCACGGAGGTTATCCACTGACCCCCGCCCGGCCGCCCGAAGGGGCGCGCGCCGCAGGAGGCCAACCCATGAGCATTCCCTGGCTGGGCGGCTTGTTCGGCAACGTCTACGCCGGCCGCCGCGTGCTGGTCACCGGCCATACCGGCTTCAAGGGCTCTTGGCTGGCCTATTGGCTCCATGCGATGGGCGCGCGCGTGTTCGGGCTGGCCTTGCCGCCCGATGCCGAGCCGGCGCACCTGCCGCTGCTGGGCTTGCAACTCGAGGAGGCCCTGGTCGATTTGCGCGACGCCGCGGCGGTCACCGACGCGGTGCGCCGCTTCGAGCCCGAGGTGGTGTTCCACCTGGCGGCACAGCCGCTGGTGCGGCGCAGCTACCGCGAGCCGCGGGCGACCTTCGACACCAATGTGATGGGGCTCGTGAACTTGCTGGAAGCGGTGCGGGCGATGCCGAGCGTGCGTGTCGTCGTCAACGCCACCACCGACAAGTGCTACCAGAACCTCAACACGCCGCGCGGCTACCAGGAGGGCGACGCCCTCGGCGGCCACGACCCCTACAGCGCCTCGAAAGCCTGCGCCGAGATCGTCTCGGCGAGCTACCGCGCCAGCTTTCTGGCGCAGGATGAGGGCCGCGGCCATGCGGTGGCGCTGGCCACCGCGCGCGCCGGCAACGTGATCGGCGGCGGCGACTGGTCGGAGGACCGGCTGATCCCGGACCTGGCGCGCGCCGCGATGCAAGGCCGCGTCACCGCCATCCGCCATCCGGGCGCCACCCGCCCGTGGCAGCATGTGCTGGAGCCGCTGTCGGGCTATCTGCTGCTGGGCCAGCGGCTGCTGGCCGATCCCGCCGCCTGCGCCGAGGCCTGGAACTTCGGACCCGATGCCGAGGGGCATCTGAGCGTCGGCGAGGTCGTATCCCGCTTCGCAGACGCATGGCCTGCTGTGCAGCATCAACTCGACAGCGCCCCGCAGCCGCACGAGGCCGCCCTGCTGCATCTCGACTGCCGCAAGGCGCATGACCGCCTCGGCTGGCGCCCGGTGTGGGAGGCCGGCACGATGCTTGCGCGTACCGCCGCGTGGTACCGCGGCTGGCACGACAGCGGCCGGGTCGCGACCTGCCACGATCTTCAGCAGTACGTGGCCGACGCCCGGCGCGCCGGCCTGGAGTGGGCGAGCCGATGACGATGGACCTGAGGCCGGCGCCGCTGCCCGGCATGTGGGTGGTGCACACGCAGGCACGCTGCGACGAGCGCGGCAGTTTCGCACGTGTGTTTTGCGCCGCAGACTGCGCCCGCATCCGACCCGACCTCCGTTTTGTCCAGGTGAACCACTCGGTCACCGCCCGCCGTGGCACCGTGCGCGGATTGCATCTGCAGCGCGCCCCTCATGCCGAGGCCAAGCTGATCCGCTGCCTGCGCGGCCGCGTCTACGACGTCGCGGTCGACCTGCGACCGCACTCGCCCACTTATGGCCGCTGGCACGCGGTGGAGTTGTCCGAGCACAACGGTGTGCAGGTCTTCATTCCCGAGGGTTGCGCCCACGGTTTTCAGGCCCTCGATGACGACGCTCACCTGCTGTACCAGCACACGGCACCGCATGCGCCCGGCAGCGAAGCCGGCGTGCGCCACGACGACCGCGACCTCGCCATCGCCTGGCCGCTGCCGGCGGCCCTGCTGTCGCCGCGCGACGCCGCCCTGCCGTCGTTGGCCGAGTGGACACGCCAGTGCCAGGAAGGAGCCTTGTCTTGAAGTGCCGCCACTGCCAGGCCGCGCTGCACGACGTCTTCATCGACCTCGGTGCGGCCCCGCCGTCCAATGCCTTTCTACGGCCGGAAGACCTGGCGCAGCCGGAGACCTACTTCCCGCTCAAGGTCTACACCTGCGCGGCCTGCCACCTGGTGCAGGTGGACGAGGTGCAGCGCCACGACGCCTTGTTCTCCAATGACTATGTCTACTTCTCGTCGTACTCGCGCAGCTGGCTCGCCCATGCGCGCGCCTATGTCGAGCAGGCGACGCAGCGGCTGGGCCTGGGCCCGAACTCGCTGGTGATGGAAGTCGCGTCGAACGACGGGTATTTGCTGCAATACGTGCAGGAGCGCGGCATCCCTTGCGTCGGCGTCGAGCCGACGGCGAGCACCGCCGACGTCGCGCGCGGCAAGGGCATCGAGACGATCGGCGAGTTTTTCGGTGCGGCCTTCGCGCAGCGCTTCGCGGCCGAGCGCCGCCGCGTGGACCTGGTGCTGGGCAACAACGTGCTCGCCCATGTGCCCAACATCAACGACTTTGTCGCCGGCCTGCGCGACGTGTTGGCACCCGGCGGCACGGTCACCGTCGAATTTCCACATCTGTTGCAACTCGTGCAACAGTGCCAGTTCGACACTGTCTATCACGAGCATTTCTCGTACTTGTCCTTCCACACCGTGCAGCGCATCTTTGCCGCGCACGGGCTCACCGTGTGGGACGTCGAAGACTTGTCCACCCACGGCGGCTCGTTGCGCGTGTGGGCGCAGCACCGCGACCACAGCCGGCCGGTCGGTGCGTCGGTGGCGGCCATGCTGCAGCGCGAAACCGATGCCGGCATGCTGCAGCCCGCGTTCTACCGCGGCCTGCAGGCGCAGGCCGACCGCATCAAGAACGACTTGCTCGCCTTCCTGATCGAGCAGAAGCGAGCCGGCCGCCGCGTGGCGGCATACGGCGCCGCCGCCAAGGGCAACACCTTGCTCAACTACGCCGGCGTACGGCCCGATCTGCTGCCCTATGTGGTCGATGCGTCGCCCCACAAGCAAGGCCGCTACCTGCCGGGCTCGCGCATCCCGGTGGTGGCCGAGTCGCACCTGCGCGAGCACCGGCCCGACGTGGTGCTGATCCTGCCGTGGAATCTGCGCGACGAGATCGTCGCCCAGCTCGGCTACATCGCTACCTGGGGCGGTCGTGTCGCGACCGCCGTGCCCCACCTGCAGTTGACATGAACCGCATCCACTACACCAAGCCGTCGATCACCGAGCTGGAGGTCGAATACGTCACCGACGCGGCCCGCAACGGCTGGGGTGAACGTTGCTACGAGTACATCCACCGTTTCGAAGCCGGTTTCGCGGCCCACCTGGGGGTGCCCCATGCGATCGCGACGTCCAGCTGCACCGGGGCGATGCACATGGGCCTGGCAGCGCTGGGCATCGGGGCCGGCGACGAGGTGATCCTGGCCGACATCAACTGGATCGCGACGGTGGCGCCGGTGTGCCACCTGGGTGCCAAACCGGTGTTCGTCGACGTTCTGCCCGACACCTGGTGCATCGATCCGGTCAAGGTCGAGGCTGCCATCACGCCGCGCACCAAGGCGATCATCGCCACCCACCTGTACGGCAACCTGTGCGACATGGTGGCCCTGCTCGCCATCGGCCACCGCCACGGCATCCCCATCGTCGAAGACGCCGCCGAGGCGATCGGCTCGCGCTGGCTGATGCGCCGCGCCGGCTCGATGGGCACTTTCGGCACCTTCTCGTTCCATGGCACCAAGACCATGACCACCGGTGAAGGCGGCATGTTCGTGACCCACGACGAAGCGCTTTACGAACGTGTGCTGTGCCTCAGCAACCACGGCCGCTCGTCCAGCCAGCCGCGCCAATTCTGGCCCGACATGCTCGGCTTCAAGTACAAGATGAGCAATTTGCAGGCGGCGGTGGGCTGTGCGCAGGTCGAACGGTTGGACGAGTTGATCGCGGCGAAACGCGCGGTCTTCCATGCCTATGCAGAGCGGCTGTCGCACCTGCCCTTGCGGATGAACCCGCAGCCCGATGGCACCTACAACGGCTACTGGATGCCCAGCATCGTCGTGGACGAAGGGGTGGCGTTCGACCGCGAGGCGCTGCTGGCCGACTTCAAGGCCCAGCACATCGACGGCCGGGTGTTCTTCTGGCCGCTGAGCATGCTGCCGATGTTCGAGCCTTGCCCGGCCAACACCGTGAGCTACGGCCTCTATGGGCGGGCGTGCAACCTGCCGAGTTACCACGACCTGGGCGAGCCCGAGATCGACCGCGTGTGCGCGGTGGTGGAGCGCCATGTCCGGGCCTGAACGAGAGATGATGAAGCAGGACATATTGTTTTGGGGCGCCACCGGCCAGGCCAAGGTGCTCGACGAAGCCTTGCACGGCTCGCCGCTGCGCCTGGTGGCGCTGGTCGACAACCGCCAGGTGCCGCCGCCGCTGCCCGGTGTGCCGGTGCTGCTGGGCGAAGACGGCTTGAAGCAATGGCTCGAGGCACGCGACCCGCGGCTGTCGTTGTGGTTTGCGGTGGCGGTCGGCGGCGGACACGGCGCCGAGCGCATCGCGCTGATGGATCTGCTACTCAACCATGGTTTGCGGGCGGCGACCATCGTGCACCGCACCGCATTCGTCGCCGTCGACGCCTGGATCGGCCAGGGCTGCCAGGTGCTGGCGCAGTCCAGCGTCTGCAGCCATGTGCGGCTGGGACGGGGGGTGATCGTCAACACGGCGGCGTCGGTCGACCACGATTGCCAGCTCGGCGACGGTGTGCACATCGGCCCCGGCGCGCGGCTGGCCGGCGAGGTGACGGTGGGCGACCGGGTGTTCATCGGTACCGGCGCGGTGGTGTTGCCGCGCTTGCGCATCGGCGCGGATGCCGTGGTCGGGGCCGGCGCCGTCGTCACGCGCGACGTGCCGGCGGGGGCCACGGTGGTCGGCTCTCCGGCCCGCCCGATCGCCAGGAAAGCCAGCTCTGAAGAAAGGAAGCCAGGTCATGGACGACCCCATTGAGCAGTTTCGCCAGGAGGTGCAAAGCAACATCGAGGGCCTGAAGCAGGACCGCGACATGCAGGACCTGTCGCGCATCTGGTTGCGCGACACGCTGAAACACCGCTACTCGTACAACTTCAGCTGGATGGGCCGGCCCATCATCCAGTACCCGCAGGACATGATGGCGATGCAGGAGCTGATCTGGTCGGTACAGCCCGACCTGATCATCGAGACCGGCATTGCCCACGGCGGCTCGCTGGTGTACTACGCCTCGCTGCTGGAGTTGATCGGCAAGGGCCGGGTGCTCGGCATCGACATCGAGATCCGCCCGCACAACCGGGCCGCACTCGAAGCCCACCCGATGAAAAAGCGCATCTCGCTGATCGAGGGGTCGAGCATTGCGCCCGACATCGTCGCGCAAGTGAAGCGCGAGGCCGAAGGCGCGCGCAGCGTGATGGTCGTGCTCGACTCCAACCACACGCACGACCATGTGCTGGCCGAGCTGGACGCTTACGCCGGGCTGGTGAGCGTGGGCAGCTATTGCGTGGTGTACGACACGGTGGTCGAGGACCTGCCGCCGGCCTTGTACCCGAACCGTCCCTGGGACGTGGGCAACAACCCGAAGACTGCCGTCTGGGAGTACCTCAAACGCGATCCGCGTTTCGAGATCGACGCCGACCTGCAGGCCAAACTGCTGGTGACCGTCGCGCCGGACGGCTATCTGAAGCGGGTGCGCTGAGGCCGGCCACCGCAAGCGACGGCCGGCGCCTTCGCGCGCCGGCCCTGCAGGCCGCCCCGCGCTTGCGGGCGCTGCCTGCGGGTGGCGGACGTCCGTCCGTCAGCCCGGAAACTTCTGCATCAACTCCGCTTCCGCGACGACCCGCACGTTGGCGGCCTGCAGCGCGTCCGCCGGCACGTCGGGCGTGTAGGCACCCCGCGCCAGCACCAGCGTGTCGCGCAGCTCGCCCAGCTGGGCGCCACGGCCCAGGAAGTGCAATGGCCGCGGCGCGTGCGCCTCGACATACTCGCGCAGCGCCGGTTCGACCTCACCGGCAAAGGCGAGCGCTCCGACGCCGCGGTTGAGTTCGGTGTCGTGCAGCAGGAAGTCCATCGCGGCGCGAGCGCGCAGCGTTTCCATCGGCACCGGCAGCAGCTTCTGGGCGCCCAGGGCGCGCAGGCGCGAGGCCAGGTAATAGGTCTCGACGGCGTTGCGGCCGGCCCGGTGGCGCAGCCGCACCGCGACGGAGATACGTTGGGCGATCAGGTCCTGGATGCGCAGCGAAAAGCCGATACGTTCGGCCTCTCCCATCGCGGCCGTGGTCGCGCAGGCACGCGCGAGGATGTACTCCAGGCCGCCGCGGTAGCGGTCCCAGGCGTACTCGGCCTCCTCGCCGCCCGCCTGCGTACGCTGGGGCGCGTCGGCGAAATAGCGCGTGATCGAGACGTAGAACGGGTCTTTCAGCAGCAGCACGCCGGCGCGTTCGAGAAATTCGGATGCATGCACGAAGGCGTAGAAGGCTTGCTCGTGGATGCGTGGCTTCACCTGGGCCAGCAGTTCGCGGCGGCAGACATAGATCTCGGGGAACACCGCGTGGCGCAGCAAGGCGTCGAGCAGCGCCCGCTGGTCGCCGCGCTCGATGCGCACGTCGCGGTCCTGCCGGTAGAACTGCCCTTTGGGCTCGCCCGAAACCAGGTCGTACAGCATCCACGGCGCATAGGCAATGCCGACGTCGGGGTTTTGCTCGAGACGGGCGATGACGTCGGCGACGCGGTCTCCCAGCACCGCGTCGTCGTCGGCCAGATAGATCAGGTAGGTGCCCCGGGCCTGCGACATCACGTATTGCCAGTTGCCGGGGCCGCCCCGGTTGTCGTCATGGCGGGTGTAGCGGATCGGCAGCCGGTCGCGGAACGACTCGACCACCTCAGGGGTGGTGTCGGTCGAGGCATTGTCCGAGATGAAGACCTCGTACGAATAGGGGAATTCGGCCAACTGGGTCACCAGCATGTCCAGCAGCGATTCGAGATACCGGCTGCGGTTGTAGGTGGGGACGCAGAAGCTGACCAGGGGGCGGTTCATCGGGGCGGGCCTCGGGGAGAGAGAGAAAAAAGTATTGGCGCCGATTATCAAAACCACGGCCTAGCGTGAAGCCCGGATCAGCGTGGTGTTTGCCCCTGAATTGGCGCTCGAAGGTGTTTCGGGGGCTGGGCAGTGGCCGATTCGGCACTCGCCCCGCCGACCTGAGAGAAAAAAGCGGGGTGGTTTTCGCGGTTGTGTAGGAAGTTGCCTGACACGGCTCGTGAGGTGCAGCGACAGGTCGGACAGAAGCAAGCTGATGTTACGAAACCGGGCCGAAGCCCAGAATTCATTCCATCGCAGGCCACAACGTCCTGCACCTCCACGAAGCGATTCGAACAGCAGTAGCAGCAGAGACCAGGAGCAGATGATGACCACCAACGTCGAGCAGATCCTCACCGAGATCCGTGAAGCCAACCTCTCGTACCTGATGCTGGCGCAGAACCTGATCCGCAGCGACCGCGAACAAGCGCTGTTCCGCCTGGGCGTGAGCGAAGACACCGCCGACCTGCTGAGCGTGCTGACGCCGTCGCAGATGATGAAGATCGCCTCGGGCAACACGCTGCTGTGCCGCTTCCGTTTCGACGACGAACTGGTGTGGGGCTTGTTGACCAGCCACGGCAAGAGCAGCGCCGCCAACGACGCCACGTCGCGTCTGCACGCTGCGATCGTGCTGGCCGGGCGCCACCACGAAGCCGCGTGAAGCTTCGCTGACCCGTCCGTCCTCTCCGTCCGCCGTCCCCGCCCCTCGTACTCACTGAAAGCCAGCCCCCATGCGCAGCAAGAGCATCCTGACCGAAGCCAAGCAGATCGACCGTGCCGTCACGCTGATCCAACTGGGTGCTCGTTTGCAGGTGCTGGAGTCGGAGACCGATATGTCCTACGAGCGTCTGCTGCGCTTGTACAAGGAAGTCTCGGGCAAGTCGCCGTCCAAGGGCCAGCTGCCGTTCTCGACCGACTGGTTCATGACCTGGCAGCCGAACATCCATGCTTCGCTGTTCCTGAACATTCACGAATACCTGAACAAGGTGGCCGAGATCGACGAGATCGACACCATCATCAAGGCCTACCGGTTGTACCTGGAGCAGACGCAGGCGCAGGGGCTGGAGCCGCTGTTGTCGGTGACGCGGGCGTGGCGGCTGGTGAAGTTCATCGACAACGGCATGCTGACGATGACCAAGTGTTCCAAGTGCGGCGGCCACTTCGTGACGCATCCGCACGAGATCGCCAAGCACTTCGTGTGCGGCATGTGCAACCCGCCGGCGCGGGCGGGCAAGGGCAAGGCCGCGGGTGGCTTGCACATTCCTCAGCATTGATCTGGATCGATTTCTTCTGAATGAACCGTTTTCCGTTTTTCTCCTAGTCGTGGTTTCCTCCTGAGAGAAGCACAGTCCGCTGTGCCTTGCACGGGCTCCCTTCGGGGAGCCCTTTTTTTTGCTTTTAGGGGTGGGGTCGGGCGCTCTGGCTGGCTGGTTTGCTGGTTTGCGGTGCGTGTTGTCGCCCCTGCGGGGCGAGCGCCCTTGCGGGCGGTGCCGGGAGGTGCGCCCGGCAGCGCACCTACTTTCTTTGCTTCGCCAAAGAAAGTAGGCAAAGAAAGGCGACCCGGGTGCGGCGCCCCTTCGCTGCGCGAAGGGGTCCGCTGCGGTGCTCGCGACGGGAAGGCGGCTGCGGAACTCGCCCTTTTTGAAGAGCGCCTTCGCGCTCTTCAAACGGAGCTCAGACAGTCCTCGCCGACCCCGCGCGTTCCGCGCGGGGCAACCTTCCCGTCGCTCCGCTCCTCGCCGCCGCACACGGGAGCGGGAGAGGCTCGGCTCGCTGCGCATCGCCTCGAAGGCCTGCTCTCCCTGCGGGAGAGTGACGGGAAGGTTGAATGCGGCTGTGTTCAAGCACATGGGTGACATCCGCGCTGGCCTGTCTACGCCCATAGTCCTTGCACATCACTGTTTCTCATGTTCATGACTCACGAGCGGCTGCCCTTGTCCGCCGCCCGCAGAGCAGAGGTCGCGCACGTGTCGTGGTCCAATCTTGATGGACACCTTGATAGGGGATTCACCCCGAAGAGGACCAAACAGAGATGAGCAAGACGACCCGGCGAACCTTCGACGCGGCATTCAAGCTGCAAGTCGTGAAGATGATTCGAGAACAAGGGCTGAGTGTCGGGCAGGTGTGCCGCGACATGAGCCTGGTGGACAGCGCCGTGCGGCGTTGGGTGGCGCAGTATGACGAGGAACAGGCAGGAGGCAGCGGCATCGGCCGGCCGCTGACGCCGGAGCAACAGCGCATACGGCAGTTGGAGGCTGAGCTGCGGCAGGCGCAGTCGGACAACGAACTGCTAAAAAAAGTCTCGGCCTTCTTCGCCCGCGAACTGAAGTGATTCATCAGATCGTGCAGCAGGAGGGGAAGGCCTGCATCAGCCAGCTGTGCCGGCTGCTGGGAATCAGCCGCTCGGGCTTCTACGCGGCGCGCCGCCGCGCAGCCCAAGACGCCGCGGTGTGCCCGGTGGGCGCGTGCGCCAAGGCCGCATTTGAGGCCAGCGGACGCAGCTACGGCAGCCGTCGGCTCAGCGCCGCGCTGAAGGCTCAGGGATGGGCCGTGGGGCGCCAGCGCGCTCGCACGCTAATGCGGCACCACCGACTGCGCCCCCGCTGGCGGCGCAAGTTCGTCCACACCACCGACAGCCGGCACGAGCTGCCGGTTGCAGCCAATGTGCTTGCCCGGCGGTTCAGGCCTGAGGCGCCGGACAGGGCTTGGGCGGGTGACATTACCTACATTCGAACGCGCAGCGGCTGGCTGTATTTAGCCGCGGTGATGGACCTGTTCTCCCGCAAGATCGTAGGCTGGGCCATGGCCGCGGACATGTCTGCTCAGCTGGTCTGTGCGGCCCTGCGTATGGCCATCGCAAGCCGCCAACCTGCGCCGGGCTTGCTCGTGCACACCGACAGAGGCAGCCAATACGCCAGCCAGGTCCATACAGAGTTGCTGGCCCGCCACGGGCTGCTGGGCAGCATGAGCCGCAAAGGCAACTGTTGGGACACCGCCGTCATCGAGCGCTTTTTCCTCAACTTGAAGATGGAGCGCGTCTGGCTACGCGACTACGCGAACCACGCCGAGGCAATGGCTGACATCGCCGACTACATCGTCGGCTTTTACAACTGCGTGCGCTTGCACTCCACGCTCGGCTACCGCTCCCCGGTCGTTCACGAGCAATTGATGGCGGCCACCCTATAAACCACGTTTTTACCTATCGGCGTGTCCGAAAAAACTGGACCACGACAACGTGCCTCTCGCGAATTCTCCGAAGGAGAAGAGCCCTTGGAGGCGATGCGCAGCGAGCCGACGCTCTCCCCCTCCCGTGTGTGGCGTCGAGGAGCGGAGGGGCTGGGAGGTTGCCCCGCGCGCAGCGCGGGGTCGGCGAGGACTGTTTGAGCTCCGTTTGAAGAGCGCGAAGGCGCTCTTCAAAAAGGGCGAGTTCCGCAGCCGCCTCCCAGCCCCGAGCACCGCAGAGCACCCCTCGCGCAGCGAGGGGCGCCACACTCGGGTCGCCTTTCTTTGCCTACTTTCTTTGGCGACGCAAAGAAAGTAGGTGCGCTGCCGGGCGCACATCCCGGCACTCGCCCGCAGGGCGATCGCCCCGAAGGGGCGAATACAACGCCACCCAGCAGCGGAAAGCGGAAAGCGGAAAGCGGAAAGCAGGAAGCAGGAAGCAGGAAGCAGGATTGCAGGGAAAACCGAGAAATCCTTCACACCTGCATATTCATGATGTCCGTATACGCCTGCACCAACCGATTCCTCACATGCAGCGTCGCCTGAAACCCAATCTGCGCCTTCTGCATCGCCACCATCGTCTCTTCCAGCGACACCGTCGGATTGTCCAACTGCACCTGCCGCTGCATCTCCGTGGCATTCCCCTGCGCCTGACTGACTGACTTCAGCGCATTGTTCAGCGCCTGAGAAAAGCCGACCTGCGAGCCTGACGACTCCGCCTTCCCAACACCCCCACGCTGCGACGGCAGCACCACGCCGCTCTTGGCAACGGCTTGCTCGAAGTTGAAGGGTTTGAGGCGGACATCCATGGCGTTGGTTCCAACGAGGAAGAGGGCCAGGGGCGGACGCGCTGCCCCTGTTTGACGTGGTGCCATCTTAGGCCTCGGGCCCGCCCCGCAATGCCGGGAACTGGCGCCCCTTTGCGGCCTTCTTCCAACCATAGCAACCCCCTCCTCCTCCGAATAATCGCTTCCCAAGACCTGATGGGGCAAGGCCCTGCCCACCCCACACAGGACGTGAAGAATTGCCGGAATCCTTGCCGTGGACAACGCCGTCGCCCTGCAGCCGAACATGACCCCCGCCGCCCTGCCCGGCGCCCCCGCCCCTGAAGGGGCGGCGGCGCCGTCCAGCTTTGCGGGACGCGTCGCGGCCCTGCCGATGAAAAGCAAGATCGCGGCGGGTGTGGGCATCGCCTCGCTGCTCGCGATCATCGTCGCGCTGTCGCTGTGGTCGAACAAGCCCGACTACAAAGTGCTCTACACCAACCTGTCGGACAAGGACGGCGGCGCCATCATCAGCCAGCTGTCGCAGATGAACGTGCCCTACCAGCACGCCGACGGCGGCGCGGCCCTCCTGGTGCCGGCCGACAAGGTGCACGACGTGCGCCTGAAACTCGCGTCGCAAGGCCTGCCCAAGGGCTCCACCGTCGGCTTCGAGCTGATGGACAACGCCCGCTTCGGCATCACCCAGTTCCAGGAACGCCTGACCTTCCAGCGCGGCCTCGAAGGCGAACTGACCCGCTCGATCGGTGCCATGGCCGCTGTGCAGAGCGCCCGCGTGCACCTGGCACTGCCCAACCAGAACGGCTTCTTCCGGGAACAGCAAAAACCGTCGGCCTCGGTGATGCTGACGCTCTACCCAGGCCGCACCCTCGACCGCGCCCAACTCGCCGGTATCGTCCACCTGGTCTCGTCCAGCGTGCCCGAGCTGTCGCCCAAGGCTGTCAGCGTGATCGACCAGAGCGGCGCGCTGCTGACCGAATCCGCCGACGGCATGGGCGGCCAGAGCCTGGACGCGAAACAGCTGCAGTACGTCACGCAGATCGAGTCGTCCTACACCCGCCGCATCATGGACCTGCTGGAGCCGGTGGTGGGCCGCGACAACCTGCGCGCCCAGGTCACCGCCGAAATCGACTTCTCGCAAAGCGAATCGACCTCCGAACAGTTCCGCCCCAACCAGGGCAACGAGCCGGCCGCGGTGCGCAGCCAGCAAACCTCCGAATCGAACCAGCCCAACGCGGCCATGCCCACCGGCGTGCCGGGCGCCACCACCAACCAGCCGCCGGTGCCGGCGACGGCGCCGATCAACGGCACCGCACAACAGCTCCAAGCCGCGGGCAATGTCGCGCCAGGCGGGCCGTCGAACACCAAGCGCGACGCTGTCACCAACTACGAAGTCGACAAGACCGTGCGGGTGACGCGCAACGCCACCGGCTCGATCAAGCGCGTCAATGCCGCGGTGGTGATCAACCACCGCACCAGCACCAACGCCAAAGGCAAGACCACCACCGAACCGCTGTCGGAAGAAGAACTGCAAAAACTGACGACGCTGGTGCAGGAGACCGTGGGCTACAACCAGGAGCGCGGCGACTCGGTCAAAGTGGTGAACGCGCCGTTCCAGGTCGAGAAAGTCGACGAGCAGAACCTGCCGTTGTGGAAAGACCCGCAAACGCTGGAACTGCTGCGCGCCGCCGCCATCCCGGGCTCCCTGGTGCTGCTGGCGCTGGTGATCGTGTTCGGCGTGATCCGCCCCGCGCTGAAGGCCGTGGCCCCGCCCGCGCCGGAGCCCAAGAAGCTCGACACCGTCATCGCCGACGCCGAAGTGCTGCCCGCCCTGCCCGACGGCGCCCAGCCGGGCGTGCCGATGCTTGCTACGCCCATGGCCAGCGAGCGGCTCGACTCGGCCCGCCAGCTGGCGCGCGACAACCCGGCGGCGGTCGCCAACATCGTTCGCAACTGGGTCAGCAAGGAAGGCACGGCGTGACCGCGCGCCCGACCGCTCCGACGACCCACCAGTAGCCCCTTACTTCGAGTACCACGACCACCATGGATGAAGCCGGCCTGCAGGACGCCGCAATCCTCTTGATGTCCCTCGGCGAGGAAGAAGCCGCCGAGGTCTTCAAGCACCTGCTCCCGAAGGAAGTGCAGCGTCTGGGCGAGACCATCGCCAAGATGAAGGTGATCTCGCGCGAGCGCGTCGACGAGGTGTTGAACCGCTTCGGCGACGACGCAGCCGACCAGAGCATGCTGGTCAGCGACACCGACGAGTACGTGAAAGCCGTGCTGCGCAAGGCGCTGGGCGAGGACAAGGCCAACCTGCTGATCGACCGCATCTTGCAGGGCAGTGACGTCACCGGCATCGAGAGCCTGAAGTGGATGGACGGCAGCTCGGTGGCCGAACTGCTGCGCAACGAACATCCGCAGATCGTCGCCGCCATCCTGGTGCACCTGGATTTCGACCAAAGCTCGCAGGTGCTGCGCTGCTTCACCGAACGCCAGCGCAACGAGGTGATGATCCGCATCGCCACGCTCGACGGCATCCAGCCGTCGGCGCTGAAAGATCTGAACGAAGTGCTGTCCAAGGTGCTGGCGGGCGGCGACAAGCTGCGCAAGGCGTCGCTGGGTGGAGCCAAGACCGCGGCCGAAATCATCAACATGATGGGTTCGGCGGTCGAAAGCTCGGTGCTCGACTACATCCGCCAGAGCGACGGCGACCTGGCGCAGAAGATCATGGACAACATGTTCACCTTCGACGACCTGATGAAGGTGGACGACCGCGGCGTGCAGCTGATGCTCAAGGAAGTGCAGACCGAGTCGCTGGTCATCGCGCTCAAGGGCGCGGCGCCCGAGCTGCGCGAAAAAGTGTTCGCCAACATGTCCACCCGTGCGGCTGAAACGCTGCGCGAAGACCTCGAGTCGCGCGGTCCGGTGCGGTTGTCCGAAGTCGAAGCCGAACAGAAGGAAATGCTGAAGATCGTCCGCCGCCTGGCGGACGAAGGTCAGATCGTGTTGGGAACCGGCGGCGATGACAGCTTCGTTTAAAGGCCACGCGCAGCGGCCGCTGCAGAGCCGCTTCATCCCGCGCGAAGAACTGCATTCGTTCTCGGCCTGGACGCTCGGCTCGCTCTCAGAAGGCGAAAGCGGCCCGGTGCCGCCCGCGCCGCCCGCACCGCCGGAGCAGCCTGCCGCGCCGGCCGAACCCGCCCCGCCGACGCCGGAGGAGATCCAGGCGCAGATGCACGAAGCGCGCCAGTCGGGCTACAAGGACGGCTACCGCGACGGCCTGTCGGCGCTCGAGAACTTCAAGCAAAGCTACGCGGCGCAGATCACCGCCCAGGTGGGCCAGATCGCGGCTGCCTTCCAGGCCCAGCTCGACGGTATCGAACAGCAGCTCGCGCTGTCGCTCGCCCAGCTGGCCACCGACATCGCGCGCCAGGTCGTGCGCACCGAGCTGTCCACCCAGCCGCAGTTGGTGGAAGCGGTGGCGCAAGAAGCGCTCAGCACGCTGGTGCATTCGGCGCGGCATGTGCGCGTGCTGGTGAACCCGGACGACCACCAGATGCTGACCGAACGCGGCCAGCTCGACCTGGAGTCGCGCAACGCCCGGCTGATGCCCGACGCGGCGATCACCCCTGGCGGCTGTGTCGTCGAATCCGACGTCGGCGTGGTCGATGCGTCGGTGGAGGCGCGCTGGCGCAACGTCGCGGCAGCGCTCGGCCAGCACAGCGAATGGAACGACGAAGCGGCCGGCGCCGACGCAGGAGCCGCGTCATGACGACCACGTCAGTCCCGGCCAAGCTGCAGGCCTGGCAGCAGTACCTCAACGATTTGCGCGCCTTCGCCAACGCGCCGCTCGCCCTGGAAACCCAGGGCACGCTGGTCAAGGTGGCCGGCCTGGTGCTCGAAGCCGCGGGCATCCGCGTGCCGGTCGGCTCGGTGTGCGAGGTGCGCATGGAAGGCCAGCCGCCCGTGCAGGCCGAAGTGGTCGGCTTCGCCGGCGACCGCGCCTACCTGATGCCCACCGGCGAGGTGCACGGCCTGGCCAGCGGCGCCCGCGTGGTGCCGATGTCCAGCCCGATCCAGCCGCCCAAGCTCGGCCAGGCCAGCCACCCGTGGCGGCGCAGCGAAGACCGCAGCCTGCACCTGCCGATGGGCGACGGCCTGCTCGGTCGGGTGGTCGATTCGCACGGCCGGCCGATGGACCGGCGCGGCCCCTTGCAAACGGTGCACAACGAGCCGCTGGTGCGCCGGCCCATCAATGCGATGGACCGGGACCCGGTGCGGCTGCCGCTGGACACCGGCGTGCGGGCGATCAACTCGATGCTCACCGTCGGCCGTGGCCAGCGCATCGGCTTGTTCGCCGGCTCCGGCGTCGGCAAGTCGGTGCTGCTGGGCATGATGGCGCGCTACACGCAGGCTGACGTCATCGTGGTGGGTCTGATCGG
This sequence comes from Caldimonas brevitalea, assembly GCF_001017435.1. Taxonomy (NCBI): domain Bacteria; kingdom Pseudomonadati; phylum Pseudomonadota; class Betaproteobacteria; order Burkholderiales; family Sphaerotilaceae; genus Caldimonas; species Caldimonas brevitalea. The sequence continues at coordinate 5,117,813 of NZ_CP011371.1, forward strand.
CGAACGCGGCCGTGAAGTCAAGGAGTTCATCGAGGACATCCTCGGTGCCGAAGGCCTGGCACGTTCGGTCGTGGTGGCCGCGCCGGCCGATGCGCCGCCGCTGACGCGCATGCAAGGCGCGAGCTATGCCACCGCGATCGCCGAGCATTTCCGCGACCGCGGCCAGCATGTGCTGCTGTTGATGGACTCGCTGACCCGCTACGCCATGGCCCAGCGCGAGATCGCGCTGGCGATCGGCGAGCCGCCCGCGACCAAAGGTTATCCGCCCAGCTGTTTCGCCAAGCTGCCGCAGCTCGTCGAGCGCAGCGGCAACGGCCTCAACGGCGTCGGCTCGATCACGGCCTTCTACACCGTGCTCAGCGAAGGCGACGACCAGCAGGACCCGATCGCGGACGCGGCACGCGCCATCCTCGACGGCCACATCGTGCTGACGCGCGAGTTGGCGGAAAGCGGCCACTACCCCGCGATCGACGTCGAGAAGTCGGCCTCGCGGGTGATGCACAACGTCGCGTCGCACGACCACCTCGACGCCGCGCGCCGCTTCCGCCAGATGTACGCCCGCTACAACCGCAGCCGCGACCTGCTGCAGATCGGCGCCTATGCGCCCGGACAGGACCCCGAGCTGGACGCCGCCGTGCGCGCCTTCCCGGCCATGCGCGCGCTGCTGCAGCAGGACATGCACCACGGTGCCACGCTGAAGGACAGCGTGGCGCAGATGAAAGCCACGGTGGGCCTCGGCTGACGACGAGTGCCGCTGACAACAACCCACAACACCCTCACCGAGCCCCCTGCTAGGAGCCCCCATGAGCCGTCACCACGCCCTCGCCCTCGCCCTCGAACACGCGGAGAAACAGCGCGACGAAGCCGTCTCGACCTGCCAGCGGGCCGCCGCCCAGCTGGAAAACGCCGAACGGCAGGCCACCCAGCTGGAAGACTACCGGCGCGAGTACCAACAACGCTGGGGTGAACAGTTCAAGCGCCAGGGCACGATGGACATCCTGCGCTGCTATCAGGACTTCGTCGGCCGCATCAACCAGGCCATCGAGCAACAGCAAGGCGCGGTCGAACAAGGTCGCCGGCAGGTCGAGTGGGCCCGCGGCGTGTTGGCCGAGCGCGAGATGCGCGTCGCGTCGATCCGAAAGCTGATCGAGCGGCGCGTCGCCGAGCAGGCGATGACCCAGCAGCGGCGCGACCAGAAGGCCACCGACGAGCAGGCCGCCCGCGTGGCGTGGAGCCAGCGCAGCGGCAGCGGCAGCGGTAGCGGTAGCGACGCGGGCACGCCCTCCGGCCTGGCGCTGGCCTGATCGATCGACCGACCGAACGCCGCTCTCGACGCCCCCTCCACCTGACAAAACCCCGACCCCATGCTCTTCACCACGCACCTGTTGAGCCCCATGCCCGGCAGCAGCAACAGCACCGCTCCCGCTCTGGGCGCCGGTGCAGGTGGTCCGGCTGGGCGCGGCGCGGCTGCGCCGACCGCCGGCTTCTCCAACCTGTTGCAGCAGGCACGCGAACAAAACCAGCAGCAAACCGAGCGCGCGCGCAGCACCGCCCAGGCGGAAGCCAAGGCGGCCGCGTCCAACCGGTCGACGCCACCGGCCGCCGCCGCTGCGCAACGCCCCGCGCTGCCGGGCGCCGCCGGCGAGCCGGACAGCCTGACGAACATGAGCGAAGCGGCCACGCCCGCTCCCCGCGAAGGCGAGCCGGCGGCCAGCGGTGGCGCCGAGCGCTCGGAGGCGTCGGAGGCGGCGCGCGACACGCGCGAGACCGAGCACGCGCCGTCAGGGACCGACCTGAGCGGTCTGGGATGGGTGCCGCCCGAGCCGAAGGCAGGCGCAGGCGAGTTGACTGAAAACCTCGCCGGTGAGGCCGCGCTCGACGGGGCCTCCGCCGAACTCGGCAAGGCCGCCGACCGCGCGACGCTCGACAAGGCGACGGCCGCGTTGGAAGCCGACGCACCGACGCAAGGCGCCGTGGAGAGCGAGGAGCAGCCGGCGTTCCAGGCCCAACTGGACGCGCAACTCGAGACCCAGGGGCTCGGCGGCGACGCCAGCGGAACAGCCGAAGTGACCGCGCCTGCCGCGAACCTCCAGACCGCCACGCTGCTGCCCGGCCAGCTGGCCACCACCAGCCTGTCCAACCCGGTGGCCACGCCGTCGGCCGAGGCGCAGGCGAGTGTCGCGGTGCCGGTCCAGTCGCCCGAGTTCCCCGAGGCCTTGGCCAACCAGATCAGCTACCTGGTGCGCGACGGTGTGCAGCAGGCCAAGCTGATGCTGAACCCGGTCGAGATGGGCCCCGTGACGGTGCAGATCGCGCTGCAGGGACAGCAGGCCCAGGTCGACTTCGCCGCCAGCCAGGCGAGCACGCGTGCGGCGCTCGAGGCCAGCCTGGCCCAGCTGGCCGCGTCGCTGCAAAGCGCCGGCTTCACGCTGACCGGCGGCGGTGTCTCGCAGCAGCACCAGCCGTCGGCGCAATCGGACAGCCACAACGGGCAGCAACCGTCGGACGGCCGCACCGGCACGGGTGCAACGGCTGGCGTCGCCGAGCCCGGTGCGCGCGCCGCCACCGCCCCCCGGCGCGCCGCGCAGGGGCGCCTCGACCTCTACGCCTGATGCCGCCCACGGGCGCGCCGCGCCGGCCGTCGATTAGCCCGCCTTTCGGCCGCTTATCGGGGCTTCCGCGGCGCGCGCAACTCGAATAATCGCTTTCATCCTTTGTTTGTTGTCGCCTCGCCTCAGGAACCGCCATGTCCGCCGCCGCCGCATCTGCTGACGCTCCCGCCAAGAAGAGCCCGAAAAAGCTGATCCTCGGCATCGTCGCCGTCCTGGTCGTGCTCCTGCTCGCCGGCGCGGCCGCGCTGGTGCTGTTGAAGAAACCCGCCGAGTCCGACGAGGAAGGCGCAGAGGAGGAAGAGGTCGCGGCGGTCGAACATGAAGCCGGCAAAGGCAAGAAGGGCGCGAAGGCCGGCCCGCCGGTGTTTTTGCCGCTCGACCCCTTCACCGTCAACCTGGCCGACAAGGACGCCGAACGTTATGCCCAGGTGGGCATCACGCTGGAAGTCGACACACCCGAGATGGCCGAGCAGCTCAAGGGCTACATGCCCGCGATCCGCAACAACGTGCTGATGGTGCTGGCGCACAAGACCTCGGTCGAGCTGCTCGAGCGCGCCGGCAAGGAAAAGCTGGCGGCCGAGATCATGCGCGAGTCGGTCCGGCCGATGGGCATCGAGATTCCCGACCCGGACCAAGCAGCCGCAGAAGAAGAGGAAGAGGCGCCGAAGAGCAGCAAGAAAAAGAAGAAAAAGAAGAAGGCACCCTACAACCCGGTGCACCAAGTGCATTTCTCGAACTTCATCATCCAGTGAAGCCGGCGTCTTTGCGTCTGTTCGTTCTTCGCCCGAAGGCAGCACGATGAATCAACAAATCCTCTCGCAAGACGAAGTCGATGCCCTGCTACAGGGCATCACCGGCGAAAGCCAGAAGCTCGAGCAGGAAGAGGTCCAGGTCGGTGGCATCCGCGATTACGACATCGCGAGCCAGGAGCGCATCGTCCGCGGTCGCATGCCGACCATGGAGATCATCAACGAGCGCTTCGCCCGCAACATCCGGATCGGCTTGTTCAACCTGATGCGCAAGAGCCCCGAGGTCTCGGTGGGCCCGATCAAGGTGCAGAAATACAGCGCCTTCTTGCGTGAGATCGTCGTGCCGACCAACTTCAACATCGTCTCGGTGCGGCCGCTGCGCGGCTCCGGCCTGATCGTCTGCGACCCGACGCTGGTGTTCGCGGTGATCGATTCGCTGTTCGGCGGCACGGGCAAGTTCCACACCCGCATCGAAGGGCGTGACTTTTCACCGACCGAGCAGCGCATCATCAACCGGCTGGTCGACGTGATCCGCGACGAATACAAGAAGGCCTGGACCGGCATCTACCCGCTCGAGCTCGACTACCAGCGCTCCGAGATGCAGCCGCAGTTCGCCAACGTGGCGACGCCCAGCGAGATCGTCGTGACGACGTCGTTCACGCTCGAGATCGCTGAAAGCTCGGGCACCATTCATTTCTGCATCCCGTACGCGACGATGGAGCCGATCCGGGATGTGCTGTATTCCACGATCCAGGGCGACTCGGTCGGCGCGGACCGCCGCTGGGTCAAGCTGCTGACGCACCAGATCCAGGCGGCCGAGGTCGAGCTGGTGGCGGAGCTGGCCCACGCCCCCGCCACCGTCGAGGAGTTGCTGGCGTTCAAGCCCGGCGACTTCATCGAGCTCGACCTGGCGCAGGTGATCCAGGCCAAGGTCGACAGCGTGCCCGTGTTCGACTGCCACTACGGCACCTCGAACGGCAAATACGCCGTCAAGATCGATCAAATGTTGACCGGCCACGATTTCGGCTGGTTGGGAGAATCTCATGGCAGTTGATCCGCAAATGGCAGCCTCCGAAGAACAGGACGCGATGGCCGCCGAATGGGAGGCGGCGCTGGCGCAGCAGACCAGCTCCTCTTCGTCGACGGCATCGCAAGTGGTGGACGCCGAGCCCGAGCACGTGGCGCCGGCGTCGTTCACCAACTTCTCGCCGACCGGGCCCACCTCGGCCGGCAACGACATCAACATGATCCTGGACATCCCGGTGCAGCTCACCGTGGAGCTGGGACGCACCCGGATTCCCATCAAGCACATCCTGCAGCTGGCCCAGGGTTCGGTGATCGAACTCGACGCGCTCGCCGGCGAGCCGATGGACGTGCTGGTGAATGGCTATTTGATCGCGCAGGGTGAGGTGGTGGTGGTGAACGACAAGTTCGGCATACGCCTGACCGACATCGTGACGCCGTCAGAGCGCATGCGTCGGCTGAGCCGCGGCATGTGACGGGTTGCACAGGCGGCCGCAGGAGCGGCGCCGAACGACAAGACTAGGGGCCAATTGGCCCCTTTGTTCTTGGGTTTCCGGCGGCAGCGTTTGCCCACAATCTTTCCCGTGGCGGTGGTGTTGTTTGCGACCGTCACGCACCCACCCGCCCGCCCTGTCTTCAAGCTTTGCGTCGCCCACGAGCCGCCCGCCATCATGCCGTCTGCCGGAATGTCTGCCCTGTGGTTTTTCTTCATCATCGCGATGATCCCGGCCGCCCTGTGGCTGCTCAAGCGTTCGCAGGCCGCCGGCCTCGGCGCGCTCGGCCAGGCCCAGCAGGCCACGCGCGTGGTCTCGATCACCGGCTTGGGCCCCAACCAGCGTCTGGTCACGGTCGAGGTCGGCCAGGGTGACGAGCGCCAGTGGTTGGTGCTCGGCGTCACGGCCCAGTCGATCACGGCGCTGCACACGCTGGCCGCCCAGGAACTGCCGCCGGCCCAGCCGTTGACGATGCCCAAGCTGCCGGCATCGTTCGCGGCCCTGCTGAACAAGGCCAAGAAGGGAGGCCAGTGAACATGGCCCGCTTCGACTTCTCTTGGCGTCAGGCGGGCTTGTTCGTCGCCGGCGCCGGCGTGGCCCTGCTGGCGACGCTGCCCGAGATGGCCGCCGCGCAACAGCAGATGGCGGTGCAGCCGACGGCGCCCGCCTCGCTGCCGCTGCTGGTCGGCCAGGGTGCCGGGGGCAACAGCTACTCGGTGCCGATCCAGACGCTGCTGTTCTTCACCGCGCTGAGCTTCATCCCCGCGGTGTTGCTGCTGATGACCGGCTTCACGCGCATCGTGATCGTGCTGTCGCTGCTGCGCCAGGCGATGGGCACGCAGGCCGCGCCGCCCAACCAGGTGATCATCGGTCTGTCGCTGTTCCTGACGTTTTTCGTGATGAGCCCGGCCATCGATCGGGTGTATGCCGAGGCCTACAAGCCCTATACCGAGCAACAGATCGGCTTCGAGGAAGCCATCTCGCGTGCCCAGGTGCCGATGCGGCAGTTCATGCTGAAGCAGACCCGCGAGTCGGACTTCGCGCTGTTTGCCAAGCTGGCCCGGCTCGACACTTCGGTGAAGGCCGAGACGGCGCCGTTTCGTGTGATCGTGCCGGCCTTCGTGACCAGCGAGCTGAAAAGCGCCTTCCAGATCGGCTTCATGATTTTCATTCCGTTCCTGATCATCGACATGATCGTCGCCAGCGTGCTGATGAGCCTGGGCATGATGATGTTGTCGCCGGTGCTGGTGGCGCTGCCGTTCAAGCTGATGCTGTTCGTGCTGGCCGACGGCTGGAATTTGCTGCTGGGTTCGCTGGCCGCGAGTTTCGCCACCTGATCGATCGATCGTCCGCCCCTGAATTCTCTGCAGAAAGAAGTTCGCCAGGAACCGTCATGAACGCACAAGAAGTCTTCTCCTTCGGGCAACAGGGCATGTATTTGCTGCTGACGCTGTCCGCCCCGGTGTTGTTGACCGTGTTGGCGGTCGGCCTGGTGGTCAGCATCATCCAGGCGGCCACCCAGATCAACGAACAGACCCTCGCCTTCGTGCCGAAGATGGTGGCGGCGGTGGCGGTGCTGGTGATCGCCGGCCCCTGGATGCTGACGACGCTGGTCGAGTACATCCAACGGACCATCACGTCGATTCCGTCGATGGTGCTGTGACACCGGTGCCGGAACGACCGCCGACGCCGCCAGCCCTCTAGCCAACTTCTTGTCGCCCAACAGCCGTTCGCGTGAGCCTCTTCCATGAACCGGCAGCTTTCCTTGTTCACCGCCGCCCCTGGTCGCCCCCTGCTGGGTGAGCGCCGGGCGCAGCCCCGACCCGTAGCCGCCATTCCGGTCGTGTCGCCGTCGCCGGCAGGGCGGTTGCCCGGCAGCAGCAGCATCATCGGCGCCAGCAGCCACCACCACCACAGCAGCCTTCGCAGTCCACGCGAGCCGGTGCAGCTGTGCCTGGTGTTCGACGCCACGCCGGCCGCGCAGCGTCTGCTGGCGGGTGCAACCGGCCCTAATAAAAGCCAGCGTGAGGCCCATGCGGCACGCGTGGCGGCTGCGCGGCGGCCGGCGGCCCTCGCCGGGACGTCGTTGTCTTCCTCCTCATCACCCACGCCAATAACACCAACACCACCGGATTTCGGCCGCGTCGTGCCGCATTGGCTGCTGCTGGCGAACAACAGCAACGGTGATCCGGCCGTTGCGTCGTCGGGTGCTACCTCCGCCTTCGGCGGTTTCTCGGAAGGGCAGCAGGCGTGCTGAGTGTCACCGAAGCCCAGTTGATGGCCTGGGTGACACCGATCTTGTGGCCGTTCTTGCGCACGCTGGCGCTGTTCGCCAGCGCACCGATCTTGTCGATGCGGTCGGTGCCGGTGCGCGTCAAGGTGGGTCTGGCCTTTTTCGTCGCGGTGGCGTCGCAGGTGTCGATGCCCGAGTCGCCGGCCATCTCGCTGAATTCCGCCGACCTGTTTGGGGCGGTGGTGCAGCAGGTGCTGATCGGGGTGACGATCGGTTTTGCCGTGCGCATCGTGTTCGCCGGCATCGAGTTTGCGGGTGAGCTGATCGGCCTGCAGATGGGTTTGGGTTTTGCCTCGTTCTTCGACCCCACCTCGGGTGGGCAGAGCAATGCGGTGAGCCGCATTTTCGGCGCGACGGTGTCGCTGCTGTTCATCGTGATCAACGGGCATCTGGTGCTGATCTCGGCGGTGATCCAAAGCTTTCACGCGTTTCCGGTGTCGGCGCATCCGATGGCGTTCGTGCATGCCATCCAGGTGCACACCTGGGGGGCCGAGATCTTCAAGCTGGGGCTTTGGATCGCGCTGCCGATCGTGGCGATGTTGTTGTTCGTCAATCTGGTGCTGGGGGTGATCTCCCGGGTTGCGCAGCAGATGAACATCTTTTCGATCGGGTTTCCGATCACGTTGTCGGTGGGGCTGGTGGGGGTGGTGGTGACGCTGCCGATGCTGGAGCAGCCGTTCACGTTTGCGCTGGAGCGGATGCTCACTCACTTTCAGTGAGGGGCTGCTCTGGGTGGCGCTGCTCTGGGTGGCGCTGCTCTGGGTGGCGCTGCTCTGGGTGGCGCTGCTCTGGGTGGCGCTGCTCTGGGTGGCGCTGCTCTATTCGCCCCTTCGGGGCGATCGCCCTGTGGGCGAGTGCCGGGATGTGCGCCCGGCGGCGCAGTACCTTTTCTTTGCTTGCCCAAAGAAAAGGTACCAAAAGAAAGGGCACCCTAATCCTCGCCCCCGGCTGCGCCGGGGGTGCCTTGCGCTGCTCGGGGCGGGCGGGAAGGGCCTCAAACTCGCCCTGCGGGCTCAGACAGTCGGCCCTTCTTTTTCCGCCCACCCCTGCGCTGCTCAGTTCGTCATAAGGGGACCCGTTCACCAGTCAAACGACCCACTCCCCCACCCTCTCCCCAAGGGAGAGGGGGTAAACCAGTGGGGTTTCGGCGTTGACCTGAGGATCGGCGCGCGGCGCACTTCGCTGTGCTCGTGCTCGTGCTCGGACTCGGACTCGGACTCGGACCGCCATCGTGATCGGCGGGGCTAGCCCCTCACCTAGCTTCCCCGCTGCTTGATGCCGGGCTTCAGCCACCGATAAACCCCGCCCGCACGAGTCCCCGGCGATCCTCTTCCGCAGGAAGAGGCAGCCTTTCCAGGCGATGCGTAGCAAGCCGTGCCTCTCCCCCTCCCGTGTGCGGCGTCGAGGAGCGCAGCGACGGGAAGGTTGCCCCGCGCGCAGCGCGGGGTCGGCGAGGACTGTCTGAGCTCCGTTTGAAGAGCGCGTAGGCGCTCTTCAAAAAGGGCGAGTTCCGCAGCCGCCTTCCCGTCGCGAGCACCGCAGAGCACCCCTTCGCGCAGCGAAGGGGCGCCGCACTCGGGTCGCCTTTCTTTGCCTACTTTCTTTGGCGACGCAAAGAAGGTAGGTGCGCTGCCGGGCGCACTGTCGTGGTCCAATCTTGATGGACACCTTGATAGGGGATTCACCCCGAAGAGGACCAAACAGAGATGAGCAAGACGACCCGGCGAACCTTCGACGCGGCATTCAAGCTGCAAGTCGTGAAGATGATTCGAGAACAAGGGCTGAGTGTCGGGCAGGTGTGCCGCGACATGAGCCTGGTGGACAGCGCCGTGCGGCGTTGGGTGGCGCAGTATGACGAGGAACAGGCAGGAGGCAGCGGCATCGGCCGGCCGCTGACGCCGGAGCAACAGCGCATACGGCAGTTGGAGGCTGAGCTGCGGCAGGCGCAGTCGGACAACGAACTGCTAAAAAAAGTCTCGGCCTTCTTCGCCCGCGAACTGAAGTGATTCATCAGATCGTGCAGCAGGAGGGGAAGGCCTGCATCAGCCAGCTGTGCCGGCTGCTGGGAATCAGCCGCTCGGGCTTCTACGCGGCGCGCCGCCGCGCAGCCCAAGACGCCGCGGTGTGCCCGGTGGGCGCGTGCGCCAAGGCCGCATTTGAGGCCAGCGGACGCAGCTACGGCAGCCGTCGGCTCAGCGCCGCGCTGAAGGCTCAGGGATGGGCCGTGGGGCGCCAGCGCGCTCGCACGCTAATGCGGCACCACCGACTGCGCCCCCGCTGGCGGCGCAAGTTCGTCCACACCACCGACAGCCGGCACGAGCTGCCGGTTGCAGCCAATGTGCTTGCCCGGCGGTTCAGGCCTGAGGCGCCGGACAGGGCTTGGGCGGGTGACATTACCTACATTCGAACGCGCAGCGGCTGGCTGTATTTAGCCGCGGTGATGGACCTGTTCTCCCGCAAGATCGTAGGCTGGGCCATGGCCGCGGACATGTCTGCTCAGCTGGTCTGTGCGGCCCTGCGTATGGCCATCGCAAGCCGCCAACCTGCGCCGGGCTTGCTCGTGCACACCGACAGAGGCAGCCAATACGCCAGCCAGGTCCATACAGAGTTGCTGGCCCGCCACGGGCTGCTGGGCAGCATGAGCCGCAAAGGCAACTGTTGGGACACCGCCGTCATCGAGCGCTTTTTCCTCAACTTGAAGATGGAGCGCGTCTGGCTACGCGACTACGCGAACCACGCCGAGGCAATGGCTGACATCGCCGACTACATCGTCGGCTTTTACAACTGCGTGCGCTTGCACTCCACGCTCGGCTACCGCTCCCCGGTCGTTCACGAGCAATTGATGGCGGCCACCCTATAAACCACGTTTTTACCTATCGGCGTGTCCGAAAAAACTGGACCACGACACACATCCCGGCACCGCCCGCAGGGCGCTCGCCCCGCAGGGGCGACAAACACCTCACCCAGCCGAGCCAACAGCCACCCGGCCGCAGCCATCACCCAGCTGCAGAAGAACAGCCAATCACCGGCAAAGCCTCACCCGACACCCCCACCAGAGGCGTCCTACTCATCGAATCCCGCCAGCCACCCGCGTCAAAGCCCCAACATTCAGCCCACGCTCAGCCCGGCGCCACCACCACCAAACAGGTCACACCAACCCATTCCGTATCGCATACACCGTCAGCTCCGAGTTGTTGGACAAGCCCAGCTTCTCCAACACCCGCGCCCGGTACACCGAAACGGTCTTCGGACTCAGCGTCAATTCTTCTGCAATATCGGACAGCCGTTTGCCCGACGCGATCATCACCAGCGTCTGCAGTTCGCGGTCGGACAGCCGCTCGTGTGCGGCCTCGGTGGTCGGCGTGGTCAGGCTCTCGACCAGCATCTGCGCCATGTCGGCCGTGACGTACTTGCGCCCCTGCGACACCATGCGCACGGCCGCCACCAGCTGCGCCGGATCGCCGCCTTTGTTGACGTAGCCATACGCGCCCGCCTTCAACGCACGGATCGCGTACTGGTCTTCGGGGTACATCGACACCACCAGCACCTTGACCGGTGAACCTTCGTCCTTCAAGACGTGCAGCACGTCCAGCCCGCTGCGGCCGGGCAAGTTGATGTCCAGCACCAGCACATCGCATGCCTGCGTTCTCAGCAGGCTGCGCAGTTCTCCATAGTCGCCCGCTTCTCCCACGACGTCGATGTCGGGCACGTCCGCGAGCGTGTCGCGGATGCCGCGCCGAATCAAGGCGTGGTCGTCGCAGAGGATGACTTTGATCATAGGTCTCCCCAGAAAGTCGGGTCGTCTCCTGAACGCTCATCGGCGTCGTTGCCATCATCGCCCGTCGCCCCGCTCTCGGTCAACGGCACCAGCAGGATCAACGTCGTCCCCGACGGGCTGCTGCTCAGGTCGACCCAGCCGCCCACGGTGCTGGCGCGCTCGTGCAACCCCCGGATGCCGAAGGAGCGCGCCTTGGCCAGGTCCTCGGGGTTCAAGCCGCGGCCGTTGTCGCTCACCTCCAGCGACAACACGCCGCCGGCCAGCGTCAGGTCGACCTTCACCTGGGTCGCGTTGGCATGCTTGGTGACGTTCGTGAGCGCCTCCTGCGCGGTGCGGTAGGCCACCAGCGGCACCCCCGCCGGCAGCTGCAGCTGCTCGTGGCTGGAGTGGAAGGTGGTGGCGATGCCGTTGCGCTTTTCGAAAGCGCCCGTCATCCACTGCAGCGCGGCCACCAAACCCTGCTCCAGGATGGCCGGCCGGAGGTTGTGCATGATGCGCTTGCTGGCGTCCAGGGCGTGGCTCACCGTCTCCAGCGCCGAATGGGCCCGCTGGCGCACCGCTTCGTCCTGGGTGTGGCGGGCGATCCAGGCGATGTCGAACTTGAGTGCCGTCAAGGAACCACCGACGTCGTCATGCACCTCGCGCGCAATCGCGGCGCGCTCGGCCTCGACGCTGGTTTGCAGATGCTGCGCCAGCTCCCGCAAGCGTTCCTGCGACTGCTTCAGCGCCAGGTCGGCGGCCTGCTTGGCGCGCAGCGCCTCCTGCGCCTCGATGGCGTGCAGCGCCGCCGGCGCCAGCCGCGTCAAGTTGTTCTTCAGCAAATAGTCGCTGGCACCGTTGCGCATGGCCTCGACCGCGACGTCCTCGCCGATCTCGCCCGACACGATGATGAAGGGAATCACCCGCCCGCTGGCGCGCAGCATGTCGAGCGCCATCAAGCCGGAAAAGCCGGGCAGGTTGTAGTCCGACAGGATGATGTCCCAGGGCCGGCCGTCCAGGCCGTTGCGCAGGGCCGATTCGAACGCCGCCGCGGTCTCGACCCGCACCGCATTGATGCTCAGGCCGGCGCGCGCCAGCTGGGTGATCGTCAGTTCGTGGTCGAGTTCGGAATCTTCAATATGCAGCACGCGCAGCTCGCGGCGCATGGTGGATGGGTTCATGAAGGCGCCTCGAGTTGGAGAAGAAATGGGCGACTTGCAAAAAAAGTCCTACAGGCAGGGTCCGCGCGTGCCGAAGATGTGTGCGATTCCTTGCCCTATTTAGTCGATGGCTTCGCCCAAGTCTGTCCAAAATTCTACTGGGATGGCCGCAGAAGAGTGCTCATCGTGGAGACCCGTTTTGATGAACGAGACACCCCCGTCTGACGACGGCAGCCCGATCCCGCTGCTGATGGCGGCCGACCTGCAGGACCACCTGATGACGGCAACCAACGACCTGGAAAGGCTGCAAACCCTGCTCGCCGACGCTTGCGACGGCCTGATGCTGCGCTTTTCCACCGCGGTGGAACAGATGCAAAACCTGATGAGCGCAGCCATTGATCACCGTATTCAGACATCCGAACTCATGCCTGTGATGCAGAACCTCGGCGCCGCAGTGACCTCACTGCAGTTCCAAGACATGGCGTCACAGCTGATCGTGCACACCAACCGGCGCCTGCGCAACTGCGCTGACCGGATCGCACGCGAAGCGATGGGCGACGACGAGGAGGGCGCCTCCGTGGTGGAAAGCGCCCCCCTTTGCCCGAATCCTGTCACACAGGCAGAGATGGACGCCGGCTCCATCGATCTGTTCTAAAGAACCCCCGGCAACTATCCGAAATAGGCCAAAACGGAGCAAGCTATGCATTCAATCCTTGCCGTAGACGACTCGGCATCGATGCGCCAGATGGTGTCCTTCACGCTGAAGAGCGCCGGCTACAACGTGGTCGAAGCCGTGGACGGCCAGGACGCGTTCGAAAAAGCGGGCAGCCGCTCTTTCGACCTGGTGCTGACCGATCAAAACATGCCTCGCATGGACGGCATCAGCCTGACCAAGAAACTGCGCGAAAACCCGCAGTTCAAGGCGACCCCGATCCTGATCCTGACCACGGAGTCGAGCGACCAGATGAAGCAAGCCGGGCGCGCCGCAGGCGCCACCGGCTGGCTGGTCAAGCCCTTCGATCCGAGCAAGTTGATCGAAGTCATCCAGAAGGTCATTCGCTGAGCCCAGCGCAACCCTTAAGCACAATCACAAGGAGCATGCCATGGGCGACATGACGTCCGAAGGCTCTCAGTTGAGCGCCGGCATCGACCTGAGCCAGTTTTATCAGGTCTTTTTCGAAGAGGCCGGAGAGAACCTCGAGCGCATGGAGCAGCAACTGCTCGAGCTCGACATCGAAGCGGCTGACGACGAGGAACTCAACGCGATCTTTCGCTGCGCGCACTCGATCAAGGGCGGCGCGGCGACCTTCGGCTTTGCCGATGTCGCCGAGCTGACGCACCAGATGGAGACGCTGCTGGACAAGCTGCGCCGCCACGAGTTGCAGCCGACCTCCGCCATGGTGGACGTGCTGCTGGCCTCCGGCGATGCGCTGCGGGCCCAGCTCTCGCGGCACCAGACCGGCACCGGCGACGAAGTCGACACGACCGAGCTGCTGTTCAACATCCGCGCCATGGTGGCCGGCGAAGCACCCGTGACGGCGTTGGTCGCCGCGGCCCCTGCGCCCGCCCCTGCTCAGGTCGCCGCACCGGCCCCGGCCCCCGTGCCGGCCGCTGCTGCCGGCCCGCGCACGCTGGAACTGACGGTCGGCCCGCTGAGCGACCCGTCGCAGGCGAATAACCTGCTCGACCTGTTCAAGGAAATCACCGACCTGGGCACGATCGAGCCGCTCGACGGTGGTCAGGCCGAAGCCGGCATGCGCCGCTTCAAGGTGGTGACCCAGAGCAGCGAGAGCGACATGCTCGATCTGTTCACCTTCCATGTCTCGAAAGAGCTGGTCCGCTTCACGCCGCTGCCGCAAGACGCCGCGTCGACGCCGGCTGCCGCGAAGGAAGACGATCTAGGCTACGGCTTCTTCGACGACGCCCCCGGTGCCCCGGTCGCGGTGGCGAAGGACGGTGACCCCGGCTACGGCTTCTTCGAGAACTCGCCCGGCGCTCCTGCGAGCCACGTGACGAGCGAAGCGCAAGCGCAAGCCGCCCAGAAGCCGACCGCCGCCAAGGCGGCTGCCAAGGCCGAGCCCAAGGGTGCTGCGCTGGATGCCGCCACGATCCGCGTGTCGGTCGAGAAGGTCGACCAGCTGATCAACCTGGTCGGCGAACTCGTGATCACCCAGGCGATGCTGGCGCAGAACAGCCGTGGCCTCGACCCGGTGGTGCACCAGCAAATGCTGGCCGGCCTGACCGACCTGGACCGCAACACCCGCGACCTGCAGGAAGCGGTGATGTCGATCCGGATGATCCCGATGTCGACCGTGTTCAACCGCTTCCCGCGCATGCTGCGCGACCTGGCCGCCAAGCTGGGCAAGAAGGTCGAACTGGTGACGCAGGGTGAAGCCACCGAACTGGACAAGGGCCTGGTCGAGAAGATCACCGACCCGCTGACCCACCTGGTGCGCAACTCTTGCGACCACGGCATCGAGTTGCCGGAAGAGCGGCTCGCCAAGGGCAAGCCCGAAACCGGCACGATCACGCTGGCAGCCTCTCACCAGGGCGGCTCCATCGTCATCGAAGTGCGAGACGACGGTCGCGGCCTGTCGCGCGAGAAGCTGCTGAAGAAAGCGCGCGAGCGCGGTCTGCACGCACCCGACTCGCTGACCGACCAGGAAGTGTGGGGTTTGATTTTCGAACCGGGCTTCTCGACCGCCGACCAGGTCACCGACGTCTCCGGGCGCGGTGTCGGCATGGACGTGGTCAAGAAGAACATCGCGGCCTTGAACGGCACGGTGGAAATCGACTCGGCCGAAGGCTATGGCATGCGTGTCGCCGTGCGACTGCCGCTGACGCTGGCCATCATGGACGGCATGAGCGTGGGCGTGGGCGAAGAGGTCTACATCCTGCCGCTGTCCTCGGTGGTCGAGAGCTTCCAGGTCGAACCGGGCATGGTGAAGACGATCGGCAACAGCGGCCGTGTGGTCGAGGTGCGCCAGGAGTACATGCCGGTGGTGGAGCTGGAGCAGGTGTTCCAGGTGCCTCGCTTCGACTTCGAGCACGTCAGCTCCATCATGGTGGTGGTCGAGGCCGAAGGCGGCCGGGTCGCCCTGCTGGTGGACGAACTGCTGGGTCAGCAACAGGTGGTGGTGAAGAACCTCGAAGCCAACTACCGCAAGGTGACCGACGTGTCGGGCGCGACGATCATGGGCGATGGCCGTGTCGCGCTGATTCTCGACACGGGCAGCCTGGTGCGTCGCTCGCGCCATTGATGAAGAAGACGATCTGCGCCCCCGCTGCGGAGAAGAAGGAGACGACGACATGGGCATGATGGAACGATTCGACGCGGGGGCCCAGGCCTCCGCCCGCGAATACCTGACCTTCCGCCTCGGCAACGAGGAATACGGCATCGACATCCTGAAGGTGCAGGAGATCCGCGGCTACGAGCAGCCGACCCGGATCGCCAACGCGCCCGATTTCATCAAGGGCGTCGTCAACCTGCGCGGCGTGATCGCGCCGATCGTCGACCTGCGCATGCGCTTCGGCTGCGAAAAGATCGAGTACAACGGCTTCACCGTCACGGTGATCCTGACCGTGCACAACCGTGTGGTCGGCGCGGTGGTGGACTCGGTCAGCGACGTGCTGGAAGTCCCGGCGCAAGCCATCAAGCCGGCACCGGAGATCCATTCGGCGGTCGACGCCCGCTACATCCGCGGGCTGGGTCAGGTGGGCGACCGCATGCTGATCCTGCTCGACATCGAAAGCCTGATCGCCAGCCCCGAACTGGGCCTGGTCGAAGAAGAGCGGCTGGCAGCCTGACATCCCTGGGCCCGTTGGCGGCCGGGCAGCCCCGCCCTGCTGCTGGAGACTGAACAGCATGAACCCGAGTGTGTCGATGACCCACATCATCGCCCGGCGCAAGCTCGCCGAGCGCATGATGCTCAAGCTGCAGGCCGGCATGGCCGTCGTCACGCTGCTGATCGGCGTGTTGCAGGGCCAGCTCGCGGCGGCACTGCTCGGTTCGGCGTTAGGGCTCGGCATCGCCGGCGCCGGCTACCTGCTGTTCGGCGGGACCCAATGGGTTCGCGCCCTGATGACGTTGACCGGCGTCGGCGCCGTCGCCTTGCAGATCCAGCTGGGCCAGGGCGCCCCGCTGTACCACTTCGGGGCCTTCGTGTTCATGGCCTTCCTGATGGTGTTCCGCGACTACCGCATGCTGGCCCTCGGGACCGTGCTGTTCGCCGCCCATCACATCGTGTTCGACCGGCTGCAGGCCGGCGGCACGCCGGTCTACCTGCTGAGCCGGCCGGACCTGCAGCAGGTGCTGCTGCAGCTCGGCTTCCTCTGCGCACAGGCCTGGTACCAGGGCCGCTTGTCGAAGCAGGTGCGACAGCAGACCGACGAAGGCTACGAGCTGCAGGCTCTGGTCAATGCGCTCGGCCAGGACGACCAGCTCGACTTCGACGTCAGCCGCATGGCGACCCATTCGAGCGCCGCGAGCCGCCTGAAGAGCGCCTTGCTGCGCGTGCACCAGTCTTTGTTGAGCGTGCACGAGGCCGCCGGCAGCATCCAGCTGGCATCGACCGAGATCGCCAGCGGCAACCTCGACCTGTCGCAGCGCACCGAGCAAGCCGCCAGCAACCTGCAGCAGACCGCTTCGTCGATGGAGCAGCTGACCGGCACGGTCAAGCAGTCGGCCGACGCCGCCCGCCAGGCCAACCAGCTCGCCTCCTCGGCCTCGACGGTCGCCTCGCGCGGCGGTGAAGTGGTCTCGCAGGTGGTCTCGACGATGGACGAGATCAGCGCGGCCTCCAAGAAAATCGCCGACATCATCGGCGTGATCGACGGCATCGCCTTCCAGACCAACATCCTGGCGCTGAACGCGGCGGTCGAAGCCGCGCGCGCCGGTGAACAGGGCCGCGGCTTCGCGGTGGTGGCCGGCGAGGTGCGCAACCTGGCGCAACGCAGCGCCCAGGCCGCCAGGGAGATCAAGAGCCTGATCGGCGCCAGCGTCGAGAAGGTCGATTCGGGCGCGAAGCTGGTGCAGGACGCCGGCAGCACGATGACCGAGATCGTCGCCTCGGTGCAGCGCGTCACCGACATCATCGGCGAGATCACCGCCGCCACCTCCGAGCAAAGCACCGGCATCGGCCAGGTCAACACCGCCGTCAACCAGCTCGATCAGATGACGCAGCAGAACGCCGCACTGGTCGAAGAATCGGCCGCCGCCGCCGAGTCGCTCAAGGAGCAGGCCGACAAGCTGAGCCGGGTGGTCGCCAGTTTCAAGGTGCATGGCAGCTCCCCCGCGCCGAGCCAGGCACCGGCACCCTCGCCCGCTCCCAAGGCGCCGACCGTCACCCCTCGGGCGCCGGTCGCTGCACGCCCCGCCCCGGCGCCGATTCCTGCCCCGGCCACGCCGTCCAAGCCGGCGGCACCCGCTCAGGCATCGAAACCGGCACCGCTCGCCGCCGCCCCAGCGGGCAGCGACGACGACTGGACCTCTTTCTGACGCGATCGCCCTTCGAACGTCTCGACCTGGCGGAACACCACCGGGCAGCGCCGACAGCCCGCGCTGCCCTGGGCCCGTTGGTGCCGCTGACGCGGCAGCGCGTTCAAGTGCGGGCCATGGCGGCCGAAAACAGGGCTGAACCCGACCAACACCGCTGCTGCAGCCGCAGCAGTTGCAGCAGTAGCAGGAGTCCCCCATGGGCATGATGGAACCGATTCAGAACATGATGCCGGCGCGTACCGGCAACCGCAGCAGCGTCGCCGACGCCCGCGCCACCACCGGCCTGACCCGCGAATACCTGACCTTCCGCCTCGGCAACGAGGAATACGGCATCGACATCCTCAAGGTGCAGGAAATCCGCGGCTACGAAGAGCCCACCCACATCGCCAATGCCCCCGCCTTCATCAAGGGTGTGGTCAACCTGCGCGGTGTGATCGTGCCCATCGTCGACCTGCGCATGCGCTTCGGCTGCGCCAGCGCCGACTACACCGACTTCACCGTCACCATCATCCTGAACCTGAAGAACCGGGTCGTCGGCGCCGTCGTCGACGCCGTCAGCGACGTGATGGAACTGCCGGTCGACTCGATCAAGCCCGCCCCCGAAATGAGCTCGGTGGTCGACGCCAAGTTCATCACCGGCCTCGGCCAGGTCGGCGACCGCATGCTGATCCTGCTCGACATCGAGAGCCTGATCCTGTCGCCCAGCCTCGGCCTCGCCGGCACCGACCTGGGCAACTGAGCGTCCTTGGCGCGCTTTCGGCCCTCGCAAAACCGATCTCCCCGAGAAAGAACAACACCATGCTTCGCAAGCTTTCCATCCAGACCCGGCTGATGCTGGCCTTCGGTGTCATCGCGCTCCTGGTGACCGCGATGGGCACCGCCGGCTGGTACATCGCGCGCATGCAGAACGGCTCGTTCAACCGCTTCAACAAGCATGTGGTGGGCTCCGTGATGGCCTACGACAAGGCGCGGGTCGCGATGTTGGAGAGCCACGCACTGGAACGCGCGATCCTGATCCGCGCGTCGGATGCCGCCGCCACGGCCGAATACCTGAAGAAATGGGACGAGCAGCAGCAGGTGGCCGACAAGGCCATTGCGGCCTTCAAGGCGGTGATCCTCGACCCCAAGACCTTGGTCGATGCGAACGCCGCCGAAAGCGGCTTTGCCGCGTATCGGCAGAACGCTCGCCCGGTGCTCGAGAAAATCATCGCCGGCCAGCTTGCCAGCCCGGCCGACGCGGATGCCGCGCTCAAGCCGGCGGTCGAGCAGCTCCAGAGCGGCGTGGCAGCGCTGGCCAGGGTCGACAGCACGGTGAGCTACTACACCGACGTCGCGATGACCAAGCTGAACGGCTTCCTGAGCTTCATCACCACCGCCGCGTTCGTGCTGATCGCCCTTTCGGTCGGCCTGGTGGCGCTGCTGGCCTGGCGCATCAGCCGCTCGATCGTGCAGCCGATGAACGATGCGGCCCGCTTCGCCGAGCAGGTGGGCGCCGGTGACCTCACCGCCACCCTCGACGTGCAAGGCCAGGACGAAGCCACCCGGCTGCAGCGCAGCCTGGCGCAGATGCGCGACGCACTGCAATCGATGGTGTCGCGGGTGCGTGACGTCACCGAAGGCATCACCACTGCGTCCAGCGAGATCGCCCACGGCAACCAGGACCTGTCGCAGCGCACCGAGCAGACCGCCAGCAACCTGCAGCAGACCGCCTCGTCGATGGAGCAGCTGACCGGCACGGTCAAGCAGTCGGCCGACGCCGCCCGCCAGGCCAACCAGCTCGCCTCCTCGGCCTCGACGGTCGCCTCGCGCGGCGGTGAAGTGGTCTCGCAGGTGGTCTCGACGATGGACGAGATCAGCGCCGCCTCCAAGAAGATCGCCGACATCATCGGCGTGATCGACGGCATCGCCTTCCAGACCAACATCCTGGCGCTCAACGCGGCGGTCGAAGCCGCCCGCGCCGGTGAACAAGGCCGCGGCTTCGCGGTGGTGGCCGGCGAGGTGCGCAACCTGGCGCAACGCAGCGCCCAGGCCGCCAAGGAGATCAAGAGCCTGATCGGCGCCAGCGTCGAGAAGGTCGACTCCGGTGCACGCCTGGTGCAGGATGCCGGCAGCACGATGACCGAGATCGTCGCCTCGGTGCAGCGTGTCACCGACATCATCGGCGAGATCACCGCCGCCACCTCCGAGCAGAGCACCGGCATCGGCCAGGTCAACACCGCCGTCAACCAGCTCGACCAGATGACGCAGCAGAACGCCGCGCTGGTCGAGGAATCGGCCGCCGCCGCCGAATCGCTGCGCCAGCAGGCCGAGCGTTTGTCGGAAGTGGTGGCCGCCTTCAAGCTGGCCGACGCCCAGCGGCTGGGCAGCGTGGCCATGGCACGCGCTCACGAGACGGCGCTGGTCAGGTCTGCACCGGTGGTTCGGTCTGCCCCTGCTGCCCCTGCCGTGAAACCGGCTCCGGCCGCGGTGAAGGCTCCGGCTCCCGCCCCCGCCAAACTGGCGCCGGTCGGCGCGACGGTCACGACGGCGGCCGCGCCCAAGCCCGTCGCGGCGCCCGCGCACGACGACGACTGGGCCACGTTCTAAGCGAAACGACAGGGCCCCGCCAGGGCCCTGTCGCCCGCCGCCCCGGCTGCCGACAGCGCCGCCGGGCGCACCGTCGCGGTGCAAAGCCTCGCCGCGCAGGGCCGCAGCCCCCACTGCGGCACACTCCCCCGCCTTCTTTCCATCGCAGCCCTCAAGTCCGCGCACCGCGGGCCGATACCACGGGAAACCCGCAGCAGGAGTCCCCCATGGGCATGATGGAACCGATTCAGAACATGATGCCGGCGCGTACCGGCAACCGCAGCAGCGTCGCCGACGCCCGCGCCACCACCGGCCTGACCCGCGAATACCTGACCTTCCGCCTCGGCAACGAGGAATACGGCATCGACATCCTCAAGGTGCAGGAAATCCGCGGCTACGAAGAGCCCACCCACATCGCCAATGCCCCCGCCTTCATCAAGGGTGTGGTCAACCTGCGCGGCGTGATCGTGCCCATCGTCGACCTGCGCATGCGCTTCGGCTGCGCCAGCGCCGACTACACCGGCTTCACCGTCACCATCATCCTGAACCTGAAGAACCGGGTCGTCGGCGCCGTCGTCGACGCCGTCAGCGACGTGATGGAACTGCCGGTCGACTCGATCAAGCCCGCCCCCGAAATGAGCTCGGTGGTCGACGCCAAGTTCATCACCGGCCTCGGCCAGGTCGGCGACCGCATGCTGATCCTGCTCGACATCGAGAGCCTGATCCTGTCGCCCAGCCTCGGCCTCGCCGGCACCGACCTCGGCAACTGACGCGCCGCGCGTTGTGCGCGGCTGGTTCGTCGTGAGGGCCTCGCGCCCTCGCTTCGTGTTCCCCGGGGGCCGACCCGACTCGTCCCCGTTGCTCCACACCCCATCATGCTTCGACGCCTGTCCATCAAAACCCGACTGACCCTGGCCTTCAGTGCGATTGCCTTGCTCGTGATCGTGTTGAGCGCAGCTGCCTGGTTTATCAACAAGCTGCAGAACGAATCGCTCAACCGCTACAACTACCACGTCCTGCTCGGCATGAGGGCAGCGGACCAGACCTGGGTCGCGATGCTGCAGAGCCGCCGTTACGAGAAAGACGTGCTGCTGCACCTGGGCGACGCGGCGAAGAGCGCGGAGTACCTGAAGAAGTGGAAGGCCGAACAGGAGCGCATGGTCAAGGAAGCGACCGACCTGCGGTCGCGCATGACGGACCCTAATTCCGTCCGGCAGGCAAAAGAGATCGACGAAGCGTTCGCGGCTTACGGGCAGGCGGCACTGCCGGTGCTGGAGAAGGCTGCGGCAGGGCAGCTGACCAGCATCGCCGAAGCCAACGAGGCACTCAAACCTGCGAAGGCACACATGGCCAAGGGCGAGGCCACGATGATCGAGATCCTGGACAGCGTGAGCTTTTTCACGAAGTTCGTGATCGACAAGTTCAACCGGCTCTACGCGGTGATCACGCTGGCAACCGCCGTCATCGTCTCGCTGTCCGTGGCGCTGGTGGCCTTGCTGGGCTGGCGCATCAGCCGCTCGATCGTGCAGCCGATGAACGACGCAGCCCGCTTCGCCGAGCAGGTGGGCGCCGGTGACCTCACCGCCACCCTCGACGTGCAAGGCCAGGACGAAGCCACCCGGCTGCAGCGCAGCCTGGCGCAGATGCGCGACGCACTGCAATCGATGGTGTCGCGGGTGCGTGACGTCACCGAAGGCATCACCACTGCGTCCAGCGAGATCGCCCACGGCAACCAGGACCTGTCGCAGCGCACCGAGCAGACCGCCAGCAACCTGCAGCAGACCGCCTCGTCGATGGAGCAGCTGACCGGCACGGTCAAGCAGTCGGCCGACGCCGCCCGCCAGGCCAACCAGCTCGCCTCCTCGGCCTCGACGGTCGCCTCGCGCGGCGGTGAAGTGGTCTCGCAGGTGGTCTCGACGATGGACGAGATCAGCGCCGCCTCCAAGAAGATCGCCGACATCATCGGCGTGATCGACGGCATCGCCTTCCAGACCAACATCCTGGCGCTCAACGCGGCGGTCGAAGCCGCCCGCGCCGGTGAACAAGGCCGCGGCTTCGCGGTGGTGGCCGGCGAGGTGCGCAACCTGGCGCAACGCAGCGCCCAGGCCGCCAAGGAGATCAAGAGCCTGATCGGCGCCAGCGTCGAGAAGGTCGACTCCGGTGCACGCCTGGTGCAGGATGCCGGCAGCACGATGACCGAGATCGTCGCCTCGGTGCAGCGTGTCACCGACATCATCGGCGAGATCACCGCCGCCACCTCCGAGCAGAGCACCGGCATCGGCCAGGTCAACACCGCCGTCAACCAGCTCGACCAGATGACGCAGCAGAACGCCGCGCTGGTCGAGGAATCGGCCGCCGCCGCCGAATCGCTGCGCCAGCAGGCCGAGCGTTTGTCGGAAGTGGTGGCCGCCTTCAAGCTGGCCGACGCCCAGCGACTCGCCACGGCGGCCGTCACGCGCGCCCGCGAGACCGCTGCGCCGGCGCCGACCGTCGCGCCCACCCGCGTCGAGAAGCCGGTGAGCGCGCCGGTGAAGGCCGCCTCGGCACCGGCACCGGCACCGGTCAAGCCTGCCCCGGTCAGCACGACTGTCGCCGCCGCGCCGGCGTCCAAACCGGTCGCCGCGCCTGCCCACGACGACGACTGGACCTCGTTCTGATCGACGGGCCGGCGCCCCACTGCAGGGCCAGCGCCGGACCATCGAGCACCCCACGACCCAGGGCCGCCAACGCGGCCCTGTTTTTTTTCCGTCTCCAGGTGCTGCCGCCGGCCGGCTTGCCCGCGGGCGGCAAACCAGGGTTAGTCCCAACTCCGGAAACCCGCAGCGCCGGGCTCGATCCCTCAAGAAGCGGCATCGGACCGTCGATATTTCTCAAGACCGCCGTGATGGTCTTGTCGACAATTCGTTGTCAGCGCTCGCTCGGGCCCCGCAGGGCCCGAGGTCCACGCAGATGCCATCGGGGCGGTTTCGACACGCCCAAAGCCGCCGCCCGCGGCTCGAATCTCGCGAGGACCAAGGAGACGAACAATGAACTACATCCAACGCTTCAAGAACACACGCATCTCGACCCGGCTCGCTGTGGCGTTGGGTCTGCTGATGACGCTGATGGTGGTGGTCAGCAGCTACAGCGTGAAGAAGCTGTTCACCACCACCGCCGTGCTGGAGCAGCTCTCCAACGAAGAGTGGAAGCTGATGCGCATGACCGGCGAGTGGAAAGCGTTGGTCGAGATGAACGTGATGCGGGTCGCCACCCACTCGCGACTGGGCACCGGAGACTATCCCGACCAGCTGATGAAGGACTACGACGCCGCCTCGGCCGTGGTCGAGAAGCTGCAGAAGTCGGTCGAGTCCGCCCTCACCACCGACGAGATGCGGGCCGAGTTCAAGAAGATCGACGCCCTGCGCCAGCAACTGCAGGCAGCGGCACCGCGCATCAAGGCGTTCCGCGACCAGGGCGATTACGTGGCACTCGAAGGTCTTCTCAACGGCGAGTTCGAACAGGCGCGCAAAGCCTATCTCGGCGCCATCGTGGGTTTGCAGGAGATGGCGATCAAGCGCGCCGAGGCCGCGTCGCATGCGGCGGTCGAGCAGACGCGTGCCGCCGGTCTCGTCACGGTCGTGCTGGTCGCGCTCAGTTTGCTGTTCGCCGGCGCTTTCGGCTGGTGGATGAGCGGCTCGATCTCGCGCCCGATCCGCAGCCTGGTGCAGCATGCACGCTCGATCGCGCAAGGCGACCTGTCGCACAGCCTCGCGATCGACTCCGGTGGCGAGGCCGGTGAACTGCAGCAAGCACTGGCCGAGATGCAAGAGGCCTTGCGCGGCATGGTCGCGCAAGTGCGCCATGCCACCGACAGCATCACCACCGCCAGCAGCGAGATCGCCAGCGGCAACCAAGACCTGTCGCAGCGCACCGAACAGGCGGCCAGCAACCTTCAACAGACCGCGTCGTCGATGGAGCAGCTGACCGGCACCGTGCGCCACAGCGCCGAAAGCGCCGAACAGGCGTCGCAACTGGCCACCTCGGCGACCTCCGCGGCGCAGCGCGGCGGCAGCGTGGTCTCGCGGGTGGTCTCGACGATGGACGAGATCAACGCTGCCTCCAAGAAGATCGCCGACATCATCGGCGTGATCGACGGCATCGCCTTCCAGACCAACATCCTGGCGCTCAACGCCGCGGTGGAGTCGGCCCGCGCCGGCGAACACGGCCGCGGTTTCGCCGTCGTGGCGAGCGAGGTGCGCAACCTTGCACAGCGCTCCGCGGCAGCCGCGAAGGAGATCAAGACGCTGATCGGCACGTCGGTCGAAAAGGTCGAGGGCGGCGCCAAGCTGGTGGCCGACGCGGGCAGCAGCATGCATGAAATCGTCGCCGCCGTGCAGCGTGTGACCGACATGATCGGCGACATCGCCGCCGCGGCCCGTCAGCAAAGCTCAGGCATCGGCCAGGTGAACCAGTCGGTCACCCAGTTGGATCAGATGACACAACAGAACGCGGCGCTGGTCGAGCAATCCGCCGCCGCAGCCGAGAGCCTGAAGGACCAGGCACAACGCCTGGCCGGAGTCGTGGCCCAGTTCCGTCTGGAGCGGGCGACGACGGCCGCGACCTGAAACGTAGGCTCAAGCGAGCACGGATTACGCCGATAAGTCGCACATACCTCTCGTGTTGCGCGCCCCGAGCGGGCGCGCAGCAGCTTCAACCCAGACCACATCTTCTCAGCAACATCATGGGCGCCACCGAAGGCTTCACCACCGAAACCACCAGCCGGCCTCGCGAGTACCTGACCTTCCGCCTCGGCCAGGAAGAGTACGGCATCGACATCCTGAAGGTCCAGGAGATCCGGTCCTACGAGCCGCCGACGCGCATCGCCAATGCGCCGTCCCACGTCAAGGGCGTGGTGAATTTGCGCGGCGTGATCGTGCCCATCGTCGACCTGCGCATCCGCCTCAACACCGCCAACTGCGACTACACCAACTTCACCGTGGTGATCGTGCTGCACGTGGCCAACCGGGTGGTGGGCATGGTGGTGGACGGCGTCAGCGACGTGCTCGAGGTCGCCGCCGAGAACGTGCGCCCGGCACCCGAGATCAGCTCGGCGGTGGACGCGGGCTGCATCACCGGGCTGGCCCAGGTGGGCGAGCGCATGCTGATCCTGTTGAACATTGAACAGTTGATGACAGACCCGGCGATGGGTTTGATCGACTGACACTGGAGTTCGAGATGCAACTGATGCGACTGATGCGGGCCTTCGACATCCGCACCCGCATGATCGGCGCCATCCTCGTGGTGCTGGTGCTGCTCGCCATGGTCGGTGGCGCCGGCCTGCTGGGGATGTACCGGCTGCAGGCCTTGAGCGACGACTTCATCCACACCGCTGCCACCAAGACCCAGACCCTGGGTGCCTTGCGCGACGCGATGGGCATGATGCGCAGCCACCAGAAGGACATGATCATCAACTACGAGAGTGCCGCCGCCGTGCGTACCTCTCGCGGGGCCTGGCGCAAGAGCTACGCCGACGTCCAGGCGCAGCTGCAAAAAAGCTTGAGCGGCAAAAGCACGGACGACAAGCTGGTCGGCGAGATCGATCAACATCTGAAGGAATACGTCACCCGATTCGACAGCGTCGCCAGGCAACTGGAAGAGAACGCCTACGATTCGGCGACCACCGCCAACAAAGTGGCAGAGCCTGCCTACGCCGCCTACAACCAGGCCGAGTCACGCCTGGACGCGCTCGACAAGGCGCTGCAGGGCGAAGGCCAGGCCGCACAGCAGGCCAATGCGTCGGCGATGCAAGGCACCATCGTGCTGTTCGGCGCCGCGGTGCTGCTGGCCACGCTGGTCGTCGTGCCCCTGACGCTGCTGAACATGCAAAGCATCTGCACGCCGCTGCGCGAGGCCCAGGCGCTGGCGCATGCCATCGCCGGCGGTGACCTGACGCACTCGGTGCAGGTGGTAGGCCGCGATGAAGCGGCCCGGCTGCTCGAAGGCCTGGTGCAGATGCAGTCGTCGCTGCGCACGATGGTCGAGAAGGTGCACGTCACCAGCGAGAGCATCTCCACCGCATCGAGCGAAATCGCCTCGGGCAACCACGACCTGTCGGCCCGCACCGAACAGACCGCGTCCAACCTGCAGCAGACCGCCTCCTCGATGGAGCAGCTGACCGGGACCGTGAAGCAGTCGGCCGACGCCGCCCGCCAGGCCAACCAGTTGGCAGCGTCGGCGAGCGAGGTCGCGGCCAAGGGTGGCGCCGTGGTGTCGGAGGTGGTCGCGACGATGGACGACATCAACGTCGCGTCGAAGAAGATCGCCGACATCATCGGCGTGATCGACGGCATCGCCTTCCAGACCAACATCCTGGCGCTGAACGCGGCGGTCGAAGCCGCCCGCGCCGGCGAGCAGGGCCGCGGCTTCGCGGTGGTGGCCGGCGAGGTGCGCAACCTGGCACAGCGCTCTGCCCAGGCCGCCCGCGAGATCAAGAGCCTGATCGCCGCCAGCGTCGAGAAGGTCGAAGGCGGCACGCGGCTGGTGCAGACGGCCGGCACGACCATGCACGACATCGTGGGGTCGGTGCAGCGAGTGACGGACATCATTGCCGAGATCAGCGCGGCCGCCGGCGAGCAGAACGACGGCATCGGCCAGGTGAACCAGGCGGTTGCCCACCTCGACGAAATGACGCAACAGAACGCCGCACTGGTCGAGCAGTCGGCGGCTGCGGCCGAGAGCCTGAAGGACCAGGCCCACCGCCTGTCCGACGTGGTGCGCGCCTTCAAGCTGGAGCGAGCCGAAACGCTCACCGAGGCTTCCTGACACCGGGCGCAGCCGCCCGCCGGCGGCACCGCCCCTGTGCTGCACTGCCCCCCAGGCGCCCCGCGCGTCTGGGGGGTTTTCACTTCAGCACGACCTGCCTGCGGGGGGCCTGGCGATGTTGGGCCGGGGCGACAAACCGGTGGCCGACCGGCGCGACTGCAACGGCTCGTTCCGCGGCCGCCTCGAAAGATGGACCCCGAAAAACCTGCTGTTCTTTGCGTCGGCCCTCGACGGTCTCGCCACAATGCCTGCATGCGCCTCACAGCGATCCGATGCCACGGACCCCGGATGTGAGCATTACCTCACGTCGCTCGACAAGTCTGGTCACGAGGCGGTCACGGTCTTCCTGATAATGCGATCCGCAGCGGCACCGACCTCGGCGCCGCCACTCCCCCGGACGAGGGTCGCGGCCCGCCTTGCCCCGGGGCACACTATCAACAGGAGCGTTCGAGACATGAGCAGGCACCACCACCACCGACCTTCACGCGCAGCACTGTGGCTGGCAGGTGCGGTCCTGGTCGCCAGCGGCTCCGCGCAGGCGGCCTCGGGTGTGCTGGCGCTGCCCAATGTCGCCACCGACGATCCGAGCCGCGTGGCGCCTGGCGGCTGCCAATTCGAAGGCTGGTATCAGCACGACAGCGGCGCCAGCGCCCGCCTGTCGGCGCCCGCCTGCAACCCGGCCGGACAGCCGCAAGTCCAGGGCAACCTCGGCGCGCTGACGCGCGCCAAGCTCGGCACCTGGGGTTTGGGCGCCACTGCGAAGTTTTACGACAACGCCTGGCGACTCGGGCCCGCGCGCTGGGGCTGGAAGTTGTCGACGTACGGGCAGGGACTGGGCCCACTCGACCATGTCGAGCACCAATACACCAGCCTGCTCGGGCTGGCCACCATCACGCTGCCCGCCGACCTGAGCTTGCGTGTCAACGTGGGCCCGAAACACGAGACGCAAAGCCGGCAGACCGCCACCCAGCTCAATGCCGCACTGCTGTGGTCGCTCAACGACCAGTTCGCGCTGGCGGGCGAAATGCAGACGTCGGACCGCAGCAACACGGTCCAGTCGCTGGGGACCAACTGGTGGCTCGTGCCCGGCCGGGTCGGCATGAAGCTGAGCGCCGGACGCACCATCGGCAACGAAAGTTCGTCGGTGTACTCGCTGCAGCTCAACTGGCATTTGCTCGACCGCAGCCGCGGTCGCTGACCCTCCCACCTCCTCCCCCCGGATTTTCCCTGCCCGGCGCCGCTGCACGCCGCATCCCGCGCCGCGCGGCGCCGTCACGAGCGGTGAATCCCCTCAAGCCGCTCCTGGGCGTGCCGATAAGCTCAATGCGGCACCTGCTGTGCCGCACCGAGCCGGTTGTGCTGTTCCGGGGCGGTCGCCAGCCGAGCCAGGCAGGCGCCACCCCCGGCGGGTGGTTTTCGCGCCATCCGTCCGGGAACGGCAACGGCCGGAGCCCCTGAACCGTGGACCCGGTGCCCCGAGCCAACATGAGTGCTGTTCTGCCATCTCCCCTCGTGCCGCTGCCGACCGCCGCTCCTGCCGGTGGTGGTGATCGGAACCCGGAATTCAGTTTTGGGGCCGCCGATTTCGAACGCGTGCGGCAGCTGATCTATCAGCGCGCCGGCATCAGCCTGCATGCCGGCAAGCAAGCGATGGTGTACAGCCGCTTGTCGCGGCGATTGCGCGAAACGGGCCACCGCTCGTTCTCGGACTATCTGCAATGGCTCGAGCGCGCGGTGGGCGGGCAGGCCGAGGCCGAATGGCAGGAGTTCGTGAACTGCCTGACCACCAACCTCACCGCCTTCTTCCGTGAAGAGCACCATTTCGGCGTGCTGGCCGAGGCGCTGCGCAAGCACGGCGCGGGCAAGCCCTTGCGCATCTGGTGCAACGCCGCGTCCACCGGCGAAGAGCCGTACTCGATCGCGATGACGGTGGCCGACACCCTGGGCCTGCAGGCGCCGGTCAAGATCCTGGCCAGCGACATCGACACCAAGGTGCTGGCAACTGCCGGCCGCGGCGTCTATGCAGACGACTCGCGCGGGCTCTCGCCGGATCTGCTGAAGCGGCACTTCCTGCGTGGCACCGGCCGCAATGCCGGCTCCATCCGGGTCAAGCCCGAACTGGCCGCCATGATCGAGTTCCGCAGCTTCAACCTGATGAGCACGAGCTGGTCGCTGGGCGAGGCCTTCGACATCGTGTTCTGCCGCAACGTGATGATCTACTTCGACGCCGCCACGCAACGGCGCGTGCTCGAACGTATCCACGGCGTGATGAAGCCGCAAGGTCTGCTGTTCGTGGGCCACTCCGAGAACTTCACCGATTCGCGGGACCTGTTCCAGTTGCGCGGCAAGACGGTGTATCAGCGCGCCTGATCCCGCCCCCGAGTCGCAGCCCACGCCACCGCCACCGCCAGTCCCCGACGCGCCAAGACGATAAGGACGTTCATGGTCGACAGCCCCACCCTCAGAACCAGCTTCACCGGCACCGCGGGAGCCCCCGCCGGCTCGCGGCTGGAGAAACTGAAGAGTCACCCGCGCAAGCCCGGTGAAGCGTCCTTCTTTTTCTACGACGCCCATTTCAAGAACGACGCCGTCAAGGTGCTGCCGGGCGAGTATTTCGTCCACGACGAAGACCTGGTCATCATGACCACGCTCGGCTCTTGCATCGCCGCCTGTCTGTGGGACCGCAACGCCAAGGTCGGCGGCATGAACCACTTCATGCTGCCCGACAGCGGCGGCGCGCAGGACGGCGGCCGCTACGGCTCGTATGCGATGGAGCTGCTGATCAACGAACTGATGAAGCGCGGCGCGAGCCGCAGCACGCTGGAAGCCAAGGTGTTCGGCGGCGGCCAGGTGATCGCCGGCATGAACACGATCAACGTCGGTCAACGCAACACCGAGTTCGTCACCAACTACTTGAAGACGGAACACATTCCCATCGTGTCGAAAGACGTGCTGGAGATCTACCCGCGCAAGGTCTGCTTCTTCCCTGCCAGCGGCAAAGCGATGGTCAAGCGCCTCGCCGCCGCCAATCCGGAAGCGCTGCTGGCGCAGGACCGCGCCGCCAGCCAACGTGTCGTGCCGCCGTCCAGCGGCGCCGGCTCGATCGACCTGTTCTGAGAGGTTTATTCGATGTCCAAGATCCGCACCGTGGTGGTCGACGACTCGGCCCTGGTCCGCAGCCTGCTGACCGAAATCATCAACCGCCAGCCCGACATGATCTGCATCGGCGCGGCGAGCGACCCTTATGTCGCGCGGGAGATGATCCGCAACCTGAACCCAGACGTCATCACGCTCGACGTCGAAATGCCCCGCATGGACGGCATCGATTTCTTGTCGAAGTTGATGCGGCTGCGCCCGATGCCGGTGGTGATGGTGTCGACGCTGACCGAGCGTGGCGCCGACGTCACGCTGCGCGCATTGGAGCTGGGCGCGGTTGACTTCGTCGCCAAGCCCAAGATCGGCATTTCCAACGGCCTGCAGCAGCTGGCACAGGAAATCACCGACAAGATCCGCATCGCGGCCAAGGCACAGGTGCGCAAGCTGCACACGCCGGCCGCCGGCGAGTCGGGCGATGCGGCGCCGCCCCGCGTCGTGCACAACATCGGCCGGCTGTCGACCGAGAAGCTGATCTTCATCGGCGCCTCCACCGGCGGCACCGAAGCCACCCGTGAAGTGCTCGTGAACCTGCCGGCGGATTCGCCTGCCGTGGTGATCACGCAGCACATGCCGCCCGGCTTCACCCGCAGCTACGCGACCCGGCTCGACGGGCTGTGCAAGATCGCCGTGAAAGAGGCGGTCGACGGCGAGCGGGTGCTGCCCGGTCACGCCTACATCGCGCCCGGCGGCCATCATTTGAGCGTCGAGCGCAGCGGCGCGAACTACATCGCCCGTGTGCAGGACGGCGAGCCGGTGAACCGGCACAAGCCATCGGTCGAGGTGCTGTTCAAGTCGGCCGCCCGGGTCGTCGGGCCGAACGCGATCGGCCTGATGCTGACCGGCATGGGCGCCGACGGTGCCAAGGCGATGAAGGAAATGCGCGACGCGGGCGCCTACAACTATGCGCAGGACGAGGCGAGCTGCGTGGTGTTCGGCATGCCGCGCGAGGCCATCCTGCACGGCGCCGTGCACGAAGTGCTGCCGCTCTCGCAGATTGCACCGCAGCTGATCGAAAGGCTGCGCAGCACCTCGGGCTTGAGCCTGAATCGAGTCTGAACATCACCCGCGCGACGCGGGACGTGTCGCCTTGCGTCAGGTCCCGCGCAACTTGGCGCACAAGGCGGCGATCTGGGCGCCGGGTACGGGTTTCTGCAGCAGACACTCCATACCGGCCGCCAACGCCAGCGGCGCGTCTTCGCTGTCGGCACTGGTGCCGATCAGCCGCACCTGTGCCCCACCCGGATGGGCTCGCAAAGCGCGGGCGAATTCATAACCGTCCATGCGCGGCATACGGCAGTCGGTGATGACCAAACGATGGTGGTGGGCCTGCCACATCTCCAGGGCGTCTTGCCCGTCTTCGGCGATGTCGACCACACAGCCATTGGCCTCGAGATGGGTGGACAACAGCAGCTGCTGCACCCGGTCGTCTTCCGCCACGAGCACACGCAAGGGTTCCCCGCCGGTTTGCGACGCAGACAAACTGGGCAGTGAAGGGGAAGCGGCAGACACGATCCAACTCCGGTGAGCGGCGTTACAGCGCGCCGCTGGGCTATCGTGCCACGCCCGCCTGCGACTGAAAACCCCCTCTCGCCCTGAGCGCTGCGTTTGCAGCGCCGACGCGTCAACGGTCGGCCAGGAACAGTGCCTGCAGGTCGCTGAGGAAGTCGAATCCCCGCTCGCTGGGGCGCACGCTGTTGCCCTCGCGCTCGATCAAGCCGCGTCGCTCGGCCTCGTCCAGCCCGCCCTGTATCGCCGACAGGGGCAAGCCGGTGCGTTCGGTGAAACGCGGCAGCTCGAAACCCTCGCGCAGGCGCAAGGCATTGAGCATGAATTCGAACGGCAGTTCGCGACGTGGCACCTCGTCGTCCTGCGCCACGGCGCTGCCCGCCAGTGCTGCGTCCATGTAGCGCGCCGGCTCGCGGAAGCGCACCTGCCGGATCACCCGGTGCGGGAAGCTGAGCTTGCTGTGAGCGCCCGCTCCGATGCCGAGGTAGTCGCCAAAACGCCAGTAGTTGAGGTTGTGCTCGCAGGCGTGCCCGGGCTTGGCGTAGGCCGACACTTCATAGCGCGACATGCCCGCCTCGCCGGTCAGCCGGGTGATCAGGTCGAGCATGTCCGACGCCGTGTCGTCGTCGGGCACCACCGGCGGGAACTTGGCGAAATAGGTGTTGGGCTCGAGGGTCAGGTGGTAGACCGACAGATGGGGCGGTGCGAAGGCGAGTGCCTCACGCAGGTCGGCCTCGCACTGCGCCAGCGTCTGGCCGGGCAGCGCGTACATCAGGTCCAGGTTGAAGGTGTCGAAATTCTGCTGGGCCTCTTCGATTGCCGCCCGGGCCTGGGCCCGATCGTGCACGCGGCCGAGCGCCTTCAGCTTGTCGTCATCGAAACTCTGCACGCCGATGGACAAGCGGCTGACCCCGGCCTGCCGGAAGCCGCGAAAGCGATCGCGCTCGAAGGTGCCGGGGTTGGCCTCCAACGTGATTTCACAGCCCGCTTCGAGTGGCAACCGAGCCCGCACGTCGGCCAACAGCCGGTCGATGCTTTCAGGCGAAAACAAGCTCGGCGTGCCGCCGCCGATGAAGATGCTGTGCACGCGGCGTCCCCACACCAGCGGCAGCGCCGCCTCGAGGTCGGCGCGCAAGGCGTCGAGATAGTGCGCCTCGGGGGGCGTGCCGCCGTCGCGCCACTCGTGCGAATTGAAGTCGCAGTACGGGCACTTCTTGAGGCACCAGGGCAAGTGCACGTACAGCGACAACGGCGGCAAGGCCGTCAGCTGCAGCGTGCCGGGCCGCAGATAGCGTGCCTGCAGATCGTGGGTCTCAGCCAAGCTGCCATACCTCTTGCATCTGGCGCCGCAACTGCTCGGCCGCCTGGGCACGGTGGCTGAGGCGGTTCTTGTCGTCGGCGCTGAGCTCGGCCACCGTCTTGCCGAGGGTCGGGATGAACATCAGCGGGTCGTAGCCGAAGCCGGCGTGACCTCGTAGTTCTGACAGGATCTCACCCTCCCATCGCCCCATCGCAATCAAGGGTTCAGGGTCTTGTGCGCTGCGCACGGCGACCAGCACGCAGACGAAGCGGGCGCGGCGCTGTGCGGTGTCGCCCAGCCGGGCCAGCAGCGTCCGGTTGTTCTCGGCGTCGTCCTTCGGTCCGCCGAACAAGGTGGCGTAGCGCGCAGACAGCACGCCGGGCGCGCCCCCCAGTGCGTCGACACACAGCCCGGAATCGTCCGCGAGTGCCGCCCCGTTTGCCGCCTGCGCAGCATGGCGCGCCTTGGCCAGCGCGTTCTCGACAAAGGTTGGATGCGGCTCTTCCGCCTCGGGAATGCCCAGCGAGCCCTGACTCACCAGGGCGACACCCAACGGTGCGAACAGGGCCTGCAGCTCCACCAGCTTCTTGGCGTTGTTGGACGCCAGCACCACCCGAGAGGTCGTCATCACAATCCCAGCGCCTGGCGCTGCGCTGCCAACAGCTCGCGGATGCCTTTGTCGGCCAACGCCAGCAAGGCGTCCATTTCGGCACGCGAAAAGGGCGCCCCTTCGGCCGTGCCTTGGATCTCGACAAACCCGCCGGCCCCCGTCATCACCACGTTCATGTCGGTGCCACAAGCGGCGTCTTCGGTGTACTCGAGGTCGAGCAAGGGCACGCCCTGCACGATGCCGACCGACACCGCCGCGACGGCGTCGCGCAGCGGCGACCTGCCGATCGCGCCACGGGCGAGCAAGGTCGAAACGGCATCGTGGGCCGCGACCCAGGCGCCGGTGATCGCGGCCGTGCGCGTGCCGCCGTCGGCCTGGATCACGTCGCAATCGAGCTGGAGGGTGCGTTCGCCGAGCGTGGCCAGGTCGAACACGCTGCGCATCGAGCGGCCGATCAGCCGCTGGATCTCCTGCGTGCGGCCGGTCTGCTTGCCTCGCGCGGCCTCGCGGTCGCTGCGGCTGTGGGTGGCGCGCGGCAGCATGCCGTACTCCGCGGTGACCCAGCCCTCGCCGCTGCCCTTCTTGTGCGGGGGCACCCGTTCTTCGATCGACGCCGTGCACAAGACCTTGGTATCGCCGAACTCGATCAGGACCGATCCTTCGGCGTGCTTGGTGTAGTGGCGGGTCAGGCGCACCGGGCGCAAAGCATCGGGCGCGCGGCCCTGGCTGCGGATGATGGTGGTCATGGCGGTCATGGGAGTGAGAGGCCGTTAGCACGCCGGGCGCCGGCGGGGCGGCGTGCCGGCGCGCCGGTCGGCGGGGACCTCAGGTCTTCTTCTGCGAAGACCGTTTGATCGCTTCGTTGATCTCGCGGATCGAGCGTTCGATCTCGGCTTCGTCGAGTTCGTCGGGCTCCTGGCCCAGCACGCTGGCCTGGATTGTCGAGGCGAACACCTCTTCGCCCAGCGTCTGCGTCGAGATGGCCTTCGTCGAGTCGTAGTCTTCGGAAGACTCCCACTCGACGGCGAGCACGGTGACGTTGTCGCTCTTGCTGCCGGCGCGTCGCAACGCCTGCTCGACCAGTTCGGGCACCGCGTCGGAGATCGGCCGGGTCGCCAGCTGGTCGGCGATGACCTGGTCGGGCACGCTGCCCCACAGGCCGTCCGAGCACAACAGCACGCGGTCGCCCGATTGCATCAGCATCGGCCCCACCGTGTCGACCACCGGTTTGCCCGGGCTGCCGAGACAGGTGAACAGCACGTTGCGGTTGAAACGTTCGCCGAGCGGCACGACACCGTTCAGCGTTTCCTGCAACTCGGAATAGGAATGGTCGCGGGTGCGGGCGATCAGCTTGTCGCCGCGCACGAAGTACAGCCGCGAGTCGCCGCAGTGCGCCCAGTAGGCGGCCCCGTTCTGCAGCACGCAGGCGACCACGGTGGTGCGCGGCGTGTCGATCAGCGCTTTCTCGGTGGCATAGCGCAGCAGCTGATGGTGGCCGGCGATGATGGCGTCGTGCAGGAAACGCAAGGGGTCGCGCAGCATCGGCTTGGCGTCGCGCTGGAACAAGGCCGCCATGGTCTGCAGCGCCACCTGCGACGCCACTTCGCCTTCGGGGTGGCCGCCCATGCCATCGGCCAGGGCGAACAGGCCGGAATCGCGGGTATAGCAATACCCCATCCGATCCTCGTTCTTTTCGCGCCCGCCCTTGCGGCTCACTTGATATACCGAAAACCTCATCGTGGCGCCCTGTTACTTGGTGGAGCGGGTCAAGCCTGCTTGCCGCCCTTGAGGTTCTCAAGCTGCAACTTGAGACGCTCGCTGAAGCTCAGCTTCGTGTAACGCCGTTCAGTCTCGCGCGCCAGTTCTTTTTGCAATGCAAACACGCTCTGCGGCCGCGACAGCGGGTCGAGCGCCATGCACCACTCCGTGACCTCGATGAGGTTGTCGGAATAGATGTTGCGTAAGCGCGAGAGCGACAGGGTCAGTCGGTCTTTTTCGATGCGCTGCGGCGCGTCGTTGGGCGGATACCCTTGCATGCAGGCGTAGATGCAGGCGCCGATCGCGTAGATGTCGGTCCAGGGGCCCAGCGTGCCGTCGCGACGGTACATCTCGGGGGCCGCGAAACCCGGCGTGTACATGGGCCGGATGAAATTGCCCTCTTTGCTCAACACCTCGCGCGCGGCGCCGAAGTCGAGCAGCACCGCCTTGTTGTCGTTGGTGATGAAGATGTTGGCCGGCTTGATGTCCAGGTGCAGCATCTTGTGCTGGTGGACGATCCGCAGCCCGCGCAGGATCTCGTCGAACAAGGACCGGATGGTCGACTCGCGGAACACCTTGTCGCGCTTGAGCTCGCGCGCCGTGACGATGAAGTCCTGCAGGGTGTCGCCCTGCAGGTAGTTCATCACCATGTAGACGGTTTCGTTCTCGCGGAAAAAATTCAGTACCGAAACGACGCTCGGATGCGAGATCTGGGCAAGAGACCGGCCTTCTTCGAAGAAGCTTTTGAGGCCCAACCGGTAGAGCGGCTGCTTCTCGGGCTTCACCCGCGGCGCCAGTTCACCCGGCGAGCGCTCGGCGAGCGACGAGGGCAGGTATTCCTTCAACGCGACCAGGCGCTTGTCCTGGTCTTCGGCAAGATAGACGACGCCAAAGCCACCGGCCGCCAGCTTCTTGATGATCTGATAACCGCCTACCACGGTGCCGGGTGGCAGCGGGGACGGTTTGGGCTTTGACATAATCGGATTTTGCAATGCGATAAGTGTCATGGCAGTTTACAGCATGACCGGGTATGCGAGCGCGGCCTCGCCTTCCCCGGTAGCCCCGGCGACGCCGGGGGAGCCAGCGGTTCTGCGGGAGCCCGGCGCCGCCGGGGCGACCGTGACGGTCGAACTGCGCTCGGTCAACAGCCGCTTCCTCGACCTGGCGTTCCGCATGCCGGACGACCTGCGCGCGATCGAGCCGGCGCTGCGCGAACTGCTGACGGCCACCTTCCGGCGCGGCAAGATCGAGTTGCGCCTGAACGCCCAGCGCGAGACCGACAGCGCCCTGCCCCAGCCGCAGGCCGACCAGCTGAACCGGCTGGCAGGACTGGAGGCCGCGGTGCAGAGCTGGCTGCCGAAGGCGCAGCCGCTGTCGGTCAACGAAATCCTGCAGTGGTGCCGCGGCTCGGCGCCGAACGAAAAGCTCGACGAATCAGCGCTGGCGGCGACGCGACAGTGCATCACCGGGCTGGTCGAGGCGCGCGCCCGCGAAGGCGAGCGGCTGGTCGGCATCCTGATGGAGCGCATCACCAAGCTTCGCGAGTTGGCGGCGCAGGCGGCGCCCTTGGTGCCGCAGGTGGTCGAGAAGCAGCAGCAACGCTTTCTGGAACGCTGGCAGCAGGCGCTCGACACGGCGGGCGCGGCGCAAAGCATGAGCGCTGACGCACTGCGCGAGCGAGCGCTGAGCGAGGCGGCGTCCTATGCCATCCGGATCGACGTGGCCGAGGAGCTGTCGCGACTGAACGCCCATCTGGAAGAGATCGCCCGGCTGTTGAAGGCCGGCGGGGAAATCGGCAAACGGCTCGACTTCCTGATCCAGGAACTGCACCGGGAAGCCAACACGCTGGGCTCGAAGGCCTCGGCGCTCGAACTGACCCAGATCTCGGTGGAGATGAAGGTGCTGATCGAGCAGATGCGCGAACAGGTGCAGAACATCGAATAGATCACGGCGGGCGACGATTTATGGAATACCCGGGCAATCTTTTTGTCGTGGCGGCGCCGAGCGGCGCCGGCAAGTCCAGCCTGGTCAAGGCGCTGCTGGAACTCGACTCCCACCTGGTCGTGTCGATCTCGCACACCACCCGCCCACCACGCGGGCAGGAGCAGGACGGCCGCGAATATTGGTTCATCGAGCCGGCCGAGTTCCGCGCGATGGTGGAACGCGGCGATTTCTTCGAGTGGGCCGAGGTGCACGGCAATCTCTACGGCACCTCACGCGCCGCGATCGAGTCGCGCATGGCAGGCGGCGAAGACGTGGTGCTTGAAATCGACTGGCAGGGGGCGCTGCAGATCAAGCAGCTGTTCCCGCATGCGGTGCTGATTTTCATCCTGCCGCCGAGCTTCGAGGAGTTGTTACAGCGGCTGCGTCGGCGCGGCGAAGACGGCGACGACGTGATCGAGACCCGCATGTCCAACGCCCGCATCGAGGTGGACCAGGCCCGCCACTTCGACTTCGTTATAATCAACGCTTTGTTCGAGACGGCGCTGTTCGACCTGAAGGCGATCGTCCATGCGCAGCGGCTCAAGTACGCGGCGCAACGTCGAAGCAAAAAAGCGGTGTTCGACGCGCTCGGCCTCAACTGAGCGCAGAACTCAGCCCGGGAGCCCGGCCCGGGCCCGCTGT
Organism: Caldimonas brevitalea; assembly: GCF_001017435.1. Taxonomy (NCBI): domain Bacteria; kingdom Pseudomonadati; phylum Pseudomonadota; class Betaproteobacteria; order Burkholderiales; family Sphaerotilaceae; genus Caldimonas; species Caldimonas brevitalea. The sequence goes on from NZ_CP011371.1 coordinate 5,155,719, forward strand.
CGTCGGCCTGCCGGCCGATCCGATCTTGTTCATATTGGGCCATTTCTTGGCCCACGGAGTGTTTCATGGCCCGCATCACCGTTGAAGACTGCCTGCAGAGAATCCCGAACCGCTTCCAGCTGGTGCTCGCCGCGACCTACCGCGCACGCATGCTGAGCCAGGGCCATGCGCCCAAGATCGAATCGAAGAACAAGCCCGGCGTGACCGCCCTGCGCGAGATCGCCGCCGGTGAAGTCGGCGTCGAGATGCTGCGCAAGGTGCCGCTCTGAGCACGGCACCCCGGCCGCCGATGACCTGCCGGCGCTGAATCTCCCCGCCTGCGCCCGACGTCGTTCGGGCGCAGTCGTTTGAGGGCTTGCAATCCGAGCTACATTCGACTCATGGTCGCTCACGCCGCATCGAAAGCCAGCAAACAGGCCGCCCCCGACACCGCCCCCCACGGCGCGCACGGCGACGCAGCCGCTGCGTCGTTCGCGGCGTTGACACACCGGCTCGACTACCTCGAGCCCGCCGACGCGAAGCGTGTGCGCGAGGCCTACAAATACGCCGACGAAGCCCACCTGGGCCAGTTCCGCGCCAGCGGCGAACCCTACATCACCCACCCGATCGCCGTCGCCGGCCTGTGCGCCGAGTGGAAGCTCGACGCCCAGGCCATCATGGCCGCGCTGATGCACGACGTGATGGAGGACAGCGGCGCGACCAAGGTCGACCTGATCGAGAAATTCGGCGCCCCGACGGCGGAATTGGTCGACGGCCTGACCAAGCTCGACAAGCTGCAGTTCTCGACGCGCGAGGAATCGCAGGCGGAGTCGTTCCGCAAGATGCTGCTGGCGATGGCGCGCGACGTGCGGGTGGTGTTGATCAAGCTGGCCGACCGGCTGCACAACATGCGCACGATGGAGGCGATGCCGGCTGCCAAGCGCAGCCGCATCGCCCAGGAAACCCTCGACATCTATGCGCCGATCGCCCACCGGCTGGGCCTGAACCAGATTTACCGCGAACTGCAGGAGCTGTCGTTCCAGTATTTGCGGCCGTGGCGCTTCGCCGCGCTGGCCAAGGCGGTGCAGCGGGCCCGCGGGCACCGGCGCGACATCGTCGAGCGCATCCACAACGACGTGGTGCGCGCCTTTGCCGAGGCCAAGCTCGAGGTGCAGATCTTCGGCCGCGAAAAAACGCTGTTTTCGATCTACAACAAGATGCACGAAAAACACCTGAGCTTTGCACAGGTGAACGACATCTTCGGCTTCCGCGTCGTGGTGCCGGCCCTGCCGCAGTGTTATCTGGCGCTCGGGGTGCTGCACCAGCTCTACAAGCCGATGCCCGGCCGCTTCAAGGACTACATCGCGATTCCCAAGGCCAACGGCTACCAGTCGCTGCACACCACGCTGGTCAGCCCGCTGGGCACGGCGGTCGAATTCCAGATCCGCACCGAATCGATGCATCTGGTGGCCGAAAAAGGCATTGCCGCGCACTGGCTTTACAAGGCGAGCGACAGCGGCAGCGTGACCGAAGCGCAGCGCGCCGGCACCGTGTCGCTGCAGTCGCTGCTCGACATCCAGGACGAAACACGCGACTCGGCCGAATTCCTCGAACACGTCAAGGTCGACCTGTTCCCGGACGCCGTCTACGTGTTCACGCCCAAGTCCAAGATCCTCGCGCTGCCCCGCGGCGCCACGCCGGTCGATTTCGCCTACGCGATCCACTCCGACGTGGGCGACCACACGGTGGCCGCCAAGGTCAACGGCGAACAGGTGGCATTGCGCACCGAGTTGCGCAGCGGCGATGTGGTCGAGGTGATCACAGCCCCCGTGTCGCGCCCGAACCCGGCCTGGCTGAACTTCGTGCGGACCGGGCGCGCCCGCTCCAAGATCCGCCACTATTTAAAGAACATGCGCCAGGAGGAATCGCTCGAACTGGGCGAAAAACTGCTGGCGCAGGCAATGCGGGCCGAGGGCCTGCAGATGCCCACCGGCGACGAAACCGCCGGGCCCGACACCGCCTTGTGGCAGGGCCTGGTGCGCTGGAGCGGCAACCGCGGCCGGCGTGAACTGCTGATCGACATCGGGCTGGGCAAGAAGATCGCCACCATCGTCGCCAAGCGGCTGGCCAAGCTGATGGCCGAGGCAGGCGCCAGGCCCGACGCCTTGACGCTGTCGATGAGCCGCTACCTGACCGACGACAGCATGCCGACCCAGTCGATGGTGACGCTCGACGGCAGCGAAGGCGCGACGGTGCAAATGGCCACCTGCTGCCGGCCCATCCCCGGCGATGCCATCGTCGGCTACCTCGGCCGTGGCGAAGGCCTGGTGGCCCACACCAGCGAATGCCAGGTGGGCAAGCGCTTGTTCCAGCGCGACAGCGAACGCTGGATCGCGGTCGAGTGGTCGGAGGAGCCGCAGCGCATGTTCGACACCGCCGTCGGCGTGCTGGTGCAAAACAGCAAAGGCGTGCTGGCGAAGGTGGCGCAGGCGGTCAGCGAAGCCGAGGCCGACATCACCCACATCGACATGGGACACGACCCCGGCCAGGCTACCATCGATCTCAAGCTGCTGCTGGCGGTGCGCGACCGTGTGCACTTGGCGCACGTGCTGCGCACGCTGAAGCGGTCGCCGCTGGTGTTGCGGGCGGGCCGGGTCAAGCCGCAGTAATCGTCGAATTCGGGCGCGGGCCGCGGCCGCGGCGTCAGGCCTCCGGCGCCGGGTAGCGCACCTCCAGCACTTCAAGCTTTTCGACGCCACCGGGCGTCATCAGCTGCACCTCGTCGCCCTCGCGCGCCTTCAATAGGGCCCGCGCGATCGGCGACACCCAGCTCACTTCGCCGTTCAGGTTGTCGGCCTCGTCGATGCCCTTGATCGTGATCGTGCGTTCGTCGCCACGCGAGGTGGCGTAGGTCACCGTGGCGCCGAAGAAGATCTGGTCATTCCCGTGGTGCAGGGACGGGTCGGCCACTTCAGCGATGTCGAGGCGTTTGGTCAAAAAGCGGATGCGCCGGTCGATCTCGCGCAAACGCTTCTTGCCGTAGAGGTAGTCGCCGTTCTCGGAGCGGTCGCCGTTGGACGCGGCCCAGTGCACGATCTCGACCACCTTGGGCCGTTCGACGTCGATCAGCGACATCAGCTCTTCGCGCAGGCGTCGGTAGCCCTGCGGCGTGATGTAGTTTTTGCCGCCCTTGGGCAGCGCCGGCAGGGCGAGGTCGTCCTCGTCGTCGGCGTCGGTTTCTTTGGTGAAGGCTTTGCTCATGGCGGTGGCCAGCGGCGCCTCGGCGTAGGCCCTGATCGCGTCGGCGTGCCCTGATTATGCCGAGCCCTGCTCGGCTGCGTAGGCGGTGGCCTCGGCGACGATCCACTCGCGCAGCCGCGCCACCAGCGGGTCGCCGGCCTTGCGCTCGGGCGTGACGAAATAGTAGAAGCGTTCGCCCCGGTAAGGGCGGTCACACGCCACCACCAGCTCGCCGCGCTTCAGTTCGGCCTCGATCAACAGCGGCGGGATCAGCGCCAGGCCCATGCCCTGCGCCGCCGCCGTGGCCAACATCGAAAACAGCTCATAGCGCGGGCCCGCGCTGTCTTGCGGATGTTGCACGCCCTGCCCTTCGAACCACTGCCGCCAGCCATAGGGCCGCGTGCTCTGCTGCAGCAGCGGAAACCGCACCAGTTCGTGCGGCGCGAGGTGGGAATGGGGCGCGATCAGCGCGGGGCAGCAGACCGGCACCAGGTCTTCGCGCAGCAAGGCCACCGCCTCGGTGCCCGGCCAGTTGGCGACTTGCTCGGGCGTGCCGGCGTACAACGCGGCGTCGAATTCCGTGTCGGCGAACAGAAACGGCCGCGTGCGCGTTTCCAGGTTCACCACCAGGTCGGGCGAATGGCGGGCCAGCCGGGGCAGGCGCGGGACCAACCAGCGGGTCGCGAAGGTGGGCACCACGGCCAGTTCGAGCGTGCCGGCGGCGCCAGGGTGGGCCATCAACGCCAGCGTGTCGCGCTCCACCGCGTCGAGCCGCTGGCCGATGCGCCGGCTGTAGGTCGCGCCCGCTTCCGTCAGCACCACGCCGCGGCGGGTGCGGCGGAACAATGGCACGCCCAAAAATTCTTCCAGCGACGCGATCTGGCGGCACACCGCACTCTGCGTCAGTGCCAGTTCCTGGGCCGCCTTGGTGAAACTTTCGTGGCGCGCGGCGGCCTCGAAGCAGACCAGCGCCGGCGTGTTGGGGATCTTGCGTCTCATTGTGCAAAAGTAGCATCTCGACGCCGGGTTTTCCCTCTCTTTCGGGCCTCAGCGGCGGCATCGGAGTTCCATTTTCGCACAAGCCGCTGCCGAATCATCGTTTGCGGGCCGTCCCGAGCCGGCCTAACATGGCCCCTGCCTTCGCTTTACTTGCCTTCGAGGAGACATCCATGGCCCAGCCCAGCTTCCAGTGGGACGACCCGCTGCTGATCGACCAGCAACTGACCGAGGACGAGCGTATGGTGCGCGACGCCGCTCGCGCCTACTGCCAAGACCGGCTGATGCCCCGGGTGCTGGAGAGCTTCCGCCACGAGAAGACCGACCCGGCCATCTTCCGTGAAATGGGCGAGCTGGGCCTGCTGGGCCCGACCATCCCGACCGAATATGGCGGCGCCGGCCTCAACTACGTCAGCTACGGCCTGATCGCCCGCGAAGTCGAACGTGTCGACTCCGGCTACCGCTCGATGATGAGCGTGCAGTCGTCGCTGGTGATGGTGCCGATCAACGAGTTCGGCTCCGAAGAACAGAAACGCAAATACCTGCCCAAGCTCGCCAGCGGCGAGTGGATCGGCTGCTTCGGCCTGACCGAACCCAACCATGGCTCCGACCCCGGCAGCATGGAAACCCGCGCCCGCAGCGCCGACGGCGGCTTCCGCCTGACCGGCAGCAAGATGTGGATCACCAACAGCCCGATCGCCGACGTGTTCGTGGTCTGGGCCAAGAACGACGCCGGCCGCATCCGCGGCTACATCCTCGAAAAGGGCATGCAGGGCCTGTCGGCGCCGGCCATCCACGGCAAGGTCGGCCTGCGCACCTCGATCACCGGCGAGATCGTGATGGACAACGTGTTCGTCCCGGCCGAAAACGAGCTGCCCAACGTCGAAGGCCTCAAGGGCCCGTTCACCTGTTTGAACAGCGCGCGCTACGGCATCGCCTGGGGCGCCTTGGGCGCCGCCGAGTTCTGCTGGCACGCCGCCCGTCAGTACACGCTCGACCGCAAGCAGTTCGGCCGCCCGCTCGCGGCCAACCAACTGATCCAGAAGAAGCTGGCCGACATGCAGACCGAGATCACGCTGGGCCTGCAAGGTTGCTTGCGGCTCGGCCGCATGAAGGACGAAGGCACGGCGGCGCCCGAGATCACCTCGATGATGAAGCGCAATTCCTGCGGCAAGGCGCTCGATATCGCGCGCGTCGCGCGTGATATGCACGGCGGCAACGGCATCAGCGACGAATACGGCGTGATCCGCCACGTGGTGAACCTCGAGGTGGTCAACACCTACGAAGGCACCCACGACGTGCACGCGCTGATCCTCGGCCGCGCGCAGACCGGCATCCAGGCCTTCAGCGCTTGAGCGCCGCCGGCGCCCGCGTTCAGCGGGTGCCTGGCCGCGATAGAGCGCCCCGCTGAGCGCGGGCGTTCGCAGCGGCCTGTTCGCTGTTTCGGAGGAAACCACATGACCCATCGTGCGTTGGGGCATCTGCGCGTGCTCGATCTGTCGCGTGTGCTGGCCGGCCCCTGGTGTGGCCAGATCCTGGGCGACCTGGGGGCCGACGTGATCAAGGTGGAGCGGCCCGGCGAGGGCGACGACACGCGCCACTGGGGCCCCCCCTTCCTGCGCGACGCGGAAGGCAAGGTAACCGAACAGGCCAGCTACTACACCTGCGCCAACCGCAACAAGCGCTCGGTCAGCATCGACCTCGCCCGCCCGGAGGGCCAGGCGCTGGTGCGCGAGTTGGCGCTCAAGTGCGATGTGCTGATCGAGAACTTCAAGGTCGGCGGCCTGGCGCGCTACGGGCTGGACTACGCCAGCCTCCAGCAGCTCAACCCGCGGCTGATCTACTGCTCCATCACCGGTTTCGGCCAGACCGGGCCCTATGCGCAGCGGGCCGGCTACGACCTGTTGATCCAGGCGTCGAGCGGCATGATGAGCATCACCGGCCGGCCCGACGAGGTGCCGGGCGGCGGGCCGATGCGGGTCGGCGTGGCCGTCACCGATTTGTTCACCGGCGTCTATGCCGCCACCGCCATCCTGGCGGCCGTCGAAGCCCGCCACCAGACCGGCCGGGGCCAGCACATCGACATGGCGCTGCTCGACGTCGGCATGGCCATGCTGGCCAACCAGGCCTCGGCCTACCTGAATGCCGGCACCGTGCCGCAACGGCAAGGCAACAGCCACCCGAGCATCGTGCCCTATCAGGACTTCCCGACCCGCGACGGCAGCATGCTGCTGGCGGTCGGCAACGACGGGCAGTTCCGGCGCTTCTGCGAAGCGGCCGGCGTCCCGGCCTGGGCCTCGGACCCCCGCTTTGCCACCAACACCGACCGGGTGGCGCACCGAGACGAACTGGTGGCCCGCATCGCCGAGATCACCCGCACGCGCACGACCACCGAATGGGTCACGCTGCTCGAAGACCGCGCCGTGCCCTGCGGCCCGATCAACGACATCGGCCAGGCCTTCGACGACCCGCAGGTGGTCGCCCGCGGGCTGCGCACCGAGCTGCCGCACACGCGCTTCGGCAGCATCGCCGGCGTGGCGAGCCCGTTGCGCCTGTCCGACACGCCGCCGCAACTGCGCCATGCGCCGCCGGACCTGGGCCAGCACACCGACGAGGTGCTGCGCGAGCTGCTGGACTACCCGGCCGAACGTATCGCGGCGTTGCGCACGGATGGCGTGATCTAAGCCCCGCGTCGGCCAGCACAAAAAACAAGGGCGCCCGGATCACCGGGCGCCCTTGGACGATAGAGACATCGCGCCGGCGGTGCCGTGAAATCACGGCCGCGGAGGCTGGTGCCGGAGAGGCTGAGGCTTCGAGGGCGTTGCATCCGCTCGAACGCGATCAGGACACTCGGTCGGCAGCCAGCAGACCATTCGTGGGCGGGGAGCGAGAAGAACGCAAACCGGCGAAGACGGAATCCGGGACGGGCTGTTGCCTGGATGAGGATGGCAGATCAATAGGGGGGACTGCCGCCCTCGCAACAACTTCGTACGTTCGGGCCAATCTCAGCGTCGCAGCTGTCTTCAGCTCGCACCGGCACGACGCGATGCACGTGAATAGTAGGCGCTGCGCCGGGCGCTGTGCGTCAGCTATCCGGCGCCCGACCTGTCAGTCTCGTCCTACACACCCGGCCGTACCGGCGCCTGTGGCACCCCCTCCGGCGCCGGCTGCCCATGGGGCTGTGGCTCGGCGTGCGGGTGGTGGCGGTGGTGTGGGTGCACGATACGCCGCTTGATCCAGCTCACCGCGTCGTCCACATAGGTGAACAGCACCGGGATGACCAGCAGGCTCAGGAAGGTCGACGTGATCAGGCCGCCGATCACCACCACGGCCATCGGCGAGCGGAAGCTCGGGTCGACCCCGATCCCCAGCGCGATCGGCATCATGCCGGCGCCCATCGCCACCGTCGTCATCACGATCGGCTGCGCGCGCTTGTGGCAGGCGTCGAGCAAGGCGTCCCAGCGCGAGAGGCCGTGGTCGCGCCGGGCGACGATGGCGTACTCGACCAACAGGATGGAGTTTTTGGTCGCGATGCCCATCAGCATGATCATCCCGATCATCGATGGCATCGACACCGCCGTCTGGGTGATGAACAACGCCAGGAACGCGCCGGGGATCGACAGCACCAGCGCCGCCAAGATGGTCACCGGCTGCACGAAGTCCTTGAACAGCAGCACCAGCACGATGTAGATGCACAACACGCCCGTCAGCATCGCGAGCAAGAAGCTGCCGAACAGCTCGGCCATCGCTTCGGCGTCGCCGACCGTGGTCTGGATCACCCCCGGCGGCAGGTTTTTCAGGCTGGGCAGCGCCAGGGCGCGCTTTTCCACCTCGCCGAGCGGCTGCTGGTTCAGCTCGATCTCGAAATTGATGTTGCGCAGCCGGTCGTAGCGGTCGATCGCCGCCGGGCCGCTGTCGATCTGCAGGTGCGCGACGTTGCCCAGCATCACCGGGCCGTGGGCGCCGGGCACCGGCAAGCGGGCGATCAGGTCGAGGTCCTGGCGGGCCTCGGCCGGCAGCTTCACCACCACCGGCACCTGCCGCTGCGACAGGTTGAGCTTGGCCAGGCCCTGCTCGTAGTCGCCTGCGGTGGCGATGCGCAAGGTATCGGCGATCGCGGCCGAGGTGACGCCCAGGTCAGCGGCGCGCGCGAAATCGGGCCGCACGATCAGCTCCGGGCGGACCAGGCTGGAACCCGACGTGACGTTGCCAATGCCGGGGATGGTGCGCAATTCCCGCTCGACCACCCGGGCGTGCGCGGCGAGCGCTTCGCCATCCTCGCCGGCCAGCACCAGCACGTATTTCTCGCTCGACCCGCCGAACCCGACCTTGATCCGGGCACCGGGCAGCGCCTCCAGCGCGCTGCGCAACTCGGACTCGATGGCCTGCTTGCTGATGCCCGGCCGGTCGTCGCGGTGGGTCAGGTTGAGCGTCAGCGTCGCCTTGCGCGCTTCGGCCGCGCCCGCCGGCGAGAACGGATCACCGCCGGCACTGCCGCCGCCGATGGCGGTATAGACCATCTTGACATGCGGGTTGCGCTGCACCAGCTCGCGGGCCTGCTCGGCCAGCTCATAGGTTTGCCGGAAGGTGCTGCCGGGCGGCAGCGCCAGGTTCACCTGGGTTTGCGACAGGTCGTCAGGCGGGATGAAGCCGGTCGGCAGCAGCGGCACCAGTGCGCAAGAGCCGATCAGGAACACCAGCGCCGCCAGTGTCGTCAGCACCCGGTGTTTCAGGCTCCAGGCGGCCGCCTTCATATAGAGCCGCATGACGCGGCCTTCCTGCACCGCGTGGTGGTCGGGGCGCAGCATGTACGCCGCCATCATTGGCGTCAGCATGCGCGCGACGACCAGCGAAGCGAACACCGCAATCGACGCGGTCCAGCCGAACTGGACGAAAAACTTCCCCGGCACACCGCTCATGAAGGCGGTCGGCAAGAACACCGCGATCAACGTGAAGGTGGTGGCGATCACCGCAAGGCCGATTTCGTCGGCCGCCTCCATCGCCGCCTGGTAGGGGCTCTTGCCCATGCGCAGGTGGCGCATGATGTTTTCGATCTCGACGATGGCATCGTCGACCAGGATGCCGACCACCAGCGACAGGCTCAGCAGCGTCACGACGTTGATCGTGAAGCCCAGCAAATGCATGCCGGCGAACGCGGGGATGATGGACAACGGCAACGCCGTGGCCGCCACGAAGGTCGCACGCCAATTGCGCAGGAACAGCCAGACGACGATCACCGCGAGCACGGCACCTTCGTAGAGCAGCTTCATCGAGCCGTCGTAGTTCTCCACCACCGGGTCGACGAAATTGAAGGCTTCGACGACCTCGACATCGGGATAGGCCGCCCGCAGACGGTCGAGCGCCTCGCGCACGCCGTCGGCCACGTCGACCTCGCCCGCGCCACGGCTGCGGGTGATCTCGAAGCCCACCACCGGCCGGCCGTTGAGCAGCGCCGCCGAGCGCTGTTCGGCCACGGTGTCGCTCACGCTCGCCACCTGGTCGAGCCGCACACGACGGCCGTCGCTCAGCGTGATTTCCATCTGGGCCAGCTCGGCCGCCGATTCCACCGTCGCGATGGTACGCACCGACTGCTCGGCGCCGCCGACGTCGGTGCGGCCGCCCGAGGCCTCCTGCTGGATCTGGCGCAGCTGGCGCGAGATGTCCGCTGCGGTGGCGTTGAGCGCCAGCAGCCGGGCCGGGTCGAGCTCGACGCGCACCTCTCGGGTGACACCACCGACCCGGGCCACCGCCCCCACCCCCTTGACGCTCAGCATCGCCTTGGCGACGGTGTTGTCGACGAACCACGACAAGGCCTCGTCGTCCATCCGGGTCGACGCCACCGTGTAGGTGAGGATGGGCAGCCCGGACAAGTCCATCTTGGAGATCACCGGGTCGCGCAAATCGCCCGGCAGGTCCGAGCGCACGCGAGACACCGCGTCGCGCACGTCGTCGACCGCTTCCTGGGTCGGCTTCTCGAGCCGGAACTCGACCGTGATGATGGCGACGCCGTCCTGCACCTTGGTGTAGATGTGCTTGACGCCCTGCAGCGACGCGATCGAGTTTTCGATCTTGCGCGCCACCTCGGTTTCCAGCTGGGCCGGGCTCGCACCCGGCAACGACGCCGTCACGATGACCGTGGGCAGGTCGATGTCGGGGAAGTTCTGGATCTTCATCGCCCTGAACGACATCAGGCCGACGATGGTCAGCAACACGAACAGCAGGATCGACGGGATCGGACTGCGGATCGACCACGACGAAACGTTGAATGAGGCCATGCCTTACGCTCCTGGCTACCTGCTGCCGCTCAGCGGCGGACCGCCGGCGCGGCGGACGCTGCCGACACCCCGGCGCCGGGCGCGGCGGCGACCTGAGGCGCCGCCACCACCTTGACCACATCCCCGTCACTCAGGAAGCCGGCGCCGCTGGCCACCACCGGCATCTCGGGCTTCAGGCCCGACAACACCTCGATGCGGTCGCCCAGCCGGCGTCCGGTGGTGACCTTGAGTTGCGAGACCTGGCCGTCCGGACCGACGTGGAACACATACTGGAATCCGTCGCGCAGCAGCACCGCCGACTGCGGCAGCGTCAGCGCGCCGGAGCGGCCCACCTGGAACTCGCCTCGGGCGAACATGCCCGCACGCACGCCGGCGTCGGCGGGCAGGTCGACATAGACCAGCCCGTTGCGCGTCTGCGGGTCGATGGTCGGTGCCACCATCCGCACCGTGCCCTCCACGGGCGTGCCGTCGGCGGCCACCAAGGTCGCCTTCATGCCCGAACGCAGCCGGCCCAGCTCCGCCGCCGTCACCTCGGCGCGCCACTCGAGACGGCCGCGCCGGATCAGCCGAAACAACTCCTGCCCCGGCTGCGCCACCGATCCCACCGTCGCTTGGCGGGCCGAGATCACGCCGTCGTCCGGTGCCAGCACGCGTGTCTGGCTCAGCCGCAGCTCTTCGGCCTTGAGCGCGGCGCGCTGCGCTTCCAGGCGGGCCCGCGCGGTCTGCTCGGCCGTCAGGTATTGGTTGATCTGCTGCGCGCTGATCGCACCCGTGGTCTGCAGCTGCCGGGCACGCTCGGCATTGGCCTGCGCGTCGGCCAACGTGGCCTGCGTTTCGGCGAGCGCCGCGCGGGTCTGTGCCAGCTGGGCTTGCACCGTGTCGGCCGACAACAGCGCCAGCACCTGACCCTTGCGCACCACGTCGCCCACGTTGACGCGCACCTCGCTCAGGCGCAAGCCGCCCAGCTCGGCGCCGACGACGGCCTCCTGCCAGGGCGCCACGTTGCCGTTGGCCGCCAGCGTCTGCGCCCACTCGGCCGGCCGGGGCCGGGTGGTGGTCACCGTCAGGGCCGCCTTCGTTGCGTCGGCCGACGCCGGCGCCGCCGGCGCCGCGGCCGATGCCGCACTGTTGGCAGCGGCAGTCTCGCCGCGCCCCAGCAGCCACAGCGCGGTGGCGCACGCCAGCGCCACCACGGCCGCGACCGCGCCTTGCCTCACGAATGTTTTTTGCCTGTTTTGCATCTGCTTCTCGTCAATGGACTGCTGCTGGAGATGCGGCCGCGGCACCCGCCGCGGCCTGTTCGGCGCCGGCGGACGCGGGGTCCCGCTGCCAGCCGCCGCCGGCTGCCTTGTATAGCGACAACCAGGCCGCCACCCGCTCACGACGCACCTGGATCAGTGCCGCGTCGGCCGCGAGCGCCTGCCGCCGCGCCTGTTCGAGGTCGAGCAGGCTGCCGGTGCCGACCCGGTATTGCGTCTGCGCCGCCAACAGGAAGTCGCGATAGCCTTGGGCCGCCCGCGCCGTGTCGTCCTCGCGCTGACGCGCCGCGTCCAGGCGCACCAGCGCTTCCTCGACCTCGCGCACCGCCGCCAGCGCCCGCTCGCGATACGCGGCCACTGCCTCGTCGTAACGGGCTTGCGCCGCCTCCACCGCCGCGCCGCGCCGGCCGGCGTCGAACAACGGCAGCACCAGCGACGGACCGAACGACCAGGTGCGCCCGTCCACGGTCTCGCCACCGACCCGCACGCCGGCCCGGCCGATCGAGCCGGCCAGGCTCAAACGCGGATAGCGGTCGGCCTGGGCCACGCCGACCTCGGCTGAGGCGGCCGCCAGCTCACGTTCCGCGGCCGCCAGGTCGGGCCGCTGCGAGAGCAGCTGCGCCGGCAAGGCCTGGACGTCGAACAGCGCCGGTGTCGGCAGCGTGCCGCGGCCGGCGCTCAGGCGCTCGCGCAAGGCGGGCTCCGGCTGCGCCGTCAGCGCCACCAGCTGCTTGACCAGCACCTCGCAGTCGCCGCGCTGCGCCACCGCACGGCTGGCGGCCTCGGCCGCACTGGCTTGCACCAGCGAGCCGCTGGCCGGTGCCTCGAAGCCCGCCTGCACCTTCTGCCGCGTCAATTCGGCGGCCTGTTTGAGCGACGCCGCGTCCTGTTCAAACACCGCCAGCACCGCTTCGCAGGCGCGCAGGCCCACGTAGGTGTTGGCCACCTCGGCCGCCACGCTGACCCGGGCCGCATGCCATTGCGCCGCGCTGCCTTCGGCACGCGCTTGCGCGGCGGCGGCGGTGCGGCGGTTGGCGCCGAACAAGTCGATTTCCCACAAGGCATCGAGCGTGGCGCTGCCGGCGGTCTGCACGCCGGGCGCCGGCGGCAGTTCGGTGCTGCTGCGCGAGCCCCCGGCCTTGGCATCGAGCGAAGGCCAGCGGGCCGCGCCGGCCATGCGGGCCTGCGCGCGCGCCTGGTGCAGCCGCGCCTCGGCCTGGGCCAGGGTCGGGTTGGCAGTCTGGCTGAGGTCGACCAGCCCGGCCAGCTGCGGGTCGTTGAACTGACGCCACCAGGTGTTCAGCGCGGTGGTCTGGCCGCCGTGTGGCAGAGGGGCCGACCAGCCAGGCGGCGCCACGTCGGCCGGCGGCGTTGCCGGGGGCGGCGAGACGCAGGCGGTGAGCGCAGCCAGGGCTGCCGCGAGCGCCGCACACCGCGTGCCGCTCGACAAGACGGACATCAGAAGCTTCATGAAGGCAAACTCGGGCCAGTAGAAGAAGGAGACACGGAAGCGGTGGGCGCGGCGCGCCGTTGCGCCTCGTGCCGGACCATCGCGCAGCCCAGACCGACCAGCCGCTCGAGCACGCCGTCGAGCGCGGCGGGGCGCGACAGCATGCCGGGGGCGAGGACGTCCATCCAGTCGCGCGACAGCCAGTAGTCCTGCACGATGGCGGTCAGCGCGAACGCGAGCTGATGCAGACCGTCGTCGGGCGACGCCACGCGGCAATGGCGCGCGAGCAGCCGCAGCAGCGCCTGGTGGTGCGGCACCACATAGTGCTCGACCACGTCGCGCAGCATCGGGGTCGGCTCGACCATCTCGCGCAGGTGGATGCGCACCACATCCTGCAGCCCGCTGTCGTCGGTCAGCGGCAGCAAGAAGGCACCGAACATCCGGCGCATCGCCTCGGCGAGCGAGAGCGTCTCGTCGTCGAAGGGCGGCAGGTGCTCGACGATGCGCTCGATCGGCTCGACCAGCACGGCGCGGTAGAGCGCTTCTTTGTCGCCGAAGTGGTAATGGATCGAGGCGACGTTGGCGCCCGCCGCCTGGCAGATCTCGCGGGTCGACGCGGCGGCGTAACCCTTCTGCGCGAAGATGCGCGTCGCCTCGTCCAGCAGTCGCTGACGCGCGGGCGAGCCGCCCGGCACACCCGCCGGCGAGCGCCGGCCGCGGGCCGAGCGTGCGGCGGTGGAGTGCACCGCCTCATTGGGCGGGCGGCGAACCGAAACGAGGGAGCGTCTGGAGGTGGACATGGCGGCATCGGCGACACGTGGCAAGTGAACTGCCAGAGGCTGTACAGCCGACCCCTGTCCCTGTGAGTGTACTCAGGTCAAGCAAGCGCTTGAATGACGGATACAAGGAATTGCTTCCCAGTACAGCACGAGACCCATCACAACCCTGCTTGCTTTGCTTGCCCTCACCTTGCTCTTGGAGCCTGTGGCCACTATGCTTCGCGACATGGCCCAAAACCCAGCGCCCAAGCGTCCAAGACCTGGCGAGCCGACGAAGAAGACGGCCGCGGCCAAGCGCTCGAACACGACGGGTTTGAAGCGCCCGCACCGCGTGGCCAACGAGGCGCCGCCCCTGCTCACGACCGTGGTCGACGAGTTGCGAGCGCTGGTCCACCAGCTACGCGACCAGGTCGCGATGCAGGAACGCCAGATCCAGGCCCTGATCACCAGGCAGGCCGATCAGCTCACCGAGCGCCGCACCAGCGGTCCGGCGTCGACCGAGCGCATCGACCTCGCCCTACAAGAGCTGCGCCACCGCCTGCCGGTGCAGGAGCACGTGGTGGTCGAAGGGTCTGAATCGGTCCGCCGCCGTTGGGTCGACCAGGGCCTGGTGGTCGGCTCGGCCGAGCTGCGCAAAGCATGGGGGGTGAGTCGACAGGCGCTCGACCAGGCTGCGGAGCGCGGTGACCTGGTCCGGATGAAGATCGCCAACCGCCAGTATTACCCGGCGGGCTTCTTGGAACTTGCGTCCCAGGACGTGGCAAAGGTTTGCCGGGCGCTGCAGCCCTTGGACGAGATCACCAGCATCGTTTTCTGGAGTCGCAAACACGGCGCCCTCGGCAACCGGACCGTGACCGAAGCGCTCAAGGACGGCAAGCTCGCCGCCGTCCTGCAGCTCGCCGGTGCGTACGCAGAAGAATTGCGCCCCGCCGTGGGTGCCGATACGTCGACGGCGGCAGGCGCGCATGCTGCGTAAGCCCAAGAAAGGCAGTTTCGAGTCCCGCCTGCAAGTGGTGCCGGTGTCGACGCAGGACCTGTGGAGGTTCAGCAAATTTCCTGACACCGAGCCTTACTGGGCCACCCGCGGCCACTACCGCTTCGACGACCCGGGCGGCGCCGTTGGCGCGGCGACCTTCGGCGTGCTCTACGTCGGCCACCTCCCCGAAGTGGCATTCGCCGAATCGTGCATCCACGAAAACTCGCTGTTCAACACCGACACCGGGCGGTTCGAAGTGCCCAAGGCGGTGTTGACCGGACGCTCGCTCGTGAACTTCCGGCACCCTGCAAAACCACAGCTGTTGATGGCCGATCTGACCGGACCGGCCCTGAAGGCTCTCGGGCTGAACAACGACATCTCCGCGGGCAACGACTATGGCATTCCGCAGCAATGGAGCGCCGCCATCCACACGGCTCGCCCCGACGTCGACGGCATCCGGTACGCCAGTCGGCAACTCAACAGTTCGTTCTGTTATGCCGTTTTCCAGCGCAGCGGGTTGGCCAGGGACCAATACAGGCCGCTGCCTCCGGACCTTCTGGAAGCCCTGTGTGCCCGCTTCAACGTCGCGCCGGTTTGAGCCGGCCGCCTCTGCCCTCAGTGCTCGCTCGGGCCTGATGGCGGCCCTGACGCCCGCGCCTGCGGCACCGTTCAGCCGCAACTCCCCAGATGCCCGCACGCGGTGCAGAACTGGCAGCCGTCCTTCTGGATCATCGTGTGGTTGCCGCACTCCGGGCAGCGGCTGCCCGCCATCGGCACCGCGGCCTCGACCTTGCCGGCCGGCGCCATCAGCACCCCCATCTCCTGCAGCGGGTGACCGTTTTCGTCGAGTACCCCCAACATCGCATAGCGGTGGATGATGAGCCGGGCGATGTAGGCCACCGTCGACGGCCAGGTCTGCTGGCGCCGCGCCTGCGGCGGCAAGCCCGGCACGAAGGCCATGAAGTGGCCGAGCGGCTCGGCATAGCTCAGCAGCTTGCGCAGCTTCATGCCGATCCAGGCCGGGTCGATCACCCGCATGTCGAGCGACAGCACACGGGCCAGGCCGTCGAGGGCGCGCGGGTAGTTGCCCGAGAAGCCGAGCGCGCAGGGCCGGGTGCGCGGGTTCCCATCGGCGCCGGGCAGCACGATTTCCTTCAAGGTCAGCGTGAACTCCTCGCCGGTGCTCGGGTTGTGCACATCGGCGGCCCAGGCCAGCGTGCCCGGCGTGCCGGTGCGCGGCTCATCGCGGCTGAACATCGCATCGAGCACCGGTGTCGGTGCTTGCGCTGCGCCTGCGTCCCACAGCCCCAGCTGTTCGCAACGCCAGCGCACCACCGCGGCGGTGGCGGCCACCACCCCGGGGAAGGGCCTGCGCTGGCCGTCGGGCGGGAACGGCATCTCGAAGGCACGCTCCTCCTGCACCGTCGCCAAGGCGTCGAGCTTCAACCGCACCCACGCCGCATCGCGCGTGCGCAAGTCCATCGACAAGGTTTTGGCCAGGGCACCGAGCCCGCGCGGCTGCTCGGCCCCGTTGACCCACACCTCGAAGGGCAGCGGCCGCGCCGCATCCGCTCCGGCCGGCAGCTCGCCGACGAACAGGCCGAACTTGCCGTGTGCATGCTCGATCATGTAGGTCCAGGCGCTGTTGCCGGCCGGCAGGTCCGGGCGCCCCGGCCAGCGCAGCGACGCCAGCACCGGCTCGGGCAACCGCTCCAGCGCGAGGCGCCGGTTGGTGGCGTCGGAGGGGGTGGGCGCGACCGGGGCTGTCGGCGTCGGGGCCACCGTCAACACCGCCCCCAGCACCGAGTTGGGCCGGTAGGTGGCCAGGCCCTTCAGGCCCGCTTCCCAGGCCCGCAGATAAAGATCCTGGAACTCGGCATATGGATAGTCCTCAGGCACGTTGACGGTCTTCGAGATCGCCGTGTCGATGTATGGCGCGACCGCGGCAACCATCTTCTGGTGGGCCTCGGCACTCATCTCCAGCGCGGTGACGAAGGCCTCGGTGAGCGGCGCTGCAGGCCCTTTCAAGTGCCGGTAGAGCCGCCATGCATGGTCTTCGACCATATGGTCCTGGTGGCTGCCGTCGGGCATGCGCTTCTTGCGCCGGTAGCTCCACGAGAACGCCGGCTCGATGCCGTTGCTGGCGTTGTCGGCGAAGGCCAGGCTGATGGTGCCGGTGGGCGCGATCGACAGCAGGTGGGAATTGCGCAGCCCGTGTGCCCGGATGCGCTCCTTCAGTGCGGCCGGCAAGCGTGATGCGAAGGTGCCGCGGCGCAGGTACAGGTCGGCATTGAACAGCGGGAAGGCGCCGCGTTCGCGCGCCAGCTCGACCGACGTGTCGTAGGCGGTATCGCGCATCAACTCCGCGATACGCCGTGCCATGGCCCGGGCCGGCTCGCGGTCGTAGCGCAGGTTGAGCATCACCAGCGCATCGCCAAGACCGGTGAACCCGAGCCCGATGCGGCGCTTGTCGCGTGCCTCCTCCTGTTGGCGCGGCAAGGGCCAGTGCGTGACGTCGAGCACGTTGTCGAGCATGCGCACGGCCACGCGCACCTGGCGGGCGAAGCCCTCTTCGTCGAAGCGGGCACCGGGCTCGAAGGGGTCGATCACGTAGTGCGTCAGCGCGATCGAGCCGAGGCAGCAACAGCCATAAGGTGGCAGCGGCTGCTCGGCGCACGGGTTGGTCGCCGCGATCGACTCGCAATACGACAGGTTGTTGTCTTGGTTGATGCGGTCGAGAAACAAGACACCCGGCTCGGCGTGGTCGTAGGTCGAGCGCATGACCTGGTCCCACAACACACGCGCCGGCAGCCGGCGGTACACCCACAGGCCGTCATCACGCCGATAAGCCCCGGCCGCCTTCTGCTTCACGCCGGGCTCGCAGCGGTGCGTCAGTTCCACCTCCGCGTCGGCCCGCACCGCCTGCATGAAGCTGTCGGTCACGCCCACGGAGAGGTTGAAGTTGCGCAGGTCGCCGGTGTCCTTGGCGTGGATGAACTCCTCGATGTCGGGATGGTCGCAGCGCAGCACCCCCATCTGCGCGCCGCGGCGCGCGCCGGCCGATTCGACTGTTTCGCAGGAGCGGTCGAACACGCGCATATACGACACCGGTCCGGAGGCATTCGACTGGGTGCTGCCCACCCAGGCCCCGCGCGGGCGGATGCGCGAGAAGTCGTAGCCCACGCCGCCCCCGCGGCGCATGGTTTCGGCGGCCTCGGTCAACGCCGTGTAGATGCCGGGATGGCCTTCGTCGTCCTGTGCGATCGAATCGCCGACAGGCTGGACGAAGCAGTTGATCAGCGTCGCGGCGAGGTCGGTGCCGGCCGCGGAATTGATGCGCCCGGCGGGTATGAAGCCGTCTTCCTGCGCCTGCCGAAACAGCGCTTCCCAGTGCGAGCGCTGCTCCGGGGCCTCGCAGGCCGCGAGCGCCCGCGCGACGCGCCGCCGCACGTCGGCCACACATTGCTCGTCGCCCTTTGCATACTTTTCGAGCAGTACTTCTTCGCTGATGGGCTGGGCCGGCAACGGCGCAGCAGGCGTAGCGGATGTGATGGCGGCGGCGGCAGCAGCAGCAGCGGCGAGGGTCTCGGAGGTCATGGCGGTTTTCGTCTGGCATCCAGGATCGGACGTTCCGCACGGTAGCGAGCCGCGCCCCCGGGCGTTTTGACCCCGATCAGCCTTCGGTGGAAGCACGGCAACGCCCATCGGTCTTCCCGGTGCCGGGCCCACGACCCTCAGCGCCACAACGGCCCGATGGCATCGAGCGTGTTCTTCAACACCAGGCCCAGTTCGGTGTCGCCCTCCATCACCAGCGCCCGTTCGAAGAACAGCCGGTCGGCGTCGTCTGTGCCGCACAGCAAGCGCCAGTAGGCCGGCACCGCCGCGGCGATGCGCAAGGCCGGCTGCGCGCCGCGCGGTGCCACGCCGAAGCCGTGCGACGACAGCTGCAAGCGCAGCCGCAAGCCCAGGTCGAGCACCGCCACCTCGACGGTATGGCCTGACAACGCCGCACGCATGTCCTGCGGCAAACGCGGCAGCAACCACCGGTTCAGCGCCAGCGCCAGGGCCACCGCGGGCGGCTGCATCGGCAATCGCTGCACCAGCGGCACCAGCCGCTCGGCCAGCTCGGTCACGCGCCACCAGGGGAGCTGCGGGGAGGTGTTCATCGTCCACTCCATTCGAGGCCGGCGGCCCCATGTGCATAGCCGTCGGCCAGGCCTCCGGGCAAGCTGCTCGCTTGCAGGCAGGCCAGCGCGTCCTGCGCGTTCGCCCCGTGGTTCATGACCTGCTCGAACGCCTCGATGACGGCAGCAAACCCGTGCGAGCGCGGCGACAAGCGCAACCGCGAGACGCCGGCGGCCAGCAGCGCGTCGCGCTCGCCGAGCAAACACTGCTGCGCCGCCGACTGGGTCTGGATGCCGTTGAGCACCAGAAACGGCACACCGTCGCCGGTCCGCAAGAGCAGGCCGTCGGGGTCGTCGGCGCAGCGAAACTCGCACTGGTCTTTCTGCAGGCGGTGATGGCGGGCGGTGAAGCAGCGCGCTGAAAATGCGAGCGGCATCCGGCCGTAGCCCCAGGCTTCGGTCGCAAGCGGTGCACCCTCGTGGCGGGTCCGCACCGGTTGGCCCGGCGGATTCACCAGCGCCAGCGTGCGCAGCGGCTGCTCCACCGACGCGACCCAGCGGCAAGCGCCGAGCAGCGCCAGCTCTTGCAGCGCCGGACGGCTGTAGACGTTGACATGCGGGCCGACGACAAACGGTGCACCGGCCTGCGCCAGCAAGCGCAAGGCCGAGGCATCGCCGGCCTCGACCAGGTGATCGCCCTGGGACACCAGCCGTCGCAGCGTGCGCAGTTCGGCCTCCGACTCGATCAGGGCCTGGCTCGCCAGCACCACCTCCTTGCCGGTCGCCGCGAGGTCGTGTGCCAGCGCGAGCCAGTCGTCGGTCTTCATCTGGTGCCGCCGCGAGCACACCACCTCGCCGAGCACGACGGTGTCGGCGGCCGATTCGGCCACCTCGGCGTAGAACTGCAGCAGCGCGGTGCGCGTCCAGTAGGTCAGCACCGGGCCCACCGTCAGGGCGATCCGCATCGGCATTTCCTTCCGATCGTCCATACCGTTCGTTCACCGCCAGGGGCGGTCGTAAGCGCCCAGGCTGTGCTGCTGGCCTTCGGCCAAATGGCCCAGCGCCGCCGTCCACGCCGGTTGGACCTTGAATCGCTCGGCGTCGGCGCCGGCCTGGTCGATGGCCTGGCGCCACACCCGGGTCACCTGCTCGACATAGGACGGGCTGCGCTGGCGGCCCTCGATCTTGATGGCCCGCACGCCCAGCCGTATCAGCTCGGGCAGGATGGCGAGCGTGTTCAAACTGGTCGGCTCCTCGAGCGCGTAGTCGCGTCGACCGGCGACCTCGAACCGCCCCTTGCACAGCGTCGGGTAGCCACGCGGCTCGTCGGGTGCATAGCGGTCGATCAGCAGCCCGTTGAGCCGCACGTCCACGTCCTCGCCGCTTTCCTGCCAGCGCACCGCCGACGGCGGCGAGCAGACGCCGGCGCCGTTGGGCGACTGCCCGGTGGCATACGACGACAAGGCGCAGCGGCCTTCCACCATCACGCACAGGCTGCCGAAGCCGAACACCTCGATGTCGACCTCGGTATGGCGCAGCAGATGGCCGACCTGCGACAGCGTCAACACCCTCGGCAGCACCGCACGCCGTATGCCGTAGCGCTCGCGGTAGAAGGCAATCGCTTCATAGCTGGTAGCCGACGCCTGCACCGACAGATGCAAGGGCAGCGAAGGGTGACGGGCGTACGCATAGGCCAGCACGGCGATGTCCGCGGCAATCAGCGCGTCGGCGCCCAACTCGGCCGCGGCGTCGACCGCACGGTACCAGGGCGACGGGTCGGCGGCGTCGGCATAGGTGTTCAACGCCATCAACACCTTGCGCCCGCGCGCGTGCGCATAGGCCATGCCCTCGCGGAGGGTGGTCGCGTCGAAGTTCAGCCCAGGAAAGTTGCGCGCGTTGGTGGCGTTGCGCAGGCCGAGGTAGACCGCGTCGGCACCGGCGTCGACTGCCAGTTGCAGCGCGCGCAACGAACCGGCGGGACACACCAGTTCGGGCCGCTTCGAGACAGGGGTGGAGTTCATCATCGCCGGGCACTTTAGCGAGCGCCGAGACCGGCGTTTTGCGCCGCATCAACGGTGTTTCGTGACGTCAAACGGGTGAAGGCGCGATGGGCCCGTCGGCGCCAAGCAAGCGCAACAACAACTCGCGCACGCTGCGCATCTGGCTGCCGAAAGGCAGCGCGCCACGGCCCCGGAAGAACAGGCCGCGCTTGACGTCGCCGCGCAAGGCCGCCGCCAGCTGCTGGTCGATGCAGAACTGGCCCCATCCGGCCTTGCCGTCGCGCAGGCCGCATTGCGCCAGGCAGTCGAACACCTTGGTGCAGCGCGCCTTGGCATGCGCGACCGCCTGCAAGCGGGGTTCGACCTTCAGATAGGCCTTCAACCACGGCGTTGCGACCGCACGCGCCGGCAGCCCAGCCACGCTGGTGAACTCGACCAGATCGTCGTCGCTCGCCTCGGCCAGCACGCGCTTGAACTCGGGATGCGCGTCCGACTCGGTGGTCACCGCGAACGGTGTGCCGAGTTGCACGGCACTCGCACCCAGGTCTTGCAGGCGGCGGATGTGGGCCAGCGTGCGGATGCCGCCGGCCGCGATCACCGGCACCTCGCGCTCGACGCCGGCGGCGCGCAGCACGGCCAGCGTCTGTGGCACCGACTGGTCGAAGTCGAAGCGCACATCGTCGAGGTCTTCGATCTTGGCGGCGCCCAGGTGCCCGCCGGCGTGTTTGGGATGTTCGAGCACGATGGCGTCGGGCAAACGTTGCCTGCGCTCCCATTTGCGCACCACCAGCTGCACGCCGCGAGCGTCCGACAGGATGGGCACCAGCAGCGCCTTCGGATGGTCGGCGGCCAGTTCCGGCAGATCGAGCGGCAGGCCCGCGCCCACCACGACGGCGTCGATGCCGCATTGCAGGGCGCGGGTCACGTAGGGTGCGTACTCGCTGACCGCGCGCATCACGTTCACCGCGAGCAGTCCGCGCCCGCCGCTGCGCTCGCGCGCCGCGGCGATTTCACGCGTCAACGCCTCCAGGTTGGCCGCGTTGATCGCCTCCTTCGCCGCCGCCCCGACGCCCAGGCCGCGGGTGCGCTCCATCAGGTCGGGGTGGTGGCGCCGCAAGTCGACGGACGACAACGTGCCGACACCGCCGAGGGCCGCCACGGCCCCCGCCAGCCGGTGCGCCGACACCCCGATGCCCATGCCCCCCTGGACGATGGGCAGCAGCCGGCGGCCACCGAACAGCAAAGCGCGCAGGCCGCTGGCGGAAAGCGCTGACCACAGGTCGGGATCGGTGTGCGGGGAAGCCGGGGCGGCATTCGGAACAGCGAGGGTCATGTCATCTGGAAAAGAAACTCACAAGCACCGCACGCTAGCCGGCCGGCGCCCCGCCGGGCTTGTCCTGGGTCAGTCTCGATGCACTCTCCGGCGGCGCCGGCGGCTGCGGCGGACGTCATCAGTCGCAATCGTGGTGTCTTCGCGTTATCCCAGCCGCGTGGATTTGACAGTCAGTGACATCTCGGCGTCCTGCATCGATGCCCAACGCGTCGATCGAACGTTGAATGCGCGGGGCCGTTCGCTCCCAGCGACGGCTCGACAGCAAAAAGAAAGGGCTTCCCATGAACACCCCCTCCTCGTCTCTCGATGCCGCAGCTCCGGTCGCGGCGCCACCGCACGGCTTGACGGCACTGCCGCGGGCGGTCTGGATGGCTGGCGGCGTCGCCCTGTTCACCATCGGCGGACTGGCCTCGGCGCTGGTGCTGCAGGCGCGCAGCCCCGCTCCGGCAACGTCCGCTGCCGCTCCGGTTCAGGCGCTGCAAACGGGTCCACAACTCGCCGCCCCGACCGAGAGCGCGACGCTGGTTCCGCCGCAAACGCCGTCCGAGGGCCGCCCCGCATCTTTGGTGCCGCCCGAACCGACCCGGGACGCCCCGCGGGAGCCAGAGGCCCGCGAGATGCAGCCGGCGGCGGCGGCGGTATGCCGCCATTGCGGTGTCGTCGAATCGGTCCGCGCGGTCCAGCACAAGGGCGAGGGGACCGGCGTCGGCGCCGTGGCCGGCGGTGTGGTCGGCGGCCTGCTGGGCAACCAGGTCGGCAAAGGCAACGGCCGCAAGGCCATGACGGTGGTCGGTGCGGTGGGTGGCGGCTTCGCCGGGCATGAGATCGAGAAACGCGCCCGCAGCGTGACCGTCTATCGCGTCAAGGTGCGCATGGACGATGGCACCCTGCGCACCGTGTCGCATCCGCAGGCACCCGCGGTGGGTCAGCGCGTCACGGTCCAGGGCCGTACCCTCAGGATGGCCGCCGCGCCCGAAGCGGGCTCACCCGACGCGCCGCGCACCTGGAAGACGAATGCCGCGGCGGACGCCGCAGGCGCCTGATCGATACGATCGACACGTTTACATCCTGGCGCTGGCGCGTTGCGACACGCCAGCCCGCCGTGCCGCTGCTGCGTGCGTGACGACGCGGGCGTGCCACGCCACCGGCCGCTACCGCGCTTCGAATTGTTTGCAGCAGGTGCGCACCTGCTTGCCGGAGGCCAGCGACTTGCCTTGCGCGTCACGCGCCTCGACACGCATCTCATAACGATGGTCGGCGCCGGTCGGCGGGCAGGGGCCGGACCATGCCTTGAGCGCCCCTTCCGGTAGCGTGGCGCTGCCGCCCTGCGCCACGGTCGCTTCGCCGCCGCCGTGATCGAAGCTGAGCAGGTCGAGGTCGACCATCTCCACCTTGACGACGCGTGTCTGCGGCGGCAGTTGCGTCAGCTCCAGGCGGGGCGAACTGCGTGACAGCCGCGCCATCGCCATCTTGTAGGGTCCGTCGCCGCACGCATGGCGCCGCTCGAACTGGTAGTTCACGCCGACCTGCGGCCGATCGTCAGGAACGCGCAGGGTGCCACAGGCGCCGAGCGCCAGGCATGTGAGGGGGAGGAAGGCGAGTCGCATCATGCAAGCTCCTTGGTGGTGGTGGCCGCGCAAGACCCATCGCCGGCAACAGAGTCGGTCGCGACAACATCTGTTGTCGCCTGCCGGCTTTTGCTGCGCTGGCTCGCCGGTCGAGCAAGCAGCATTCCGATACCGCCCTGCGGCAGGAGAAGACACAGGGTCGGCCGGCGGGAGCCTCCACCAAACGTAAGATGGGTTTCCGCGCGCGTGCCCAGGGGCCCTTGCCGGACCTGCTCCCGCCCCCGGGGACGCAAAAGCACATTGACGAAAGCGCGACCCACCCGCCTCCCGAATCCGCTGGCCGCACGAGGGTTGCGCTTTGACGCGGGGGCCCCGGGAGACCGAGGATAGGAGCAACAACTCGAGGGAAGCGGGACAACACGCGCCGTGGTGCTACACGGCACAGGCAGACCAGCGACCACCGTGGTCGCAGGACCCATCGAGCCACCCCGTGAGGGTGGGTCATCGGCGTATGCCGGGCGTCCGCACCGCGGAGTTTGCAGGGCCAGACAGGGAAGCGCAGCGAGAAGGGTCGACGATGCCGGGCAGCCGTAGGTCAGACAAGAGCGCACGTCGCCAAGAGGGCCCGGTGGGGTCGAAACTGCAAGCATTGCTCGCACAGGCCCGCATCGCCACTTGGGAATGGGATGTCGAGGACGACCGCGGCTCGGTCTGTCGCACATTGCCGACACTCTTCGGTCTGCGATCCGGCGACCCCATCGACGACTTGCCGCCTGCACTGCGCTGGCTCCACTCCGCCGACAGTGCCGGCTACCGGACCGCTTTCGAAGCGGCGCTGACGCAGGGCGCGGGGGGCCATTGGCACAGCGAGTTCCGCATCGTCCAGCCCCATGGCGGCGCAGTGGTATGGCTCGAAGAACGAGCGCACGTCGGGAGGGACACCTCGACCGGTCACCGCTGCATCAGCGGCTTGCTGTGGGACATCACGCCGCGCAAGCAGTTGGAACAGAAGCTCGTCAGCAGCGAAGAGCAGTTTCGCACCCTCTTCGAAGCGGCCAACGTCGGCATGGCGCAGGCAGACCCCGACAGCCGCCGCTTGCTGCGCGTCAACGACTGCCTGGCCGGGATGTTGGGCTACGAGACCGAGGCCTTGATCGGCCGCCCGATACTCGACCTGACCTATCCCGACGACCAGGTCGAGAACCGGCGGCGCCTGGAGA